>NZ_RPFK02000005.1:0-26288 GCF_005406185.4 Sphingobium sp. RSMS | reverse complement strand
AGATGGAGCTGCCCTTAGATGCGCTTCGAATGTGTTTGAGCGCCACGTCAAGGCAAACGGCCGCCGGCACATTCCCCAACCCCCGATGCTCCGCTACCGTAAGGTGGACATGGGCGTCGCCGGGGTAGAGGCGGGTAAGGTGCTCGATCAGATCCGCAACCGTGACGGTGGGCAGCTCCTCATCATCGTCGGGAACGCTCTCGCGCTCTGCTTCGCTATAGCCCCAATACCACGCAAAGCGCTTTTCCCGGTCGCCCTTAACAGGATTCGACCGGCGGGATGCACCTGCGTGAAAGGCGGCGTGACCGCTGCAAACTCCTCGGGATGCAGCTTTCCCAAATCTTCATCGGCGGGTGTGGTGTCGGTCATTCGCGGTCCTTGCTTCCCTTACAGGAAACGGACACCCTCTCGGGGCCGTGTATTCGGTTCACCTAATGCGCTTCGGCAGCTGTGTCGCCTGATGCGCCATGCTCACGCACGATCGATCGCGACACACGGAATAGGCTGGCGAGCTATGCCAGCCCGTCCACTTCATGATACGACTGAAACTCCCGTAGCTTCTGGTTTCCAACGTCCATTGTCCTGGACAAGCCGGAACTTCGCACCATTCGAGCCAAGGTTGCCATAAGTGGCGGTCGCCCAGAAGGTCTGGATGCCAAGTGCATCACGGGATTCCACCTTCACGGTGTAGAGGATGGCATTCGCTCTGGTCGCAACGACGAAAGGAAACGCATCAAATCTGCATTGCGAGGCGGGAACGGCGGGCAATCGCAACATCTGCCCTAGTCGCTCCACCACCCGTGCCGGGGCATCCTTGACGGCTTTGTCGTTCAAGCCCTGCATACCAACGCAAATGGCGCGCTTCTCCTCCATCGGTTGAGCTTGCGCGACTGCTGCATCAAACATCGCATCGATTTGAGCATCTTCCAGCCCGCTGGTGTCCGGACTGCCGGGAAGTGCGATCGTGTTGCCGTAGCTGAAATTGGAGCCAGGTGCTGGCGGTGGAGAGGGCCGTTCCGATATACTTGGTTGCCCTGGGAGCTGCCTGACCGAAGCCGGATTGGCTTCAGGTCCGCATCCCGCAAGCCCAAGAGCCGCAGCGAGAACCACGCCAATCACGCTCCTGGAACAAGTCATACGACCGCCGTCTGCCGCTCACGATGCTCGCGCAACACGCGCTGCACCGTCGATCGCGATACGCGGAACAGGTTGGCGAGCTGGGCAGGGGAGCCGTGGCCGGATTCTGCCTTAGCGATGATCTCGGCGCGCTGCTGACCGGTAAGGCTCGGCCGGCGTCCAAGGTGCCTGCCGGCCTTTCGCGCGTGCGCCAGCCCATTCATGGTCCGCTCGCGGATCATGGCACGCTCGAACTCGGCGAACGCGCCAAGCAGCTGCGTCATCAGCCGACCGGGAGCGGTGGTGGTGTCGATCGCCTCCGTCACCGATCGGAACCCAGCGCCGGCTGCGGTGATCGCCTCAAGGGTGAACAGAAGGTCGCGAAGTGAGCGCGATAGCCGATCGAGCTTCCACACCACGAACACGTCGCCGGCCTTTAACGCGCCGATCGCGCGCGCCAGCTCGGGGCGGTCAGCGCGACCGCCCGATGCTTCCTCCTGGTAGATGGGATCGCACCCGGCATCGCGGAGGGCGCGAAGCTGCGGGTCTATGTCCTGGGAGTCACCTCGGGACACGCGGGCATAGCCGATTTCCATGTGCCTATTCTGACATGGGTTTATGACACCTGCAAACCCTTGAGAAAGCTGGGGGGCGAGCTGGTGTCAAAACCGACCGGTTTTGACCTCTTACAAACCACCTTTCGCGGAACAAGGGCGAAAGCTGCGGACGGCGGGAAGCGGGTTAAAACCTGATTGATAACCTGGTGTTCAGTGCGTGCTCCATCAGGTCGCGAGCCTCGCCATTGAAGCGGTATTGATTCAAGTAGCCGACTTCCGCGTTCACTTTTGCGGTGATCGGAAACAATATCGCAGCCGAATTCCGCATCCGTTCGTGCCCCGCATCCTGGCCGAAATCTGTGGTGTTGAGGTTGAAATAACTCTCGTGCGCCAGTCTGATTTTGAGCATCTCCGTAAGCGGCAGCGTATAGGAAATTTCGGGCCGGACACGGTGGCCGACATCGTTGCCGTCACTCCTAAAGCGCTGTTCGAAGCGCACGCGGCCGGCCAGCTTACCCCGTCCCAGCGCAACGATCGGAAGGCCGATCTCCTGACGCGGACGCCATTCAGTACTGCTAACCTTGCCGTTATCGACAGCGATCACGCGGTTGACGCCGCCGGTCAGTGTCACGCCGTTGGCAATCTCGACGCCAACCGCGGCGAGATACTGACTTTCATAAAGTCCGCCTAGATCGTTGCTGATGCGTTGGTTGCTCTCAAGCTCCAGCTTGACGCCTTCGGATAGCACGGTCGAAGCGTTGATCTCTATCCACAGTTGCTCGTCCCGCTTCTGAGCGAACGCTGGCATGGCCAAGAAGCTGATCGCGAGGGCGGCGGTGAACGGCGACCGCACATACCTACCCAACTCGGTATCAATAAAGATCATGGTCGATGTCGCTCCGGCGCGCGTCCGATCGGGCCTCTTCCCATATCCGTGACGCTTGCTGTCGAAGCGGCGGTTATCACCTAAGGCTTTACCCAATCGCCCTTGTTATAGAATGTGTCTTGGATCCGTTGTCGCGGCCCGAACGTCACGAATTATCATGCCGCTATGCGGGAGCGCCGGTAAACGGGACCAAGCGATGCCGAGGTCCTGCTCGGGCACATCGTAGGTGATTTCCGCCGATAAGAAGCGGACTGCAACCTTCATCAGCTCGACCGTGACCGGCTCGCCCGGGCAGCGATGATGAATGCGCGCGTCACCGCCGCCCTGGGGAATGAAGCCGAAGGCGCCACCATCATCCTCTTGGAAGCGTCCCGGACGGAACTCGTCCGGCCCCGACCAGGTGCGCGCATCGCGATCGGTGCCGAACAGGTCGAGCATCGCGCGCCGCCCCTTCGGGAAGTGCATGCCTCGCCACGTGAACCCGGTGCGCACGCGCGCCGCCACGGCCGGGAAGAATGGGTAGAAGCGCCGCACCTCTTGAACAAACGCATCCAGGTCGGTGTCATCGCCGGCGCGGAAGCGTGCCCTCCACTCGGGGTGCAGGTGAAGCGCGTGCGCGGCGAACGTGATGAAGACCGCCACCGCGACTGTTGGCCGCAGCACGTTCAGGAGTTCGACCGCCGCGATGCGGAGCGGTAAGGGCTGCCCTCCAAGATCGCGGTGCGAGGCGATCGCGCCGAGGGCGGACCCTGGCGGCGTCTCGATGCGAGAGACGCGGGCGTCGTGGATGAGATTAGACAGCCAGCGCTCGGCGCGGCGGCGGGCCAAGCGCGAGCGCAAATGCCGAGGGCCGATGCTCGCCGCAGCATCGAACATGGCTACGAGCTGCCGGGTTCGACGGCGCACTTCGGTTTCGGCGAGCGGCACGCCCGCCCAGGCGCACACGGCGCGCGCAAGAGGCTCGTGTAGCGCATCGTATAGCACGATCTCGCTCCTAGAGCGCCATCGGGTCGCGGCGACGGCAAGCTCCTCGCCAAATCGAGCGCCGAGCGCCGCCACCCGGTCCTGGGTCATCAGCGATACGAACAACGCCTTGCGGTGGCGGTGTTCCTCGCCATCCAGTCCCTGAACGCCGCCCTTGCCGAGCAGCGTCGCCCGGACCGGCTCGGGCATCGCGCCCTGACGCGCGAACCGCGCCTCGTCGTAGAAGAGCTCGGCGGCATCGGAGCCGCTCATGCAGATGGTCGGCCGGAGCAGAAGGCGGGTTTGGAAGGCGTCGGACCCGAACCGGCGACACCGTGTCGCGATGTAGCGGTACGGATCGCGCAGCAATCGAGCCGTCGCGTCGAGGGTCGGTTCTTGGGGCATCTTCGTCATGCTCGTCTCCCCGCGTCCGGGCGTCACGATGTGCGGTCCATCGGTCGTCGGAAAAATTAAATCACTGCTCCTGCAACCGCGCCGCCACATCCGTCAAGTTGAAAGCCGGCTACAGGATCGGCTGAAAGCTTGATCGCACCTGAGTAAAAAGGACAGACCGAACGATGGCGCCCGACGTTGGTCGGCGAGCTTGCCTCATAAGCCGCACTCTGATGCCGGCTATGACACTTCGCAATCCGCAGGGAAACTTGATACCCCGCCGTCAATTCAACGTTTTCGTCGGCGCCCTCGCACTGCTGACGCTCGAGGAGATTATAGGATGGCTGCCGCTACCGATCGTCAAGCACCGGACGAACGACGCACGCTCTGGATCGTACTGCTGCTGAACGTCGCCATCGCGGCGGGCTTCTTCGCCGCCGGGTTCTTTGCGGACTCGAGCGCCCTGATCGCGAACGGCGTGGACAACCTGTCGGACACGGCCGTGTACGCGCTCAGTCTCATAGCGCTCAGCCACGGGCAGACCTGGAAGAGGCGCGCCGCGACCGCGTCGGGCGTCATGCTGCTGATTTTCGCCGGCGGCATCCTGATCGACGTCGGCCGCCGCTATATCCAGGGCAGCGAACCGATCGGGCCGACGATGATGGTCATGTCGGCGGTTGCCGGCGTCGTGAACTACATCTGCCTGCGGCTGCTTCAGCGGCTGAAGCAGAAGGACGTGAACCTCCGCGCCGCCACCACCTTCAGCTTCAACGACTTCATCTCGAACGGGGGCATCCTGATCGCCGGCGTGCTGGTGTTTTGGCTTGGAAGCAACTGGCCCGACCTGCTGGTCGGGCTCGCGACCGCCCTCATCGCGATCAAGGGCGGCATCGAAATCCTGCGCGACGCACGCGCTGAAACCAAGAACGACGAGGGCAGGACATCATGACCGGCTCTGTTGCGTAGATCGGCGCAGGCGCTCGTCGGATAGTTAGATAGCGACACACCCAAGAGCGATGCACCGGGTTCGCAATCCGTCCGGCTGCAACCGTTCGGTCGGATACCCTGCCGGGCTCCTTCGTTCTGGCCAAGGAAGGAGAATTTGCATGGCTGACAACAACGTGGAAACCGACGAAACCGATCGTCTGATCGCCTCCAACAAAGTCGAAGGCACCGCCGTCTATGACCGTGAGGGCAACAAGCTCGGCTCGGTCTATAACTTCATGGTCGATAAGCGGTCGGGCAAGGCGGAATATGCCGTCATGTCGTTCGGCGGCTTCCTGGGCATGGGCGACGACTATCACCCACTCCCCTGGGATCAGCTCACCTACGACACCGACAAGGGCGGCTATGTCGTCAATCTGACCAAGGAACAGCTTGAAGGCGGCCCGCGCTACAGCGCCGGCAACGAGCCGGCATTCGATCGCGACTATGGCCGCCAAGTCTATGGCTATTAGGCCCAGTCGGCCCGAAGCTGCGATTTTGGCCAGGTTGAAGAACGAACACTGAACGCTTGATTGATTCTACCAGGACCGTTGCTGACCACCGACCTCGTAGATATCGGCTTCCATGGAGCAATTGTAGCTCTCTGCGATGTTGAACATCTCGGAGAGGAGGCTTTGGATTTCCTCATCAAGGGAAATGCCATCCGGATCGGGGTCATAGGCGACGGTCAGTTTGTAATCACAATTGCCGTTTTTTACCATGGCGTAGTCGCGTTCCAGCATCGCCTCAATCCGCTCCCGAGCGGGTTTTCTACCTCTTCCACGCTTGTTGAAGTTCTCGATAATCAGATGCAGGGCGATGCTGGCAGTGGGCGGCTTTTCCGGCAGTTTGGTCTGTGACGGAATAATGTCGAGCGCCCGATAGACGGTCATTCGTGAGACCTTCAGGTCGCGGGCAACGCGGGCCTTGCTGGCGCCGGCGGCAAGGCGACGGCGGATTTCATCGTCATCGACGTTCTTCTTCCGGCCTTTGTAAACGCCTTCGGCGCGCGCCGCTTCGATCCCGGCGCGCTGACGATCCTTGATGAACTTCAGCTCCATATCGGCGACCATGCCGAGTATGGTGATGACCATTCGCCCCATGTCGCCCGCCGTCGTCACCTCTGGCTCAAGGATGCGCAGCGAAGCTCCCTTTTCATCAAGCTCATGCACCAGGTTCAGGACATCGCGCGTGGAGCGGCCGAGCCGGTCGAGCCGCAGCACGACCAGCTCGTCGCCGGTGTGCATAAACTGCATGATCGTTTCCAGTTCCGTGCGCCCGCTCCGCGAGGCCCCCGATCCGGTCTCGGAACGGATAATTTCGCAACCTGCATTCTTGAGGCGGCCAATCTGGATATCCAGATCCTGGTCCGTGGTGCTGACGCGGGCATATCCGATACGAGCCAAGTGCAAAATCCGTCACATTAGGGTGGCTCTTGCAGTGTATCGTCACATTGAGCGCAAACCCACCCTTTTGTGACAGACGAATGGTGTCACTCGGCCCTATCACTCTGGGGTGTACCCAAATGTTATAGGCCGATCAGCCGCCTCACGCTGCAAGCCGTCCAAAATCAATCCGGTCGTTCAGGTCGAGGTCGAAGCGGCCATAAGGGTTCACATGACTGTAGATCAACGGCGTGAGACCACGATAATCTTCCGGCGTCATCCGCCCCGCCCACTTCGGCTCAACCAGTACGGTCTGAAGCATGCGGGTGTTCACATACACCAGCGACGCTTGCAGGAGGTGTAGCGCCAGAACGGAGATTTCCTGCTCATGGATGCGGTTGGTGGCGATCTCGCCGCCCTTGCCGAAGAACACGAAACCATTAGCGCCGTTCCAGTTCTCAACCACATTCAGCCCTTCGTGGATCTCGCGGCGGAATGCCTCCTGACGCAAATACCGGCATAGGAAGATTGTTTTGACCGCGCGGCCGAGTTCACTCAGCGCCTTGTAGGTCGGGTGCATCACTTCGGCTCTGGCAAACCGGAGCAGGATCGCTTCCGGATCGGCGGTGCGCGATTGCATGGCAGCGGCATATTTGACCATTTCGTCATATTGTTGCTCGATCTCGTCCCAGTCGATCGGGCTGGAGAGGATCGGCAGTAAATTGGAAAGCCGCGTGCGCATGCCGGCTTGGGGAAGGGCCAGTTTCTGGCGTGCCACTGCTTTCAGCCGCGGGGCAAGCTCAAATCCAAGGAGTCGGCAGAACGCAAAGCCGACTGCGCTCTGGCCGTGGCTATCGACGTACTGGCGCTGGATTTCCATGTCGGTGCAATGGCGTAGCACGCCTTCGATCATGGAGGCGACCTCCGAGGAAGAGCACCGCTTGAGCTGGGAATAAACGCAGGTCGCGCGCTTCTCCACATGCCAGTAGATCATGACGCCACGGCCGCCATAGCGGGCGTGCCATTCCGTCATCAGGTTGCGGTCCCACGCGCCGAACTTCGTTGAATCGGACGCGCATGCCGTGCCCGCATCTCCCCATACTGCGGCATTGCGGATTGCCAGTGTCGCGTTTGCTACCCGCGCGCACGCCTCCCTCAGCGCTGGCGCGTGGATGAAACGGCGATGGACATGCAGCAATTCCTCGTAACTGACATCGGGTGTTGCGCCAGCGACCCGCTTGAGCCCGGCGTTCGTGCCCAAGCCATAGAGACACAGCAAAAGACGCTGAGCCAAGGCTGCTTTCGACAGGGTAACCCGCGAGGCCGACGTTTCGAAAGCATCCATCAATCCCGTGTCCAGAGCAGCCTCTTTCAACACGTCCAGCAGTCCGGTCATCGGCCAGCGCTGACCGATCTCGCTTTTGATCGAAGCGAGACCCTTCGGTTCGGGCAAGGGCTTGAACGGTGTAATCGATATCCGGTTGTCGCCGCGCCACAGGAGCCGGACCTTGTCGTTTTGTGGAATATTGGCATTGAGGAGCAACAGTTCCCGTTCAAGCTCCTCCCGGATCGAGGCGCAAAACGCCTGCGCATCTGGCGTCAGGCTGAGGCCGGAATAGTACGCATCTCGCCTGATCTCGAAGTCCTTGGGAAGATCGTCATCGGGATTGCGATAGCGATCCGCCCCGACCACCCAGATTTCTTTGGAGCGGATGCGGTCGCGCAGTTGCGTCAGGACGCAAAGCTCATAGCTGATCCGGTTTACCCGCCCATCGTCATCAATGACGGAACTGCGCCATCGCGCTGGAATCACCTCATCGATCGGAACATCCTGCAATGGCACGAAGCGGCATCCGCCATCCACCTTGCTCCTGATCCAGTCGAGGGCCGCCAGGACCGGCCGCCACACCGCGTTGTTCGACCGGAACTCAAGTACGGAAAGCAGGCTTGGCAGCATGCGCCGGTAATGATTGGCCCAGGAACCACGCATCACCTTGTAGATGCGCCGGTCCAGAGCGCCCTTCGCATGGCTCTCCTTGACGATCGCCGCCAGCTTGGCCTTACCGGCGATCGGGAAAATGACATCGCAGATGCGCCCCGATGGTTCATTGATCGAGGCGCTGGCGATCTCGACCAGCAGGCGCTCCTTTCCATAGACCCGCTCGATGTCTTTCGCGATATCGCCCACCACCTTGCGTTTCGAGCGCGTTCCGATCTTGTGAACGGTTTCGATCAGCAGGTCGATCATCGCGTCAGTGAGTTGCGCCTCCCGCGACATTAGATAAATCGCATAAAGGCCGAGCTGTCGCGCCGGCGCATGCCGGCGCATCTCCGAGGCCTTTTCACCGGCAACGCGGCGAACAATCTGATCGACCCATGGCTTGCCCGTAGCCGTCAGGAGATCATGGGGAAGATCAAGTCTCTGGATAAAGGCGAGTTTCTCGGTCACGTCGAGAATGTTGTCGAGCGTTGCCTGTCCGGCGTCACCCTTCATCCTGTTGAATCCGGTCGAGCTGTCCGGATCGGCAAGCGAGGCTTCCAATAACGCCACCGCATCTGACGAAAGCCGATCACTGGTTCCGATCAGCCAGGTGTCCAGATAATCTTGCCGTTGTGAGCGAACGACACGTTCAAGCTCCTTGCGCGACGGCCCATAAATACGCCGGTCCCGGCACCACAGGAAAACATGCTCAAGCATGGCATTGATCGACTGGCCGCCCGGGCACAGCTCGCCAGCAATCCATTCCGTCAATTGCGCGCGATCCACCCGCTTCATGCGGTGATATCCAAGATGGATCAGGATCTCCGCACAATGCCGTCGTGCTGTCCGACTGGAAAAGTCATAACCGGCTATCTCGCCAGCCTCGACACCGAGTTGCTCGGCCAGATACGAGAGGCCATCGGTAGGGATTGAGCCGGGATCGATCGCGAAAAACCCCAGGGAAGCGAAGAATTTCAGCTGCGCGGCGAGGCCAAGGCGCGTCAGGGCCGGCTTCGAATTTACAAAATCAATATCGGCAAAGCTCAGGCTCCATCGTCCGATCAAATCCCCGCCCGGAATACTCCGATCCATCAACCCACTCCCTATGATGGAGCGAACTGTCCTCTTCTATGATTTCCATCGTCAATACCGAATGCCACGTTCCCAAAACGTTCTCCGACTTGGCCAAAATCGCAGCTTGGGGCCGACTGGGCCTATTACGGATCGAGCTACAATTACTGAGCTGGTGGGCGGCGGTTTAAGCCGCCGCCTGCCATGCATCTAATCGTGCGGGGTTCTGCCCACGCGGTATGTTACTCGCCTGACGGTCGGTCGCGAGTGAGCCGATCAAGAACGGCTTCCTGTTCCGGGGTCAGTGCGTTGCCGTCCTGCATCGGCTGCGCACCGGCAGTGGCGTCGATCGCGCCCTGAAGATGGCAGGCTGCGGCGCTCGCTCCCTCTCCCGCTTTGTCGAGCAATGCCAGCGCCATCCTCATCAGGTTGGTCGCGGTGGCAATCTCTTTCGCTTTGTCGATCATGCCTATCTCCCGCGAAGCTGGGGGCGCTCCGCCTCGATCACGATTGTGCATCGCGTTGGCTTCGCTGCTGTGGCCGCTTTGCGGCATCGCTCGATCACCTCTCGATTCGCGGTCACGACCTTGTCGCCAGCGACGATTGCCCGCCAGTTTTCAGGAGCGGCAATGTTCATCATCTGCTGCCCCGCATCCCACATCGGGCGGTCGAGCGTCCGCGCCGCCATGCGCTCGGGCCATTGCCAACTCGTCGGCGCGATCTCGCGCGCGACAAGGCCGGGCAGAGTCGCCCATGCGAGGATGCCGAGCGCCAGCCCGCCCAACCCGAACCATAGCTGCCGGTTCTTCTGCTCGGCCCGCGTCCATGCGGACCCGGCGAGGGTGCGAAGCTCGGCCATGACACGGGCCTTGTCCTCGCCCGCCTTGGCGAGCGCCGCCTGATCCTCGCGCCTAGCGGCAGCTCCGGCTGCGACGATGCGTTGCGTCATCTGCTCGGGCGTCATCGCCAGCGCCGGCGCTGTTTTCAGGAACTGACCGATGCGCCCGAGATTTTCGGCCGCCGTGTTCGCGTCGCGCTGTAACTCGCCCAACGTCTCGGTATAGTCGGGCACGTCGATCGCGCCGCGCTCGGCCGCCAAGCCCTCCACGGCGCGGCGCAACAGCGCCAGCTCGCCGCGCATGGCCTCAAACGCCTCGGCCGCGTCTGCTCCGCCCTGGTCGTCCTCGTCCGCCACCTGTCCCCCCTTACCGGCTCATGCCACGGTCGCGGTCACGCCCGATGCTGAGCGACCGCGCCAGCTCCTGCCCGATTGACCGGCTCCGCTCCATTTTCAGTTCCAACTCGGGCATGCGGCGACGCAGCGCGGATTCGAGCTGCGGGTCGCGATGCAGCCCGCCCGCGATGCCCTCCATGCGCTTGCCGAGTTTTTCCGCGCCCGCGCGGTCGCCGGCACGCTCCATGCTGGCGACCGCCTCCTTCATGCCCTGCCACTGCTCCACGAACCGGCTCGCGCGCTTCTCCGGGTCCATGCGGACCTGGCGCTCGGTTTCCATCGCCTTCGCCGCGCCGCCCGTATTGCCCTCGGCCGCGTCGCGCGCGAGACGGGGATCGCGCTCGATCGCGCTGGCAAGGTCGCGCGCGGCATAGGGTCGGGTCGCGTCCAGCGCCTCACCGGCGCGCCGCAACGCGCTCTCTTGGTGCGCCAGCACCGGCAATCCCTGCGCGCGTATCCGCTCCATATCGGCTGCGGCTCGCCCATAGCGTTCGATCGCGCGGGCCTGCGAGGGCGCCAGCGGCCGATCGGCCGTGACGCGCTCCGGCGACGTCGCTTTCTCAGGTGCCGGCTTCGGCCGGAACCCGGCGAACATGCCCTTGGCCTTGTCGCGGACCTTCTCCGCCACCTGACGCGCGCGTTCCGAGAACCGGATCTCGCGCCGCTCGGCGAACGCACGCGCTTGGTCCTGCGCGGGGACCGCATAGTCGCCCGCCATGTCCTTGCCCCGGTCGCGCGACAGCGTGCGGACGAGCTGGCGCTGATCGGCGAAGTCGTCGCGGCCGTAATGGAGCTGCACCCCGTCGCGGTGCCGCGTCATGCCGACATAGGCGCTGTGCCGGTCCATGCCGGGGGTGGCGAGGATGTGCGCGCGATCGACCGTCACGCCCTGCGACTTGTGGAACGTCGCCGCATAGCCATGATCGACCGCCGCATAGTCCTTGGTGTCGAACGCGACGCGCGCGCCGCTGTCGAGCCGAACCTTCATGCCCTCGGCCGATACCTGCTCGATCGTACCGAGCGTGCCGTTCTTCACCCCCAGCGACCGCTCGTTCCGCAGGAACATCAAGCGGTCGCCGCTCGCGAACTGGCGCGTCCCTCGATCGGCGCTGAACGTCACGTCGTTGCCAAGGTCGCCGGTCGCGCGAAGCCGCCCGCGCGCCTCCTCGTTCAGCTCGCGAACCTCGGCGTTGGTGTGGGTGAGGATGACACGGGATTTGTCCGGCTCGGCCTGACGCGCGCGATCCCAGCCGTCCACCAGCTCGCCCCGCGCCTGCTCGCGCGTGTCGGCCGCGTGAACCATGCCCTTGCCGTCATATGCATGGATCGCCTCGCCGGTGCGCCCCGTGGCGAGCGCGCGCGTCGCGTTGCGCTGGCAGTCCTCGCGTTGCCGGCGTATCTCGGTGATCTCGGCCGCGCCGTGCCGCTCGGTGACGCTGCGGAACGCCGCCCCCGCCTCGATCGCCTGCAACTGCTCGGGGTCGCCGACCATCACGACCTTGGCCCCGGCATCGCGCGCCTGGCTCAACACGCGCTCCATCTGGCGCGAGCCGATCATCCCCGCCTCGTCCACCACCAGCACGTCCTTGGGGCCTAGCTGCTCGCGCCCCTGCCCCCATGCGTGTTCAAGGCTGGCGATGGTGCGCGACGCGATCCCCGATCCCGCCTCGAGGTTTTCGGCCGCGATGCCGGAAAGGGCCGCGCCGCGAACGGTGTAGCCCGCCTGCTCCCATCCATCGCGCGCGACGCCCAACATGGCGGATTTGCCGGTGCCGGCATAGCCGATCACATTGGCGATGCCGCTTGGCCCGGTTATATGCTCCAGCGCGGCTCGCTGCTCGTCTCCGAGCACGAGTCCTTCACTCCCGGCAGCGGCGCTCGCTCTGCTCAGCATCGCGGCCGGGAGACCATGATCCCTCCGCGCCGCCAGCTCGTCTCCAGCACGCTCAAGCCGTGCTTCGGTCGCGATCATCTCGCGGGACGTGAACCGCTCCTGGTCGCGCCCATCCTTCCCCAATGCGACCAGCTCGGGGCTGGCGCGCACCGCCCCCATCACTTGGTCGAACTGCTCCTTGCCGTCGCTATGCCGGAACGCGAACGTCGCAAGGTCGCGGGTGGTGAACGTGGCCTGCTGCCGCGTGATCGCGTCCAACGCGACATTGGGATTGGCGATGATCCGCTCACCGTTCTCGCGGGCGATGCGCGTGTGATCCTCGATCCGCTCCGCCTCAAGCCCTTGGCTTGGTCGCCGTGATGCTGCGGGTCCGATCTTGTGCTGCGGCTCCAGCCCGATCCCCTGCGCCTCATAGGAGCGATGATCGATCCGACCCTCAAGCCCAAGCTCGGCCATGCGCTCATTGACGTGCGCGCTCCACGCTTCGCGCCAGTCCTTTAACAGCTCGGTCGAGTTCCAGTCGCGGTTCTTCTTTCCGAACCCCTCCGGCCCTACGTCGCGCATCGTCATCATGACATGCGCGTGCGGCTTGGGCGTGCCGTCCTTCGCCTTGTCCCAATGCACGTTCAGGTCCGCGACCATCCCGCGATCGACAAACTGCTTCTTCACGAAATCGCGGGCGAGCTGGACGCCCTGCTTCTCGTTCATCTCGCGCGGAATCGAGAACTCCACCTCGCGGGCAAGCTGCGCGTCCTTGCGCTTCTCGCCTGCCTCCACCTCGTTCCACAGCGTCGTGCGATCGTTTAAACGCTCCGGCGCGCCTTCCGGCAACATCACCTCGGAGTGGATGACGCCCGCCTTGTTCGAGAAATCGTGATCGCGGTTGAGTCGGTCGTCGTGCAGCTCGGATGCGGAACGATAGGCGGCGCTCGCAACGGCGCTCGATCCGTTCGCGCGGCTCACAACCTTGGCGGAGAAATGGTAGATCGCCATGACGCCTGCGATACTGCCTTACTTAGCGCACGTCGGCAACGACGTATAAGCGCGCACTCATCGTTCGCTTTGCTCCCGCTGATCGACTGTAGTGCGTTCCCGTTATAGGTTGCCTGCTCGTTCCTGTTTGCTAGGCTGTGGTGAACCTGACGCGGAAGGAGAGAGCGCCATGCGCAAGGTGCGCGACTATGACGCGGAATTGAAGGCGCTGGAGAGCCGCGCCAAGGCGATCAAGGCGCGTCGTATCGAACAGCTCGGCCAGCTCGTTACCGCAACCGGGGCCGATGCGCTCGACATGGAAACACTCGCCGGCGCGCTGCTCGATGCCGTCGCCTCGCAGAACGCGGAAGCGAAGGAGGCGTGGCGCGCGAAGGGCTCCGCTTTCTTTCAGCGGCGCGGGCGCAAAGGTGGCCGGACTGCTGGCGACAACAGCGACGGCGGGAATGCGCAACCGGGCGCTGATCCAGCGTCTGGAAGCGGCGCGGCGTCGTAACGATACGCGGGACTGGGTCGTGCAACGCCGCGAACGCACCCGTCACCTGATCGAGCTGGGCGGCCTCGTCCAGAAAGCCGGCCTGGTCGAACTCGCCGAGGACGATCGCGCGACGATCTACGGCGCGCTGCTGGAGCTGGTCGGCCGCGCTCGCGGCGGCGAGGCCGGCGACACGCTCGCGCTCTGGAAGCGGCGCGGCAAACGAGCATTCGATGCAGAAAGCAATGTAGAGGAGCGACTGCCTTGAGGAAGATTTTGTGGGCCTTGCCGCTCTGCGTCATCATCGCCGGTTGCGATCGTAGTCCGGCCGATCCGCACGGCCTTGAAAGCGGCGAAACATTGCTGACGGTCACGGGCACAGGACGCACCGAGGCTGCGCCCGACCAAGCGCTGTTCACCGCCGGCCTGTCGAGCGTGGCGGCCGATGCGAGAAGCGCCAGCGCGAAAAACGCCGAAGCTATGAGCCGGATCACGGCCGCCCTTGCCCGACTGAACGTGCCCGCGCGCGATATCCAGACCCGCAGCCTGTCGGTCAATCGCGTGGACTACGGTCCCAACAAGGGCCGCTTCGAGGCGAGCAACACCCTGACCGTGCGGATGCGGGACACGGCGCGGGTGGGCGAGGCGATCGCTGCTGTCACCGATGCTGGCGCGAACATCGTCTCTGGTCCAAACCTCTCGATCGCCGATCCTGAGAAGGCGAACCTGAGCGGCTATGACGCTGCCTACAAGGCCGCGCGCGCCAAGGCGGAAGCTTACGCCAACGCTGCCGGGCTGCGCATCGGCCGCGTGCTTGCGATCCATGATGGCGGCCAAGGCGGCTACATGCCGCAGGTAGCGGAGATGGATGCCCGTATGGCCGGGCCGCCGCCGATTGTCGCGCCACCGGCTCCTGAACAAGCACCTCCGGTAATGACAGGAACCAACGCCGGGATGGTGACAGTGCGCGTGAATTTTGCGTTGGAGCCCAAATAGCCGACTTGCCGCCAGCCTGGGGAAAGGATGAAGCCGTGACGATGACCTTCGACCTCGACGCGATCCGCCGGGAAGTCCGCGCGCTGGAGTTCGAGCGCGGCTTCCCCGCTGACGTGGCGGAATGGCGCGAAGCCGATGCCGAATCCCGCGCCAACCTTGCGATCGAGGGCATGACGCTGAGCGCGGACGAGGAGGCGTTGTTCGACATGCTGCGCGACGAGGCGGTGCCCCCTGCCCTCGCCACGCAAATCATCCTCAAGTTGCTCGACCATCCCGATGCCGATCCGGTGCTGGCGATCACGCCGCTGGAACGGGCCTGCTGATGCCGGGGCCGCTCATCGGCGGGCGTCGGCCGATCAGCTGGCGGCTCGCGATCGTCGTCTCGTTTGTCGCGGCCTATGCGACCGCGCGGTGGCTGGAAGGCATCTTCGGCGTCGGGCAGATTTCCGGCATCGTGTCGTTCCTGGTCCTGGTCGGACTGATCGGCGCGACCTGGTGGATCAACAGCCGCGCCGGCAATCGCCGGAACGAGCTGCTGGGCTCGGCGCGCTTCGGCGACCGCGCCGACGTGCGCAAGCTGGAGGCGAATGGAGATCTCCTGATCGGCCGCGCCAAGGAATCCGGCAAGCTGCTGCGCTATGACGGCGCGGCGCACCTGCTGACGATCGCACCCACCCGATCGGGCAAGGGCGTCGGCACGATCATCCCCAACCTGCTCCTGCTTGACCGCTCCGTGGTCTGCATCGACCCCAAAGGCGAGAATGCCCGCGTCACGGCCCGTGCGAGGGCGAGGAAGGGCCTGGTGTGGTGCCTGGACCCCTTCGGCGTCTCCGGGCGTCCTGCGGCCCGCTACAACCCTCTGGCGCAGCTCGACCCGGCGAGCCCGGACCTGGCGGAAGATGCACAGACGATCGCCGATGCGCTGGTTCACGATGCGCCGGGACAATCGGGCGAGGCGCACTGGAACGAGGAAGCCAAGGCGCTGATCGCCGGCGTGATCCTGCACACCGTCATCCACGAGGCTCCGGCCCGCGCCACGCTTGCCACAGTGCGCGACAAGCTTACCCGCGATCCCGCCGCCTTCGCCGCGCTGCTGGCAGACATGCAGGCCAGCACCGGCGCGCACGGGCTGATCGCGCGCGCCGCCAACCGCCAGCTCGGCAAGTCCGATCGGGAAGCGGCGGGCGTTCTGTCCTCGGCGCAGCGCCACACCCACTTCCTCGACAGCCCACGCCTGGTCGAAAACACCTCGGCCTCCGATTTCCGGTTCGCCGACCTGAAGGAGCGGCCCGGCACCGTGTTCCTGTGCCTGCCACCGGATCGACTCGATACCTATGCGCGGTGGCTGCGGCTCCTGGTCGCGCAGGCCGTCACCGACATGGCGCGCTCCCCTGCCCGGCCGGAACGCCCGGTGCTGTTCCTGCTCGATGAGTTCGCCGCCCTCGGCCGCCTCGAGCCGGTGGAGCGCGCGATGGGGCTGATGGCCGGCTATGGCCTCCAGCTCTGGCCGATCCTCCAGGACATGCACCAGCTCCGCGCCCTCTATGGCGAGCGCGCCGGCACGTTCCTGTCCAATGCCGGCGTGATCCAGACGTTCGGCGTCAACGATCATGCGACGGCCGATATGCTCTCGCGCACGATTGGAGACACGACACTGGAATATGCGACCCTCAGCACGTCGCGGGGCACGGGCTGGGGCGACAATCGCGCCGGCCCTTCGGAAAGCGTCAGCACGCATGTCACGGCGCGGCGGCTCGTTACGCCCGATGAAATCATGCGAATGCCCGCCGACACGCTCCTGTTGCTGCGCCAAGGTGAACGCCCGCTCTGGGCCGGCAAGGTCCGCTATTATGACCAGCGCGAGTTCGCCGGCCTGTTCGATCCAGCCTGATCGCACACACCCGATCCTGGAAGATCGAACGGGGAGCTTTGGGGTAACGCCTCATCCCTCTCCGCTGGCGAAACGCTGAAAGGCACACACCGCCGGTTTCGCCTGGCTTCTCCCGGAAGCCCTGCGGCCGATAGGCCGCTCTGGTGACGGCGATAGCCGGCACGGATCGAAGGAGCATTGGCCGGAGGCCAATTCCGCTTTGCCCTTTCAGGCTGCGGGTTCGGTTGAGTCCTGACCGTTAAAAGATTCTGTTAAATAGGAATCGTTAAACAAGTTAAGCCGCTCAAAAAGCAGAATCTCTCTTTGGCTATCAGCTACTTACTGACCCACCCGGTGGGTGAAACCCCGTGATTCGGTGTGTGATACCCCGATAGTGTGGTGGGTGAAACCCCGACGCCAGGGTGGGTGAAACCCCGAGACTCCAGAGCCGGAATGGCGCCTTCCGCGCTAGTTATCCACAGCGTGGCTGGCGGCTCGGGCGCCGACCGAAGCATGTCAGGGTTCATGCGGCATCGCTGGCCGGTGGGTGATCCCCCCATAGTTAGACCTGCGGTGTGTGATACCCCGATAGTCAGCGCCGGCCGGCAAGCCGGTCCATGTGCGCATCGACTTCCTCGGCCCGCTTGCGCTCGGCGTCGAAACGGGCGCGCCGTTCCTCCTCGGCGCGCATCCTCTCGGCGAGCGCCAGTGCCTCGGCCTCGCCTCGGAGCCTGAACAACACGGCCGGGCTTTTGTCCGTCGTCTCGGTCAACTCCATCGCATAGTCTGGGAGTTGGTCGGCCTCGATCACCCGCCGGAGCATCCGGTTGAACTCCTTGGGCTGGGCGTCGCTGCCGGTCTTGTCGCGAAGCACCTCTACCCGGCACGTCCACCCGCCGCGCTGCGTGCCGGCGTGCTTGCGCGCGATACGATAAAGCGCCCGCTCCAGCCCCCCGGAGAGCAGGAAATAGTCGGGGTGCATGGTAAGCAACGACTTCTCGTTGACGATGCCCTCATAGACCCAATCCGAGAGGGTTAGCGTCATGCCGCGCGGCTGCTCCGTCTCGGCGTCCGTGTCGAAGGTCCAGCTGTCGAGCCAGTTGAAGCCGGCCTTCTGCCGGCGCTTCGTCGCACGAATCGAGGTTGTGATGGAGGTCGTTTGCAGCCGGAGCAGCGCGGCTTGCAGCTCCTGATAGTCCCTGCCCCCTGTGCTCCGCTTGATTGCCCGCAACAGGTCGTAGGGCGTGGTCGTCAGCGTGCGGGGCAAATCGTTCAAGCCCTGCTGCTTCATGCGGTTGAGCGTCGACGCTGCCCATATCAGGATATCGGCGTCCCATATGGTCGCCATGCCATAATCGGGGATCGCCTGGACACGCACCCACGCCTCGCCGTCCGGGCTCTTATACTCGATCGGCTTCAACCGCTTGCGCTTTTGGAGCGAGAAGAACGGGCGCTCCATGACCTCCCGCTGGTCCTTGAGCGGAAGATCGCCGAGCGCCGGAATGAACAGGTCGAACTCGGGATTGGGATCGCGCCGCTTGCTCACGGCGCGAACCTGGTGTGCCCCCGCTGGACCAGATACTGGCGCAGCAACCGCTCGGTGATGACGGTAAGGGGCTCCCCACCCTCCTCCACGCTGAGTTGGCGCAGCGTGCGGTGCATGTCCTCGGGGATGTGGATCAGCACCGGCTTCTTGCCGGGATGGCTGCTGCGCCGGGCGGGTGCTGCCGGGGCCGGTGTATCGGCCGCGCGCCGCGACCGACGCGGAGCGGCAGGCTGCGGCTCGGGAGTTGCATCGGCAACGGGCGCCGGTGCCGATGCCTCGGGCTCATCATCGAAGATGCCGGCGAGCGCGGAAGTTTTCTTCGCCATCATCCAACCTCGCTTACTTGCTTAATCGTAAAGCCGCTTAGTCGCTTAGCCTCGTCATAGGCGGCACGCAACTCGGCTGCCGCCTTGCTGTCCGGGTCCGTCTCGGCCGCTGTTCTGCCGAGTGGCGTCGCCTTGTAGAAATCCTTGCGGAAGTGGAGGCGGCTGTCGAACATCGTCACGCCCTTCGCCGCGAAGCCGGCATGGGCCTCCTGCCCCTCCCCGCCCTGATGCGGAACCTGGGTCAGGATGACGGCAAACGGCGTGCCTGCCTGCTGCACCTGCTTGACGGTCTGCAACACCGAATGAACGTCCAGCCCTCGCGGCGCGACAGGGATGATGACGAAATCCGCCTGCTCGGCTGCGAGCATTGCAATGTCCTTGGAGTTCGCCGGCGTGTCGATGATGATGAGGTCGATCTTGCCGCTGCTGCGCCCGCGCGAGACGTGAAGCGGCAGGCCGGCGACGCTGCTGTCCTTCACCATCACGTCATCATCGTCACGGCGTTCGGACCAGTAGAGCGCCGATCCCTGGCGATCGTCGGCATCGAGGATGACGACGGACGCCCCCTCCCGCGCCGCTTCGACGGCAAATCCGGTTGAAAGGGTGGTTTTGGATTGCCCGCCCTTTTGCGCGATGACGGCCCATACTTGCATAGCTGCTGCTCCTACTAAGCGGCTAAGCGACTTATGGAGCTTATACGCTTAGTCGTAAAGGACCTTAGTCGCTTAGTCCTGGCCCTCAACGTCCTCATAGGCATCGAGCGGATCGTGAACCATTGGGCCGTGTCCCTCGGACGGGCACAAGGGCGCGCCGGCCGACTCCAGCCATTTGCGCGCGGTCCTCACCGTATAGCCGCACGTCGCGCACTCGCACTTGAGCATCCGCGTCGCCTGCTTCTTTGGCCGCGTCGTCTCGCCGCCGGTGTCGAGCCGGGCATGGGGGAGAGGGCCGGCTGCGGCAAGGATCGGAGCAACCGCGGAAAGGAAGCCACCGCCGGGTGTGGTGGCGCGCATAGGCCCGACCAACCCAAGCCCGACCGCGATACGTTTAAACGCCTTCCCATGCCCGGCCGCGATCCCGACTGCCGCGTGGACCAGTTCGTGTGCGAGGATGGCCGCGATCTGCGCCGGCATCGCGTCGGGAGCGTGTGCCAGGTCCGGGCGGATGAAGATTTCAAAATGGCCGTCGCCGCTGCATCGGTTATCCCAGCACTCGCCGATCGCCTTGCCCTTCGCACCCCGGCTCGTGAAGCCGATCGCGACGCGCACGCGAGAGGGAAGGGGAGCGCCCAGCCCTTCAAATAGAGGGGCCATGCCGACCGCCACGCGGTTCAGCCAGCTCTCGCGATTGTCCTGTTCCATGATCCTGCTCCCTTCAAAATCGCCCTTGGGCGATGGCGTCGGCCATCGGCCCTGCCTCGTGGCGAACAGCGGGGGGTGAGGGGGCAGCGGGAATCTGCCGGGGTGGTGCGGGCGCAGGCACAGCCGAGCCACGGCCCGGCTGATTGCCGTTGCTGGGAGAGGGGGGCAGCGCCCCACTTTCCCTCCCAGTCGAACCAGCGTCGCCGGCATCGCCGGCGCCACCTGGCGGGCCTGCCCGCCCGCGCGAGCGATCGTCACCCGCATGGGGGTGCGCCGTTGTGGCGCGAAGAAGAAAGGAGTGTTCGAATGAACTGAGCTTATTGGCATAGCTCATGCCTGACCGACTTACCGGTGCCGGTGATGAATCGGCTGAGACCCCGAAAGGGGAACGGGACCATAGCATGTCGGGGCATGGATCGAAGTTAGGCGCCGCAGCCTGACGGCTGACCAGCAGGCAAGATGCGTATGGTGAAGACTGGATTGTCTGAATCCCAGTTTCCAACGACCACTAGGTAGGTGACGGTGAACGCGGCTGACACACCGTCTCGAGCGGAGCGAGGAGCACGTCCCAGTGAATCGCTGCCAATCCGTTCGGCGTGGCCCCGGTCAGGGGATCAAGGAAACGAATGGGGCACCTAACCGCATCGCGACTCCTCACTCGCGCAACTGCGGGATCGCCTAAACAGGACGGCTCGCCGGACCTGCATGGCGACGGAGCCGTCATAGTAGTCAAACGCCCGGTGTAATGGCCGGGACAGCCGCCGCAAGGCGGACAGGACAGCGGTATAAGCGGGAGCGATCCTTGTCGAAATCCGCTGCGTCCGGGCGAAGGACGGCAGTTCTGTAAACTCGATGGATCAATGGAAAGGGACTGCTGATGCAGACCGCTACTATCCTGAGACGGATCGAGAAGCTTCCGGCCCTGTCGCGGGCGGGCAAGCGGATCAACGGTCTCAACCGCCTCATGCGGTCCCGCTGCTTATATGAGCGGGCTTATGACAGAGTATCCCGAAATCGGGGTGCGATGACGCCGGGAGTAGACGGACAGACCTTCGACGGCATGACGCTGGCGAGGCTCGACCGTCTGGTTCAAAGCGTGGCGGAAGGCCGTTACCGCCCTCGTCCAGTGCGACGGGTCTATATCCCCAAGGGCAATGGTAAAATGCGCCCATTGGGTATCCCAACGGCGGATGATCGCATCGTTCAGGAGGCGGCGAGAATGGTCCTCGCGGCGATCTATGAACCTGTGTTCTCGAAACACAGTCATGGGTTCCGCGCGGGTCACTCCTGTCACACGGCTCTCGAAGAGATCCGTAAAACCTGGACGGGCGTGAAATGGCTGATCGAGGTGGATGTCCGCGGGTTCTTCGACAACATCGACCATGACATCCTGCTCGGCCTCTTGGCCCGGCGGATCGATGATCCAGTGTTCATCGATCTGATCGGGACAATGCTCAAGGCCGGGTGCATGGACGACTGGAAGTTCGAGCGGACCTATAGCGGCACCCCACAGGGCGGGGTTATCTCGCCCCTGCTCGCCAACATCTATCTCCATGAACTTGACGAGTTCATGGAGTCGATGCGGCGGGGCTTCAACAAAGGCGACAGACGGCGGGCGAACCCCGCGTATGTTGCCTGCTCTCAGCAAATCGCCGCTCTCCGCAAGGAGATCGATGCAGTCCGTGCCGATGGTGCGGGCGATGGCGAGGTTCGCGTCCGACTGGCGCGGATCGAAGCTGTCAAACAGGATCGGCGGAAACTCTCTTCCGTCGATGACATGGACCCCAACTTCCGCCGCCTGCTCTATTGTCGCTACGCTGACGACTTCCTCGTCGGCGTGATCGGCAGCAAGGCGGACGCTGTCCGGATCATGGCCGATATACAGCGCTTCCTCGCTGATCGGCTCAATCTGGCGGTGTCACCGGAGAAAACCGGGGTTCGCGATGCATCGAAGGGATCGCCGTTCCTAGGCTTCCATGTATGCGCCTTCACGTTGCGCTCCGCCGGAACAATGGCGGGGCGGCAAAAGACCGGCGGCGGAACGCGTAGCGTTCTTCGTCGGCCGACGAGGGGGAATATCAAGCTGTGGGTGCCACGGGATCGGGTCTATGCGTTCTGCAGGCGCAAAAAGCTCGGCAACCTCGACATGAGGAATGGTCGGGTGCGCCCGCAGCTCATGGAATCCAGTGTGGCGGAGATCATCGTAGCCTACAACTCGGAGTTCCGAGGCTTCGCGAACTACTATGCGATCGCCGATGGCGTGAAAGCGTCACTCGACAAGTTGGAACTGGTCATGCTCAGGAGCCTCTTCGCGACTGTGGCATGCCGGCGACGCTCGACGAGGCGGCAAGCCGAGGAATATCTGAAGATGGGGTCGGATCACGGGATTACGACCGTGGTCCGGGGCGAGCCGCGCGTCCATAAGGTGTGGAAACTGAAGCATCTGATCGTGAAGACGTGGGATAACCCCATCGTCGACACCATCACGGTAGGCTCTCGCCTTGCGCAGAGTCCGAACGATCTGGTCACGCGTCTTAGTGCCGAGCAATGCGAGGCATGTGGCGATACCGATGGTCCGTTCGAGATGCATCATCCCAATCGCTTAAAGGACAAGCGGCGCGACCAACTGACGCCGTGGGTGCAATCGGCACGACGGCGCAGGACAATCGCCCTGTGCCGAAAGTGTCACGTTGCCCATCATGGCGGCCGGATGCCCAGCGGAATGGAGAGCCGTGTGCATTGAAAGGTGCAAGCACGGTTCGGGGGGAGGCGCTGGGGCGTCCTCGAAAGAGGCGTCTCGCGTCTACCCTACCGAGACGCGCTCGCGCGGCTCGATCGGAGCGGAGCGGAGATAGAGCGCGACCCACGGGCGCGCTCAGTTGATATAAGTCGCTTAGTGGCTTAGTAGCTTAATAGGCCGACAACACGGCAGGTCTTCGGGCATATGCGAACAGAGAGAGAACGAAGGTGCTTGTAAAGCGTCTCTTTACAGGGCACAGAGTCGACGCACTGCACCGCTGCCCGGGGGAGGTATGAACGCCACGATCGTAAGTCCCACCCATCCGGGCGCTTTCGTTCGGGACAAGGTAGTGGAGCCGCTGGGTCTGTCGGTCACGGACGCCGCGCACGCCCTTGGGGTGACGCGGCCTGCGCTGTCCGCGCTCCTCAACGGCCGCGCGCAGCTATCGCCGGAAATGGCGTTGAGGATCGAGAAAGCGTTCGGCGTCTCGGTCGAGACGCTCATGCGGCTGCAGAACAGGTTCGACATTGCTCAAATCCGCAAGCGGGCAGGGGATATTCACGTTCCCCGCTACCGATCCGCTGCGGGCGGTAGGCGTTAAGGGGAAAGTCTATGCCAACCGCGCCCACATCAAGCGCGCTACTTCAAGTGACAGGGGGGCAAGGCGACCTCTGGAACGAGTTCGCCAGCGTATTCCCAACGGAGCGGGCTTTGGCGTCGACCGCTATCGCGCTCGGAGCCGACATGCTTGGGGCGTTCACGCCTCAGGAACGGGCTCTTGTCGCCACCGCAACGAAGGCACCGGCGCGCCCGATCCTCAACGCGCTGGTCGAGCTGATCCGCGACGGGCATGATCCGCTCGGGGATGCCTTTTGCGCGCTAAGGACGCCCGCCTTGCGCCGCGAGAATGGTGCAACCTACACCCCGGCTCCGATCGTCCAAACGATGGTCGACTGGGCGTCGGCCGGCACCCCGACGCGCGTTGTCGACCCTGGCGTCGGGTCCGCGCGCTTCCTCATGCGAGCGGCGGCGGCCTTTCCGAAAGCCGAGCTGGTCGGGATCGACATTGACCCGCTCGCGGCCCTTGTTGCGCGCGCCAACCTAGCCGCGATCGGTGCGGCGGGTCGCGCGCGCATCGTGCTCGGTGATTACCGACGCTTTGACGAGTCGACCACGGGCCGGACGCTCTACATCGGCAATCCGCCCTATGTTCGGCATCATCAGATTCCGCCGAAGTGGAAGGAGTGGCTGTTCACCGAAGCCGCGAGCATTGGCTTGCCCGCAAGCAAGCTCGCCGGCCTGCATGTCTATTTCTACCTGGCAACCGTCCTCAAGGCGAAGCCAAAGGACTACGGCGCTTTCATCACCGCGTCCGAGTGGCTGGACGTGAACTATGGCGCGCTCGTTCGCAGCCTGATCCTCAACCAGCTCGGCGGGCAAAGCGTCACGGTGATCGAGCCGACCGCGCAGCCCTTTCCCGATGCCGCAACCACGGCGGCGATCACGACCTTCGAGATCGGGGCAAAACCCAAGTCGGTGTTCTTCCGCCGGGTCGATAACCTCGGCGACCTCGACACCCTCGGCAAGGGTCGCAAGGTCCATCGCGATCGGCTTGCCGTCGAAGCGCGCTGGTCCTTCCTCACGCACGAAACGCAAAAAGCGCCGGAAGGCTATGTCGAGCTGGGCGAGCTGTGCCGCGTCCACCGCGGCACGGTCACCGGCGCGAACGATGTGTGGATCGCGGGCGAGCATAGCGCCGGCCTGCCGGACTCGGTGCTGTTCCCGACCGTCACCCGCGCGCGTGACGTGCTCGATGCCGCTGGCATCCTCGCCGACCCGGCGAAGCTGCGCCGGGTTATCGACCTGCCGCCGGACCTGGACGAACTCGACACGTCCGAACGCAACGCGGTGAAGCGGTTCCTCAAGGTCGCGCGCCAGATGGGCGCGAACAAGGGCTATGTCGCCAGCCATCGAAAGGCGTGGTGGTCGGTCGGGCTGCGGCGGGCGGCCCCGATCATTTCGACCTATATGGCGCGCCGACCGCCGGCGTTCGTGATGAATCAGGTCGATGCCCGGCACATCAACATTGCGCACGGGCTCTATCCTCGCGACACCATGAGCGAGCCGGTAAAGCAGGCGCTGGTCGATTTTCTCCAGAGCAACATTTCCCAGCGCTCCGGTCGCACCTATGCCGGTGGTCTGACGAAGTTCGAGCCGCGCGAGATGGAGCGATTGATGGTGCCTGGTCCCGCGCTACTCGCTGCCGGAGTGGCCTGATGATTGATCCGCCGCATTGGACCTCCGACCAGCTCGAAGCCGACCGCCTGAAATCCAGCGCCGCCTTCTCTAAGGAAAGATTGGAGGAGCCGCTGGAGGACTATTTGGAGGCGTTCGACGTTTACCAAGGCCACGTCGAGGAGCTGCTGGAAGCGACCGTCGACCTGTCCGACCTGGATACGCCGGCGCTCGATGTGCTCGGCGATCCGCGCCTGCTTGAAGTGTTCCGCTACCTAGCGGCCCCGCCGATCTCGTCCGACGACTACAAGGTCTTGGCCGACGTCCGCTCCTTCTCGCGATCACAGCTCGACCGCTCGCCGGCTGCTGTTCAACGCTTGCTCGCCGTTGTGCGACAGGTGCTCGATCGTCGGCGCTTCGCCTGGGTGGTGGAAGGGCGCGAGCCGACCGAAGCGGAGCGTAGCGCCGCCGTGATGGCCTCGGCCGCGCTGATGGCGGCGAGCCGCACGCAAACCGGACGGCGCACTAAGGGGAAGGACCAACAGGAAGGGGCGGTGAAGGCTGCGCTGCGTGAGCTGGGCTTCACCGAAGTCGCCTCCCGCTCCATCCCGAACATCTCGCACGCGCCGGGGCCGGGTGAGTTCTGCGGTGAAAGCCGGCTCGGGACGCGGAAGGGCGACATCATCGTCCGCCTGTGGGACCAGCGGGTCATGCCGATCGAATGCAAGGTGTCCAACTCGTCGACCAACTCGGTCAAGCGCCTCAACAATGACGCGGCGGTGAAGGCGGCGAGCTGGAAGGTCGATTTCGGACTCCGGCAAGTCGTGCCGACCGCCATGCTGAGCGGGGTCTATAAGCTGCACAACCTGATCGACGCCCAAGAACGGGGCCTGACGATCTTCTGGGCTCACGACCTCAAGGCAATGACGGACTGGATCGCCGCGACCAGGTAGGGGGCTATTTCCGCTTGGCGGTGTAGCCTTCCCACATTTCCTCAAACAGCTTTCGCAGGCTCACCTTGCGGCGGGCGGCCTCGTCCTTCACGGCCGCCGCCATTTCCGGGGAGAGGCTGATCCCCACGATCTGGCGATTGCGCTGCGGTTCGGGTTGCTTTGCCATAGCGCCCTTGTCGACAAGTCGACCGCGCGCGTCAAACCGGAAGCTGCATCCGCGCGATCGGCGCGCTGTCCGCCTAACCGAAAGATCTTCGCGCGCCGGCCGAAGGCCAGGCTCAGGGTTGGGTGGGTGGGACAAAGACGAGGCCGCCCAAGGCGGCCTCAATCCT
>NZ_RPFK02000004.1:0-34461 GCF_005406185.4 Sphingobium sp. RSMS | reverse complement strand
CAGGGGAGGGCGTCCCTCCGCGCCGTTCGGGGTTTCATTGACGGCAAGCGGGAGTTCGGGGTTTCGTTGACGGTCAGGCTCGATTCGGGGTTTCATTGACGCGCACCGTAGATTCGGGGTTTCATTGACGCAACGGAAAAGTTCGGGGTTTCATTGACGGGTGATCGCGATTCGGGGTTTCGTTGACGCAGATTCGGGGTTCTGGAGTCACCAGATTCGGGGTTCCGTTGACGCCGAGGGCAAAAAAACGCCCGATTATTCTAATATTTTCAGTTGCTTATGAAACCGCCAAAATCCCGTAACACGACTCTTTAACCCATATATTAACACTAGGCCGACCTGTGGATAACTTTAACCGCAGCGCCCACTCGACGCCGGATCATCGTGGTTTCACCCACCAGCGTCCCGCCAGATCGAACAACTTGTCCTGATTTTCGGGACAGAGGCAGCATGATCCACTCGCGCCGCGCTACCGGCACCGGTCAGAGGGAAGAAAAGCGCCGCCTCTTGGGGGCTTCGCCCCCGCCGGCTCGCGGCCTTCGGCCGCCCCGGATCGCTTTGCGATCCTCCCACCCGGCATCCCCATGATGAGCCGGCTTCGCCGGCACGCTTTTTGCTAGATTGAGGATCGTTTAAACGCCCCGCTTCTATCGACACCACAGCGCCAGCGGCACCGTCGCAATTGGCTTTCCAGGAAAGCCAGGCGGATAGGGCGGTGATCGAGCCGAGAGGGCAGGGGAGGCGGAAACGTCGCAGCAGGGGCGATTTCCGGGCCGCTGGGCTTCATTCTGGACGTTTGGCAGGCCGGGGAGGGTCCAAGCGGCAATGGCGCTCTACGGGCTTCCCATGCGGCCGATTTCTGGAAAGCTAGATCCTCGCGAGGTCGGGGATCGAAACGGCGAGCCTCAAGGTTTGTGCGCCAGGCAACGATTTCACGGATTTGGCCCCGAACATTGCTGCGGGAGAGGGCGGAATCCTACGCCAAGAGCCGGCAGGGCAGGGCGCGGAAAGTCCGCTAAACAACGCCAAGGGCGAACAGACGGCGAACATGTATATTTGTATACGCCTATACATTCGCGCCTAGTGGCGCGTCCGCTTCGGTGGCGTCGGCGCGGCCATCAGCTCATCAAAGGCGGAGTCATCGCCCAATGCGTAGCGGCGCAGCGGATCATCCTCGGTCATGCGGCCGGCCTGGACTTCGCGCCATGTCACATATCGCAGCCGGCTCCGGTCCAACGCGCCATCGACAAGACATTCCGCGCGCAGGAACATCCATATCTGGCCCTGCCGGTGCTGGGCGAAGGCTTCAAGATCGCCGTTCGTCTCTTGGAGATGCACCGCCACAAGATCGCAGACGAGATTGAATATCCGCATGAGGCCGAGCCGGCTTTCCTCATCGGTGATCGCTTCGTGCAGCTCCAACACTTCGTCGCGGATCGCCGGAAGAGGTGCGGAACCGCTCTCTCCATAGGCCATGAGCCGGTCCCAAAGATCAATGACGCGTTGGTCCATATTCTATCCTTCCGCCCTTGGCGGCAGTTCTGACACTATACAGCAAACGGCCTTTTTCACTTCGTCGATAGTGTCCGTTCACGCCTTGTCGAACTTCCCGGCGAACTCGCGATCGGCGTAGTAGCGCAGCTTGGCGGCGACGATCGGCCGTTGCCCCGCAAGGAACAGGAGCTGCAAATCCTCGCGCAGCGTGCGGACTTCATCCGGCGTCAGCAACGGCCGCGCTACATGCTGCGATCCGAACGATATGCCGGTTTCCTCCGCGTCGATCGCGCGGCTCATCGTCTCGAACACGACTGTCTCCTGGCCGAGCAGATCGGAGACGAGCCTGGCGCTGTCGTGATCGTTGACGCCGAACACTTGCAGCACGCCGGCGTTGGACAGGAAGGTGCCGGCGCGGCGCTCGTAGAGCGCGCGGAGCTGGTGAACATCTTGCAGGATCGGCCAGAGCTGGATGCCATAGCCGGCCATCAGGCCCATCGCGCGCTCGACGGGTTCGAGGCGGCCGAGGGCGGCGAACTCATCGAGCAGGAACAGGACGGAGCGGGCAGGGGAGGACGGCGCGCGCGCCAGATCGGTCAGCCCTTGCGCGAGCATCAGGCGCAGCCAGCGGGCATAGGTGGCGAGCCGATCGGGCGGCAACACCAGATAGACGGTGGTGGCGTGCGCCTTCACATCGGCGAAGGTGAAATCCGAGCGCCCCAGCACGGCCGACATGCGCGGCGAATCGAGGAAATGGGTATGGCGCTGCGCGGCCGACAGCACGCCGGCGGCCTCGCGATCGGACTTGCCCAGGTGGCGGTTCGCGGCGCGGGCGATCAGGCCGCGCGCCTGCGTGCTGCGCGACATTTCCCGCAGCATCCTTTGGAAATTATCGGGCGCGAAGGTGAGGCAGTCGCGCACCGCTTCCAGCGTGCGGTCCTGGCCTCGCGATTCCGGGTCGCACGCCACCCACAGGAGGATGCCGGCGATCAGCGCCTTGGCTTCCTCGTTCCAATGCGCCTCGCCGGCTTCGCCGGGAGCGTCATAGACCAGCGCGTCGGCCAGCGTCATGCAGTCGTCGGCGAGATCGAGGCCGGCAGGGTCGATGCGATCGAGCGGATTGAAGGCAGCGCCGGGAAGGCCCGTCACCCCGAACGGATCGAGGACATGGACCGGGCCGAACTTTGCCCGATGGCGGGCGGTGATGCGGGCATTCTCGCCCTTGGGGTCGATGCAGACGACCGGGCCGGGATAGTCGAGCAGGTTGGGAATGATGGTCCCCACGCCCTTGCCGGTGCGCGTCGGCGCGATCGTCAGCAGATGCGAGGGGCCGGCATAGCGCAGCAGCCTGCCGTTCTTGCGGTCGCGGCCGATCAGCAGGCCGTCGCCATTTTGGGCGAGGGGGCGAGTTTCCCGATCGGTGGCGAAGCGGGCCGAGCCGTGCGTGGCATCGCCGGCAGGGCCGCCGTAGCGCAGGATCAGCGGTTGAAAGAGGGCGCGCAGCGCGACGAGGATGACGACGATCGCCATCAGCATCATGACGGTCTGATAGATATGGGAATCGTGGGCCAGGCCGAGCAGCCTGCCAAGAATGAGCGGCACCCCAAGCCCCAGCACCAGGCCGGTGATGAGGAACAGGACCAGGACGCCGAACAGGTGGCGGATGAGGGCGACCGGGCTGGTGACGAGGGCCGTGATCGCCCATATCGGCTGTTCGCGCGCGAGCCGCGCGAGGTTGCGGATCGCGCGGCCGAGCTGGCGGAACCATTCCATCATCAGGATTCCCTCCCGCTGTCGTTTTCGAGATGTTCGGCGCAGATCGCGGCGGCGATCGTGTGGAGATGCTTCACGCGGTCAACGAGCCAGGCCAGTTCGTCGGGGGTGATTTCATAGGCATGGGAATAGCGCGCCTCGACATAGGCGCGCTGGAGCTGCGCAAAATGGCGGCGGGCGGCGCGGGTATCGCGCGGCCAGGCTTCGATCAGCCGGGGATCGAGATTTTCGGCAAGCGAGCGCAGGATGCCGATGCGGTGCGATTTGGGCGCGTAGAGCGTCAGGACGAGCAGCAGGCCATGATAGGCGCGCTCGACGGCCTGGTGGAGCATGAACGCGGCATGGTTGGTCTCGCCGTCGCGGATCGCATATTCGGCGAGCGTCAGGCAGTATGCGGCATCGGGGAGCCACTTGTCATAATGCGCCCTGGCTTCGGCGTGGCGTTCCTGCGCGTCGAGCTGGCGCGGCACGGCGAGGCGCTGTCCCGGCGCTTCGTAGAGGGCGATCCCATCGCGGGCTATGTCGGCGAAGAAGGGACGGCCGCGCGCGAGCTGGTCGTTCACGTCCATCAGCGAATGGACGATGAAATTGACGGGCGTGGCGAGCTGGCGGGTGACGGTCAGCTCGCGCACCAGATGATCGTCGGCGACAGCCCACCATGTTGCAGATCGGTGAAGGTCTCGGAGTTGACGATGACGAGCAGATCATAGTCGGAGATATAGCCGCTGGCGCGATCCTCGACCCAATCGCCGCGCGCGTAGGAGCCGAACAGGATCAGCTTGAGGATGCGGCCGCCCTTGCGCTTGTCGGAGAGCTTGGTTTTGACGGCATCCTCAAATTCATCGAACAGGACGCGGGCGACCCGTTCCAGCTCGCGGCGCTTGGCGGCGGGAAGATGATCGAGGCCGGCGCGCATGGTCAGCGCGCTTCGGGCAGGTCGATAGCGGTGATGCCCTGAGCGGCGGCGATGGCGTCCACCAGGCTATCGACGGTTTCCATGCGATGGCTGGGCCAGTCGCGTGAGACGGTGACATAGCCGGCGTCGGTCTGGACGTTGATGATCGCCGTGGCGGGCAGCAGATCGAGCAGGGTTGCGAGCTTGTCCTGAATATCGGGGGTGATGTGGTCGATGCCGGGGCCGACCATCAGGAGCTGCCAGGAAAGGCGCGAGGTGTCGTCAGTCATGGGCGGTCTGTTCCTTGCTGTCCTGTCCTTCCGCTTCCGCGTCGAACGCACGTTTGCCGCGCCGCTTCCAGAGCGCGAGCGCGTTGCCATCATCACGCGCGCGGGCGGCAAGATCGAGCATCGCGCCGTAGAGCGTTGCGCGATCGTCGTCGGCCAATTCGACGAGGCCGGCCTTCTGGACGAGGCCGCCCAGCTCTATGAGATGGCGGGTGCGTTCGCGGCGCTGCACGACCCATCCTCTCGTATCGGTGCGGCGCTTGGCGGCTTCAACCCTGTGCCTCGCCTGCGCCAGTCTGGTTTCCGCTTTCGCCGTTGCCGCCAGAGCGTCGCCCAGCCTTGCGCCCGCGTCCCTGAAAGAAGGCCGCGCCCCGCGAGCGCAACGCCTCCTTTTCGCCAGCGTCGGCCGATTCCACGGCAGCGAGCAGCGCGCCGGCGAGTGTGTCGAGATCGAGCGCATCGGCCCCGGTTGCCGTCACCAGTAACCCAAGTTGCTCGATCTTCTTGGCCTTGATAGACTTGGCCTTGTCGCTCAGTGCCCGCAATTCGGCGTCATAGTCGCGCGTTTTTCGCATCACTCTCTCCCTCGCGCCCGTCGAACAGGAGCCGCACAGTAGCACGATCGCGCTGGCAGGACAGCGGTTCCATCATGAAATGCGGCCAAGTCAATCACGCGAACGGCAGAGAGTGGTGAGTGCGCGCTTATACGTCGTTGCCGACGTGCGCTAAGAAGGGCAGTATAGCGGCTGTCATGGCGATCTACCATTTCTCGGCCAAGGTCATCAGTCGCGCCAACGGATCGAGCGCCGTTGCGTCGGCTGCCTATCGTGCGGCGGAACGGCTGCACGACGACCGGCTCGGGCGCGACCATGATTTCTCGAACAAGGCCGGCGTCGTTCATTCGGAAATCCTGTTGCCCGAAGGTGCGCCGGAGCGTTTAAACGACCGCACGACCTTGTGGAACGAGGTCGAGGCGGGGGAGGTCAGGAAGGACGCGCAGCTTGCCCGCGAGGTAGAGTTCTCGATTCCGCGCGAAATGAATCAGGTGCAGGGCGTCGCGCTCGCCCGCGAATTTGTCGAAAAGCAGTTTGTCGAACGCGGCATGGTCGCGGACCTCAATGTCCATTGGGACATGGGCAAGGATGGGATGCCCAAGCCCCACGCGCATGTCATGCTGTCGATGCGCGAGGTGGACGGGGAAGGGTTCGGGAAGAAGGTCCGCGAGTGGAACCGAACCGAGCTGTTGGAGAGGTGGCGCGAGGCATGGGCGAACCATGTCAACGAGCGGCTTGCCGAGCTGGATATTGATGCCCGCATAGATCATCGCACCTTGGAGGCACAGGGGATCGACCTGGAGCCGCAGCACAAGATCGGGCCAGCGGCATCGCGTATGCCCGAACAGGGCCTTGAGGCGGAGCGGGTCGAGGATCATGCGCGGATCGCGCGCGAGAATGGCGAGAAGATCATCGCCAATCCGGAAATCGCGCTCGACGGTATCACGCGGCAACAGGCGACGTTCACGCGGCGCGACCTGGCGCAGTTCGCGTTCCGGCACAGCGACGGCAAGGACCAGTTCGACCAGGTGATGAGCGCGGTGCGGACCAGCCCCGAGCTGGTGGCGCTGGGCAAGGACGGACGCGGCGAGGACCGCTTTACCTCGCGCGATATGATCGACACCGAGCAGCGGTTGGAACGCGCCGGCGATCGGCTTGCTGGACGGGAGGGGCATGGTCTCCCGGCGGCAGCGTGGAATCGTGACGCCGCCGCCGGAAGTGGGGGCCTGACACTCGGGGCAGAACAGCAGGCCGCGCTGGCACATATCACCGGCAAGGGCGATCTTTCAATTGTGGTCGGCTACGCCGGCACCGGCAAATCGACCATGTTGGGCGTTGCGCGCGACGAATGGGAGCGCGCCGGCTATCAGGTGCGCGGCGCGGCCCTGTCGGGGATCGCGGCCGAGGGCTTGGAAGGCGGCTCCGGCATCCAGTCGCGCACGATCGCCAGCATGGAATATCAGTGGGGCCAGGGGCGCGAGCTGCTAGGTCCGCGTGACGTGCTGGTGATCGACGAGGCCGGCATGATCGGCACGCGCCAGATGGAGCGCGTGCTGTCAGAGGCCGAGCGGGCAGGGGCTAAGGTCGTTCTTGTCGGCGACGCCGAGCAGTTGCAGGCGATCGAGGCCGGCGCGGCGTTCCGCGCGCTGGCCGAGCGCCACGGCGCGGCCGAAATCAGCGACGTTCGCCGGCAGCATGAGGACTGGCAGCGCGACGCCACGAAGGCGCTGGCGACGGGCCGCACCGGCGAGGCGATCCATGCCTATGAGCAGCACGGCATGGTCCACGCGGCCGACACGCGCGAAGCTGCGCGGGGCGAGCTGGTGGGCCGCTGGGACGCGCAGCGGCTTGCCGATCCGGACAAGACGCGGATCATCCTCACCCACACCAATGCTGAGGTGCGCGATTTGAACCAGGCCGCGCGCGAACGTCTGCGCGACGCCAGCGAGCTGGGGGCGGACGTGCGCGTGTCGGCCGAGCGGGGGCCACGCGACTTCGCCAGCGGCGACCGCATCATGTTCCTGAAAAACGAGCGCGGCCTTGGCGTGAAGAACGGCACGCTGGGAAAGGTCGAGCGCGTTTCGCCCGACAGCATGGCGGTGCAGCTCGACGATGGCCGGAGGATCGCGTTCGACCTCAAGGACTATGCCCATGTCGATCATGGCTATGCCGCGACCATCCATAAGTCGCAGGGCGTGACGGTGGATCAGGCGCATGTGCTGGCGACGCCGGGGATGGACCGTCATTCGGCCTATGTCGGCATGTCGCGGCACCGTGACGGGGCGCAGCTCCACTATGGGCGTGATGATTTTGCCGATCAGCGTCAGCTCGCCCGTGTCCTGTCGCGTGACCGCGCAAAGGACATGGCCGGCGACTATGGGCGTGAGGGCGCTACGGCCGAGCAGGACCGGGTGCGTGCGTTCGCCGAGCGGCGCGAGATCCGGTTCCCGGAACTCGCGCGGGAGATGGTCGCCAAGGTGCAGGCGAAGGCCAAGGGCATGTTCGCCGGCTTCCGCCCGAAACCGACGTCGCCCGAGCCGGTGCGCGACGGCAAAGGGGGGCCGATCAACACCGGCTCCGAGCGGGGATCGCCCGCGCCCAATCAGGCCAAGGCGATCGAACGCTATGCGCGCGTCCAGGCCGATATGGACCGGATGCGCGAGAAGGGCTTGCCTGTGCTCCCGCACCAGAAAGAGGCGCTGGCGAAGGCCGGGGACGCGCTCGATCGGTTGCGCCCCCAGGCGGCTCGGGATTTGGCTTCCGCGTTCGAACGCAACCCCGCACTGGTGCGCGACGCGGCCGAAGGCAAAGCCGGCGGGGCGGCGCGGGCAATGGCCGAGGAAGCCCAGGTCCGTTCCAATCCCGAACTGCGTGCCGACCGCTTCGTGGAGCGCTGGCAAGGTATGGCGCGCGAGCGGGCCGAGCTCGCGCGCAGCGGCGATCGTGCCGGCGCGGAGCGCACGGCCAAGAAGATGGATGGCTTGGCGGGAGGACTGCATCGCGATCCGCAGCTCGAATCCGTGCTGCGGCGGCGCGCGCCCGAACTGGGGCTGGAGATGCGCCGGGATCGTCCGATCAGCCAGGAATTGACCCGTTCGCTGGAAATCGGCCGCGATCGAGGGTTGAGCCGATAAGGAGAGACAATGGCGGACGAGGAATGGGAGGAAGGCGGCGACGCGGCGGCGGAAGCATTCGAGCAGGTGCGCGCCGCGGTCGAGCAGCAGCGCGGCGAGCTGGCATTGATGCGCCGCGCCATCGAGGGACTGGCGGCCGAGCGCGCCAGCATCGACGTGCCCGACTATTCCGAGACGCTGGGGTATGTCGTCCAGGGGCTGGACGGCATCAACGGACGCCTGGACCAGGTTACGACGGCCATCGTGAAGTCGCCGGCGCTGGCGATGACGCCTGCACAGGTTTCGGCGCAGATCAATCGAGCGGCGGCCGACCTTCGCAGCGCCGACCATGCCGCCCTCGCGACCGCCACCGACGAGATGAAGCAGCAGGGGCGCGAGCTGCGCACCGTCGTTCAATCGGCGCTGACGGCGCGGGATCAGAAGGACCGTCAACTATGGTTCGGGTTGAGCGGGTTGCTTATCGGCATCCTCCTCTGGTCCTTCCTTCCCGGTATGGTCGCGCGCGAGATCGCGCCGGCGAGCTGGCAATGGCCCGAACGCATGGCGACGCGGGCTCTTGCCGAGGCGACACCGTGGGATGCCGGGCAGCATTTGATGGCGAGCGCGTCACCGGCGAGCTGGGAGGCGATCGTCGCGGCCGACAGGTTGCTGCGCGACAATCGTGAAAAGATCGAAGGATGCCGGCAAGCGGCAAGGAAGGCGGATCAGCCGGTGCGATGCACGATCCAGGTGGGAGTGAAGAGATAATGGTGATTCCCTACCGCTCGACGCCCATATTCGATGAGGCGACATTGCCCGCTGCCCTGCGCTCCGAACATCGCACCAAGGCCGGTGTGTGGGGCGTGATCCGGGTCATCGAAGGGAGATTGAAGCTCACCTATCTCGACCCGGCCTCGGAGGTGGTCCTTACACCTGACCGGCCAGGGCTGATCTTGCCCGAACAGCCGCATTTCGTGGAACCGCTCGGAGCCATGCGGATGCAGGTCGATTTCTACGATCAGCAGCCAAGCCTTTAGGGAGAGCCATGCCTAAAACAGCCTTGTCATACCCGCTTCTTGCCATCCTCGCGCTTGGTGGCTGTGCGACGCGCGACCCGGCACCGAGTCCCGGCTCGCTTCCTACAAGCCTGTCCCGGCCCGACGCCGAGGCTTTGCCGCATGACCTGACCTATGGCGCGGCGTTAATGACCGTCAAGGTCTACCCGCACCTGGCAGCGAAGGCCGATGCAAACGCCAATCTGTTCATCTCCCCGGTCAGCTTGTCGCAGGGCCTGGGGCTCGCCTACCTTGGCGCGCGGGGCGCCACGCGCGAGGAGATTGGCCGCGTGCTTGGTTGGGATTCGTCCCGCAACGTCCCTGCGCTCATCAAATCCTACAATGCCCAGCTTAACGACACCGGCGATGCCGATACCGCGCTCGGCATCGCGAACGCGCTGTGGCTGGCGAAGGGATTGCCGGTCCGGGACGAGTATGTCGCCGAGGCGCATGCCGGCTTCGGAGCGGCTCCGGAAACCGTCGATTATGCTGGTGATCCCACCGGAGCGGCCGAGCGGATCAATGGCTGGGTTTCGCGCGAGACGAAGGGCAGGATTTCGGAGATCGTCTCTCCGAGCGGCTTCGGGGATGACACCGCCGCTGTGCTGACCAACGCGCTTTACTTCAAGGCGAAGTGGCAGGTGCCGTTCGAGGAGACGGAAACGCGGTCCTTCACGCGTGGCGACGGCACGCGCATCCCGATCACGATGATGAAGCGGATTGGCCGGTTCGACTACCGCGAGACCCGGGAAGGGCAAGCGATCGCGCTGCCTTATGGTCGCAACGGTCGTTTCGTGATGGAGATTTTCCTGCCACGTGACGCGGCAACCCTGCGCCGCTGGGAGCGTGAGCTGAAGGGTGTCGATTTCTTCGCCGGCGAGCAGGGCGGCAATGATCGTTTCGACCTGTCCGCGGAGCAGGCTCGCGAGATGCGGATCGTTCTGCCCCGCTTCGAAGCGAGGTTCGATGAGAGCGTGAAGGCAGCGCTGATCGCAGCGGGCATGCCAAGCGCCTTCGACCAGCAGCGTGCGGACCTGTCGGGGCTCGCCAGCGGTGCGCGCCTCGCGATCGATGACGTGGCGCACGCGACCTTCCTGCGCGTCGATGAGGAGGGCACCGAGGCGGCGGCGGCAACCGCAGTCAAGATCGTCGTGACCAGTGCGCGGATAGAGCCTCAGGTGCCGGAGATGGTGGTCGATCGTCCTTTCCTTGCCACCCTGCGAGACCGAAAGAGCGGCGCGGTGCTGTTTTTCGGGCGCATCGCCGATCCGACAGCGATTCCATAGGCGCACTCAGGCCATGCTCCGTTCAGCCGTGCGGGCGTAGCCTCCCGGTATGATGATGGTGTCGCTATCGCGAGCGATCGGCACGGCTCTGGCCGGTGCGGCGTTGAGCGCGTCCACGCCCGCCATGGCGTGCTCCTGCATCCTGCCCGACAATATCGAGGCAGCGGGACGCGCGGCGTTCACCAAAGCCGATCTTGTTGGTGAGTTGGAGATAGGGCGGGCGCCGGTGACGGCACCGCGCAGTTTCTGGTGCGGGTCGGACGGACGAGCACGACCATGGTTCAGGCCCGGGCATAAGATCGAGCAGAGCCGCCCCGCGCGCGTTATCAGCATCACGAAGGGCCGCGTCTCGGGACCAATTCGCATCCGCACCAGTCCGGTGATGAACATAGGTGGCCGGTGCGGAATGACCGGGAATAGCTGCCAGGTGTCTCTCGGCCGAAGCACCGTTCGGACCGGCCCCATGCTGTTTCGGCGTGTTGCGCCGGGCACCTATGAACCCTTGGACGTTTGCACCCAGTCGGCGTTCACCACCTGGCTCGAACAGCGCCAGAAGCGTCGCGCACTCCCGCAGACGCGGTAACGCTTCGAGGAACCATCGATTTCTTGAATCACCGGCGTGCCATTGATTCAAGAAAGTCGCCGGACTTGGAGAGGCATAATTCGTAGGCTCCGCGCCATGAATGGCGCGAACCTGTCCTTGCCCGAGCCGATCGAGCTGGTGGCGCTCGATCCGGCGCGCAACATCCGCCGGCGCTACAGCATCACCGCGAGCCTCGATCTTTTCGGCATGATCGTTGTGGAAACCCGCTGGGGCCGGATCGGCTCACACGGCCAGGCCCAGCGGCACGCCTTCATCGATCGCGCGGCGGCCGACCGCCACATTGCCGCGACCCTGCGGCGGCGCGGCACGGCCGAAACCCGGATCGGAGTGCCTTACAAGCCGGTGCCCACCGAGATTTGAGCCGCCACCGCCACATCGGCTGCTTGAAGAAACCGGCCGGTGCTACGGCCAGCATGTTGCCGGCTCAAGCGGCGCATCCTCTCCTGGACGACAGCCCTGGCGACCATCGGCCGACCGTAGCGCTCCGCATTCTAGCCGGAAATGGTTCAGCGGGACAGGATGCCGGCGGTCCCTTGCACGTCTGGCGTTCGCCTGTGAGCGCTACGGCGGCGATGGTCATGGCGCGCTCGCGTCGAAATGGACGCTCTGGAAAAGCCTCGTGCCAGATCTTCTCGGCCATCGATGCAAGCTCCTGCGGCGTCGGCGGCCGAGCCTCACGAATGCACGCTATCAAGGCGCGCGGGAACAGGCGCTCCATCGTCTCTCTCCGATCGCGATATGGGAGCCTTATAGCACGGGCGCAGCCCCGATCGACCGGGACGGGACGAAGCGGGCCTTGAAGCGGTCTGGCCGGAAACATCGGCGCCCGCACCCTATATCGCTTGAGGGGCAGGAGAGCCCTGCCCGGAGAATGAGATGCCGTCCGATATACCTGCCCGTGTTCCCTTGCCGATCGCCATGCCCGACAATGCGTTCGGAGCAGCGCTGATCGAGCAGGCGGCGTCGCTCAGCGCCTATGCGCGGCGACTGACTGGAGGGGGCGCCGATGCCGACGACCTTCTGCAGGACACCATGCTTCGGTGCTGGACCGCGCGCGCCAGCTTCGCGGCGGGAACAAGCCTCGCCGCCTGGACCCGGACCGTGATGAAGAAGGGGTGACTGCACGAAAGTGACTTATCTGCACGCTAAGAGCGAACGGACCGGGAACGCTGGGACTTTGTGTTCTTCTCCGTGGCTTCGAGGGCTTTGTAGCCCACATTCTCCAAGTAAGTCGCTGATTTCGCTGTCGTAATCGTGATATTTCGCATATAAATCATGGCGTTGACGGCTGCGAGGGGCGCGTTTCATGGATCACCTGGAGGGTGCGGGCTTGGCGCGGGGAGATCGGGTTGATTTCGACCGCCGTGTGCGTCTGGAGTTCCGTGGTGCGCAGATCAGTTCAGACGGTGGCCTGCTGGTGATGCGCGAGCTTGATGACGTGCTCGGCCTGTCCAATCTGGCGTCGGAGGCGCTGCGAGACAGCCGCACCGGGAAGAACACGCTCCATCGGCTTGACGGATTGTTCCGGCAATCGGTGTTCGGACGACTGGCCGGATACGAGGATGTGAACGATGCCGACCGCTTGGCCCTCGATCCCGTGATGCGTCAGGTCGTTGGCGGCAGGGCCGTCGAGGCGCAAGCTGCTTCGGCATCGCAGATGGGACGGTTCGAGACCGAGACGCTGGCTCTGGCCGCGAACCGGGCGGCGCTGGCCGATCTGAACGGCCAATGGATCGACCGGTTTCATGACCGCAACGGGTTGAAATACATCGTGCTGGACATGGACAGCTCGGTCAGCCCCACCCACGGCGATCAGGAAGGTGCTGCCTGGAACGGGCATTTCGACTGCACCTGCTATCACCCCATCTTCTTGTTCAACCAGTTTGGCATGCTGGAGCGCTGCGCCCTGCGTAACGGCAATGTCCACAGCGCCGATGGCTGGCGGGATGTCCTTGATCCCGTCATTGCCCGATATGCTGGCCGCGACCTTGGTGGACGCTTCTTCCGGGCCGACGCTGCCTACGCGATCCCCGCGATCTATATGCGGCTGGAAGAAGCCAGGTTCTTCTACGCCATCCGTCTGCCCGCCAACGCCGTCTTGCGCGAGAAGATCGCGCATCGGCTGACACGGCCCGTGGGACGGCCTTCGCTGACCAAGGTCAAACGGTTCTTCGAGGACTTCGAGTATCAGGCGGCGTCCTGGGACAAGCCGCGCCGCGTCATCGCCAAGATCGAATGGCATCCGGGCGAGCTGTTCCCCAAAGTCGGCTTCATCGTCACCAACCTGCCGATGGAGCCAGACTGGGTGGTGAGGTTCTACAACCAGCGCGGCACCGCAGAGCAGCACATCAAGGAAGGCAAATATGCCTTTCGCTGGACGCGGCTGTCATGCCGGAAGTTCCGGCACAACGAGGTGCGGCTGCAACTGCACGCGCTGGCCTACAACCTGGCAACCTTCCTGCGCTGCATCGAACTGCCCGAGGCCATGGCGGACTGGTCGTTGACCAGCCTGCAACTCAAGCTGATCAAGATCGGCGCCCGCGTCGTCCGCCACGCCCGCGCCATTACCTTCCAGTTGGCCGAGGTCGCCGTCACCGGCCCGATGGTGCGGGCCGTCCTTGCCGCCATCCGCCGTCTTCGAACGCCTCCGTCATGCGCATGACCACGATCCATGCCCAAGCTGAACGAAAGCGGCAGGACAGGTCCGTCTGCCGCGCGGAAAAGCGGCTCTGCCGGGCCAGAATGCTGCGGGTTCGAGGCTTGATCCACCCGACTTCGGCCGTTTGCGCGACGACAGACACCGCTCGGGGCGAAAAACGCTTGCCCAGCGAGCAAAATCAGGCGATCTTGAAGTCAAGCGGCAGGCTACTTGGGGAATGTCGGTTGGCACGTTCAGCGAAGTGGACGAGGTCGATCTGGCCGAAGCGCCGGGCGCATCCGATCCGCGCGCTTATGGCCCCGGCGCGCCGCGCCGATGGTATGCGGGGGTGAAGGCCAGCTTCTGAATGAAGTGAAAAACAGAGGAGAGACGGAGATGACAGCCTATTTCGTAGCCGTTCGCACGGCGACAAAGGATGCCGACGCCATGCGGACCTATAGCGAAATGGTGCCGCCGACCATGGCGGGCCACCCGATCACGCCGCTGGCGGTCTATGGCAAGGTTCGCTCGACCGACGGGCCAGCCACCGACGGCGCCGTCATCATCGCCTTTCCGACCTTCGCCGAAGCCGAAGCCTGGTATGACAGCCCCGCCTATCAGGAGGCGCTCGCCTACCGCCTGAAGGGCGCGGACTATCAGACGTTCATCATAGAAGGCGTCGACTGAGACAAGAACAGACGGGCGGGGTCGTCCCGCCCTCTTTCTCAGTTGGAGGGAAGGTCGACGCGCGGCAACAACCGGGCCTCCAGCGCAGGATAAAGGTGCGACACGCTGCGCTGCAATTCATAACGCGCAAATTTCAGCGACGCGAACCGGTCGGGAATGGCGATCATTCCCGCCTCCACCATGTCCAGCCCGGATTGCACCGCCGCGCTCAGCGTCGGCTCCAGCCAGTCGATCCAGTCGCGGGTCTGGTCGATGGCGGCGACGCCTCCGGGGTCGAGCGGACCATGACCGGGCAACATCGCCCCATGTTTCTCGCTCTTCAGCCGATCCAGGCTGGCGCGCCATTGGGCCAGATCCGCATTGGGCGTGCTGGGCGCGCGGTCATGGAACACCAGGTCGCCGCCGATCATAAGCCCTGTGGCCTCATCGACCAGCGCCAGATCCGCGTCGCTATGGCCCGACAGGCCCAGCAGGCGCAGGCTCCGCCCGCCAAACGCTTCGCTGTCGGTAGTGATCGCCATTCCCGGCACGGCCAGGTCGGTGCCCCGCATCCAGTCGCCCAGAATGCGATACATGGCGTCCGAATAGCCGCCGCCATTCTGGCGCATGGCCGTGATCGTACCGGGCAGGGCCGCAACGATGGCGGGATCGAACACGCCGATGCCCATGCCATGATCGGGATGGAGATGCGTCACATAAACGCGGATCACCGGCTTGCCCGTCAATTGTTCGGCGACCATTTTCAGCTTCGCCGCATAGCGCGCGGATGGCCCGCAATCGCACAGCACTGCGCCCGCGGGAGTCGCGATGATGGCGATATTGGCGATCGCCCCGCCATTGTCGAAGGCGATGGGCTCGTCCGCGCCGCGCACCATCCATATGCCATCCGCAATAGCGACGGGGTTGATGGCATAGTCTTCGCTCGCGCGGCCGACGCTGGCGGTAAGGGCCGTGGCCGCGCCCAGCATCATGGCGCGGCGGGACAGCAATATGCGCCCCATGGTCAAGGCGCCAGCGCCAGCGGAATGGGAGCTATAATGTCGTTCACGGCTTCGGGCCGAATTCCGCCGGTGCCTTCCTGACCGAACATCCCGATGTGGACGGCATCACCTTTACCGGTGAAACCGGTACTGGCGAAGCAATCATGCGGGCAGCGGCTACGGGCGTGCGTCCGGTCTCGTTCGAACTGGGTGGCAAGAATCCTGCGATCGTCTTTGCCGATGCCGATCTGGACAAGGCGGTGGCGGGCATCACCCGGTCGGCGTTCCAGAATACCGGGCAAGTCTGTCTGGGCACCGAGCGCGTCTATGTACAGCGTCCGATATTCGAAGAGTTCGTCGCTCGCCTGAAGGTCAGCGCGGAAGCTTTGGTACTTGGTCCACCAGAAACCCCCGGCGTCACGCTGGGGCCGCTCATTTCGCAGGAGCATCGCGACAAGGTGCTATCCTATTATGAAAAGGCGCGCGCCGAAGGGGCTGCCATCGTCACCGGCGGCGGCGTTCCCGAGATGGAGGGCGATCTTTCCAGGGGCAGCTGGGTACAGCCGACCATATGGACAGGCCTGCCCGATACGTCGGCCCTGTTGCGGGAGGAGGTGTTCGGTCCCTGCTGCCATATTTCCCCCTTCGACACGGAGGAGGAAGTCGTGGAGCGTGCCAATGCGACGGCTTATGGCCTTTGTAGAGGGCGGTTTTGCCGATCTTGAGGCGCGCGGCGGCCTCGCGAACTGTGAGGCCGGAAGCGATATGATCGCGCGCCTTGCGGAGCTTGTCAGGTGTGACCACTGGCCGCCGCCCACCGGGGCGACCTCGCTCGCGAGCGGCCTTGAGGCCTGCATGGGTGCGCTCCCGGATCAGATCGCGCTCAAACTGGGCAAGCGAGCCGAAGATGTTGAACACCAGCATCCCGCCCGAAGTGGTGGTGTCGATGTTCTCGGTGAGCGAGCGGAACCCGATACCTCGCGTCGCTAGCTCGCCGACCTTCTCAATCAGATGGCTCATCGAGCGCCCAAGACGGTCGAGTTTCCAAACCACCAGCGTGTCGCCGCTGCGCAGATAGGCGAGCGCCTCGGCCAGGCCGGGCCGATCGGCTTTTGCACCAGATGCGTGATCGTCGAATATCCGGTCGCACCCGGCCGCGTTCAGCGCGTCGAGCTGGAGTGAGAGCTTCTGGTCTGCCGTCGAGACGCGCGCATAGCCGATCAACGCCACATGCAGCCCAATCCTGTCCGTTTTCCCATCATTATCTGATCTTGTCCGAATCGCCGTTATAGGTCCAGAGTTAACGGACATATTCCTGCTGGCCGCCAGAGGACCGTCTGACGGACAAGGACGCGGAAGGAGATAGTGCTTGGCGAGACGGCGACTGGTGAGCGCGGAAATCTGGGCAGGGCATTATGGCCCAGTCGGCCCGAAGCTGCGATTTTGGTCATCTTGGAGAACACGTCGGGAACGGGCTGGTTGTTGTTGACGATCGCCCATGCGAGGAACGACGTTCCGCTCCGATAAGGGAGCGGCGTTATGAGCCTTGGCGTTTCGAGTGGGGATCTGATCGGCTCCTGGAGCCTGAGTTTTTCGGACATCGCGTTCGTGACCGGCAAAGCGGAGACGGCACGACTGGGATTGGCGGTTCAGCTTAGATTTTTCGCCGGGCATGGCTTCTTTGTGCCGGATCATGCGTCGATACCCTCCGACGGTGTCTTGTATCTGGCGGAGCAACTTGGTCTCGATGCCAAATCCGTGAACCACTATGATTTTTCCGGGCGCACCGCCCGCCGGCATTGCGCGGAGATTTTGCGGCATCTCGGGTTCCGCCGTATGACGCAGACGGATCGCAGGGCGTTGTCGAGGTGGATTTCCGACGATCTTTGTGCGGGCGGGCAGCCGATCAATGCCATGCTCGAGCATGTTTTCCTGTGGTGCCGCGACCGCCGTATCTATGGGCCGTCGCGCAAGGAGCTGGAACGCCTCGTCCGTTCGCAACGACACCTCTATCTGGAGGCCCTGTTGGCCCGAGTCCGCGATCGGCTTGCGCCGGATGCGGTCGCCTTGCTGGAAGCCTCGCTCGCCGATCCCGATGGCCCGACCGGCTTCAACACGATGAAGGGGGATGCAGGTCAGGCGACGCTCGAAAACATTCTTGGCGTGACCGCCAAACTCGCCTTTATCCAACGGCTTGCTCTTCCCCGAGATTTCCTATCGGTCACGGGCAAGGCATGGGTCGATCAGATCGTTCGCCGGGTTGCCGGCGAGAAAGCCTCGGAGATGCGCCGGCATGTACCGGCGCGCCAGCTCGGGCTCTATGCCGTTTATCTGATGGCGCGGGAAGCTCAGCTTACGGATGCGATGGTCGACCTGCTGATCGAGACGGTCCATAAGATCGGATCGCGCTCGAAACGCAAGGTGGTGGGCGATATCGCGAAAGACATCGAGCGGGTCTATGGCAAGGAGCGACTCCTGGTCGAGATTGCCAGCGCTTCGATCGACGATCCATCCGGGCGCATCTGCGATGTCATTTTCCCAATCGCCGGCAAGGACAAACTGGCGGCGATCATCAAGGAAAGCCAGGCAAAGGGCGCCTTGGATCGGCGGATCTACAAGGTGATGCGGAGGTCATGGGCCAATCATTATCGCCGTATGCTGCCAAGCCTGCTTTCGGCACTGGAGTTCCGGTCGAACAACGCCGTGTGGCGTCCGGTGCTGGCGGCCCTGGACTGGATCAGAAGCAAAGTGGATGATGGATGCCGCTACGTGCCGCCGCACGCAGTGCCGGTCGACGAGGTCATTCCGGCGAGATGGCGCAGTTCCGTCATTGATGAAGAGGGGCGCGTAAACCGGATCAGTTATGAGCTTTGTGTCCTCGCGCAACTGCGCGATCGCATCCGTTCTAAGGAAATCTGGGTTGTCGGGGCGGACCGATACCGCAATCCCGATGACGATCTTCCCAAGGACTTCGATGCGCGGCGAGAAGCATATTACACAGGATTGAACCTGACGGCGGATGCGCGTGCATTTTCAAGCGCCATCCGGGAAGAGCTTGCTCAGGAACTGTTGCTCCTCAATGCCAATATTCCCCGGAACGACAAGGTTCGGCTGCTGTGGCGCGGCGAGAACCGTATATCTCTCACCCCGTTCAAACCCTTGCCCGAACCCAGGGGTCTCGCCTCGATCAAGACCGAGATCGGCCAACGCTGGCCGATGACCGGGCTGCTCGACGTACTGAAGGAGGCTGCCCTTGATACGGGACTTCTCGAAGCGTTCGAAACATCGGCCTCGCGTGTTGCACTGCCGAAAACCGCGCTGGATCAACGTCTCCTGCTATGCCTCTACGGCCTGGGAACGAATGCCGGGCTCAAGCGGATCGCCGGCGCCACCCCCGATGTCAGCTATGAAGAGCTGCTGCATGTCCATCGCCGCTTCGTTCATGCCGCGGCGCTCAAGGAGGCGTGTGCCAGGGTTGCGAATGCGACCCTGGCAATCCGCAATGCTGCAGTCTGGGGGGACGCCGGCACGGCCTGTGCGTCAGATTCCACAAAGTTCGGAGCCTGGGATCGCAACCTGATGACGGAATGGCATGCGCGTTATGGTGGACGGGGCGTCATGATCTACTGGCATGTCGAACGACGCGCGACATGCGTCTATTCCCAGCTCAAGCGCTGCTCTTCCTCCGAGGTCGCCTCCATGATCGAGGGCGTGCTGCGCCATTGCACCGACATGGAAATCCAGCGACAATATGTTGATAGTCATGGCCAAAGCGCGGTTGGCTTTGCATTTTGCCGGCTTCTCGGATTTGAGCTTGCACCCCGCCTGAAAGCGATCGCTCGCCAGAAGCTGGCTCTTCCCGATGTCGGCATGCGAACGCGGCTTCCCCACTTGCAGCCGATCCTCTCCAGTCCGATCAACTGGGATGAGATCGAGCAGCAATATGACGAGATGGTCAAATATGCAGCCGCGATGCAGACAAAAACCGCCGACCCGGAGGCGATCCTGCGCCGGTTTAGCCGCTCCGAGGTGATGCACCCGACCTACAAGGCGTTGAGTGAGCTGGGCCGCGCGGTCAAGACGATCTTCCTGTGCCGGTATCTGCGCGAGGAGTCCTTCCGCCGCGAAATTCATGAAGGCCTGAATGTCGTTGAAAACTGGAACAGTGCCAATGGGTTCGTTTTCTTCGGCAAGGGCGGCGAGATCGCCACTAACCGCATCGATGAGCAGCAGCTCTCGGTCCTGGCGCTACATTTGCTGCAAGCGTCGCTTGTCTATGTGAACACCCGAATGCTTCAGAGCGTGCTGGTGGAACCGAAATGGACGGGCCGGATGACGCCGGATGATTATCGCGGCCTCACACCGCTGATTTACAGCCACGTCAATCCTTATGGCCGCTTCGACCTCGATCTGAATAGCCGGATCGATTTTGGGCGGCTTGCTGCCTGACCGGGGCCTTTCCGCTCGCACCATTTGGGTGCACCCGAACGTGACGATCGGAAGTGACATATACGACATGTCACAAAAGGGTGGTTCCGTCACCAATGTTACTGTACGAGGGCAAAGCCACCCTAATGTGACGGATTTGCCCATGACCCGCGTCGGCTACGCCCGCGTCAGCACCATCGACCAGGATCTCGACATCCAGGTTGCCCGGTTGAAGGCAGCGGGCTGTGAAATCCTCCGCTCCGAAACAGGCTCGGGCGCATCGCGCACTGGACGCACGGAGCTTGAGACGATCATGCAGTTCCTGCGCGCCGATGACGAACTCGTCGTCCTGCGTCTCGATCGGCTCGGTCGCTCCACACGCGATGTTCTCAACCGGCATCACCACGCGACCATCCAGAAGAGCGATCTTGCTGACGATCACACGCCCTTCCTGAGCGAGAACGGGCCTTGCAAACCCTGCGATCAGGGTGAGCGCAAATCCGCTCAAAACATCACGCCTTTGCATGGTGGTCCGGTCTCCTTCCGTGCGAAATATAGGGCGTACGCCAATCATCGTTTCCTCCCATACGAGAAGATTTCGATCCGAGACCCAAGTCAACCATGTTAAGCAAAAGACACGCTCTATCGGCAGCGGTCTTCGCGCGTTTGACTTATGATGGCGAAAACGTTGGAGTATTTGCTCGGAGGGGAGGTTGATCGTTCGACCGCACGCACAAACGATGCGCATGTCGGCACGATCAGCGGCCCACTGCGAGAGGGTGTTGTAGGTGTAGGCGCTCGCAATCGTAGCGGCGTCTGCTCGCCATCGGAGCGATTTCCTGCTCACGCTCTCTGCCACTGGCGCATGACCCCGTACTCGAATTAGCTGCCAATGTGCTCGCCATCATCCGGCGCTGCTCGCAATCGGAGATGCCTGCTCACATTATCCGCTCCGGGCGTATGCTAGAGGCGGGTTCCTCTCACGGGCCGAATCGTCCCGTTTCTCCGTCTCCAACCGGCCATTTCGGGAATGAGCAATCGGGAACATATTTTGGGAAAACGGCTGTCTCCTTGCCGTCCAGTGCGCCTTGCGACCGTCAGCCGTCCCGACCATCCTTCCCAATCGGGAACGGTGCCGGAGACGATCCTAACTTCGGAAAGCTTTCCTGTCCCCGTCACGGACCCTAGGCGCTGATGCGGTTAGCCACGAGTTCGTCGACCACCGCAGGGTCGGCCAAGGTTGACATGTCTCCGACTTCGCCCGGTTTCCCTTCGGCAATCTTGCGCAGAATGCGGCGCATGATCTTGCCGCTGCGCGTCTTGGGTAGGCTGGGCGCAAACTGGATCGCATCGGGCGTGGCGATCGGACCGATCTCGCTGCGCACCCATTTGCACAGCGCGGCACGCAGGGCCTCGTCGCCCTCCTGATCCGCGTTGAGCGTCACGAAGGCGTAAATGCCTTGTCCCTTGATATCGTGCGGCATGCCCACCACCGCCGCTTCCGCCACACGCTCATGCGCCACCAGCGCGCTTTCGACTTCGGCGGTGCCCATGCGGTGGCCCGATACGTTGATCACATCATCCACCCGGCCGGTAATCCAGTAATCGCCATCGGCATCGCGACGTGCGCCGTCTCCGGTGAAATAGCTGCCCGGGTAGGTGCTGAAATAGGTCTGAAAGAAGCGCTCCTGATTGCCGTAAACCGTGCGCATCTGACCGGGCCAGCTACGGGTGAGGACGAGATTGCCCTCCACCGCGCCGGCCAGTGTGCGGCCTTCGGCATCGACCAGTTCCGGAAATACACCCGGCAGCGGCTTGGTCGCCGATCCTGGCTTCGCCTCCGCCGTGCCGTTCACGGGCGCGATCAGCGCCGCGCCAGTTTCGGTCTGCCACCATGTGTCGACGATGTCGCAACGCTCGCCGCCGATCACGCGGTGATACCAGTTCCAGGCCTCGGGATTGATCGGCTCGCCTACGGTGCCGAGCAGCCGCAGCCGGGACAGATCGTGTTGTTTCACCGGCTCCTCTCCTTCGCGCATCAGCGCGCGGATCGCGGTCGGCGCGGTGTAGAACACGGTGACGCCCAGACGCTGGCACGTTTCCCATAGGCGTCCGGCATCAGGATAGGTCGGCACGCCGTCAAACATTACCGTGCTGACGCCGTTCGCGAGCGGCCCGTAAACGACATAGCTGTGGCCCGTGATCCAACCGACATCGGCCGTGCACCAGAATAGATCGTCGTCGGCCAACCCGAATAGAAGATCCGTGGTGAGCGCGACCCACAGGAGATAACCGCCGGTGCTGTGCAGCACGCCCTTGGGCTTGCCGGTCGATCCGCTGGTGTAGAGAATGAACAGCGGATCTTCCGCATTCATTGGCTCGGGCGGACAATCGGCATCGACCCCTTTGCTCAAGTCGTGCCACCACCAATCGCGGCCCTCCTTGAGATCGACCTCGGTCGTCGTCCGCTGCACGACGATAACCGTTTCGACCCCGCTCGCCTTTGCACAGGCCGCGTCGACATTGGCCTTTAGGGGAACCGACCTGCCGCCGCGCCTGCCTTCATTGGCGGTGATAACGAGCTTGGCGCCGCAATCGGAAATACGATCAGACAGACTATCGGGTGAAAAGCCACCGAACACCACCGAATGTACCGCGCCGATTCGTGTGCAGGCAAGCATGGCGATCGCGGCTTCGGGTACCATCGGCATGTACAGGATTACCCGATCTCCCTTGGCGACTCCGCGGCCCTTCAACACATTGGCGAAACGACAGACTTCCGTATGCAGTTCGCGGTAAGTGAGGGTTCGCCCCTCGCCCGGCTCGTCCCCTTCGAAAACGATAGCGGCGTTGTCGCCACGGGCATCCAGATGGCGATCGAGGCAGTTGACCGAAACATTCAGTTCGCCGTCGGCAAACCAGCGAATGCCGAAGTCGGCTTTGTCGAAGCTGCTCTCGTCCGCTTTGGTCGGGAAGACGCTCCAGTTCAGGCGGCATGCCTCGGCCAGCCAAAAGGCGTCGGGATCGCGCTCCACCGATGCTTGCATCGCGTGAAGCCTGTCGGTTGCCGCCAACATGGTGATCTCGGCCTTCTCATAGACACGGCTTCGCACGAGAAAGCGTCGGCCCGTTCCGTTGTCGAGGCTGAACATCCCGCCCCGTCCCTCCACCACGTCGAGGATCAGCTGCGTGTGCTTCCATGCCGCGAATTGCTGCGCCCCGATATAGACTGGCGTGGTGCCTATGGTGCCGAGCAGCACGTCCGATCCGCCAAGGCAAAACTCGCTGCGGGGATAAACCATCGGGCTGGAACCGTCGCAGCAACCGCCCGACTGGTGGACCAGCACCGGGCCGTGACGGTCGACGATTTCGGCCAGCAGCGCCGCTCCCGCCTCGGTGGCAATCACACGGCGAACCAAAGCGGCCCGCCCCATTTTTCCCTCGTCCTGCTCGTCACCGTTCGCCATTATACGGTCAGGTCGAGGACGACCCGCCCTTCGATCTGGCCCTGCCGCATACGGTCGAACACCGAGTTGATGTCTTCGAGACCGGCAGTCGAGATCGTCGCCTTCACCTTGCCGTCGCCAGCGAATTCGAGCGATTCCTGCAGGTCCAGCCTGGTGCCGACGATGGAGCCGCGTATGGTAATACCGTTCAGTACCATGCCGAAGATGTTGAGCGGGAAATCACCCGGCGGCAGGCCGTTAAGCGCGACGGTGCCGCCGCGCCCGATCATGCCGACCGCCTGTTCAAAGGCCTTTTCGCTCACCGCGGTCACCAGCGCGCCGCGCGCGCCTCCGCTGGTCAATCGCCTTACCGTCGTGGCGGGATCATTGTCCGTCCGTGCGTTGACCGTCTCCACCGCACCGAGCCTGCGGGCGAGGTCGAGTTTGGCGTCGTCGACGTCGACGGCGACCACCTTCATCCCCATGGCCACCGCATATTGTACCGCCATATGGCCGAGCCCGCCGATGCCGGAGATGACGACCGCATCGCCGGGCCGGGTATCGGTCATCTTCAGGCCCTTGTAGACCGTCACGCCCGCGCACAACACCGGCGCGATTTCGTTGAAGCCGACATTGTCCGGCAGGTGGCCGACATAATTGGGGTCGGCCAGCACGTAGTCGGCGAACCCGCCATTGACCGAATAGCCGGTGTTCAACTGGCTTTCGCACAGCGTCTCCCATCCACCGAGGCAGTGCGTGCAGTGACCGCAAGCGGTGTAGAGCCAAGGCACGCCGACCCGGTCGCCTTCCTTCACGTGGGTCACGCCCTTGCCCACAGCGGAGACAAAGCCCACGCCTTCGTGGCCCGGGATAAAGGGCGGCTCGGGCTTTACCGGCCAGTCGCCTTCTGCGGCGTGGAGGTCGGTGTGACACACACCGGAGGCCTGAATGGCAACCTGGATCATGCCGGGCTGGACCTCGGGAACCGGAACTTCCTCGATCCGCAGTGGCTCGCCAAAGGCGCGCACGACGGCGGCTTTCATGGTCTTGCTCATGACATCTCTCCTGTAGTTTTATCGTTCGAAGGCCGGGCGGCGGGCGAAACTCCGCGTCGCCGTGCCTGGGCTGTTCGCCTCAAAAGAAGCCGAGCTTCTTCGGGCTGTAACTGACCAGCATGTTCTTGGTCTGCTGATAGTGGTCGAGCATCATGCGGTGGTTTTCGCGCCCGATGCCGGATTGCTTGTAGCCGCCGAACGCCGCGTGGGCGGGATAGGCATGGTAGCAATTGGTCCACACACGTCCCGCGCGGATCGCGCGGCCGAAGCGGTAGCAGGTGTTCGCATCCCGGCTCCACACGCCCGCGCCCAGGCCATAAAGCGTATCGTTGGCGATGTTCAGCGCCTCATCCTGGTCCTTGAAGGTGGTGACCGACAGGACCGGTCCGAAGATTTCCTCCTGAAAAATCCGCATCCGGTTATGGCCACGGAACACGGTGGGTTTTACATAGTAGCCGCCTGCAAGATCGCCTTCGAACCGGGCTGCCTCGCCGCCGGTCAGCAGTTCGGCGCCCTCCTGTTTGCCGATATCGATGTAGGATAGGATCTTCTGCTGCTGTTCGGATGATGCCTGCGCGCCGATCATTGTCTCCAGATCGAGCGGATTGCCTGCCTTGATCGCCTCAATGCGCTGGATCGCGCGTTCCATGAAGCGGTCGTAAATGTTCTCATGCACCAGTGCCCGGCTCGGACAGGTGCATACCTCGCCTTGGTTGAGCGCGAACATCACTAGGCCCTCGATCGCCTTGTCGAGATAATCGTCGTCCTCGCGACATACGTCCTCGAAAAAGATGTTCGGACTTTTCCCGCCGAGCTCCAGCGTCACCGGGATCAGGTTCTCGCTGGCATATTGCATGATGAGCCGACCCGTCGTCGTCTCGCCCGTGAAGGCAATCTTCGCGATGCGGTTGCTGCTGGCGAGCGGCTTGCCGGCTTCCAAGCCGAAGCCGTTGACCACGTTGACCACCCCGGCGGGCAGCAGGTCGCCGATGATTTCCATCAGGACCATGATCGACGCCGGCGTCTGTTCGGCCGGTTTCAATACCACGCAATTGCCTGCCGCCAGTGCCGGTGCGAGTTTCCACACCGCCATCAGGATCGGGAAGTTCCACGGAATAATCTGGCCGACCACGCCCAGTGGCTCATGGAAATGATAAGCGACCGTATCGTGATCGATCTCCGAGATACCGCCTTCCTGCGCGCGGATGCAGCCTGCGAAATAGCGGAAGTGATCGATCGCCAGCGGAATGTCCGCGGCCATTGTCTCGCGTAGCGGTTTTCCGTTGTCCCAGGTTTCCGCGATGGCGAGCTCGCGAAGATTTTCCTCCATCCGGTCCGCGATCCGATTGAGGATCAAGGCTCGCTCGCTAACGCTGGTGCGGCCCCAGGCCTCCTTCGCCGCATGCGCCGCATCCAGCGCGGCTTCGACATCGGCCGCCTGACTGCGTGCCACCTGACCAATGGATCTGCCGGTAATCGACGAGATGTTGTCGAAATAGCGCCCTTCCTTGGGCGCGGTCCACTTTCCGCCGATGAAGTTGTCGTAGCGTTCCGCGAACGGCACCGTCATCGAAGTGGCGGGGTTGGTCTGCATGTCCATCACGTCATCCTCTCGAACCGACATTCCCCAAGTGGCTTGCCGCTTGACTTCAAGATCGCCTGATTTTGCTCGCTGGGCAAGCGTTTTTCGCCCCGAGCGGTGTCTGTCGTCGCGCAAACGGCCGAAGTCGGGTGGATCAAGCCTCGAACCCGCAGCATTCTGGCCCGGCAGAGCCGCTTTTCCGCGCGGCAGACGGACCTGTCCTGCCGCTTTCGTTCAGCTTGGGCATGGATCGTGGTCATGCGCATGACGGAGGCGTTCGAAGACGGCGGATGGCGGCAAGGACGGCCCGCACCATCGGGCCGGTGACGGCGACCTCGGCCAACTGGAAGGTAATGGCGCGGGCGTGGCGGACGACGCGGGCGCCGATCTTGATCAGCTTGAGTTGCAGGCTGGTCAACGACCAGTCCGCCATGGCCTCGGGCAGTTCGATGCAGCGCAGGAAGGTTGCCAGGTTGTAGGCCAGCGCGTGCAGTTGCAGCCGCACCTCGTTGTGCCGGAACTTCCGGCATGACAGCCGCGTCCAGCGAAAGGCATATTTGCCTTCCTTGATGTGCTGCTCTGCGGTGCCGCGCTGGTTGTAGAACCTCACCACCCAGTCTGGCTCCATCGGCAGGTTGGTGACGATGAAGCCGACTTTGGGGAACAGCTCGCCCGGATGCCATTCGATCTTGGCGATGACGCGGCGCGGCTTGTCCCAGGACGCCGCCTGATACTCGAAGTCCTCGAAGAACCGTTTGACCTTGGTCAGCGAAGGCCGTCCCACGGGCCGTGTCAGCCGATGCGCGATCTTCTCGCGCAAGACGGCGTTGGCGGGCAGACGGATGGCGTAGAAGAACCTGGCTTCTTCCAGCCGCATATAGATCGCGGGGATCGCGTAGGCAGCGTCGGCCCGGAAGAAGCGTCCACCAAGGTCGCGGCCAGCATATCGGGCAATGACGGGATCAAGGACATCCCGCCAGCCATCGGCGCTGTGGACATTGCCGTTACGCAGGGCGCAGCGCTCCAGCATGCCAAACTGGTTGAACAAGAAGATGGGGTGATAGCAGGTGCAGTCGAAATGCCCGTTCCAGGCAGCACCTTCCTGATCGCCGTGGGTGGGGCTGACCGAGCTGTCCATGTCCAGCACGATGTATTTCAACCCGTTGCGGTCATGAAACCGGTCGATCCATTGGCCGTTCAGATCGGCCAGCGCCGCCCGGTTCGCGGCCAGAGCCAGCGTCTCGGTCTCGAACCGTCCCATCTGCGATGCCGAAGCAGCTTGCGCCTCGACGGCCCTGCCGCCAACGACCTGACGCATCACGGGATCGAGGGCCAAGCGGTCGGCATCGTTCACATCCTCGTATCCGGCCAGTCGTCCGAACACCGATTGCCGGAACAATCCGTCAAGCCGATGGAGCGTGTTCTTCCCGGTGCGGCTGTCTCGCAGCGCCTCCGACGCCAGATTGGACAGGCCGAGCACGTCATCAAGCTCGCGCATCACCAGCAGGCCACCGTCTGAACTGATCTGCGCACCACGGAACTCCAGACGCACACGGCGGTCGAAATCAACCCGATCTCCCCGCGCCAAGCCCGCACCCTCCAGGTGATCCATGAAACGCGCCCCTCGCAGCCGTCAACGCCATGATTTATATGCGAAATATCACGATTACGACAGCGAAATCAGCGACTTACTTGGAGAATGTGGGCTCAATCTGGTTCATGAACTCGACCAGAAGGGAGCCTCATTGCGGGTGCTTGAGCCGGAGGTGACGACGGCCGGAAGCATGGGGCGGATGGTGATCACCATTCTGGGCATGGTCGCGGACATGGAACTGACGTTCATCAAGGACCGGCAGCGCGCCGGGATCGAGGCGGCGCGCGCCGAAGGCGTCTACAAAGGCCGGAAGAAAAACATCGATGACGATGAAATCCGACGCCGGATCACCGCCGGCGCGAGCAAGGCCAGCGTCGCGCGCGACCTCAAGATCTCAAGAATGACCGTCTATCGGGCGCTTGACGTCATTCCTTCAAGGATCGGGCTGCCGGAAAAGCCGCCTTCTGTCACCATCGCCCTGCATCTGACCATCGAGAACTTCAACAAGCATGGTCGTGGCAGAAAGCCCGCTCGCGAGCGCATTGAGGCGATGCTGGAGCGGGATTACCAGATGCAAAAGACCGGGAACTGCGATTACACGCTGACCGTCGCCTATGATCAGGGTGCCGATGGCGTCAGCCTCGATGATGAGATCGCATCTCTCCAGACAGAGATGTTCAACATCGCAGAGAGCTACAGGTGCTCGATCGAGACCGATGTTTACGAGATTGGAGGACAAGAGCGAGCCTGGTAGATCGCCATGTTCAATCTTTGTTCTTCAACATGGCCAAAATCGCAGCTTCGGGCCGACTGGGCCCTATACCCAGCGCCTGTTCTGGGATCTGGGCGGGGATTCTTCGCCCTTCCGTAACATCGATTTCATGCCCGAACTTTTCTACCTGCTACCGGCCGTATCGAAGGGCACATTGGCGTTCGGCGGACAGGCGGGGCTGCGCCATGAGTCCAACGGCCGCGATGGGTTGGCGTCGCGCAGCCTCAACACCCTCTATGTCCAGCCTGTGGCGACGATACCGATCGGAGACTACAAGCTGTCGCTGGGCCCGCGCTACTCCTTCTATGTCGGTGACCTTGAAGACAATCCGGATGTGAAACGCTATCGCGGCCACACGTCCTTGTTCGCGGAGTTTGGCCGTGACGACGGGCTGCGACTGACTACCAACAGCCGCATTAATTTCTCGTCGGGCAAGGGCGCAATAGACGCTGAGCTTTCCTATCCGCTGGACAAGATCGTTGACACCAACCTCAACGTCTATGTCTTCGGCCAAGCCTTTGCTGGCTATGGCGAAAATCTGCTCGATTATGACCGCAAGGCGACACGACTGCGGCTTGGGGTCGCTATCGTCCGCTAATCCGGAACCGGGCAGAATCTATCGTAAGGTAGCGGGCCCGGCGTTGGACGTCCCCTTACCCTGATGCAAAAGTGATTTATGCATCATCGGAAGGCCAACGGCGTAAGAGTCTGTTTGAGAATTCATGAGATGATCGGGAGATTGCCATGTTACGTATTTTTATTGCTGCCACTACTATGGCAGTCTTGCTTTGGTCGCTGCCTGTATCCGCTGAAGAAATCCCTCGCTGCTCCTCCTCGTCTATTCCCGCAGCAGACAAGGCGCGCCTCACGGCGGAATACAAGCGGCGGTTTCTGGCTGAAGGGAAAACCAAGGCCGATGCCTGGGCCGGTGAGCAGGGAAGGCGCCATCGCGAAATCATGGAAAGGCAAGGTATCTGTCCCCCACGCGAACCGGCGAATAGCCAAGCCAATTCAGCGCCCCCGCCTCGAGAACAACCGACGAGCAAAAACCGTAAAAAGGGCAAGTGTACCCGTACCGTCTGGCAAACTCGTCATATAGCGAGCGCAGGTGGAGGCCCAATGAATACGATTAGGGTGCCTGTCTGCGTGAACTAAGCGAGCGACAGCAATGCTGGTGTGTTCGGTTATCCCGCCAAAGGGCACACAGGAAAAGCTCTGGTGCGAAGTCAAAAGTTTCGCATCAAACCAAAAGCCGCGCTTTTCCGTGCCCTTCCCTGATGCAAAAATCTGATGCAGAATCGCGCCATGATTTACGGCTATGCGCGCGTCTCCACCAACGGCCAAGATTTGGCCCAGCAGCTCGCCCAGCTTGAGGCGGCGGGCTGCGCGAAGATCTACCGCGAGAAGATCAGCGGCGCGTCGGCCGAGCGGCCCCAGCTCAAGCGCGCGATCGGCGCGCTCGATCCCGGCGACGTGCTGATGGTGACGGCGACCGATCGCCTCGCCCGCAACACGCGCGACCTCTTGAACATCCTCCATGCGGTAAAGGAGGCCGGGGCCGGCTTCCGCTCGATCGCCGAACCGATGGTGGACACGACCTCGCAGCTCGCCGAAGTTGTGATTGCCGTTCTAGGCGTCGCGGCCAGCTACGAGCGCCAGCGGATCGCCGAGCGCACCAGCGCTGGCCGCGCCCAGGCCAAGGCGCGCGGGGTCAAGTTCGGCCGCAAGAGCGCCCTCACCCCGCACCAGCAGGCCGAGGCGCGGCGCAAGCTCGACGCAGGCGACACCCAGCGATCGGTCGCGGCGCTGTTCAACGTCAGCCAAGCGACGATTTCGCGGCTACAGGGGTGATGAGCGACGCCCCCCGCCCTCTCTGGCGTTGATTTAGGCGGCGATCGCCGGCGCACATTCCCAGCGCCTGCCATGCCAGCGGAATCCTACCCGCTGCGCGTTGCTGATCGCTGGCGGCTCGCCCTTGCGCCAGAAGGCGCGCATCTTTGCCTGATCGTCAAGATGAGCGTCGGCCACGATCGCGCGCGCGGCCTGGATGAACTGCCCATGCCCGAACACATAGACCAGCGAGGCGGGCGGCATGGCGGCGAGCCGCGCCAGCGCGGCCTCGCAGCGCCGGAGCAGGGTGGCGAAGCTCTCCGCCCCTTCCCCGTCGCAATAATCAGGATCGGCCGCGCTCCAATAGCGTTCGAGGTGCGGCATCCGCTCCGCGCTGCGCGTGCCGTTCCAGCGCGCCGGTTGCAGATAGGTGAACTCCTCTATCGGCCACACTTCCACCGGCACGCCGGGAAAGCGCGCGATCGTTGGCGCAGCCGTCTGCTGCGTGCGGGTATAGGGCGACGTGACGATGAGCGCGGGCGCTTCTATCCAGCTCGCCGCGACTTCGCGTGCCTGTTCCTGGCCCAGCTCCGTCAGCTCGATCGCGCCGAGATCGTGGCAGGGCACGCCGGCGTTGCCGGTAGATTCGCCGTGGCGAATGAAGATTACGCGCATGGCTATTCAAACAGTTCCGCATGAGTGCCGGCGCGCACGAAGTTCACCAGATTCCCCTCAATCGTATAGATCAGCAGGAAATCGCCGCCGATATGGCACTCGCGATGATCGCTCCAATCGCCTTTCAGCGGATGATCCAGCCATTCCGGGCCTAACGGCGCGTCGTTGGCGATGAGCATCATCATCGCCTCCTTGAGCTGTTTCATGTTGTAGCGCCCGCTGCGCGACAGCCGCTCCCAATCCTTGACGAACCTTTTTTCGTAGGACGCCTCTCTTGGGAACGCCGCCCGCTTACTGCTGGCGGGCTTCTTGGTCGAGGGCATCGAACATTTCCTGGGCATCGGTGAAACGGGCGCGGCGAGCCTTCATCGTCGCGCGGGACGCCTCGATCGCGGCGCGCGTCTCGGCGTTCGGCACCTTCAGCTCGAACGGCAACGCATGATCCTTGGCGACCCGCGTGAGGGTCATGCGGACCACATCCGAGACGGTCAGCCCCAGCTCGGCCAGCACGGCGGCGGCTTCATCCTTCAATGTTTCGTCGATGCGCGCGCGCACGAAAGCGGTAGCGGCCATTGGAACCTCCTTAGTCAAGCCGATAATGTAGCTCAGTTGAGCAACAATTTCAATCCAGGCTAGGGGGCGGCGCCTGCCGCTGGCGCGGCACCGTGGCCCTACTCGCTTCGTTCCCCAAGCCCGCAAGCGGTCTTGGCCCAAGGTGACGACCCACATGGCGGGGGCGAGATCGCAAGCGGGTCTCGCTTCATGGTGCCGGCGTGCGCCGGCGTCGATCCTGTTTGAAGGGGGAAAGGCGGTCCCGGCCGCCTCTCCCCCGCAACGGGATTAGACGGGGCCGTGCCTCGCTGCGCTGCGGCCGCACCACCCCCATCGAATCCCGCTGCCCCCCTCTCTCGCCGGCGTTCTTGGGCGTCCGTGTTCCGGCCGATGGCATGGCCATCGCCGAACAGGCGATTTGAAGGGAGTAAGGACGATGACCCACGAAACCCGCGAAAGCTGGCTCAATGCGGTGGCGGCGGGCATGGCCCCGCTGTTCGAGGTGCTGGACGCCCCCCTGCCCGACCGCGTGCGCGTGGCGATCGGCTTCACCAGCAGAGGCGCGAAGGCCAAGGCGATTGGCGAGTGCTGGGATAATCGGTTGAGCGCGGACGGGCATTTTGAAATCTTCATCCGCCCGGACCTGGCGCACGCGCCCGACGCGATGCCGGCGCAGATCGCAGCCATCCTCGCGCATGAGCTGGTCCATGCCGCTGTCGGCATCCCGGCAGGGCATGGGAAGACGTTTAACGGGTCGCCCTTGGGCTGGGGCTGGTCGGGCCGATGCGCGCCACCACCCCCGGCGAGGCGTTCCTTGCGGCCATCGCGCCGATCCTGGAGTGCGTTGGCCCCCTCCCCCATGCCCGTCTCGACACGGACGGGGAGTCGACCGCGCCCAAGAAGCAGAAAACCCGGATGCTCAAATGCGAGTGCGCGACGTGCGGCTATACCGTGAGGACCGCGCGCAAATGGCTTGAGCAGGCCGGAGCGCCGCTTTGCCCGATCGAGGATCACGGCCAGATGGAGCATGAGCCGCTGGACGATGACGACGCCGAACCGGAGGAATGATGCGGCGCGCTTTCGTCATTTCAGATTCAGCGCCTCCCTATCGTCATTTCGGGAACGACAGGGCTTCCCCTCCCGGTCTATTGTGTATACAAGTATAGGATTATACGTGTAGGAGTGTAGCATGAAGGTTCTCGCCATTCTCTCACAGAAAGGCGGCGTTGGGAAAACGACGCTCGCGACCTGTCTGGCAGTCGCGGCCGAGCAGGCGGGCAAGGTCGCCGCGATCATCGACCTGGACCCGCAGGCGACGGCCTCGTTCTGGAAGGACGTGCGCCAGCTCGACACGCCCGCCGTGGCGTCGATTCAGCCGGTGCGCCTGCCCGCTATGCTCAAAGCCTGCGAGGACGCCGGCACCGATCTTGTCGTGATCGACGGGGCGGCGGTCGCGCGCGACGTGGCCTATGAGGCAGCGCGTCACGCTGATTTCATCCTGATCCCGACTAAGACGGCCGTGTTCGACACGATGAGCATGACGCACACCCTCGACGTGGTGCGCCAGCTCGACCGCGCCTTTGCCGTGGTCCTTACCTTCGTGCCCCCGCAAGGTCAGGAAACTGGCGATGCGATTCAGGCCGTGGCGGAGCTAGGCGCGACGGTTTGCCCGGTGACGATCGGCAACCGCAAAGCCTTTTTCCGCGCCCAAGCCGCAGGCCGGGCCGTGCAGGAGTTCGAGCCGCATGGGCCAGCGGCCGACGAAATCCGCCGACTATACGAGTATACAAATATACGCCTATACAATCAGGCGGAGGTGGCGTGATGGCGAAGGGCGGAAACAGTCTGCAAGCGGTGCTGAACCGCGCCAAGGCGGACGGAGACGCGGCCCCGGCCCCAGCGTCGGCGATCGAGCCGGTAGACGTGACCCGCAAGGCCCCGCCGAGCGGCCGACAGGGGACCAAGCTGATTGGCGGGCATTTCCCTCCCGAGGTCAGCACGCAGCTTCGCATTATCGCGGCCGAGGAAGGGACGACCGTTCAAAGCCTGCTGGGCGAGGCGCTGGACGACCTGTTTGTGAAGAAGGGAAGGGGGCGCATCGCCGGCTAGTATAGATGTATACAATTATACACCTATACATCTATACACCTATACTAGCGCAAGGGGGCAGTCTTGTGCTTGTTGCGACAGAAGCCGATGAAGGCGGCGCGGGGGCTTTTCAGTTCCGGCCGCCCGCTGTCGATCCACCATGACACCCATTGGTCATAGAGCGCGTAAACGTCATAGCCAGGCGCAACGCTCTTGGCGTCGTGGAAGCCTTCGGGGTCGATATAGGGCCGCTCGGGTTCCGCCTCGATCGCCTCGACCGTATCCAGAGCCTCGCGATTGCGGAACGTGACCGTATCGCCGTTCATTTCCACGGCATAGTCGGGCAGATGATCGTGCGCGACGAGATCGCGCAGCATCGAGCGGAACACGCGCAAATGGCTACTCGCGCCGGTCTTTTTCTGTAGCGTTTCGACCGAGATCGACCATTTTTCCTGCGCGCCGCAATGCTTGCGCGCCAGCTCGTAGATACGCCGTTCGAGCGGCTTGCGGAGGCGGAAATAGTCGCGATGGAGCGTCAGGACGCTGCGCCCCTCAACCATCTTGAACAGCCAGTCGGATAGCGTGACCTTGATTTCCGACATTTGGCCGGAGCGGGTTTGCCGCACGATCCGCCATTCATTGATGAGGCCGAAACCTTCGGTGATTTCCTCGCCATCGGCCTTGATATTCGTGGTGATCCGCGTCCCCGACAGCCGCTCGAACGCGCTCCGCAGCCGGTCATAGCCGTCGCCATCGGTTTGCCGGTTGGTCCACACCAGTAGATCGCGAGCAGTGAGGTGCAAGGTGCGGCTCGGTCGCTCCCCCTGGTTCATCTTCCCGATGAGCTGGGAGATGCAGTAGATCAGAATATCCTTGTCGTGGATCGTCGCCAGCCCTTTGACGCTGGGGACGATTTCGAGCTTGTTGCCGTTATGCTCATAGCGGAACACGCGCCGATCGGGCTTGGTCGCGAGCGAGAAAATCGGATGCTCCATCGAGGCCATGTCATCCTTGGGGATGGCGTCGAGAACATCGCAAATGAACAGATCGGGATCGGGGTAGCGAACAGGCAG
>NZ_RPFK02000003.1:0-152994 GCF_005406185.4 Sphingobium sp. RSMS | reverse complement strand
GAGAGGCCCCCTTGCGAAACTGTAGGGGGCATAGCTCAATTTGCACTTTTATGTCAATGAAAGGCTTATTTTCGCAAGTGAGTAGGCCCGGTCGGCCCAATTGCCTCGAATTGCGCCGCCAGCCTTTCGTGCACGCCTACAACCTGACCTCTTGGGGGCTAGCCACCCTGAAATTGCACCGGTGCAATTTCGGCTCAAGGGCGCCCGCGCCGCGCCAGGAAGCTCTCGCAAAAGCCGGTCCAAGACGCGATCAGTTTGGCGCCCTTCAGCTTCGCTAGCCTCTCACCCATCTGCGCGCGATAGGCGTCGGCAATCAGATCGATGTCCCAACCACCGCCGGCCGAACGGCCAATGGCCGCGAGCGTGTCCGACCCAAATCGGATCGTGCCGTTCGGGAAGGTGACCTCCCCTGCCCCAGTCTTATCCTTTGATACCAAGGCCGCCACCGCCGCCTGCGTGACGGCCTCGACGGCCACAGTCTCGACCTCGTCTTCGCGCCTCGCCTTCCTCCCCGCAGAGTGCCGAGCAATTTCATCCACGGTTGCTATCTGCTCAGGCGCATCCTTTGGCTCAAAACGAAATTCGATCTCGGTGACGGTTCGACCCTGACGGATTTCCCGCCACTCCACACGGAAATGAGCGAGCTGGTCGATTTCGGCCTTCGCCTTTTCGAGAACCTTGCGGCGCAGCTGCGCAAAGTCCTTGTAAACGTCTGGCGCGATGCCGAGCAGCGCACGCAGTGCCGTCATGTCGCCCTTCCATAGCGACTGGCGTCGATGCAGCCGCAATGCCCCGATCTCGTATAGCTTTAGCGCGTAGGTCGACCGAAAGCCGAGCACCGCCTGCCGGTTCAGGACCGCATAGGTCTCCGATTCCTGAATCAGTTTCCGAGCCTCGGGCGTGAACTCCCACTCGATCCACCCTGCCTCCGCGCCCTCCTCGTCCTCAACTTCTTCGCGCGATGATGAGATCAGAGAAAAGCGCAGCGTCGCCTTCTTGCCGCGCCAGGACTTATCATCGACCGCGAAAAGCGTGCGATGCAGTTCCTCGAGCATATCCGAGATGCGCTCATTGCCCTTGTGGCCGCGGCGAATATCCGCCTTTCGCATCTTGTGCGGGCGGTCCTCCCAGGCATCACCGCCCGCAGTCAAAATCATCAGCGCAAGCAAACGCGAAGCGGTCAGGCTCAGCGACTGGCCTTTGACGAACTTGACCTCGACGATGCTGCCGGGCTTGGCGAACTCGTCGCCGCCCTTGGCCTGCAGGGCGGCAGCCACCCGCATCGCCCGCCCCGGAGAAGCATCATCACCGGCGGGGGAGGGCGTTACAGCGTGGTCTAGGGCTTGTTCGTCATCCATGCCATGAAGTCTGCACCGATTCGTCCGGCGTGGAAGAAAATCTGCCTGACCTGTCCTCTTGCGTCAAGTCAGGGCAGGATGTCCGACGGTTTCGGCCCCCAAGAGGTCAGGATGGAACTTCACCCCCAAACGACAAAACACAAGGAAGTACGCCGAGTCGCGTTTCAAAGCGATCTGATCCTCGCAAACGGCCGCGCGGAGGGCGAAGAACGTCCCTGACGAGCGATATGACGAGCGAATCGCGCCCAACAGAGCCTGGCCCCCATGCGGTCAGGAAAGCCCCAACCGGTCAGGTTGCATCCCCCGATCGGTCAGGAATTAGCCCCCACAAGGGCAGGCAAAATCCCCCGTCAGGTCAGGATAGGCTTGCTCAAGCCCGCAGAAACGCTGGGCTTTCGGCTTCCCGAATCTGAATCCTTTTGAATCGGAAAAGCTTCCGCTGCGAGCAGCGGCGTTTTGATATTTTTATTTTGAGAAAGAGATTGGCGCTGCGCTTGAAGCAAACATTCAATCCCCCTGTCTGGAGGGATACGCGAAGTTGGCCCTCCACGATAGGCTTCCTCGCCAAAGGACGTCACGAATGGAGGGTGCATGATCAACTTCGCGAAGTTCGAGATCATCGGCCGGATCGGCGAAATCGATGCGCGACCGAAAGTCACCCTGCTGTCGGTCTGCGCGAATCACCGCCGCAAGGGTGACGATGACGAATGGCAGGAAGACAGTCACTGGAACCGCGTGAGCGTCTTCAGCGAGGGCCAGCGCAAGCATATCGCCGACCGAGCCCAAGTCGGGGATCTGGTGCGGATTGCCGGGCGGCTCAAGGACAGCTCCTATGAACGCGACGGCGTGACCCATTACACAACCGATCGCATCGTCGAGGAATTCGGTATCCTCGCAGCCAAGGGCATGCCTGGCTGAATTGGCGGAGAGGGGAGGGCGCAACCGGCAGCGGCGCTCCACCACTTTGCAAGGATTAGTTGATGCCCCTAGCTGTTTCCCATCGCGCCAAAGCCATTGTCGAAGCCCTCGGCGGAACGTGGCGCGGGACGCGCGGCGAATGCCGTTGCCCGGCTCATGACGATCATGGCCCCAGCCTGTCAGTGCGCCTGGGCGAACGGGCGATCTTGTTCCACTGCTTTGCTGGCTGCGATACGCGCGACGTTCTGACTGCCCTGCGCCGGCGCAAACTTCACGATGCGGTGCCGCTCACCATGCCGCGCCCGAAGGCGATGGCCGACCATCGCGCTCTCGCGCTTCGGCTATGGAAGGCAAGCCAGCCCATAGCCGGCTCGCCAGCGGCCGATTACCTTGCCGCACGCGGTCTTGCTCCTCCTTATCCGCGTTGTCTGCGCTACAATCCCCGCACCATTGTCGGGGCAGGTGACCAGCGCCGGTTCTTTCCGGCGATGATCGCTGCGGTCGAGAACGATCTGGGCGTCGTGGCCGTCCAGCGGACCTGCCTCGATCTCGCTGACATCTTGCACAAGCCCCTGTCAAAGCCGAAGATTGCCCTTGGCCTGCTTGGCAACGCGGCCATCCGTCTGGCGCCGGCCGGAGAGGAGCTTGGCCTTGCTGAGGGCATCGAGGACGCCCTTTCGGCAATGGCCTGGTTCGGAACGCCAACCTGGGCGCTGGGCGGCGTCGAACGCCTTGGACTCGTCGCCATCCCCGAACGGGTCAAACGCATCATCGTCTATGGTGATCGCGGTGCCGCCGCTGCCGCCATGCTCAAAAAAGCTCGGCCGCATCTCACAGCCCATGGACGCGAACTGGTGCTCCGCCTCCCGGAACGGCACGCGGATTGGAATGATGCTTGGCGTGTCCGCCGGGCCGCCGAGGCGGCCTGAGAGGGGAGGGGGCCTTCAGGCTGATGACCTGGCGCTGATGCCAGGTGTCAGACCCGGAGATACCCCATGGCCACACAACCCCTCGCGCTCACGCTGCCGCTCGATGATCCCGCCCGGACCGCTGCTCAAGGCATAGCCGACCGGCTGTCCGAAGGCCGTTCGGTTGCACGTAACGACCTCCTTGCCGGGATGACCTCCGCCTTCGGTGGCTCGAGCGCGGATGGCTCATGGTCATTGCGCGACGCCTATGATGTGCTCGAACTCGCGCAGATCCTCCATCTGAAGAACACAACACTCCCGGCAGATGCGAATGTGCGGCTCGCCCAGCTGATCGCCATGACGGCGGCGCTTCCGACGCACAGCGTGCGTAGCGAAACGCAGGTCGCGTTCCAGCAATTCTCGACACCGGCACCGATCGGCTTCCTTGCCGCCAGGGCAGCCGCGATCACGGCACGCGATATCGTGCTCGAGCCCTCGGCCGGGACCGGGCTCTTGGCCGTACACGGTCATTTTGCCGGCGCTCGCCTTCTCCTCAATGAGATCGATGCCTGGCGCGCGCGTTTGCTGCGTCATGCCCTTCCCGAGGGCACATTGAGCACGCATGACGGCGAATTGATCGACGACATGCTCGATCCGCAACTGGTGCCGAGCGTCGTGCTCATCAACCCGCCCTTCTCGCGGAGCCAGGGACGGGGGCGCGACCGCCACGCTGCGCTTCGCCACCTGCGCTCCGCGCTCTTGCGCCTCGCACCAGGCGGGCGCTGCGCCGTCATTCTTCCCGATCGCATCGAGACAGGGGACGCGGATTGGCTGCACGCCACCGCGGGCGCGCATCTCCGGCTGCATCTCGACCTGCCGCCCCATGCTTATGCCAAGCACGGCACCGGGCAAGCGGTTCAGCTCATTCTCCTCGAAAAGGGCGGGGCAGGGGATTGCGTCCCACGCCAGACCTGTACGACGTTCGGCGCTGCGCTCGCGGCCATCGATGCGATGGCGACCCCGTGCGCCCCCACGCCGCAACCGATCTCCCGCCCCAGCGGATTGTTCCGGAGCCTCACGCGGCGGACCCGCCCCGTAAGCTCGCGTGTGGCGGTGACCCTGCCCACGACCCGCGCGGTCGTCTATCACCGTCTCGACGCGCCGGCGCCCGCGGGCGAACCGCAAGGGATTTACCTGCCCTATCGGCCGAGCCGTCTGCTAATTGCCGATGCCCGTGAGCACCCAAGCGCGCTGGTCGAATCGCAGGCAATGGGATCGATTCCCGCACCCCCGGTCGCTTATGAACCCGTGCTGCCGGCCAGGATCTTGGACGACGGCCTGCTCTCGGACGCGCAGCTCGAAACGCTGATCTACGCTGGCGCGGCGTTCGAGCGCGACCTTCCGGGCCGGTTCGTATCTAGCGAGGAGGGTCTTTCGCTGTCGCCGGCAGAGGCCGGTAACGCCTATCGGACCGGCTTTTTCCTTGGCGATGGCACGGGCGCCGGCAAGGGGCGGCAGGTGGCGGGCGTCATCCTCGACCAGTGGTTGCGCGGCAACCGCCGCCACCTCTGGATATCCAAGAGCGAGACGCTGATCGAAGACGCTCGCCGCGACTGGTCGGCGCTTGGCGGCTTGCCGCTCGACATCCAGCATCTCAACCAGTGGAAGCTCGGCACCCCGATCGCGCTGGGCGATGGGATCCTCTTCCTGACCTATGCCACCCTGCGCTCCAACCGCGGTGACAGGGGCACGCGGCTGCGCCAGCTGATCGAATGGATGGGTGAGGATTTCAGCGGCGTCATCGTCTTCGACGAGGCGCATGAGATGGCCGGGGTGGCCGGTGGCGAGGGCCGGTTCGGCGCCACGAAAGGGTCGGAACAGGGCATCGCCGGCGTCCGCCTGCAAAATCTCGCTCCGCGCGCCCGGATTCTCTACGCCTCGGCGACGGGCGCCTCGGACGTCAACAACCTCGCTTATGCGACACGCCTCGGATTGTGGGGACCGCAGACGGCCTTCGCCGACCGGCGGGCCTTCGTGGAATCGCTTCGCCGCGGCGGCATCGCAGCGATGGAGTTGATCGCCCGCGACCTCAAGGCGCAGGGCCTCTATGCCGCGCGGGCGCTCAGCTTCGCCGGCGTCGAATATGACATCCTCGAGCATCGGCTCAGCGAAGAACAGATCGCCGTCTACAATGCCTATGCCGATGCCTGGGCGATCATTCACAACAATCTGCAGGCCGCGCTCGCCGCCACGCGCGTCACCGACGGCTTCAGCGGTGCCACCTATAATAGCGGCGCGAAGGCCGCGGCATTGTCGATCTTCGAATCGACCAAGCAACGCTTCTTCGGCCAGATCCTGCTGTCGATGAAGCTGCCGTCGCTGATCCCGGCGATCGCCGCCGATCTCGCGCGCGGCGACTGCGCCGTCGTCCAGCTCGTGTCGACGGCGGAAGCCATGCTCGACCGTGCCCTTGCCAACCTGTCCCCCGAGGAGCGCGCCTGGCTCGACATCGAGCTGTCTCCGCGCGAATTCCTGGTCGACTATCTGACAGCGGCCTTTCCGGTGCGCCAGATGCGCATCTATACCGACGATAGCGGCACGGTGCGCTCGGAACCGATGATTGACGAGGCGGGACAGCCTGTGCTGTGCCGGGAAGCGATCGCCATGCGCGACCAGCTCCTCGAGCAGCTTTGTGCGCTACCGGTGATCGGCTCGGCGCTCGATCACATCATCGGGCATTTCGGGACGGAGGCAGTGGCCGAGGTTACGGGTCGCAGCCGGCGGATCATCGTCGATGCCGACGGCCGTCAGCGGATCGAACGGCGCAGCGCGCGCACGAACCTCGCGGAGACCGACATCTTCATGCGCGGCGAAAAGCGCATTCTGATCTTTTCCGACGCCGGCGGGACGGGGCGGAGCTACCACGCCAGCCTCGACACGCCCAATCAGAGCCGCCGCATCCACTATCTGCTCGAGCCCGGTTGGCGCGCGGACGCGGCGATCCAGGGGCTAGGCCGCACGCATCGAACCCACCAAGCCTGCCCGCCCCTGTTTCGGCCCGTTTCCACCGATTGCCGCGGCGAACGGCGGTTCATCTCGACCATCGCCCGGCGCCTCGACAGCTTGGGCGCCCTGACCCGCGGCCAACGCCAGACCGGCGGGCAGGGACTTTTCGACCCCCGCGACAATCTGGAGTCCGACTTCGCGCGGGAATCGCTCGACCAGTGGTTTCGCCTACTGTTCCAGGGAAAGCTCCAATCGGTGCGCTTTGATCAATTCCAGTCGCTCACCGGTTTGAACCTGGCCGGGGAGGGTGGGGGGCTCACTGAGACCTTGCCCACGATCCAGCGGTGGTTGAACCGCATCCTGGCACTGCGCATCGACCTGCAGAACGCGATCTTCGACGAATATCTGGGCTTGATCGAAGCACGGGTGGAAAAGGCCCGCGAGGCTGGCACCCTCGATCTTGGCGTCGAAACGATCGCGGCCGACCGAATTTCGATCCTCGACCGCACGGTGATCCGGCGCGATCCCGTGAGCGGCGCCGAAACCGAGATCCTGCGTATCGAAACCGAGGAACGATATCGGCCGCTGACCCTGGAACGAGCGCATTGGCTTCTGGCCGACCCGGAAGCGCGCGGGTTGATCAACCCGCGTTCCGGCAAGGCCGCCATTTGCCGGCCGACCTTCTCGCTGACGGACGAAGAGGGGCGGACCGTGCGCCGCTACGAGCTGGTGCGTCCAACGCGCACCGAACGGCACCGGCAGGACCTCTTCGCCGAAACCCATTGGACCGACGTGGACCGCGCGAGCTTCGACGAAGCCTGGCAGGCCGAATGCGACGCGATGGCCGCGCAGACGCGTACGCAGATCATCTATCTGGTCACGGGCCTGCTGCTCCCGGTCTGGGGAAAGCTGCCCGACGATCATGTCCAGGTCTGGCGGTTGACGAGCGATGACGGCCAGTCGCTTCTCGGGCGTCTTATTCCGGCGCCGCTGGTGGAGCGGATCGCCAGCGCATTCGGCATCGCCGCCCATGTCGCGATCGATCTAGGCGCGCGGGTCGAGCACGTTCGCACCTCGGGCGAGATCATGCCGATCGGGTCGCTCCGGCTGAAGCGGGCCTTGGTCGCCGGCGACCAACGCCTCGAATTGCTCGACTGGAAGTCCGACGCCCTTCCTCGTCTCAAGGCGGCGGGCTGCTTCACCGAGATCATCCAACACCGCACGCGGCTCTTCGTCCCACCGAGCCGCGCCGTCGAGATCCTTGGCGAGATAGCAGGCTGAGCAGCGGCAGCGTCAAGCGATCGAAGAGAGGGGAGGGGGCCTTCGGCCGGGTGGGCCTGAGTGGCTCAAGCCGGCCGACGACGTCGGCGCAACCCTCGAAGGAGACAACCGATGATCCAGTCCGTGAAGGTCAAGAACCTCTCGCTCTCCAAGGATAATGTCCGCAAATCCAATCGCGATGCCGACCTCGACAGTCTGGCCGAGAATATCGCTGCGCATGGCCTGTTGCAGAATCTCGTGGTCACGCCGCTAAAAAAAGCGGGGCACTTCACCGTCAAGGCGGGCGGCCGCCGCTTGCGGGCGCTCCAACGCCTGATTGAGACGAACCGGCTTGCCGCGGACCATGAGGTTCAGGTGCTGGTGCTCGAGGATGATGCCGGATCGGCCGAAGCGAGCCTTGCCGAGAATTTCCATCGCGTCGCGATGAACCCGGCGGATGAATGCTCGGCCTTCAAGCACTTCCTCGACCGGGGGGCGAGCGGCGAGGATGTGGCGAAACGCTTCGGGGTCACGACCCGCTTCGTCGAGCAGCGGGTCCGGCTTGCCGAACTGGCTCCCGTCGTCTTCGCGGCGCTTGCCGCAGGCGAGATCACGCTCGGGGTCGCGCAGGCTTATGCCGTCACGCCCGATGTCGACCGCCAGGCGCGTGTGTTCGAGAGCATGAGCCGGTCCTATTATGGTGACAATCCCGACAATGTCCGTCGTGCGCTCCTCAACGGGACGGTGAAGGCGACCGATGCGAAGGCGCGGTTCGTTGGCCGCGATGCCTATGTCGGTGCGGGCGGCCGGATCGAGCGCGACCTGTTCGGCGATGATGCGGACGAGAGCTGGATCGACGTGGAGATCATCGAGCAGCTTGCCGCCCAGAAGCTCGAAGCAGCGGCACAAACACTCGCTGCCGAGCAGAAGCTGGCATTCGTGACACCGGTCCTCGCGACCCACGTGCCCTATGACATGGAGTGCCAGCTCTACGAATATCATCCGGCGCTGCGCGAATTGCGCGAGGACGAGCAGGATCGCGTCGACAGTCTTTCCGATGAGGGCGATGCGCTCATCCGTGAACTGGAAACCGAACTTGAGGACGGCACACCAGAGGCCGAGGCGGCTTCGGTGCGGCTCGCCGACATCGAGCGGGAACTCGATGCGATCGAGGCGGCGCGCACGATGGTCGACGATGCGGTCAAGGACCAGCTGGGCACCTTCATCTATCTTGCCCCTGACGGCACCCCGCGGGTGCACAGCCGCATGTTCAGCGAGCGCGCCATTCGTCAGGCGGGAGAGGACGGCGAACCCGAGGCGCCGTCCGGCAAGGTCGCGACCTCCCGGCTCAGCGCGACGCTGGTCGACGAACTCGCGACGCAGCGGCGGCAGATCCTGGCGTCCCATGTCGCCTCGGACGCGGGGTTCGCGCTCGACCTCGCGATATTCCTGATCGCGCACCGGACCGTGTTCGCCAGCGGCTATGTCCGGGACCACTCGACGCTGCAAGCGGCCGCCGCGAGCTTCCCGATCGTCGGCTTCCGCGACGAAGGCAGCGCGGCCAGCAACGTCCTGGCCGAACAGCGCCAGGGGCTCGATGTGAGCTGGGCAGGCGGGAACACGCTGTCGTCGCGTTTCGATGCCTTCCGGCAACTGGATGAACAGGCGCGCGCCGATTGGCTTGCCCATGTCGTGGCGCAGACGCTCGAACCGACGCTCAACGTCGACGATGGCGGGCGCCGCAACGGCTTCCACGATCATCTCGGACGTCTGCTCGACATTGATGTCGCGCAATGGTGGCGGCCCGATGCCCAGAACTTTTTCGGACGCGTGAAGAAGGACGTCATGCTCGAAGCGCTTGAAGAGATCGGCGGGCCAGTACTGCGCGGCCGCTACAAGGACGCCAAGAAGGGTGACCTTGCCAATGCCTGCGCGGCGCTCTGTTCCGGGCAGGGCATCGTCGAGGCCGAAGTCCGGGAAAAGGCGCTCTGCTGGCTGCCCGATGAGATGCGGTTTGGCGCGGTGGAGAAGCCCGAAAGCTTCCGTAGCTATTCCGCCTTCCTCAGCGACGAAGACGACAGCGACGGCGGGGCAGGGGAGATCGCCCCCGATGGCGATGCTGATGACCTCGACGAGGCGGCCTGAGACCAACGCGTAATGGCGGGCGGCGCTCTTGCGTCGCCCGCAGTCCTTCATCGGCGGCGCTGGCCGCCGCTCTTTCGTGGAGTATCCACCATGACTCGATGACTCGATCATCGGGCCGGCCCTCGCCGGCCGAGACCATCACGTGCGCCATCATCGACCGGCTCGATGCCGGTGTGCGACCCTGGGTGCGGCCCTGGCGTTCGTGTGCGGCGCAGGGGCGTCCGCTGCGGGCCAATGGCGAGCCGTATCGCGGCATGAACACCTTTTGGCTGTGGCTGGCTGCCGAGCAATGCGGCTATCGGTCACGGCATTGGATGACCTACCGCCAGGCGCAGACCCTTGGCGGGCAGGTCCGTGCCGGTGAGCAGGCGCAATTTGCAATCTTCTACAAGGCCTATTCGAAGAAGGTCGATTCCAGCGAACGTCCCGGCGAGCTGGTCGATGAGCATCGCCGGGTGATGCGGTCCTATGCGGTCTTCAATGCAGACCAGATCGACGCGCTGCCGTCCGATTTCTATCCAGAACCGCTATCGCTCGTCCCACCGGGCGACCGGCTCGGTGCGCGGGCACAACGCTTCGTCGATCGCCTGCCGGCGCGGCTGCGGACTGGAGGCGATCGCGCCTATTATAACCTGCGCGCAGACCTCATCACGATGGCGCCCGTCGAACAGTTCGACACGCGTGCTGCATGGGCGGCCACGCTCGCGCATGAGGCTGGTCATTGGACGGGTCATCCAGACCGGCTTGCCCGATCCTTCGGCAAGCGCTTCGGCGATCAGGCCTATGCGTTCGAGGAGTTGGTCGCCGAACTGTCGGCAGCGCTGGTTGGCGCCGATGTGGGTCTCCCAACCACCCATCTCGACGATCATGCGGCCTATATCGGTTCCTGGCTTTCGATCCTGCGCAGGGATAATCGTGCTCTGCTCACGGCGGCGGCGCGGGCAGAGGAGGCCGCAGGCTACTTGCTGCGCGCAACGGGTCTTGCCCGCGAGGATGTGGATGAGCAGGCCGCCGCTTGAGCCGGTCGATAGTATTGCCTGTTCATGTGATCATCGCGATGACGGATCCAATGACCACAGTCCGCGTCTTTCCGGGAGGGGTCGGCAAACGCCAGATGTCTGCTCCCGACCAAACTCAGTCATCCACTCGAACCGGCGCGAACGCCTGAGTCGGAGCGGAGCCGCCATTCGGCGAAAGCATGCCCATGCGCGGAAATAAGCGATGGCGCGGTGGGCGATAGGGAGAGGCAGCGTTCTGTTTTGGGATGAGCGAGTCAGAACTGCGTTTTGGAGAAACGGTGCAATCTGTCTCAATCGCGTTGGGTGGTCCCGCTGATCGACCACACGGCGAGCACATCGCCCGTCTTTGGATTTTCGACGCGCAACTCAGCAAAGTCGCCGACGATCATACATTGTGGTCTTTGCTGCCATCCCGTTCGCTGAAGACATTGTACCGGCCCGCCCGCCTCGACCGACTGCATGCGTCCGATGATCCTCAGCGCAAAGCCGCGCGCCGGATCAAAATCACCCGGCTCCATCCGCTTGACGATCTCGAGCCTGCGCGCACTTTTATCCGCGTCGCCTTCAATGAAGCGCGCGATCGCAACCTCGCCTTGAGACTGGCTGGGTACGGCGACGTGCGCCGCACCGCCCGGCGCGGACGCCGGACAATGTGTTGCCTTCGACCAGGGCCTGGCGATCCAGAAGCCTTCGAGCGCGGCCTTGTCTGCCTCGGTCTCTGCCGAGAACCATGCGCTGCGTGCCCATCGCGTGGGATTAATCCACACGCGTAGCGTGGTCTTTGCTGCGTCATATTGCCATCCGAACGGCGCCGTCCGGTCGCTATCGACGAGCCCCTCGCAGCCGAACGGGAGCACCAGATCGAAGCGCCGGCCCGCCGCTGATCGTACTGCCTCCGGCAGAGGACGTGAAGCACTGGCAGCATCTACTGCGTCGGCGACTAGGTCGATCAAGCCTGCGCGTTCCAGAGTCGGTGGCGGCGCTATGGCTGCTGGCGGCGGCGGCGGTGCGGGCTGGGGCGTCGTAGCGGTCGACGTTGGAGCGGGGGGCTTAGGCGCCGTTGTGCGGCCGATCAAAAAGCCACCGCCGCCCACGAGCAGCAGCGCGATGAGCCCGCCGGCCAACGCCAATCGACTGGAATGAGGGGTCGGCTCCTGCATAGGACCCTCCTAGCAAAGCATCCGCTGCTCTCCCACCCCGAAGACCTGTTGGCGCGTCTTCCGTTGACAGACGGCGACCTTGGACCGAGGCAGAGACGCAATGACGCTCGATCAACTTCTTACTCTCCTGGTTCTGGCCACGGTCGTTGCCGCGCTCATCTGGGACAAGGTGCGTGCGGACGTAGTAGCGCTGAGCGGCGCGGCCTTTTTGCTGATTACCGGGGTGGTGAGGCCGGTCGAGGTGCAGAGCGCTTTCGCCAGCCCAGCAATCATGGCGCTCGCCTCGCTCTTTGTCATCGCTTACGCGCTGGAGCTTAGCGGCCTGCTCGACCGGGCGATCGCTTTAGGGGTGAGCCTGTGCAAGCGCATGGGGTCTAAGGGGATCTGGCTGCTCCTGAGCATGATTGGCTGCGCCTCATGCTTTCTTAACTCGACGCCCATTGTTGTGCTGGGCGCTCCTGTTATCCGCGATATCGCCCAGTCGCTGGGTCAGTCGCCCAAGCGCTATCTGATGCCGCTTTCCTATATCACCGTGCTGACCGGTTGCTGCACGTTGATTGGTACCTCCACCAACCTGCTTGTCGACGACATGGCGCGCGTCGCGGGACAGCCGCGCTTCGGCTTCTTCGAGATCACCCCTGTGGGACTGCCCGTTGCGATCGTCGGCGGTCTCTATCTTCTCCTGGTGAGCGGGCGCATGCTTGCCCGGCCCGAAGAGGAAACGCCGATACGCCCCAAGGCGATCGACCCGCATGCGATCCACAGCGCGCAGATCGGAGACGCCACTCTATTCGCAGAGCCGCGCGCCTTGCAACCACGCAAGGCCGCACTGGCGGCCGGTATATTCGTAGCCGTGATCACGCTTGCGGCCGTCAACATTGCACCGATCGCCGCAACGGCGCTTACAGGCGCTGTCGCGCTCATCCTGCTTCGCGTGATCAGCCCGGATGAAGCCTATGCTGGTCTCAAACCGGAAATCCTTATCCTGATCGCCGGGATGGTCGTGCTGGGCATAGCCATGGACCAGAGCGGATTGGCATCGCAGGCCTCGCGACTGCTTATCGCCAGCGTTGAGGGGCTGAGCCCGCTCGTTGCACTCATCGTGCTCTACGGCGTCACCATGGTGCTGACCGAACTGCTCTCCAACGCCACGGTCGCGGTGTTGGTGACGCCTGTTGCTGTTGCGCTGGCCGACAGTCTGGGGGTCAGTCCACGTCCGTTTCTTATTGCCGTCATGATGGCGGCCAGCGCGGCGTTCGCGACACCCTTTGGTTATCAGACCAATGTCATCGTCTACCAGATGGCGGGCTACCGCTATATGGACTTCGTCCGCGTCGGGCTACCGCTCAATCTGATCACGTTTGCAGTGGCGATCCTAGCGATCCAGGCGGCCTTTCCTTTTTAATGCCGCTCTCTTGAGCCGCTTAGGCTTCGAAAGGCCAAGCAGCTCAACTTGTGCGCTCACGCCATGGATGCAATAGCGTCCCTGGGTGTTCGCCCCCGATAAGGGACGGGCAGGACTTCGTGCTGGTCGGGCCGCCAGCACGATAGCTGTGCCTGGAGCCCCGTCTCATGAAGACTTTCCGTGTCTTACACCCCAGCGCCATTCGCGCCTTTCTCAACAGCCAGTCTTCTGCGGGCCTGGTGTTGATGGCGGCCGCTGCGCTGGCACTCATCATCGCGAACTCGCCCTTGCGCTCCGGATATGAGGCGGTCCTTCATTCAAACCTCGGTCCGCTTTCGCTGGCGCACTGGATCAACGATGGCCTGATGGCCCTCTTCTTCCTGCTCGTCGGGCTGGAAATTAAGCGTGAGATGCTGGACGGCCAGCTATCCACCTGGCCGAGGCGCGTCCTGCCGGGCATCGCTGCCGCCGGCGGCATGGCCGTGCCCGCGCTCGTCTACCTTGCTTTCAACCAGGGGCCAACTGCGGCAGGCTGGGCGATCCCTGCCGCTACCGACATCGCTTTCGCGCTCGGCGTGATCGCGCTCCTGGGCAATCGCGTCCCCGCATCGCTCAGGATATTCCTCGCGGCGCTGGCGATCATCGATGACCTGGGTGCTGTCCTTATCATCGCGCTTTTCTATACCGCTGACCTGTCTCTGCCTGACCTTGCCGGTGCCGGCATATTCACCGGCATGCTTTACGGCCTGAATCGCCTCCGTGTGCGTCGCCTCCTACCCTATCTGATCCTGGGCGGAGCCCTGTGGTTCTTCGTCTATCGCTCGGGCATCCATGCCACGCTCGCCGGGGTTATTCTCGCGTTCACCATCCTTATGGACCGCACACCCGCGCGGCCTGATGGCGACGCGCGCAGTCCACTTCATCGTCTCGAACATGGGCTTCATTTGCCGGTTGGCTACCTGGTCGTGCCGATCTTCGGCTTCGCCAATGCCGGTGTGCCGGTGCTAGCACTCCCGGCGGGCGCCTTTGCCGCACCGGTGACGCTTGGGGCAGCGCTGGGTCTGCTGCTTGGCAAGGTCGCTGGCGTGCTCGGGGTTTCGATACTCGCGATCCGGCTTGGCATCGCGCATATGCCAGCCCATGCGACCCGTTTGCATATGCTCGGCGTCGCTCTCTTATGCGGGATTGGCTTTACGATGAGCATTTTCATCACGCTCCTGGCCTTTCCGGGCGCGCCGATGCTTCAGGCGGAGGCGAAGCTTGGCGTTCTCATTGGATCACTTGTCTCCGGACTCCTGGGGTATGGCGTGCTGGCCCTCGCCATCCGCCGGCAAAAATCCGACGCGGTCTGAGCAGCCCCACCGCATCGCACGCCGCCCGCAGAGGGCATGGGATCGATCTGAAGCCGAGAGGCACCACCAGCGATCACTGGATCGATGAACTCATCGGGTGGTGCAATCTCGCGGCTTGGTGCGGTATTTGAAGGGCCGATGGGCTTGGATCGCTAAGTTGGAAATGACGGGTTTCGGCAAAACCTGTCATCCAAGGACGCGCTTGGGAACGGCAGAAACGTCCCAAGCTCTGCCTGTTCGGGAGGCGTCGATCATGATGCGACGAGATCCAGCATCCGAGATTTGACACGATCGCTGGAAAATCGCTGCTCCTTGATTCCATGAAGCCTCAGCCCCTCGCCAGAGGATGCGCATGCTTGGGCCATCGCGCTGGCTGCCGCAATCCGGGGCCAATCCGGCCGTGTTGGCGCTTGCGCGCCTGCCCGCTCCACCCGGCATTGTCCCGGGTTTCCCTTGGGCTTTGCCCGGCGGTGCTGCCGCCGCTTCCTTCGATGGCCCGGAGGCTGCGCATCCGGCGGATGGGCCGCCGGCCCCAAGTGGAACGAAAGGCAAAGCTCATGACCAGCACTCTCTCGGCGATACTCTCCGCCCTCGAACTTGGTCATCTTGATCACACTGGCGACCTGCGCACCCTGGAGGCGCCGCCCCCCGCCGAAGCCATGGAACAAACCGTCAGCGCTGTCTGGAGCGATCTTTTCGCGCTTTTCCCCTTTAGTGCGCTCGAGCGCGACATCGAGGATCTGGGCTGGGGCCTGGTCAATCTCTTCCACCGCGCCGCCGCCAAGAAGCACCAGATGATCGACCGGCTGACGGACGAGATTCGGCTTCTGCTAGCCGAGCAGGATGGCTCGGAAGTCGCGACCGCCGACCTTGAGGACAAGATCGATCTCGCCCGCAAGATCGAACAGTCCGCCGAGGCCTATGAGACCATGCGCGACACGGCGGCCCGCCATTATCTCCACGAGACGGGCCGTTCCTGGGTGCCGGCGTCGGGCAACCGCATTTCTCTCGGCACGACCGCGGCGATAGTCGATGGCCGGTCCTATCTCCAGGCGCGGCGAGAACGGGTGCGCGATGCCAATATGGTCCATGGTACGCCCGTGATCTTCGCCGGCGGGCGGCTGCGTTTCGCCAGCGACGACGAGGCCAAGCAGTTTGCGGATAACCTGCTGCGAACGCTCAATGCCGTCCGCGAGCGGGTGGGCGACATGTATCTCGTCCATGGCGGTGACATGAAAGGCATTGAGCGCCTGGCCGCGTCCTGGGCCGAGCAGAACGGCATCCAGCAGCTGCGGTTCGGGCTCGATCGCAAGCTCGGCGATCGCGCCGGGTTCCGCCGCAATGAGCAGATGCTATCGGTCAAGCCGCGCTACGTTATCGCCTTCCAAGGCAATGGTGTCACCGAAAGGCTGGTGATCGAGGCCAAGGCGCGGGGCATCCACGTCGTTGATCGCCGCGGACCGCTTGGCACACCGCCAGCGTCGCGACCCTGCGGCTGATCCGCCGCGCCGGCCGCTTTGGCGGCCGGCTTACCCCGTTTCGAAATGCTGCGAATGCCGGAGGGGAGGAGGGCAGGGCGGGTGCGTCCCGTTTCCCGGAGGTTTGCATCATGTTCATGCCCGATCACCCCACGGCGCGCGCGCTCCTTGCCTTTCGCGCGGCGCATGGCCGCCGCTGGAAAGCGAAGCTGCTATTTTTGTGGTCGACCGGCCGCGACGTCGAAGAGGCCAATGGCGCCTGCCTGCGCCAGTTGCGCAACCAAGGCGGCCCGGCATGGCTCGGCCAGCTGTCGCCACGCCGCTGGCGCGCGATCGAGAGATTGGCGGAGCCCGGCGATCGACAGACCGCCTCGATCTTCCTTGATCGCGCGCGCGAGTTTCACGAAGGGGCACGCTTTGGAGCCACCGTTGCTCTTGCTCCCGCGCTGCACCTGCTGGCGATATCCTGCGAGCTGGGGCTCAAAGCCTATCTTATGAGCCGGGGCTGGTCGCACGATGAGGTCGCGCGCGATATTCGTCACGACCTCATCGCCGCCTTCGACGAAGCGCGGCGGCTTGGCCTGCCCACCCGAGGCCGTATTCTCGTCGATTTGCTTACAAGCCTCGGTCCCGCCTATGCCGGGCATCGTATCGACGCGCTGGTGGCGGATGGTTATGTTTGCGATTTCGCGGCCGTGCTGCGCGCGACTGGCTCGTTCCTCGATGCCGTGGCGGCCGGACTGAGCCTGCCGATGCCGACGCCGTAACTGCGCCTTCTTGCCCGTCCCCTAGCATGAGCATGCCATGGTTTGGGTTCCGCCGGACGGCGGCGCGGGATATGGTCCGTTTCGCCGCGCGGCTTGGGCGGCGGGCGGGGCAAAGTCGAGCTTGAGGTTCGCCAAGGCATTGGACCGGCGTGGCCCTATAGGTCGGGGATGCCCGTGATTACCATGAGGGGTTCCTGGCACGGCCAAGCGACGAGCCGTCTTTCTCCTCATCTGACCCCTAAGTCGGCCGTCCGGTCCATCCAACCCGCGATCCTTCGGGCCGAGTTGCCGTGTACCACGGCTGCCCGCACCACCCCTTGTCTCGGGGTTTCCCGGCGCTGCGCCTGCCGGTGGATGATCCGTCCTGTCCGCCTTGGCCGGGGATCAGTCGAAGGGACGGTCCCTTGGACCCAGTTCGAAGGAACTCCAGCCATGCACAATCTCGTCATCCTCGCCGGCAATGTCGGCGCCACGCCCGAAGCCCGCACCACCCAGGGCGGCACCCGCATCACGCATTTCAGCCTCGCCACCTCGCGTCCGAAGCGCGACAGCAACGGCAAGATCCTCCGCGACGACAACAACCGCCGGCTCGAGGATACCGAATGGCACCGGATCACCTGCTTCAACGGGGTCGGCAAGACGGTCGAGCAGTATGTCGACAAAGGCATGAAGGTCATGGTCCGTGGCCGCATTCACTACACCCGCTGGACCGACAACGAGAATATCGAGCGCTACGGCGTCGAGATCATCGCCGATGAGGTGACCTTCCTCACCCGCGCCAAGGCGAACGACAATGCGGGCGGCGGCCACGAGCCCGAGGATGATGAAATCCCATTCTGAAATCGGTCCCATCAGGCCCGGCGGCCTCGCCGCCGGGCCTATTTCCCTGCTCGGGCGGGAAAGGAGGCAAGCGGATCAGCGGGATCGGCATCGCCCTTGGGCATAGCGATCCCAGCGCAGCACGGTGCCGGTGCGGATCATGGCGCAGCTCAGGTCGCCGATAGAGGGCGCGGCGCACCAGGCACCGGTCCTGTTGCCGCGTGCGTTGCCGGTTGAAAGGCAGCGCATGGTGGGACCATCGACCAGAATGTGGCCCGTGCTGGTCCGCCCCTGAGCGCCGCCGAGCAGATTAACAAGAGCGTCACGGGCGGCGAGGGCGCTCGCCTCGGGGCAGGGCTGACCTGGCCGGCAACTGCCGTCCATCTCGCGGGCCGCAATTCCGGCGAGACGGACATGCACACCTTCGCGGCACCAGATCGGCCCGTCTCCATCCCAGACGCGCGTCGGTGTGCAGGTGAAGACTTGGCCATCGGGAATGACGGTGGCGGCAAGCAGGAGTGCGAACAGCATCGCGGCGACGCTAGCCCAGCGGCGCGTGCTTGTCATGCCACCACCGCTCACGGCAGGGATCGTCACCCTAATGGGCTGAGACTTGGAAATCCAAGTCTCAGGGCGAAGCCTAGAGCCCGATCCGGGTTCGCCGGAGCCGCCCGTTCAGCTCTTCACGGTTCTCCGGAAATTGCCGAGAACAGAGCACAGCTTCTGGCTTTTACGCTTCAGATCAGCGAGCCTTTCTTCCGCTTCGGCTTGCTCGCAAAGCAGCATAAGGCGTTCAGCCTGCTGTCCGCGGATCGAGACATGGCGCAAGATCACGATCCATTTGCCGGTTCGCTCAAGCGCGATCTTCGCCTGACCATGGGCAAGAAACGACCGTAGGCCCTCGAGTGTGCGGAGATCCGAAAGGGCCTTGGCGGCCGCCTTTCCTTCTTGAGCGAAAGCGCCTTCTGCCTCGATAAGTTTGCTGAGGTCATCGAACCGCTGACCGATCAAATGCCGCAGCCGTACTGTCTCCCCTCGACCCGGAATGGCCTTGAGAAGGAGCAGCGTTTCGGTGACGGCCGCTTCAGCCGCCGAGAAATGCTGCAAACACGCGCCTCGCCACGCGTTCACATCTTGGATCGCCTGGTTCCACAAGGGATCATCGTTGGCAATTTCGATTGGCGCACCTTCATCCATGCCAAACGCCTAGCGCTGCCGCCTTTATTTTCCTTGAATCAATGACACGCCCTCCATGGCAAAGCCGGGAGCCGTAGGCTCCCGGAGGAGCCATCAGGCGAATGGATCATATTCGGCCACCAGGGCAACGCTGCCGTCCGCATCCTCTGCGGTGATGACCCCATATTGCTGCCCGATCGCGATGACGAAGGTGACCACCATGAGGCTGCGCGAGAGACTGAAGGCGTGACGACGAGCGGTTGCAATGTCGGTGAACATGTCGGGGTTCCTTTGCGCGCCGGCGGGTCCGTCCCGCTCGACTGGCGCCCGATGTGTCCAGCCGGCGGCCGCGATCACTTTTTTGGCGCAGCCCAAAAAGCCGTAGCGCAGCGACCGGACCCCTTGCGGGTTGATCGCAATAGGCCGCCGGTCGGACCAAGGATCGCGCCTGATTGAGAGCGGGTGGACCCGCCGGCCATGACCCCCATGATCCCGCCGACTTTTGCCCCGGCGGTCACCCCGCCCCGCCGGTCCGACGATGGCATACCCATCATTTGCCTGCTGCTTCGGCATTCCCACCGATCTCGAACTTCGGCTTGAGATGGGCGTAATCGAGAGGGTGAGTCTCCTGCAGTCCGAGAGCGCCAATCACACGGGTGCGACACCGGACAGGTGTCCACGCCATTGGGTCCTTTTCCGTTGTCGGCTTCCTGGTCGGCGCGCGGGGCCGAGCAAGCCCGCATAGGCGGGCTTCTCCACTGCGTTGCGACCCTCCGGGTGCACGACCCCGCTATGACGCCGCCCTTTGGGGCGCCTGTCGGAAGGCCCCGATGGGCGGGGCTGATCCAGACCGGAGTCACAGCCATGTCGCAGCCTTCTCAACAATCGGCAGACCGAGCCGAGCGGATCGACCGCATCGCCGCACTGAATGACAGCCTGCGGAGATCTATTTGCAGCCCTGGCCGAAACCAGATCGTCATGACCGCGGGCGTTGCCGCGCTGGTCGGGGATGTGTCCCTCTTCCGCGGATTTCGCAGACGCGCTGAGATCCTGCGCACGGTGCGAAATTATGACAGCTTCAATTCCGACAACGATCCATTGGGCGAGCATGATTTTGGTCGCTTCGAATATGACAGCGCCATTCTCTACTGGAAGATCGATTATTATGATCTCGAGCTTGCCTGGGGCTCACCCGATCCAGCCAATCCCGACGTCACCACTCGGGTTCTGACGATCCTACTCGCCGAAGAATACTGATCGGCACGGCCATCCCCCTGACCGGGGGGATGGCCGTGAAAAGTCTGCTTGAGCAGACTGCGCGCAAAGGATGTCCACGCACCAAGTGCGCTCGGGGAGGGGAGGGTGCACCGGAGCATCGCCCCCGGGCCGGTGCAAAGCCGTGAACCGCCGCGGGATCAGACCATTTGAGGAGTTAACGCCATGTCCGCTTATTTCGCCGCCCATCCCGATCACGCGATCCTCTTTGCGTTCGGCTGTTTTGCGCTCACCGTCTACCTGTTCCGCTATGTCGGTCCGGGCATTGGCGGTGGCGGCGACTGGTCATCGCGTGACCATTATGAGCGCAATCTGCGCGACGGTCCGGAAGACTATTGTTGAGCTGGCCGCCCCGATGAGGACGATCGCTGTGAGCCTTCTCAAGGGCGGGGTAGGCAAGACCTTCCTCGCCACGCATCTCGCCTGGTATCTGGCCGAAGCGGCGGGACGCAGGGTTGTGTTCGTTGACCTGGACCCGCAAGGTAGTTCCTCGCGCCGTCTGGCCGGCGAGCGGCCGGGTGGCTTCGCGGCCGATCTCTTCGATCCATCGGCGGCGCTTGCCGCCGATGGCCAGGTCGGGCTCACTTTGCTCGCTGCCGACCAGCGTTTGCAGATGATCAAGGCGGCACAGGATGTGCGCGACTTTCTCGGCCGCTTTCCTGCGCTCGCGCCTCATTTCGACCTGTGCGTGATCGATACCGGTCCCAAATGGGACGAGCTTACCCTGAGCGCTCTCGCGGTCGCCGACGCAGTGATCGCGCCGGTCCAGGTCGCCGAAGATTCAGTCGAATGCGCCAAGATGCTGCTGACCGCGCTGCGCAAGGCCGAGGCGGCGAGGGCAGGGCGCAAGATCGATTTCCTCGGATTGCTGCCATCAATGGTCAACCCGTTCGACCGGCGCGAAATAGACAATGCCGTCAAGCTCGCCCACGCGGTGGGCGAGCGGCTGATGTTCCCTGCCTTCATCAAGGCGCGACCGACCTATAAGCATGCCGCGGAAAATCATCGACCGGTCTGGATGGAAGGGGGTGGCGGCGCCAAGGCGGCGGCCGAGGAAATTCGGCCGATCCTCGCCGAGATCGAACGGCGACTGGGTTCAGCGCCAGCGGCCGCCGCCTGATGGGTAAGTTCGATGAACGCATCGAGGAGTTTGGCCTGTTGGTCGGCGCGCATGAAATGGCGCGCCGGGTCGAGGATATTCCTTTGGAGCGGGTCATCCCCGACCCCGGCAATCCCCGGCGCAGTTTCGACGACGACGCCCTGGCCGAGCTTGCGGCGTCCATAGCGGCCCGCGGGGTCTTGCAGCCGATCACGGTTGCTCCCGCCGACGCCGCTGGCCTGTATCGCATCCGGTTGGGCGAGCGGCGCTTTCGTGCCTCCGAGCTCGCGGGCCGGGTGACGATCCCGGCGATTATCGTGGCCGAGGGCGAGGGAACCCATCTGCTGGCCGATCAGATCGTTGAAAACGATCAGCGTGCGAACCTGTCTTCGGTCGAGCTCGCTCATGCGATTGCCCGTATGCTCAAGGGCGGCATGAGCCAGGTCGAAATCGCTGCTGCGCTGGGACGCTCCAAGCAGTTCGTCTCGCTCTATGCGGCCTATGGTGACATGCCTGCCTATCTCAGGGAGGCGCTCCCGCGCGCGCCGATCCGGCTGCTCTATGACCTGCATCGCACAGCCAGGGATTATCCTGCGGAAGTCGAGGCCTATGTGGGCGCCTGGGATGAGAGCGGCGCGACATTGGCGGAAGGCGCGCGGTTCATTGCCGGGCTGAAGGGTAAGGCGGACATTCCCAGCATCGAGGCAACGCCGATGCAGGCCGCGGCAGTGACCGTCGCTCGTCCGGAACCGCGGGGAGGGACTGAGCCAGTCGCGCGACCAGGGGAGCAAACGCCAGAGGCCAGCCTTGCCGTTGAAGTTGATGGCCGTCCCGCGCGTCTTGTCCTTGGCCCGCGTGTCGTCGTGATCTTCGGCGATGGTTCTCGGCAAGAGGTGGCGACCGAACGACTTTGCTCCGCGTCTGAGGGACGCCCCGACGCCGCGATGCTCTGACCCTCTTCCTCCGCGTTCGCATATCCTGTTCGTGTGTATGTCGGCCGTGCCCCTTTCGGGGTGCGGCCTTTTGCGCAGGTCCGAGCTGGGGCGGCGCCGTTGGCGCCGCCCTTCGTGGATCAGGCGTGAATGATAGGCGCATTTTCCCAAATATGGTCGAAGTCTGCTCAAGCAGACTATCAGATGAGTTGAGTGAAGGTGAGGGCCGGATAGGCGTGACGCCGGGGATGTATGACAATAGCCTTTGATGCATGCCCGTCTTCACCTTCCGTCTCGACGATGACATCGCCCAGCGCTTCGATGCTGTGGCGGAGAGCGCCGGTGGCCGCTCGGTTTTGCTGCGGCGCCTCGTCATGAATGCAGTGGACGCGGAGGAGGGCGAGAGGTCGGGGCCAGTCCGTCGGCGGGAGCGAGCAACACGGCGGTTTGAGATCCGGCTGACCGATGCGGAAATTGCCGCGCTGGATGCCAAGGCCGATGCTTTGGGTATGAAGCGAACCGACTGGGTGACGAGGCTGGTGCGCTGCCGGCTGCATTCGGCGGCACCGCTGCCGCTTGAAGAACGGGCGGCAGTGGCCCAGGCGTGGCGCGAGCTCAACCGGATCGGCATCAATCTCAATCAGGCGACGCGGGCGCTCAACGCATCGGTGATGGTCGAATCCGGGCTCGATGTCGCGCGCGAGGCGGCGCGGGTGGCAAGCTTTCGCACGGAAATCCGGATGGCGCTTGCCGGTCTCGGCACCGCGCTCAACGGCGATCTTGCCTATTGGGATAGCCTCGATGCTTGAGGAGGAGGGCATCCTGCCGCTGCCCAGCCTCATGGAGGCATGGCGGCCGCCCACCGGCGGTAAACGGACACTGCGGGGGGCCTATGTCCGCATCGGACGCGGCGCACCGGGCCGGGGAGGGCAGGGGCGGTCCGTGCCGCTGAGCCAGGCCGAGGCTCGGGCCAAGCTCGAGCGGATCGTGCGCAAGGCCCCGGAGGTCATGGTCAAGGTCTCGGGCAAGCAATATGGCGCGCATCATCTATCGGAGCATTTCGGCTATGTTGCGCGGCACGGGAAGCTTGCGGTGCGCTCGAGCGAGGGCGAGATCATCGATGATCCCAAACGGCTGAAGGAGATCGCGCAGGACTGGGCCATGCTCGACGAGGCGATGAACGAGCATGGCCGCGACCGGCCGACCTCGCTGTCGCTGGTCCTTTCCATGCCCGGCGGTTCGACCGATCCCGAGACGCTGCAGGATGCCGCCCAGGCGTTCGCCCGCATCCTGTTCGAGGACAATCACGCCTATATGCTGGCGCTCCACACCGATACCGATCATCCGCATATCCATCTGACGGTGGCCACCGAAGGTGCGGACGGTAGGCGGTTCAACCCGCGCAAGGCCGACCTCCATCATATGAGAGAGACATTCGCGCATGAGCTACGGGCGCGCGGCATCGCGGCTGAGGCGACGCCCAGACGCGCACGCGGTCACGTTCAAAAGCGTGTGCGCTCTGCAGCGCTGCATCTCGATGCTCGGATCGGTCAGGAGGGGCGCCGGCTCAATATGGATGAACTCAACGTGCTGCGCGCCCGGGCCTTTGCGCACGCGCGCGATGAGGAACGGCGGCCGCAGGACGTGATGGCGCTGGTTCGCCAGAAGCAGATACGCGGTGCTTATGCGGAGGCGGCGGTGGCGCTTGCACGTACCGGCGAGGCCGACGACCAGGCGCTTTCCGACGAAATTGCGGGTTTCCTGGCGGCTATGCCGCCGGCGGTCTCCCGACGTCTGGCCCTGGCCCGCGAGATGATGCAGGGGCGGCAAGCGACACAGCCGGCGCGCGAGCTGGAGGGTGGAGCTGGTCCCGAGCAGCCAGCGCCGGAGCGTGGGCGGGAGCGTTGATTCGCATGGGGCGGTTGATCTTGCGAAGGGATGCTCCCACTACCATGTGCTAGAATGTCTTGGAAAGTCGAGGGAACTGGCGCTTTCTGTGGTCATAGCTTGTTAGAAAAAACCATCCTATTATCTAACAGACAGGAGCTTGGACATGTCTGCGGTGGCTGATCGGATTATGAAGCGTGTGCGCGGCAAGGGCCGTGGCTGGGTGTTTACGCCCAAGCAGTTCGTTGACTTCGGTACGCGCGGCTCGGTCGACATGGCGCTGTCGCGTCTCGCGCATGCCGGTGACATCCGCCGGATCGGCCGCGGTCTCTACGACTATCCCCGCCAGCATGACAAGCTTGGTGCCCTGAGCCCGGATCTCGGGCAGGTGGCCCAAGCGCTCTCCGCGCAGAGCGGCGATGCGCTCGCGCCGTCGGGAGCGGCGGCGGCCAATAGCCTTGGTCTCTCGACACAGGTGCCCGCCCGGGCGAGCTACGCCACCAGCGGTCGCACCCGCACCGCCAAGGCTGGCGGCCGCAGCGTTACCTTGAAGCACAGCCGCGCGCCGGTGCTCGACGCGCCGGAGTCTGTGAATGCGATCGTCCAGGCGCTCGCGCATCTGGGGAAGGGCAATATCGACGCGGATGCGATCGGGCGCTTCGCCGCGCGCCTCGACGATGCCGATACGCGCGCGCTCGTCGCGGCCCGCTCGGCCATGCCGGGCTGGATGGGCGACATTGTCCTCAAGATCCAGGCGTCGCGGAGAGATAGGTCATGCAGGGAGAAAGGGTAGCGCTGCTGGCGCCACCAGCAAATCTCCAGATGCAGGGTCGGGCACAAGGATGGGTACGGCCGGATAAAGTGTCGGCCATGTCGAATACTTGGCGATCCATGTCGCGGCGCTTGGAGACAGCCAACCCGTCAAGGTCGTGATACTCGCATAGCGCTGCGCGAGCGGAAGCGCGATGATGGGTTCATAGTGGGCGACGCGGTTGCGCAATATACGCAGGTCGCGCAAGTCCCGCGCGATCACACCGCGCTGTACGCCTTTGGCCTGAAAGATGGGTCGCAGGCTTTGCCAGAGGTGGTGTGACTTGGGGCCGAAGAGTGACGCCCAGAAGCCGAAGTTCAACTCCGCTACGATCTGCGGACGGGTCGCTGCCTTCCCGTCTTTCTGCAGCGTTTGCCGTGCTTTTGCGATTGCGCCCGTCTGATAGTTCGTCACAAGGATCGCAGGATCGTCGATCCAGGCGGCGCCATGTTGGGCCGCAAGCCGCGCGTCCGCCATGTTACGCAGCACGACCTCGAGCATGTGTAGAGGGCCATAGAGGGCTGCGGAAAGCTGCACATTATAGGTGTACAGGCGCTCTGCGAGCGTCTGATCGGCTCCGGCCCACTTCAGATAAGTGTCGAAGCGGTCAGCGGACAAGGCATGAACGAATGTTGGCACGGGAACCTTTTCACTTGATTTTTAGGCACCCTTGCGCCATATGAACTGGGTATCCCCCGGCGGTCCCTGCTTTGCAAACCGTCGGGGCACTTTATTTCTAGACATCGTCGATTCGATCTTCAATGCCGTTGCTGGAGCAGCGCAGCGTGAATGAACTCGCGCGCCGCCGGCATGCGAGGAGATTTTGCGTGATCACAGCGAAATACATCCCGTGGGACCCGATTGGCGCGATGCCCGACGACCGAAAAGACCGTCGCCTCATGCTGCTCTGGGAAGGAGATCGCCCCGTAATCGGCCGATGGGATGACGGGCGTAAGGGATGGGAAGATCCGGAAGGCATGCACCTTTTCGAGGAGATCACCTATTGGGCGGATATCAATTCACCGGAATGACCCTTGCTCTTTCAGATGATAAATGATTGATATAAAACGATAAAAGTTTGATAATATATCTTATGTTAAATGGCGCCGAGTCATGTGCTCAGGATCAGTCAGTTTCGATGTCGAGTGATTGGGCGTGTCCACACCCTGGGGCGACTGCGCCGCACTTTCCGAGGTTGCGCGGCGACGGTCTTTGCAGGATTTTACCCCACGGACTGGAGGAAAGTTTCCTCGGCGTCATCGATCAACTCGTTGTCTTCACCTTCTTCCGGCACATTGCCGGTATAGGCTGCTTTCCCCATCGCTTGCTCAATGAGGCCAAGAAGGCGCTTTTGACGGTCCTCCATGAAGGCTTCGAACTGGTCGCCTCGCAATAGGTCCGGGGCGATCAGGTGGCTGCTCAGATAGCCATCGAGCGTATCAGCCGCGATCGGCGGCGTGGAACTGTTCCCCTTCTCCAGCTTGCCCAGATATTCCGAAGGCGCGACACCGCCGATAATGCGGTTGGTCCTATATGACAGGGGCGTCTTGTTGATGATGGAGTCGAATACAACGGGTTTGATATTCCGCGCTTTGCACCAGTCCTGCGGGAAGATGTGGTGAATATCGACGTTTTCGCCGAAGAAGACCGTATGGTCGAACTTCTGGCCTGATCGGAAATCCTGTGCTCCTTCCTTCATCAGCAGGACGTTGACGCCCTTGTAGGCGGCGGAAAGTCGCATCCGCATTGTCTTGAGGCGGTCGGCACGGAATATGGTTTCGCTCACTGTCGAAGGCTCCTGCCCCCCGTTGAGCCATTGCGGCACTTCCATGAAATCGCGCGCGATGCGCGATTCCACCGCCGACCCATACAACTCCCCGAACACCCCGTTCCAGTACCATTGGACCAGCTTCGCCCGGTTAGCTTCATGCTCCCAGGCATCTCCGATGTCCGCAAGGATCGCCGCGAGAGGCACAATCTGCGACTGATAGGGCAGATCGAAGATCCGATAGATATGGAGCATGTGCAGGAATTTTGCCGCCTGCACGAACCCGCGTTCGACCTGTGTTTCATATTGCTTATATGCCGTCAGCGGCAGATTGAGCAGGGCCTGACGGTTGCCGGACACTGCGGGCAATTCCTTGCCCTTCTTGCCTTCCTGTTCCGCCGCGCGGCGACGATCGCGGGTATGGAACAGCGAGATCGCCTGGAGAAAGTCGGTGTTGCCGACCCCGTGGAGAATGCCGGCATCAGAATCCGCGGGGCGCAGGGTGTCCGAGAAACGCCGATGGCGGCCCTTTTCATTCTCGTCGCCATACCAGTCTTTCCGCAGCTCATGACCATCGGCGGCATACATGGCGGTGACCAGCTCGAAGGCGTCGAGTGGCTTGCCGCCCGTGTTGACCTTCTCGAACACGACGCAAACCGCCTCCTTCGATGTTTCACGGTCGAGGGCGATCACCGGCACGCGGTATTTTTTGAAATTTTCCAGAACCTCCCTTTTGAAGGTTCTGAACTGTTCGCGCACGGCTTTATGCTCTTCTCCCGCCCATAGATCGTTGAAGCCATCCTGCCAGGAATCCCAATCGAACACCTGGCGGACCGGATACATGAGGGCGGCGTATTCATTTTCGGGGGTGGAGAGGTCGAGGATGACTTCGCGGCCGAATGCCGCTCGCTCGATACGGTCTTCCGGCACGCCGATGATCGCTTCCTCCCGATCCACGGAAGGATCGAGCGCCTTGGCAATGTCGATGTAAAACCATCGTTTGACGCGCTTATTTTTCGGCGTCACGGTTTCCACCACTTTGCCTCGCAATGTCACCTGATAGAGCGAGGTCATGCGTTGCTGCCCGTCTAGCAGCAAGGATTGAGGCATCGCCTGACGGGCATCAGCGGGCGCACCTTCCACGGGACGCGGTTTGAAGTTCACCGGCCCCCCGGTGTCGAGCGACATAAGCGCGCCTACCGGAAATGCGCGCGACACCGATGCAATGAGGCTTTTGATCCGATCTTCATCCCATACCCAGCTTCGCTGAAAATCGGGCAGTTGGATTTTTCCCCGATGACAAGCATCAAGAATTTCATCCAAGTCGATCGGATTGGTCTGAAACGTAGAACCCGCCATTTTCTATCCCCCTTCTACGTCAGGCCGCTTTGGTCGGGAACGGAATGACGTTCCCGCCTAAAGTAACTTCTGGCGCGTTCTCCATTACAAGACGACGCATCGGCGCGATGACGAGCTGATCCCACAGCGTATTGGTGATTTCTTCCAATTTTTCCTTAAGATCGGCGTGCTGTTCGAACCAAGCCTGTAGGTCGGCGACTACGCGGCCCTTGAAGCCAGGGCCTGCACCCCAATGCCCTGCACATTTCGCCCATACCGCCGCTTGCGCGAGTGGTGTGCGATATACTTCCATACCGGCGCGCTGAACGGCTTCGAGAAACGCGGAGCGCGAAGCCAGCGCACTGCGCCCCATCTGGTCGATCGTCTTTGCCGCCAGTTGCAGCCCGTCATCACCTTTAAGCACGGCTAGGTAGTCGTTTAGCGACGCGAACCAGCGTTCGCTGCGCAAGCGCGCGTCCTTGGCGGCGCCGACACCGATATTATGAACCACATTCAGGCCCGAATATTCGCCATTGCGACGAGTGGCGGCCCACAGCGTCGCAGCGTAGCGCACGCCGTTGATCGTCGTCAGGGCCTCGGCATAGGCATGCCGTTCGCGGGCGTGGAGATCAGTGTGCGCCTGAAGAAAGGAGTGCAGCCTCTCGGCTACTTCCTCCATCGCTGCCGTGAGAGCCTGCGCCTCGTGGTTTTTCATTACCTCGTCGGCTGCCGCGCACAGGTCGAACAATCGCTGTTCCACCGTCTCACGCATTCGGTTCAATTGATCGAACAACGATCCGCGCACCTTGTCGGGATCGTCCGATTGGACATTGAAGAAGACCATCGGGACGCCGGCCAGATTGTCGGCGGCCAGTTCGTTTTCAACCTGCATCCGCTTGAATGCGTAACCTTCCTCGTCGTCCAGAGCCAGTTCACCGGCATCGTCCTTCATCGCTTGAGCCTCTTCACTGCGAGGGAGGGCGAGGAGGGAGACTTTCCCGGTGTTTACCGGCTCTGAGTATGTGAGCTGCATATGTTGCAGCAGCGCGCGCGTGGTGACGCCGGGGGCATCATTGAAGCGCGTGCAGAACACCACGGCGGTCCGAGGATCTTTCAGCCGAAGATCCAAATCCTCGCGGACGGCCACGTCATCGACGCCCTTGGTATCAATGATTGAAATTTCCAGTTCGCCGAAGCTGCGGCCGAACTCCGGGATAATCAGGTCGATGCTCGACGGCAGGGACACGTCCGCCAAGCGGCCATTATTGACCTCCCGAAAGGTCTTCATCACCCATTCCATCGGGTGCTGCCGGGTTGCGCTATCATACCATAGCTCGCGGCGGGTCCGTTCGGGGAGATTCATCAGCTCGAAAATCCGCGTGCGAAACTCGTCTTCGCTCGCACTTCCGGCCACAAGGTCGGAAACGGGATCATGATAGACAATCTTGCCGTCTGCCGTGGAGCGGCGACGGGTCAGGCCGGCCATGTTGCGGATCGCGCGTTCATGCTCCCGGCTGATGCTGGGCGTATCGGCGGATTCTTTCACTCCGCCTTTCACAACCGCCCACCGGGCTGCGCAAAAGTCCGAGACCAGGCTGCGCAGTTCCCCTTCCGGCAAAGGCAGTAGGGAAATCCCGAACTCTGGCCCACGTTTGATATGAACCTCGCAGATCGTGGTCCCGCCCGCGCCAGTTTCCAGCACAGGGCGGTCGATTGGCTTTGATGCCAGCGAAGGTGGAACCAGAAGATCGAACAGAAAGCTCAAGCCGGTGGATTTGCCAACGCCGATGTCGCCGATGAAAGCCACGCTATGCGTCATCTTTTGAAGATAATTGGCGCCCTTTACGAGCGTGTCGCGGTGTCGCTCAATCTGGCGGCGCAGCGGCCACGGACGGCTTTCATCTGACAGGAAGTCATCGATATTGCCCAACGCCTCATCGGCAATTTCGAGACAGGCCCGTTGGGGATTAAAGAAGCTCGGAGGGGCAATATGATCCCACTCCCGCGAGCAAAATTCCTTGTATGCGCGGGCGTGGGGTGAACCCATCTCGCTCAGCGCGTCCAGAACCTTTTCCACCTCGCTCTGCGAGGAGACTTCCCCCTTTTCGATCCGTGATACACGGCTCTGATCCAGGCTGGCTGCTGCGGCCAGCGCTGCTTGCGTGATCCCCAGTTCTGACCGCAATCGGGCCAGCGCGACCCCGTGCGGGATGTTTTCAAATGGACCGCTCATTCTGCATCTCCCTTCATGCTGCATATATGCATGATACTATTTCACGAGTCAACATATATGCGGCATGATTGAAAGTGGCGACCGTCTTGCTTTTGATGTTCACTCTACGTTCTATTTGGGCTTACAAGCGGAAGCCAAGAAGGGAATCACTATGCTGCTGCCGTCGATGCAGCCGGTCCCGATCGCGGCGGTTCCGCAGGGCCTTCGGCTTCGGATCATCGGCGCGGCGGGAGCCGGCTTTCCAAGCCCTGCCCAGGATTGGGCGGATGACGCCATCAATCTGGTGGAATTGCTGCGGCTCGACCGGGCCGCCAGCTTTGTTTTCCGTATCAGCGGAGCGAGCATGATCGATGCCGGCCTCTATGATAATGACGTGGTTGTGGTCGATCGCGACGTAACGCCGGGCAACGGCCATATCGTAATTGCCGTGGTCGATGGCGGGTTTGTCGTGCGCCAGCTCGCCGTTCGGCAAGGTGTGCCCTATCTGGAATCACGCAATGTCAGGATGACCTATCCCGCGACCATCGCCGACGAGACCGTCGAGATTTGGGGCGTGGTCCGCGCCAGTGTCCGCGACTTCCATCGGTGAGGCACGCATGACCTGGGCCATTGTCGATGTCGCCAATTTCTATGTCAGCGCGGAGCGGCTTTTCGATCCTGCATTGCGGAACGTGCCGGTCATTGTGCTGTCGAACAATGACGGATGCGCCGTATCGCGCAGCGAGGAAGCCAAGGCTTTGCACGTCCGGATGGGTGAGCCGGTGTTCAAAATGCGTGATATGATCAGGCGGCACGGCATCCAGCTTCGCAGCAGCAATTACGAACTCTATGCCGACCTCAATCGCCGCTTCAATGCCGTCATCGCGGAGCATAGCGACATCTTGGAGATCTACTCGATCGACGAGAGCTTTTTCCGGCTTCCTCCCCTGCCCTCCGGCCTTGGTGACGTGGCTTCGGCGCACCGGCTTCGCGCCGCCATATTGCGTTCGGTGGGTCTGCCGACGCGGATCGGCCTTGGGCCGACGCGAACGCTTTCCAAGGTCGCCAATGCGCTCGCCAAGGCCACAGAGAAGATTTGGGGCGGGGTTGTGGATCTGCACGACCTAGCCTTGCGGGAGCGGTTGTTTCGGGAGTGGCCTATAGAGGATGTCTGGGGCGTTGGGCGCGCGCTGGCTGCCAAGCTGCGTCCGCTGGGGGTGAGAACCACGGCGGACCTAGCCGCGCTGCCCCCGTCGGTTGCCCGCGATGTCGGCACCGTAGTTCTCGAACGATTGGTCCGGGAACTGAACGGGACCGAGTGCGACGATTTCCATCCCGAGCCTGAAGCCTTGAAGGGGACGGCGGTGACGCGCTCCTTTGGTGCCCCGGTCACGGACTTGCCATCTTTACAAGAGGCCGTAGCGCGGCACGCATGGCGAGCAGCGGAAAAAATCCGCGCGCAGCAGCTCGTTGCGACGCGGCTGATCGCATTTGCGCACGGTTCACGGTTCAAGGCTAATTCCCCTTCCGCGTCACGATCAGTGCGGTTGTCACCGGCGACCAATGACCCGCGCATTATCGTCGCGCGTGCAACGGGGATGACAGGGGCGCTGTTCGAGCCCGGCAGGGCCTATACGAAATGCGGTGTATTGCTGGAGGAACTTGGCCCGGTCGCGGCATCGCAGGGCGACCTGTTTGCTGCGGCCGACCCGCGCGCGTCGGATTTGCTTGTAGCCGTGGACGGTATCAACGCACGGTTCGGCCGAGGGACAATCGGGTTGGCGGCGCAGGGTCTTGGTGCCCGTGAGTTTGACACGAAGCGCAGCCAGAAGAGTCCCGCCTGGACCACGCGGTTGTCGGATATTCCGGTGGCCCGCTAGGTCCGCTCAGGTTCGGTGCAACCGTTGTCGGGAACGCGCACTTCATTCGAAGCCGAAGTGCTTTCGATGCCATGCCATCTGGCGATGATGCGCATCGATCAGCGGCAAAGGCGCAATCTCGTGTGGTGCGAGCAGGGAAATCACCGCCGGGTCGAGGTCTGGTCTGATGAGCGCCCTGCCTCCGTCATCAAAACTGACGAGACCGGCATCGAACGCGGCATCCCAGTGTGCGGCGAGCAGCAGGCCGTTGAAAACGTCCAGTCTCTCCTCGTCGCTTCCGCAACGTGCCCAGGGGACGATATGGCTTGCGCGAAGCAGCGCACGCTCGGAGATGCCCGTGAGCGGGCATTTGTTGTTCCAGTAATCGAGCAGGGCGCCCCGGAAATAGCCCTGCCCAATCCGCTCGCGGGTGATCCGTTCGACCTCTGTGTCGCCTAGACTCGCCACATCCGCCTCGAACTGGGACAGCGGAAAGGTCGGAAGCGCCCGGGCCAGATGAAAGGCGCGGCTGAGGGCCTGGCGCATCTCGGCCTGATCGGAGAAGGCGAAGGCGCCGCGGAACTGGCCCGGTACGGGTTCCGCCAGGGCCGCTGGAAACTCACCACGCAGCTTCGCGGCGACGCCGGCATGTTCCACGGCGAGGAACCATGGCGCGCCCCCTTCCTCACTGCCGGAGGCGAGTGCAATTTCTCCGGGGACGCCTTCGTCGGACCGAAAGTAGAGCCACCCGTCCGCCTCGCCATTTTCCTTGCGAAAGCCGTGGTTATAGGCCGCCTGTTGTAGCTCGGAGCGGTAAATCGGGTGGACGGGGCGACTGCGGACGCTGGTGGACCGCGCCATCATCGATACCCTTCCAACCTTGGCCGCATACCCCGCGCCATCAATTCGTCATAGGCGGCGAGGACAAGGCGCTGCGTACGATATTCGCCATATTTGGCGATTTCGTTCTTCTGGAGGACGCGGAAGGTTTCGCTGGGGTAGTCGGTGCCCATGACATCCTTGGGGTCCAGCACATAGCGCAGCTCATCACGGGTGAGGCCGTAAGCGAGAGCATACCAGGCATCGAGTTCGGCCCGGAGCTGGGCGCGGCGATCTTCGTCCCATGCAAAGGGCGGACCCTCATGGCCCAGGTCGCGGGCGAAAGAGGCCATCGCGTGGCTGGTGTAGGTCAGCTCCAGCACGCGCGGTACGATAAAGGCGAGGTCGGTTTCGGAGTATGCGTGGGGCGGGAGAATGGGGAGTTGGTAAAGAAGATAGAAATTGAGTGTAGTTCCTCCGATCTTTTGGCGAGAAACGAAGTCGAAGGCCAGCGCTGCCATGTTCCCGACCAAGCAGGCCAATAATTGTGGATCTTTCTCCGAAAATATGAGCGGTGCCTTATTGCCAACACCACAAACCGGGAAAACAGGAGCAATAACCGTGCGCTCGTTAGTTGCGTTTGTAATGTCGCGCCAGCCTAACAGCCAACCCCGTTTCCAGTCTTTCCCGGACAGACGGTGTGCCACCTCCGATTGCGGAACCCAATAGCGCGAAATCGGTTCGTATCCTGGATGTTGCTTCTCTGACAGCGTAACATCGCGAGTACTGGTCTCCTCATAGGTCGCCCAGCGATGGTCGAACTGGTGGAACATCTTCGCTTCGTAGAGCGGAACATAGCGTTCGGAATGAATGGTCGGGGTGACCACCTGTGCCTGCACTGGGCCTTCCGTTGCGAGGCCCAATTGCGACAGTAGGTCGATGCGGCGATTCTCGCCTTCGGCCAGCAAGTCCGCTTGAAGCCGGCGGCGAGCGGTGACACCCTCTAGTTCCTGCGCCTCCTTCAACCAGTCTGTGCCGTCGCGCTGGAACCCTTGTTCGGCGAGTTGCGCAGCGGTACGGAAAAGGTGGCTGTCGCTGGTCATATTGAACAGCCCCTGTCTAAAGTCAGCACCCCACGGATTGCCTTCGTTGCCTTCCTCTTCGATCAGCACAGGAATGCGTGCATAGATAGAAGCGGTAAGTTCTGCGTCGCGTCGCGAACGAAAGAGGGGGGCGGTCTTCGTGTTCGGGTTGATCTGGGAGATCTCTGCTGGTCGGAGGAAGTAGTGTCGGCGCTCATCCTCCAGTTCATCGGCAGTCAGAACGTAGGACGTAAACTCTGCCGCGCCTTCATTTTGTCCGGTCGTGAGCAACGTAAACGGCGTGTCGGGGTGGATTGACGGGAATATGCGCTTTGCGTTGTCGAAACCTATCGATGAAATCAACCGCTGGTTGTTCACCAAATGCCCGAAAAACGGTGCAGTCGTAGCGTCCGTCGTAATGCCGGTCGGCACAAGAACGCCCGACCTGCCCTGTTTCCGCGTCAGGTTCAGGAAATGCTCGGCAAAGAGGCCATAGGTGTTGACCTTGCCGCGCGCGGTCAGGTCGAATCGGCCACTCGCACGGGCAAATTCGTTCATCGCCTCGAACGTGCGTTTGTCGCGGGCGAAATCGGCAAAGACTTCGGGGTGAGACTGTTCGAGAGCGGCAATCGCCCTCTTGCGCGCAGCGCCCTTCATCTCCGCGATTTCGGGAACGCGGCTCTCGAAATACTCCTGCTCGCCCAGTTGGATGACTTCCCACGGCGGATTGCCCAGCACCACGTCAAAACCGCCGCGGCCTACAACCACGTCGGGGAACTCCAGCGGCCAGTGAAACGCGCTGGCGGCCAAGGCGGCGCCGTCTATGGCCGCGGCAAGCTCTTCCTGCACCGCGCCGGTGCCTAGCATCGTGCCGCCGGCGACGGTCTTGCGAAGGTGCGCGGTCGTGGGGACGAGCGGCTTGGCAAGGCTGGGCAGTTTTGGCTTGGGGAGCAGGAAGGCCGAGACGTAGATGTCGCAGGCGTGCCGCAGCGCCAGCCAATCGGGCGTGTGGCGGATGCGACCGAACTCGGCCGCGCGGGCGGCGACTTCGCGCGGGGTGTTCTCGCTCATGCGGTGGAACTTGCGGAATTCGCCCGAAAGCTTGCCCGCATCGAAGGCCAGCTTCAGCAGGCCAGCATCGCGCTCGCTCTTGTTCAGCTTGCGCAGGCCACTGGCGGTTTCCTTGTCATCGCCGGTTAGGGCCTTGTAGGCCTCGTCCGGGATGCCCTCTTCCAGCGCGACAAGGTCAAACACACCCAGCAATGCGTCGCCGCAACGGATGTTGGCGTCAAGGAAGCCCAGGGGTTGCCCTGGTGACACGGATTCGATCCATAGCGCCACCTTGGCCAGTTCTACTGCCATGGGATTGCGATCAACACCGTGGATGCAGCGGGAGACGACATCGCGCAGTGCCGCCTGCGTCTCTTCCTTGCCAGCATCCTCGTTCCGCAGTTTTGCTACCCGGTCTGCCATGCGGCGGGCGGCGCCGAGCAGGAAGTGCCCCGAGCCGCAGGCCGGATCTATCACCCGAAGATCAAGGATCGCGGCGACCTTGTCCTCCGGCGTATCGGCGCTGTCCTCTGCCTTTTGCAGCACAGGATTAAGCGCGGAATCGAGCAGTGTTTCGACCAGCGAGTCCGGCGTGTAGTAGGAACCGCTGGTCTTGCGGTCGTTGCCCTTGGCCCCGCTGTCGAGCGTGAACACGCCGTTGGCTTCAAGCCGGGGGCGGATTTCCAGCAGGCTTTCGTAAACGCTGCCCAGTTCCTCTGTTTTGAGGTCGCGCCAGTTGATGCGGTGGGTCACGCCATCCTTGCGGATGAAGCCAAGACAGAAGATCGCGGACAGAAGGCGGCGGTTGGGAATGAGCGCATCGTTCAGCGACGGCGTTTCGCTCTCCGCGAATAAGCCGCCGAGAGCAGGCAGGCCCAGCAGTTCCTGGCCATGCTCCAGACTGGAAAGCGTAACCTTCATCGCCTCCCACGCATCGTGGTGCCCATCGCGGGCGACGCGGCGACGCGAGCGTTCGCGCCAGAAGGTGAAGGAATAGCTGTCGGCATAGAGGCTGCGTGCCGCCTGCGGCGTGCGGCGAGGGTGCAGCAGATCGCGGTCCTCGGCCACAGCAAGGAAGATCAGGCGATAGACGGTGCGGAGAAGCTCCCCGAACAGCGATTGCAGAGGGAGTGCACCGGAGCGGATGCGTTCAACCAGCTCAGGATTGGCCTCTACCAACCCCTGCCCCAGTTCGGACAACGCCTCTTCGACGTTGCGGCGGAGGTCGGTACGGGCCTGGATGCCCTGTTTCATCCCCTCTTCGCGCCAATGTTCCAGCGGGCTTTCAGAAGGCGGTGCGCCCGATGCGCCAAAACGGGTGGCGTGAGCGACCAGCCACCATGCAGTGAAGTCAGCGAACATCTCGTCGCGGAACATCGCGCCAAGGTCCGCCTCGATCCATGCTGGTCGGGTCAGACTGGCATTGTCGCGCATCAGGCGCACGCGGTCGCCGGCAAAGACGAGGCCCCACAGTGCATGGTCTGTGGCGTTGAGCCAGTCCTGCAACAGTGAAACAGGGCTACGGCGCGGGCGTCCGCCCTCCCCGTCCCCGAACTCGGGCTGCGCTTTGTTGAAAGCGTCGGCGCCGACGACCGGCGCGGCGACGACGACGGGAACACGGCCATCCTTGGCCTCCCAGGCCAGGCGATAGCGGCGGGTGCCGTCCTGATGCTCGACCGGGCCGGCAAGATCGGTGAAGCCGAAGCACTGGGTTAGCAGGTCATGCGCGAACTGTGCGGTTTGCGTGACAGTGGGCGCATCGATCCGGTCATAGTCTTTCCAGATATGCTGGCCGATGCGGAAATACCGCGAAATCTCATCGCCGAGGCCAGTGCCCTTGGGGCAACCATAGCTGTCGGCGGTTTTCGCCGTGCGATCGGCAGCGACAATCTTTTGCACTTGCTCGGGCGCTATCAGCCCGCCCTCGATGGTGACGGCGACAAGGCCGAGTTCGGCGGCTCTGGTAGAACGGGCCATCAGTTCGCCTCCGGCACGAGGACATAGAGGCCGATCACGTCAGCAGGCAGAACAGCTTCCACTTCGGTGGTGGCCCCCTCGCCTCTTGTTGCGAACTTCACGCGGTCATGATCCTCTGAAAGCCGGGCAGCACGATCCTGGGCATAAGCGCTGATCGCGACATCATATTCGGGCACGCGGGTTAGCGCCTGATCGACCTGCCTTGCGATGACGGGCGGCGCGATGTCGCCGCTGGCATCGGGTTCGAGCAAAGCCAGGGCGTCGGGGCCTTGTGCGATGGCGGTATTGTCACCCATGGCGAAAGCCAGCGCGGTGGCTTCTTCGGCCAACAGTGTCTTTCGACCGCTGGTCGTCAGCTTGAAGCGCAGGCGCAGCAACAGGACGGTGGTGAGTTTGTTCACCGCCGTAGAGCGCCAGGCACCGCAGCGGCCGAGCGTGGCCTTGCCTTCGACACCGCCGGGATCGAGCGCCCCTTCGGCCATGGTTTCGGCGAGCATGGCGACCAGCGGATGCGTGCGGCCGACATGGGCCACATTGGGTTGCAGCTTGTCGGCAAATCCGATGGCGCGGGTGCCCGTCAGATTGCGGGCCGCAAGGCGCTCGCCAAGCTGTTTCGGCAAATCCTCATAGCTGACCCGGTAGTGGCTCCCGACCGTACCGAGCGGCGTATCGATGCGCGCCAGTGCCCGGCGGGTGAACCGCTCTACTTCATCGGGGCCGCCGAGAAGTTCGCGCAGTCGGTGCCATTCGGGGAGAACTTCGTCGGGCTTGAGCGCGGCCTGGGCATACCGCGTCTGGCTTTTACGCGCGTTTTCCTCCGCGTCCTTCCACTCCATTTCAAGCCGTTCCTCGGCGTCGCCGAAATCGAACAGTCCCTGCGCGCGCGGTTTGCTGGAATGCAGCAGCATCGCCTGCATCAGCGCGTTGGAGACACTTGCGGAATCCTCCGGCACCGGCACGATCACGCCAGTCGCCTGTTGGATGCGCTTCATCTTCTCGGTGATGACCTTGATGACCGCACCGTCGATGATCGAGTTTGAGCCGAACATCATCACCGACCAGACCGTATCTTCGGGCTGCCCAAAACGATCGACGCGCCCGTCGCGTTGCTGGTGCCGTGTCGGGTTCCAGTTGAGGTCGTAATGGATCACCGCGTTGAACAGCGATTGGAGGTTGATCCCTTCGGACAGACAATCGGTGGCGACGAGGATGCGATTGGGGTGATCCACCATCGCCTCGACGCGCCCACGGCGTTCCTCGGGCGTCAGGCGGCCCGTGACGATTTCGACTTCGTGCTTCTTGAACTGGGCGCGCAGCGCTTCGCCCACAGCTTCGGCCGTTGTGATGAAGCGACAGAAGATGACGGGCCGGGCACCCTTCTTGGCCGTCAGGTCTTTCACCTGCCGGACGAGTTCGCGAAATTTGGGATCATCCTCAAAGCGGGCCGCCAGTCCTTCCGCGCGCGTGATGAGCGCTTTCAGCTCGGCCAGCTCCTCGCGGTCCAGCGCGGTCGCGGGTTCAATGTCGGTGTCGGCCAGCTCATCACCGTCGTCATCAAACAGGACTGGCGCGAGTGCGGCTTCCTCCGCCATGCCTCCGAGCCGGTTGCGCAAGGCGCTGAGGGCTGCCGCCGGCGACGAGCCGATGCAGCGCATTAGCGCGAGTGTTCCCCAGAAAGCGAGCCGCCGCGCCCGTTCCCCATCGGCACGGGTTGCGACACCAAGGCAGTATTCCAGCACGTCTTCCTGGAAGTTCTGGAAATCGCCGGTCAGAGTGTAGGGCGCATCCGCTTTCATCGACTTCGCAAAAGCGCCCGCATCCCCCCACTTGTCGGCAATATCGGGGCGGCGACGCTGGACAAAGTGTTTGGCGAGCCGGTCTGCATAGCGGCGCCGTGCGTTCTGATCGCCCGCCTCGGGGCCGTCCGCGAGGTCGCCGTGCAACAGACTGAGCAGACGCGCATAGGCATCCTGATTGCCGCTATGCGGGGTCGCTGTGAGCAGGAGCAGGTGGCGCGTGGCGTCTTCCGCGAGCCGTTCGAGCAGAGCGTAGCGTTGCTGTGTGCCCTTCTCGCTACCGCCGACGCAGGTGTGGGCCTCGTCAACTATGACGAAGCCAGGACAAGCCTGCGCGAAGCTTTCCCGCCGGCTGTCGGCCTTGATGTAGTCGAGGCTGACGACGGTGTAGGGATAGACGCCGAAGATGGTGTCGCCGAGCGCCAGTCCGCGTTCCAGCGAACGGGCGCGCGCCGATGTGACGGCCACGGCATCAATATCGAACTTTTCCGCCAGCTCGCCGACCCACTGATCCACGAGATGCGGCGGACACAACACGGAGAAGCGCTCGACCTCGCCTCGGTCGATCATCTCGCGGAGGATCATGCCCGCCTCAACGGTCTTTCCGATACCAACGTCATCGGCAATGAGCAGCCGTTTCACGTCGAGTCTCAGTGCCATGAGCAAGGGGACGAGCTGGTAGGCGCGCGGCTCGACGCCCAAATGCGCGGCGCTGCGGAAAGGCCCTGCGCCGCGACGGAGAGACAGGCGTAGCGCGTCGGCCAGCAGACGGGCGGCGTCCTGCGTATCGGGATGATCCGCCGCCGGCAGATCGAAGGTGGCGGGACGAACGGGCATCCGTTCAAGACTGGGGGCGATGATGATGGCGTCTTCTTCGGACCCCGAGAGGGGCCGCACGCGAACAAGCCCCTCATCCGGTTTACCAAGCACGATCCATTCCCGCCCACGGGCCTGGATCAAATCGCCCGTCTGGAGCTGGCCAGTCTGGAAGGCGGGCAGGTTCATGCGGATACTCCGAGCGCCGCGGCAAGGTCAGGCGGCATGGTTTCGTCAGGGGTTGCCGGCAGCGCGATCAAGTCGCGGCCAATTTCGGCGCAGCGCGTCACCAGTGCTGGCGGCGGCGGACCGGGCACAGCCATGACCATCAGCCCCGGCCAGCAAAGATGATAGGTCTCGCCGCCAATGGTTTCCGTGGAGGGCGTCGGCGCGCCCCACTGCGCCAGCGCCGCCATCCATGGATCATGCGTCCCGGCACCGGCGGGAGCATCGGCAGGCCAGTCATTCTCGCTGCGAGCTAGCCGATCGAGCACGTCAATCACCGCAGGATCGCGCCGGTCGATCAGTTCATGGTCCGGTTGGTTGTAATAGGACAGCAGGCAGCGGTAGCAACCAGCAACACAAGGTTCGTTGGCCTCGACCAGCTCGCCGTTGTCGCGACGGTAATGCATCAGGTCGAGCGCCACGTCCGCGATACGATGCCACCGCTCCGCGCCGTCCATCAGCCGCTTGAGAACCCCTGCCCCGCCTTCGGACGCCTCATAGAAGAGGATCGCCTTGCGATCGTCGCGGGTCGGTAACGGCTCGCCCAGAAGCTCGCCGGTTTCCAGGACATGCTCTGTCTCGATGGCGCGGATCAGGGCGTGCTGGAGGGTCGCCATCTGCGCTTCATCGAGGTCGAGCTGGCGATCGAATTGCAGCAGCAGCGCGTTCTTCGTGTCCTCGACCAGAGGCACGATGGTTTGACGAATGGCGCTTTTGGGATCGTCGCCCTCATCCTCACCTTTTGTCTCATTCTTGAGCCAGCGGCCCGAAATCGTGTCGATGTCGAAGCCGGTATCTTCCTTCTTGGCGCGGCGGCGCAGGCCGAGATTGACGCGGGATACGCGAGTCTGCGGTCCGTAGCGCAATACCGCCAGCGGGCTGTCGTCAGACTTCAGCAGAAGCTGGTCTTGGCGCATCGGTTCCCACTCGAAAATCGTGCGGATTTCAAAGCCGCGCCGCTGACGATCCTCGTCATTGGCGGTAATGCGCGCACCGGGCACGGCATCGACATTCTCGATCCGATAGAGCTTGGAAAGCCGCCCTTCCTCGGTCAGCACATCGCCGCAAGCAATGCAGCGCTCCTGCGTTTCCACGCTATGGGCCGCGCCGCACGAATGACAGCATCGCACAGTCATCGTCGTCAGCTTGTTGTCTGTGGTCCGCGTTCCGGCAGGCAGCTTGGCGCGATTGCAGCGATAGGCCTTGCCCTCATGATAGACGAGGCTGTTCGGACCAAACTCCGCGATCGCCAGGAAGCGCGGACGCTGGAGCACCGTCGATGACTTTTCCCCGTCGATGAAGGCGTAGAGCGGCAAGCGCGGGAAATTATAGCCAGGTAGGAAGCCTTCGGTCGCCAGATAGCGATAGGCATAGAAGTCCGAGCTGGTGGACGATGCGCCTGTTTCCAGCAGTTGCACCTGACGATCGGCCGCCAGATAGCGGGTCCGAGCCTCCTGACGTTCCTGCGCCGACAGCCCGGTTTGATTGCCGAGTTCGCTGGCGGCCTTTCGTTCTTCATGGGCGGAATTGTAGAGTGTTCGCCAGCGCTTGAACGCCGTGTTGAACGCCGTTGCCGCGTTGCTCCAGAGATGGCCGACAAAGTCCGAGGCTTCGCCGATTTCGGCTGCGCCTTCCTGTGGCAGGACCGAGACGACGACCCGCTCGGCACGATCACGGGCATCGACGTCCGCGCTGGCCACGGCAAAAGCTTTTTGCAGCCGTTCGCAGATCGGCAGATCGGTCTCGGTCATATCGAGGTTTTCCGGGATCGACTTGCCCAGCCCCTCCTGAGCGGCAGCGAGCCATTCGGCATGGACATGCGCGGCAAGCAGGTCGCGATTGATGAGGTCGATCGCGGGTGCGCGAACGATGCCGGCGACGAGATCGGTCCGGCGCTCGAAATAATATTGGTCGTGTGGGCTTTGCGCGGCGCAGTAGGTGATGACCAGCGCGGCCTGTCCGCTGCGGCCAGCACGGCCTGCGCGTTGCGCATAATTGGCCGGGGTTGGCGGCGCGTTGCGCAGGTACACGACATTGAGCTGCGATATATCTACGCCCAGTTCCATGGTGGGTGAGCAATAGAGCAAGGGCAGAAAGTCACGCTTCTCATTGAGAACGCGCGCATCGCCCGCAATTTCCTTCATGCGTTCATGGTCGCTCTTGCCGTACCGGAACCGACACTCACGCATTTCGCGCAGGAGGGAATCGACCTGCGCTGTATGCTCGCGCGCTTCAAAGGCCAGGGGCAGCCCGCCGGGTGTGGCGAGGCGCGCGGCTATATCGCTATAGAGCTGGCGGAAGAACGCATTGTCTTGGCTCGGGCTTGGTGTCCCCTTCCCTGCACGGAGCTGCAAGGCGCTCGGCGCGAGCCGCCAACCTGTGAGCGGACCGGCGGAAAACTGGCGCACGATCTGGTGGCGCGCGGCCGCCATCAACATGGCTTCGATCAACGGTTCGCGATCGGCAAGGGGCAGCGCCCCCGCCAACTTCGCCAATTCTTTGGCAAGACCGCTGCGCGCGGAAACCCGGATAATCCTGTCCGCCTTGCCGCCTTGTGTGCCGAGCACAAGCGTTGTTTGGCACACAAGATCCTTGTTCTCTTCTTCGCGGCTGATTGCCCAGGGGTCTTTGAGAAGCTGGCGGGATTTCTGCGCGACCTGCTCAATCTCATTGAGGTCCAGGGCATCGACGGCAACGGCGAGGCCTTGCCGCATGGCGTCGAACATCAGACGGAACATTTCGCGCCGAACGTCACTGGAGATTTGGGAAAGCAGCTCAAAGCCACGGCGCTGGCCGTCATTGAGCTGTTCCTGGTCCATGCCGGCGCAGGCGCGATCGTCGCCGGCGAGCATGGCGATGCCGGGATATTCGACGCGCAGCAGGTCCAACTGATTGAGGTTGGGATTAGTATAGCGCCAGCCCCGCCGCAGATCGTTCCAGAGGCGATAGGCCAGCACGCGGTTTACCGCCTTCTTGGCCTCGTCCAGCGCCGCGAAGCTGGCCGGGTTCGGATCGAGCATCCATTCCGCTCGGCGATCGACGCTTTCGGGATCGAACCCGAGCGCACGGCGCAGGACATCGCCAAATTGCTCATGGCTCAAACCATCCTCACCGGCTTTGAAGACGGCACGCAGCATGGCGCCGCGCAGGAGTGTGACGAAGATAAAGTCGTTGAAGTGTCCCGCCTGGAGTGCGGCATCCTGCCGGTTATCGGTGAAGCCGAGCAGTTTGCGGCGATGCTTTTCAGACGGGATGTGGCCCCGTTCCATCCAGTCGAGGGCCACCGACGTGATGAGCGTCGTGGCCGAACTACGACCTTCGGCCGAGAGGCCAGCCAATTTGTTGATGTCGCGAGCGCCTGGCGGCGGTTGATTGCGGCAATGCGGACAGAAGCGGAATTTACCGGGGAAGAACCACGAGCGAACGCCATGCTCATCGCGCCGCCCGTTAGCGCCCAGCATCATCAGGCGGCCGTCATGCTTGCCGCGATGGGAGGATTTGAGCCGCGGTTCGCCCGATGCCGTCAGCTCAATCCAGTCATCAGGATAATCATCGATAGAACCGGCGAAATTCAGATCACCCTTGGCGTCGGGCACGAGAAAGCCGTGCTCCGCCCCGCTTTCATCAACCCCGTCTCTCGGGGTCTGATCGATCGGGCGCGCGATGACAGTGCCATCATCGTCAATGGTGACGCTATGCACCTCCTGTCCACATTCGCGGCAGAAGAAGACCGGATAGAGGCGGGCCTCGCTATTGTCGCGGTCGAACTTTTCCGCCGCCAGTGCCACCCGGCGCTTCCCAGCAGCTTCGAGCGTCGCATGGGCGTCGCCAGCGCCGGATAGGAAGCGATGCAGCTTGAACGCCATGAAAGCCTGGTCGCGGTCATCCTTGAAATCGCTCATGGCGATCAGGCGATCCTGGAGGGCCTTGCGGCAAGCCTCCGCCTCGATCCCTGTCTCCTCGGACAGGCGGTGTGATGCATCAGTGAGGGTGGAGGGCTTCGCCCGCTTCAGTGTTTCGCCGACCTCAAGCCCAATATTGGTTTCTATCCAGATCGCGAGGGGATCGACTTTGAAGGCCTCTGCGGTGGATGGAAGGCCAGCGGAGTTGACGATCGCAGATTTAAGGGTGGCCTCGTTGGCGATGCCTTGGGTGCAGCGTCTCAGGCTTTCGGTGATGACATCATCCGGATGCACGGGGCTGCCGAAAAGGGTTGTGCCGACAGACGCCACCGCCTTGCGGCCCGCATCCTCATCCCCGGACGCCATGGTCGCCGAGGTGCCAACGCAGAGCATTTTCTGCGCTCCCATGCGTTCGCGCACCCGTCGCACCAGCAGCGCAACATCCGCCCCCTGTCGGCCGCGATAGGTATGGAGTTCGTCGAGAACCAGAAACTCCAGGCCCGCCATATTGGCGATGACCTGCTGGTCGAGTTCGTCCTGCCGAGTCATCAGCAGTTCGAGCATCATGAAGTTGGTGAGAATGATGTCCGGCTTTTCGTCAGCCACGCGCTTGCGCTCGGCTTCTTTCTCCTGGCCGGTGTAGCGGGCGAATGTCGGCTTCATCCCATCGGACAGGCCGCACTCCCCGATGAACTTCTCAAGCTCCTCCTGCTGCGAATTGGCGAGCGCGTTCATCGGGTAGATGACGATCGCCCGCGTGCGCTGGGCCTCGCCAGCGCGACGCGCCTTCAGGATGCGGTCAATGATCGGCACAAAAAAGCATAGCGACTTGCCCGAGCCGGTGCCGGTGGTGACGATATAATTTTTGGCCTGAAGCGCTTTCATGAGCGCTTCGTCCTGATGGCGATGCAGGCTAATCGGGCTGCGTCCGGCTCCTACGGCGAACACCTTGGGTAAATCCGGATCGACCACGCCGTCCTTGGCAAGATCGACGAGGCCGCGGCCTTCGAGGAAATGGGGGTTCAGACCGATCAGGGGTTCGGGCCAGAATTTCTGCCCGGCGTAAATCGCGTTGACCTGTTCGCTAATGTCGTCTGCGCGGATCGAAGTGAACGAACGCGCGAAATTTTCATAACGCTCTATTAGGTCAGTATCGAGATCAAAAACGTTCACGCGGCCCCCTCGCGACATGGCAATCAAGTTTCAGCCAAAACAGCACTTTCCTGTATTTTTCGATACTTAAAATATCATCGCCTTTGTCATTCTCGCACAATGCCCGTACTCGTGAACCAAATCCTACGTAACTCCTAAATCCTTCAATGCGAGCGCCAGGCAGCAGGCTCAAAGCTGCACCCGCGTTGCAGTCAAATGCCGGAACGCTCGGTCCCGACAGGTAAGCAGGATCACCTGCATGCGCTGGGAGGCTTCCTCCAGGATCTCGGTCATCAGATCGAGCCGGCCGTCGTCGGAATAGACCAGCGGATCGTCGAGGATCAGCGAAACCGGCATGCCCTGCTCCAGCAGCATGTCGGCAAAGGCAAGGCGGGTCAGCACCGCCAGCTGCTCCTGCGTTCCCTTTGAGAGCGTTCCGCAGGCTTCGCTCAGGCCTGATCGCGTGACCGAGGCCAGCCCCAATTCTTCATCGAAGCTCAGGTCTGCGCCGGGGAAAAGGCGCTCGACATGCACGCGGGCGCGCTGGGCCACTGGGCCAACGAAGGTTCGAGATGCCTCCGCGCGCGCCTCGTCCAGCACATCCTTGAGCATTTTGACCGTGGCCGCCTCTTCGTCGAGCCGAGCTAGCGCCTGCGTTGCGGCATCGGCTTCTTCGGCTGCAACTGCGGCCAGGCTCGCCAGACCTTTGCCACCCTCGCTCTCAATGATCGCCTCAAGGCGGGCGATATCCTTTTCGAGGTCGCTCCGCCGGATTTGCCCTGCCCTTGCCCGGCTATCGATCGTTTCGATCTTGCGGTTGATCGCCTGCGCATCATGCGCGGTGGCGTCGCGCGTCGCTTCGGCCAGCTTGACCGCGGCCTGGGCAACATTCTCCCGGGCTTTGGCGATGGCGTCGGCCAGCCCGGCAAAATCGGGCTTCTGTTCGAGCTGAGCGATGCGATCAGATGCATGGGTCTGATCTCGCTCGGCGCCCGCCTGCTTGGCGGCAAGCGGGCGGTCCCTATCCTCTATTTCTCGCAGGTCCTGAACGGCTTGGTCGTGCAGGGTTTCAGCGCGCACCGCGGCCGTTTCCGCCTCTTCCAGGCGTCGGGTGAGCTGATCGGTCGAGATCTCGTCTTCATCAGACGCCGGCGATTCCGCTGGGACACCGGCCACGAACAGCTTGAGAGCATCGGGGCCTGCCGCGAGATCCAACAGCGGCTGCGCCGGCGTGAGGCCGGTAATTTTGGTTTCGAGCAGTTGGACGGTCCCCTGCGCGTCGCGCGCAGTATCGTTTCGCGTCCGCGCCGCGGCGAGGCCGGCCACGTCCCATTCGGCCAGTTCCAATTCCTGTCGCTCGAGCAATTCGGCGAGGCGGGCTTCCGCACTGGTTGCCGTTGCCGGCGGACGGATGACGAGGATACCCCCGCCCAAGGCAATCTGCGTCTCACCGGTCAAGGTGCGCGGGCTATTTGGTGTCAGGGGCTCGCCGCCTATGGTGATGCCCGTAGCGTCGCCCGTAAGCTCGATAGTGGTAGCGCCGGCATTGACGGCTGCCCGCGCTTCAGCAACAGCACGGTCATTGGCCTCCAGGCGAGCGAACGCCTCAGCTGGAATGACCTGTGCGGCCTGATGGCGGGCATTGGCCAGTTGCTTTTCTAGATTTAGGAGTTCGGTGTGCCGCTGGCGTGCATCGGTGATGGCCGCGTGGCGCTGACGCCTCGCGAGACGTTCCTCCCCCTCGTTAAGCGCCTGACGGGCTGTGGCGCGATCATCACGCGCCTTGTCGAGCGTTGCCTTCGCGTCCGCGACTTTGGTGCGTCCCGCTTCCAGCTGACCTGCAAGCTGATCGCGATCGGCGGTGATTGCGGCCAAAGATTTGCCAGCGGCCGTCAGCGCTTCCTTCGCCGCCTCATGCTGCGATTGCAGATCGTCCAGACGATCGAGGTTTGCAGAGAAATTCTCATGCTCGGCTTTGCGGGTCTCCAGGATCTGCGCAGCAGCCCTGGCGATCTCCAGAGACTGAACAAGACCGGCGCGCTGTTCTTGCTCGGTCTCGTCCGCCAGCTCCCGCTCGATAACTTTCAGTCGGCCGCGCGCGATTTCCAGCTCGCCGAAGCTCGTTTCGAGCGCATCGAGCCGCGTGGTCGCGTATGCAGCGGTTTGCCGCGCCTGCTGGTCACGATCCCGCGCCGCTTGCCAGCGTCCCTTCGACTGCGCCTTGCCAGTCGGCGTCCAGTAAATGTCATACTGCTCATCGATCCGCTTTCGGACGCGCTCATAGGCAGCGCCGCCGACGATCGTGCCGACCTCTGCCTCCAGCGTCGCCTGGATGCTGCTGCGCACGATGCTGCCGGGCGCCGTCACTTCGAGCGCCTGCGCCTGCGGAACCCAAAGCAGACCGAGCGCGCCATAGGTGGTCGGGTCACCACGCTGGCTACTATCCTTGACGAACCCTAGAAGCGCCTGCAGCCGATTTTCAGCGTCCTCGCCCTGCGCTCGACCCTGCGGCCCCGTGACTTCGACTTGGGGGCTTTTGAGAAAGCGCTTGGCGATTTTCCAGCTGTCGGTGCCAATATCGAAACTGACTTCGATTTCTGGCGCGACCGCCTCGCCATAAGGCGCAAAGCTTTGGGCGAGCTGATTCTTCGTGGCATGGCGGACGAAGAAAGCCGCACGCAGGGCCTCAAGGATCGTGGATTTCCCACTCTCGTTGGGCTCGATGATGATGTTGAGCCCCTCGCCCAGCCCTTCGATCGTCAGGGGCTCGCGGAACTTGCGAAAATTGTTGAGGCTGATCCGTCGCAGCTGGAGGCTCATGCTTGGCTCCCCCGATGATATTCGACAAAGAGCCGCTCCATCGCGCGCCGCGCCAAAATGGCTTCAGTCCCGCCGGCTGCGATTGTCTCGGTGAGTTTCTCAGCCGCTATGCCGAGCAATCCCTCGACCTTGAGATCCGCCAAGTCCTGCTCGCCCGGCCGGCCGACAAGATCGTCCGCCCGGACATCCAGGAAACGGAGGCGATGCCGCAGGTCATCTTCGAGCCGCGACAGGATCTCGACACGGTCGGCAAGGCTCGTGATGCCTGCAAGCGAAAGGCGCAGCAGCGTTGCCGCAGGATCGATAGCCGAGAGCAGCACGTCGCATTCCGCCGAAAAGGCGGCCGTGTCCTGCAAGGTCCAATCCCTGAGCAGCCATTGAAAACGGCCGGTGCGCACGGGTTCCACCTTTGGCTCCACTCCCGGCGCAAGCTCGATCATCAGGGCATGGCCCGGCTCATCGCGCTGAAAACCATCGGTTTCGGGGGTTCCGGCATACCAGGTGCGCGGATCGACCTTGAGCGTGCCATGCCAATCGCCGAGCGCCAGATAGTCGAGACTGGACCGCTTCGCGCGATCCGGCGCGATCTGGTTCTTGGTCTCGCCACGCGCGGTAAAATCGCGGATCGAACCATGAGCAAGGCCGATACGCAGCTTCGCGCCTGGCGTTTCCATGCTGTCGAACAGCTCGGTCGGATCGTCGAGATGGTGCCGGTGGAGGAGCGGTGCGGGTAGCAGCCAGAGCCCTGCTTCCATCTCCTGCGCGACGGGCTCGGTGAGCAGGATGATATTCTCCGAGGCTTTGTGACGGACGCGGTCCCACAGTCCGCCGTTGCGGGCATAGTCGTGATTGCCCGGGAGCAGCCACCAGCGGCAGGGATAGCGCTGCATGCGTGAGACTGCCTGGACGATGACCCTATCTTCGGGACCCTCGGTATCGAAGATATCGCCTGCGACAATCACATGTTCTACCTGGTTGGCGGCAGCGACCTCGCCGATCCGGTCGATGGCGTCGAAGCGCGCTTCGCCAAGCGCCGCGCGCACCTCGGGCTCGAACCGGCCGAAGGGTTTGCCGAGCTGCCAGTCAGCGGTGTGGAGGAAACGCATGGATCAAGATCCCGTACTGAGAGGCGCAGAAAACGGCGGAAGGGCACAGAGCGTGTTGACGAGCCGCATCTGCTCGATGCTGCTGCAGTTGGCCTCGCGCAAGCGGTCGCTGCCAAAAACGAGCGCAAGCGCTTTGGCGCGTGAAACCGCGACATTGATGCGGTTGAGCGAGAAGAGAAACTCCATGCCGCGGGCCGTCTCGTCGGCCGAGGAAGCCGTCATGGAGACCAGGCATATAGGGGCTTCCTGGCCCTGGAACTTGTCGACCGTGCCGACGCGGATGCTGCTCGGCAGCCCTGCCCGCAGCGCGTTGACCTGTGCATTATAGGGGGCGACGACGATGATGTCGCCGGGGCCGATAGGGCGCGTGGCGCCGTTCTTGTCGGTCCAGCTCCCTTGCAGGAGATTCTCGATTGCCGCGCCGATCGCCGCAACTTCCTCAGCGGCAAACTGGGCATTACCGTCATGGACGACCGGCACCCAGAAGGCGCCGGCCGTGGGCCAGGCCGTTCCAGTAACGCTCTGGCGCTTGGTATCCCCATGGCTGGCAAGGCGTCCCTCGTAGACCTGGTCTGAAATGAAATCACAAACCGCGAGATGCATCCGCCGGGTCTCGGCAAGGAATATGCCCCGATCGGGAGGGACGGTGGCATGCTCGCCCAGCATCCATTCCAGGCATGACAGGTTGGCGGGCGCAGGATGCGCGCCCTGGATGACCTGAGGCAGCTGACGCGGATCGCCGACCAGCACGATATTGCGCGCGGCACGACCCATGGCGACCAAGTTGGCGAGGCCCACTTGCCCCGCCTCATCGACAAACAACCAATCGAAGCCCTGCACATTCTCATCGCGCGCGAAGAAGAAGGCCGTGCCGCCGACCACATTGGCGCGGGCGAGGATCAGGTCATCATTGGCCGTGGCGCGGTGAACGGGACAATCGCTAGCATAGCCATCATCACCGCTCGAAACTTTGTGGGCGAACGACACGGGAAAGGTGCCGCCTTCTTCCTCGCGCGCGCGCAGGCAGCCGAGCAGGACATTGCGGATCGCTTCATGGCTGTTCGAGGCGACGGCGACCCGATTTCCTGCTTTGACCAGCGCCAGGATCACCCGGGCCGTGACGTGCGTCTTTCCCGTTCCCGGCGGACCCTGGATCGGGAGCAATGTCTGATCCATGGCTTGCGCCGCGGCGATGGCGCCCGCCACCGGTTCCCCGCCGCAGAGGATATCGCCGTCGATGCCGTTCAGGCGCGGGGCGGCGCCCGACAGCAGATCATCGACGGCACGATAGCGCCGCGGCCCGCATTGATCCTCGATGACGTCGCGCACCGCTGCGGCCAACACCTTGGTATCGAGCGGCCAATCCGGATGCAGGGTCAGCCGATCGGTGAGGAGTTCGGCCCTTGCCACGCCGACCTTCAAGGTGATCGTGCACGCATCGCGATCCAGCGCCTCAATCGCAACGGTTGACGGCGGCCCGTCAATCCCGGGCACAGTGGCCTTGCCGCCTTCGCGCAATTTGGTTTCCTGAGACGGAAAGCGATAGGTGCGCATCACCGAGCGCTTGATGGGTTCGATCCCGGATATCGCCTCGAGTCCCGCCAAGGCGTCGAGATCGTCGACAAGCTCTTCCTCATCGCGCGCCGCGCTGTCGAAAACCGTCCACTGAGCAGGCTTGGCTTCACGCTTGTGGAACAGCCCCAGATTGAACAGCAATTCCTGACGCTCTGGAGTCAGAGAGGATGCGGCCAGGCGATCGCGCAGCGCCGTCGTTTCCTCGTCCTCGACCACCTCCTGCTCGGCCGCGTCCTGCGCAAGCACGGGCCAGGGACCATCGGGCCGGATGCCCGCTAGCCAATCGCGCAGTAGCTGGGTCGACTGGCAATCGATCCGATTATAGTCCTCGATCTCGTCGAGGATTTGCTGATCGCCCGTCTCGCGCCAATTTTCATAAGCAACGACCGACCCGCCCGCTGTCTTGACCTCGCCCTCGCGCTTCAAGCCATAAAAGGCCTCCAGCGCCTTTATGGAGTAGCTCGGTTCGGAAGCGATGAGCGCGCCGCGCACGACCGCATAGAGGTCGACAAAGCGGCGTTCGCGCATGAGGCGGTCGAGAAAGGCCTCGCCGATACCATAGCGCGTGGTGAGACGCCGCAGCGCGGTGATCTCATAGGGTGCATAATGATAGATGCGGGCCTGCGGATAAGCCGTGAGGCGATTACGAAAAAACGCAAGCAACCGTTCGAGCGCTTGCGCTTCGGCGGCATGGTCATGCGCCCAGAAGGCATGGAAACTATCATCGGCCCACACGCCGTGCAGATATTCAAGGCCTCCCTCGTAATGGGGGTCGCCCTCGATGTCGTAGAAGAGATCGCCCGCCTGCGGCCGAGGGAGCAGGTCAAAGCCTTTGCCTGGCTGTGCCGGACGCAACTCGAAGGCGGGTTCGCCGGTTTTGCGCGCGTGCTGCAGTCTGGCCTGGCCGACAAGCTTCTCCGCCGTCGCACTCGCAACGCCGCGCACCGGGCCGTCATGCCGAGCCAGCGCGGCCATGGTTTCGATGCCGGACGCCTCGAGCTTCTTCACTTGGCCGCGGGTAATATTGGCGACTTGGAACAGGCTGTCCTGGCTGGTGAAGACGGCGTCGCAATGGTCGGCCCATCGGCACAGCGAACAATCCGCGCAGGGGATCGGCCGCGTTGGCTCAGGGGAAGCAACAAAGACTTCGAGCTTAGCCCGCGCACCGCGCGCATAATGGGCATAGTCGGCCAACCTCAGCGTCGCGCGCGTGCCATCTCCTAGCTGCACATGCGCGCGCTCAGGCATCACGCCCTGGATCTCCGCCAAAAGGTCCGAATAGAGCACGAGCTGCAGCACATGCTTGGGATGGGCTTTGCGCTTCAGCTTGGTGTCGGTCACTTCGTAGCTGAACGGCCCCAGCAATGATGGTCGCTCGACTCGCTCGAGAAAATCGGACCACCCACCCCAACGCTCGGCGAGAAAAGCCCCTTGAAAGATGATCTGCGAGCCTTGCGCCAAGGCCGCTCGCGTCTCGTCTGCATTCTGTGCAAGATCGCCACGCGCAATCTCGACTACCCCGTTGCCCGCGTCTTTCAGCTTCTCCAAATGGGCGGCCTCATGGGCATCGCCTTGTTTCTGAAGCAGGGCTGCATCCTCGGTATCTTCCCGGGGAGTGAGCGGCTCGCCGCGCATATAGGCAAGGTCGAGCGCTGTCGCATGCGCGCAGCCGACGAACCGCATCAGGTCGGTCGCTGAAAACAGGATGGTGTTCCCGATCGTCCTCACTTGGCCCCCTTGATTGCCCAACGCCACCCACGAGGGAATCACCTCGACAGGCGCTACCCTGTTCCTTAGCATGCAAGGGTGTCAATCTCTGACATGGACGTATGATGACTTTCGCCAAGGCCAACGATCTTCTGCGCCTCGCCCAACTCGCCGCCTCGCGGCGTTTGGGTATCAGTCTTGAGGAAATCTCTCAGGAATTCGGCATTTCGCACCGAACGGCGCAGCGCATGACAAGCGCGCTGGAGGATAATTTCGCGAATGTCGTTGTTGTGGAAGATGATGATCGCCGTCGGCGCTGGCGCATCCAAAGTCCCATCCCTGAGCGGCTGCAACCGCGCCAGGAGAACACCATCGAGGCTCTGGAAATCGCCGCTCGCGCAGCCCGTGATGAGAACCGGCTCCGCCATGCCCGTGCGCTGGAAGATCTAAGAGACAGCCTGATCACGCGCCTCTCCCCGCGCGACGCGCTGCGCTCGGAAGCCGATGCGGAGGCGGTGCTATCGGCTTTGGGCCAAGTGGCGCGGCCAGGCCCAAAGGTCGCGATGAGACCTGAGGTCACCGACGTTCTGATCGAGGCGCTGCGCGGACCGTTCAAGATGCGCATTGTCTATGGCGACACCGATGCAGAAACCCGGACGGTCGAGCCGCATGGGCTCTTGCTGGGATTGCGCAGCTATCTCGTTGCTCGCCAGGCTGGTCGAGGCGAGAATCTCCGCCATTTTCGCCTGGACCGCATTCACAGCGCCGAATGTCTCGATGAGAGTTTTCCCATCCAATCCGGCTTTTCCTTGAACGATCATGCGGCGCAGGCCTTCGGCGCTTATCAGGACCCCGCCCAATATGGCGAGATCGTCTGGCGGTTTCTTCCCGAGGCAGCCTCGCGTGCGGCGGAATTCCAGTTCCACCCCAACCAGTCGGCCGAATATCGGGACGACGGCAGTCTGATTGTCCGGTTTAAAGCCGCAGGCTGGCTGGAAATGGCCTGGCATCTCTATCAATGGGGCGACAAGGTCGAGGTGCTGGAACCGGCGGGGTTGCGGGCGCTGGTCGAAGGCCACGCGCGTCCCGACTTCTCGGCCCTGCCCTGATTGACTGATTTGTATCGCCCTTCGTGGCGGCGGTTTTCAATTGAGCTCGGCGAGGAAGCTGGTCGCCGTCAATTGTGCGTGATCGCTCAGGGGCGAGCGCAGCGTGAAGGCGCTTGGCGCACGGGCGAAATTCCACAGCCGCATGAGGCACCATTCCTCGCGCCTCGTATCGGCGACGGCCAGCTCATTGCGAGAGATATGAAAAGGCGTGCGCTCCCATCCGTTGGTGGTCTTGACCTCGATCAGCTTCTCGCGCCCGTCCGCCTCAAAGCTCCGGATATCGAAGCCAAAACCATCGCCATCCTGCACAGATGTCCAGCGGACTTTGTCCGCGAGATCGTCGCGGCCCGCGGCAGATAAATGACGGCGCTCGTGATGCAGCACACATTCTTCACCCGCCTTGCCAAGCGCCCGGTTGCGCGCGTCGCGCTCGGCGACATCATATTTGCGGCCGATCGCGGCCATGAACGCTGGATCGATCGGCGACGGTTCGTTGCGCACCGTGGGCGGCGGCCCGATCCGCAGTGATCCTTGCGCTTCCGGTACGTTCAGGGCAGCTCGTGAGAGCCTGTCGGGAGCCAGCCATTCGGTCCGCGCCTCCAACCACCGCAGGACGCCATCGACCAGCGCATTCTGGAAATTGGCGGCCGGCTTATAGCCCTCGATCCAAGGCTGACCAAGGCCGAGCAAGACCGCGCTGATGTTCTGATGCTTGAACTCGATTGAGCCCTTGCTACGGTCGATCACGGCTTGAAGATCGCGGTTTCGCGCCGCTTTATTGAAGGAGCGACCAACCAGCTCGTCGGTGAGCATGGCGAAATAGTCGGCGACGATGTGATCAATTTCCTGATCGGACCAGACTTCCGCCACGCCCTACTCCACCACCGGGTAGTTCGGCATCGGCCATTCATGCCCGGCATTGTCCATCATGAGATCGATGAAGATCGGCAGCAAGCAGCCGAGCAGCGCGGCGCCATCCCTGACCTGGGCGCGATTGACATCGCTGTTCCATGTCGAGCCACCATGCACCAGTTGGTTGCGCAGCACATAAAGCCGGTCGAACAGGATCGAGAGTATCCTGGCCGTGTCATGATCGCGCAGTGCGGCGCCTATCGCTGTCCGCGACCGCTCGAGCCTGTCAGCCCAGTCGGCATAGCCGGACGCACCATTGTGATGCTGCCAAAAGGGATGGAAGACATAGCGGTTTGCGAGCAGCACCCGGATTTCCTGAGGGAAGCGCTGCCAGACCATGTCGTAGATGCGATGTTTGCCATCAAAGCCCACAAGGGTTGCGAAAAAGGCCTGGAACAATCCCCGCTCACCCTCGGGGATACCAATCACCCGCGATGCTTCAACGTCGCCGGCATAGGCAGCGTTGAAGCCGATCCAGAGCAGGATGAAACGTACATCCTCATCGGCCTGCTCGGCCTCGGCACGGCGCAGCCACGACAGCGCGCGATGCACCCTGAGCGTCAGCGGCTCCGGAAAATCGCCACGCAGCTCGCGCTGCTTGGCCTTCAAGATCTCATGGTGCAGCGGGCTGCCGGGCGGATAGCGATAGGCCATGACCGATATGGTAAAGCCTTGCTGGTCAGGCTCAATCCCTCTCGATCAACGGCCTCGAGATCGTTGCAGCGGCGCTCGTTCCTTGCCGGGTTCCTGCCGGTTCCGGCCTGACGGCTCAACCGCCCGGACCGAGGTGTCCCGCACCTTGGCTGCCTGAAACTGCCGACCTGCCTGCAGATGCGTTTGCACCTTGTCGTTTGCCACCTTCATTACCCTGGCAACGGCATCGGGATTGTCGAACAAGGCCGCGCGCACCACCGTCTCAATCACGCGAAGCTGGCTCTGGGCCGCCCGCGCATTCTTCACCCGGCTTTGCTCCGACGATGTTTGCCTAGACGCCTCATCGGGCTGGCGTCGATCCCGCCCAGGTTCGCGCGACGCCGGCGCAGTGACGGCAGGGGCGATGCTGTTACGACTAGCATCGCGCCGCACTCGGTCCAGCTCCTGCAAATCCCGTTCGCTCGGCCGATATCCCCGTACTTCCAAACCTTGGCGACTGGCTTCGAGCCACGCTGCCCTTCGGAACGTCTCACTGCCGGTAACATGGACGTGTGACCACCCGCGATGGCGAGCGATGGCAACGAGATCGCGCACAACTTCGTCGCTCTCGCTGGAGGTGATGAGCCGTCTGCCCTGGTCACGGAACGCCGGTTCCTTAGCCTGCGCACTCGTGAAATAAGCAGGCTCGCCCGACCATTTGTTCGTCGTGGAGAAATAGCGCTTTCGCAAGGCATCAGGAATGTCACCAGACGACGCCGCCTGGAGAACGGACGGATCGATCGACTTCCCCTTCTTGGTTGCTTCGGGCGACGATTGCGCCGCGTTCGCCGACTTGGCTGCCGCGTCCTGAGCGATCGTATTGCTACGCTTGCTCATACCGCGTGGCACCACAGGTTTTTCAGCGGCCATGATCTGTCCTTTCCTGGATGAGGGGTGAAGATGACGCCCCTTCCGTCTGCACGAGCGCCCGCTCGATCATCGATGACACAAAAGCGATGGCCGCTGCCTCATCGCCGGGCGGCGGCAAGTCGGTCAGGTTGCCCAGGACCAACATATCATCGGTAATCTTAGCCGCGCCCGCCAGTTCACCATCGGTCATTTCCCGCATCTTGGTCTCTTCCAGCAAGGCCCCGCCCGTGCTCTTCGCCGTTGATTTCTCCGCGTCATTGTAAGGGGACACCACCTGATGCTTGCCTGGCGGCAGAACAGTTGGGGGCTGAGCAGCGGGGATAGGCCGCGACGGCAGAATGGGCGGCGCCAACACGCGCCTTGTGAAGCGCGGCATTCGATAAAAGGCGATCTTCCTACCACGAACCGGCGCGATCCCGCCGCGCAGCAACAAGAGCTCGGTCTTGGGCATCTGCATCAGCTCCTGCGGCAGCAGGAGGGCGCGGCGCTGATCGGATTCCGATATGCTGCGATTGGCCAACAGCCCATGAATCGTTCGGCTGCGCGATTTTACATTCATCGTGAAGAAGCCGAGCCGCTCTGAAAGCTCGTTCGCGACCTTCAGCTCCTTGGGCGTGAACACCACCTCAAGCCCGCAATTGGCGATGATTTCGTCGGTAACATCGGGACCATAAATGGCCCGCAGCTGCGCCCGGCTCTGGATCACCGGCAGCAGGCGCAAGCCGTATCCAGCGACATAGGAAAAGCCGCCCGCGATGACCGAGGCCTTCCCCAGCCTTGCGAATTCATCGAGCAGGATCAGGACTGGGACATTGCTGGCAGCGTCGGGCAAATCGCGCGTGTTGAGATCCACCAGCTGCTGCAGGAAGAGGCTGTAAACCGGCGCGATCCGGTCGATATTGTCGGGCGAGACACCGAGATAGATCGACATGCGCCGCGCCCGGACTTCGCGCAGGTTGAAATCGCTTGCCGAGGTCGCGGCATCGACCACGGGGTTGAGCCAGAGATTGAGCCGCGCCGTGATCGTCTGCTTGATCCCGGAAAAGGTGTTGTCCGAAGCCGAGGCGAAATCCTGGATTGCCGAGACGCATGCCTGACTTAGGCGCTGTCCTGCCCCCCTCGCCTCTTCCAGGGCCTTGGGAAGATCGCTCTTGGGATCCCCAGTGGTCAGCCGTCGATAGATCTCGCCGATCGTGAAGGGCATGCCAGGATTGGCAGCAACGAGCGCGCCGACGCCGATGAAGGCCGCCCGCGCCGCTTCGGCCCAAAACGGGTCCGATCGTTCCGGCGCGGGGAAGAGCATGACTGCGATTTTCTGAAGCTCGTTGACGACTTCGGTGTCATCGGCTCGCCGGATATGCGCCAGGGGATTGTACCGTGCCGTCCGCCCTTCAGGGTCCAACGGATCGAAGAGGTAAACCGATTGACCGGCACGTTGGCGATAACCGGCGCTGGTACTCCAATTCTCCCGCTTCACATCGAGCACGACGACCGAATCCGGCCAGGTCAGCAGATTGGGGATGACAACACCGACGCCCTTCCCGGCGCGCGTCGGCGCTTCGAGCAGGACATGCTCGTTTCCGCCGAAAATGAGGAAACGCCCTGCTTTGCGTCCAACGACAATGCCAGACGGGGCACGCAGCCCCTCGCGTCGGATTTCGCCCTCGCGTGCAAACCGAGCCCTGCCGTGCAAGGATGGGCCTCGCCGCAGGATCGTGAGGACAAGAAGCGCGATTACGGCGGCGCCGGCCATCGCACCCCGCTTGATCCAATCCCCGAGCAGTGGATCACCACGATAATACCAGAGCCAGGCCGGCAGAGTGCCGAGATCGATATTAGGTCCGATCTGCCCGAGTCCGAACAAGGCAACGAACAGGGTAATGACAGCCCACAACAGAATTGCGCCGATCACGCACAGGCCAATCGCCCAGGGACTACGCTGCGCCAGCATCGCCCATCCTCGGCTCGAAATAGATCTCGTCGACCTCAAACCGCCCGCCGTGACGGCGTGTCTGCACAACGACGTCGACGAGCATGCGAAGGAGTCCGCGAATATCGTCGCGGGCGAGATCGCGGCCGCCTTCCGATTCCTTGACGAGCAGCGTCAGCTGTTCGAACGCGCCGGCGGGTGAACCGGCGTGGACGGTCGTGATCGATCCGGGATGCCCGGAATTGACGTTCCTCAGATAGAAGAATGCGGTGCCGTCACGCAGCTCCTGGAGCAGGATGCGGTCGGGCCGCATGCGCAGCGCGCTTTCGAGCAGCTGCTTGGCGCCAACCTTGGCCAGGCCCTGCCCCTCGCTCGAATAGACCATATGGACGACATTGCGATGAGGCACGACCAGCTCACGGGTGTCTTCGATGGTGAGCAACCGCTCCTCCGGTGGGATAAGCTGGATGAGCGCTTTCGCGAGGGTCGTCTTTCCCGAACCCGTGGCGCCACTGACCAGAATGTTCTTGCGTGCCGGAACGGCGACCTTGAAGAATTCCGGCCAGTCGCCCGCGTCGCGCAGCGCCACTAACCGCGCATCGACATCGGTGAGACCCTTGGCGCTGGCGCGCGTCATCCGGAACAGCCCGGCCCCAGCCAGTTGGTCGATCGGCAGGGTCACGGTCGACGGTTTGCGGATCGTGAAGGAAGGGCAACCGCTTGGGGTGACCGACGGTATGACGATCTGGCAGCGCTCGCCGCCCGGCAGGACTGTCGAACAGATCGGAGACTGACCATCGATATCCTGGTGCGTGAAGCTCGCCGCGGCAACAGCCAGGGTAGAAAGCCAGTCGCTGTCCAGCTCCGGCATCTCCTGCCAGCGCCACCCTTGGCGGTCCTCGATCCCCGCTTCTCCCGGGCGGTTGACCACCAGCTCCGTGACATCCTCCGGTTCCAGGAGGGGCAGGAGCGGCGCGAGATAGTGACGGAGGACGGCGGTATCGCGCATGGCTTACCGCCGCAGTTCCAGATTGTAGACGTCGGCGAAGTTGAAATCCTTGGCGACGAAGATGCCGACCTCCTCGCCCTGATTCTTCTTCAGGACCGGCCGGATATTGATATTGTTCTGCAAGGCAATCGCCGCGCCTTCGCTGGGCGCCCGGGTCACATTGTTGAAATTGCCATTGCCGCTCGAGGCGGCCTGTCCGGCGATATAGGCGGCATCATCGACGAGTGAGAGGAGCAGGGCGCCGCCAAAACGCGCCCAGAAGAAGCTGTCGACCGCGCCTGCAAGCCCGGCTCGGCCGAGTGCATCGGAGCCAGGCGAGGCAAGATCGATCCGCACGCCCTGGGGCGTTACCGCTCGCGTCCAGAGGACGAACAGGCGATTTTGCCCTTGCTGGATGCCGCCGCGATATTCGCCGAGAACGCGCGTGCCCTTTTCCATGAGTACGACCCGGCCATTCTCGGAATAGACGTCTCGCGGGATCAGGCAGGACGTGTAACCGGGCTGCGCGGAATTGATGGCGGTTTGCAGAATGCAGGGGATCAATGTGCCCGCCGTAATCAGAAAATTGCGGTTCGGCAGCATCGAGGCCCGCGCTTCCCCGATCGAGGAGCTTTGCCGCAAAAGATCGAGCGCGTTGGGCGCCCTGCCCTCGCCGCTCTCTGGCGCTCCGGCAGCGTTGTCGGGCGCTTCCCCGGCAGCCCCTGCAGCTGTGGGCGCGCCGGCCTCGCGGCCAAGATCGCGACCTCCATAGGCGATCAGCGTGGACCGCCGCGCCTGCTCGGCAAGCGTTGGCCGAGCGGCACTGGTCCCGCTCGGTGCCGCGCCCGGCTGCATGGCGGGCACAATTTGGCCTTCAGGTCCGGGAACGCCAGCGGCAGGATTGAGCACCGGCGCATTGGGATCCGTGTCGGCTGCCCCGAGCGGTCGGCGTTGAGGGGCGACCGCGGCATAATCGACTGTTTCCCGAGCGACGATATCGGGTCGTTCCCGGGCTGCACCTGCCGGCGCGGTGAGGTCACGAGACGAGGATTGCTGGCCCGTGCCGGAATTCACCCAGAGAATACCCAAGACCATTGCCGTGCCGGCGAAGATCAGCGCGGTGTTGCGCCGCGCGGGCGTCGTGCCGCCGATCGGCTCGATTCCACGCTCGTGAAGAATTTCGTGCCTTTCGGGCGTTGGATCGGCACCGGGCAGCGGGCGCACGACAGGGGACGGTTCATCGGCCATGGTTCATTCCTGCGGATGGGAGATGGTGCGCTCGACGTGAGACGATCCGGTATTCGTTCCATGATCGACGCCATAAGGTTCGGGCGCCTGGTTATAGATGCACAGCACCTCGCCGCCCCGGCGCAGGCGCAGTTGGCGCGCCACCAAATGAACGACGACGAATTCGTCGCGAACGTCGAACGGGACCAGCGTTTCGGACCCGTCTGGCCTCACCAGATAAATGGCAGGAACTTCCCGGTTCGCCGGAAACCGCAGCACCGTGAATTGGCCATTGTCGGAGACCTCCGACGGCTGCAACTCGCTCGAACCCTGAACCTTATAATTCATGTTGCGCGGACCCTCGATCACCGCATGGTCGAGGGCACCGCGAACAGCCTGGGCCTCCAGCGCCGCCGCTTGCATTGCGATCTGTGCCGCTCTCAGGCGTTCGGCCCGCGCCGCCTCGTCCCGCGGATAGCGGAAACGGACCTGGAAATAGGCCTGGCCGTTGCGGCCGGTGATCGGACCGCTACGAGCCGTGAGTTCAAAGGCATAGCTTCTTAAGGTTCCGCCGCGAGACGTGGTGACGATAAGGTTGGTCGGTCCAGCGCGTTCGCGCGGCTTGAGGAACAAGATGTGGCCGGCCACCGCCACCTCCCAGGAGACGGTGTCGCCCAGCGCTACGTGCTGAATCGTTTCGTCCTCGCTGAGGACAATCTGGGTTGCTGTCCGGAAGGTCCCGACGATGCGATAGACCTGCGCTTCCTCATAATCGACGAACTTGACGCGTGGGTCAGACGCAGCGCCACGCGGGACCTCAACCGCATGGGCAGCAGAAAGGGATGCAATCGCGATGAAAACCGCAGCGACCAATGTTTTCATCGGACTACCTCCGGGTCGGAGCGGTAATTCTCGACCTGGAAGCCGAGCGGGTTCCGATAGCGATCACCTTCGGCCATCGGCGCGTTGGCATAGGCGAAAGTGACCGTGGCGATCCAATCGCTGCTCTGCGTATCCGTCTCGGTCTGGACGACCCGTGTGAATCGCACATTGGCAACCCGATCATTGATGAAGGCGATGTTGCGTACCCGCGCCTGGACGACTGCGTTTTTCCCCCAGGCGTTCTGGGGACTGGCAGCATTGTTGTTGCTGAAGAAGCGTGCCCAGCGCTGCTGCTCCGCCGGCTGCGACAGGATTGTCACGAAGCGGAAATTCTCCTCGGCAGCCGCCGGCATCCAGCTTTCACGCGTCCGGACATATTGCGCGAGAAAGTATTTGGTGACCGCTTCATCATAGCGCATCGGCCGCTGGGTCAGCGCCGTCTGGACATCCACCGCGCCCGTCGTCTGATTGACCCGAATGACATAGGGCACGACGGTCTTGAGCGGGGCCAGCGCGGCGACAGCAAAAATGGATGCGGCCGCAAGGATCGAGGTTACCGTCGCCACGGTCCAAGCAATACGTGTCGATCGCAATGCCGATCGAACCCTGTCCTGGTCCCAGCTTCGCGCTTCCTGGAAATAGCGTTTGAGCCCGGAAGTAGGCACCGCCTCCGCGCCATTGTCAGCAACTCGCATAACGAATGTCCTTTGGCGCAAAGGAAACCTTGTCGTCCGGAGGCGCTGGCACTGCGGGCGGAGGCGGTGGATCGCCCACCTGCGGATGAGACAAGGGAGGAATGGGCGGTGCGGGGCGCGGCGCTGTAGTCGCCCGCACCGGCGATCCGGGCAGAACGCTCCCATAGATATTCACGTCACGCAGATGGTGCCCGTTGCAAACGGCCAGCTTCTTGGGTCCGGACGCGCATGCCGCGAGGCCCAGCAGTGGAAGGCTGCCGATCAGGCAGAAAGTAATCTGGCGGATGGTGAACGTCGATTTTTGAGGACAGGGCAAGGTCATGGTGATGTCTCACTATGCCGCTTCGATGGAGCCGCCCCGACGAGCGGCGCGCTCCAGATTGCGGCTGTTGCGCGCAATGCGGCGTTGTCGGAAGGGAGATGCCATTGTCCCCCAGGCGGTCCCGGCGAAGGCACCAACCCCCGCAGCGGCGCCGCCCGCAATGCCGGTGGCAATGGCCGGAGCCTGGAAAAAGAAAATCGTCCCGAGGAAGAGGTAGACGGCGTAGATGACTGCAGCGATCGTGACGTCCGACTTGGCCTCAGCCTCCGCCAACGCGGCCGCGCCCAAATCCGCGACCAGCACTGTGATGGCAATGATCACCGCAATTAGAATGATATAGTTGAAGGCTTGCCCGAGCCACCCATGAAAGAACCGACGAGTCGGCTCGAACAGAGCGAGAGCAATAAATATCGGGCCTAGAGCTATGAGGATCGCCAGCGCCACCTTGGCGAATATCGTAATGGCAAATCCTATAGCTGCGGAAAGGCCTGCCAAGGCGTATAATACAATCGCCAGCGTCAAAAGAACCAGCTTCCAGGGATTTATGTCGAGGTACGTCTCTGCTTCCGCCCGGATAAGACGGATGACATCGTCAACCTGACTAAAATAGTGGTCAAATGCCGAACCAGCGGTGCCGATCGTTTTACCGGCAAGAGCCTGTGCGATCGCATCGGGCATCCCGTGGAAGAGCGGATCGATAATCCACTCCGAATAGGCGACTGTCGTGGCCGCCATATACAACACACAGAGCTTGACCATCCGGGCGAACAGCTCGCCCCACGGCTCGCTAATTATACCTCGCATGACCATAAATCCGAACAGGGCGATATAGATTACGAGGCCGACGGCGAGTGGACCCCGGATTACTTCCACGACGTTTGACAATCGATCATTGAGAAAAAGATCGAGCTTGCCGTCGATATCGGCATAGATGGTCGAGAAAATGGTGGAGGACATTGAACGGTTCTGCGATCTTCATCGACCCAAGGATTGTTCAAGGTTTCTGGAATTCTCGACGCTTTTCGCGTTGCTGCACTCCTGCGGATCGATGTGGGTGCCGTTTGAGCAGGCCTCCAGAATTCGTGACATCTCCTGCGGTGAGTTCGCGAGTTCGTCCTTCCCTTTTGTTACGTCGCAGGCGCAGAGCAGCAGCGTTGCGACCAGTGCGGCGGGTCCGGCTAATTTCATCACCGGGTCTCGCCCAACGATTGTTCAAGCTTGGCCAGAGCTTCTTCTCCTTGGCGCTGCGAACGTAACCGATCCTCCGCATCCTGCCGCATGCGGAGCGCCTGCAACTGCAAGGCATCATTCTGGATGTGGGCGTTTTCGACCCCTACCCTTGCCTGGATGTCCATGACCTGTTTCGCGTCCGAAGCCGTATCGAGCGAGGTGCGCAGTTCTTCCAAGCCCGCTGTGCGTTGGGCCGAGACGCCATAAGCCGACTCCGCGATCGCGGCATCGCGGGCGGCTAGATCGCCATTTCGCAACAGAGTGTCGCGCGACGCCCGCTCATAGGCTGAGGCGCCTGGCCGCAGGTCCGGCAGCGCAATGCGGTTGGCATCGCGAATTCGGGTCGCGGCACTGCCAAGCGATCCCAGGCTGGCATTGTCCGACGACATCAACCTGCCGAGGTCGCGGGCCTCGCGCGGCAGAAGATGGCGCATCGCGTCGGTGGAAAGCGACGGGGCAATGCCGTTGACGTCGGTGACCTGATTGAAGCTACCGTAGAGCTGCTTGGCCTCGGCGATCTGCTCCTTGCCCTGCTCGATCATCGACAGGGTGTTCTTGACCGTGGCAAGCGCCTGCAAATAGCCGGAGCTGTCATAGACCGGTATGCCTTGGGCGGCGGCCGGATCTGCCGTTCCCAGGATAATCGCACCGATCGCTGCGAATCTGTCTTTACGCATAGCTCATCCTTTCTTGCTCGATGGAGACCGACGCTGCTGGTGAAAGAGAGGCAGCCAGTTTTCGGGATCGTCGCCGACCTCGGCGCGGATGGCATCGAGCAGCGTGACGGTTTCCGTTGTGCCCGAGAGAACTGCCAGCTCGTCGGAGAGACCGCCAAGATCGAGCTCGACGACGATCGAGTCATGGCCTTGCTTGACCAGGAATCGGCGGGATTCCGGATTCAGATCATGCCGGATGAGCTTGAATTCCGCCTGGGTCAGACCCAGTCCATCGACATAGTCCGTTTCGCGGCCGTAGGGGTTGGGAAGCAGTATCTTGGTCGCAACCTGCTCCATGATGCTGTGCGAAATGTCCGAACGCAGCGCATCCGCAGGGCTTTGCGTGCCGAAGACAAGAAAGGCATTCTGCTTGCGGTAGGTCTTGAGGCCGTCCTGCGCAAAGGCGCGGAACGCATCGTCCCCCAAGGCTTTCCAGAATTCGTCGATGTCGATCACAAGCCGCCGGCCGTCGAGGAGACCGTCGATCCGGTGGAACATGTACATCATGAGCGGCGTGCGAACTTCGGGGTTGTCGAGAAAATCGGTCATGTCGAAACCGACGAACGGCGCCTCCAGCGACAAAGCGTCGATCTCATTGTCGAACACCCAGCCGAGCGAACCGCCCCGCGCCCATTTCTCCAGCCGGGCACCGATGCCTTCCGGGTCGCGCTGACCGAGCAACTGGCGAAGCGCGAGAATGGAGCGGTCCTCGGGCGCGAGGCGTCCGAGCGAGGCCAGCCCCTCGTCGATCATGCGTTCCTGCGTGACCCCGAGCTGATCTCCGACCGGCGTCACCAGCTGGCGGATCAAGCGCCCCAGGAAGACAAGATTGCGCGGACCATAGTCGAGTGCCTGCAGAGGAGCGAAACCCGTAGGCTCCCCATTCTTCAGCGTCAGATAGATCCCGCCCGCAGACCGGACATAAATCTCCGCGCCGCGGTCCTTATCGATGAAGATCTGCTGCGCGCCCGTCTTCTCAAGCTGCGACATCAGAAAATTCTGGACGACGGTCTTGCCCGCGCCGGAAGGACCAATAATCAGTGTGTGGCCCAAGTCGCCGACATGGAAGTTGAAATAATAGGGCGATTGCGCCGCCGTCTTCATCATAGCGATCGCAGGCCCCCAATGGTTCCCCTTGGCCCGGCCTGCGGGATAGGTATGGAACGGCGCCAAGGCAGCAAAATTGCGCGAGGTGATCGCCGCCGGCCGCGCCCGCCAAGCAAAATTTCCGGGCAGCTGCGCCCAGAACGCCGCTTCGAGCGCTGGTCCTTCGCGTGCCGCCACCAGGCCGGCATCGGCCAGTGCAGCGCGCGCGGCCGAGAGATTATCGGCAAGCCGCCTCTGGTTCTCGGCGAATACGGCCAGCGAGAAATGATGCTCACCAAGAACGAAGCGGTTGCTTTGCAAATCGTCGGCGGCATCGGCAAGATCGAGCGCCTGGCTCGCGGCCGCATCCTCGGTTGAGGCCATCTGGTTCTGCCGGCGGCGCAGACGTTCGGCTGCCCGCGCCTTGCCCATGAAGGTGAAGGATTGCGAGACGACGAAGGCGAAATCCTGGCCGAGCAAGGCATTCATCTGGCCCGGGCGCGTCAGCGCGGGATACTCTCTGATCCCGAAGATACCCTGCCAGCGACTTGCGTCATGGGCACGGATCTCGACCGTCTCGCGTCCGAAAATCACGCGCTCGCCATAAAGCGCCGATCCCAGATGACCGCGGACGAGCGGAACCCTGGATCGCGCGCCCATCATCACTTGCTCGAGCACCTCAAGCGGGGCGGAGAAGATCAGGCCATTATGCTCGTAGAGGGCGAGGCGCGTCGGGCTGCAGCGGCGGAGCAGCTTCTCGATGTCGCGCGCCTTCTCCTCGAAGCGCGCCAGTTCGTCGGGATCGACTTCCTGCTCCGCCGCCCTGGCTTTCGAAATCCGCTTGAGAAGCAACCCGGTCCGGTCGGCCGATCCGACGGCCGGACGCATGAGAAGCGTTAGATAATGCTCATTGACGAACATCCGCTTGGCGGTGACGCGCGCCCGATATTTGCTGTCGAGCTCGGCGGCGAACGCCGAGCGGAACTGCCCTTCGGGATAATCCCCTACGGCTGAGCGGACGATGTGGGTCCAGATCGCAAGCCGATCGTCGGCGATGTTGCGCCAAGTGCCGTTGAGCTTCTCGTGCCAATCGTTGAGGTGGATCGGATCAGCCGTCTCGAAAGCCAGCCCTTCGAGACGGAACATCATCATGAGATCGCCGCTATCGAGCGCAATCACATCGGGCGTCACATGGCGGGCATAGGGCAGATAGCGCCCGGGCTCCGCCTCTCGGGCCAGAACCCGCCAGGGGGTCTTGCGTGGCGGCAGCTGGGCGGCGGCGCTAGCCACGCGCGAAACCCTTGCGCTTCATCCCCGCGACCGGTAGCGGCGAATAGGAACTGCCACCCCACCAGCCGCGGTTTCGGCAGCGCGCCTTGGTCAAAGTCCATAACCATAGCAGGCGAAATGCATTGGCGTCGTGGCGCACGATGAGGCGCGCCACCGCGAGGCACGCGCCGCCGATCGCCCCCGCGTAAAGCGGATTGCCGCTGACGATCAGGGTGAGACAGGCAGCAAGCGCAATCGGCAAGGATGCTTCGAGCGGCACGCCCAGCCACATCGTCGGCCGGGTCACCGCAAGGAAAAGCGTTTCCTCGCGCAGCCGCTCGTTCGAGGGCGCTGCCTCCTTCACGCGCCACCTGTGATGGTATCGACGATCCACTGCGCGCTGAAGACGATGAAAATGCCGACGATGACCGTCACCAAAAGGCCAAGGCTCGCCCGTCCGGTGAAGAACATGAAACCGACGATGACGACGGCGATGACGGCGATCGTCTTGGCAAAGGTTCCCGTCAGCCAGGTCTTGATGTTCTCGGCCATGGAGGTGATGCCGTCCGCGCCTTGCGCATGAGCAGGATCGCTCAGCAGCAAAGAGAGAAGCATCGCCAGGCCGACGATGCCGGCGATGCGCAGCAGAAGACGCGCCCATTGGGGCTGGGAGCCCAGGCGGGCGGTGATCGCTGTCATGGATGCTGTCCTTTCTGAGAAGTTGTCCCGTCCCCGAAGACCATGAGCGAGGCTTGCCGGGCATCGGCGGCGGTGTTCCAACCGGCCGCCTGCGTCGCCGCGAGCCCATAGGGTTGCGGTTTGGCGATCGCCGCGTCGGCAAGCTGGACGCGCGCCGGCAGGACCGGCGCTGTTGGCCTGCCGCGGATCAGGGGGATGATGGTCGACGCGCTGGCATAGACCCGGGCGACATAACCATTGCGAAAGCCGCGCCGCCGATCGCCGGTATTGTAGAGCGAGAGCGCTGTTGCGATCGCATGGTCCGAACTCTGGGCGGAGTGCGCCACCGACTGATAGTTGGTCGTCAACACCCGCGCGGCGGCGGCAAGGTTGCGGCACGGCTCGAAGGCATCCTCCACCGAAAGACCGAGCCATCCGAGGTTGGCGCTGTTGATCTGCCCCAAGCCCAAGTCGATGTTGTAGCCTTGGCGAATGAGGCGACGCGCTACGGCAATCGCCTGTGCTCTCGTCGCCGGCGCCGGCTTGCGCACACCCGGACTGTTAACCCCGATCGCAAGCGTGTTGAACCGGCTTTCCGTGTGAACGATCGAGATCAGCGTCTCAGGCGCCACGCTCGGTGCGCATGAGCCTGCAAGGGCGACAAGACTGGCGACGTCGAGGATCATCGAGCCCCGTCCTGCAGCCGCTCGATATTGGCCAGCGAGTAGGTTTCGCGGCGTCCATCGCTGAAGGTCATGACAACCCGGCGCCGCGTTGCGGAATCGCGATCGTAGACCTTGGTACGAGCAACACCGCCGCCGCTACAGCCGGGAAAAGAGCCGCCCGTGGCCAAGCGCTGCCACAGCTTGGTCATGGGCGCGACGCACTGGGCATATTGCGTCGCGCCACCAGGATTGGAAAGGCACAGTAGAACCTGGCAGCCCAAGTCATTCGCTCGCGCGGGAGCCGGTTGAAGGGCGGTGCCCATGGCGAGCACCGCCAGGCTTAGAGTCACGCGTTGCATCGGGTCATTCCCCAGCGAGAGACACCTCCCGCGTCGGGAATTGGCATCAGCTATCCGTTGGATTTCACCTCTCTTTTGTTCCGCCCGGCCCCGATTTCGGCAATCCCCCCAGCCGGGGGGAGTTGGCCGGTGCGTTGCTGGTCCAGAAATTCGGCCAGCGCACCTTCCTGATCGGGTCGCAGGGCATCGGTGGCAGCCAGATATTCCGGCGGTTCGCCCCGAAGCAGGATGGACGGACACTGGCCATCATAATTGCCGAGATTGGGACGGTGCTGCTGGTAGCCGACCAGCGCGGCAAGCTCTGGATCGAACGCACGGGCCGCATTGGGCGGATAGGTCAGCCATTGATTTTCGTAAGGCTTCAGCCAGCCCAGGCAATAGCTGACGATGATGCCACGCCGGATCGCGCCGGTCATGTTGGCGCCGGCGCCATGCAGCGTAGAACCGAGGAAGAGGATCGCCGAGCCCGGCTCCGCCTCAACCGCCATGGGCTGCGCTTCCTTAACCGCGGAGCCGGCATTATGGCTCCCGGGCCAGATCAACGTGGCGCCGTTTTCAGCCTTGAACGGAGAAATCGGCCACATCACGTTGACGAGATACTCGATCTGGCCGGTCGGGCCGCGCCACATATCCTGATCCCTGTGAGGAAACTGCGCCGGCGCTCCTGGATGCAGTTCGAGCGCCTGCGTCAGGTTGAGCTGGATGGTATCGCACCAGGGGTCGAGAACCGACCGCACCAGGCGCATGATCGCAGGATGGCGCACGAGTCGCTCGACAGCGGGCACGCGTTTCAAAAGGCCGCCGAAGCGCTTGGTGCGCGGACCGTAGAAGCCGCCCAGACAAAAGGGTGTGGCGGCAAAACGCGGATCGAGGGCCTGATCGATCTCCACGATCTCTGTCTTGGATGCGATGTCCCGCAACACGCAGAAGCCCTGCCGCTGCAGATCGTCATCGACCGCAGGTTCGACAGCTGGGCCATAGGAAGAGAGATTTGTCATAGCGCCCTCCTCAAGCAGCCTTGGCAAGATCGGCAAGGCCGACCGGGCGCCAGATGCCGCTGACCTGCAGCTGCTCGCGGGTGCGGCCATCGATGTCGATCTGCAAGGCGACAAGGCAGCGCCCACTTGTCGAGCCGGGCAGGCCGAGGGGACGGCATGCCCAGCCAAAGCTCAGGATCTGCTGGAACCAGCACCACTCCGCGACGCCGGAGTAACTGCCGATATGATTGCCGAGCGCATATTCGACGAGGGCGGACACCAGCCGATTGCGCACCTCCAGGCGCTCTCGTGCGCGCAATCGTCGTGCAAGACAAAAGCGCGTGATCTCGAGGATCGCACCACCCTGGGGAGGCGCTTGTTCGCATAGTTCGGAGAAAATGGTGCCGAGAATATGGTCACCGGTCGTGGGAAGCAGCCGCGCCGAGGCAAGGTGCTCGCCCTCGGCGTCGGCTATCACGATGTAGACGGCACGGTCATTGTCGAACTGGTCGATTTCATAGCGGCCGGCGACGACCGGCACGTCCCAACGCAGAAGATCGACAAATACCCGTTTGCGTTCCTCGAACATCGAACGGAACAGGCGGTTCTCCATGGCGCAGGCAGCGCCGGTTTCGATATGCATGACAGCCTCCTTTGGTGAGGCGGTCAGTCGATCAGGCCCGCGTCCTTTCGGTTATCCCCAGTCCTGGGGAGATCATCGGCCGAAAACATCTGCGAAGCTGATCTGTCCATCGAACAATGCGCGGATCGCCAGCAGCGTGCGCTTCGTCACGCCGTAGCGGTCGCGCGCATCCTTTACATGCTGGATCACCGTTTCCTGCCCAATGCCGAGGATTTGGCTAATCTCCCAGTCGGTTTTCCCGCGTGCTACCAGCGCCACACATTCGGCCTGCCGCTCAGTCAGGCTCGGGCCTTCGCACGGAGCTAGGGTTTGCCGGGAAAGCCTGCGCGCGGCTTCGAATGCGAAGCTGCCAATGAGCTGGACGAGCGGGAGCTGACGTTGATCGAGCACATCGCCCGCCCCCATGGCGAATGAGCACGACCCATTCACCTCACCAGGAATATGGGCAGGAACCGTGAAACCATCGCCCAGTCCGGCGTCGTGCGCCTCCGCCAGGATCGACCGATCGGCAGCGCTGAGCGTGATGAGGGATTGCACCGCCGACCAGGCAAAGCCGACATTGGTGCGATGGCTGGCACGGTGGATTGGGTCACTGGCATAGAGGCGGCGCGCCTGGAAACGCTCCACCCAGTCCGGCGGATAATCGACAACATGGACAGAGCTAACCGCTGGCTTGAGGTCGATATGGTGGTCCAGGGCAAAGTACCGAAAACCCATTGCGCCCGTGATCTCGGCCATCAGGTCGGCGAGTGCTCGGCTATCCTTGATTGTCGCGGCAACCGCGCAGAATTCCTGAACTTGCCCAAGCCCGATCATCACGGCCCAAGCGAGATCAGAGGAGCGCGTCCATGTTGAGATGACCGTCGCGAACCGCGCGCAGCACTAGCTGGGTTCGGCGCCGCACGCCGTAGCGCCGCCGCGCGGATTCAACATATTCGTGCACGGTGTCGCGGCTAAGCCCAAGGATCTGGGCAATCTCCCAATCGCTCTTACCTTGCGCCACGAGCGCGATGCACTCGACCTGGCGCGGACTGAGAGGAACAAACACGAAGGTCCTTATCCCTTCGCCGAGCAGTTCACGCGCACGGTCATAGGCGACCGAACCCAGCAAGCGGGCGGTGAGAATTTCCGCCGCATCCAGCGGTTCATCGCGCGGTCGGGCGACGGTGAAAATCGCCTCAGGCTCACCCGGCGTCCTGATCGGCAAGCTATAGCCCGCTGCCAAGTCATGATCCCTGGCGCGTTTCAGGATGCTCCGCTGGCGCGAAGAAAGCTCAAGCACGTCGCCTACCCGATCCCAGGCGAGCCCCGATGGCGTGCGGGCGCAGGCCGCATGGATGGGGTCCTCCACATAGTGGCGCTCCGCCAGCACCTCTTCGAGCCAAGCCGACGGATAGGTGGTGAGAAACAGGCTCTCCCCGCATCCGCGCCGAAGATCGACATTGTGGAGCAGCGTGAACCAGCGGAAGCCAAGTTCGCGCACGGCCGCATCGATGGTGCCTTGCAGATCGCCGAGGTTTCCAACACGCGCACATTCCTGTGCGAAACGCGTGAGGTCATCCAGGCGGCCGCAGTCTCTTATCCTGTTCGCCATAGGCAGTCGAAGCTCGCCGCTGGGATAACGCCAAGTCCAGCGCTAAGCGGCCAGCGCGGCGAATATCGCGGCGAGTTGAGAACGATTCGCAACAAACTTCGCGGAATGAATCGTCTATGACACTTTGCCTGCTGGTAAAGTGTCATAGACGACAAAGGGAGCTCCACGCGCGGATTTCGGATTCACATTGATCCTTGTCTGTGCTTGATTCAGTCGCGTTATGTTTCATCCCGCCACTCCCCTCGAGCGCTCCGACAGCTGCGATATCGCAGCCGTGCTCGAGAGATTGGCGCAGGTCTCTAGCCGTCCCCGCTACGCCTTCATGCTTCTCAACCTGATTGCGCAGGTTGCCGGCCCCGACGGGAGCGCCGGTCCGTGGATCAAGCGGGACAACGAACTTGTTTCGCTACGCGACTGGCTCTGCGACGCGCTCACGCCAATGGCCCAGCGCAGCACGCGTAACGTCGCCTTGGCCGAGCGGGTCCATAGGGACCTCGTCAGAGGCGGGGTGCTCCCGCGCGATGCGGAGGATGCCCAGCGGGCGGTCGCCGAGGAAATGCGCGCGCGCATTCGAACTGCCGGCAAAAGCAATCTCAGCCGCGCCGTTTCCGAACTCGTGAATGCAGGATTCCTGCGCCGCCACTATCAGGGCTATCGCGTCGACCACCCGAACCGCGGCGGACAACGCCACGCCGTCTACACGTTGATCGGCGATGCTCGGCTTCTTGTGTCGGCGGCCGGTGGGACAAGCAGCACCGTGCAGGGAGAGTTCGTCTTCCCTGCGAAGGTGAATAATGAATTGTTGTCCGCCACCGGCGGCTAGCAGCGCTGGAAGGGACCGTCAGGCGCCGCCACATTCTCTGACTCGCATTGCGACCAAAAGGCCGCGAAGCGCCCGGGGATCACGCCCGGCGGCTTGCGGTAGCGATCACGGCGATTGAAGAGAATCTCGACGAGGATCTGCCTCTCCGCGATCTTGCACGTCTGACCCAAGTCCGACTTCCCATGCGCTATTCGCCTTTCAGGTAATCGCGATGAAAGCTCAGCATCGTTCTCCGGCTTTGGCACGCTGTCCAGCATGACGCCCAAGCGCGGCCGCTTCCTGGCGCAACCAGGCATTGGCAGCCCCTTCGCCATCCGCTCGCACGCGCCGTTGGTACTCGGGACGAAGCCGCTCGCGCTCTTGCGCGATCGAGCAATTGACGCGGTGCGGACTCGCCTTCCGCTTCCGAACGTTGCTGCTTTTGTTGTTGGGTGCGGTCTGCTGCTGGAGCAGATTACCCTGGTGCATGATCATCGCCTGGTTGCCGGCATCGATCAGTCCTTGGGCATGCGCGCCGGACGACAGGCCCAGCGCCGCGCAAGCTATAGTGGTCCATACCGGCCAGCTTCGCCGCATTAAACGTCTCCGTCACGTTACGAGTTGATCCTGCCTGGTTCCTCTGACTGAACAACCGAAACGCGACAGCCGGTCCGCTATATGCGTTCGGCACATGAGATCGTCGCGAGCTAGCCCATGCGAAATCGGTTTCGCCAAGGCGGTTGGCGAAGAGAGCCTGCGGGACTGGGCAGACCCCCTCTCGGCCATAGCCGATCCACGAACACAGGGCAGCCATCGCCTAGTTCGACAGGCGCATAGCTCCGCTTGATATGAATCTTTTTCATCAACCGTCTTTGCGCGGTTTGTGCCCAATCCAGGCTGGAGGATCGCTTGCTGGAAACGATTCGATCGAAGCCTCATCAATCTCATCAATAAACTCCCCGCTTGCGACCAGTAGGCGGACCTGGCGCGTTATCTCCGTTTTGAGACCGGCCAGAATCGAAGCGCTGCGGCTTTCATTCACCGAAGTCACACAACCGCAGAATCGATCAAGCACGACCTCCTCAACAAGCAGATCAAGAGGTCGATCTTCAACGCGCTGCTGCTCGGCGATGTACCGAGCGGCGGCCGCGACCGCCTCGGGATCGATCGGGTCATCATATTCGTGGGTCATCGGCCTACTCCGGGTTCTCCTAAACGATAGCGATGCTGCCGCAGCAATCGGACTGTCGAGGCTTCCCCACCCTTCCCGTCACGCCAGGTTGAAAAGGGTCAGCATCCCACCGATCGCAATACCGAAGATCATCAGCATGACGCCCGCGATCCGCAAAATATAGGTCAACGGATCGGCATTCTCACTTCCGCCTCGCACACGGTTCGGGGGTGGCTTCGGACGTCCGATTATCCGCCTGAGCGCGGTCTGGCGAAACGCCATGTTGAACCCGAGCAGAGCAAGTAGGAGCCCAAAGGCATCGACAATCCATACATACCCAGGCACGTCCAAATCCTTCAAGTACCGGAATCGTGCCCGCTCATGCTGCGCAAGCCGCCAGTCCTCGTTCGAGGCCGGCGATCAGATCCTCTTCAGCCTCAAGACCGACCGAAAGCCGCAGCAGGCCGTCGCCTATACCCGACCTTGCACGCGCCTCTTCGCCCATATCGGCAGGGGTCATGGTCGCCGGATGTGCGACGAGGCTCTCGATCCCGCCGAACGATTCGGCGACGGTGAAAAAGCCGACGGTCGCCACGAACCGGCGCACCGCGTCCACCCCTCCGGCGAGCTCGAAGCTCAGCATTGCGCCGAAGCCGCGCTGTTGGCGCGAAGCGATCCGATGTCCGCTATGCCCAGGAAGTCCAGGGTAATGCACCTTCGTCACTGCCGGATGCCGCTCCAGATATTGGGCAACGATCATGGCGCTACGCTGTTGCTGGTCCATCCGTGGAAACAGTGTGCGAAGGCCGCGCAGTGTCAGCCAAGCATCGAACGGCGCCCCGGTCAGCCCGACGATGTTCGCCCAATGGCGGAGGTCCTCGACTTGCGCCGGATCGGCCGCAGCGACCGCTCCCCCGATCACATCGGAATGGCCATTGAGAAACTTTGTCGTGGAGTGAACGACATAGTCGGCGCCCAAGGCGATCGGCTGCTGGATGGCCGGCGAGAGAAATGTGTTGTCGACGGCCACCGCGGCACCCGCCGCGCGCGCCATGGTCGCCAGCGCCTCGATGTCGACAACCCGCATCAGGGGATTGCTCGGCGTCTCGACCAGGACCAGCGTCGGCACATCCTCCAGCGCGGCCGCATAAGCTTTCTCGTCGCCCTGGTCGACGAACCGGACAACACAATGGCCGCGGTTCGAGCGCGCCTTCAGCAAGCGCATCGTGCCGCCATAGCAATCATGGGGCGCGAGTATGAGATCGCCGGGGCCCATCCGTCCGACCAGAAGGTCGAGAGCCGCCATACCACTCGACGTCATGATCGCCCCGGCACCGCCCTCCAGCTTCGCGAGCGCCTCCGCAAGGAGATCGCGGGTCGGATTTCCGGAACGGCCATAATCATAGGGACGCGGTTGAGCATAGCCGGCAAATTCATAAGTGCTCAAAAGATAAAGCGGCGGGGCAACCGCCCCATAGGCAGGGTCGCTGGCAACGCCGTGCGCTGCGGCTATCGTTTGTGGCCGGGGCGGAGGATTCCTGGGTTCAGTCATTGACGAAACATCCCTTGGTAACTTCGCTCACGGGCACCCAACGGATGGTTACGTCGCCGGGCCGCCGCTCCCGGGCAAGACGCCCGAGCTTCTCCACCGGCATTTCCCCGAATTATCCCCGTGCCGACATTCTCGATCACCTGCGGTTGAGCCGCTTGCCGTGCTGTCCCTCCGTCAGACCGATGCCAGCCTCACAGGAGGTTTCGGGCAACAGCGGCAAGACTGAGTGCAAGCGCGACAAGGCTGGGAATGATGACCGCCGCCCCGCAGATGAAGGCAAGGACGCCCACCCAATTCCAACTCGGTGCCTGCATCATCACTTCGTCCTTTGCCCAATGGTGTCCACACCACCATCCTTATCGCAAACGATTTGCCTCGCCCTCGGTTTCGGGTCGCCAATCATCAGGTTCGACAAGAGGCTGGTCTGACTTGGCGTCGGTCACGACTCGCTCGGCCGCTCCATCCAGATCATCATACTGCCCGGTGCGCATCGACCAAAGAAAGGCGCCCAGCCCAGCAAGGCCCATCAGCAGCGCGACTGGCACCAGCCACAGGATCCCGCTCATCGGGTAGCGGCCAGGGGAACGAGGGTCGGTGCCGGCGCCCGCCTGCTAAGCCGTGATCCGCGTGCTGCGGGAATTCGCAGAGAGTTCGCAACGACCGAAATCGACGAAAGCGACATGGCGACGGCAGCAAGCAGTGGGGTGACATAGCCCGCCATGGCCACAGGAATCACCAAAAGGTTATAACCGACGGAAAGCGCCAGGTTCTGGCGGACACGTTGCCGGGCCGCGCGCGCGATCTGCACAGCGCGCGGAACCGCATCGAGATCCTGGCCGAGATAAACAATATCCGCGGCCGCCCGACCGATGTCGGCGGCATTGGAAGGAGCCATCGAAACGTGCGCCGCCGCCAGTGCCGGTCCATCGTTCAGCCCATCACCCACCATCAAGGTCAGGCGCTGACTGTCCGCCAGCGCCTGAAGCCGCTCCACCTTATGCTGCGGCAGCAATCCGGCACGCCAGTGGGCGATACCGATCGCGTTCGCGAACCCCGACACAGAAGCAATGTGATCGCCCGAAAGCAGTTCGATAGGCAGCCCAAGCGCGTCAAGCTTGGCCACCGCTTCCCGCGCACTCGTCTTTTCAACGTCCAAGAAGGCAAAATGGCCGGCAAGCTCACCATCGACCGAGAACACGGTCTGGAAACCGCCACTCTCGCCCGTGCCTGGATTCAAAGCCCAATCGGCACGCCCCAGGCGAAACAGATGGCCGTTCCGCTGGCCCTCCAAACCCCGGCCCGGCAGCTCGGAAAAACTGTCCAGATCGAGGCCGGACAAGGCGCCGCCGTTGGCGGCAATCGCGCGTGCGACGGGATGGTTGGAACGCGACGCCAGCGCCATCACGATTGCGCGATAGGGTTCATCGATGGCGATCTTGCTCACTCGCAAATCGCCATGAGTGAGCGTGCCGGTCTTGTCAAAAATCACGGTATCGACCTGTGCAAGCCGCTCGAGCGCGCTTCCATCCTTGAGCGCGATGCCGTGCTCGAACAAGCGCTTCGCCGCGGCGACCTGAACCATGGGTATGGCGAGACCAAGCGCGCAGGGACAGGTCACAATGAGCACCGAAATGGCAATGGTCAGCGCCCGATGCCAATCGCCTGTGTCAAGGAACCACCCGGCAAACACGGCCAAGGCCAGCGAATGGATGATCGGCGAGTAATAGGCCGCAACACGGTCGGCGAGACGGCGATAGCGTGCTCTGCCCTGCTCGGCCGCTTCCATCATTCGCACCATTTCGGATAGAAAGGACCGCGCGTGGCTGTTGGTCACACGCACCTTGAGCGAACCATTGAGATTCAGCATGCCCGAAACGAGCGTGCTTCCCGGTCGTACCGGCACCGGCATCGCCTCGCCCGTGACCGCGGCAGTGTCGAGATCGCCCTCGCCCGCAAGGACAAGACCATCCAGCGGAACACGCTCGCCTGGCGCGACGAGGATGACATCACCCACCGAGACATCCTCGAGCGGTCTAAAAGCGCGCGATCCATCCGTGCCGATTACATTCGCGCCCGCAGGCGTCATTCGCGTCAGCCCGAGCACGGCCGAACGGGCCTTGTCACGCATGGCATGGTCGAGCGTTCGTCCGACAAGCAGGAAAAAGATCAGCGTCACGACCGCGTCGAAATAGGCATGGCGTCCGAAATGCAGCGTGTCGTAGATGCTGAGACCCAGTGTCAGGACGATGCCGATCGAGATGGGCACATCCATATTGGTGCGTCCCGCGCGCAATGCCGACCATGCCGACAAGAAGAAGATGCGCCCCGAAAAGAATACCGCGGGAAGCGCGAGCAGCGCCGAGATGAGATGGAACAGCTGCCGCGTAGCGGGGTCGGCGCCTGACCAGACCGACACCGAAAGCAGCATGATGTTCATCGCCGCGAAGCCGGCGACCGCTGTCGCGACGATCAGCCGGCGCTTTTCGGGATCGGCGCGTTCGTCCGGTTGGCTGAGAAGATTTGCCTCGAAGCCCGCCTCGTTCAGCGTTGCCAGCAAAGGCGGTGCACTCGCGGTTTGCGCTTGCCGCCATGTGACGGTCACACGCCGCGTCGATAGATTGACCCGAGCCGCTACGACGCCCTCGAGGTTACCAAGGATGCGCTCGATCTTCGCCATGCATCCGCCGCAATGCGCGGTCGGGACCGACAGTTGCGTCCTCATCGTTCCGTCATCCAGCGATTGGCTGGCGAAGATGAGTTCATCGACCGATTGCCCGGTCAATGATGTCGGCGCCTGGACGGCAGGCATGGCATGGCTGGCCATGTCTAGGCCTGCGTGTCTGAGACCGCGCGATAGGCATGCCATGTGGCATGTCCAAGCCACGGGAAGATGACGATGAGGCCGATCAAGCCCGTAGCCGCGCAGAGTATGAAAAGCGCAAGGACGATGGCGCCCCAGACGATCATCGGCGCAAGGTTGTTCCAGACGAGCGCCGTGCTTGTTCCCATCGCCGTGAGCGCATCGACCTTGCGATCGAGGAGCATCGGAATGGCAAAAACACTGATCGCAAAAGCGAATGAGGCGAACAGGCCGCCCACCGCCGTGCCGACGCCGAGAATAATCCATCCCACCGGCTCGGTCAGCAGGAAGGCGGTTATGTGAGGCAGGCCGGGAAAGGGGCGCACGCCGAAGAACAACGCATAGATGAGCACCGCGGATCGCATCCACAGTAGCATCAGCAGGCTGAGCAGGACCCCGGTGAAAAGCACCTGCGGGCCCGCCGCCGGTTTCACCAGGAGCATTTCGCGCAGCGACGTATCGCGTCCCGCTTCTCGGTTGCGGCTTTTCTCATAGAGTCCGATGGCCAGCAGCGGGGCAATGATCATGAAGCCGGCGAGCGCGGGAAAAAGAATATAGTCGCGGCCATACAGCGCGAGCATCGCGACAGCAGCGAGAGACAGAAGGAAAATGCCCAGACCGTAGGCCAGGCTCGGCATCGGCCGATGGAAAAGATCCTGCCATCCGGCCTTGAGCCATTGGAAGCCGATGGAAGCGGGAAGATGGCGCTGAAACCGCGCGCTCTTCGTCTCCTCGATGCCCGAGGTCTGGCTCAGCAAGCCATAAGAGGGGCTTTTATCGCTCATGTCCCGCTACCTTTCAGCATGCCGATTTCGCCGCGCGATACTGCCCGCTCCCGTTCGCGCGTTCCTTCAAATGTCCCACGCATTCGGGCTGCGAGCGAAAGGCGACGTAGAAAAAATGCGCGTTCGCAAGAACGAACAGCAAAAGGCCTGCTGCCACCAGCGTCCAGACCAGCCACCGGGATCGGGATCGCATGGCCGTCATCGCTGAGGCGCGCTCAGCGAATGAACATAGAGCGCCAATATCTTGATATCCGAGTCCGTAAGCCGCTCGTCCCATGTCGGCATATGCCCCTGGCGTCCGCCATGGACGGTCTCCACGATCTGATCGATGTCTCCTCCATAGATCCAACGCGCGTCCGTCAGATTGGGAGCGCCGACATCGCGCTTCCCGCGCGCATCCTCGCCATGGCAAATCGCGCAATTGGCCATGAAGACCTCGCGCCCCGATACAATCGACGTCCGATTGGCATTCGTCACGAACTTGGGATGCGACAAGGCGTAGACATAGTTGGCCGCCAGACTGACCTGATCGGCATCGAGTATCCCGTCGCGTCCGAACGAGGGCATCTGCGAGACGCGCCCCTGCGGATGCTCCACATTGACCCCAACGCGCATGGTCTGCGCGATCGTCTCAAGGTCGCCGCCCCAGATCCAGTCGTCATCGGTCAGATCGGGATAACCATAACCCCCCTTGGCATTAATGCCGTGGCAGGCGGCGCAGTTGTCGCCGAACAACCGGTGGCCGGTGCTACGCACGATGGTCATGAGCCGGGGGTCGGCCGCGATCTGCTCGAGGTTCTCGCTTTCGATCCGCTTTATCCAGTCGGCCCGTCCCGCCTGCGAATCGACCAGGTGCTTTTCGACCGAGGTGCGCTGGTCGATGTTGAGAATTCCCTTGGTGTAGGTGTCGCCCAAGGGCCAAGTCGGCATGAGAATCCACCAGGCGAAAGCGAAGAGATGGGTGACGATCAGAAAAATCAGCACACCCTTGGGGACCGGCGTATCGAGCTCCTTGATGCCATTCCAGACATGGCCGGTCGTTTCATGACCGCTGACGGGATCGCGCTCTACGTCCATGGCTTGTCGTCCTGATCGAGAACGCTTTGTTTGGCTCGGTTGAACTTGCCACGATTGGACGGCCGGAACGTATAAATGAGGACACCGATCATCAGACCGATGAGGTAGAACAGCCCCCAGCTTTTCGAGAATGCAACAAGAGCCTCGTGGCTTATGTCCATGCCTGCCTCCTCATGTCATTTCACCGGCTCTGGCGGCTTCTGCGGCGCGGCCGTATTCTTGTACGGCACGTCGGTCAGCCGGCCGAGAACCTGAAGATAGGCGACGAGCGCGTCCATCTCGGTGACCTCGGTCGCCACATCGTCGAACACGCGAACCTGCGTTTCTTCGCCATACCGCTCGGTGATACCGGACGAGGTCGAGCTTTCCGGTGTCGCCTGGTCGAAGGCATCGACGCTCGCATTCTCGATCATGGCATCGGTGTAGGGCACCCCCGCGGCCCGCAGCGCCTTGAGGTGCAAGGGCAGATCAGCGAGGCGCAAGGGCGTCCGCGCCAGCCAGGGATAGGCCGGCATATTGGAATCGGGCACCACATCGCGCGGATTGGTCAGATGGGCGACGTGCCAGAAATCGGAATATTTGCCGCCAACGCGGGCGAGGTCGGGTCCGGTGCGCTTCGAACCCCAGAGCATCGGATGGTCATATTTGGATTCGACCGCGAGCGAATAGGGACCATAGCGCTCAACTTCGTCCTGCAGCGTCCGGATCATCTGGCTGTGACAGGCATAGCATCCTTCGCGCACATAGATGTTTCGCCCCGCCAGTTCGAGCGGCGTGTAGAGCCGCATGTCTGGCGCCTCCTCGACCGTCTCGTCGATCGTGAAAAGCGGAGCGATCTCGACGAGGCCGCCGACACTGGCAGCCGCGATGATGGCGAGCACGAAGCCGATCGCCGAACGTTCGAGCTTGCGATGAAACAGTTCCGCCACGGCTCAGGCCCTCCCCGCCGCCGTCGCGGCCTGTAGCGGGACGTCGCCTTCGAACGGCGCCTGGGCCGAGGCGGCGCGAATGGTCCTCCACATATTGTAGGCGCCGATCACAGCACCGATCAGGAACAGAAGGCCGCCGAGCGTACGCGCGATGTAATAGGGATACATGGCTCTGAGCGAATCCAGGAAGGAGTAGGCTAGCGTGCCTTCCTCCGTATAGGTCCGCCACATCAGGCCCTGGATGATGCCCGAGTTCCACATGGCAAAAATGTAGACAAGAGTGCCGGCAAGCGAGAGCCAGAAGTGCCACTCGACCAAGGCGGGCGAATACATCGCCTCGCGCTTCCACAAGGACGGCACCAGCGTGTAGAGCGAGCCGAAGGTGATGAGCGCCACCCAGCCGAGCGCGCCGGCGTGAACATGGCCAACCGTCCAGTCGGTGTAATGCGAAAGCGAATTGACGGGCCGGATGGCGAGGAACGAACCTTCAAAGGTCGAGATGCCATAAAACACCGCCGCGACCATCATGAAGCGGAGCGTCGCATCATCGCGCACGCGGTGCCAGGCGCCGTTCAATGTTAGCAAGGCGTTGCCAGCCGAAGCCCATGACGGCACGAGGAGCATCACCGAGAAGGTCATGCCCAGCGTCTGAACCCAGTGCGGTAGGGCGGTATAATGAAGGTGGTGGGAACCCGCCCACATGTAGAAGAAGGTAATGCCCCAAAAGCTCAGGATCGAGAGACGGTAGGAGAAGATCGGCCGCTGGGCCCGGATGGGCAGGTAGTAATAGAGCATGCCCAGGAAGCCCGCCGTCAGGAAGAAGGCGACGGCGTTATGACCATACCACCACTGCACCATAGCATCCTGGACGCCCGACCAGATGGTGTAGCTCTTCGCATGGCCCAGCGAGACCGGAATCGCGAGATTGTTGATGATATGGAGTATCGCGACGACGAGAATGAAGGCCATGAAGTACCAGTTGGCCACATAAATGTGTGGTTCCTTGCGGCGTGCGAGCGTCCGGATGTAGAGGATGAAGTAGGTCACCCAGACGATCACCAGCCAGATGTCGGCATACCATTCGGCCTCGGCATATTCCTTCGATTGGGTAACCCCGAGCAGATAACCGCTGGCCGCGAGGATGCAGAACAGGTTGTAGCCCACCAGCACGAACCAGGCCGAAAGCTGATCGGGAAGACGCGCCCGCGAGGTCCGCTGCACGACATGCAGCGAGGTGGCGATGAGCGCGTTGCCGCCAAAGCCGAAGATCACGCCGCTGGTGTGCACCGGTCGCAAGCGGCCGAAGCTCGCCCAGGCACTGTCAAACGTCAGGTCAGGGAATGCCAGCAGCGCGGCGACCCAGACCCCCACGAACATCGCCACCACCGCCCAAGCCATGCTGGCGATGATGCCGGCCTTGATGGGCTCGTCATAGTAGCTTTGCAAACGGGATTTTGGCGGTTCCGGTCCCCAGATGCCGCGGATTACGATGATGGCGCAAATGGCGGCAATGGCCAGGATCAGCCAGCCGTGGATTTCCATTGTGTCCTGATTGCCTGCCGCTGCGAGAACGAGGCCGCACAGACCGACGGCAACGGAAATGGCGAGCGCGATCTGGCGTTCGGTCTCGGTCAAGGTCAGTATCATGGCCGATCTATTTCCCCCCTCATCGGTCATCGCCACGGGCTGACAGCGCAGCAGCAGGTTCGCTCCCGATGGGAACACAGCTCGCGCCGAACCAGCAACACGCGGGTCGGACGGAAGTTCCCAACTATTGCCCTGCCGTCTCCCGCGGTAAACACCAAAAAATCAGTGGTCAGCGTCGCTCGCCACGCATCGCGGCCGAATTTGAACCTGTGTTTGGCGACGGCGCAATGGACTTTTGCCGATCAAGCTCTTGGACCGTTAAGCCTGTGTCCAAGACTGGCTCGACCTCCGTCTCCGATCGGTCAGGACTGAGCGGCAGCCGCTCTTCAGCATACTGCGGTCGAATCAGCGTATCGCCGCCAGGTATCGTCCGTCGTCGGCACGGAAGAGCACTGACCCATTGCTGTTGACGGACCATGAGGTCACATCCTGCAGAATGGCCAGGAACCTGGTTTCCTGGTTCCCGAGCGCCGGCACGCAAGCCCGGCGCGTCACGGCGAGCGGTCCGATCCGAAGCGACTGTTCCTCGATCGAATAGTCGCCGGTGAACCTGTTGCAGCCGGCCGATCCGCTCACTCGGCCGTCTTGCGAAAACTGCACCGTCACATTGGATTTGTCGATCAGACCGGTCTGATTGATGTCCTCCACCTTGAATTGCGGGCCGATCAAGCCTGAAGCCGCCGGGCGGTCACCAACGCGAACCATATTGAGCGTCCCCAGATCCTGCTCGAACCGCGTGGGATCGACCGAATGAACCGTATCCGTGGTCCATATCGGGTTGCCCTCGGGATCGGTAATCGTCGCACGGACTGCGTAACGCATGTTGGTCTTCAAGTCCTGTTCCTTCACCCTAATCGAAAATGGCAAAGGAACCTGCTGCCCTGCTGTCTCGCGCGTTTCCTTGGCAATGATCACCGATCTCGCATCGGCGCGCGAAACGTCCAGCAGTCTCACGTTGAATTTCGCGCGGGCGGGCAGAGCGATGCGCTGTCGATAGGATGCGTTGCCGGTTACGACCTTGTCTCTCAGCTCCGCAATGGGGGCTTGGGGATCGACGTATCGCGCGCCTGTCGCGCAGCCGCCGAGCGCGAGCATGGTCATCGCCAGTACGGCTGTGAATGGCTTGTTGAACATGGCGTTTCACTTTGCTGTGCGATTGGAGCGGAAGAGAGCAGGTCAGGCGGAACCCATGGCATCGGCAATAATGGGAGGGCTTCGAGCGGCAGTCCTGTGGGAATCGACTTCGCATAGGATGGTTCCGAACCACGAACGTCCGATGGCGGGCGGAAGATTGGGCTGGATTGGCGCGGGCGGCCCCGGCGGATATCTGATCCCCTCTTGGGAGACAGCCACTGAATTTTGGAACCACACGAAAAGCGCAGTCTAGAACCCGTGGCTTCCCGCCACTGCGCCGAGAACCGTGACAGCCGCGATACCCAGCAATATTCGGTGAAGGGCCTCCATTCGGGCAAAATCTGCGGCGGGCTTGACCGATGTCATCATTCGGCGGTGGAGAAACAGCGGCTCGATCACGAAAAGCATCGCGGCGAACACGGCCCACAGCCCTACCATCGCATGCATCCACCAGAAGCGAAGATCGAAAAAGCGGTCCCACATCTGCGCGCGATAGATCATCCAGAAGCCGCTCAGTCCTGCCAATAGCACCCAGATGCGCGCCTGCGCCGCAAAGCGCCCCTCCAGTCGATGAAAGGCCGCCAGCCGCTCCGCCGGCGGATTGGCGGCGCGCACGGACGGCATCACCACAAGCGTCACGAACGCCACGCCGCCGATCCAGACAAGGACCGCCAGGACATGAACGGCCCGGGCCAGGATGATGTCGTCCATGCCTCCGCTCCCTCAGGCCGCGAGCAGTTCGTCGGCCGGGCCGAAGAACTCATAGTGGATCCTGTCCGACGGCACACCCGCCAGCGACAGGGTCGAGACCGCATGACGCAGGAACGGACGCGGCCCGCAGATGTAATAGTCCGCTTGTGCGACCGGTGTGCTGGCGACCAACCATTCATCGGTAATTATGCCGGCCACATCGTAGTCGCTGCCCTCTGTTTCATCCTCGAGCGGGGTCTGGTGAAAATCGGTGATCGCGATCGATTGGCCATGGCTCGCCACAGCGCGGACATGGTCGCGCATCGCATGGGTGTCGCGGTCATGCGTGCCGTGGATGTAATGAACCGGCACTTCGGCGCCGTTCTGAACGAGGGCTTCGAGCATCGCCACCATCGGCGTCAGGCCCACGCCGCCCGACAGCAGTACGACCGGCCGTTCGACATGATCGGCGAGGAAGAATTCGCCAGCAGGCGCGGCCACCTTCAGGATCGTCCCGGGTTTCGCCTCGTCGTGCAACCAGCCCGACGCGAGCCCTTGCGGCTCGCGCTTGACCGAAATGCGATAGGTTTCGCCATTGGCGGCGGCCGAAATCGAGTAGTTGCGCTTGACCGGCGGATGTCCGGGAATTTCGAGCCAGAAGGTAAGATACTGGCCCGGCTTGTGGCGCATGACGGGGCCGCCGTCGACGGGGCGAAGGACAAAGGAATTGATGACGCTGCTTTCGCGCACAACGTCTTCGACGCGGAAATCGCGCCAGCCGTTCCAGCCGCCGGCCGCGTCCTTCTGTTCGGTGTAGACGCGCTGTTCCCGCGCGATCAGGATATTGGCGAGAAACCAGTAAGCTTCCCCCCAGGCCCCGAGGATTTCGTCGGTCGCCGCATCGCCCAGCACCGCCTTGATCGCACCGAGCAGTGCTTCGGCGACGTGCGGATAGTGCTCCGGCAGTATCTGGAGACCGACATGCTTTTGCGCGATGCGCTCGACCGCGGGAGCCAGCGCGCCGAGATTGTCGATATTGCTGGCATAGGCGAGAATGGCGCCGGTGAGCGCGCGCGGCTGCGAACCGGCGTCACCATGATGCGACTGGTTGAAAAGATCGCGAATGTCCGGGTTCTGGAACATCCTGGAATACATTTCATGCACGATATCCAGACCATGCGCTTCGAGCGCGGGGACCGTCGCCTTGACGAGCGCGATGGTCTGATCGCTGAGGGGCTGCGACATAAACTTCTCCTTGTTGGAAGGGATTCGAGTTTCCCGGCGATCAGGCGCCGGGCGGCTGATCATAGAAATCGACCCGCATTTTCATGGCGCCGATGGGCGTCACGAAGTGCGGCTGCTGCGGCAAGATCAATCCGGGCCGTTCGGGCGTCAGGACAACCTCCGACGGTGGATCGAGATAGGTCAGCCGAAGCTCACCCTCCAGAACGCGGATCAAACCCCAGACACCCGCCTTGGTATCATGGCGTGCCCGCAGGGCGGCCGGGAGCGTGTCCTGATCGAACACCGGCGTCGAACGATAGGGTAGAATGTCAGGCATGGGTGGGTACTCGCCGTTCGCAATGAATGGACCCGGCCTCGCCGTCAGCGACGCTTGGCCGATCGAGCCGAAAAAACATGGCAAGCTGCAGGCTCTCGGCAATCCGCTTCGCTTTCGCCTGCAGAGCCGCAGCTGCGTCGGGCGCCATCATCTCGTTTGTCGTACAGTCCCACAGCGCGAGCCAGCGGTCGAAAAGCGCTGGCGTTATCCTCGACCTGTGCTTCAGGTGCGCTGGCACGGGCTGGCCCTTGTATCGGCCACTGGCGAGCATGACGGATGACCAGAACGCCGCCAGCTTTTCGAGATGTTCCGGCCAGTCATCGATCGCGTCGTTGAAAATCGGCCCCAGGTCGGCATCTGCGCGAACGCGCGCGTAGAAGGCGTCGACAAGCTGCTTGAGCGCCTCATCCTTCAGTTCCAGCTCGGTCATTCGCCCGACTCCAATCATGTATCCCGAATGCATCTATACTTTTCCCTGAAAACATGCAAGATGAATACATCTTAATGCGACGAGCTGAGGAAGAGAGTGGGAACGCCCCATGAAACTGACCCTGTTCACCGACTATTCGATGCGCGTGCTGCTCTATCTGGGCGCGCGGCCTGACCGCCTGTGCTCGATCGGTGAGGTCGCGCAGGGCTACGGAATCTCGCAGAATCACTTGATGAAGGTGGTGAACCAACTCGCACGCAGTGGTGATGTGGAGAGTGTGCGTGGACGGTCGGGCGGCATCCGCCTGGGGCGGCCGCCCGAAGAGATCAACATCGGCGCACTCATACGCCAGACCGAGGACGGCTTCGATCTCGTTGACTGCGGCGGATGCGTGGTCGCGCCTGCATGTGGGCTGACGGGCGTGCTGAAGGAGGCGCTCGGCGCGTTCCTGGCGGTACTTGACCGCTATACGCTTGCCGACCTGCTGACGAAGCGGCGAGATCTCGCGTCGCTCTTCGAGCGTAACGCGGCCGATCGGTTCGAAACCCCTGCGGCGCGAGATGGATGATTGACGTCTTGGCGCATCGAAGCCGAAAAGGAGGAACGTGACATGTTCTGTCCAGAATGTGGTGAACCGGTCGATCCCGCTCCCTTTGACGGTCGTCGCCGCGCGTCGCGGTCATGGATCGCCGCAGGACTCCAAATCGGCGCGCGATGGGTAAAGCTATTGCGCGCTGGACGCTCCAAGCCGGACCGCACGCGGCAGTCCGCTTGCCCGTCTTGCTCCAATCATAAAACCACGAACACGGAAAGGAATTGAACGATATGGCCCTTCACCACGCAGCGCCCGGAGAAGTCGTCGATCTCTTGCCCGAGAACGTGACGACACATGAAGAACATTCCACAGCGATCGTGAAGGCGGACCATTTCGAAACCATCCGGCTGGTGATCCCGAGCGGCACCGAAATGCGCCAGCATCAGGTGCCGGGCAGCATCATGCTGCATTGCCTCGAGGGCCATGTGAAAGTCGAGCTCAGCGCAAGCTCGATCGAACTGCGGCGTAACCAGTGGGTCTATCTCGAAGGAGGCGCGCCGCACTCGGTCAAGGGCGCGGAAAACTCTGTGCTGCTTCTGACGATCCTCTTTCCGCCTGTAGAAGGATCACAGGCAAAAGCCGGCGCCGAGACCTTGGCGGTCGATGCCTATGACGATTGCGACTGTGTCGACCGGTGGGAAGCGGAAGGCGGTCCGGTCGTTCAATCGGATCAGCCTGCCCCCAGGAAGAATTGATCACGGGCGGCATGATGGCACGGCGCGCAGCGCGCTAGTCGCTTTGCTGTACCGCCTCGTAGCCCATAGGGGAGAACCATGGATCGAACACGTCAGCTCTGGATTTGGCTTCTATCATTGCTGGCAGTCTCTTTTGCCGTCCTGCTTCTGGTTGGCCGCGACATCAGCATTCAGGCGCCGCCGCTTCCCGCCAAGGTCGTGACCGCAAACGGCGAAACCGTCTTCACCCGTGCCGAGATGCAGCGTGGCCGCCAGGTCTGGCAATCTATGGGCGGCATGCAACTGGGCTCGATCTGGGGACACGGCGGCTACGTAGCGCCCGATTGGTCAGCCGACTGGTTGCACCGGGAATCACTGGCACTTCTCGATCTCTGGGCACAGCGGGATCTGGGCGGCGCCTTTGAGAGTTTAAACGAGGAACACAAGGCGCTCCTCCAGCGGCGGCTGCAAACGGAAATGCGCCGAAACACGTTTGAAGCGAGCACGGATACCATCACGATCAGCAACGATCGCGCGGTGGCAATCGAGCGGGTGGCAAAGCACTACGTCAATCTGTTCGGCAACGACCCCGCCACGGCCGAGCTGCGCGAAAACTATGCCATGAAGAACGATACGGTCCCCGACGCAGGGCACCGAGCCGCCATGACCTCCTTCTTCTGGTGGACGGCCTGGGCGGCCACAACGGAACGACAAGGGCGGACGACAACGTATACGAACAACTGGCCGAGCGAGCCGCTGGTCGGGAATCGCCCACCATCAAGTACATTCATCTGGTCGGCCTTCAGCGTCACCTTCCTGCTTGCCGGCATCGCGCTGTTGGGTTGGCACCATGCGGTGACGCACGGACGAAGGGAGAAGGAGCACGACCTCCCCGCGAAAGATCCGCTGCGCGAGATCGCGGTGACGCCTTCGATGCGGGCGACAGCCAAATATTTCTGGGTCGTTCTCGCACTGTTTCTCGCGCAGATCATGCTGGGTGCAATGACGGCCCACTATCAGGTCGAGGGGCAGCTGGTTTATGGCTATGAAGCGGCCGAGATCCTGCCTTATTCGATCACCCGCACCTGGCACACGCAGCTTGCCGTGCTGTGGATCGCGACAGCCTGGCTGGGAACGGGCCTCTACATAGCTCCTGCGATCTCGGGCCATGAACCGAGGTTCCAGGCTCTGGGTGCCAACATCCTCTGGGCCTGCCTCCTGATTATCGTCGTGGGCTCCTTTGCCGGGCAATGGCTCGCGGTGATGCAGAAACTGGGACTGGAGAGGAACTTCTGGTTCGGACACCAGGGCTGGGAATATGTCGATATGGGGCGCTTCTGGCAGTGGTTTCTCTTCATCGGCCTGATGCTCTGGCTTGTGCTCGTCGGCCGGGCGCTCTGGCCTGCGCTCAAAGAGAAGTCCGAATCCCGCCACATCACGATGCTGTTTTTCCTATCCGCCGTAGCCATCGGACTCTTCTACGGTGCCGGGCTGTTCTGGAATGAGCATACAGCGCTCTCCATGATTGAATATTGGCGTTGGTGGGTGGTCCATCTGTGGGTCGAAGGCTTTTTCGAGGTGTTCGCCACCGCGGTCATCGCCTTCCTCTTCACGCGCCTCGGCCTCATTCCGACACCCACCGCCACGGTCGCCGTCTTGTTTGCCACGATCATCTTCATGGCAGGCGGAGTGCTGGGAACGTTGCACCATCTCTACTTCGCGGGAACCTCGATCGCGGTGCTGGCGCTTGGCGCGAGCTTCTCAGCGCTCGAGGTCGTGCCGCTCGCCTATATTGGCTTCGAAGCTTATGAACACTGGAAGCTGAGCAGCGCGACACCCTGGATGCAGCGTTATAAATGGCCCGTCATGTTCTTCCTGGCGGTATCCTTCTGGAATCTCGTCGGAGCAGGCCTGTTCGGCTTCCTCATCAATCCGCCGCTGTCGCTCTATTACATGCAGGGTCTCAATCTGACGCCGCTGCACGGACACACCGCATTGTTCGGCGTATACGGCATGTTGGGCGTCGGGCTCGTCCTGTTCTGCCTGCGTGGCATGTTGCCGAACCTGATCTGGAACGAAGGCGTGCTGAAGACGAGCTTTTGGTGCTTCAACATCGGCCTTGCGTTGATGGCGCTCCTGACCTTGCTGCCACTTGGTACGCTTCAGCTGACCGCCGCGATTGACAAGGGCTACTGGTACGCTCGCTCGGCCGAGTTCATGCAGCAACCGGTGGTCGATCTGCTGGTGTGGCTGAGGGTTCCTGGAGATATCGTCTTTTCTGCCGGGGCGGTAGCGCTCGCCTGGTTTGTCGCCAGTCTTTGGCTCAGACCCCGGTCTGACGACAGCGAGGCGCAAATTGCACAGTGATCGATCGAGGAGTCCGATGCCGCGCAGTCCCAGCCAACCCTTGCTCGTGGGCTAGCCACGTTCTGTCGACAAACGCCACACTTGGATGCGAGTTTCGGTGAACCTTTTGTCCATGCGCACCAAACTTCTGTTCGCAGGTCTGGCAGCCGGGTCGATGGCTGCTCTATCCTCGCCCGCGATTGCTCAGATGCCGCCCGGCTCACGGGACTGTTCATTCCAGTCGCTATCGCCGGAGGAAAAGTCTCGGTACCAATCCCGTTACCGGCGCCGCGTGCGCGTCGATGGGCAAGCTTTTGCCGATAATGGCTGTATGAACAGGTGTGCATGACAGCCTCTGAGCGCAAAGCCCTCCGGCGTCCCCGCAAGGGCAAAAACTGCCGCGCCGTTTCGCGCCCCGTCACCAGCTTGGACGGATCCATGACAGTTGGCATCGGGCGCAAATGCGACTGACGCGCTCGATGCCGCACATGGCGATCATGGTGCGTTTCCAGGAGGGGACCAAATCCTACGCTAAGAATTTTGGCCAGCGATATTCTTCGCCGGTCAGGGTTATGTGCTCCCACCCCGCTCCTTACGGAGATCGAATCCACTGATCACTGAATTCTGACTTTAGAAACGTTTCTTGAATCGGGATCCATGGATGGGGTGACTACACGAAAGTGACGTATCTGCACGCTAAGGACGAACGGAGCGGGAACGCTTTGGCTTTGCGTCCTTCTCCGTGACTTCGAGGGCTTTGTAGAGGGCGGTTTTTCCGATCTTGAGGCGGGCGGCGGCTTCGCGGACGGTGAGCCCCGCTGCGATGTGCGCCCGCGCCTTGCGCAGCTTGTCCGGGGTGACGACGGGACGACGGCCGCCCTTGTTGCCTCGCTCGCGGGCAGCCTTGAGACCGGCATGAGTGCGCTCGCGGATCAGATCGCGCTCGAATTGGGCAAGCGAGCCGAAGATGTTGAACACCAGCATCCCGCCCGAAGTGGTGGTGTCGATGTTCTCGGTGAGCGAGCGGAACCCGATGCCGCGCGTCGCCAGTTCGCCGACTTTCTCGATCAGGTGGCTCATGGAGCGGCCAAGACGATCGAGTTTCCAGACCACCAGCGTATCGCCGGTGCGCAAATAGGCGAGCGCCTCGGCCAGGCCAGGCCGATCGGCTTTGGCCCCGGATGCGTGATCGTCGAATATCCGGTCGCACCCGGCGGTGTTCAGCGCATCGAGTTGGAGTGAGAGCTTCTGGTCTGCGGTCGAGACGCGCGCATAGCCGATCAACGCCACATGCAACCCGATCCTGTCCGTTTTCCCGTCATTATGCGATCCTGTCCGAATCGCCGTTACAGGTCCAGAGTTAACGGACATATTCCTGTTGGCCGCCAGAGGACCGTCTGACGGACAAGGGCGAAGAAGGAGATAATGCTTGGCGAGAGGGCGACTGGTGAGCCCGGAAATCTGGGCGGGGCATTATGGCGCGCCGCTCGATGAGCGCGAGATTGCGCGGCACTATACGTTGACCAGCGACGATCTGGAAATTGTCGGCCGTCGTCGCGGCGATGCCACCCGGCTAGGCTACGCCATGCTCCTGCTCACTATGAGATGGCCTGGCCGTGCGCTGGAAGCGGGCGAAGTCCCGCCCGCTCCTGTGCTCGCCTATGTGGCCCGCCAACTCGGCGTCGCGCCCGAAGCCTTTGCGGACTATGCTTATCGGGACCAGACTCGTCGCGAGCATCTCGTTGAAATCCGACGATCGCACGGGTTCAGGGTTTTCGACCGCAACGCGTTCCGCGAAGTCGTCGCCTTCTCGATCCCGATCGCACAGACCATCATCCATCCCGGTCAGATGGCAGGCGTCATCGTCGATGAACTCCGGCGCCGGCAGATCCTCCTGCCTTCTCCGTCGATTCTAGAAGCGGTGCTGCGGCGGGCGCGTCAACAGGCCGAACAGCTCACCTATGAAGTGCTCACGAACGGCCTGCGGCCCGACACACTACAGGGTCTGGACGATTTGCTGGCGCGACGGACGGGGCAAGCCGCGACATGGCTATCCTGGCTGCGCAATGCGCCACAGTCGCCGGCAGCGCGCAACATCCTGCGCCTGATCGAACGGCTCGCCTATATCCGCGCGCTGGGCCTCGATCGCGCCCGTGCCGACATGATCCCGGCTTTGACTTTTGACAGGCTGGCGGACGAAGGTAGCCGCATCACACCTCAGCACCTTGGCGAACTCAATGCGCTGCGACGCCATGCGACGCTGGCGGCAACCGGCATCCGCCTTGAGGAAAGCCTGACCGATGCCACCCTGACGATGTTCGACAAGCTGTTGGGCAGCATGGCGCGCCGCGCCGAGAACCGGACCCGCGACAAAGCCCTCAAGACGGTGCGCGAGCTGCAAGGCCATCTCCGGACGCTCACGGGGTCTTGCCGCCTCCTCATCGACGCACGCACCAAGGGCGTGGATTCGCTGGCGCAGATCGAGGCGCTGGACTGGCAGCGCTTCGCTGTGGCCGTCGAGCAGGCCGAAGTGCTCGGTCGACCGGAAACCGTCGATCGCACCGCTGAATTGATCGAGCGGCATCGCACGGTGAAGCTCTTTGCCGGCTCCTTTCTCAACACCTTTGAATTTCGCGGCGCCGGTGCGGTGCAGGGACTCCTGTCAGCGCTGGCCATCATCGCGGAGCTATACCGGACCGGCAAACGGCGCTTGCCTGATCGCGTGCCGCTGCGCTTCGTGCCGTCGGCATGGCGGCCGTTCGTCCTGCGGGATGGCATCGTCGATCGCGCCGCCTATGAACTATGCGCCTTGTCGCAGCTACGCGAGCGGTTGCGAGCTGGGGATATATGGGTCGCGGGAAGCCGCCAGTTTCGCGATTTCGACAGCTATCTCATCCCGCCGGCGACCTTTGCGGCGCTTCGCGAGAAGGGGCCGCTGCCGCTTGCCATCGAAACGGACTTTGAGCGCCATATCGAGGAAAGGCGCACCAGGCTCGACACGGCGATCGAACAGGTGACGATCCTCGCCCGACAGGGCGAACTGCCTCAGGTCAGGCTTGACGAAAACGGCCTCGTCATCTCGCCGCTGAAGGCGGCAACACCACCCGCTACCGAGATTGCCCGTCGCGCCGCCTATGATCGACTGCCGCGCGTGAAGATCACCGATCTTCTGCTTGAGGTCGATGCCTGGACCGGGTTCAGCGAATGCTTCATCCACCGGCGTTCTGGCCGGGAAGCCGACGATCGCAATGCGCTGCTCACCGTCATCCTCGCCGATGGCATCAATCTCGGCCTCACGCGCATGGCGGAAACCTGCCGGGGCGCTAGTCTGCGTCAGCTCGCCCATCTTCACGACTGGCACATCAGCGAGGCCGCCTATGGCGAAGCGCTGGGAAGGCTGATCGACGCCCATCGCGCCATGCCGCTCGCCGCGCTGTGGGGAGACGGCACCACTTCGTCGAGCGACGGTCAGCAATTTCATGCCGGGGGCCGTGGGGCCGCGATCGGCGACATCAACGCGCGGAGCGGCAATGAACCAGGCGTCGCCTTCTACACCCATGTCTCGGATCGATATGACCCCTTCGCAAGCCGGGTGATCGCGGCGACCGCTGGCGAAGCGCCCTATGTCCTGGATGGCTTGCTGTATCACCAGACCGGCCTGACGATCGAGGAGCACTATACCGATACGGGCGGGGCATCGGACCATGTGTTCGGCCTCATGCCCTTCTTCGGCTACCGCTTCGCGCCGCGCCTGCGCGACATCAAGGAGCGTCGTTTACACCTCCTGCCCGGCCAGGAATCCGGCCCCTTGCTCGCCGGCATGACGGCCGAACCGATCGCATTGGGTCATGTCGCGGCGCATTGGGACGAACTGCTGCGGTTCGCCACGTCGATCCGCACCGGCACCGTCACTGCTTCGGCGATGCTGCGCCGCCTGTCCGCCTATCCGCGACAGAACGGACTGGCCCTCGCGCTACGCGAACTGGGCCGCCTCGAACGCTCGATTTTCATGCTCGACTGGCTGCGCGACATCGACCTGCGCCGGCGCACCCAGGCGGGCCTCAACAAGGGCGAGGCCCGCAACGCGCTTGCGCGCGCGCTCTTCTTCAACCAGCTCGGGGAACTGCGCGATCGGCGGTTCGAGAACCAGACCTATCGCGCCTCCGGCCTCAACCTGCTCGTGGCCGCCATCATCTTGTGGAACACCCGCTATCTCGAAATCGCGCTGGCGGACATCGGCACGCCCGACGACATCGCGCGCCATGTCGCGCCATTGGGTTGGGAGCATATCTCGCTGACTGGCGACTATAGCTGGAATATCGAAGATCGGCCCGACCCGGATGCCTTGCGGCCGTTGCGCGCCGTCAGCTCCCTGCTCGCCGCGTGACGTTCGCTATCCGTTCGTCCTTAGCGTGCAGAGACGTCACTTCCGTGTAGTCACCCCTGGATGAAAAGGGGCCGACTCTCTGCATTCAGCGAATATTCGAACGCGAAGGCAGAAGGCCGGCCTGATCGATCAGAAGCTGATCGTTGCCGTGCCCCAAAAGCGGCGCCCTTCATCGAGCATCCAGTTGCCGTCGAGACCATCAAACCGGCCGCGGTCATCGACCGGCACGATCTTGTCGGTGACGTTGAGCACCGCCGCCCTCAGCGCGAAATTCTCATTGATCGTGAAATTGATGCCGACATCGAAGGTCGTGCTCCCTTCACGGGTGCGGGTGTTGAGCGCGCCGTTGCGGAACCCGCTGAAAGTCTGCTTGCCCGAGTAGTAGCCGAGCACATAGGCCGCGATCTGCTCGGTCGCTTGCCAGTCCAGGCGAACGTTGGCCATGTGCCTGGGCGTCTTGTCGAGCGGCGTTCCGTCAAGCGAACTGCCGTCGAAAGCGGGCTCGCCGCCACCCTTCCGGACGGAATCGGTGTAGGTATAATTCGCGGTCAGCAGCAATGCCGGGGTGATCGGCAGTCTGCCATTCACTTTGTCAAACGGCGCGCAAACGGGACCCCGTATAGGCGTTGAAGGGGGACCCCCTTTTCGAGATTGAGCGGAGGGTTGATGCCCTGCGCTGTGTGCGGCGGAGGTCGGGCGTAGCCCGGCCGGAGGCGTACACAGCGCAAGTTCGTTTTGAAGCTGGGGTGAGAGTGGCGGCTAACTGCGGTTTTTGAAGCGCCAGCTGTCGTTGCCGGTCTCGACGATATCGCAGTGATGAGTGACGCGGTCGAGCAGAGCCGTGGTCATTTTGGGATCCCCGAACACGGTAGGCCATTCGCCGAAGGCGAGGTTGGTCGTGATAACGACGCTGGTGCGTTCGTAGAGCTTGCTGATCAGGTGGAACAGGAGCTGGCCACCAGAGCGCGCGAACGGCAGATATCCCAACTCATCGAGCACCACCAGGTCGAGCCGTGAGAGCTGTCCCGCCAGGGTCCCGCCCTTGCCGATCCGGGCCTCCTCTTCGAGGCGTGTCACCAGATCGACGGTGTTGAAGTATCGTGCCCGAGCCCCTTTGCGCACGACGTTGGCGGTAATCGCGATGGCGAGGTGGGTCTTGCCGGTGCCCGTGCCGCCGACGAGCACGATGTTGCGACGCGCCGGTAGGAAGGAGCCATCATGCAGGGAGCGGATCAGTCCCTCGTTGATCGGCGTCCCTTCGAAGCTGAACCGCTCCAGGTCCTTCACCACCGGCAGCCGCGCGGCCGTCATGCGATATCGGATCGAGGCGGCGTCGCGATGGGTGGCTTCCGCGCGGAGCAGATCGGTCAGGATCTCCATGGTGGTGCGCTGGCGCTGGAGGCCGGTGGTGACGGCCTCGTCGAACGCGGCCACCATGCCCTTGAGGCCCAGGCCGCGCATTGTGTCGATCATCTCATGCCGCTGCATCATAGCCTCGCAGTCGGTCATAGCTGGCACAGTCGGCGATCGGCGGGTGACTCAGCATCCGGTCTTCCGAAGTGACGATGCTATGGGGCGTCGCCGGCTCGCGGCGACGGGAGAGGATGTTGAGGATCAGGTCGTCGCTGACCGTTCCGCTCGCCAGCGCTTCGCGCACCGCCGCCTCGACCTGCTCCAGCCATCGGTGAGCACGGCCGAGAGCACCCGCACGAACCTGCGATCCGCCTCATCCCCGTGCCCCAGCCTGCGTCGCAGGCGATGGAGGGATGGCGGCAACTCCCAGTCCTGGAACGGCGCGCCGTTGCGCAGGGCACCGGGCTTGTGGGCCAGAACCGGCAGATAATGCCAGGGATCGTAAATGGTGCGGTTCCGCCCGAAGTGACGCTCATGTTCCCCGACGATCTCTTCGCCGCAGCGGATGACCATCCGGCCCGCATAGGCGCGCACCTGCACCGTGCGCCGCGCCGCCCTGGACATGACCGAAGCGGTTGCGGTCGAAGCTGATGAGGCAGGTGCCGGTGACGGCATGCTCGCTCTCATGGAAGCCATCGAAGGGCGCCAGGATCGGCTGCAGGACAGGCCGCTCCATCTCCAGCGCCTAGGCCACGGTGATATCGCCGCGCTCGGGATGGGTGTGGTGCTCGGCCCAGCGCCGGCACTCCGCCTTCCTTCTCACGATCTGGCTTTTGAGCCATTCGAGCATGGAATCTTTTGCCATCATGGGCGTCGTCGTCGCTCTCGGCAGCATCGTCTACCGGGCCAGCATCCGCCGGTCATCAACGTAGGGGTCACGACGGTGGAGCGAGCGGTCGGCTCTTCAAGCCCAACGCGATCGGCTCATTTCTCGCTCACCAGTCGTGAACTAACGGCAAATTTGTCAGAATTTGAGGGTGAAAGTGATTTATGGCCCTCATTTTTGTTTCAAGCAGCGCCTGCCGAATGCATCTCTGCGATTGATGTCTTCTGCAAAAGCTTGTTGGCATCGGATGCTCGCTGATCACACCTAACCCGTAATCGTGCCTCTGGCTGACATACCCGACAAACGTATAAGCTCGCCATGCGCGGGCGTCACCAACCCAATTCCGCGTGCGATCCCAAGCGCACAAGCTGCAAGGTGTCGTCATCGGGCTTGCGGTAAATCAGCACGAGGTCGGGCTTTATGTGGCAATCGCGATGGTCGCGCCAGTCGCCGGTCAGCGCATGGTCGCGGTGGCGCGGTTCAAGCGGCTCGTCGGATGCCAGCGCCTCGATGATCGGGATCAGGTCAGCGTCCAGCGTCTTGGCGTGCTGCCCCTTCTTCTCCCGCTTGTAGTCGCGCTTGAACCGCCCGAAGCGTTCAATCGTCCGCATTGAGGTCGGCCATCAGGTCGACCACCGTGGCGAACCGCTTGCCCTTTCCCTCGCGCGCTTCCTTCATGGCCTCGATCGTCTCGGCATTGGGCACCAGCGGTTCAAACGGCAAGGCCTTGTCGCGGGCAACGCGGGTCAGCATCAGGCGCACGGCATCGGAGACGGTCAGCCCCATAGCAGCCAGCACGGTCGCGGCTTCCTCCTTCACCGCTCCGTCGATCCGGGTCTGCACAAGAGCGTTTGCGGCCATGTCGATTTCCTTTCTGCATGACGATGTAATGCAAGCGAACGCAAAGTGCAATCAGGCAAAGCCCCGGCTATCGACATGGCGACCGGGCTTCGCGTTTTTCACCTTCAATGCTGTGAGTGCCATCGGTTCGGGGCCCTGATCGGGAATGTTGGGGCCGTTCTCACACTTTCGGTGGGCAAACGGTCCCACAATCGTTCCACATTTTGGGCCAAATTCAGGCAAATCAGGGAGACGACCGCGAACAACTTACAAGACAAATCGTTGCTTTTTCAGTGTAGGTAGGGGTAGGGACGCCATCAGCTCGCTTGACACAAGGTTCTACACTCGACAGCGGGGTCCTCTACCACCGGGCAATTCTGCAGGATGCTGCAAACCGCGCGATATCAATGGCGGGCGAAAATTCGCTGACCGGCGCTGCCGAAGGCCACCACCGTATAGGGTTGGCGGGCAGCGCCTGCCACTTCCATGCCCTCCGAACCGATCGGCATCCCCGCAACCGCAATGCCTTTGACGCCCGCAGGACGGGTCGCCAGCAAGCGCTTGACGTCGGATATCGGGACATGGCCCTCGATCATATAGCCATCGACGATCGCGCTGTGGCAAGATGCCAGCGTCCGGGGCATGCCGGCCTTGCGCTGAAGCTCGCTGCGCGACGCATCGTCACGCATGACGACCTTGCGTCCCAGCTTCGCGCGCACGGCCTGCGCCCACTTCTCGCAACATCCACATCCCGGATCCCGGTGGACGACGATATCACTGGCCGCAAGCGCTACGCCGGGCATGGCGAGGAACAGCAAGGCGACGAATAGGCGGGTCTTCATGAAATGACTCCCGGAAGAACGATAAGCATGGGGCAGAGGCCCCTTCTTTTCTATACGCATCAATGCGCCCCTCCCCTCATCACGCAGATGATTTTACGATGGCGGGCGGCCTCCAGGCTAGCGGCAGGGACACAAGCAGCGCTAGCGATAGACCACCAATCCCCCACAGAACGAGCGGCTGCGCCCCGGGAGCGACGATGGCTATCGCCAGCGGCGCGAGCGCCTGCCCGATGCTGGCGGCGGAATGCTGGAAACCGAGCTTCACGCCTGAAGGGGCCCCGCCGCCGCTGATCCAGAAGCTGGTGACCAATCGAAGGGTTGCCGAGCTCCAGCCGGCAGCAACGATGATCCCACTGAGCTCGGCCATACTCGCGGCGACAGGAAACATGAAAAGTGCCACAGCCAGCAGGCCCAGCGTCAATCCGGCAAGCCGCCTCGGCACAGTGACCAGCCAATCCAGCTTTGCATGGAAGATCTGTGCCGCCAGCATGCCCAATCCGCAGAGACTGAGCATCCAGGCGATCTCTTCGCGGCTCAGCGAAATGGCGCTCCGCGTCACCAGGAGATTGACATGCATCGCCGCCAGCCCGCCGCCCGCGACGATCGTGATAAAAAGCAGGATCAACGTCGCGCCGAGCGTAGGCGCGGGCAGGTCTCCGCCATCGATGCAAGGTGCACACCAGCGCGGCAGACGCACGGCGCAAAGCGCCGCCCCGACGGCACCGATGCCGAGAGCGAGGATCATGAGGGGAGCGCGGGGCAGGATCGCGGCCGAGACCTCCGCCACCAGCGGACCGGCGAGATCGCCCAGAAACACGAAGGCGGTCAGCCAGGTGAAGCGGCGCGCCTGGTCCGCGCGCCCGCTTGCGGCAAAGCTCGCGCAGAGCAAGCCCAACGGTATGATGGCGGCCGACGCCATCCCCGCCACCAGACGCAATGCATAAAGCTCAGGCAACCCGACGAGGCCGATCGGCGCGGTCACCAGCGCGAGGATGACCAGCGCTGCGCGCAACATCGCCCGATAGTCGACCCGGTCCGCGATCCAGCCCCAGAGCGGCGCCGCCAGCAAGGCTGCCAGGGGATGGACCGCGGTCAGGCTCGCGACGTGAAAATCATGAGCGCTTGACGATAGCGCGCCACGAGCCGGGTCGACCAGTGCCGGAAGGAAGGCGAGAATGGCCGTCTGTCCCGCCGACGCCGCAGCCGCCGCGAGTAACAAGACGAAAAAGGAGGCCGGCCAGCGACCGTTGGCTTGCGATCCAGCCTTGTCACGCGGCGCGTTCGCGGTCGATCCCTCGAGTGGCCATCCGCGGATCACCACCAGGCGCGCAAGCCGATCACCAGCCTGTGTTCGGAAGGCCCTTCCCTGCGCAGGCGACGGAAATCGGCCGTGCCGTCAAATGCGCGCTCCCAGACGAAGCCGATATAGGGCGCGAACTTGCGCGACACCTCGTAGCGCAACCGTCCGCTCAGCTCGACATTGCTGAAGCCGCTGCCGAGCTGCCGATCGCTCGACCGCTTCGAATAGATATTGGTTTCCACCTGCGGCGTAAGGATCAACCGATTGGTGAACAGGACCTCATAGGAGGCCTTGGCGCGCGCCGCGAGACGCCCATCGGTCCCTACATAGCCGGTGAGCTGGACGTCGAACCAATAAGGCGCCAGTCCCTCGACGCCGGCGGCCAGCCATGTCGTCGCGCCCTTGCCGAGATCCTGCCTGACCCCGAGCAGCGTGCCCCAGAACGGGTTCTTGCTGTGCCACCACAGCGCCTCGACGCTGCTCTCCGGATCGAGACGTTGGTCGCGGGAGTTCTTGAGGCCCTGGCTGCGCAGCCAGAGCTTGTCATTGTCCTGACCCTTGGTGACGAGCACGGTCCAACCCACGCCCTGACCCTCGTTGCCGCTGGCGAATTCGAGCTCATCGACAAGTATCTTGGGGATCGAGAGCTTGTCGGCCATCTCATAGCCCGGCAGCGTCGAGTTGCGATAGCCGTCGGCATAATCGTCCGAGTTGCGCGCGTCCGGCGGGGCCTTGCCACCCTGCATCGAGCCCATGTCCATCGTGGCGCCGTTACCGGACGCCTTCGTGTCGGTCATATCCATGCCCGGCATGTCCATGCCCGCATGGTCCTGAGAGCCTTGCGCGGAAGGGGTGTGCTGAGCGGGAGTGGCCGTTTGGGCAGGGGTGGCGGCGGGCGACGGGGGCGAGGCATCCTGCGCGAGGGCGGGAGCCGTGATCGCCGGCGCCAGGAAGAGGGCAGCGCCAAGAGCGATGCCGCGCGAGGGGAAAATCCGGATCATGCGACCACCACCTCCCGGAACATGCCGGCCGCCATGTGATAGAGCAGATGGCAGTGGAAGGCCCATCGGCCCATGGCGTCGGCGGTGACGCGGAAGCTCACCCGCTGGGCGGGCTGGACCACGACCGTATGCTTGCGGACCTGGAAGGCGCCGTCCGGGCCTTCGACATCGCTCCACATGCCGTGCAGATGCATCGGATGCGCCATCATCGTGTCGTTGACGAAGGTGACGCGCAGCCGCTCGTTTGGCTTGAAATGAAGCGGCCTGGAATCGTTGAGCTTGATGCCGTCGAGCGACCAGATGAACCGTTCCATATTGCCCGTCAGATGCAGCTCGATGTCGCGCTCGGGCTCGCGCGGGTCGGGATCGCCGCCCGGCGTGCGCAGATCGGCCAGCGTCAGCACGCGCCAGCCGCGCCCGCGCAGCCCGGCGCCGGGATCGTCGAGATTGGTGCGCGGATAGTCGACGCGCATGTCGGTATTGGCGCCATATTCGGTGCGGGCGTGCCGTGCCCTGGCCGGCATCTCGGTCATGCCGTGCCCGGCATGCGCGTCGCCTCCCATTGCGCCCATCGTCGCCATCGCGCCCATCATGTCGACCGGCTCGAGCCAGGTCCGGGCATCGAGCGGCGGCACGGCTGCCGCCATGCCCGGGGCCGGTGCGATCGTGCCACGCGCATAGCCGCTCCGATCGATCGCCTGCGCGAAGATGGTGCGGGCGCCGCCCTCGGGCATGGTGAACTCGACGTCGTAGGTCTCGCCCGGGCCGATCCGGAATTCCTCGACCGTGACCGGCTCGACCGGCTGCCCGTCGGTCGATACGACCGTCAGCTCGACCCCGGGGATCCGCACGTCGAAGAACGTCGCCGTCCCCGCGCCGACGAAGCGCAGGCGCACGCGCTCGCCGGGCGCGGCGATACCGGTCCAGTTGCCGGCGGGCGGCGCGCCGTTCATCAGATAGGTGTAGGTCGCGGCAGAGACATCGCTGTAGTCGGTCGGGTTCATCCGCGAGCTGTTCCACATCCGCCGCCGCTCGAGCGCCTTGCCCAAGCCCATGGTGCCGACATCCTTGAGGAAATCGCCGGCGGTCGGCTGCGCAAAATTATAGTAGCTGCTCTGCTTCTTGAGATTGAGGAAGATCTGCAGCGGCGGCTCGTCCGACCAGTCGCTGAGCACGATGCAATAGTCGCGATCGGGCGCCCGCGCCGCCGGCGCCTGTTTCGGCTCCACGATGATCGCTCCATAGAGTCCCGTCTGCTCGGCGAGCGTGTGAGCGTGATACCAGTAGGTTCCGCTCTGGCGGACCTCGAAGCGATAGGTGAAGGTCTCGCCCGGCGCGATGCCGGCAAAGCTGATGCCGGGCACGCCGTCCATCTCCGCCGGCACGATGATGCCGTGCCAATGGATGCTCGACATCTCCTTGAGGCCGTTGCGCACACGGAGCGTGACCGTGTCGCCTTCGCGCAGGCGCAGGACCGGCGCGGGCACGCTGCCGTTCACGGCGGTCGCGATACGGCGTTTGCCGGTGAAGTTGACTGGCAGCTCGGCGATCTCGAGGTCGAACTCGGTCCCGCTAAGCTCGGCGGGCGAGACTGGGGCGGATCGCGCGAGAAGCGCCGGGGCGAAGCCGGCAACCGCGCCGCCGATCGCCAGCCCCTGGACGAAACGGCGCCGTGCGATCGGCCGGATATGTAAGGGAGACATGAACTGTACTTTCGCGAAGTCGGGTTCAGGCGAGGTCGAGGACGATCCGGCCCTCGATGTCGCCATGGTGCATGCGGGAGAAGACGTCGTTGATGTTCTCCAGCTTGTCTGCATGGACCGTGGCCTTGACCTTGCCGTCGCCGGCGAACGCCAGTGCCTCGAGCAGATCGAGCCGCGTGCCGACGATCGAGCCTCGCACGGTAATGCCGTTCAGCACGGTGTCGAAGATCGACAGCGGGAAGTCGCCCGGCGGCAGACCATTGAGCGCGACCGTGCCGCCGCGCCGGACCATGCCGAGCGCCTGCTGGAACGCCTTGGGCGAAACGGCGGTGACGAGCGCTCCGTGCGCGCCGCCTATCGCCTTCTTGAGCGCTGCCGAAGGGTCCTCGCTGTGCGCGTTGACCGTCAGTGTGGCGCCAAGGCGTGTAGCGAGGTCGAGCTTGCTATCGTCGATGTCGACCGCGGCCACATTGAGACCCATGGCACGGGCATATTGCACCGCCATGTGGCCGAGCCCGCCGATCCCTGAGACGACCACCCACTCGCCGGGTCGGGCCTCGGTGGCCTTCAATCCCTTGTAGACGGTGACGCCCGCGCAGAGGATCGGCGCAATGTCGAGGAAGTCGACATTGTCGGGAAGGTGACCAACATAGTTGGGATCGGCGAGGACATATTCGGCAAAGCTGCCATTGACCGAATAGCCGGTGTTCTGCTGTTCGTGGCAAAGCGTCTCCCAGCCACCCAGGCAATGCACGCAATGCCCGCAGGCGGTGTAGAGCCAGGGCACACCGACCCGGTCGCCTTCCTTCACATGGGTGACGCCCGCACCGACGGCGGCGACATGCCCGACGCCTTCATGGCCAGGAATGAAGGGCGGGTTGGGTTTGACCGGCCAGTCCCCTTCTGCCGCGTGCAGGTCGGTATGGCACACGCCGGTTGCCGCAATCTTGACCAGGATCTGCCCGGGGCCGACCGTCGGGATCGGCGCGTCCTCGATGACCAGGGGCTTGCCGAATTCGCGGACGACCGCCGCCTTCATGGTTTTCGCCATGTCCGTTTCTCCTTTTGAGCGAGGGGTCAGAACAGGCCGAGCGCGTGCTCGTCATAGGAGACGAGCAGGTTCTTGGTCTGCTGATAATGGTCGAGCATCATCCGGTGATTTTCACGCCCGAAGCCCGACGCCTTGTATCCGCCGAAGGCGGCATGGGCGGGGTACTGGTGATAGCAGTTGGTCCAGACCCGCCCGGCCTCGATCGCGCGGCCGAGCCGGTAGGCGGTGTTGCCGCTCCGGGTCCAGACGCCCGCGCCAAGACCGTAGGCGGTGTCGTTGGCAAGTGCGATCGCCTCCTCGACCGTCTTGAAGGTGGTGACCGCCAGGACGGGACCGAAGATCTCCTCCTGGAAGATGCGCATGTGGTTCTGACCCACGAACACGGTCGGCTGTACGAAATAGCCCTGGTCGAGCGCACCGCCCGGCAGCGCCCTGGCGCCACCGACCAGACACTGCGCGCCCTCGGCCTTGCCGATATCGATATAGCCCAGGATCTTGTGGAGCTGGTCCTCCGACGCCTGCGCGCCGACCTGGACCGACGGGTCGAGCGGATCGCCCTGGCGGATCGCGGCGACGCGCGCCACGGCGCGCTCGATGAAGCGGTCGAAGATCGACTCATGGATCAGGGCGCGCGACGGGCAGGTACAGACCTCGCCCTTGTTGAAGGCGAACAAAGTAAAGCCTTCGAGCGCCTTGTCGAAGAAGGCATCGTCCTCGTCGAGCACGTCCGCCATGAAGATGTTGGGCGACTTGCCGCCAAGCTCCATCGTCTGGGGGATCAGATGGTCCGCCGCGGCGTGCATGATCTGCTTGCCGGTGACGGTCTCGCCGGTGAACGAGACCTTGGCGATGCGCGGATTGGCGGCGATCGCCTGGCCGACGGTCCGTCCCGGGCCGGTGACGACATTGAGCACGCCGGGCGGCAGGATGTCGGCGGTGAGCTCGGCGAACATCAGCAAGGTGAGCGGCGTCTGGGATGCGGGCTTGATGACGGTGCAGTTGCCCGCCGCCAGCGCCGGGGCGATCTTCCACGCCGCCATCAGCAGCGGGAAGTTCCACGGGATGATCTGGCCGACGACGCCGAGCGGCTCGCGGAAATGATAGGCGATGGTGTCGGCATCGATCGTCGAGATGCCGCCTTCCTCCGCCCGGATGCAGCCGGCGAAGTAGCGGAAATGGTCGATTGCAAGCGGCACGTCGGCAGCGCGGGTCTCGCGGATCGGCTTGCCATTGTCGATCGTCTCGGCAAGCGCCAGCAGCTCCAGATTATCCTCGAGCCGGTCGGCGACGCGATTGAGAATCCTGGCGCGCTCGGCGGGCGCGATCCTTGCCCATTGATCCTTGGCGGCGTGCGCCGCATCGAGCGCGCGCTCGACATCTTCCGGCGTCGACAGCGCGAACTCGGCGATCTGGGCGCCATTGATCGGGCTCTTGTCGGCGAAATACTCGCCGCTCGCAGGAGCGCTCCAGCGGCCTCCGATGAAATTATCATAGCGGTGTCGGAAGGAGGCCGCCGCGTTAATGGTCCCGATCGCCTTCTCGAACATAACCTGACTCCATCTCTATCGATGGCCTGACGGAGTAGTCTCTTTGCCCGGGCGGCCTATAAGTAAGTTCCGCAGAAGGTAGTCTGGTATCGGTGTCGCGGGCTTTAAGGGTCGGACACGCCAACGGAGCCGATGAATATTCATCGACTCCTGAACCTATTCGCGCACGCCTGATCGGAATTATGCCGAGACAGGCGTTACTCGGCCGAGTCTTCTTTTGGCGAGGGCGGCGCTTGGCATTCCAATTCTGGCGTTACGCCCGGGCGCGCTTTAGGCTCACCCAATCGCCTTTCTGAAACGTCCCGTCCCTCACGCGGAAATGAGCGTAATGGTCGTCGAAAATCTGGTCGACTTCGACATGACCGACAAGGCGGCGGTGGCGCGGCGTTGCGTGATAGACTTCGAGTATCTGCCCGATGTGCGCGCCATCGGCCTTGCCCAGGCAGGCCACTGTGCCGCCCGCATCCATACGGACGATCTTGCCGCGCATGAACAAGCTATGGCCGATACCCTGTGCGAGGAGCGGCGTGCTGCCAAAGAGCAGAAAGCCAATAGCAGCACCGACGCCAAGATGATTTCGCATCGCTGTTTCCTCTGTCACGTCAGACGCTCGGACCCGGTTTTGAAGGCCGGGAGCACGGGCGACGCTGGGCATCGTCAAAGAACTGGCCCGCCGCGGGGGCGGCGGCGGGCCCTCAGCCCCGGGGGGTGTTTTATCGGGGCTGGAAACTTCACATGTCGCTCATCGGCTTGTCGGCCATGGGCTTGGCGGTCTTCTTCTTCGCCGCCGGCTTGGCCTTCTTCATCGGCATCTTGCAGCAGCCACTCTTCGCCTTACCGGCCATGCCCGAGCCGTTCGATGCAGGCGAGCCGCCGGACATGCCGGCCATCCCCGACATGCCCTGTTGATCCTGCTGGGCCGGTTGCCCCTGCTGCTTCTGCGCGCCGGCCTGATGATCCTTCATCATCTGATCGTGCATCTGCTGCCCGCCATGATCCATGCCCTGCTGGTGGGCATGGGCCGGCGCAGCCTGCGCGGGCGCGGGCGTCGACTGGGCGAGAGCGGTGCCGGCGGCGAAGGTTAGCGTCGCGAAGAGGCTGACGGGCGCCGCGAGAAATGTCGTCTGTCGCATTGAGGGTCTCCGAGTGTTCTTCCTGTTGCCCGATCGACGTTCCGATCCCGGCAATTCCGAAGCTTCAATGCTGCTAGCGAGACGCTGTCTGTATACGTAAGTTACGAATCGAAATCCGATCGGCCGTGTGCCTGCTGGAGCAGGCGCGTAAAATGATGATCCGGGATCGATCAAAAATGTGACCCGGCCTGGTTTTCTCGTCCTGAGACCGGCCAGAAAAGCGATTGGCCCGCCGTGGGAACGGCGGACCAAGGCTTCGGTTGAAAGCGGCCATGATCTTGTCCGTCAACCTTGTCGTCTGATGGAATGATGGCAGGGTCAGCAACCACCGTCCGACCTGTGTGACATGCCGGAGGCGCCGTCCTGGTCCTGCGAATCCCGCATCGCCATTCGATGGCCCTGCATCATCTGGCCGTGCATCTGCTCCTTACCGTGAGCCATGCCCTGCATGTGGGCAGGATCGGGCTGGGCAGGCGCCGGCCTGGCCTTGAGGGTCTCCTCAAGATCGGGCATGCCCGGCGGCATCCCGTCCGCCAGCACCGGTCCGGCACTGACGGCGAGGAAGCCGAGAGCTGCGAGCGAAGCGATCATTGCCGTCTTCTTGCGCAAGTATCCATTCCTTCAAGTCTGGGTTTCCCGTTCGATCGAGCATATGCCCGGTCGATTGTCGCCCCTTCCGGAGCTTGCCCGTGAAATGGTGTCACCTTCCGCCTTGCTGTATACGTAATGTGCGAAGTCCGTCTCTGAGATGGCCATAAATTATCGCACTGGCATCGTTGTTGTGCCGATGTGTAACTATGGTTCGGACTCGAGAGCAGGACAGGTCGGCAACAGTGACTAATCCATGGCGGCCAGCAGACGCTCGAGAGGAATAGTGGCAAAAGTGGTGAAGCTGTCAGCAATGGCATAAGGCAGTACCAGCACCCGATTATGTACCATCGCGCCGCAGCTGTAGGCTACGTTTGGCACATAACCTTCGCGCTCATCCATGTCCGACCGCAAAAGCGGTAGCTTCGTCCGCGCCAGCAGCTTCGAGGGATCGTCACGGTCCAGCAGGCACGCCCCGATGCAATAGTTCCGAACGGCGCCGACTCCATGAGTTACGACCAGCCAGCCTTCGTCGATCTCGATCGGCGATCCGCAATTACCGATCTGGACAAACTCCCAAGGCCAGCGAGGTTCGATGGCTTTCGCTCCGCCACTCCAGTCGTGAATGTCCGCGGACGTCAGGAACCAGATATTTTCGTTATCCTCGCGCCCAAGCATGGCAAAGTGCCCGGCAATGCGTCGGGGGAAAAGCGCCATGCCCTTGCTACCGGTGGCATCCCCACGCAGCGGTCTGAGTTCGAATGTCCGGAAGTCCGGCGTGGACAACAACTCCTGCCGGACGGACTGGCCGCTAAATGCCGTATATGTACCGAAATAGGTGGCTCGGCCATCGTCGTCCAGGAAGCGGACCAAGCGAAGGTCTTCGATGCCACCACGCTGGCTGGGGGTTGTCGGAAAGATCACGATCTCCGAGAGATCGTGGCTGCCATCGCACTTGATCCGAATGCCCGCGTCCGGCCCGTCCTCGCCGGAGATGTTTTCAGTCTCCAGCACGAGCGGCATGGGGCTCGGAGGATTGATTGCTATGGTTCCGTCCGCGGCGCAAAACCCGGTGCGAAAGGTGACGGAGGAGATATGCCCCTCGCCCACGCCTCGCAGGGAAAGAATGAATCGGAGAGAGTTTTCAGGTACAGCAGACTGATCAGGATGCAGGACGATGCTCGGATTGAAAAGCGCTGCTGCCTCATAGGAATATTCGTTGCAAAAATGGGCACCGATCAAGAGCGCCTGTTCATGGGTGACCTCGCAATCACAGACGATGATGCCATCAACCTCGTGGAACCGCCGCAAAAACAGGGACGGAACCTCACGATGCCTTCCCGAGAAATCATCAAGAATGCGTTGCAACTCATCGTGGAGCGATGCTGGGTCGAGCGCCAGGACGCGGTCGGCGATGCGCTGCGCACGTGGCTGATCCGGTACCGCATATTTATAGGTTTCCGTCGACGGCATATAGGGTCTGATCACTACCCTTGCTGGATTGGGGCGGAGCAATTCGGGTAGCCGGTTGACAAATTCGGCGGTTGACACTGACTTCTCCAATACAGATCGACCGTGGAGCGTTCACGCAATCGTAAAGATGGTGCTCGGCATTACCCGACTATCGGGTGGCGGCACGGAAGGCTCCGGCGATGGCGGGTGCGATGATTTCCGCCGTTGCCGGATACTCGGACTTTGTGCCACGTGCCATGATCGCTGTCCTGGCGTAGTTGTCGGACACACAAGCTGTGACCGGGGGCTCTGGCCTGAACGTGACTATGTGGGGCACGTGCGAAGCGCGCCGCTCAGCTCGACATGTCCGCCATCGTTCGGCAGCTCGCCGCGCATTTCTTGCAGGTGGCCGAGCAACGCGCGATCCGCTGGTCCGCGCTATGGCGTCCGCATTCCTCGGCGCAGCGCTCGCAAGCGTCGGCGCAGGCGCGGCAGACGATGCGGTGCAGGGCAGATTCCCGCAGCATCGAGTTGGCAGTCGCCTGGCACAGTTCCGCACAGTCGTTCAGCATGGCGATCAGCGACGCCGTAGCTGACGCGCCGCCTTGCTTCGTCAGCCAAGCGGCGGTTTCCAGGCACATGCGGTGCGAAGCCACGCAATCGTCGATGCAGTCCGTCATCGACATCGCCATCCCTTCCATTCGATGCTGCTGCGCCGCCGCCGGCACAGCCAGCGTTCCGGCGGCGGCAAGGCCGGCGCCGGCCATCAGCAATTCGCGTCTCTCGATCATCATGCACCTCCCATCTGCTATCCCTTGAGCGCTGTGCCGCATCCGGCGGCCTCAGCCGTCGCAGGCGACCCATCCGACGCCGCACGCGCCTTCTCCCGCGCCATCCGGGTTTCCTCCCAGGGCCAGTGGCCGTTGATCTCGACCCCGAGCGAGATGCTCAGGAAGGTCCGCACCAGCACCAGCCCGGCCAGAACGATGAGATCGTCGAGCGTTGGGTTGATCACCAGCGACTTGACGATGTCGCCGGCGACCAGAAATTCCAGGCCGAGCAGGATGCTGCGGCCGAGCGCCGAGCGGAACGCGCTATAGGCCTCGGTTCGGTCGCCCGCCCTCGCCCGCCGCGCAAACAGAAAGGTTGCGAGCCCCGCGCCGACCAGGATGGTCAGCGTGCCCGCCAGTTCCAGGCCGATCACCGCGAGCCGGAAGAAGGCGCTCAGCCAGTCGGCCTCAATGGTGATCATACCAGCCTCGCTTGCGGATATTGTTGAAGCTGTCGGTGGCGTGACAGGCATAGCATTGGTCGACGCGCGCCTTCGATCCGGCTGCGCGCTGCGAGACCATGCTGAAATGCTCCATGAAGTGACTCGGCGGCGCCTTGTGGCACTCGGCGCACTGCGTCGAATTGACCGATGGATGGCGGTAATTGGCGATCTTCCAGCTGTCGGTCTTGTGGCAGCTCGCGCAGTCGGTGCCGAACAGGCCCTGGTGCGGATCGCGGAACGCATGGCAGCTCGCGCAATTGAGCGCGGTCTCGGGGGTCAGGCTTCGAGTGTTTGTCGACATGCCCGCCAAAGGCTGCCGCCACTTCGCCATGTCGAGCAACGCGGCGTGATCCATGCGGATGATGCCGCGCTCTCCCTCATGTTCGACGTGGCAGGAGGTGCACTGCGTCGCTTTCGCGTGGAACTGCGTCGACTGCTTCGTCCCGAAATCGGTGCCCGCATGGCAGGTGAGACAGGTCCGGGTTTCGACGCCCTTGCCCGGCGTGTGGCAGGCCGTGCATTGGCCGGCAAAGGACTGGTGCGCGCTCGAGAGCGGGCCGGGCGAGACGAGCTGCGCCACCAGGCCGGCATCCCTCGGCGCGTCCGATCGCATCCGGATCGCGACCGCGGCGACCATCACCAGCAGGGCTGCGATGAAGACGGCGTAGGAAAGACGCTGCCAGCTCATAGCCAGCGCAGCCCGTAATAGATCGCCGCGCCGACGTGGAGCGCGAGCAGCGCGAAGATGAGACAGCCCAGCAGGATGTGCAGGAACCGCCACCGCGCGAACAGGGTGTTGGTTGCCTCTTCGGCACGGATCGCGAATTCGGTATCGGCCAGCGCTGCGGCGATCCCCGCCTTGTCCTGGGGGCGCTGGCCCGCGGACGCATCCCCGGCGACGAACAGATAGCGCTTCCAGCCCGACAGCGGCGGGGCTGCGGTATCGGCCTGCGTCGGCGCCGCCGGCTCCTCGAGGAAGGCGGCGCGAAGCGAGGCCAGTTCTGACCTGCGTCCGCGCAGCGCCCGACCAAGCTGGGCAAGCAGGTAGCGGCCGATGAAGCCGGTGATGACCGTCATCAGCAGGAGGACGGTCAGAAGCAGGCCGACCGGGCTTTCGAGCTTGTGCGCGGCGTGGACCAGACCCAGGATCGGCGCCAGCACGCCGGCATAGATGTGGATGGCGAGCAGGGTTGGCTTGCTGACGACCCGGGAGAGCGCCTTGTCGACCCAGGCGATGTGCTTGGCCGCGACATAAGGAAGCGTCAGCAGCATCAGCACGAGCGCTGCGATCCCGATGATCCCGCCGGCCAGGCTACCCGGAAAGCGGGGCGACACATGCACGAGATAGCCGAACGGGAACAGCAGCAGGAACGCGACCAGCAGGCCCACGGCAATGTCGCTGCGTTCGCGCATCAGGCTTCGACCACGAGCGGCGTGCCCGTCCCCTTCGCCTGGCACGCGAGCACATAGCCTTGCGCCTTGTCGGCGGGCGCAAGGCCGGATTCGACCTCCATCGTCACTTCGCCCTGCAGCAGCTTGACCACGCAGGCGCCGCATGTGCCCGCACGGCATGCATAGGGGATCTCGACGCCCGCGCCCTCGGCCGCCTCCAGCACGGTCTCGTCCGCGGGCAAGGCCGCCGACACCCCCGACACGGAGAAGGTCACCGTGCTCGGCGCCACCTCGGCGCTCGGGGCCGGCTTATCCGCTGGCGGGGGCGCGGGCTTGACCTCGAGATCCTCGTGGTCGGCCGGCAGCGAGGCCGGACCGAACGCCTCGGTGTGCAGCTGCGCTTCGGGGACGCCGAGTTCCGCCAGCACGCCGCGCATCGCGCCCATCATCGCCGGCGGGCCGCACATATGGATGCGCCGGCTCGCGATCTCCGGCACCGCGGCCAGGATCATCTCGCGCGTGATCGGCCCTTCGGGGCCCATCCAGACGGTGCCGGGCGCGCGCTGCATCGCGGCGACGACATGGAGGTTGGGAAAACGGCGTTCGAGCCGTTCGAGCTCGTCGCGGAACACGAATTCCTCGGTCGACCGTGCGCCGTAGAAGAAGAAGATATCACCCTTCCACGCGGTGTCGGTGAGATAGCGCAGCACCGACATCATCGGGGTGATGCCGACCCCGCCCGCGATCAGCACGATGCTCTGGGCATCCGTTCCCGTGAAGGTGAAGGCGCCGAACGGTCCGCTGACCTTCAGCAGATCGTCGGCGACGACCTTGTCGTGCAGGTATCGCGAGACCACGCCCTGCTCCTCGCGCTTGACCGTCAGTTCGACATAGGCCCGCTGGGTCGGCGAAGAGGCGATCGTGTAGGAACGGCGCGCGGTCTTGCCCGCTTCGGGCTCTACCTCGACCTGCAGGAACTGGCCCGGCAGGAAGTCGAACGGCAGCCGGTCGGCGGTCGGGTCCGCGAGCCGGAAGGTCAGCACGCTCGGCGTCTCTCGCACGATCTGGACCACGCGCAGCTGCCCCGCCCAGCTTTTGGGCTTGCGCAGCGACGCCCCAGCGGGTGCGGCCGCATTGCTCGGCGCGAGCCCGGCGCTGTCGGCAACGGGTGCAGGCGCGGGCGCAACCCTGGTAGCGGGAGGGGCAGCCTTCGGCTCCGGCTTTGCTGGAACCTTGGCGGTGGCGACACCGCCGGCGATCGCCCCGATCCGCCGCAGGCGGAAGATCTGCAGCGCGATAAGCGTGGCGCTCACCAGCCCCAGGAACAGCATGAGAAGGAGGTGCGAGGGCGAGATGCCGAACCAGTGATCGGCATGGCCGGGCGCGGCCTGGTCGATGTCGAGCTGATCGCGCAGCCAGGCAAGCCCGACCTCCCGGGGCGGCTGCAAGCCTCCGATCGCGCCCTGCGCGGCGGTACCGGAGCGGAACAGGTCGGTCCCTTCGCGCATCCGGCGCGCCGCATCGAGCCGGGCCGAGACCGTTGTCGCACGCGCGCCGTCGGCCGAGGCGGCGTTGACCATCGACAGGCCCGTGCTTACCCGTTCCCCGGCCTGCGCAGCGACCCGCTGCCGGGCCGCTTCGTCGAGCGCGGGAAAGGCGAGCAACTGCGAAAAAAATGCGGTGCGGCGGGAATCGTGCCCATGTTCATTCTCGCCTTCGCCGTTGATCATGCGCTCCATCATAGAGTTCATCATCGAGGCCATATCGGAGGTGCCGACCTCGGGCTTTGCGGACATTGCGCCATCGGCCATCCCCGCACCGCCCGAAGTATCCCCATGATGTGCCGAATGGTCTTCGCCCTCCTGAGCGTGCACGCTCGCAGAGGGAAGGCTGAAAGCGAGCAACAACCCCAGACCCGAAAGGCGAAGGCTGGTCCAAACGCACATGTCGACCCCCTTCGCGCCCTTACATGTCCTTCATCGGCATCGCCGAATCCGCAGGCGCAGGCTCGGTCTTCGGAGCGCTGCTGTTCATGCCTCCCTGGCGCATCGCATCATGGTCCATGGCCTGCTGGTGATGCCGCTCCATCTCCTGTTCATTGGCCATGGCGTCCGAATGATCCATGCCGGCGGGATTTACGCTATCAGCGCCAGCCGCGGGTGCGGCGCTGTTGGCCGCAGCCGGCACCGTCTGATCGGTCTTGCGCTCACAGCCCGAAAGCGCCGCCATCGAGAGCAGGCTAACGCTGATTAGCGACAGTATGACTTTTCGATTTCCGACCATTGCTTCTTCCTTTCGTACTGGAGGAATCTCCGGGTGGGCCCGAGCCACCCGGAGCAGGAATCATTGTGCTTGGCGAAGAATCTTGCGGCACTGATCGTGCGACAGGTTCATGGGATTACGACCCTGCTGTTTCATCTCGCCATGGTCATGACGTGTCTGGAGACCCATATCGCCCTCCATGGCCCTACAGCTTTCGACCTGTGCGGAGGTAGGCGGCGTCGTCGCACAGGCGCCCAGAAGCAATGCTGGAACAATCCCAGCCACTATATGCATTCGTGTCATGATAAATCCCCTTTTAATAATGGTGTTTGTTCTTCCTGCGAGGCTTGCTCTTATATCTTTCGGTGATCAGATCTCCGCCTTTCCGTGAGGAACGTGAGAATAGGGCAATCGGAAACAGGAACTTCGCCCGGGCACTCATCGGCAAGCAATCGAAGCATGTCGCGAATATCGGACAGGCGCTTGAGCCGGACTTCGGCGTCCGTGATCTTGGCGAGCGTGATATCGAGCACGGCCTGCGCATGCGCGGTGTCCGATGCCCTGAGCGCCAGCAGCTGCCGGGCCTGATCGAGGGTGAAGCCAAGCTCCTGCGCCGAGCGGATGAAGTTGACGCGCTCGAGGTCCGTCGCGTCGTAGAGCCTGTAGCCCGCTGCCGTGCGCGCGGGCTCGCGCAGCAGGCCCATCCGCTCATAATAGCGGATCGTATCGCGGCCCACGCCTGCGGCCGCGGCCAGTTCGCCGATCTTGAAATTGCCCATGTCATCCGCTCGATCATGCCGGTTGGACCATGGTCCAGGGTCAAGCGGTTTCGCTTTGACCCCGAACGGTCTCCTCGTCGCCGGCGGCCCGCTGCCCCGACGCGTCGCATCAGGGCAGCCCGTGCCGCCGGGCCACCGGCTTGTCAGTTCTTGCGAAGCTCGACGATGTCGTGCTTGGCAGGCGTGCCGTCGGCGACGGACACGTGCGCGAAGTGATCGTCAAAGATATGGTCGATTGTCACATGGCCGACGAGCTGGCGGTGATAGGTCGGCGCCACGCCCTTGGACGGACCCGGATGGGTCACGACGCGATAGACCTCGAGCTTCTGGCCGACCTCGGCGCCATCGGCCTTGCCGATGCAGACGACCGTGCCGTTGCTGCCCGTGTCGACGATCGAGCCGCGCATGAACAGGCTGTGCCCGATGCCCTGGGCCATAGCGGGGACGGCAGCAAGCATCGAAATGCCGGCAAGCGCGACCATGAGAGTTTTTCTGACCATATTCACCTCCTTGGATGGTAAGCCACCGCCCGGACTTTGCCGAGGGGAAGAGCGTCTCTTCAGGCTTGGGACTACGGTCCCGGGTCCAGCCTCGATATACGTAGAGGCCGCAGCCGATCTTCTTCCCCGGGCCGGATCTTTATTGACGCGGAGTTGACGGAATCAGCCGTCAGCACTTCAAAATCCGCGCGGCGCGAGACTTTGGTTGGCTGCGCCCGCGAAACCCGCTAGATATCGAGGCCCGTGAAACGCCTGCTCGCCCTCCTGCTCGTCATCGGAGCGCTGTCCGGTCTCTTCGGAGCCCAGATGGCGGCCGCGCACAGCGTGCCGCAGGCGGCAGGCGCGCCGCTGGCCAAGGGCATGGATGCGGACTGCATGGCGATGATGGCCAAGCAGCAGCCTGCGCCCAGCGAAAAGCCCTGCAAGGGCCTGACGCTCGATTGCATCGCCGCGATGGGGTGCGTGATCCCGCTGGTCGCAGCGGACCTGGCAGGCGGCGTTGCGCCTGCGCGTCTCTACGACGCGCCCAGCTTCTGGACGACCGACACGATATTGACCGGCAAGGCGGTTGCGCCCGAGCCGGATCCTCCCACCAGCCTTGCCTGATTGAACGAGCACGGGCTGCGCGCATCGATCGATGCGTGCGCGCCCGGTTTCCTTCTTTTCAGTCAAAGGTTTTCGTGATGATCAAACTGCTTCCGGCCGCCCTTGTGGCGGCCCTCAGTCTCGCCGCGCCTGCGCTTGCAACCGACGCGAGCCGCACGCCGCAAGGCCATTGGGAATGGCGGTCGGCGCCGCAATATGGTCCGCGGGCGACTGGCCCTGCGCGTGTCCGCATATGGGTGCCCGACAGCCGGGACATGGCCAGCTGCGATTGCGCGATGATGCAGGCAAGCGCCGCCGACTGCATGCGCGGCGCAGTCAGGTCGGACAAGGGCTAAACCCGCTCCGGAGCGGCGCGTCACATCTTGGCGCGCCGCCTCTGTCATGAGGGGATGATATCCATGATCATGATGCCGAGGCGCGCTGTGCGACGCCTGTTGCTCTCTATCGGTGCGACGCTTGCGAGCGCCTGGGCCGTGCCGGTGTCGGCCGGCCCGCTCACCTACGAGCAGGCAGTGAGGCTCGCTGCCGCCAACGCGCCAAGCCTCAAGGCGCGCGCGGCGGCGACAGCCGGCGCCCGCTCTTCGGCGGTCGCGGCCGATCGCCTGCCCGATCCGACGCTCGACCTGGGCCTGCAGAACTTCCCGGTGAGCGGCCCCAATGCCGGCAGCTTCACGCGCGACGATTTCACCATGGCGACGATCGGGTTCAGCCAGACCTTCCCCAATCTCGCCAAGCGCCATGCACGCGCCGCGCGCGCCGCGGCCGATATCGGTATCGCCGAGGCGGGCGAGCTGGTCGAAGGCCGCAACGTGCGGCTCGAGACCGCCCTCGCCTGGGTCGATCTCTATTATGGAGAACGCCGGCTCCGGCAGCTCGACCTGCTCGATGCCAGCCTCGACGACCTGCAGAAGACCGTGACCGCACGCCTGGCGTCGGGCAGCGCGCGCCCGAGCCAGGCGCTCGAGCCCGACCAGCTCCGCGCCGCCATCGCCGATCGCCGCGCCGAGATGGCTGCGGTGGTGGCGCAGGCGCGGGCCCGGCTCGCGCGCTATACCGGCGACCCCGACCCGCAGGCGACGGGCGACCCGCCGATGCTCGATGTCGATCCGATCCGGCTGCGGGCCGGGATCGATGCGCTTCCCGCCCTGCGCGCGCAGGACGCGCGGATCGCAGTCGCCGAAGCGGACGTGCGTCTCGCGCGCGCCGACAAGCGCCCCGACTGGAAGGTCGGCGTCACCTATGGCCGGCGCGATCCCATGTACGGCGACATGGCCTCGGTCGGCGTGTCGATCGACCTGCCGCTGTTCGCCGGCAAGCGCCAGAACCCCAGGATCGCTGCAAGCGAGAGCCTTGCGCAAGGGGGTCGGTTCGACCGCGAGGCGATCCGCCGCGAGCTGGTGGCGCAGCTCGACGCCGATCTCGCAGACCATGCCATGCATCTCTCCCGGTTGCGCAATGCCCGCGAGACGCTGGTGCCACTCGCCAGGCACCGCGCCGAGCTCGACCGCGACAGCTATGGCGCCGGCAAGCTCGACCTTGGCGCCGCGCTGCTCACGACGCTCGGGCTCGCGGAGGCCGAGGTCGAGGCGCTCAACCGCGAAGCCGACGTCGCGCGCGACGCGGTCCGCATCACTATCACCTATGGGGAGGAGCGGCCATGACGCTCGATAAATCCGCGCTGCGCTGGGGCGCATCGATCCTGGCTGTCGCGCTGCTGGCCGGCGGCACAGGCTATTGGGCTGGCCATCGCCAGGCACCGCAATCGGAGGCGACCACGCCCGCCGGGGCAGGCAAAGTCCTTTACTGGTACGATCCGATGTTCCCCAACCAGAAGTTCGACAAGCCCGGCAAGTCGCCCTTCATGGATATGCAGCTCGTGCCGCGATACGCGGACGGAGGAAGCGCCGGCGCGGCCCCCACGGTCGCCGTCGATCCCGCCGCGCGGCAGAGCCTGGGATTGCGGGTCGTCGCGGCGAAGATGGGCAGCCTTGCCTCGGCCCTCGAGGTCACCGGCACGATCGACTTCAACCAGCGCGACGTCGCCGTCATCCAGGCGCGTTCGGGCGGGTTCGTGAGCCGCGTCTATGCGCGAGCGCCCGGGGACGTGGTCCGCGCCGGCGCGCCGATCGCGGACCTGCTCCTGCCCGAATGGGGCGGCGCGCAGACCGAATATCTGAGCGTCAGGCGGCTCGGCAAGCCCGATCTCACCGCGGCCGCGCGCCAGCGGCTGCGGCTGATGGGCATGTCCGACGGCCTCATCGCCAGCGTCGAGCGGAGCGGTCGGCCGAACGGCGTGGTGACCATCACGACGCCGATCTCGGGCACGATCCAGACGCTCGACGCCCGTGCCGGCGTGACGCTCGCCATGGGCCAGACGCTCGCCCAGGTAAGCGGGCTCGGCACCGTCTGGCTCAATGCCGCGGTGCCCGAAGCGCGCGCGGGCGATGTCCGGGTCGGCCAGAATGCCAGCGCCACGCTGGCGAGCTTCCCCGGCGAGCGCTTCGCCGGCCGGGTGATCGCGATCCTGCCGACGACGCAGGCCGACAGCCGCACGCTCACCGTGCGGATCGAGCTGCCCAACCGGGACGGGCGGTTACGGCCGGGCATGTTCGCCAGCGTCGTGCTTGGCGGCGATGCCAAGCCGGCGCTGCTGGTGCCGAGCGAGGCGGTGATCCGCACGGGCAAGCGCACGCTCGTCATGCTCGCCGCAGGCGACGGGCGCTATCATCCCGCCGAGGTCCGCATCGGCCGCGAGGCGGGCGGTGAAACCGAGATCCTTGCCGGCCTGTCGCCCGGCGAGAAAGTCGTCGCCTCGGGGCAGTTCCTGATCGACTCCGAGGCGAGCCTGTCGGGAATCGAGGCGCGGCCGATCGGCGGCGGTGCGGCATCGGCGACCATCGCCGCGCCGAGGTCGAAAGCCACGCTGTACGAGACGACGGGCAAGATCGAGCGGCTCACGGCCAATGCGGTGACGCTCAGCCACGAACCGGTCCCCGCGCTCGACTGGCCCGCGATGACGATGACCTTCGCGCTCGCCGATCCGGGCATCGCGCGCGGCTTCAAGGCGGGCGACCGGGTTCGGTTCGGGTTCGACCGGCCCCCGGCGGGACCGACGCTGCGGCGTATGGCGAAGGTGGCGGGCCGATGATCGCCCATCTCATCCGCTGGTCGGTCAAGAACCGCTTCTTCGTTCTGATCGGCATGCTGGCGCTGGTCGGCGCGGGCCTCTGGGCGGTACGATCCACCCCGATCGACGCCCTCCCCGATCTGTCCGACGTGCAGGTCGTCATTCGTACCAGCTACCCGGGTCAGGCGCCGCAGATCGTCGAAAACCAGGTCACCTATCCGCTCACCACCACCATGCTGTCGGTGCCAGGCGCCAAGACGGTGCGCGGCTATTCCTTCTTCGGCGACAGCTTCGTCTATGTGATCTTCGAGGACGGCACCGATCTCTATTGGGCGCGCAGCCGCGTGCTCGAATATCTGAACCAGGTGCAGGGGCGCCTGCCGGCGAGCGCGCGCAGCGCGCTCGGGCCCGACGCGACCGGGGTTGGCTGGGTCTATGAATATGCGCTGGTCGACCGCACCGGCCGGCATGACCTGTCGCAGCTGCGCGGTCTGCAGGACTGGTTCCTGCGCTATGAGCTCAAGACCGTGACCGGCGTCGCCGAGGTCGCCAGCATCGGCGGCATGGTCAAGCAGTATCAGATACTGCTCGATCCGGTGAAGCTCGCGGCCTACGGGGTGACCCACGCCCAGGCGGTCGAGGCGATCCGGCAGGCCAATCAAGAAGCGGGCGGGTCGGTGCTCGAGCTGGCCGAAGCCGAATATATGGTGCGCGCCTCAGGCTATCTGAAGACGCTCGACGATTTCCGCGCGATCCCGCTGAAGACGGCGGCCGGCGGCGTGCCGATCCGCCTCGGCGACGTCGCCACGATCCAGATCGGCCCCGAGATGCGGCGCGGCATCGCCGAGCTGAACGGTGAAGGCGAGGTCGCAGGCGGGGTCGTGATCCTGCGCTCGGGCAAGAATGCGCGGGAGACGATCGCGGCGGTCAAGGACAAGCTCGCGGACCTCAAGAGGAGCCTGCCGCCGGGCGTCGAGGTGGTGACGGTCTATGACCGCTCGCAGCTGATCGACCGTGCTGTCGAGAACCTCACCCACAAGCTGGTCGAGGAGTTCGTCGTCGTGGCCCTGGTCTGTGCGCTCTTCCTCTGGCATGTCCGCTCGGCGCTCGTCGCGATCCTCACCCTTCCCTTGGGCGTGCTCGCCGCCTTCGTCGTGATGCGCTACCAGGGCGTCAACGCCAACATCATGTCGCTCGGCGGCATCGCCATCGCGATCGGTGCCATGGTCGATGCGGCCGTGGTCATGATCGAGAACGCCCACAAGAAGATCGAGCGCTGGGAGCAGGACCATCCGGGCACGCATCTCGACGGCGAGACGCGCTGGATCCTCGTCACCGAGGCGGCGGCCGAGGTCGGGCCGGCGCTGTTCTTCAGCCTGCTGATCATCACGCTGTCGTTCATCCCGGTGTTTACACTGGAGGCGCAGGAGGGCCGGCTGTTCGCGCCGCTCGCCTTCACCAAGACCTATGCGATGGCCGCCGCCGCGATCCTGTCGGTGACATTGGTGCCGATCCTGATGGGCTGGCTGATCCGGGGGCGGATCCCGCCTGAGCAGGCCAATCCGGTCAATCGCTGGCTGACCGATCTCTACCGGCCTGCGATCGACTGGACGATGAAGCGGCCCAAGACCGTGCTGCTGATCGCGGCTTTGGTGTTCGCGACCACGGCCTGGCCGCTCAGCCGGCTCGGCGGCGAATTCATGCCCAACCTCGACGAGGGCGACCTGCTCTACATGCCCTCGGCCCTGCCCGGTCTCTCGGCCGCCAAGGCGAGCGAACTGCTCCAGCAGACCGACCGGCTGATCAGGACGGTGCCCGAGGTCGAAAGCGTGTTCGGCAAGGCGGGGCGTGCCGAGACCGCGACCGACCCCGCCCCGCTCGAGATGTTCGAGACGACGATCCAGTTCAAGCCCCGCGACCAGTGGCGACCAGGCATGACGCCCGAGAAGCTGATCGACGAGCTCGATCGCCGGGTGAGGCTTCCGGGGCTCGCCAATATCTGGGTGCCGCCGATCCGCAACCGCATCGACATGCTCGCGACGGGCATCAAGAGCCCGATCGGGGTCAAGGTGTCGGGCAGTGATCTCGCCGAGCTCGACCGCATCGCCCATGATGTCGAGACCGTGGCCAGGACCGTGCCGGGCGTCAGCTCGGCGCTCGCCGAGCGGCTGACCGGCGGACGCTATGTCGATGTCGACATCGACCGCGCCGCCGCTGCGCGGTTCGGACTCAACATCGCCGACGTGCAGGCCATCGTCTCGGGCGCGATCGGCGGCGAGACGATCGGCGAGACGGTCGAGGGCCTCGCCCGCTATCCGATCAGCGTGCGCTATCCGCGCGAATTGCGCGACAGCCTCGACGGGCTGCGGGGGCTACCGATCCTGACGCCCGCGGGCCAGCAGATCACCCTCGGCACGGTCGCCAATGTCACGATCGCCGAAGGGCCGCCGATGCTCAAGACCGAGAATGCCCGGCCCTCGACCTGGGTCTATGTCGATGTGCGCGGGCGCGATCTCGCCTCGGTGGTTGGCGATCTGCAACGCGCGGTGGCGAGACAGGTTCGGCTCTCGCCGGGGGTCAGCATCGCCTATTCGGGCCAGTTCGAATATCTCGAGCGCGCGGTCGACCGCTTGAAGCTGGTCGTGCCCGCGACGCTGCTGATCATCTTCGTGCTGCTGTACCTCATCTTCGGCCGCTTCGACGAGGCGGCATTGATCATGGGCACGCTGCCGTTCGCGCTGACCGGCGGCATCTGGACGCTCTATCTGCTCGGGTTCAACCAGTCAGTCGCGACCGGGGTCGGGTTCATCGCGCTAGCCGGCGTCTCCGCCGAGTTCGGGGTGGTGATGCTGATCTATCTCAAGAATGCGCTGGCCGAGCGCACGGCTAATCCGGACGCCGCCGAGGTGAAGGCCGCGGTGCGCGAAGGCGCGCTGCTGCGCGTCCGGCCCAAGGCGATGACGGTCGCGGTGATCCTCGCCGGCCTGCTGCCGATCCTGCTGGGATCGGGCGCGGGCTCGGAGGTGATGAGCCGGATCGCGGCGCCGATGATCGGCGGCATGCTGAGCGCGCCGCTGCTGTCGATGTTCGTCCTGCCCGCCGCCTATCTGCTGCTGCGCCGGCCGAAGACCGACCCCATCCATCAACCCGCTTCATCATGAAGGAGACGATTATGAGACATGCACGACTGACCCTCGCCCTCGGCCTTGCCGTCCTGACCGCCGCGTGCGGCAAGAAGGGCGAGACCCCGGTTACAACCGAAACCAACCAGGCGGCGCCTGCCGCGACCATGAGCGGCGACATGGGCAACATGTCGATGGCGCCCGACGCGAACGCCGCAATCAAGGCCAAGGGCCATGGCACCGTCACCGCGATCGACAAGACGGCGGGCACGATCACGCTCAACCACGGCCCGATCCCCGAAGCCAAGTGGCCGGCGATGACGATGGCGTTCAAGGCGGCGCCCGCGATCACCGATGCGGTCAAGGTCGGCGACAAGGTCGATTTCGACCTCTCGCTCAAGGGCAGCGATGGCGAGGTCACCGCGATCACAAAGCAATGATCCGCTAAGTTCGACCAAAAGAAGCTGGTTGCGTCGCCGCTCCGGGGCGGCGACGCCCCTGCCGGCCGTCTGCCTGGCCGTGCGCCCGGTCTACGGATGCGATCGGCAACGCCCAACGCCAGCCGCGTTTCCCTGCGCGATCACAGGCAGTTTGAGCAAGCTTCGCGGATCGCACATTGAACGTGCAAGCCGCCCTTGCCCGCGATAGCCTGAGCGGCAAGGAGCCAGTTCAGGATGACCGAGCCAGTATGACCTTGTTACCCACGACACATCATGATCTCTTGAGCGAGCTTGTCCGTCGTTGGCGAGACGATCCGGGCGCCACCTATCGCTCCTGGTTTCTTTGGGACGAACGCCTGAAAAACTTCCGCTCCATCCGTCGGGGGCTGCAGCAGGTGGTCGTGGAAATCGAAAGTGGGCGGTTCGGCGTCGCCTATCGCGGCTCGTCACTGGAAACGGTTGTCCACTCGATCGCCGAACAGCGGCAGATCTTCAAGGGCGCCGACCATGCCTGGCTGTGGAAGCCCAAGCTGCGCATTCCCGACATTTACGAAAGCCCGGACAATCAGCGGGCGTTCGGTCGCCTGCTCGACAATTGCTCGTGCTGCGACACCGCCGAGGAGATCATCAGCCACATCCGCAGCATAGATGCGCTCAAGATCAAGGGGCTGGGTCCGGCGGCGGCCAACCTGCTCTATTTCCTTCACCCGACGCTGGTGCCGCCCTTCAATACCGCGATCGTCAAGGGCTACAACGCCGTCACCGGCGCCAAGGTGAAGCTTGGCTCATGGGATCATTTTCTCGCCATGCGCGCCGGCATCCTCGACCTCAACGACCGTTACCGCGAGTTGCTCTCCAACGATCTCGGCGCGATCGGCGGACTGTTGTTCGACATTGGCTCGGGCCGCTATCCCGCGCCACCGCTGGAGGATGACGCAACGGCGGCCGACGACTGGCTCGGCAGATTGGAACATGCCAGAGCGGAGGCAAGCCGGCTCGACAAGACAGCCGCCGCGCAGGGCGAAACCGATCGCACGCACGCCGAAATCCAGGCCTGGCTGCGCGACCTCGGCCATGCCCTCGGTTACGATGTGTGGATCGCCGCCAATGACCGCGGTCGACTTCACGCTGGCTGCCCGCTTGGACAGGGATGCCTCGAGCGCCTTCCAGACGCCATTGCGACCTCTCCCGGAGCGGACTCGATCCGCCTCATCGACGTGTTGTGGCTGGCGAAGGGTGGCGACGGCGTCGCCGCCGCGTTCGAGGTTGAACATTCGACCTCGATCTACTCGGGGATCGTGCGCATGCTCGATCTGGCGCTGTCGGGGAGCGATCTGCACGCTGCCGCCGGGCTATTCCTGGTCGCACCGAATGCGCGCGAGCAGGACGTTCGCGCGCAACTCCGTCGCCCGGCTTTCAGCCGTATTGCCGATCTCGACTTCGCCTATCTGCCCTATGGCGAGCTGGAGAGAAACAGGGACGCGATCGCTCGTTTTGGAACGGGATTGAAGGCCATCAAGGCGATCTCAAGCCCCCTTCCCTGAAAGGGGGCGTTTGCGGGAGGGGGCGGAATCCTACGCCAAGCTCGCCCAGATAGCCGGCGCGAGATCTTACTTGTTGCTGCCTTCTACGGTCGCGCCAGAAAGGCGACGGCTCAGTTCTATCCGGCGATGGCTACGCATTTTGAAGGTGTCTGGCCCAACGCGCCGATACTCAATGAAGCCGAGAGAACGCCAAAATCGCTCTGCCGCTTCATTCGCTTCCAGCACGGCCAACCGAATCTCTGTGGCACCTCTCGCAGCGGCCCAGCTTTCGACCGTCGAGTAAATTGAGCGTCCGACGCCACGACCACGCTGTGCGGCATCTACGATCATGAAGCCGAGATACCATGTGCCATCACGCGGATAATCGCGGAGGATGGCCGCGATTGCATATAGGCCGCCAGGCCCCTTCCATCCCAGGACAGCTTGATTGTGGGCGCTCTTTTCGGGCGGCACATCGGAGAAAAGCTCGCGAGCATCGTCCAGCGTGGGCGCGGCCCCGTCCTGCAACAGGAAATAGTCGCTGCAACGGTTGTACAGGTCTGCAACGTCTGCGGCGTCCGCTTGGGTAAGTTTGATCGGGGCTCCCGTCATCATCATCGCGTTTTGGCAGCAAGCACGCGCTGACCGTAATCCCGGAGTTCCCCGTTGGGACCGACATAGCGGTAGAGAGTGACGCGCTCGATCCCGAGTTCCTTGCAGAGGTCGGAAACGGACGTGTCGCGTTGGGCCATAGCAGCCTGAGCGAGCCGCACCTGGGCCTTGGAGAGGGCGAACTTGCGGCCACCCTTGCGTCCCCGCGCGCGGGCAGCGGCCAGGCCAGCCATGGTGCGCTCGCGGATCATATCCCGCTCAAACTCCGCCAGTGTGGCAAAAATGCCGAACACCATCCGGCCCGATGGCGTCGTGGTGTCGATCTGCGCGCCCTTGCCGGTGAGCACCCGCAGACCGATACCGCGATCCGACAGATTCTGCACCGTGCTGACCAGGTGGGTGAGCGTTCGGCCGAGCCGGTCGAGCTTCCAAACGATGAGGACATCGCCGTCGCGCAACGATTTCAGGCAGGCGGCAAGACCGGGGCGATCATCACGGCTACCGGATGCACGATCATCATAGATATTGCCTGGCTCGACACCGGCAGCGCGAAGGGCATCGTGCTGCAGGTCGAGCGACTGCGAGCCGTCGGCTTTGGACACGCGGGCGTAGCCGATCAGCATGGATCACAAACGAAGGTTTGAGGCGGTGACGAACATGAGCACATAAGATTGGGCTATTGTGTATCTTAACCAGCATCTCAATCAAGCTATCTCAAACCGTAGCTCGGAAAGAATAAGGAGCATGTATGCCGCGTCGCGTGACCCTGACCGATCGACAGCGCGAGGCGCTGCTTCACTTGCCGGTCGATCAAGGTGAGCTGCTGCGGCACTATACCCTCAGCGATGAGGATCTCGGGCATATCCGCCAGCGCCGGCGCGCCCACAATCGTTTTGGCTTCGCGCTGCAACTGTGCGTCCTGCGCTACCCGGGCCGGGTGCTCGCTCCTGGCGAGTTGATCCCGGCGCAGGTATCGGATTTCATCGCGGCCCAGCTCGGCCTGACCAGCGACGATCTACTCCTCTATGCCGCGCGCGAGGAGACCCGGCACGAGCATCTGGCGGACCTTCGCCGAATCTACGGCTATCGCTCCTTTTCGGGGCGGGGCGCACGGGATTTGCGCGAATGGATCGCTCGGGAAGCCGAGGCGGCGACATCGAATGAGGATCTTGCCCGTCGCTTCGTTGCGGAGTGTCGCCGCACCCGCACGATCCTTCCCGGCTCCTCGACGATCGAGCGCCTTTGCGCCGATGCGCTGGTTGAGGCCGAGCGCCGGATCGAGGATCTTATCGCCCATCGCATCACGCCAACCCTGAGCGAGAATTTGGCTCACCTGTTGGAGGATACGGTGGATGGTCGCGTCACGCGCTTCGTATGGCTGCGACAGTTCGAGGTTGGCGCAAATTCAGCAGCCGCTAACCGGCTGATGGATCGACTGGAATATCTTCAAAGGTTCGATCTTCCGGCGGATTTGCTGGACGGCGTGCCGGCGCATCGTGTGACCCGGCTTCGCCGGCAGGGCGAGCGCTATTACGCCGACGGCATGCGTGATCTGCCCGAAGACAGGCGGCTTGCGATCCTCGCTGTCTGCACCCTGGAATGGCGGTCATCGCTGGCCGATGTCATCGTGGAGACCCACGATCGCATCGTAGGCCGTCTCTATCGGGCCTCCGAACGCCTTTGCAACACCAGGATCGCCGACGAAAAGGCGGCCGTTCGGGACACGCTGAAGTCCTTTGCCGAAATCGGTGGTGCTTTGCTTGGAGCGCAGGACGATGGCACGGCCCTGGACGGGATAATCGCCACCGGGCCTGGCTGGGAACGGTTCAGAACCCTTGTCGCCACGGCCTCCGCGCTGACCAACGTGCTCGCGGCCGACCCGCTCAGCCGTGTGCTGGACGGCTATCACCGTTTCCGCCTCTACGCGCCCAGGATGCTGCGCCTGCTCGACATGCAGGCGGCGCCGATCGCCACGCCTCTTCTGGCGGCCGTTGCGATGCTGCGTAACGGGATCAAGGTCGATCCGCCGGTGGATTTTCTACGTCCCAACTCGAAATGGCATCGTCATCTTCGCGCTGAGCCCAGCGGCGACCACCGGCTTTGGGAAATCGCGGTGCTGTTCCACATCCGCGACGCCTTCCGGTCCGGTGACATATGGTTGGCGGGATCGCGCCGCTATGGCGACCTCAAGCAGCTTCTGGTCCCGCCACAGGCGATAGAGCAGACCGCGCGGCTCGCCGTGCCGCTGCGACCCGGCGAATGGCTGGCCGAGCGCAGGGCTCGACTGGATACACGGCTGAAGGAGTTTGGCCGCGCGGCGCGAACCGGCACGATCCCAGGCGGCATCATCGAGAACGGCAAGCTGCACATCGACAAGCTGAGGGCCGACACGCCCGAAGGGGCCGAGGATCTCGTGCTCGATCTCTATCAACAGCTCCCGCCCGCGAGGATCACCGATCTGTTGCTGGAAGTCGATGAGCGAACCGGATTTTCCGAGGCGTTCACGCATCTGCGCACCGGCGCGCCCTGCAGCGACCGGATCGGCCTGATGAACGTGTTGCTGGCGGAAGGCGTCAATCTCGGTTTGCGCAAGATGGCGGCGGCGACCAACACGCACAGCTTCTGGGAATTGCTGCGGATCGCGCGCTGGCATGTCGAAGGCAGCGCCTATGATCGGGCGCTCGCCATGATCGTGGAGGCCCACGCCGCCCTGCCCATGGCCGCCTTCTGGGGACAAGGGCAATCGGCATCCAGCGACGGGCAGTTCTTCCTTGCTAACGAGCAGGGCGAGGCGATGAATCTGATCAACGCGAAATATGGCAACGTCCCGGGCCTCAAGGGATACAGCCATGTGTCCGATCAATATGCGCCGTTCGCAACCCAGGTGATCCCGGCAACGGTCAGCGAGGCTCCCTATATCCTGGACGGGCTGCTCATGAATGACGCGGGCCGCCGCGTTCGCCAGCATTTTGCCGACACGGGCGGCTTCACCGATCATGTGTTCGCCGCCTGCGCCTTGCTCGGCTACAGGTTCGCCCCCCGTATCCGCGATCTCCCTCAGAAAAGACTCTATGCCTTCGCGCCCAACGCGACGCCGGCCAATGTGCGAGCGCTGGTCGGAGGTAAGATCAATGAACCGCTCATCGAGCGCAACTGGCCCGACATCCTGCGCATCATGGCGACGATCGCAGCGGGGATCGTCGCCCCCAGCCAGATTCTTCGCAAGCTCGCCTCTTACCCGCGCCAGAATGAGCTGGCCCTCGCATTGCGAGAGGTGGGCCGCATCGAGCGAACCCTGTTCATGATCGACTGGATTCTTGATGCCGGCCTCCAGCGCCAGGCTCAGATCGGCCTCAACAAGGGTGAGGCCCACCACGCCCTAAAGCGCGCCATCAGCTTCCACCGCCGAGGTGAAATCCGGGATCGATCCGGCGAAGGCCAGCACTATCGCATCGCCGGAATGAACCTGCTCGCCGCCATCATCATATTCTGGAACACCATGAAGCTCGGCGAGGTCGTCAATACCCGGGCCGCCAGCGGTACCCATATCGCGCCTGATCTACTCGCCCACGTCTCGCCGTTGGGATGGGAACACATCAATCTAACCGGGGAATATCGCTGGCCCAAATCCTTAGCGTAGGATTCCGCCCCCTCCCGCAAACGCCCCCTACGATTGAGAAGCGCGGCGGAATCTCTTAGATTGATCGCTGGAGGCTTTGTTCGCGGAGACGCGCACATTGCCTTCTTTTCGTTTTAGGAAGCGCTGCCCTAAGCGACAGAAGCCAGAGCTTTGACAATGCGGCATTCCGCGATGGAGCCGACCATGTATCTTGATCCTATCGGTGCAGACACGCGATGATGGCGGTCACGACGGCGGTGGTTTCCGCGACGTCGCGCACCCTCACTGTGTCGAGGCCGATTTCAGCAGCGGGATAGTCATTCCCACCGGGGAATATCGCATCCCCAATGAACAGCATCCCGTCGAGCGGGACACCGCTCTCGGCACTCAGGCGCTTCAGGCCATAGCCCTTGTCGATCCCTGCTCTGGTCACGTCGATCGATGTCGTGCCACCGAGATTGATCGAGAGCTCCGGCAGCTTCGCGCGCAACGTGGCCTGCAACGCGGTCCTCTTCTTTCGGTCAGGATCCCACGCTTCCTTTTCCTTCAGCGGCGCTGCCTGCCCCAGGCCCGAAAAGGTGATCTGGCTGCCCCGGTCCTCGATCCGTTCGCCCCAGATACGTTCGTCGGCGAGACCGGCATCGGTCAGCGCCTGATCGAAGGCCGTGCGGATCTTCGCCTTCTCCGCGTCGTCGAACAGTTCGGCATAGACCGCGCGCCAAGCGCCATTGATGAACCGATAGAGTTTCGTGCCTGTGGTCGGCATCAACCAGAGACGGTCGAGCGCGACGCCGGCAGGAAGGCGCGAGGCGATCTGCTTTTCGAACTGCGGCCAGTCCCCGCCCGAGATCACCGCCACATCCGTGATGGCGAGCAATCGGGCGAGGATTGCGGCCATATCCTCCGATAACGGCCGCTTGCTCTCGGCAAGCGTGCCGTCGAGGTCGAAGGCGATCAGCCACTTCATGCCGCCTTCCCTGCCGGATCGCGGTAGGCGAGCAGCCTGAGCGCATTGATGACGACGAGCAGCGTCGATCCCTCATGAACCGCCACCGCTGGCCCAATGCCGAGGCCGAGGATGGTAGCAGGCACCAGGAAGGCGACGACACCCAGGCTGACGAAGACGTTCTGCCGGATGATTCCACGGGTATGGCGGCTAAGACCGACTGCGAATGGCAGGTGCGCCAGATCGTCGGCCATCAGCGCCACGTCGGCTGTCTCCAGCGCAACGTCCGACCCCGCCGCGCCCATCGCGATGCCGACCGTGGCGCTTGCCATCGCCGGCGCATCGTTCACGCCGTCGCCCACCATCGCGACCTTGTCTTCGCCGGCGAGCTTCTTGATCGCGGCAACCTTGTCTTCGGGCATGAGGTCGCCCCACGCTTCGTCGATCCCGACTTCGTCGGCGATCGCTTCGGCGACTTTCTGGTGATCGCCGGAGATCATTATCATCCGCGACACGCCCATCTCGTGCAGCCGACGCAACGCGGTCTTGGCAGCTTCGCGAGGCGTGTCCATCAGGCCGATCGCGCCCAGGTCGCGGTCCCCCTTGCGGACCACCATTGTCGTGCGGCCGTTCTCGCGCAGCTTCGCGATTGCGTCCTGCGCGCCCTGCCCCAGCGCCGGAATGCCCTCACTTCCGAACATCTCGGCCTTGCCGATCCACACCGTCTCGCCATCCACGCTCGCGGTGACGCCCCGACCGGTCAGGCTCTTGAGGTCGCCGGCAGTCGGCACGGCACGATCGTTCAGACGTTCGCGGCCGTCCTTGACGATCGCTTGGGCCAGGGGATGGTCGCTCAACGCTTCGACGGCGACAGCCAGCGCCAGCAACTCGCCTTCATCGGCGCCATCGACGGGCACGACATCAGTGATGCGCGGACGACCTTCGGTCAGCGTGCCCGTCTTGTCGAAAGCGATCGCTTTGAGCGACCCGAGGTTTTCGAGCGGTGCACCGCCCTTCACGAGCACGCCGCCCCGCGCTGCACGGGCAACGCCCGACAGGACCGCGCTCGGCGTTGCGATCGCGAGCGCGCACGGGCTTGCCGCCACCAGCACCGCCATCGCGCGATAGAAGCTGTCGCGGAACGGCTCGTCGACGACCACCCATGCGAACAGCAGGAGCACTGACAGGACCAGGACGGCGGGCACGAAGATCCGTTCGAACCGGTCGGTGAAGCGCTGCGTCGGCGACTTCTGCGTCTCCGCTTCGCTCACCATCTTCACGACCTTGGCAAGCGCGCTTTCATTGGAACGGCGTGTCACCTCGATCTCGATCGCGCCGCCGCCGTTGATCGTACCAGCAAAAACCCGGCTTTCCGCGTCGACTGCATCGGGCTTGGCGCGTGCCGCTGCGGCATCTGCGACCGGCACCTTGTCGACCGGGATGCTTTCACCCGTGACCGGGGCCTGGTTGATCGCGCTGGTGCCCTTGATGACGAAGCCGTCGGCAGGCAGGCGCTCGTTCGGGCGGACGATGGCAATGTCCCCGACGACCATCTGCTCGACCGGGATTTCGCTGGTCTGCCCGCCGCGTCGCACGGTCGCGGTTTCGGGCGCGAGCTTCGCCAGCGCCTCGATCGCCTTCTTGGCGCGGCCCATTGCATAATGCTCAAGCGCATGGCCGAGGCTGAACAGGAACAGCAGCAGCGCACCTTCGGCCCATGCGCCCAGCGCAGCGGCGCCGGCCGCAGCGACCAACATCAGCGTGTCGATCTCGAACTTCTTCATCCGGAGGTTGTCGATCGCCTCGCGCAGCGTGAAGAATCCGCCGAAGAAATAGGCTGCGATATAGCAGGCGGTCGGCAGCCATTCGGGCGCGCCAGCGACCAGCCTCTCGATCGCGTAGCCGATCCCCAGCAGCGCGCCACAGGCGAGCGCGAAGATCAGCTCGGTATTGGGGCCGAGAAATTCGGCGTGGCTATGGTCGTGGCCATCGCCGGGGCCGTGCTTCTCTTCGCCCGCGCCGTGGCCCCCGGGGCCGTGGTCGTGGCCGGCATGTTCATCGGCAGCGACCCGCTTGCCCACCCTCACCTTCAGCTTGCGAAGCGCAGCGCGCACCTCCTCTTCGGTGGTTTCGCGGCGATCATATTCGACCCGGACAGACCCGCTGGTGCTGGCGCTTGCCTGGACCACGCCGGGCAAGGCGCACAGCGCATCGCTGACCGTGCGCGCCCGACGTTCGTGGTTGATCCCCGTCACCTGCCAGATCGCATGGCCGTAGCGCTCGGTGATTTCGGCACCTGCGGCGCGCACCATTTCGCGCAACCGTGGCAGCGGCAGCTTGGCGGCATCGAAATGGATGCACAGCGCCGCTGGCGTGTTGCCGTCGAGACAGATCACATGCGCCCGCTCGACACCTTCGCGCTTTGACAGGGTTGATACGAGACGGTCCAGGCAGGCATCGGCCGCGTCAGGAAGGTCCGGCAACAACACTGGAATGTCGAGTTCGAGCTTGTCGTTCATGACGACCTCCTTTCGCTTTTCTTGGTTTCGGCGCGCGCGTCGCGCAGGATTTCGACACCGCCCTTGATGGCGATGATGGCGGTGGCGAAGCCGACCAGCAGGTCCGGCCAATTGGTACCCAACCACAGCACCAGCACGCCGGCGATCAGGATGCCGCCGTTGGAAATGAAGTCGTTGAAGCTGAAGGTGGTTGCGGCCCGGAGATTGACGTCCGGATCCTTGAGGCGCTGGAGCAGCCGCAGGCAGAGGTAATTCACGACGCCGGCGATCGCGGACATGACCATCATGGTAGGTCCGATGGGCTCGCTGCCCTGCACGTAGCGCCGTCCGACATCGATCAAGATGCCGCCCGCGAAGATCAGCAGCATGACGCCCGAAGCGACCGCGGCGCGTGTCTTCCATGTCTGGCCCCGGGTGAGCGCCACAAGGCTCAGCGCATACACAGCCGTATCGGACAGGTTGTCGACGCCGTTGGCGATCAGCGCGCTCGAGTCCGCGAAGAAGCCGGAAACGAAGAAGCCCGCAGCGATCGCCGCGTTCAGCAGCAGGACGATCCACAGTGTGCGGCGCTCCTGCCCGCCATTGTTGTCGTTGCCCGGGATCATCCCATCATCTCCTCAAGTGTCAGCAGGGCCAGGAAGCCGACGAAAAACATCGAGCTGATGAGCGGGGTGTCGGGTTTCTCGTGCGCCTCGACCAGCAACTCCTCCGTGACGAGGTAGAGCAGCGCCATCAGCCCGAAGCTGAGGAAGCCGGCGATCATCACCGGCGACAGCGCGGCGACCGGCACGGCAGCGAGCGCGCCGATCGGCAGCAGCAGGGCCAATGCCGAGACGATCACGATGATGCGCAAGCGCGAGCGATAGGTTTCCGCCAGCTCGTCGGTCAGCGTCAGTCCCAGAAATAACACTTCCAGAGTGAGCGCGATCGTCAGCAGGAGACCTGCCTTCTCGCCCGCCACGAAAGCGAGGCCGAGCACCAGGCCGTCGACCAGAATGTCGATGCCGATCGCGGCGAGTAGCGCCATCGGCCCCTTGAAGCGGGCCTCAAGAGCCTTGAGCCCCAGCATGGTCGCGACGCCCGCCGCCCCGCCGATCAACGTCGCGCTGGGCGATGCCTCATGCTTGACCTGCGGCAGGATTTCGGTCGCTGCCGCCGCGAACACGACGCCGGCAGCGAGATGCTGTAGGCCCGCCACGAGGCCAGGTTTCAACTTGGTGCGGCTCGCGACAATCGCGCCGAGCACGACCGCCAGCACAGGCGCAAGCGTATAGAGCAGTGCCTGCATTTCCTAGGACTCCTCCGGGGTTCGGTGGCAGACGCGGATCTTCCCGCGTCGCGTGAACGCGATCGATCCGCCCGCCACGACAGCCCGCGAATGGTCGCCGCGAAACTCGTCACCGGTTCGCTGCGCGCGCAGGATCTCGGTCCTGCCCTTCGGCAGCCAGGTGACGGCCATTTTCAAGCCTTCATCGATGAAGTCGACATCGGCGCGTGTGCCGTCGTCGCAGTACATGATGCGCTGCGCGATTAGTTTCGACGTCAGATGCTTTTCATGCGCCGGCTCGGTAGGCTGGGTCGGCGCTGGATTACACGCCCCTATAACCGCCCCGGAGACGAGAACGACGCCGAGGCGCGCGATCGCCAGACCGGCCCGATTCAGGCCGCACAAGGTTGTCACATTTGAAATCGACGTGTCAGACATCGGTCTCTTCCGACGAAGCGCCCTGTGGCGTTCGAAGGCAGGGCAGTTCATCGCGTGCCTTCCTGCTCGCAGATCCGGGTACGGCCATCGCCTTCCACGATGGTGAGCTGCGACCCCTTGAAGGTCGCGGTGGCTGTTTCGCCGACATATTGCAGGCCCTGCGCTGGCGCGGTCAGCATCATCGGCGGTCCCCCGTTGGAGCGCCGCAAATCGATCTGCAGGCCGTTGTCCTTGTAATCGACGAACAGCGGTTCCCCGTCGGAACAGCGATATCTATGCCGCCCCATTTCCCCGGTCGTCACGGCGCTGTCGGACGAATGGATCTGCTGCTCCGTTGGCGGGGCTGGCGGCTTTCTTTCCGAGCACGCCGCGAGCCCGACAACGAGGATGACGGCGGGCAGCACCCGCTTACAGTGCATCATCATCGCGCCTTCCTCCTGTAGCGGAAGGGGACGCGCTGACGATTGATAGCCCGGGCAGGCTGACCTACCCGCCAGCGGAGATAGGTTGCGAGGCGATCGTCAGATTCGACCATCAGGGATCGCAGGCGGCGCAACATCATCGCCGCGAACGGCAGGGAGAGCGCCCCGCGCAGCGTGCAGCTATGCGTTAGCCTGGTGCCGCCATCGTCCCCCGCCAGCTCGTACCGCTCTTCGAGCGTGAACAGATAGGGGATGCCGCAGGACCAAGCGAAGGCGTGCGGTTTATCGAATCGATCAATCCGTGCTGGCGTCCGAATTGGCCGGGTGATGCCCTGGATCGCAAAGGTGCATTCTGTGTCGCCGAGCCGGGACGGATCATCGAGAAATACGAGCGGACTCCACGCCCGGCGATGATCCGGATCGGTGAGTGCCGACCAGATGCGCAGTGGCCCGCCGTGAAGCATCGAGCTGGTTATGGTGCGAGGCATATCCCCATCTCCCAGAGATGGGCGGGGCGATCGCGGATCGCCCCGCCCATCCATCAGGCCAAGTTGTTCACGAAGGTCTGACCGTGGTCGTCCCCTTCATGCTCCTCATTGTAGTGCTCGGGTTTCTCGATCACTTTCTGCCCGAACCGGGCATAGAGTGTCGGCAGCACGAACAGCGTAAGAAGCGTCGCCGAGATCAGACCGCCGATGACGACCGTCGCCAAAGGCTTTTGAACCTCTGCGCCGGCGCCTTCGCCCAGCGCCATCGGCACGAAGCCGAGGCTGGCGACTAGCGCGGTCATGATGACGGGTCGCAGACGCTGCATCGCGCCAACATGCGCGGCTTCCTCGCGGCTCATCCCTGATCGGATCAGATCTTGGATCGAGCTGACCATGACGAGGCCGTTGAGGACCGCGATGCCCGAGAGGGCGATGAAGCCCACTGCCGCCGAGATCGAGAAGTCCATGCCCCGCAGGAACAGCAACAGGACGCCGCCCACCAGCGCGAAAGGCACGCCGGTGAACACGATCGCGGCGTCGCGGACCGATCCCAACGCCCCGTAGAGGAGCAGCAGGATCAAGATGAAGCAAGCCGGAATGACCAGCTTCAGCCGTTCGCTTGCCGATTGGAGGTTCTCGAACTGGCCGCCCCATTCGAGATAGGTGCCGGCAGGCAGCCGGAGTTGGCTGCCGATCGCCGCCTGCGCATCCGCCACGACGGATCCGACGTCGCGGCCACGCACGTTGGCTTGCACCACCACGCGCCGCTTGCCGTTCTCGCGGCTGATCTGGTTCGGACCATCGACCACCTTGATCTCGGCGACGCTGGACAGCGGTACATAGCCGCCGCCTGCCACCGGCACCTGCACCTGTTGGAGCAGGCCGATGTCGGCACGCTGCGCCTCCGACAGGCGGATCACCACGGGGAAGCGACGGTCGCCCTCGAAGATCTGGCCCGATGTTCGCCCGCCGATCGTCGCAGTCACGGTGTCCTGCACATCCTGAGCCGTAACGCCCAACCGCGCCATCGCGTCGCGGTTGACGCGAATGTCGAGCATGGGAAGACCGGTCGTCTGCTCCACCTTCACGTCCGCTGCGCCTTGCGTTCTGCGCAGCACCGCCGCGATTTGCTCGGCCGTCCGGTTCATCTGGTTGAAGTCGTCCCCGAACACCTTCACCGCGATGTCGCCGCGCACGCCGGCGATCAGCTCGTTGAAGCGCATCTGGATGGGCTGGGTGATCTCGTAGGCATTTCCCGGAATCTTCGCGAGATTACCCTCGATCCGGCTGACCAGCTCCTCCTTGGGAAGCTCAGGATCCGGCCAATCCTTGCGCGGCTTCAGGATGACGAACATGTCGGTCGCGTTCGGCGGCATCGGGTCGGCCGCCAGCTCGGCGGTGCCCGTCTTGGAATAGACGAATTGCACCTCCGGCTGCTTCGACATCATCCGCTCGATCGGCACCTGCATCGCCTGGCTCTGCTGGACCGACGTTGCCGGAATGCGGAGCGACTGGATCAGCAAATCGCCTTCGTCGAGCTGCGGCAGGAACACCGAGCCGAGCGTAGTGAAAGCAAGCGCCGCCACCACAAGGCTTCCCACACCCGCACCGATCGTCAGCGTCGGGCGCTTCATGGCCCGGTCGAGACCGGGTTCGTAGCGCTTCTTCAGCCACGTGATGATGCGGCCGTCCTTCTCCTCGACCTTCTTCGACAGCCAGATCGCAATCATCGCCGGCACGAAGGTGAGAGAGAGGATGAAGGCGAAGGCGAGCGCGATGATGACGGTCAGCGCCATCGGTCCGAACGTTTTACCCTCCACGCCGGTCAGCGTGAGCAGCGGTACGTAGACGAGGATGATGATTGCCTGCCCGTACACAGAGGGACGGATCATCTCACGCGCAGCGGCTGCCACGGTCGCGAGCCGTTCCTTGACGCTGAGCAATCGGCCTTCATGATGCTGTTGCTCGGCAAGCCGGCGCAGCGCGTTTTCGACAATGATGACGGCGCCGTCGACGATCAGACCGAAGTCCAAAGCCCCAAGGCTCATCAGATTGGCCGAGACCCCAGCGCGCAGCATACCAAAGCCTGTCAGCATCATGGTGATCGGGATGACCAACGCCGCGATCAGGGCCGCACGGAAGTTGCCGAGCAGCAGGAAGAGCACGACGATGACCAGCACCGCGCCTTCGGACAGGTTTTTCGCGACCGTCTTGATCGTCGAATTGACCAGCTCGGTGCGGTTCAGCACCGGCTGAATTACGACGTCAGGAGGCAGCGAAGCGTTGATCGTCTTCAGTTTCTCAGCGACCGCGGTCGACACGATGCGGCTGTTCTCGCCGATCCGCATGATCGCCGTGCCGACGACGACTTCGGTACCGTTCTCCGATGCCGAACCCATGCGGATCGCCTGACCCGTCTTCACAGTCGCAACTTGTTCGACCGTGATCGGCACGCCGTTACGTGTCGCGATCACGGTCCTGGCCAACTCGCTGGCATTGCGAACGAGCGCATCCGAGCGAACAGCCAGACCTTCGCCATTGCGATTGACGAAGCCACCGCCGACGCTGGTGTTATTGCGCTCCAGCGCATTTCCCAGGTCCGTCAGCGTGATGCCGAGCGAGGCCAGCTTCTGCACGTCGGGCACGACGAGGAACTGCTTGGCGTAACCGCCAATCGAGTCGACACCGGCGAGGCCCGGTGTGGTCTTCAGAAGCGGCGTCACGATCCAGTCCTGCGCGGTGCGCAGGTAGGTCGCCTTGTCCTCTTCGGTCGTCAGTCGCTCGCCCTCTGGCGTGATGTAGCTGCCATCGGGCTGTTGGCCCGGTTCACCGGGCTTGTGCTTGTCGTCCTCGCGATGATCGAGACGAACGGTGTACATGTACACCTCGCCCAGGCCTGTCGCGATCGGACCCATTTCAGGGTTCACGCCGTCGGGCAGATTCTCTTGCACGCCCCGCAGACGCTCGCCCACCTGCTGGCGGGCGAAATAGATGTCCGTCGCGTCCGAAAAGACCGCCGTGATCTGCGCGAAGCCGTTGCGGCTCAACGAGCGCGTATATTCCAGGCCGGGGGTGCCGGCGAGCGCGGTTTCGATTGGAAACGACACCTGCTTCTCGACCAGCTCGGGCGAGAGGGCAGGCGCGCGGACGTTGATCTGGACCTGATTGTTGGTGATGTCCGGCACCGCGTCGATCGGTAGCCGGTAGAGGGAAAAGGCGCCGATGGCGGCGACGATGACGGTGAGGAGCAGGACTAGCCAGCGCTTCTCGACCGCCCAGGTTACGATACGGGCGATCATGGCTTAATCCTCGTGGCTCGCTTCGCCCTTGCCGATCTCGGCCTTGAGCGTGAAACTTCCGGTGGTGGCGATCTGTTCGTTGCCGGTCAGGCCCGACCGGACGATCACCGTGTCGCCCGACGCATCGCCGAGCTGGACCGGGGTCGCCTTGAAGCCGGTGGGCGTGCGCACGAACACGACCGACTTGCCCTCGAAACTCTGGACCGCCGTCGTCGGCACGCGGACCGCCCCGCTCCCGCCGCTGCCCGTGAGCTGCACGGCTGCCGTCACAGGCTCGCCGACCCGCCATTCGCCACCGCGATTGTCGAGGGTGGCGAGCGCAGGCACGAGCCGCGTCTGCGGATCAAGCGCCGGCGACACGAAGGTCACGCGGGCGGTCGCCTGACGGCCTGCCGCCTTCACCAGCACCGTATTGCCGGGACGCACCCGGCCCGCATCCTCGGGCTTGAGATTAAGCGCGATCGACACCTGGCTCAGGTTGGCGATGCGATAGAGTTCGGCATCCGCCGCGACCGTTTGTCCCAGCGTCACGGGGCGCGCAATGATCTGGCCCGAGATCGGCGCGGCAATGCCGAGCCGGTTGAGCCCGCCGCCGCCGACACCCGCCGCCGAAACCATGCTCTGCGCCTGCGTCAGGGCGATCCGCGCCTCCGTCGCCGCTGTGCGGGCGGCGATCAGATCCTGTTCAGGGGAGACTCTCTGCGCGAACAGCCGCTGTTCGCGCGCGAGGTTCGAATTAGCGAGCTGAAGCCGCGCCCGCGCCGCCTCGACCTCGCCCTTGATCTGCGCCGCCTCGCGGCTTTCGATGACCGCAATGGTCTGGCCGCGTCCGACCGATTGGCCGAGGTTACGGGTGAGCGCGACCACGCGTCCCGCAATTGCGGCCGAGACGACCTGCGTTCCCTGTGGGTCGCCCTCGATGATCGCGGGCAGCTCGATCGTCCCGGCCCCGCCGATGATCGGCCGTCCGACCTGGACGCCCGCTGTGGCGATCTGGTCGGCACCCAATGTGACGACGCCTTCACCGGCATGACCGCCTTCAGCACCGCCCTTTTCCGTGCCCGCTGCCGTCTCATTGGCAGCTGCGCCTTCGGCAGTTGCCTCGTTTCCGCCATCCTTGCCGCCGCAGGCAGCCAAGAGCAGGGCGAGCGACGCCGCGCCCGCGAGATAAAAGCTCTTCATCACTGATTCCCCCCATTGGGCGCACGAGCGGTCAGTCGCTCCACTTGCGCGCGGGCATTCTGGTAATTGGCAAGCGCGTCGATCGCGGCGACCCGCGTTTCGGCGAGCGTGCGTTCAGCATCGAGCAATTCGAGCTGGCCGAACTTGCCCTCGCGATAGCCGATCCGCGCGATGCGGGCGGCCTCCTGTGCAGCCGCCAGCGCCGGCCCCGACGCCGCACGAGCCGTCGTTGCGGCATTGGCCGCCTGCGCCTGCGCGTCCGTGATCGCCTGTTCGATGTCGAGCGCGGTCACGCGGCGCTGCGCATCCGCCTGGGTCCGCTGCGCGGTCGCCTGCGCAATCGCGGCGCGACCATTGTTGAACACCGGGATCGGGATCGACACGCTGAACACCGCCGCCATGTCGTTGGTCGCTTCCAGGCGGCGGATCGACGGCCCGACGTTCAGGTCAGGCACGCGATTGGCGCGCGCGAGCCGCACGCCGGCTTCGGCAATGGAGAAATCCGCGTTGGCTGCCGCCAGCGCGAGTGTGCCGGTCGTGTTGACCGGTGCCAACGGCCCATAGACGTTCACATCGGGAAGGCGATCGAGCAGCGTGTCATCGAGCAGGCCGTCGATCGGCCGTCCGATCCGACGCGCCAGATTGGCGCGGGCCGCCTCGGCCAAGCGAAGCTGCCGCTCCACATTGGCGTCGGCATTGATACGCGCGACATCCGCGCGCTGTTGCTCGAGTGGCGATGCCCGCCCTGCCTGCACGCGAACGCTCGCGGCCCGCAGCGCATCGCTGGCGATCCGGGCCTGATCGCGGGCTGTCATTACCCGGCGATCGGCCGCGACCGCTTCGACATAGAGCTGCGTTACCTGAAGCCGGACATCCGCCGCGATGATCGCGGCCTGGATCTCGGCCCGGGACAATTGCGCATTGGCGACCGCGACGCGGGCGCCGCGCTTGCCGCCTAGCTCGATCGGGATCGCAAAGCCGACCGTGGTTTCCGCGCTGCGGACCCCCCGATACGGCCCGGAGCCGATGACATTCTCGACTTGGCCTTGAACCACCGGATTGGGCCGCAAGCCGGCGACTGTGCGACCTGCACGGGCCGCGTCGATTCCAGCTGTCGCCGCTTCCGCAGCAGGGGCCGAACCGCCCGCTGCACTGACCGCTTGGTCAAGCGTGTAGACCGGCGCATCCTGCGCAACAGGCGCGGACGGTCCGACCTGCGCCTGCGCCATCGTGGCGCAAGACGCTGCGGCCAGCATGGCCGCGAGGATACGATTCATGAAAATAGGACTCCTGACGATGATCGACAGGGGCGCGCCAACGCACGCCCAAATCGGACGTCAGGCTTGGGGGGGCCTCAAATGGACCATGCCGGTGCGGCCGTCGAGCGACGCAGAGGCGGAGATTGTCGGCTTGGGCACTGTGAGGACGGGGGTATATTCCATCGTCGTGCGCGCAGGCGCGCCGACGTCGTGTCCGTGACAATAATTGTGATGATGCGGGACATTCTTGTCCGAGTCCGATGGCACCTGATCGATGTCACCGGCGGTATGGACCGTGAACTCAACGCCCGCGATGCTTCCCCCCGCCAGATCGGCGGCATGGGCCATGCCGGAGAAGCTGGTCAGGACCAGCATCAGGCATGTCAGGAAAGGCAAAAAGGCTCGCACTAGCTTGCCTCTATCACGGAAGGGTTTTCATGTCATTGCACTAATTCGAACCAAGGGTCACTGAGCCGGAACCCGAGCGGGATCGGTCGCGCCCGTTCCAGGCGAACCCGACCGCAATGGCGACCGCCATCAGGAGTTGCGCCAGCACCGATTGCCAAGTGGGAAACACGCCGAGCATCGACAGCCGTGGCACGTCCGCGAGCGGTGCGATGTTGATAAGGCCGGCTTCCTGGAGCGCGGCGACGCCTTTACCCGCCAGCACGACGGTCAGGACCGCCATGAGCCAGGAGCTATAGCGGAAGAACTGCGCGATCGGCAGCTTGCGACTGTAGCGAAGCATGGCCCAAGCGATCAGGCTGAGCAGTCCAATCGCCGACCCGGCCCCCGCGAGAAGCATCCCGTTGTCACCTTGCGCCGAAAGCGCGGCATAGAACAGGATCGTCTCGAAGACCTCGCGATAAACTACGACGAACGCCAGCCCGAACAGGAACCAGCCCGACCCGCCCGAGAGCGCCCGCGACATCTTCTCGCGAATATAGCGCTGCCACTGATCGGCCTGCGCCTTGCCGTGCATCCAAATCCCGACCGAGAGCAGCACGACCGCGGCGAACAGCGAGCCAAACCCTTCCGTCAGCTCCCGGCTCGCACCGCTGATCCCGATCGCATAGGTGGCGACCGCCCAGGTGATCCCGCCCGCGATGATCGCGCTGACCCAGCCGCCATGCACGTACCGCAGCGCCTCGCCGCGCTCGGCTTTACGCAGGAACGCGATCATGGCGACAACGATGAGCAGGGCTTCGAGCCCTTCACGCAGCAGGATCGTGAACGCGCCCAGGAACGTGGACGCTTCGGTGGCGGCATCAGGCGCGAGCGCCGCTTCCGCATCGTCGAAAAGGCCGCCCAGTACTGCGACCTTCTCCGCGAGATCATCGGGCGACGCGCCCCGGTCGATCGAGGCGCGGAACTCCCCCATCGCGCCCTCGATTCGACCCATCAGCGTCGCGTCGCGCGCGGTGAGTGTTGGCTCGATCGGCTCGAACCCATCGAGATAGGCCGACAGCGCCAGCTCTTTCGCCATGCGCGCATCGCCGCGCCGCGCAGCCGCCACGCTTTCGGCGAGTTTGGCGCGGGCGACCGCGAGCGAGCCGGGAGCCTGTTGTATCACCTGTTCGGGATGACGACGCAGGAACGCGAGCACTGGGTCAGCCTTGGCGTCGCCGATCGCCGCGCCGAGCGCGGCCGGGGTGAGCGCGACCAGGGTTTTCAGGTCCGGAATGCGCCGGCGAAGGGTCGGGTCGGATTTCCAAAGCCGCTCGCCTTCGCGCGCCTGCGCATCCGTGAAGGCGAAGCTCCCGGCTCGGAATGCTAACGCCCAGCGCTGATCGTTGGGCAGATCGGCGAAGCTCTGCATCGCGGTCCCGTCGATGCCTTGCGTCACCACCTGATAGAGCGCGAACACGCTGCGCTGGCGCGCGCGCTCGGCATCGGTGAAAGCAATCGGGGGCGTAGCGAGCTTGGCGGCGTCAGGGCCACGGCCGTTGCCCGTCATCCCGTGGCAGGACGCGCAGGATTGTCGGAACAGTGCATCGCTGGAGACGAGGTTCGGAGCCTTATCGGGCGCGAGCGGCACCGGGTAGGCGCGCAACAGATCGGCCGCGAGCCCGTGCGCCAATGTTGCCACCTGTTCAGTCGGTCCCTTTTCCGCGATCACCGCCTGGAGGTTGGCAGCCCGCTGGATGAGGGCTTGACGCTCCGGCTTCGCCGGCAGGCCCTGAAGCCGTGTCGAGACCGACGCGGCGAACTCCGTCATCTCGGCATATTCCGACGTGCTCTTGATCCGACCGTTGGCGACCGCGCCGCCATAATCGACGGCCATATAGTCGAGCAGCCGCCATGCGGTTTGCACGTCGCCGGGTTCGGCGATTGCCGCAGCAGGGATCAGCAGCGCCGCGAGCGCGGAGAGCAGCCGCAACGAGAGCATTGCCCGGATCAACGCGAGCAGACGCACTACCGCTCTCCCAATTCGCGCCGAGCGCCAGTGACGATTTCATAAGCGGAGTGGAGGAACAGGAGGGCGATGAGGCCGGCGACGGCGAGGTCCGGCCAGGCGCTTCCTGTCCACGCCACCAGACCGGCCGCGGCGATCACCGCCACGTTGGCGAGCGCGTCGTTGCGGCTGAACAGCCAGATCGCGCGAACATTGGCGTCCCCTTCCCGGAAACGCGCAAGCACCAAGGCGGACACGACATTGATCGCGAGCGCGACAACGCCGATTGTGCCCATCAGTTCGGCATCGGGCGCGGTTGCGTTCAGGGCGCGCCAAATCGCGAAACCGATTACGCCCACGCCAAGCGCACCGAGAAACAACCCCTGCGTCAGCGCGACCTTTGCCCTCGCCCGTGCGGACCAGGCAAGCGCGAGAAGACCGATAAGGCTGATCGACCCGTCCCCGAGAAAATCGAGGGAATCCGCTTTCAGCGCTTGGCTATCGGCGATGAACCCGCCGAACAGCTCGGCGACTCCGAAGCCGAGGTTGAGCACCACGACGGTCAGCAGCGCACGGCGATAGGCCGGATCGGTTTGCGCGCGCGCGGGCTCCCCGTGGCACCCGCAGCTTTCGGTAGAAGCATTCATGCGGCCTTCCTTACCACCTCCAGTCGCTGTAGAAGCAAGCGAAATGTGCGACACGTTCGCATAAGCAAGGATGGCATGATGAAGCCGGTGATGATTGGGCAGCTCGCCAGCGAGACCTCGACGAAGGTGACGACGATCCGCTTTTATGAGTCGATCGGGTTGCTCCGATCCGCCCCTCGCACGGCGTCGGGTCGCAGAACCTACGATGCCAGTGACATTGAGCGTTTGCACTTCATCCGCAACGGTCGCCGGCTTGGCTTCTCCGTCGACGAGATCCGTTCGTTGATGGGGCTGGCGCAGAACCCGGACCAGGATTGTGGTGCCGCCTCAGCTATCGCTGCTCAGCACCTCAAGGATGTGGAGGAGAGACTGGCGCAACTCGCGGTGTTGCGGGATGAGTTGGCAATGCTCAGCCAGAGCTGCACCAAGGCGCGCATGGCCGATTGTCGGATCATGAAGGCGATCGGCAAAGGCCACCCTCAAGCCGATCAATAATAATCGGCCAGCCTGAGCTCGCGCACATCACCCGAGGCCATCGTCAGCTTTACGAGGGTGCCAGCAGGCCGGGAGCGCACTTGCCAGAGCTCCCCACGCGTATAGTTCGCATCGATCGAATGGCCGTTCACCGCCACGATCCGGTCGCCGACCGCCCAGCCAGCCTTTTCCGCGGGACTGTTCGCCGCCACATGAACAACGGTGAGCGCCGTTGGTGAGGCTGCGAGGCCAAGGCCGCTACGGTCCTTCAGCATCGGCAGGCGACGACGAGGACCGAGTGGCCGGAGCCACACGAATCCGGCGGTCACGTCGAACACCACGTCGAATTGAGCGATCAGCGGTAGGCCGACATTGCCAACCGTGCTGGTGGAGAGCCAAGCTCTCATCCCGAGTGTGGGGACGTTCGAGACGCCAAGCCCTTCGATGTTGATGTTCTGGATCGTGAAAGCATCGTTGATACGCACACCATCGACGCCGCCGATCGCCGCGGTCGAGACGAGCTTCCCGTTCAACAGCCCTTGATCGCGGGCATAGGCCGACGAGAGCATCAGCGCGGCCGAGCTGCCAAGATCGATCATCAAGGGCACGGGAGGCAAACCCGAGACGGAAGCTCGAATGAACAGCTCCTGCTTGGCACCGCGCCCGAGCGCGACAGCGCGCCAGTCGGGACCGGCGAGAAACGTGCCTGACTTGACGACCGCCATACGCCTTTTCGCGAAATCGAGCGCGATGCAGCTACCCGTGAACATATCGGCACCGAGGAGGATATCGATCGGTCGTCCGAAGGCCGCCGACACTGAACTCAGATCACCAACGACGGCAAAGGGTAAGCGACGGGTTTCGCGGGCGAGCTGTACGTCGATGTCGCGGACCAGCAGCACCGGGGCCTTGGCGCTCAGCCCGCTAATCATGCGCCGCTCACCATCGTTCAAGCCGAGCTTCGCCGCGAGCGCCGTGCTCATGATCGACGCGCCGCTGCCACTGTCGAGCACCGCCCGCACCGGCACTCCGCGCACTTGTGCCGAAACAAGGAGGGTATCACCCGTGCCGACTTCCAGCGGCTCCCATTCGAGGTGAGCCGCACCGAAGTTCCACGAGCCCGCAGACCGGGAAGTCTGTCGCGCGAGCGTTGGAGAACCGAGCACCAAGCCGGTTCCACAGGCCACCAGCCGCGCCACTAATGAGCGTCGAGACATACCGATTGCTTCAACACGGGCCGTCAAAAAGCCACCTCCAGCCCCCCGTCCGCAGGAGAGCAAATTGCGGTTACATGCTCCAGCCACTGGAGGAGCAAGTGCTTTTGGTGCGCCCGAAAATCCTCAGAAGCGCTTGGAGAACTTTAGATGAAGGATGGTGCAGACCGCTTAGATGCCTTCCCGATAACGAACGGTTCCGGGGGACGCTGGGCCGATCGGGACCGCGAACGGTGTAAACGCTCGCGCTAAGTGGCGGCATTCTGATCGCGCTATTTGTCGGCGAGCGTCGCTACGCGGCTACCGGCTTGGTCTCGGCCGATCGCACATAGGCGTAGAGTTTTGGCTTGGAGATGCCGAGCATCGAGCAAATCTTGGCGATCGGCATCGTGTTCTCGTGGTAGAGCCTGACGGGCAGGTCGCGCTTGTCCTTGCCGAGTGCGGCCGGCCGGCCACCCTTCTTGCCGCGAGCGCGGGCTGCGGTGAGACCGGCCTGGGTCCGCTCGCGGATCAGGTTGCGCTCGAACTCCGCCAATGCCCCGAACAGGTGGAAGGTAAGCTTGCCCGACGTGGTGGTCGTGTCGATCGCCTCGTGCAGGCTCAGCAGCCCGACCTTTTCCTCGTCGAGGTAGGTCAGCCATCCGATCAGATCACGGAGCGAGCGGCCGAGCCTGTCGAGGCGCCAGACCACCAGTGTGTCGCCGGCGCGAAGCAGCTCCTTCACCTTTTCCAATCCAGGGCGAGCGGCAGTCGCCCCGGAGGCCTTGTCGGTGATGACCTTCTCGCAGCCGGCAGCCTTCAGCGCATCACGCTGGAGGTCCAGGTTCTGCTCGGCGGTCGATACGCGGGCGTAACCGATTTTCATGCGTAGGGCCGGTGGCGCCCCGATCGGGCGCGGTTTGGGAAGAAAGTCGTCATCGGCAGGTCTATGTTGCCCTAGTTTTCTTTACCGGGTAGATTTACGTCGAACAGGCCGGTTTGGCAACGCGAGCGGACTCGCATGGCGATGGGCAGGCAAATCTCCGTTTTCCTTACCTGCGACACGGACCGTCGGCGGTGACGCATCCGGCGCTTGTCCCGCCGCTGGCGATCGAGCGCTACCGCGTCCTTGAACCGCACCTCGCCGATGGCATCCCGCTCGCGGACCTCGCCCGCACCGGCACGCTGAGCGAGCGGACGTTGCAGCGCTGGCTCGGGCGCTACCGTGCCGAAGGACTTGCCGGTCTCGCGCGTCTGCCGCGCAACGATCGGGGCAGGCTGCACCTGCCGGAACATCTGGTCGAACTGACCCGCACTCTCGCCACCAAGCGCCCGCGACCCCCGGTCGCCGCCATTCACCGAAAGGTGCAGGAACTCGCCATCGCGCATGGACACCGAACCCCCAGCTATGCGGCCGTCGCGCGTGTCGTCAGGGCGATACCGGCAAGCCAGATCGCCGCAGCCTCCGATCCGGCCGTCTACCGCGACCAGCACGAGCTAGTGCATCGGCGCGAAGCCGCGACCTCGAACGAGATGTGGCAGGCCGATCATACCGTTCTCGACATTCTCGTGCTCGATGATGCCGGAACCCCGGTGCGTCCTTGGCTGACCGTCATCGTTGACGATCACAGCCGAGCCATCGCCGGTTACTTCCTCAGCCTCGATGCCCCCAGTGCCCTCAACACGGCGCTCGCCTTGCGGCAGGCGATCTGGCGCAAGCCCAATCCCGAATGGATCGTCAGCGGCATTCCCGAACAGCTTTACGTCGACAACGGCTCGGATTTCATCTCCGAGCATATCGAGCAGGCGTGCATCGCCCTCAAAATCCGCCTCATCCATTCGCTGCCGGGGCGTCCTCGCGGGCGCGGCAAGATCGAGCGGCTGTTCCGCACCATCAACGACATGTTCCTGCCCGACCTGCCCGGCCACCTGATCGCGGGCAAGCCGCTGTCGGCGCCAGTGCTCACGCTCGACGAGCTGCGCGCCCGCTTCGAGGCGTTCGTGTGCGGCGTCTATCATCGTCGCCCGCATGGCAGCACCGGCGAACCGCCGATCACGCGCTGGCAGAAGGGCGGGTTCCTGCCCGCAATGCCCGACAGCCTTGAACAGCTCGACATGCTGCTCGTGCACGTGCCCAAGCCCCGTAAAGTGCTGCGCGACGGCATCCGTCTGATGGGCAGGCGCTATGTCGAACCCACGCTCGCGGCCTTCGTCGGCGAGCAGGTCGAGGCGGTCTATGACCCCCGCGACCTGACCGAGATCCACGTCTACCACCAGGGCCGGTTCGTCTGCCGTGCGCTCAGCTCCGAGCACGCTGGGCACCCGTCGTTGCGCGCGATCCAGCGCGCCCGGCGCGGCGCGAAGGAGCGCGACAAGCAGGTGCCTGCCCCCACGGAGACCTTCGATGGCGACCAAGAGGATACGGCTTCCCGGCCCACCACCTACCGAGGGCTCCGGCTCTACGCCGCTGACGATTGAGTTCCTGGTCGAGCAGCCGTTCCTGGCGACCCGCGAACATGCCCGGTTCGTCGAGTTTGCCGAAGCCTGCGCGCACTACCGCTATATCGGCGTGTGTCATGGCCGGCCGGGCGTCGGAAAGACGCGATCGGCGCGCGAGTTTTCCAGCTTCCCCGACCTGGGGGAATATGCCGCGCTCCGTCCCATTGCCGCGCTCCTTGGCGAAAAGGTCGCTCGCTGCCGCGCCGTCTTCTACACCGTGTCGGTCAGCAACACGCCCAAGACGATCGACGCGGTGTTGGGCCTCAACCTCATTAAGCTGGGCTATGCCCGGCTGACGGTCGCGGGCGGCTCGCAGGACGAAATCACCCATGACGCCGCCCGCATCGCCTGCCCCCTCGTCATCGTCGACGAGGCCGACCGCCTGACCATAAAGTCGCTCGAACATCTCCGCGACATGGCCGATCGCCACGGCTTCGGGCTGATCCTGATGGGTATGCCGGGCTTGGAGAAGCGCCTCGCCCGCTATGCCCAGCTCTACTCGCGGATCGGCTTCGTCCACGAGTTCAAACCGCTTACCGAGACCGAAATGCGGCTGCTGCTCGCGACCCACGCCGGCGATTTCGGGATCAGCTTCGACCCGGCCCAACTCGACGCGATCGAAGCGCAGGCAGCCGTGATCCGCATCACGCGCGGCAACTTCCGGCTCATGGAGCGCCTGTTCGCGCAGATGCGGCGGATCATGACCCTCAACCGCGTCGAGGAGGTCACCGCTGACATCGTTCAGGCCGCGCGCGATTGCCTCGTCATCGGACCCGGCAACTGACAAATAGCGCGATCAGAACGCCGCCATTTAGCGCGAGCGTTTACACAGGATAAGATCCATACCGTTTCCGGAACCACTTTCTTGTTTCCTCTTCGAAATTGGACTGTGCTGATGAGTTTGAGCGATGGTGGCTTCGCTCATACACTACGCGCTACCAGGCCCCTGCCCGTTTCTTAGGCTTAACGTTGTAGCTCAAGACCCCGGGGGCTCAGCCTCCCTTCTCCGGTTCTTGCCGCTGCGCAAATCCCTCGATCTACCTGCCGCCGTCGTGTGGTCGCACGGCATCATCCAAAGACCTATTTAGGCCGTCATGACTAGCCAATCTTCGCCATAAGGCGCCCCGCCGCCCCCTGCTCTGCCGCGAGATTGCGATTATAAGCGAGCGGCATCCGCGGCGACTTCCACCGCAGCGCGTCCATGATGCCGGCCAAATCCTCCCCGCTGGCGAACAGGTCCTGATTGAGCCCGATCCGCGTCGAGTGCGCACTGATCCCCTTCAGCAACCGCGCCAGATCGTCCGCCGTCAAATCGGGCAGCGCGCCACGGTCGAACGCGCGGCCGATGATCGACCGAAAGATTGGTCCGATCGAGCCCGGGTGCAGCGCCACGGTGCCGATGTCATATTCGACGCGCGCCTTCACCGCCGGCTTGGACAGCGTCTTGCGCAGATCCCACGTCTCCCGGCCCGAGATGCTGTCGATCGGCCGACCGCGCACGGCTGCCCGCGCCTTGTAGCGCCGCACCTGCACCCGCCGGAACAGCGGCCCTGTCGTGATCCCCGCCGCTTCGGTCCACGCCGCGATCGCCGCGACGGTGCGCGGGCTGAGGTAGGCGGTCGCCCCCTCCCCGTCTTGATCGCCCTTATGACGCAGAATCTGCAGCAGCCGCGCTTCGGGATCGATCGCCTCCTCAATATGCTCAATGGCGACCGCCACCAGTTCGGAGGCGCGCAGCCCGGTGTCATAAGCGGCCGATAGCAGCGCCCGATCACGCAGCCCCGGCAGATCCTCGCCACAACTCTCGAGCAGCGCGCGGATGTTGAGCCCCCGCGCCTTGTCGCGCTCGACGTCGCGCACCGGGCCCTTGAACCGCAGCGGCCGCGCCTGCTTCTGCGCAGCCCCCTTCTCGCGGCGCACCGTCTGGAGCCGCAGCTTCACCAGCGGCGCCGGCGTCGGATCCTTGAGCTCGAGCAGCTGGTGGATCTTGGCGATCGACGCCTTGTAGCGGGATAGCGAGGCCGGCCGGCTCCCCTTCCCGGCCCGCGCGTCGAGATAATCGGCCACGGTCTCGGGCGTGGCCGGCAGCGCGATCCGGTTGTTGCGCCTACACCACGCATCGAACGCCTCGACGTCGGACTTGAGCGCACGGATGCTATGGGGCGATGAAGCGGCCTGATAGGCGGCGATCAGGCCCTCGTTGACGGTGATGCGCTCGCCGGCGCGCATCTGCACGATCGTCCACGCAAGGTCGGCCGGCGCCCTGACGGCCGGCAGGACAGCCTCAGGCGGCGCTACGGGGATTTCTGGCCCTTCCCGGGCGGTTTCGGTGCTCACGACGCGCCTCGCTCCTCAGCCGCGCTTGTAGCCCACCTTATAAAGAACGGTCAAATCTGCTTATGTGATAACTGCAATTATCACATGTTCATTTACGGACCCTCCGAGCAGTTGTGCAGTGTTTTGGCATTCACTACACATTCGGCATGGAGCGCTTCCATCCCCTTGCCGCCGACACCGACGCTCCGCCCGAGGCGCTTGGCCAGGCGCAGGCGGAATGCGCGCTCGCGCTCGGCCGCCTCGACGGGCTCCTCACCGGCCTCACCGATACCGAAAAGCGGCTGTTCTGCGTAGGGCTGCTGCGCGAGGTGCTCCTCTCGGCCTTGGCGCAGGCGGGATTTGCTGACGCCGAACACCGGTTCAACGCCTGGTTCGCCGGGCTCGATCGCGGCCCCCAAGAGACGCCCCTCACCGCCTGCTCCGCCTATGCCGTGGTCCGCGCCCTGCTGGGCGAACTCAGCCATCATCCGTGGGAACCGCTTGCCGACGCCGCGCAGACCATCGCTCTGGCCGCTCGCTTCGGGGCCGACCGCCCGATGCAAGCCGAAGATGCGCTGGCGGAGGAGGCGATCGGCAGAGCGATCACGCTGGTGAAACAGGCCGGCGCGGATGACGAGATTCCCCTGCCCTTCGCGGGTCTGGCGCGCCTTCACGCGCTGCTGCACGCCGATCCGCTGTTCGCGCCGCTGGAGCGCGCGGTGCAAATCCGTTCGCTTGGGAACCGCGCGGTGGCGATCGAGCAGGCCGCCCCGCGCACACCGCTCTGGGCGGTCGATGCCTCGCTGGGGCGGCTGCTGGCCGCGTGCGGCGCGTGGCAGCTTGCCCTCCCCTGCCCCGGCGCGGTGACCGCCGAAACGCTTCAGCCGCAGCTCTGGCCTGGCGAACGCGCCATTGTCTCAGCGCGAACTCTCCACGCCAGCGCTACCCGGCTTGCAGAGCTGGTCGCGAAAGCGCGACGGCGCGCGGCGCTGATGCGCGAGCAGCTGGGGCACCTGCGCTCGAGCGCGCGGGCACCGCAGGTGTGGATCCTGCTCGCTGGTTTTGCGCCGCTCGGGCTCGATCAGATGACCTCGGCGTTCGGGATCAGCCGGCGCGGCACCTATGCGATCGGCGACGCGCTAGTCACAGCGGGCCTCGCGCGGCGCGCGAGCATCAAGGGCAAGGTTCTGCTGGTCGCCGAAGCGCCGCGAAGGGATCGGTTGTCGGCACCCCTGGACCACGCTCTCGCGCTCCCCCATCCGGCGCTCACCGAGTTCGACGCGGCGATGGGCGAGATCGACCGGCTGCTCGCCGGCAGTTCTGGCCATCCCTGACGCGGCCTCGCGCGCATTAGGCGTGTATGAAAACTGATCTCCTCTTGACGTTATGTACAGATATCATACATAGACAGAGAAAGAAGGAGATGGCCAATGGCCACAGCTGCCCATTCCGGCGTCCCCGCCAAAGCGCCTAGCCGCAAGGACCTGAGCGGTCCGGCGCTGCGCACCTTTTTCCGCATTGCCGACGCCTGGGGCCTTAAGGAAGCCGAGCAGATGAAGCTTCTCGGGCTCGACAGCCGCTCGACCTTCCAGACCTGGAAGCGCGGCGCCGTCGCGGCGATTCCCAAGGATGCGCTGGAGCGCATCTCCTATGTCATGGGGATCTACAAGGGGCTGAAGATGCTCCTGCCCCGTACCGCCAACGAATGGGTACGCAAACCCAATGAGGCGCCGCTGTTCGCCGGACGCCCGGCGATCGAGCGGATGGCCTCGGGCAATGTCGCCGATCTCTACGTGGTGCGCCAATATATCGACGCGCAGCGCGGCTGATGGATGCTATTGCGACGACGCAAGTGCGGTGGCAACCGTGCTATCGGATCGTCGCAAGCCGGTTCCCGCCCATATCGCTGTTTGAAGACGTCGCGGATCCGGCCGATTTAGAAGCGGTCTATGCGATCGAGGCGATGACCAACGACCGGCTTCGCGACGAGGTCGGGGACCTTGCGCTCGTCCCATCGGAGGACCGCGTATCGGGACCCGGGACATCGGCAATCATGGCAGCGTTCACCCACCTCAATCCAGATGGCAGCCGATTCTGTGACGGCAGTTTCGGGTTGTTCTATGCTTCCAACACCATCGAGACTGCGGTTGCCGAGACGAGCCATCACCGAACCCGCTTCATGGCGTACACCCACGAACCGGCGCAGGAACTCGACATGCGCGTCTACGCGGTCGACTTGGACGCCATGCTCCACGATATTCGCGGCCTGCGCGATGAACGCCCTGCCCTCTACGCCCCGGACAGTTATGCCGCCGGCCAGGCGCTTGGCCGACACCTGCGTGAGCAAGGTTCGGATGGCATCGTATACCAAAGCGTGCGCGACACCGACGGCGAGTGCGCCGCGGTGTTCCGCCCTCGCCTACTCGCAAACTGCCGACAGGAGCGGCACCTGTGCTACGTTTGGGATGGCCGGGCGATTGTCACCGTCTACGAGAAGAAGACATTCACCTAAAGGTCCTGCGGACAAGCTAGCCTTTCGGCATCGAGTGACGCCTGTCAGGAATAGACCCCGGCAGCCATACGATCGAGATCTTCCATGACGATATCGATATCGCCATTCGCAACCAATTCCGCAGCCGTTTTCCCAACTCCAGAAAGGGGTTGATGCTTGAACCAGATAACCGCCTTGCCTTCTTCGCCTGCGAGCTCTGCCGCTCGCGTTATAACTCGGGCTATTTCCTCCAGTTTAATCTGCACGGTCGGGGCGGAGGGATACAGAGTCATGGCCTTACGATCCAGGCGAGCAACGCGAGCCAAATGCGCCATGGAGAAGCGCAGGCGCTCCGCCAGACGACGGGGCGCGATGATCTCATTCTCGCGAATGTCATCCTGGAAGGCTGCAGTCATTGGGCAGTCCATATTCAACATGTGAAGACAAAACTCTCACATCTCAGAACCGCTGAAGATTGTCCTAGCTCCAATGCTGATCGAGCAGGGCTTTCAACGCGGCCTCCGCTTCAGCCCGCGTACCACCGGCATGCGGAAGCAGGGTGAGCTTGAGACCCTTACGATCCACCGCCTCCACTTTCAGCAATGGTTTCCCCCCTTCGGACACGATCGTTTCTGGCTTTCCTGACTTCTTGGGGGATCCTGACCTCTTGGGGGGATCGGCGGCCAGAGCGAGAGCGCGTATGATATCGGGAACCGGCATCGGTGCTGCGCGGTCGGACTGCACCTGAGCGAGACGCCCCGCCTCGGCGAACACACGCTGCCGCCGGTCCTCCGGTTTCAAGAGAGGCTTGATCGCGGTGACATGCTTGATCCTGAGATCCTGTGGGATGGCAAAGGCCGCCATCAGTTCTGCCGGCAGTCGGGCAAGGTCGAGATAGCGGCTGAGCCAGCTTTCCGTGACGTTGATCCGCTCGGCCATGACCTTCTGGCGCCCTTCATAATAGGCGTCGAGCGCGCGCAAATAATCGCGCGCGCGCTCCAGATCGGTAAGGTCGTCGCGCGCCCGGTTTTCCAGGTCCGCAAGCCGGAAAGCCTCTTCGTCGGTAAGGCTGCGGATATCGACGAGAAAGCGGAAATCCGGATAGTTGTGGGCGCGCAGCCAACTGATCGTCCAATGCCGGCGCGCGCCGCAAATCACCTCGAAATCGAAGGCAGGGTCGTCCTTCACACGGCGGACGATGGCGGGCATTTCCTGTTTGCCCTGCGCCTTGATGCTCTCGATGAGATCGGCGCACCGCTCCTCGTTAAGCAGCGCATATTCGCGGTTATGGCCGACCCACATCCGGCAGCGTGCAGGATCAACGAGTTCATGGGTGCGTGAGACGACACTGCCCGTCGCCAATTCGGCAAGCCGGCTTTCTCGACCCGCCAGGACGCTCGCACCGATGCCGGGGCGCCGGGCCGCTGGAGCTTGCGCCCCCGGGTCGATTCCGGCGACCAGATCAGCCGCGAAGTTGGCGTTTTTCTTGCTCATCATCCACCCCTTCTACCCGGAATTGCACCGGTGCAATTTTGCTCGCATCAGGCGAGGCCCTCCTTGCGCAAGCGCGCCAGATGGCTGGGCCACATCGACCGGATGTCGACCTCGATTTCACTGTTCACGCCGTCGAGATAGGCGAGGCAGCGGTTGCGCACCGCCGAACTGGTGACAGGTCCGTCAAGCTCATAGACCGTCATCAGCCGCGCCGTCGCATTGTCGATTTCCGCCGAATCCTTGAGCGGTGTGCGCACGATCGCGTGGCCGAAAAGGGTCCGCATCAGGTTCAGCAATTCCTTCTGCATCGACTTGTTCTCGTCGACCTTGGAGGCCACGAAGCGCAGAAACTGCAGCGACGGGGCCAAGCCGCGATCAGCCAGAGTCTCGATGGTCTCGTCGAGCATGGCGAGGAAGGCTGCAGTCGACGAGAAGTCCATTACCGTCGGCGGCACCGGCACGACCAGCGCATTGGCCGCACGCAGCACCGAAAGCGAGATCGCACCGAGCGCCGGCGGCGGGTCGAGAACAACGACATCAAACCGATCGGCTATGCTCGCAATGCCTTGTGCCATGCGATCGATCAGGTTCCCCTGCCCGCGCGCCATACGCGCCGCGATTTCATATTCCGACTGGAACAACCGGAGATTGGCCGGGACAAGCTCGAGGCCGTCGAAGTGAGTCTTGCGCAGGGCGTAATCGAGCGCCTCCATGTCGTCATGCCGCAAGAACGGATAGAGCGTGTCCTCCTCGGTTAGGTCGAGGTCGGGAACATAGCCGAACAGGGTCGTTGCCGACGCCTGGCTGTCGCAATCAATGAGGGCCACCCGGTAGCCCTTGATCGCGAGATATTGGGCCAGATGCACCGACAGGGTCGATTTCCCGACCCCGCCCTTGAAGTTCTGCACCGCGATGACGCAGCAGGGGTCGGTGGCAGCCCGCCAGGGCCGGGTGCCGAACAATCCCCGCATGTCGTTGAGCTGCGCCAGGGTATAACCGACGCGCCGATTATTTTCGGTTCGCGGAGGCGGCGGCAAGCGGCCGTCCTTCTCGGCCTCGCGAATGGCCGCCGCGGTCCGGCCGACCAGTTCGGCCGCTTTACCGATCGGGAAGGTGGGCTCGCGCCGTTCGTCCGCCCGGGCGCTACGCGCAGAGTCGCGGAGCCGCTCGAGAACAGAGCTGGTCCGTTGTGCAAGCGTTGAGACGGACAGCAGATCCTGCGTGCCCTCAATATCGAGTGATGCAGCCAA
>NZ_CM191258.1:640000-1152427 GCF_005406185.4 Sphingobium sp. RSMS | reverse complement strand
GGGCGGGTCCTGAAGATGAGCGTCAGCCCATGGCGTGATGCGGCAGAGGAGGGGAGGGGCGCGCGGGGGCTATTCCAAGAACGTTCCGGAGAATGGACGGGAGTTATGGAATGAGGGGCGCATGTCGGGATGGGAGCCGATGCGTGGCTGCGGCCGTGCGGCGACCAGGCCAAGCTGGCGGCGCTGGCCGGGGATGCCGGCGAGGGCGGGCTGGTGGCCGGGGGGATGGGGGATCGGCTGTTTCCCCGGGGAAACAGCGGACGTGTTTCCCATGGGGCGGCGGGGACAAGGGGCTGATGTTTCCCCGGGGAAACGGGGGGCAGGGCGGAAGCCGCCGGTTCGACCGGCCTTTCGCTTCCGTCATATGTCCTGTGCCCCCCGCTTTCCATCAGCGCTGGAGCCCCATGCCCTGCCGTTCGAGATGTTCGAGCGTGTCGCGCAGCGCGGTGGCGAGCGTTTCCATGTCCGCGCCCGAACCGGCGTGGAGGCGGATGGTGACGCCCTGGCGGTTGACCGACTGGACCGTCAGCGCCGGACGGCCATAGTGGGTGGTCCAGGTGAAGGGTTCTTCCCTGGGGGCCGACTGGGCGGCGCGGGGGGCGTCGAGCAGGCGTTTGAGCACATCCGAGGCCGGGATGGGCGCGGCGCCCGCCGACCGCAGCGCGCGCTGTTCGGAGGCGAGGCGGTTCGCCTCCGCGCGGATGGCGGGCGCGCCCTTGGGGTCGTCGAGCGATTGGGCCAGCGCATAGGCGGGCTTCAACTGGACGTCGGCCGGGGAGGCGAAGGCGTCGATCACCGCGTCCTCGATGCCCGCCACCTTGATCATCTTGCTGAGCCATCCCTTGGAGAGCTTCAGCCGTTCGGCCATGCGGGTCAGGTGGCTGCCATAATGGGCCTTGAGCGCATCGGCATAGTTGCGCGCGCGTTCGAGGTCCGAGACGTCCTTGCGGGCGCGGTTTTCGAGGTCGGCGAGGCGGAAGGCGGCCTCATCGTCGAGCTGGGCGACCTGCGCCACGAACATCATGTCGGAATAGCTGTTGGCGCGCAGCCAGCTGATCGACCAGTGGCGGCGGGTGCCGGCGATCACCTCATAATCATGATCGGGATCGCCCTCTATCCGGCGGACCACGGCGGGCACCTTCTGCCCGCCCTCCGCGATGATCGAGTCGATCAGTTCGCGGCAATTTTCCTCATTGAGATGCGCATAGAGGCGGGCATTGCCGCTCCAGATCCGGACTTTCGCCGGGTCGAGCAGCAATTGCGTGACCTGCCGCACCTCGCCCGAGGCCAGGCGGGCAAGGGCGGATTCGCGGCCGAGCAGGGTGGTGCCGCGGGCGCGATCCTGGCGCGGCGCGGCCGGGCCAGAGGAGGGGGAGGAGGAGGGGGAGAGGGGCGATGCGGGCGGGCCTGCCTCCTCCGGCTCGACGGGCGTTGCCGCTGCCGCCTCGGGCTCGTCGGAGAGAAGGGCGGCCAGATAGTCGGATTGCTTACGCGCCATGGCATTCCCTTTCGGCAAACCGGGAACATATCATGAACATGCGGAAAGGGGCTTCATGCCGCATTGACGATGTCCTCTTCCCGCGCAGGGGCGACGCGGCCCCAGCCCTGACGCACCAGCGCCTCGATCTGGCCCATGGCCTCGTCCAGATTGGCGCGGCAGCGCTTGTGGGTGCGCGGCGTGCCGATCGGCTTTTCCAGTTCATAGACGGTCATCATGCGCAGCGCGGCATGGCTGATTTCCGCGCTGTCGAGGATCGGAATGGGCAGGAGAGCCGGGCCGAAGCTCTGTTCCATGATCGCGCGGACCATCGAATGGCTGGGATCGTTGCTGTCGAATTTCGAGCAGAGCAGGCGGACGAACTGATAGTCGACCTCTATCCCCGCCTGCTGCAGCTGGCCGATCACCTGATCCATCATCGAGAGGAACTGGACGGTCGAGCAGAAGTCGGGCGTGGTCGCGGCCAGCGGCACCAGCAGGGCATTGGCCGCCTGCATCACGGCGAGGCTGATCGTGCCCAGCGCCGGCGGCGGATCGAGCAGCACCACGTCATAATGGCGGGCAAGGTCCATCAGGCCCTGCTTCAGCTTGCGGAAGCGCGCCGCAAGGACGGAGCCGCCGTCGCTGCCCGCCGCCGCCAGCTCATATTCCACGTCGAACAGTTCGAGATTGGATGGGATGAGGTCGACATTGGGCCAGGCGGTGTGCTTGACCGCGTAGAGCAGGTCGACCTGCGTCGGGTCGATGGAGAGATAGGGGTAGAGCGTTTCTTCCCGCTGGATGTTGAAATGCGGGTTGAAGCCGAACAGCGTGGTGGTGGTGGCCTGGCTGTCGCAGTCGACCACCAGCACGCGATAGCCCTGCACCGCGAAATAATGGGCGAGATGGGTGGTGACGGTCGACTTGCCGACGCCGCCCTTGAAATTCTGCACCGCGATGATGGCGGGAATGTCCAAGGGGGCGCGTTCGGGCGAGGCGCCCAGCACCTGCCGCATGTTCAGCAGTTCCTCCACCTTGTAGCCGGGGCGGCGGCCGTTTTCGGTCGGCGGGGCAGGGGGAAGGCGTCCGTCCTCCTCCGCCATGCGGATGCGATTCGTGGAGCAGCCGAGCAGTTGCGCGGCTTCAGCGATGCCGAAGCGGATGTTGAGTTCCTTGCGGCTATCCGGCAGAAAAGCCTTGCGCCGCAGGCGTTCGACCATCTTTTCGCCGGCCTCCGCCAGATCGCCGATCTGGGTTACCACTGCGTTCATTCCTGCCCTCTTGCGCGAAGTTGAAGCTTGTTTGGGATAGATGTGGCATAAATAGTTCAAATAGGCAAATGAGGGCGGGGTGGGATGAGGATCGGCATGGAGGAAGCAGCATGAACCGGTTTTCCTGCGCCTGCGCGGGAGAAGCGGCCTATATTCCGGCCAAGCGACAGGCGGTCGGGATTCGCCGGAGAAGAGTGGCATGAACTGGTATGAACGGCAGGAAAACTGGCAGGCGCAGAGCGAGGACGCCCGCAATGAAGCGGATGTCGACTATGCGCGGGTCATCCATTCCGCGTCCTTCCGCCGCCTGCAGGGCAAGACGCAGATCCTGAACCTGGGCGACAGCGATTTCTATCGCACGCGGCTGACCCATTCGCTGGAGGTCGCGCAGATCGCGGGCGGCATAGCGCGGCAGTTGCGGCAGGATTTCCCCGACCACCCGGCGATCCCGCATCTGCCCGACCACAGCCTGATCCAGGCCATCGGCTTCACCCATGACTTGGGCCATCCGCCCTTCGGCCATGGCGGGGAAGTCGCGCTGAATTACTGCATGCGGCAGGCGGGCGGGTTCGAGGGCAATGGCCAGACGCTGCGCATCCTGGCCCGGCTGGAGAAATTTTCGGCCGGGGCGGGGGCCAATCTCATGCGGCGGACGCTGCTGGGCGTGCTCAAATATCCGGTCCCCTATGCGCAGGCCTGCAATCCCGCCTGCGCGCCCCGGCTGAGCGGCAGGCCTTCTTCCATCCGCATCATCGACCGGGCCGCCAGCAAGCCGCCCAAATGCTATCTCGATACGGAGCGGCAGGCGGTGCAATGGATATTGGCGCCCTTGTCGAGCGCCGACCGGGAGGCGTTCACGGCGATCGAGCCGCAGGTCGGCAGGCACCACCGGGCGATCCACAAATCCTTCGATTGCAGCATCATGGACGTGGCCGACGACATCGGCTTCGGCGTCCATGACCTGGAGGATGCGCTGGCGCTGCGCCTGATCGGGGAGGAGGCCTTTCGCAGGCTGGTGCCGGAGGAGGAATGCGCGTCCTTCCTGGTCCACCTCAAGCGGAAATATCCCGGCGAATCCGAGAATAATGTCTATGAGCGGCTGGTCGGGACGCTGTTCGGCGAGGGCGGCGGGCGCAAGCGCTGCATCGGACGGATGGTGCATCACCTGATCACCCATTGCCGCATCGACACGCGGGAGGAGTTCGAGGAGCCGCTGGTCCGATACCGCGCGGGGATGCAGGAGGGGCCGGCGCGGTTCCTGGGCGCGCTGAGGAACGCGGTCTATCAGGAGGTGATCCGCAGCGCCGGGGTGCAGCAACTGGAGTTCAAGGGACAGAAGATGGTGGTGTCCGTCTTCGAGGCGCTGGCGTCGGAGCCGGAGACCCTGCTGCCGGCCGAGCAATGGGCGCTGGTGCGGGCGGGGGAGGAGGCGCCGCGGGTGATCTGCGACTATATCGCCGGGATGACCGACGGGGCCTTGCTGAAGGCCTATGACCGGCTGTTCAGTCCGCGCATGGGGTTGATCTTCGATCAGTTCTGAGGGGCGCGGTCTTCCCTATCCGTCGCATGCTCCCGCGCGGGGCGGGAGCATGAAGGCGGAGGGGTTGCCGAATATCCGTCGGGCCCGGAACGGGGGTGGGATGGTCGGGCCTGGCCGCGCGACGCCTTCGTTCAGCCCCCGTCCGCATAGACCTTGATGTCGCGGACGATCATGTCGCCGGTGCCGTCCGCATAGTCGCCGGTCGTCTTCACCGCGACGTTCATGATCGGGTACCAGCGGAAGCCGGCGAAGGGATTGACCGCCTGATAGGTCTCCTTCCCGTCGATGAACCAAGTGATATAGTCGGGCTGGATGTCGACGGCGAAGCTGTGGAAGCCCGTGGTGAAGCCGCCGATGCCGTAGACCTCTTCGGTGTTCATGAAGACGCCCTGCTGGAAGGTGCGGGTGATGTTGGCGCCGCCGTGCAGCGTGTTGGCGGTGTAGCGGTCGAAATCCCACCAGCTTTCGAAGCCGAACCCTTCGTAAATGTCGATTTCCGGCGGCCAGCCGGCGGTCGAGATCAGCCAGAAGGCGGGCCAGGAGCCGCGCCGGTTCGGCATCTTCGCGGTGAATTCATATTGGCCGTAGCCGATCTGCACCGGCCGGGTGTTGTGGCCGCTGAGCACGACCGCGCCATAGTCATAGGGGACGCCGTCCCAGGCGATGGGCTGCTTCAGCTTCTGCGTGTGCATGACGAGCCCATCGTCCGTGTAGCGCAGGGGCGCCTCTATGCCATAGTCGCGATAGACCCAGCCGTCGAGATAGATGCCGGTTTCCTGATTGCCCGGTTGCGAGCGGCCATTGGGCAGCTTGGTCGACCAGGCCTTGTCATGGCCGGCGTCGGACCATTTGAGGGTTTCGCGGCTCATCCTCCACTGGAGCGTGCCCGTGGGCTGGAAGGCGCGGGGTTCGCGCCCCGCGACCTGTTCCGCCGTCGGTTCCTGCTGGAAATCGCATTGGACGAAGGCGCGGTCGGTGCCCATCTTGCCGCCCCATGGAGCCTCCACGAAGCGGACGATGAAGTCGGCCTGCGGCACGCCGAGCAATATGGGGACGGAGACCGTCTTGGTCAGCGGGTCGCCGGGGCGGAAGATCACCGCCTTGTAGATGCTTCGATAGTTGATGCCCGCCACGCCGCGGACGAGGCCCGGTCCATCCTCCGTCATCACCCGCGCGATCACGGTGTTGGGCGTCGGGCGGTCGAGCGTGATCGGCACATAGGCGACGGTCGCGCCGGGGCGGTAGAAGGCGGGGCCGACCGACGCGGTCGCCTGTTCAGGGTAGCGGGTGCCGCCGGCGAAGTCGAAATTGGCGAAATCGCCTGCCTGCGCGGCGGTGGCGGCGGTGGAGAGGGCCAGCATGGTGCTGACCGGCGCCATCGGTCCGGCGGCGCGCCCGGCCGGGCCGCCGGTTCGGGCGGCGGCGGCGGTGGTGGGAAAGAGCGCGGCGGGATTGCTGCTGCCCAGCGCCGTGGTCCAGGGGCTGGGGGAGGGGCGGGAGAAGTCGATCTGTGGCGTCGGGTTGGCGGTCCGGCCGAAAAAGCCGTTGGTGAGGATGGAGGCGATGCCCGGCGGGTCTTTCGCCGCTGGCGTGGGCGCGGAGATTTTTTCCGTGTCGGCGGTGAGGGACAGGCCCCATTCGCTCATGCAGAATATGAGCACGCACGCGAACAGCACGCCCGCAAGCGGGCGAAGAGAGAAAATGCGCATGGTACGACCCCGTTGTTGAGCGGCCCTGTGCCGCCTTTGTTGAACCTCCTTCCCGGAACGGCGGATTGCCCCGGCGCCGTTGCGGGTTCGCAAGATGGTTGGTGCGGATTCGTCCGCTATGGCTTTGAATAATAATGGATTTTCATGGCCGTGAAAAGGCTGCGGACGTCATGTGTCGATGTTCATGCACATATCGGCTCAAGGGGGATGGCGGTCATGCGCGGGGGCGCGCCACCGGCGGGCCGGTTGTGCGGCGCGCCGATGGGGGGGGCTTGCGGTGGGGTTTGGGGGTGGGGGGAAGAGCGGCGGACGGCTATGGCGCGCGATGGCTCAAATCGGGCGCGGGCCGCGCGCTGCGGGTTTCTGTCGCATCGGTTTGAGCGGAAAACCGGTTCCCACTTTTGCGCACGATGCTCTAATTATTGCCGCCGATCAGGTCGCCTAGGCCGCCGAGCACGGAGCCTTCGCCGCGATTCTGGCCGCCGCGGCTGCCCGCCGCCGCCAGCATGCGGCCGGCGAGGCGCGAGAAGGGCAGGGACTGTATCCACACCTTGCCCGGCCCGGTCAGGCGCGCGAAGAACAGGCCTTCGCCGCCGAACAGGATGCTGCGCACGCCGCCCGCGCGCTCCAAGTCGAAATCCACCGTGTCGGTATAGGCGGCGACGCAGCCGGTATCGACGTGAAGCTGTTCGCCGGGGGCCAGTTCGCGCTCCACGATGGTGCCGCCCATCTGGACGAACACCCAGCCGTCGCCCTCCAGCTTCTGCATGATGAAGCCTTCGCCGCCGAACAGGCCGGTCATGATCCGCTGCTGGAAATGGACGCCGATCGATACGCCCTTCGCGGCGGCGAGGAAGCTGTCCTTCTGGCAGATCAGCCGCCCGCCGACCTGGTCGAGGCGAATCGGCAGGATCGCGCCGGGGGTGGGGGAGGCGAAGGCGACCCGCGCCTTGCCCCGGCCATTATGGGTGAAGACGGTGGTGAACAGGCTTTCCCCCGTCACCAGCCGCTTTCCCGCGCCCAGCAGCTTGCCCATGAAGCTGCCGTCGCTGCCGCCGCTGCCGTCGCCGAAGACGGTGGTCATGCCGACGGCCGCGTCCTTCCAGACCAGGGCGCCGGCCTCCGCCACGGCGCTTTCGCCGGGATCGAGTTCTATTTCCAGAAATTGCAGTTCCTGGCCCTTGATCTCGAAATCGATGTCGTCGGCCAGGCCGGCTTGACGATGATGTTGCCAGGGACTGGGGTTCGGCATGGTCGCGGGCTCCTGAATGGTTCCGGCCGATCATAGCCGTTCCCGGCCGGGTTGGGCCAGTCTTTGCGTGTACGCAAAGCTCTGCCGGGGGAGCGTGGCCCGGAAGGCAGGCGCGCGGGATTACCGGTCGAAGATGATCTTCAGGCTCTTGATCAATCCGGAAGTCTCGCTGAATTCGAAGAGGTCGACAAGATCGGTGTCGATCCTGACATCGTCCTTGCGTACCCATTCATAGGCGAAATGGGCGGCCCAGCGGCCCGGCAGTTGGAGCCGACCTTGCAGAGCGGCTTCCGTCCGGGCAGCTTGTTGCTGGAGGTGGAGGTTTTCGGCTGCCATTCTGCCGATCTAGACGTTCGAGGCGGGGGCGGCGCGATCCGGCTGGTCAATGACACCGAATATCGGCTGGTCGCCTAATGTCTTCAATCCGATCTGGCCCGGATGCAACGATTGACAGCGGAGTAGGTCGCTCCTTGGGAAAACCCCTTGAACTGAACGGCCATAATATTATGTTGGCTGCAAACAGTCATTTGGGAAAGAGGCGCGTTTTTTCCTGTAAGCGGCTGTGGTCAGGTCACTTATGGGATTATGCATGAGATATCCAAGCGACCATAAGGCGCGTACGCGGGAGCGCATCCTGACGGAGGCTTCGCGGGCGATCCGTTGCCAGGGTATTGACCGGGTGGCGGTGGCGAATGTGATGTCCGCGGCCGGGCTTACCGTCGGCGGCTTCTATGCCCATTTCGCGTCCAAGGACGATCTGGTCGCCCATTCGGTCGAGCATATGTTCCACGAACGCTATGAGCGGTTCTTGGGCCTGCTGGATGTCGGAGAGCCCCGCGCGGCGATCGCCAAATTCTTCGACGGCTATCTGTCGATGACCCATCGCAGCCATCCGGAGACGGGGTGCCCGATCCCGTCGCTCACCAGCGAGCTGGCCCATCTTTCGGAGGATGGGCGTGGGCGGCTGAGCAATGGCATGCGCGGACTGATCGACGGCGTGACCCGGCTGCTGGAGCGCGCCGGGGTCGACGATCCCGAGGAGGCCGCGAACGCCGCCTTTTCCGAAGCGCTGGGCGCGCTGGTAATGGCGCGGATGACGACCGACCTGAAAACCGCGGAGAAAATCCTCCAGCGGGCGCGGAAATCCGTCAAGGAACGGCTGGGCGTCGCGGATGTCGATACCCGCATTCCCTTGCGTCGCCGCTTCGCCAACAGTTCAGAGGCGGAGTCGGGAAAGACCGAAACGAGCAACTGAAGAAGTCAGGGTGGCTTGCCTTCGCCTTCTTGGCCTTCTTGCTCCGCCAGATGGGAACTGCCCATCGGGGGAAGCTTTAGCCGCGGGAAGGCAATGGTCTCCACCGCGCCCGATTCCTTCCGGGTGATCGCCGCCACGCAGTGAAGTTCCGGCCCGCCCGCGATCCTCGCGTCATATTCCGCGAAGCTCCTGTTGCCGATCGCTTCATGATAGGTCGGACGCATATGGTCATAGGACGCGCCGGCCGCCTGGATCGTCCGCAATATCCTGTCGCGGCCGACAATCGGTTTGCGCGTGACCGTGGAGTGGAGGACGGACTGATCGTCCAGATCGTCGCGGAACGGATGCTTCGGTTCAGCATGCGATGCTCCTGAAAGATGGTGCGCCCCGCGTTCAGCGGGGAACGACGCAGGTGGACGTGCCGTGCGCGAAGATCCGGTTGTCGAGGCTTTCGATGCGTCCGTCCAACGCGACAAGGGACCGGCCGCGCGAGATGACGGTGCCGATCACCCGCATTTCCCCGATATTGGCGGGGATGGGCCGCAGGAACTTGACGCTGGTTTCATAGGTGGGGGCGAAACCGCCCTCGTCCAAGGTGGTTGCCGCCGCGAGGCCCATGGCGGAATCCAGCATGGTCAGCGCCCAGCCGCCATGGACGACGCCGCCAAGGTTGAGGAAGCGTTCGCCCGGCGTCGCCCTCAGCTCCACGCGCCCCATTTCGGGCGGAAGAAGGGTGAAGGGCACGGTATCGGCCATGGGCGGGCGGGGCAGTTCGCCCCGCGCCAGAGCGCTTATCGTATCGAAACCGTTCATGACCGATCTTTCCCCCGCATCCGTGCCGCCGTCACAGCGTTTCCAGTGCGAGCGCTATACCCTGGCCGCCGCCGATGCAAAGCGTGACAAGGCCCCGCCGCACGCCGTCCCGCTTCATCGAATGCAGCAGCCGGGTCGTCAGCACCGCGCCGGTCGCGCCGATGGCATGGCCATGGGCGATCGCGCCGCCCTCCACATTGACGATGTCCTCCGGCAGGCCGAGTTCCTTGATGATGGCCAGGGGTACGGCGGCGAAGGCTTCGTTGATCTCGAACCGCTCCACGTCCGGCAGCTTCCAGCCGGCGCGTTCGACCGCCTTCACCACGGCAGGGACCGGCGCGAGGCCGAAGAGGCCCGGCTCCAGCGCGGCGACGGCGTAGGAGACGATCCGGCCCGCCGGTTCGACGCCGTTCGCCTCGGCCCAGGCGCGGGTGGCGACCAGCATCGCGGATGCGCCGCTGTTGAGGCCGGGGGCATTGCCGGCGGTGATCGTGCCGTCCGGGCGGAAGGCGGGCTTCAGCCGGGCCAGTCCCTCCAGCGTCGTATCGGCGCGGGGCGCCTCGTCGCTGGCGAAGCTGACGTCGCCCTTGCGGCCCTTGATGGTGACGGGGGCGATCTCCGCCGCGAACCGGCCTTCCGACTGCGCCTGCACGAAGCGCTTCTGCGAGCGTTCGGCCCAGCGGTCCTGCGCATCCCGCGAAATCTGGGAGCGGGTGACGAGATCCTCCGTATGCCAGCCGGAATGCTGGCCGGAAAAGGCGTCGTTCAGGCCGTCATGCAGCATGGAATCGATGATCGCGGCGTCGCCCATGCGATAACCCCAGCGGCCGCCGGTCATCAGATAAGGCGCGCGGTCCATATTCTCCATGCCGCCGGCGATGGCGACGTCGTGCAGGCCAAGCTGCACTTCCTGCGCGGCGGTCACGATCGCCTGCGCGCCCGATCCGCAGACCCGGTTGACGGTGAGGGCGGGGACCGAGACCGGCAGCCCGGCGTGGATCGCCGCCTGGCGCGCCGGGTTCATCCTGTTGCCGGCCTGGATCACATTGCCCATGGTGACCGCGCCGACGGCATCCGGCGACAGCCCTGCGCGGCGCACGGTTTCCCGGATGGCGACGGCGCCCAGTTCGGCCGCCGGCACGTCCTTGAGCGTGCCGTTATAGCTCCCGATCGGGGTGCGGACGGGATGGGCGAGGATGATTTCCGCGGTCACTCTGGCATTTCCTTCTCTTGTCGTCCGCACCGGTAGCGGCGGACCATCACATGATGTCTATAATATCATTGATCGTGATCGTCGCCTGTCTTTTCAAGGGCGGGGCGCGAATCGAGCCACGGATTCCGGGCCGGCCGATCCGGCGCTATCGACGCGCGGGCATCAGAAGGCGACCTTGTCCCCGCCCTTGAGGCCGAGCCGGGCGCGCGCTTCATCGGCGGTCGCTATCTCCAGGCCCAGATCTTCGATGATCGCGCGCACCTTGCGCACCTGTTCGGCATTGCTGGAGGCGAGCCGCCCCTGGGCGATGTTCAGATTGTCCTCCAGCCCCACGCGCACATGGCCGCCCATCAGCGCCGCTTGCGTCGCGAGCGGCATCTGATGGCGTCCCGCGCCCAGCACCGACCAGTGATAATCCTGTCCGAACAGGCGATCGGCGGTCCGCTTCATGAAGAGGAGGTTGTCGACCTCCGCCCCGATCCCTCCCAATATGCCGAAGATGAACTGGATGAAGACCGGCGGCTTGAAGAAGCCGCGGTCGATGCAATGCGCCAGATTGTACAGATGACCGACGTCATAGCATTCATGTTCGAACTTCACGTCATGGGCATCGCCCAGCGCATGGGCGATCTTGCCGATGTCGCGGAAGGTGTTGCGGAAGATATAATCGTCCGATTCCCGCAGATAGGGCTCCTCCCAGTCATGCTTCCATTGCCGGTAGCGATCCGCCATCGGATAGAGCGCGAAATTCATGCTGCCCATGTTGAGCGAGCACATTTCGGGCGACGCCAGCAGCGGCGCGGCCAGGCGCTGCTCGACCGTCATGGTGAGGCTGCCGCCCGTGGTGATGTTGCAGATGGCGTCGCAGCCCTGCCTGATGCGCGGCAGGAATTCCATGAACAGGGCGGGGTCCGCCGAGGGTCGGCCGTCCCTGGGATCGCGCGCATGGAGATGGAGGATGGCGGCGCCGGCCTCCGCCGCCTCTATCGCCTGTTCCGCGATTTCGGACGGCGTGACCGGCAGCGCGTCCGACATGGTCGGCGTGTGGATGGAGCCGGTGACGGCGCAGGAGATGATGACCTTGTCTTTCATGCTTGATCCCGATTCCAGCCGACGAGTGGTCGGCCATGTCATGCCATTTGCCCGTTCGCGGTCCCGGCCCGAAACCGGCCCCGGGGGAGGCGGGCGGTCGCGCGGACGATGTGCGAGTATTGTCCATGAGTCAACAGAAAGTGCACTTTTTGTTGTAACGGTTGTAGATGGGGGAAAAGTGAACTATCAAGGGCGAATGGCAGAGAAATCACCGGCGCCCAGCCGCACCCACCGCGTTTACGAGCAGATCCGGTCCCGGCTGCTGAACGGCGCGCTTCCGCCCGGTCAGAAGCTCGTCATTTCCGACCTGTGCGAGAATCTGGGGGCGAACCAGAGCGCGGTGCGCGAGGCGCTGGCGCGGGTCACCGCAGAAGGGCTGGTCACCGCCGAACCGCAGCGCGGCTTCCGCGTGAGCGAGATCGCGGCCGAGGACCTGCATCATCTGACGGATGTGCGCCTGTTGATCGAGGAGCCCTGCATCCGCTCCGCCATCGCGAACGCCACCATCGCCTGGGAAAAGGGGATCGTCGCGGCGCTGCACGGCCTGCTGCGGACGCCGCGCAACGACGATGACGGCAAGGTGACGCAGGAATGGGCGGACGCGCACCACGCCTTCCATCACGCGCTGGTCGCCACATGCGACAATCCCTGGCTGCTCCGGGTGCGCGACATGCTGCTGCTGCAGAGCGAGCGCTATCGCTGGCTCTCCATCTCCTCGCCGTCCAAGCGTTCGAATCTGGAGAAGGAATATAGCAAGCTGGCCGACGCCTTTCTGGCGCATGACGCCGATCTGGCGATCAAGCTGATGCGCGAACATTATCTGATGACGACGAAGATCGTGCTGGGCAAGGACCAGAAGCCTGCCCGGACCCGCAAGGCCTCCGCCAAGGTGACGGAAGGGGCGTAGGGGATTGCGGCCGGGCGCGCTTCCCGCCCTGCCGCCCCCGCGCATGACAGGAAGAGGAGAGGACCGTCCATGCCCGCTTATGTCGTCATGATCCGCGACCGGCTGAACGATGCCGGGGAGATGGCCGCCTATGCCGCGCTGGCGGTCAAGGCGCGGGGGGAAAAGCCGGCCCGGCGGCTCGCCTTCTATGGGGAGCATGATGCGGTGGAAGGGCCCGATCCCGACGGCGTCGCCATATTGGAGTTCGACGATCTGGATGCGGCGCGGGCCTGGTACCACTCGCCCGCTTATCAGGAAGCATTGCAGCATCGGCTTGCCGGTGCGGAATATCGCGTGATCCTGGTCGACGGCGCTCGCTGAAGCGCCGCAAGGCACGCCCGCCAAGAGGCGCGCCGGACAGGACTTATTGTGGGAGGATGCCGATGAAGGACAAGTCGCATATTTTCCGCGCGCTTTTCCCGGGGGGCTGGCAGGCGGTGCGGTCGCTGGAAAGCCTGCTCGCCGGCTATGGCGACATCATGCTGCTGCTGGGGGAGGAGGAACGGCCCCGGAAATGGCGGCGGCCGGGCGCGCGCCGCTGACGAAATCCCGCGCCCCCGGTTGGCCCACCCGGGCAGTCCCATCCATTCACCCGAGCGGATGCACAGCCGGACAGAATCCCATTGTCCGGAATCCGGCGCTCGGCTTGGGACGGGGACGGTTCGTTAACTATAAGGAGAATGGAGATGTCGCGGTCTTTCACGAAATTCGCGCCTCTGGCGGTGATTTTGGTGGGTTCGCTGGCGCTGGGGGGCTGTGCCACCAAGGGCTTCGTGCGGGAACAGGTCGCCGCCGTGAACCAGCGCGTCGATGCGCTCGACTCGCGCCTGCAGGCGACGGACGCCACCGCGAAATCGGCGCTGGCGGAGGCGCAGGCGGCATCCGGCCAGGCGCAGAACAATGGCCAGCGGCTGGACCAGATCAATGCCCGCGTCGACGGCATCGAGCAGCGCATGCAGGAAAATCAGCGCAAGCGGCCGCGCAACTGACGCCCGGAACGGGGCCGAATCCGGTGTTCCCGCGCCGGCGTCCGTCCTGGGCGCCGGCGCTTTCCTTCGAGTGCATTGAGCGATGATCCCACTGTTCCTGGCGCTGGCGGTGCTTGCGCCGGCCATTCCCGCGACGGAGGGCGTCCGGGCGGCGGAGCCGGCGAAACCGCAGGCGGACATGCCGCAGGAGGCGGGAGCGAAGCTGTCCGGGGAAGCGGCGCGCGTGGCCGACTGGATCGCCGCGTCCCGCGACAATGGCGCGCTGCCCTATATCATCGTCGACAAGAAGGCGGCGGTTCTCTCGCTCTATGACGCCAGCGGGAAATCGCTGGGTCATGCGCCGGTCCTGATCGGCGTGGCCGTCGGGGACGAGGCGAGCCCCGGCATCGGATCGAAGAATCTGGCGGAGATCGGCCCGGCGGAAAAGACGACGCCCGCCGGGCGCTTCCTGGCGAAATTCGGGCTGGCGGCGGGGCGGCAGAAGGTGCTGTGGGTCGATTATGCCACGTCGGTGGCGCTGCACCCCATTCCCAAGGGCGCGCCGAAAAGGGAACGCCGCCGCGAGCGGATGCTCTCGCCCACCGGCGACGACAATCGCATCACCTTCGGCTGCATCAACCTGCCCACCGCCTTTTACGGCAAGAACGTCAGCCCGCTGTTCCGGAAAAAGGGCGGCTATGTCTATGTGCTGCCCGACACCAAGCCGCTGGAAGCGGTTTTCCCCCGGTTGCGGGTGCAGGCGGCGATGAATGGCGGCGGGGGTTGAGCGTCCCGGTTTTCCGGCTTCATGGGCAGGCCCGACCCAAGGTCTAATTGTCCATTTGTCCGAAAGGTTCATCCTGTCCCTCAACTTTCAGACGAGTCCGGGAGAGGATGATGTTACAGCAGGCAATGGCGCGGTTCGCGGGGAAGACGCTGATCCGCGATAAATATGAGAATTTCATCGGCGGCCAGTGGGTGGTGCCGGTTCGCGGGGAATATTTCGACAATCTTTCGCCGGTGACGGGGCAGAGCGTGTGCAAGATCGCCCGTTCGACGGCCGAGGACATCGAGCTGGCGCTGGACGCCGCGCACAGGGCCAGGGAAGGCTGGGGCCAGCGTTCGGCGACGGAGCGGGCCAATATCCTCAATCGCATCGCGCAGCGGATGGAGGAGAATCTCGACCTGCTCGCCATGGCGGAGACGATCGACAACGGCAAGCCGATCCGCGAGACGACCGCCGCCGACATTCCGCTCGCCATCGACCATTTCCGCTATTTCGCGGCCTGCGTGCGGTCTCAGGAAGGCTCCATCGCGGAGATCGACCATGACACGGTGGCCTATCATTTCCATGAGCCGCTGGGCGTGGTGGGGCAGATCATCCCCTGGAACTTCCCGATCCTGATGGCGGCGTGGAAGCTGGCCCCGGCACTGGCGGCGGGCAATTGCGTGGTGCTGAAGCCCGCCGAGCAGACGCCGATGTCGATCATGGTGCTGATGGACCTGGTGGGCGACCTGATCCCCGAAGGCGTGCTGAACGTCGTCAACGGCTTTGGCGTGGAGGCGGGCAAGCCGCTCGCCACCAACAAGCGGATTTCGAAGATCGCCTTTACCGGGGAAACCACCACCGGGCGGCTGATCATGCAATATGCGAGCGAGAATCTGATCCCGGTGACGCTGGAACTGGGGGGCAAGTCGCCCAACATCTTCTTCGCCGACGTGATGGATGCGGACGACGATTATTTCGACAAATGCCTGGAAGGCTTTGCGATGTTCGCGCTCAATCAGGGCGAGGTCTGCACCTGCCCCAGCCGGGCGCTGGTGCAGGAGAGCATCTACGAAAAGTTCATCGAGCGCGCCGTCGCCCGCGTGCAGAAGATCGTGCAGGGCAGCCCGCTCGACCCCGCGACGATGATCGGGGCGCAGGCGTCGAACGACCAGTTGGAGAAGATCCTTTCCTATATCGACATCGGCCGGGACGAGGGCGCGAAGGTGCTGACCGGCGGCACGCGGGCGCATCTGGGCGGTGAGCTGGAGCAGGGCTATTATGTGACGCCGACCGTGCTGGAAGGGCATAATCGGATGCGCATCTTCCAGGAGGAGATTTTCGGCCCGGTGCTGTCGGTCACGACCTTCAAGGATGAGGCGGACGCGCTGCATATCGCCAATGACACGCTGTACGGGCTGGGCGCCGGGGTGTGGAGCCGGAACGGGAACACGGCCTATCGCATGGGGCGCAACATCCAGGCCGGGCGGGTCTGGACGAACTGCTACCATGCTTATCCGGCGCATGCGGCCTTTGGCGGGTACAAGCAGTCGGGCATCGGGCGCGAGACGCACAAGATGATGCTGGATCATTATCAGCAGACGAAGAACCTGCTGGTGAGCTATTCGACCAAGGCGCTGGGGTTCTTCTGAGGCGAGGGGCGGATCGCATGCCGAAGGCGGGTCCTTCCCCCTTCACGCCTTCGGTTCGGCGGGCGCCTCTCCCGGGCGTCCGCCTTTTTCTTCTTCCCCCTCCCGCAGGCGGGAGGGGGCCGGGGGGTGGGCGGGCGCAACCTCAGCGCCATTCTGCAATGGCTAAGCTGGAAGCTCCCCCGGATCAAGTCCGGGGTCGCGCCCACCCCTAACCCCTCCCGTTTACGGGAGGGGGACTGGAGATCATTATGAACCTTCCACCCCGCATCCTCGCCACGCCGGAAGCCGAAGTCCTGATCGCCCGGCTGGCGGCCCGGCATGGGCCGCTGATGTTCCACCAGTCCGGCGGTTGTTGCGACGGGTCGGCGCCGATGTGCTTTCCGCGGGGCGAGTTCAGGACCGGCGGGCAGGATGTGCTGCTGGGCCAGATCGCGGGCGACGTGCCGGTGTGGATCGGCGCGGCGCAGTTCGAATATTGGCGGCATACGCAAGTCACCATCGACGTCGTGCCGGGCCGGGGCGCGGGCATGTCGCTGGAAAGCCCGGAGGGGATGCGCTTCATCGTCCGCTCGCGCGTCTTCACCGATGAGGAGAATGCGGCGCTGGAAGCGGCGGGAGAGCCTTTGCGCGGCGGCTGATTCCCATTAGACAAGAAAAGAACAGGGAGAAAATGCGGGGAGAGGAACATGACGGTGCTGGCATCGGAGATCGCCTTTGCGTCAAGCCATGCGGGCGATCCGGCCAAGGCCATGGCGGAAGTCGCCGGTCAATTGGGGGACGAACCGCTGGCCGGGATGCTGCTGTTCTGTTCGCATCGTTTCGACCGGGAGGCGCTGGCGCGGGCGGTCAACCGCCGGACGGAGGGCGTGGTGGCGATCGGCTGCACCAGTTCGGGCGAGCTGACCGAAAATGGCTATGATGAGGACAGCCTGAGCGTCATCGGCTTTCCGGCTTCGGCCTTTCACATGACCTCGCTCTGTTTCGACGACATCGAGAATTTCGATCCCGCCGCCGCGCGGCAGGCGGTGCGCGGGCTGGCCGCGCAGGCGGAGCGGGAGAGCCGCCATCTGGGCGGGAAGGTCAATCATGTCGCGCTGTTCCTGGTCGACGGGCTGTCGCATCGGGAAGAATTGCTGACCATGACGATCCAGGACGCGCTGGGCGACATTGCGCTGATCGGCGGGTCGTCGGGCGACGGCATGGCCTTTCGGGAGACGGCGGTCTTCCATGGCGGGCGCTTCCATGGCCATGCGGCGGTGGTGGCGATCCTGTCCACGCCGCGCCCGCTGCATGTGTTCAAGGCGCAGCACTACCGGCCGAGCGAGGCGAAGATGGTCGTCACCGGGGCGATCCCGAACGACCGGATCGTGACCGAGATCAATGCGGAGCCCGCCGCGCAGGAATATCTGCGGCTGGCGGGTCATGCGGGCGAGGCGCTGGGCGTCGCCTTCTATGCCGCGCATCCGCTGATGGTGCGGGCCGGGGGCGATTATCATGTGCGGTCGATCCAGAGCGCGAATCCCGACGGCAGCCTTACCTTCTACTGCGCCATCGACGAGGGGATCGTGATGACCGTGGGCGAGCCGGTGGACCGTATTGCGCGGATGGACGCGCTGTTCGCGGACATTGCGGCGGAGGTGGGACCGGTGGACCGGATCATCGCCTTCGATTGCGTATTGAACCGCATCGATGCCGAGCAGCGGCAGATCAGCCGCGCCGTGTCGGAGCTGTACGGGCGGCATCGGGTGATCGGCTTCAACACCTATGGCGAGCAATATCATGCGCTGCACGTCAACCAGACCTTCAGCGGCCTTGCCATCGGCCGATGACCGACGCGGCCCTCTCTTCCGCCGAACTGGAGGCGTTGCGGGAAGAGAACCGCAAGTTGCGCAAGATCAATGCGGCGCTGATCGACCGGGTCGAACGGTCGAGCGACATGGCCGGCAACGCCTTTTCGATGTTCGAGACCGCGATCTCGCTGGAAGCCATGGTGCGCGAGCGGACCGTGCAGCTCGAAGACGCGCTGGCGAAGCTGGCGGAGGCCAATGCCGACCTCGCCTCCGCCCATGGCCATGCGGACGCGGCGCGGATGCGGCTGCGCGACGCAATCGATTCGATCAACGAAGGCTTCGTCCTGTTCGACGCGGAGGATCGGCTGGTCCTCTATAACGAGGCCTATCTGGGTTTCTGGCCGGAGATTGCGGACCATATCCGCGAGGGCATGAGCTTCGACGAGATCGCCAAGCTGGCGGCGGCGCATCACCGCCCGGTGGGACAGGACCGATGGGTGTCGGACCGGCTGGCGCGCCATAGCGTGGCGGAGGGCGGGCATGTGCAGGCGCTGTCCGACGGGCGCTGGGTGCAGATCAACGAACTGCGCACCAGCGAGGGCGGCATCGTCGGCATCTATACCGACATCACCGAGGTGAAGGCGGAGGATGCCCGCGACCGCGCGCGGGAACTGGCCGAGCGCAACATTGTGCTGCAGGCGACGCTCGACAACCTCTCCGAAGGCGTGTGCCTGTTCGATGCCGAGGGGCGGCTGGCGGCGTGGAACGAGGCGCTGCAACGGCTGCTGGAACTGCCGGAGGACTGGGCGCAGGAGCGGGATAGCCATGCCGCGCTGCTGGACTGGTGCCGGGGCAATCTGGGGATGGACGACAGGGGCTGCCTCGACCGGGGCGGGGCGCGCCATCGCAGCGAACTGGTCCATGCCGGGGGGCGCAGCTTCGAGATTCGCAGCAACGCCATGGAGCGGGGCGGGCAGGTGATCGGCTTCACCGACGTGACCGACATGCTGCGCGCGCAGGCGGCGCTGCGCGAGACGGCGGAGACGCTGGAGCGGCGGGTGGCGGAGCGCACCTCCGAACTGGAGGCGGAGGTGGCCGAGCGGCGCCAGATCGAGGCGCAGTTGATGGACGCCAAGACGGCGGCGGAGAAGGCGAACCTGTCCAAGACCAGCTTCCTGGCGGCGGCCAGTCATGATCTGTTGCAGCCATTGAACGCGGCGCGGCTGTTCGTCGCGGCGCTGGGCGACCGGCGATTGGCGCTGCCGACGCGGGCGCTGGTCAACCAGACGTCCACCGCGCTGGATTCCGTCGAGGATCTGCTGGAGGCGCTGTTGGAGATCAGCCGCCTCGACGCGGGCGCGATCCAGCCGGAGATCAGCGATTTCCGCATCGATCGGCTGCTCGATACGCTGCGGACGGAATTCGCGCCGATGGCGCGTTCGGCGGGGCTGGTGCTGGCGGTGGAGACGGCCCCGGTCTGGGTCCGCTCCGACATCCGGCTGCTGCGGCGGATTCTCCAGAATTTCCTGTCCAATGCGCTGCGCTACACCCAGCGCGGGTCGGTGCGCGTCGCCTGCGTCGCGGAGGCGGATGGGATAAGGCTGAGCGTCGCCGACAGCGGTCCCGGCATCCCCGTCGACAAGCAGCAACTGATCTTCGAGGAATTCCGCCGCCTCGACACGCCGGGGGGCAGGGGGGCGGGCGGCAAGGGGCTGGGCCTCGCCATCGTCCGCCGGGCGAGCGACATGCTGCGCCATGAAGTGACGCTGGAATCGGTGCCGGGGCAGGGCGCGACCTTCTCCATCCGCGTGCCGCAGGGCGAGGCGGTGGTGGAAGAGGGCGATGGGGGCAGCGCGCCGCGCAGCGACCGGTCGATGCGCGGGCTGAAGGTGCTGGTGGTCGACAATGAGCGGGCGATCCAGACCGGCATGTCGACCCTGCTGGGCGGATGGGGCTGTACCGTGGCGACGGCCGGGGGATTCGCGGAGGCGGTCGCCGCCTTTTCGGAAGGCGAGGCGCCCGATGTCATCCTGGTCGACTATCATCTGAACGACGGCGAGACAGGGGATGCCGTGATCGAGCGGTTGCACGGCCATTTCGGGCGGGCGGTGCCGTCGGTGATGATCTCCGCCGACCGGGGCGAGGCGCTGAAGGCCCGGATGGACGGCTGGGGCATTCCGCTGCTGGGCAAGCCGGTGAAGCCTGCGCAACTGCGCGCCTTGCTGCGCACGATGTTGAAATAGGCGGTTGTTTCTGTCGGGGCTGAAAGTCGATCCGGTCGGATGCTTTAGGTGTTCCCACTGATCGCCCGTCCTTGCCATCGGTGATAGGCTGAATCCCCCACATCATGGAGCGGGCTATGAGCGCTTTCGACGTCGCGACGGCTCGATCCTCACTGATCCGGGATGGGTTCACCGTGATCAGGGACGCCTTTTCCGCCCGTTCCGTGGAGGAGATCGTCGAAATCCACCGCTTGCTGGTCGCGGCGCTCGATGATCCTGTCCGTCCCGGCGACCGTTTCCGGATGGACATGGGGCGCGGGCTGGCGGGCGCCGGCCCTGCGCGGCTCAGCCAGCATGAGATACGCTATGCCTCCAACCTGGCGCCGCGCCTGATGGCGACCGAGGTGTTCGTGCGGAGCCAGCGGCTGGTCGATGCCATTGCGGGGCCGATGCACTTCGCCTTCGACCATATCATCTTCAAGCCCGGGCATTCCGCCACGACCACGCCATGGCATCAGGACATCGCCTATCGGAAGCTGGGCGGCGGGGCGCATGCCGGGGGCCTTGCCCGGCTCCACCTGTGGATTCCGCTTCAGGACACCAGCCTTGAGCAAGGTTGCATGGAGTTCGTCCCCGGCAGCCATCGCGCCGGGGTCATGCCGCATCGGCCCTTTACGCGCATATCGGGCACTTTGGGCCGGGAGGCGGCGGTTCCGCAAGCCGGCGAGCGGGTCGCATGCCCGATCGAGGCGGGTGGGCTGACCATCCATACGCCGCTTACCCTGCATTATACCGGCGCCAACCTTACGCCCAGGGCGCGGGGAGCCTGGATCATCCAGTTCAGCCGCTTCGGCCGGATGGAACGCGCGATCAAGCGCGGGCTGGGGATCGCGCCGCGCACCGTCCTGGCGGAATAGCATGGCGCAGGAGCAAGCGCCGGGGCGATCACCAGTGGCGCGGTTGCAGATGGCGTCTTTCCATTTCGTCCAGCACGGCCTGCTCGAACCCGGACGGGTTCTTCGGGTCGCCCATCCTGCGGCGGATGGCGGCCAGTTCCTTGTCCGTGAGGGCCGCTGCCTCGGCAGCATCCTTCAGATGATCATGCACGGCGAGTCTCCGCATCATGGCGGCGGCACTGTCGCATGAAAAGCGGGCAAGCTCAATTCAGCGAAAGGCTTAGCGTCGACCCCATGCAGGGCGCCGTGGAAAGGGCCGCCCCCGAAGGAGCGGCCCGACCCCTTATGCCGCCAGGTCGAAACGGTCGGCGTTCATCACCTTGGTCCAGGCGGCGACGAAGTCGTTCACGAACTTGTCGCCCGCGTCGGCGGAGGCATAGACTTCCGACAGGGCGCGCAGTTGCGCGTTCGATCCGAACACCAGGTCGACCCGCGTGCCGGTCCATTTCTGTTCATTGGACTTGCGGCAGGTGCCGGTGAAGATGTCCTTGTGACCCTCCACCTCCTTCCACGCCGTGCCCATGTCGAGCAGGTTGACGAAGAAGTCGTTGCTGAGCGTCCCCGGACGGTCGGTGAACACGCCATGGCCGGACCCGCCATGATTGGCGCCCAGCACCCGCAGCCCGCCGACCAGCACCGTCATTTCCGGGGCGCTGAGGGTCAGCAACTGGGCGCGGTCGATCAGCAGTTCCTCGACCGGCACGCTGAACGGCACGGGCAGATAGTTGCGGAAGCCGTCGACCTTCGGCTCCAGCACCTCGAAATTCTGCACATCCGTCTGTTCCTGCGAGGCGTCGGCGCGGCCGGGGGTGAAGGGCACCTCGATGCTGCGCCCGCCATCCGCCGCCGCCTTCTCGATCGCGGCCGATCCGCCCAGCACGATCAGGTCGGCGAGCGAAATCTTCTTCGCGCCCGCACTGTCGAACTCGGCCTTGATCTTCTCCAGTACGGAGAGGACGCGGGAAAGCTGTTCGGGCTGGTTCACGTCCCAGTCCTTTTGCGGAGCCAGCCGGATGCGCCCGCCATTGGCGCCGCCGCGATGGTCCGACCCGCGATAGGTGGAGGCCGACGCCCAGGCGGTCGTCACCAGTTCCGCGACGCTGAGGCCGGACGCCAATATCTTCTGCTTGAGCGCGGCGATGTCCGAAGCGTCGACCAGTGGATGGTCGACCGCCGGAATCGGGTCCTGCCAGATCAGGTCTTCGGCGGGGACTTCGGGGCCGAGATAGCGGGCCTTCGGTCCCATGTCGCGATGGCACAGCTTGAACCAGGCGCGGGCGAAGGCATCCTCGAACGCGGCGGGATCGTTGCGGAACCGCTCGGAGATTTTCCGATATTCCGGGTCCATCTTGAACGCCATGTCGGCCGTGGTCATCATCGTCGGCACGCGCCTGTCGGGGCTGTGCGCGCCGGGGGCCAGGTCTTCGGGCTTCTGGTTCACCGGCTGCCACTGCTTGGCGCCCGCCGGGCTCCGCACCAGCTCATATTCATAGTCGAGCAGCATGTGGAAGAAGCTGTGGTCCCAGGCCCGGGGCGTCGGCGTCCACGCGCCTTCGATGCCGCTGGTGATGGTGTGATCGCCCACGCCGCTTTCATAGCCGCTCTGCCAGCCAAGGCCCTGCTGCGCGATGTCGGCGCCTTCGGGTTCCTTGCCGACCTTCGATGCATCGCCCGCGCCATGGGCCTTGCCGAAGGTGTGGCCGCCGGCGGTGAGCGCGACGGTCTCCTCATCGTTCATGCCCATGCGCAGGAAGGTTTCGCGAATGTCGCGGGCCGATTGCAGCGGGTCGGGGTTGCCGCCCGGCCCCTCCGGATTGACGTAGATGAGGCCCATCTGGATCGCGGCCAGCGGGCTTTCGAGGACCATGTTCTTTTCCGGCTGGATGCGGGTTTCATTGCCCTCCTGGCCGACCCAGAACTCCTCCGTGCCCCAATAAACGTCCTTTTCCGGCTCGAACACGTCGGCGCGGCCGCCGCCGAAGCCGAAGACCGGGCCGCCCATCGATTCAATGGCGACATTGCCGGCCAGGATCATGAGGTCCGCCCAGCTCAGCTTCTGGCCATATTTCTGCTTGACCGGCCACAGCAGGCGGCGGGCCTTGTCGAGATTGGCGTTGTCCGGCCAGCTGTTGAGCGGGGCGAAGCGCTGCGAGCCGGAGGAGGCGCCGCCGCGCCCGTCGCCGGTGCGGTAGGTGCCCGCCGAGTGCCAGGCCATGCGGATGAAGAAGGGGCCGTAATGGCCATAGTCCGCCGGCCACCAGGGCTGGCTGTCGGTCATGAGGGCCGTCAGGTCCTTCTTCACCGCGTCATAGTCCAGCGACTTGAAGGCGGCCGCATAATCGAAATCGTCGCCCAGCGGATTGCCGGACAGGCCGTTCTGCTGAAGGATGTCGAGCGAGAGCTGGTTCGGCCACCAGTCGCGGTTGGTGCGCCCCAGCAGGGATCGCAGCGCCGCAGGCTCCTTCACGGGGCAGGCCAGCGGATCATTGCTCGTCTTTGCGTCCATTGCACGATTCCTTTCAGCTTCTCCGGGACCGGATTCTAGGCCATGCCCCGCGAAGGGGGAACTGCGAAGGCCATGTTATTTTTCCGATAACAGTGTGGAATTTATTAGATGAAAGGGGACCATGACTCCCCTCCCGCCGCGGGAGGGGGCACCCCTTCCTCTCTAAATACTGAACGCGAAATGCCCGGAGCCCTTTTGCAGCCGCCGCCAGTTTTCCGCATTCATATGAACGAGGGTGTGATGGTCGCCGCCCTCGAACCAGACATCCTGATCCATCAGCATGTCGTCGTCGATGATCGTCTTCAGCCCATAGGCCGCGCCGACCGGCGGAAGCGCGCCCAGTTCGCAGTCGGGGAACAGCGCCGCGGTCGTATGTTCCTCCGCCAGCGAGACGTCGCGGGCCAGCCATTGCTGCAGGAAGTTGAAGCTGACATGCTTGGAGGAGGGCAGGACGGCCAGCAGATATTCGTCGCCGGCCTGCACCAGCACCGCTTTCGCCACCTGCCGGCCGGGGACATGCGCCGCCTGCGCCGCCCGCGCCATCTCCGCCGAGGGTTCATGCGGCCATTCGTCGAAGCTGGTGCCGCAGCGGTCCATATAGCCGCGCAATCTTTGGGAAATCGCCATGACATCCTCCATCGGCCTGTGCCCGCGGACATGGGTCAGGGGGGCGTCGTGCGCGGTGCCGGGAACGGGTGCCGGCACAAGGGCGGGCGGCGGGTCTGGCCAATGCCGTCGATAGGATCAGGAATAGCAGATTTGCGGCCGATAACCAATCGCCCCGGCTGCCCCCTCCGCCGCGCGGTTACGGCCGGGCGGCGTCGGGCGCGGTGGCATTGCCGCCGCCCAGCGCGATCTGCATGTAGACGGTGTCGAGCCAGCGGCCCGCCTTCCAGCCCATGCCGGTGAGGCGGCCCACCTGCCGGAAGCCGCAGGCGGCGTGGAGCGCGACCGAAGCGGGTTCGCCGCCGCCGATCACCGCCACCATCTGGCGGAAGCCGAAAGCCCCGGCCGCGTCCAGCAGGGCATCGAGCAGCGCCCGGCCGATGCCGCCGCCGCGCCGGTCCTGCGCCACATAGATGCTGTTTTCGCACGCAAAGGCATAAGCGGGCCGGTCGCGGAACTGCGTCGCATAGCAATAGCCGACCACCTCCGCCCCGTCGCACGCCGCGAGGAAGGGCCAGCCCCGGCCGGTCACGCGCTCGATCCTGGCCACTGTCTCCGCAACGGACGGCGGCACGAGCTCGTAGCTGGCGGTGCCGTGCAGGACATGGTGCGCATAGATGGCGGCGATGGCGGCCGCATCCCCGACCGTCGCCTTCCGGACCGTGACGCTCATTGCCCTGTCGCCTCCACCATTTCGCCATCCTGCCCGACGCCGGGCGGCGACACAACCGGCCACCGGCTGGAGAAGAAGGGAAGAAATCGGGGAAAAGGGCTCAATCGGCGCGGAAATGCACCTGATTGGCCTTGATCACCGCCTGGGTGCGGCTGAGCACGCCCAGCTTCTGGAGGATGGCGGAGACATGCGCCTTGATCGTGGTCATCGACACGCCCAGATCGTGCGCGATCTGCTTGTTCAGCCGCCCGCGCACCAGATGCGCCAGCACCGTCTTCTGCTGCGGCGTCAGGCTGTCGATGCGGCGGGCGATCTCATCCTCCTCCGCCGTGGGCGCGACATTCTCTCCCATGGCCTCCGGCAGATAGATTTCGCCCGACACCACCCGATGGAGCGCATCGACGATGGCGCTGCGCTTCAGCGATTTGGGAATGAAGCCCGCCGCGCCGGCGGCCAGCGCCTCCTGCACGATGGCGCGGTCGAAGGCGCCCGACACCATCACCACCGGCAGGATCGGGAAACGGTCCCGCAGCAGTTTCAGGCCGTCCAGGCGGCGGACGTCGGGAATGTTGAGGTCGAGCAGGATGAGGTCGAAATTATCCTGCTTCTCCAGCAGCGAGACGGCCTCGTCCATGCTTGCCGCCTCGAAGATGTCGCAATTGTCGAAGCTGATCGCGATCACGCTGCGCAGCCCGTCGCGCACGAGGGGGTGATCGTCGACGATCAGCACCCGCTCCATGATTGCCTCGCCACCCATATACTGGCCCACCCCTCGACCCGGATCATCGGACAAGTCATGGGCCGTGGCAAGCCGCATCGCGCCGGGCGGAACCGCCGGAATGGAGTGCATGTGGTTGCCGCGTCCCATGACGATCATCGTTCTTGTCCTCTTATCTGGGCAGCTTGAACACCCAGAGCGCGCCGCCCTGGTTTATGTCCTTGAAGCTCTTGGCGACTTCGCCGCCCCAGAGCGGCACCGCGCCGCCCCAGCCGGACATCACCGCCACATATTGCTCGCCATCCTGTTCCCAGGTGACGGGGCTGCCCACCACGCCGGAGCCGGTCTGGAACTTCCACAATTCCTGGCCCGTCTTCGCGTCGAAGGCTTTCAGATACCCCTCCGGCGTGCCGGTGAAGACCAGGTTGCCCGCCGTCGAGAGCACCCCGCCCCAGAGCGGCGCCTTGTTCTTATATTCCCAGACGATCTTGCCGGTCTTGGGGTCCATGGCGCGCAGCGCGCCGATATGATCCTCGGCAATGGGCTTAATGGTGAAGCCGGCGCCCAGATAGGCCGCGCCCTTCTTGTAGGCGATGGGCTCGTTCCAGATGTCCATGCCCCAGTCGTTGGACGGAATGTAGAAGAGGCCGGTGTCCTGGCTGTAGGCCATGGGCATCCAGTTCTTTCCCCCCAGGAAGCTGGGGCTGGCGAAGACCGACTGGCCCTTGGCCGCTTCGCCCGGCGCGCCGGGACGGTTGGCGTCGTTATAGTTCGGACGGCCATTTTTGTTGAAGCCATTGGCCCAGGTCGTCTGCGCGACGAACTTGTTGGCGCTGATGAACTTGCCGTTGGTGCGGTCCAGAACGAAGAAATAGCCGTTGCGGTCGGCCTTCGCGCCCAGCTTCATCGGCTTGCCGTTGATCGTGGCGTCGAAGGGGATGAATTCGTTGACGCCGTCGAAGTCCCAGCCATCATGCGGGGTCGTCTGGAAATGCCATTTGATGACGCCGGTGTCGGGGTCGATGGCCAGCGTGGAACTGGTGTAGAGATTGTCGCCGGGGCGCAGATGGCTGTTCCAGGGCGCGGGGTTGCCGGTGCCGAAGAAGAGCAGGTTGGTTTCCGGATCATAGGTGCCGCCCAGCCAGGTCGCGCCGCCGCCGGTCTTCCACAGGTCGCCCTGCCAACTGGCGTTGGTCTTGCCGGTGATGCCGTTATCCTTGCCGTTGAGGGTGCCCATATTGCCCTCGATCGTCGGGCGGCGCCAGATCAGTTCGCCGGTGTTGACGTCGCGGGCCTCCACTGCGCCGGTGATGCCGAATTCGCCGCCGGAGTTGCCGTAGATCACCTTGCCCTTGACGATCATCGGCGCGGCGGTGGCGGAATAGCCCGCCTGATAATCGGCGGTCTGCTTGTTCCAGATGACCTTGCCGGTGTGGCGGTTGAGCGCGACCATGTGCGCGTCCAGCGTGGCGAAGATGATCTTGTCGCCATAGATCGCCGCGCCCCGGTTCACCACGTCGCAACAGGGCATGATCGCTTCGGGCAGGCGGGCGTCATATTGCCACTTTTCCTCGCCGGTGCGCGCATCGAAGGCGAAGAGGCGCGAATAGCTGCCGGTGACGTAGATGGTGCCGTCATAGACGATCGGCTGCGCTTCCTGCCCGCGCTGCTTTTCCCCGCCGAGCGAGGAGGCGAAGGCGGGGACCAGCTTCGCGACGTTGGAGGCGTTGATTGCCTTCAGCGGGCTGAAGCGCTGCGCCTGCGGACCCATGCCATAGGTCAGGACGTCGCCGGGCGTCGCCGCGTCGTTCATCAGGTCCGCATCGGTGGGGCCTTCGGCCAGCAATGGCGCGGCGGCAATCGCCAGGCCCAGGATCGCGGCGCCGGACAGGGCTCGCGTCAAACGTCCTTTCATTCCATCCTCCCTCTGTTGAAAGGGCGTGCTCCGCGCCCCCGACTGTTTCAGATTATTGCACCCGTTGTGCGCAGCAATTGGACCTTGGGTCGGTCCTTCCGTTTTTGGCTCCTTCCCCTCCAGAGGAGGGAAAGGGCAGGGTTCATCCTGCCGCCAGCGCGGGCGTCCACTGCACGCCATAGGTGGCGAACAGCGCCTTCATCTCGCCGCTTGCGGCCATGGCGGCGACAATCTCCTCCACCGCATCGCCCAATGTGCGGCTGTTTTCCTTGACCGCCATGCCGATGTCCCAGCCGGGCGAGGTGAAGGCGGGCAGCGGCCCCTTGCGCAGGGTGAGGCCCTTCGCGCCGCGGTGCAGCCCTTCCTCGATCTGGGCGCGGCTGGCGAGCACGGCGTCCGCCTTGCCCGCCGCCACCGCCGCGACCGCGTCGGAGCCGCTGGGATAATGCGCCACATCCTTCGCCAATATGCCGCCGAAGGAGCCGATCAGGTAGAAATCGGGGATGGAGTCGAGTTCGGCCGCCAGCCTGTGCCCGCGCCAGCCGGTGGGCGGCGCTTCCAGATCGATGGCGTTTTGCGTACCCGCAAAACGGAAGCTTTCGCGATAATAGGGCGCGATGATCGCCACCTGGTCGTTGCGGGCGGCGAAGGTCCGGTCGAAGGGGACGTGCAACATCAGGTCGCCCGGCGCGAAGCCCAGCAGCCCGCCCTTCCACACGCCATGGCGCAGATCGTCGTCGGCGCTTTCATCCGCTACGAGCTGGGCGAGGTCGGCGCGCACGCCCAGTTTCCCGGCAATGGCGCTCGCCAGGTCGGCGTCGAGGCCGACCAGTTTCCCGCCCTCCTCCCAGGACCAGGGGCGGTTGTCCTTGTAGACCACCACGCGCAGCACGCCCAGTTCCTTGACCTTGCCCAGCGGCGCGGCGTGGGTCATGCCGGGGCAAAGCCCCAGCGCCATCGCCGCGCCCGCTCCGCCGATCAGGCCACGCCGGCTGAGCATGGCCTTTAGCCCTGGAACTTGGTTTCGAGCCAGGCGCGGATCGCCCAGCCGGCCTTCTGGCCCAGCACGTCGCCGAAGGGCGGCATATAGACCTTCCCATCATGGCTGGAGCCGTGGCGGAAGCGTTCGACGAACCACTGGTCGCCCGATTCGCCCTGTTCGAGATAGCGCAGGTCGGGCGCGATGCCGCCGCTTTCCGCGTCGAGCCCATGGCAGCGGGCGCAATTCTGGCCATAGGCGGACTGGCCGATCTCTATCGCCTTGGCATTGCCGCTATAGGGGTTTTTCGCAAGCCATTCCTCGCCAATGTCCGGCAGGGCGGAGGTGTCGACGGCCTGTGGCGTCACATTGCCGTGCGCCATCAGGCCGGTTGCCATGGTCGCGCCCAATATGGCGATGGCGCCCAGCAGCGAAATGCGTCCCAGATTCATGCTCGAAATCCTCACCCGAATTGATTGGGGCGAGTGTAGGGCAGCGCGCTTTGCGTCCCTATTGGCCGTTGGTACAATCCCGGTGACGCTGTGCGCGCTATAGAGCCATAAGCGCTTATGCGCAGGAACATGACGCATAACGAGGCACGGCGGAGAGGATCGGGGCATATGAAGCGCATCATTCTGGCGGGGTTGATGCTGGTTCCGATGAGCGCGCAGCCAGTGAGCGCGTGGGCGGAGACGCTCTATGTCTCCAACGAGCGGGGCAACAGCGTCACCGTGATCGATGCGGCCAGCGCGAAGGTGATCGCGACCTGGGCGGTCGGCGGCCGGCCACGGGGGATCACCGTGTCGAAGGACGGCAGATATATCTATCTCTGCGCATCGACAGATCATGCGGTGCAGGTGATCGAGCGGGCGACGGGGAAGGTCGTGGCGGAGCTGCCGTCCGGGGAGGACCCGGAGCAATTCTTCCTCTCGCGCGATGGCGGGACGCTGTTCGTCGCCAATGAGGACAATGCTGCGCTGACCGCCATCGACCTGGCGAACCGGACCGTCGCCTTCCAGGTCGACGTCGGCGGCGAGCCCGAGGGCGTGGCGCAAAGCCCGGACGGCCGGTGGGTCGCGGTGACTTCGGAGGAGGAGAATGTCGTCAACTGGGTCGATGTGGCGAAGAAGGAGATGATCGACGCGACGCCCGTCGACCTGCGCCCGCGGCATGTGGAGTTCACGGGCGATGGCGCGCAGCTGTGGGTCGCGGCGGAGGTGGGCGGGACGGTGCAGATCGTCGATACGGCCTCCCGCAAGGTGGTGGAGACCCTGCATTTCGCCATTCCGGGCGTGGCGGAGCATCGCATATTGCCCTGCGGCATCCGTTTCACGCCGGACGGCCGGACGGCGGTGGTGGCGTTGGGGCGGGCGGATCATGTCGCGCTGGTCGACGTGGCGAGCCGCAAGGTGCGCGCCTATGTTCCCGTGGGCAAGCGGGTGTGGCATGTCGCGGTCAGCGGCGACGGGGCGCGGGCCTATGCGGCCAATGGCCTTTCGGACAATGTGAGCGTGATCGATCTGGCCAGGGGCGAGGTCACGGGAACGATCCCGGTGGGGGCGGCGCCGTGGGGGATCGTGGCGGTTCCCTGAAATGGCGGCTGCGCCGGCATTCGGAGGAGAGTTTTGGCCCATTAGAGGCTGATCGCACAAGGCAGTCCCGGGAAGCGGCGCTGAGCCACTGCCTTCGCAGGAGCCATACCGACCCGTGGCGACAATTGGCCAAGCACGCCATGCCCAGCTGCATCCAAAACGGTGAGGCCCGGTCCTGCTTGCGCAGGCCGGGCCTCATTCCCTCTCCAAACTGGTGACTGGATCAGCCGTCGTAGTCGCCGCCGATATTCTGGTTGCGCGGCGGGGCGGCGGCGGTCAGGCGCAGGGCCTCCGCCGACTGGGCGATCGAGCCGATTTCGTCCGGCGTGTCGTCGTCATCGATCTGCACCTTCTGCAGCGAGGCGACGAGCGAATCATGCAGATCCACCGGCAGGACGGTCTCTTCCGCGATCTCGCGCAGGGCGACGACGGGATTTTTATCGCGATCACGGTCCAGAGTCAGCTCGGCGCCGCCCGAAATCTCACGGGCGCGCTGCGCGGCAAGCAGGACGAGGTCAAAACGGTTGGTAACCTTGTCGACGCAATCTTCGACGGTAACGCGGGCCAAACGGGCGCTCCTGAACCAAGAGAAATGGTGAAATGCGCGCCTAACAGCGCAGGCCTTAAGAGTCAATGAAAAGCCCATAAACTGTGGCCAGCCGCCCCGAATGCGGGCATGAACGGAATATGGCGAGCATCCAGCAGGCAGGGCCGGGTGATGGCGGGTGGGAGGGCGAGGGACAGATCGGCCTGTCGCTGCACGCCGACCGCCTGCGCGTGATCGAGACGGGACCGGCGTTGCGGCAGGCCCTGGTCGACCTGATCGACGGCGCGCGGGAGAGCCTGAAGCTTTATTATTATATCTTCGCCGCCGACGGCAGCGGGCAACTCATCCTCGACCGGCTGATCGCGGCGCGGGGGCGCGGCGTTGCGGTCACGCTGATGATCGACGCCTTCGGATCGGGATCGACGCCGCTTGCCTTCTTCGATCCGCTGGTGGCGGCGGGCGGGCATTTCGGCCGCTTCGGGGCGCGGCGCTCGACGCGCTACCTGATCCGCAACCATCAGAAGCTGGCGATCGCCGACGACCGGCGGCTGCTGACGGGCGGCTTCAACGTCGAGGACGGCTATTTCGGGATTCCGGCGGAGGATTGCTGGCACGACCTGGGCCTGCTGGTGGAAGGGCCGCAGGTGCAGGCGATGACAAGCTGGTACGGCCAGCTCTGGCGCTGGGTGTCGACGCGCAAGCAGCGATTCCGCACGCTGCGCCGCATGGTGCGCAACTGGCACAGCCCTCTCCACACCGCGCCGGGCGAGCCGATGCGCTGGGTGATCGGCGGTCCCACCCGCCGGCTCAGTCCCTGGGCGCAGCTTGTGAAGCATGACCTTGAGCGGGCGCGGCGGCTCGACATGGTGGAGGCCTATTTCTCGCCGGGTCGCGGCATGCTGAAGCGCATCGCCCGGGCGGCGCGGCGAAAGGGGTCGCGCCTCGTACTGCCCTCCAGGTCCGACAATGGCGCGACCGTCGCGGCGGCCCGCCTGCTCTATGGCCCGCTGCTGAGGCGCGGGGTGGAGATATGGGAATATCAGCCCTGCAAGCTGCACATGAAGCTGATCGTGGTGGACGACGCGGTCTATATCGGATCGGCCAATTTCGACATGCGCAGCCTGTTCCTCAACCTGGAGATCATGCTGCGCGTCGAGGACGCCGGTTTCGCGCAGGATATGCGCGCCCTGATCGACCGGCGGGTCGCGCAAAGCCGCCAGATCACGCTGGAAACGCACCGCGCCCAGCGCAGCCTGCCGACGCTGGTCAAGCAGTGGATCAGCTATTTCCTGGTCGGCGTGCTGGACTATACCGTGACCCGCCGGCTCAATTTCCGCGATCCGGATGCCGACTAGGGCCAATCGACATTCAGATGATGACGAGCCGAAAATGGTGGTTTTCCGTGACCCGGCGCGCAGCCTACTCAAGGTATGTGAGCACCGGAAGCACGGAAAAGCGTCATTTGCAAGCCGTCAGGGCTGAATGTCGATTGGCTCTAGCATCGGAACCGGCCTCTTGTCCGGGGCGGGTCCGTTTCGGTTCCCCCCGTCCCCGAAGCGCGCTAGGGTGGCGGCGTGACAAGGGATAAGGACCCGGCGGCCCATGATCTTGCCGTGATCGGCGGCGGCGTCAACGGCTGCGGCGTGGCGCGCGATGCGGCCGGTCGGGGTGCGCGGGTGCTGCTGCTGGAGCGCGGCGATCTGGCGCAGGGCACCTCCTCCGCCTCCACCAAGCTGATCCATGGCGGGCTGCGCTATCTGGAGCATCGGGAATTCGGGCTGGTGCGCGAATCGCTGGCGGAGCGCGAGCGGCTCTGGGCGATCGCGCCGCATATCGTCCATCCGTTGCGCTTCGTGCTGCCCTGGGTGCCGGGGCTGCGGCCGCGCTGGATGCTGCGGCTTGGCCTCTTCCTCTATGACCATATCGGCGGCCGACGCGCCCTGCCGCCGACCGAGAGCGTCGACCTGCGCCGTCATCCGGCGGGCCGGCCCCTGAAAACCGGCTTCGGCACGGCCTTCGTCTATTCCGACGGCTGGGTGGACGATGCGCGCCTGGTCATCCTGAACGCCCGCGATGCCGCCGACCGGGGCGCGGAGGTGCACAGCCGGACGGAGGTGCGGCGGCTGGAACGGGAAAGCGGCGGCTGGACCATATATGCGCGGGCGGCGGACGGAACGATGCCGCGCTTCCGCGCGCGCGCCGTGGTCAACGCCGCCGGGCCGCTGGCGCTGGACCTGCTCCATCGCGCCCATGGCGAAACGGACCGCCACATGCGGCTGGTGCGCGGATCGCATATCGTCGTGCCGCGCCTGTTCGACCATGGCTTCGCCTATTTCTTCCAACTGCCCGATGGCCGCATCTTCTTTGCGCTGCCCTATGAGCGGGACTTCACCCTGATCGGCACCACGGATCGCGATCATCGGGGACCGGTCGACGATGTCCGGCCCGATCCCGACGAGATCGCCTATCTCTGCGAAGGGGCGAACCGTTATTTCCGGAAGAGCATCGCGCCGCAGGATGTGCTGTGGTCCTATGCCGGGGTCCGCCCGTTGGTCGACGACGGTTCGGGAAGACCGGAGGCGGCGACGCGCGGCTATCGGCTGGAGCTTGATGCGCCGGACGGAGAGGCGCCGCTGCTGAGCCTGTTCGGCGGCAAGATCACCACCTACCGCCACCTCGCCGCGGAGGCGGTGGCGATGCTGAAGCCCTTTCTCCCCAGCCTGTCGGGCGGCGACTGGACCGCGAAGGCGGCGCTGCCGGGCGGCGACTTCCCGATGCAGGGGCGCGACCGGCTGATCGCGGACCTGGGCTGCGACTATCCTTTCCTGGACTATGCCTCGGCGGAGCGGATCGCCTGCGCCTATGGCACCCGCGCCTGGGAGTGGCTGGACGGGGCGCGGGACATGGCGGCGCTGGGCGCGCATTTCGGTCATGGCCTGACCGAGGCGGAGCTGCGCTATCTGGTGGCGCGGGAATGGGCGATGACGGCCGACGACATATTATGGCGCCGGACGAAGCTGGGGCTGCGTCTGGATGCGCGCCAGACCGCGCATGTCCGGGAATGGCTGGGGGAGAAGGCATGAGCGAACGGCCGATATTGGTGCTGGACGAGGGCACGACGTCGACGCGGGCCATGCTCTATGCGCCGGACGGGCGGCGGCTGGGCATGGCGCAGGCGGACCTCAGCCAATATTATCCGCGGCCCGGCTGGGTCGAGCATGATGCGGCGGAGATCTGGGACAGGACCCTGGCCTGCGCGCGCGACATGGTGGCGCTGGCGGGCGGGGCCGACCGTGTCGCCGCCATCGGCATCACCAACCAGCGCGAGACCGTGGTCGCGTGGGACCGGCGGACGGGCGAGCCGCTGGCCCCCGCCATCGTCTGGCAGGACCGCCGCACCGCCGATCATTGCGCCGCCCTGCGCGAGGCGGGCAAGGAGGAGGCGATCCAGCGGCGGACGGGGCTGGTGATCGATCCCTATTTCTCCGCGACGAAGATGCGCTGGCTGCTCGATCATGCGCCCGCCGTGGCGGCGGCGGGCAGCGCGCTGGCCTTCGGCACGGTCGAAAGCTGGCTGATGTGGAAGCTGACCGGCGGCCTGCATGTCAGCGATGCCAGCAACGCCAGCCGCACCCAGTTGATGGCGCTCGACGCCGCCGATTGGGACCGGGGGCTGTGCGACCTGTTCGGCGTGCCGCCGCATGCGCTGCCGGAGATCGTCGACAATATCGGCCCCTTTGGCGAGACGCAGGACCAATGGTTCGGCCGGCCGATCCCGATCCGGGGACTGATGGGGGATCAGCAGGCGGCGACCATCGGCCAGGCCTGCCTGACCCCCGGCGACGCCAAGGCGACATTGGGCACCGGCGCCTTCGTCCTTGCCCATATGGGGAGTAGCGTGCCGGTATCGCGGCACCGCCTGCTCGGCACATTGCTCTGTCGATTGCCGGGCGAGACGAGCTATGCGCTGGAAGGGTCGCTGTTCGTCGCGGGCAGCCTGATCCAGTGGCTGCGCGACGAACTGCGCCTGATCGCAACGGCGGAGGAAAGCGAAGCGATGGCCCGTTCGGTGCCGGACAGCGGCGGCGTCGCCATGCTGCCCGCGCTGGCGGGGCTGGGCGCGCCGCACTGGCGCGCCGACGCCAGGGGGGCGATCCATGGCCTGACGCTGGGCACGAAGCGGGCGCATATCGTGCGCGCGGCGCTCGAATCGCTGTCGCACCAGCTTCACGACCTGGCTGGCGCATTCGCGGCCGACGGCATGCCCTGGCGCGCCCTGTGCATCGACGGAGGAATGAGCGCCAATGACTGGATCGCGCAGGACCTGGCGGACATTCTGCAGCTGCGCGTGGATCGCCCCGCCGATGTGGAGACGACCGCCCGGGGCGCGGCGATGCTGGCGGCGGTGGGCGCGGGCCTGTTTCCCTCCCTTGCCGAGGCGGCGGGGGCCATGGGGGCGGAACGGCGAAGCTTCGCCCCGGCCCTGCCGGACGATGTCAGAGGCGAAAGGCTGGGGCGATGGCAGGCATTGCTGGCGTCGGCATGATTTTCCCCTGTGTAAAATCATCATCGTGAGTATATCTTAACGATAAGCGTCTAGGGCGGGGCGAACATGCAGACGTCTCTTCGACATCCTTCTTCCCGCGTGGAACCGGTTGCCCTGGGTTGCGCCTATTTCCTGGCGGCGTCGCTGGCGCTTGCCAGTTCACGATTCGAAGGGGGATTGGCCTTCATCTGGGGCGCCAACGCGCTGTTGATGGCCTATCTGCTGACATCGCGAACCGCTTCCTGGCCGTGGGCGCTGATCGCCTGCGGCATGGCCAGCGCGCTGTCGACCGCGCTGTGGGGGATGGGGACGCTCGCCGCCGTGCCGATGGCGGGCATCAACCTGCTGGAAGCGCTGATCGTCGCGTTGATCTGCCGCCGCTTCGCGCGAGGCGGGAAGTTCGCCGGTTCGATGCAGCCGCTGTTCGTCTTCATCCTGGCGCTGTGCGGTCCGGCCAATCTGATCGCGGGCCTGGCCGCCGCCACTGTCGCGTCGGCGCTGACGACGGTGTCCTTCGGCGCATCGCTGCTGCAATGGTATACCGGGCATGTGCTGGGCGCGCTGACCTGCACGCCGATCCTGATGATGCTGATGCAGGGCGAATTGCGGCGCTGGTTCGGCCAGACTTCGCGCAGGGGCAAGTGGGAAGCGCTGGCGCTGCTGCTGCTGTTCGCGCTGGCGACCGCCTTCGTCTTCTACGCGGCGCGCTATCCGATGCTGTTCGCGCTGCTGCTGCCGATGGTCGCGATGGTCTTCCGCCTGGGCAATCTGGGCGCGGCGGCTTCGGTCATGATCCTGGCCATCATCGGCGGCATGGCGACCATGACCGGTCATGGGCCGCTGTACATGATCCCCGGCACGCTGGGCGAGCGGATGCAGTTCTTCCAGCTCTTCCTGGCCTTCAGTTTCCTGCTGTCGATGCCGATCGCTGCGGAGCTGAACAGCCGCCGCCGCCTGTTCCAGATGTTGCAGGAAAGCGAGGCCCGCTATCGCGCCATTGCGGAAAATAGCGGCGACGTGGTGCTCAACATCAGCGTTGGCGGCGTGATCGAATATGCCTCCCCCGCGGCGGCCGAACAGATCGGCTGCGCGCCGGAACTGCTGGTCGGGCAGGACGCGGCCAATCTGGTCGACCCGGCGGACCGGGAACAGGTGATCGCGACGCTGGACCGGGCGCTGGAGCAGCCGGGCGAGGTGCAGACGGTGGAATTCCGCCCCTTCATTTCCGCGCAAGGCAGCGACTGGTGCGAGATGGTGGCCCGCGCCGTGGTCGACGAGCGCGGCCTGCCCACCGGCCTTGTCAGCACGATCCGCGACATGTCCCGGCACAAGGCGCGGCAACGCGCGCTTCAGCAGGTGGCGGCGCTGGATTCGCTGACCGGGGCGGACAGCCGCCGGGCCTTCCTCGAAAAGCTGGAGGAGGAGATGCTGCGCGTCCGGCATGGCGCGCGGGCCTGCCTGCTGCTGATCGACATCGATCATTTCAAGGCGGTCAACGACGGCTACGGCCATGGCGCGGGCGACCGCGTGCTGGCGGGCTTCGTCGAGCGGTTGCGTCCCGGACTGCGCAGCGTCGACAGCATCGGCCGTCTGGGCGGGGAGGAATTCGCCATCCTGCTGAGCGGCACCGACGTCGTGCGGGCGAGCATGATCTGCGAAAGGCTGCGCGAAATGGTCACGGCCCATCCGGTGCAGATCGATTCGGGCGAGGTGATCCCGGTGACGTTCAGCGCGGGACTGGTGGCGCTGGGCGGCCAGAGCGAGGGGCAGGCCGTGCTGGAGGCCGCGGACAAGGCGCTCTACAACGCCAAGCATAGCGGACGCAACTGCCTGCGATTGGCGGCGTAAGGTCAAGATCCTGACCCTTGCCGCGGATGCTCTCCGCGCGAACATCCATGCGCCCTTCGACCAAAGTAGTGCCTGATTCCTCCTGTCTGAACCGGGCTCTTGCGCGCCGCGCCCTTGCTTCGAGCGTCCGCGCAGGCGCCGCCTGCGGCCTGGAGCCATGCGTCCCTTCCTTCCAAGGGAGGAGGCCCTAAGTCCAATTTCCGCCGCGCCCTGCCGGCCTCAATCTCTCTTCAGCCGGGGGCATTGACCGGCACAAAAGAGGGAGGATGTTATGAAAAGGACGCTGCTCCTCGCGAGCGCGGCCATGGGGCTGCTTTGCGCGACTGCCACGCCGGCGATGGCCGGGACCACCGCCGATCTGCTGAAGCGGCTGCATGAAAAGGGAATCCTCTCCGACGAGGAATATCAGGAACTGCTGAAGAATGAGAGCGCGGAGGCCGCTGCCGCGCCGGCCGCGCCGCCGGTGACGCCGGATGCATCGGGCGGCGGTCGGAGCGTCCGCATGACCGACAGCGGTGTCGGCTTCGAAATGGGCGACGTCACGCTCAAATTCTCCGGATCGGTCAATGGCTTCTACGTCCATGACAATGGCGAGGCGCCCAGCGCCACCAACAGCGTCGTCGGCGGCGTGGCGACGGTGGGTGGCAAGAGTTCGGCCATCCGCAACGGTCTGCTGCCCGGCTTCCTGAAGGTGGAGGTCATGACCAGGCAGGGCGGCTGGGACGTCGGCGCGCATTTCGGCATGTATCCGGGCATCAACTCCGTCAGCTATGCGGGCAGCGGCGCGAACAGCCCCGGCAATCCGCGCGGGCTCCAGACGGCGGGCATCGATTTCCGCCAGACCTACCTGACCTTCGGCCGTCCGGGCTTTGGCGAGGTGAAGATCGGCCGCGACATCGGCCTGTTCGCCTCGGAGCAGATCCTGAACGACATCACCCTGCTGTCGTCGGGCACGCCGGCGGGCAATGTCGCGCCGTCCAACACCACGCTGGGGCGGATCGGCGTCGGCTATATCTACACCGATTTCCAGCCGCAGATCACCTATACCACGCCCAGCTTCAGCGGCTTCACCGCCAGCATCGGCATTTTCGAGCCCTTGTCCTCGCTGACCGGACCGGACGAGGCCAACAAGGAGCCGGGCTTCCAGGGCAAGCTGGTCTATGACGGCAAGTTCGGCGGCGTGGGCACCCGCCTGTGGGCGGCGGGCATCCGGCAGAAGCATGATGTGATCGCCGGGCCGGACTATACGAGCTGGGGCTGGGACGCGGGCGCGAAGGTGACGGTGGGGCCGCTGACGCTGGTCGGCACCTATTATGACGCTTCGGGCCTTGGCACGACGGCGCTCAACCTGTTCGACACCGATGGGCTGGGCAACAAGCGCGACAGCCATGGCTTCTATCTGCAGGGGCTGGCGAGCTTCGGAAAATTCTCTGTCGGGGGCAGCTATGGCGAGAGCAATCTCGACTATGCCAATGCCGCCGACGCGCTGGCGAACCCGACGCTGGTGGACAAGAATTCGAGCTGGGTGGGGCAGGTCCGCTACGGCCTCACAAGCTGGGTCACGCTGCTGAGCGAATATGTCCACACCAGATCGGAAGCGCATAACGGCAATCAGGCCAGTTCCGACGCCATCGCGGCGGGGGCCATCCTGTTCTTCTGATCCCGACCGAAGGAACAATGTCACGGGGCGGGGCCGCATCCTAACAGGGATGCGGCCCCATTTTCATGGCTGGACAATGGCCTGGCCGTTGGGGAACAAAGAAGAAGAGGCACGGGGATGAGGAAGGGCATGTGGCTGGCCGGCGCGGCATGGGCGATTCTGGCGGGGCAGGCCACCGCGCAGAACGCATGGGCGGATACCGCCGGCGCCGATGCGGACCGGCAGCCGATCGTCGTCACGGCCCCCGGCGGCGCGATCGATGCCGACGATGCGCTGCGCCTGACCGGCGCGGACATCAGCCGCGCGGGAACGCCCGATCTGCTGGGCGCGCTCACCCGGTCCATCGCCGGCGTCACCCTGCAGGACGCGCAGGGCAATCCGTGGCAGCCCAATCTGGTCTATCGCGGCTTCACCGCCTCCCCGCTGCAGGGGCAGGCGCAGGGGCTGGCGGTCTATCTCGACGGCGCGCGATTCAACCAGCCCTTTGGCGACACGGTCGCCTTCGACCTGTTGCCGGAGGCGGCGATCCGCAGCCTTACCCTGTTCGACAGCAGCGCCGTCTATGGCCTGAACGCGCTGGGCGGGGCGATGGTGATCGACACCAAGACCGGGACCAGCGATCCGGGGCTGGAGGCGAGCCTGACCGGCGGACGCTTCGGTTCGCGGGAGGCGAGCGTGGCGGGCGGGTTCCGGAAGGGCGATTTCAGCGCATTCGGCGCGTTCCAGTACAGCCATGAGGATGGCTGGCGCGACCATTCGCCCTCCACCCTCCATAATGGCTATGCCGATCTGGGTTTCGACACCGCGAGCGGCGGGCTGCATCTGAAGTGGATCGGCGCCGACACGGACCTGACGGGCAATGGCGTCGCGCCGGTCGAGTTGCTGGCGGTGGACCGGCGCGCCGTCTTCACCTGGCCGGACAATGCCAGGGCGCGCTATGGCCGGATCAGCCTGCATCCCTGGGTCGCGCTGGGGGAAGGGATGCGGATCGAGGGCACGCTCTATGCGCAACGGTTGAAGCTGCGCACGGTGAACGGCGACGCCGCCGACATAGAGGGGTGCGAAGACGGGCTGCTCTGCCTGGAGACCGTCGAGGGGGCGGACGAGGCGTTGCTGACCGATGCGGACGGCCGCACGATTGCCGATGTGCTGGGCGGCGAGGGCTATGGCGTGCTCAATCGGGGAAGGCTGGACAGCCGGGCGATGGGCGTGCTGGTCCAGATGATCGACGAGCGGCCGCTGTGGGGCGGGCGCAATCACCTTGCCATCGGCATGAGCTATGACACGAGCCGCAGCCGCTTCGGCGCCTCGACCGAACTGGCTGCGCTGACGGAGGATCGCGGCGTCGAGGGGCTGGGGCCGGCCATCGTGCAGGCGGACGGCGCGATCGGGCCGGTGGGTCTGGTCGCCCATGCCGGCTATTGGGGGCTGTTCGCGCAGGACCGGCTGCCGCTGACCGACCGGCTCTCGGCGGAGATCGGGTTGCGCTACAATCATGTGGTGATTGCGATGCGCGACCGGATCGGCACGGCGCTCAACGGCGATCATCGGTTCAGGCGGCTGAACCCCGGGCTGGAACTGGATTACCGGCTGACGGAGGGGCTGAACCTGAGGGTGGGCTATGCGGAGAGCAATCGCGCCCCGACGCCGGCCGAACTGTCCTGCGCCGACGAGAATGCGCCGTGCAGCCTCGCCAATTTCTTCATCGCCGATCCGCCATTGAAGCAGATCGTCGCCAGGAGCTGGGAAGCGGGCGCGGGCGGGCGGGGCCGATGGGGCGGGTTCCGACTGGAATGGCTGTTGTCCGCCTATCGCACGCGCAACCGCGACGACATTCAGTTTGTCGCGTCGGCGATTCGGGGGCGCGCCTGGTTCCGCAATATCGGCGCGACCCGGCGGCAGGGCGTGGAATTCACCCTGAAGGCGGTGCGCGGCGGCCTTTCGGGGGCGTTCAGCTATGCCTTCACCGATGCGACCTACCGTCATGACCTGGCGCTTTCCAGCCCCGCCAATCCGGCGGCGAACGGGGACGGGGTGATCTTTGTCCAGCCGGGGGACCGGTTGCCCGGCATTCCGCGCCACAGTGCGACGCTGTCGCTGGATTATGCCGGGCGCGGCTGGTCGGTCGGCGGCGACCTGATCGCGCGGACGGGGCAATATCTGGTGGGTGACGAGGGCAATGACCAGCCGCGGCTGAAAGGCCATGCGCTGGTCAACCTGCGCGCCGGGATCGACATGGCGCCGGGGGTGACGCTGTTCGGGGAACTGCGCAATGCGTTCGACCGCAAATATGCGACCTTCGGCACGTTCAGCGACGTCGGGGAGGTGGAGATGGCGCAGGCCCCCGATGCGTCCAATCCGCGCGCCTATGGGCCCGGCGCGCCGCGCCGTTGGTATGCGGGGGTGAAGGCGCGGTTTTAGGCCTTGATGACTGGCTGGTCGACCAGCGGTTCCGGTTGCGGCGTGGCGACGAGGCCGATCGTCATCATCTCCGCGAAGTTCGCGTCGTCATGCCATTTGCGCGCGGCGGCCAGGGCGGCGTCCTGCGCGTGGCGGGACATTTCGGCGCCCGCGCGGCGTTCCCACAATTCCGCCTGTTCCCTGAAGAATTCCGACGTGGGCATCGCATCCTCCCCCCTTTTCGACCAGCGCCCGAACGCGCGAACGGGGCGTTAGTTCCGGGGGCGGATCAGCCGGGCCGGTCGATGCGGGGCAGCAGCCGCGCCTCCAGTCCCGGATAGAGGTGGGAGACGCTGCGTTGCAGCTCATAGCGCGCCGCCGCCATGGTGGAGAAGCGCGCCGGTATCGGCAGTTCGCCCGCCTCCACCATGTCGAGGCCCGACTGCACCGCCTGCGTCAGCGCCTCGTCCAGCCAGTCGATCCAGTCGCGGGTCTGGGCAATGGCGGCCCGGCCGCTGGGATCGAACGGGCCATGGCCGGGGATCAGGCCGCCATGCGGTTCCCGCGCCAGCCGGTCGAGACTGGCGCGCCAGCCGGGGAGGTCGGCGGTCGGGGTGCTGGGCGCGCGGTCGTGGAAGACGAGGTCGCCGCCGATCAGCACGCCGCTGCGTTCGTCGAGCAGCGCCAGGTCCGCGCCGCTATGGCCTGAAAGCGCCAGCAGCCGCAGCCCTCGCCCGCCGAACTCCTCCCGTCCGGCGGCGATCGGCCGGCCCGGCAGCACCAGTTCGGTGCCGCGCATCCAGTCGTTCAGCAGCCGGTACATGGCGTCCGAATAGCCGCGCCCCTCACGCGCCAGAGCCTCTATCGTGCCGGGCAGGGCCGCGACGATCCGGGGATCGAAGGCGGCGATGCCCATGCCATGGTCGGGATGCAGATGGGTGACATAGACGCGGACCACCGGCTGGCCGGTCAGTCCCTCCGCCACCTTGCGCAGCGCCTGTCCATAGGCGAGCGACGGGCCGCAGTCGCACAGCACTGTTCCAGCGGGCGTGGCGATGATGGCGATATTGGCGATGGCGCCGCCATTGGCCGGCTCTATGGGGGCGTCCGCGCCGTGGATCATCCAGATGCCGTCCGCGACCGGGACGGGGGCAATCGCATAGCTGCGCCGCGCCTGCGCGGGCATGGCGGCCAGCGCCATGCTCCCCGCGATCAGCCTGCGCCGGGTCAGCATCATCGCGGCAGGGGCGACTGGCGCGCGACGGCCAGCGCCGCGTAATAATCGCGTCCATTGGTGTCGCGGGCATCGACAGCCAGCATGTCGCCTGCCGCCGCATGGGGGATCAGGGTGATCGCCGGATCTTCCGCGACCGAGGCCCAGATTTCCATCCGGCCCAGTTCGCGACCGGCGCCGTCGCTGACGGTCAGTCGTTCCAGATGATAGGTGGGAATGGCGTCGACCAGCCCGGTGTCCATCGGGTGCCGGAAGTTGAGGCGAAGGCGGCTGGCGGCGACCGGCCCCGCGACAGGCCAGGCCTCGCCCCTGATCTCGCCCAGATGGTCCGCCCAGTCGCCCTTGACCCGGCTGACCGGGGGCGTCGAGCAGCCGCCGCCCGCCGCGTCGATCCAGCCGCCCGACACCAGCCATTCGCCGCTCGCCAGCTGCACCGCGCCGCGCACGGGGGTGCGCTGGTCCAGCTTGATGCGGGTGGCGAGATAGGCTTCGCTGTCCGTCGGGCGATAGTCGACGGCGATCGGGATCGGGTTGAGGTCCGCCATCAGGACGATGCGCCGGACGCCGGGGATGGCGCGGGCGTCGATGGCGACCGGGAAGCTGCGCTGGTTCTCCGCGATCTGGGGGAAATCGACCTTCACCCGCGGGTCGAAGCGGACCGGATCGTCGCCGAACAGCAGCTTTGCATGGGCTTCCCACATCGGCGATTCCAGCGGATCGGCGGGCGTGGATGCGTCCGCCCCCACCGCCAGCGCGAGCAGGGCCAGGGTCATGGCTGCGTAGCTTCGCCTTTTCACATCCTTCTCCCTTGGTGCAGGTCTAAAGGCCGGCGCAATGCGCTACCATTGGTCCTTGGGTCGGATGGGGAGGGAAGCGGAATGAGGAGGACGATCTGGGCCGGAGCCCTGCTGCTTTGCGCGGCGCCGGTGGCGGCGGAGCCGTTGTTCGGGCCTGACGGCTATCGGATCGCCGCCTATCGCGCCCCGGTCTCCCGCCCGCCCGCCGGGGTCGGGCGGATCGCGCCGGCCGCCGCCGCAGCCCTGCGGCCGGGCGGGGATGCGCTGTTCCTCGACGTCCTGCCGGCCGAGGGCGGGCATCGGGAGAGCGACGGGCGCTGGCGGCTGGCGGCGCAGCATGAGAGCATTCCGGGCGCTCGCTGGTTCCCCGAAGCGGGGAGGGGCGTGCCGGAGCCCGACATCGCGCTCTGGTTCGCGGCCGGCGTGCGGCGGCTGGCGGGTGGCCGGCGCGATCGCATGCTGGTCGTCTTCTGCCGGTCCGATTGCTGGATGAGCTGGAACGCGGCGCGGCGGCTGCGCGCCATGGGCTATCGCAATGTCTGGTGGCTGGCGGAGGGGACGGACGGCTGGCGCGACCTGGGGCGGCCCTTGGTTCGGGTGGCGCCGGAGGGGGGCGCGCCCTAGGACCAATGGCCCATTGCGAGGGTCCGCTGCGCTGCGTCATCACTTGCCCAAGCATGTTTGCATGGGAGAGAGAGCCTTGATCCGCATTCGCATCACCCTGGGCGGCGTTGCCGCCGCCGCGTTCCTGACGCTGGCGCCGCTTTCGGCGCAGGCGAAGGACATCGTCGTCCATATGAAGAACCAGGGCGCGGACGGCGCCATGGTGTTCGAGCCGTCCTTCGTGAAGGCGGCGGTGGGCGACACCATTCGTTTCCAGCCGACCAATCCCAGCCATAATGCCGAAACCATGGCGAACATGCTGCCGGCCGGCGCGACCCCGATGAAGGGCGCGATGAACAAGGAGGCGGTGCTGACCGTCACCAAGCCCGGCCTCTACGGCATCAAGTGCATGCCGCATTATTCGATGGGCATGGTCGCGCTGGTGCAGGTGGGCAAGGTGGCCCCGGCCGATCTCGCGGCGGCCAAGGCGGTGAAGCTGCCGCCCTTCGCCGCCAGGCGGATGACCGCCGCGCTCGCCAAAGTGAAGTGAGATCCGCCGATGCTGACAACAGCTCCCCCTGTCTATCCCGTGCCGCTGGCCTGGTCGGCGGAGGCGAAGGTCGATGCCACCGCCTATGCGGCGGGCTATCGCCGATCGCTGGATGACGCCGACGCCTATTGGCTGGAGCAGGCGCGGCGGCTGGACTGGCTGCGCGAACCCACCCGCGCCGACGAGAGCAGCTTTGCGGAAGGGGATTTCGGCATAAGCTGGTTCAGCGACGGCATGCTCAACGTGTCGGCCAATTGCGTGGACCGCCATCTGGAGACGCGCGGCGATCAGGCGGCGATCATCTGGGAACCGGACGATCCGGAGGAACCGGCGCGGCGCTTCACCTACCGGCAATTGCATGAAGAGGTGTGCCGCTTCGCCCATGTGCTGAAAGGCGCGGGCGTGGGGCGCGGCGACCGGGTGACGCTCTATCTGCCGATGATTCCGGAGGCGGCCTTCGCCATGCTCGCCTGCGCGCGGATCGGGGCGATCCATTCGGTGGTGTTCGGCGGTTTCTCGCCCGAGGCGCTGGCGGGACGGATCAGCGATTGCGACAGCCGGATCGTCATCACCGCCGATGAGGGGCGGCGGGGCGGCAGGATCGTGCCGCTGAAGCGCAATGTCGACGCGGCGGCGGCTCTGGCGCCGGGGCTGGAACGCGTGATTGTCGTCCGGGCGACGGGCGGGGACGTCGCGATGGACCCCGCGCGGGACGCCTATTATGACGAACTGGCCGCTGAGGTCTCCGCCGACTGTCCGGCAGAGGCGATGGCGGCGGAAGACCCGCTGTTCCTGCTCTACACCTCCGGATCGACGGGCAAGCCCAAGGGCGTGCTGCATTCGACCGGCGGCTATCTGCTCTGGGCGGCGATGACCTTCGACCTTGCCTTCGACCATCGGCCGGGCGAAGTCTTCTGGTCCTCCGCCGATGTCGGTTGGGTCACAGGCCACAGCTATATCGTCTATGGACCGCTCGCCAATGGCGGCACCACGCTGATGTTCGAGGGGGTGCCGAACTGGCCGACGCCCAGCCGCATCTGGGAAGTGGTCGACCGGCATCGGGTGACGACGCTCTACACCGCGCCGACGGCGCTGCGTTCGCTGATGAAGGAGGGGGACGAACATGTGACCCGCACCAGCCGCGCCTCGCTGCGGCTGATGGGCACGGTGGGGGAGCCGATCAATCCCGAAGCCTGGCGCTGGTATCATGAGGTGGTGGGCGAGGGGCGCTGCCCCATTGTCGATACCTGGTGGCAGACGGAGACGGGCGGCCACATGATCACGCCGCTGCCGGGCGCGACGGACCTGAAGCCGGGCGCGGCGACCAAGCCCTTTTTCGGGGTCGAGCCCTTGCTGGTCGACGGCAATGGCGTCGCCGTGGAGGGCGAGGGGGAAGGCAATCTCTGCATCGCGCGGAGCTGGCCGGGGCAGGCGCGGACCGTGTGGGGCGATCATGAGCGCTTCTTCCAGACCTATTTCACCACCTATCCGGGCCTGTACTTCACCGGCGACGGCTGCCGGCGCGACGCGGACGGGGACTATTGGATCACGGGGCGCGTCGACGACGTGATCAACGTGTCGGGCCATCGCATGGGCACGGCGGAGGTGGAAAGCGCGCTGGTGCTGCACGAGGCGGTGGCGGAGGCGGCGGTGGTGGGCTTCCCGCACGACATAAAGGGACAGGGCATCTACGCCTATGTGACGCTGAACAGCGGCGAGGAAGCGACCGACGAACTGCGTCAGGCGCTGGTGAAATGGGTGCGCAGCGAGATCGGGCCGATCGCGACGCCCGACGTGATCCAGTTTGCCCCCGGCCTGCCCAAGACCCGTTCGGGCAAGATCATGCGCCGCATCCTGCGCAAGATCGCGGAGGGCGAGGTGTCGCCCCAGGCGCTGGGGGACATATCGACGCTGGCCGAGCCGGCCATTGTGGAGGAATTGATCCGGAACCGGGCCCGGTGATGCTTTCGGCCCCTGGGTCTCATCGAAACCCGCAGCCTTGGCGGGTTCCGATCGTCTGGAAATCGCTTGTCTTATGACATTGCGGTCCGTTTGGGCCATGCTGGATTGCCCGGGCCGGGGTGGCCACCCCGGCCCGGGCGGAAGGGGACGGATCGTGAAAACGCCGGTCGTTGTGGGACCGGGCTAGAGTAGGATCGCCCCTTTCTTTTCCATCAGGCCCGAACGGATACCGGGGTTTTGGACCCGGATGACAAGCATGGGATAGCGGAAAAGATGAGCGACAATCTACCACAGACGATCGGCATCGACATCTCCAAAGCGAGCCTCGACTGCCATGTCCACCCTGCCGGCGCCGAACGCCAGTTCGCCAACACCGCCAAGGGCCACAAGGCGCTGATCGCCTGGCTGCGACAATGGCCGGTCGAGCGGATCGCCTATGAGGCAACCGCAACCTACCATCGAGCGCTGGAGGCGGCTCTGGCCGACTGGCCCTGCGTTAAGCTCAACCCAGAGCGCGCCCGGCGCTTCGCCCAAGCGACTGGCACTCTGGCCAAGACCGATCGCATCGATGCCATGTTGCTGGCCCGTATGGCGGCCACCTTGCAGCCGCCGGTCAGACCCGCTCGAAGCGCACAGCAGGCGCAGATGGCGGAGCTCATCAATGCCCGAGACGGCCTCGTGCGCGATCGCACCGCGCTCAAGAATCGCGAGAAGAACCTCACCATCGCCTTCCTCAAGCGCCAGTGCCGGCAGCGGCTCGAGCAGATCGATCGGCATATCGAGGCGCTCGATACCGAGATCGCCAACCTGATCGCCGCCGATGCTGCGCTCGCCCGCCGGCATGAGATCCTCACCAGCATCGCCGGCGTCGGAACGCTGACCGCCAACCAGCTCATCGCCACCATGCCCGAACTCGGCAGCCTCGAGAACAAGCAGGCCGCATCCCTCGCCGGTCTCGCCCCCGTCGCTCGACAGTCCGGACAATGGAAAGGCAAGAGCTTCATCCGTGGCGGACGCGCCAACGTGCGGCAGGCTCTCTATATGCCGGCCCTCGTCGCCGCCCGGTACAATCCCGATCTCAAGGCAAAATATCAGCAGCTCGTTACTGCCGGGAAGCCCGCCAAGATCGCCATCACCGCCGTCATGCGAAAGCTCGTCGTCACCGCGAACGCCCTGCTCAAAGCCGATCGATGCTGGACGCAATCTCCAGCTTGATCATCACGGATACTCTAGCGGAAGACCGGCACGCTTCCCGATGCCGTCCTTGCAGGGCCCTCCTGCCTCAGCCGCTGGGCGATCTCCGTGATCCGCCCTTCGCCCTCCGCAAGGGCGGCGGCTGTCGTGTGCACCGAATAGGAACCGAGGTGAAGCGGATGGGGATGCGGCCGTGCGGACCCCAGGACGAAGGTCGCGCCCGCATCGCCCGCCTGGAGCGTGATCGCCTCCTCTCCCGGCTCGAACAGCGCCATCTCGCCCTGCGCTATCGGGGCGGAGCCGGAAAGACCGCCCTTCGCCACCGCCACCCAGGCGACCGAATGGCCGGAGGGCGGTGCGTAGGTCCAGCTCTCCCCGGCTTGCAGGCGGACCAGCAGATAGGTGATCCCGTCAGGCGCGCGGACCGGGCTCTGCGCGCCCGCGTGCCGGCCAAGGATCACATAAGCGGGGCCGGCCATGGGCATATGGTCCGCCTCTATATATTGGCTGTCGACCGGTCCGTTCTCCAGTTCGGGGGGCAGGGCGATCCAGAGCTGGAAGCCCTGCATCAGCGCCGAGCGTCCGGCGGACAGTTCCTTCCCGTGCCAGACGCCGCCGCCCGCGCGCATCCATTCCACGCCGCCGAAGGCCAGCGTGCCGGTGCCCGCCTGCGGATCGTCATAGGTCACATCCCCTTCGGTGAAGACGGTGACGGTCGCGATGCCCGAATGGGGATGCAGCGGCATGGCGGCGGAAAGCTGCCGCATGTCGCCTGCAAACAGGTCGAGGAACACGAAGGGCTTCAGATAGCGGCCCAGATCGGACGGGCTCATCAGCCGGACGATCGAACCATGTCCGCTGCCGCGCGTGCGATGAACGACCGGGCGGGGGGCCGCCGTGCCGGCCATCATTCCATGAAGGGTTGCCATGATGCTTCCTGTTCCTGCTCCGCAGCGATCGAGACGATGATTTATGGCGGCGGGAATCGGGATGCCAGGCCCATTTCCTCAAAGCATCGTTGCCATATCCGGAACGATCGCCCGGCGCGTCACCCTGCCGCCGCCCTTTCCGCCTGCATCCAGGCGAGTTCGGCCAGTTCCGGGAACGCGTTCGCCCGTTCGCGCGCCTGGGCCGAGGCGGCGGTGCCGCGCAGCGCCCTGCCCTTGATGCCGTGGAAGATCGCCGCCAGCCGGAAGAAGTTGAAGGCGACGTGGAAATCATAGTCGGGAATCGCCTCCCGACCGGTCCGGCGGCAATAGGAGGCCACATACTCCGCCTCGGTGGGAATGTTGAGCGCGGCGATATCCATGCCGCCCAGTCCCGCGACGATGTGGGGCGGCATCCGGTACATCATCGCATGATAGGCGAAGTCCGCGAGCGGATGGCCGAGCGTCGACAATTCCCAGTCGAGCACCGCCAGGACGCGGGGTTCGGTGGGGTGGAAGATCATATTGTCGCAACGGAAGTCGCCATGGACGATCGACGTCTGGTCGTCCGGCGGAATATGCGCCGGCAGCCATTCGACCAGCCGGTCCATGTTCCGGTCCCGCCCGGCATCGGCATCCTCCAGATATTGCCTGGACCAGCGGTCGATCTGACGCTGGAAATAATTGCCGGGGCGGCCATAGTCGGCCAGTCCGATCGCTGCATAATCCAGGCTGTGCAGCCGGGCCAGCGTCTCGTTCATCGCGTCGAAATAGGCAGGGCGGTCATGGCTGGCGACCTGCGGGAAGCTGGCGTCCCAGAATATCCGCCCCTCGACCATGTCCATGACATAGAAGGGGGTGCCGATGACCCCTTCGTCGACGCAGAGGGCATGGACATGGGCGACCGGAAATCCCGCCGATCCCAGCGCGGACAGCACGCGCGCCTCCCGCTCGACGGCATGCGCGCCCTTTACCAGCCGGCCCGGCGGCTTGCGGCGCAGCACATAGTGGCGACCTGGCGTGACGAGCTTGTAGGTGGGATTGCTCTGCCCGCCCCTGAACTGTTCGACGCGGAGCGGTCCCGAATAGCCATCGACATGATCCGCCATCCATCGCGCCAGACCGGCTTCATCGAACCGGTGCGCCTCCCGAACGGCGACGGTGCCGGCGTTTTCCGCTTCACCGGTGCTCATGGCACGTCCCCCGGATGGGCGCGCCCGATGGCCTTGGCGAGCGACCATTTGTGCACCTCCGTAGGTCCGTCATAGATGCGGAAGGCCCGGATTTCGCGGAATATCTGCTCTACCACCGTGTCGCCGCTCACCCCGGTCCCGCCCATGACCTGCACGCAGCGGTCCGCGATCCGCCACAGCGCTTCGGATACCGCCACCTTCGTCATCGAGCTTTCGATGATGCCGGGCGCGCCGGAGTCCAGCACGCCCGCGCACCAGTCGATCATCAGTTCCGACTGTTTCAGGTCGATCAGATTGTCCGCCAGCATGAAGCCCACGCCCTCATGGTCGATCAGCGGCTTGCCGAAGGCCTGTCGCTTGACGGCATAGCCGCGGGCGATGTCGTGCGCGCGCCTCGCGCTGCCCCACCAGCGCATGCAATGGGTGAGGCGCGCGGGCGCCAGACGCACCTGCGCGTAGCGGAAGCCCTGATCGACCTCCCCGAGTATCCGGGTCGCGGGCACCCGCACGCCGTCGAGCCGCACGACGGCATGGCCGCCGGGCATGGTCCCATCGATGGTGTCGAGCAGCCGCTCGACGGTGATGCCGGGGCTGTCCATGTCGACAAGGAACATGGTGGCCGACTCCCCCGTGCGCGCCATGACGATCGAGAAGGCAGCGCCCTCCGCGCCTGTCGCGAAGCTCTTGCGCCCGTCGATGATCCAATGGTCGCCATCGGGGCGCGCCACGGTCCTGAGCATCGAGGGGTCGGAACCGGCCCCATCCTCGTCCGCCGGTTCGGTCATCAGGAAGGCCGACCGCGTCGTCCCGGCGGCAAGCGGCCGGAGGAAGCGGTCGATCTGCGCCGGGGTGGCCACGCGGGCGAGGAGGTGCATATTGCCCTCGTCCGGGGCCGCCAGGTTCATCGCCAGCGGTCCGAGCGGCGAATAGCCGGCCGACCGGAACAGCCGCGCCGTCGCGGCATGGTCCAGCCCCTGTCCGCCCAGTTCCGGCGGCAGATGGGGGGCGATGAGGCCGGCCTGGCGCGCCTGCGCCCGCAAATCCTCGACCAGCGCGTCCGATGGGCCGTGACCGCCGATCCGGGGGTCGGTTTCGAAGGGGATCACCACGTCGCGGATGAAGGCGTCCGTTCGCGCGAGCAGTTCGTCCAGACTATCCCGCGTCATGGATGCGATAGCCGCGTCACTGCGCAAGATAGCCGCCATCGATCACCAGTTCGGCGCCGGTCATGAAGCTGGATTCGTCGCTGGCGAGGAACAGCACGCCATTGGCCAGTTCGATCGGCTGGCCCATGCGGCCGAGCGGCGTCGCCGCCACCACCCCGGCGCTGGTTTCCTCCGCCTGATCCTCCAGCACCATGGGGGTGGCGATGATGCCGGGATGGATCGAGTTCACCCGCACATTGTCCGGCGCATAGGTGACGGCGGCATGTTTGGTCAGGTGCCGGACGGCCGCCTTGGACGCATGATAGGCGGCCGCGCCGGGGACCGCCGCGATCCCCCAGATCGACGAGAAATTGACGATCGACCCCGCCCTTTTGGCGCGCATGCCCGGCAGCACGGCGCGCATGCCCAGGAAGACGCCGGTCTGGTTGACCGCGATCACCCGGTCCCAGTCGGCCAGATTCTCATCGGCAAGCGGCAGTTGCGACCCGCCGATGCCCGCATTGTTGACGAGGATGTCGACGGCGCCATGACGCGCCACGATGCCCTCCACCAGCTCCGCCCATTGCCCTTCGTTCGCGACGTCCATGATGGAAAAGCGGATCGCCGGATCGTCATAGGGCGCGTCGGGCGGGTTGACGTCGGTGACATGAACCTGCGCGCCCTCGCGGGCGAAGAGTTCCGCGGTGGCGCGGCCGATGCCGCGCCCCCCGCCGGTGATGATGGCAACCTTGCCCTGCAACCGCCCCATATGATGTCCTTTCGATCCTTCAGCCGATCCCGCCGTCGACGGTGATTTCCGCGCCGGTGACGTAGCTCGCCTCGTCGGAGGCGAGGAACAGCACCAGCCGGGCCACCTCGTCGGTGGTTCCGATGCGCTTCATGGGGATCATGTCCTCGTAGAATTTCAGCCGTTCGGGCGTGTTCTCGCCCAGCATCGGCGTGTCGATGATGCCGGGATGGATCGAATTGACGCGGATGCCGAGCGGCGCGAGTTCCGACGCCGCCAGCTTGCTCATGCCGCGCACGGCCCATTTGCTGGTGGCATAGGCGAAGATGCCGGGAACATTGCCCAGGCCCGCGCCCGACGAGATGTTGACGATGGCGCCGCCGCCGGTCTTCGCCATCGCCTCCGCGGCGGCGCGCATCCCCAGGAAGACGCTGAGCTGATTGACGCGATAGTGCAGGTCCCACAGCGCGGCGTCCGTCTCCAGCAAGGGCGCGGGCTTGTAGACGCCCGCATTGTTGACCAGAATGTCGATCTTCCCGAAGCGCTCCTCCGCCTCGCGCACGACCCGCGCCCAATCGGCCTGTTCCGCCACGTCATGGCGAACGAAATGACCGTTGGCTCCCAGTTCGGCGGCGACCGCCGCTCCGGCTTCGTTGAGGTCGGTGACGACCACCTTCGCGCCCTCCGCCGCGAACAGCCGCGCTTCCGCCGCGCCCTGGCCGCTTGCCGCGCCCGTGATCAGGGCGACCTTGCCTTGCAGCCTGCTCATGCGAACCTCTCCTCCTTCATGGCGATCACCAGCGCCGGTCCTTGCCCCACAGGAACCGCGCCTCGTCCCGGCTGGTGTAATCGGGGTCGAGATAGATGTGCATGCGGGCGATCAGCGCGCCGCGAAATTCGAAGACGCTGCAAAAGCGCCCGCCCGGCGTCGTGCCGCCTTCCCATGTCGCGCCTTCCCTGTCTTCGCCGCGCGTGGTGCCTTCGACCACCACGCTGTCGCCGCTCTCGATGAAGCGCAGCCCGTCAATATCGTGCCCGAACGCCTTGAACGAACCCACAAGGCCGGCGGCGAAGGCCATGAAGTCATCGCGACCCCGGCCGATGCCGAATTTGGGAAAGAAAAATTCGAAATCGTCGGTGAACCCGTCGAGCATGTCGGGCCGACCCGCGTCGCCCCGCCGGAAATAGTCGATCACCGCCATGATGCGGGGCGAATGGTCCTGCTGCTCGGCCATGGGCTCTCCCTCCCTGTCGATTGCTCTAGAAGGTGACATTGTCGCCGCCCTTCAGCGCCAATATCTCACGCGTCTCCGCCGGTGTCGCCACCTCCAGCGACAAAGGCTCCAGGATCGACCGGATCAGCCGCACCTGTTCGGCATTGGACCGGGCGAGCCGTCCCTTGCCCGCATAGAGCGAATCCTCCAGCCCGACGCGGACGTTCGCGCCGTTGATCGCGCCCATGGTGACGAAGGGGATCTGGTGCTTGCCCGCCGCCATGACCGACCAGCGATAATCGTCCCCGAACAGCTTGTCCGCGATGCGCCTGGCGTGGAGCAGGTTTTCCGTGTCCGCGCCGGTGCCGCCGAGCAGGCCGAAGATGGATTGCACGAACAGCGGCGGCGTCACCAGCTTGCGGTCCAGGAAATGGGCGAGCGTATAGAGATGGGCGGTGTCGTAGCATTCGAACTCGAACTTGGTGCCATGACCCTTGCCCAGCCGCTCCAGGATCAGCTCTATATCCCTGAAGGTGTTCTTGAAGATCCAGTCGCGCGACGCCTCCAGATGCGCCGCTTCCCAGTCATGTTGGAAGCTCTTGTAACGCTCCAGCATGGGATACATGCCGAAATTCATCGACCCCATGTTGAGCGAGCAAAGCTCCGGCGATGCGCGCAGCGGCGCGGCGAGCCGCTCGTCGAGCGACATGCCCTGGCCGCCGCCCGTCGTGATGTTCACCACCGCGTCGGTCGCCTGCTTGATGCGCGGCAGGAACTGCATGAACACATCGGGATCGGGCGTCGGCCTGCCCGTCTCCGGGTCCCGCGCATGAAGATGGAGGACGGATGCGCCCGCCTCGGCCGCCTCGATCGCCTGTTGCGCGATCTCGTCGGGCGTCACCGGCAGATGGGGGGACATGGTGGGGGTGTGGACGGCGCCGGTCAGGGCGCAACTGATGATGACCTTCGACACGCGGTTCAATCCTTCGCTGCGGGAAGCCGGATCAGCAGCTTCCCCTGATTCTGCCCGGAATAGAGGCGCGCTATCGCGCCGGGGGCCTCGCCAAGCCCTTCCAATATGTCCTCGCGGTAATGCAGCCGTCCCTCGCGCAGCCAGGCCGACAATTGGGCGACGGCCTCATCGAAGCGATCGGCATAGTCGAACGTCAGGAATCCGCGCATCGTCGCGCGCTTCACCAGCAGGTGACGCTCGGGCCGGGCGCCCTGCGGCCAGGGATCCCAGCTTGCGATGGAGGCGGTGCCGCAAACGGCGATCCGCGCATGCAGGCGCAAATGGCGCAGCACCGCGTCGCTGATCGGCCCGGCTATATTGTCGAAATAAATGTCGACCCCGTCGGGACAGGCGCGGGCGATGGCGGCATCCAGATCGGGCTCGCCGCGATAGTCGATCGCGGCGTCATAGCCGAACTCGTCCAAGCACTGGCGCCGCTTTTCCGGCCCGCCCGCCAGGCCGACGGTGCGGCAGCCCGATATGGCGGCGATCTGGCCCACGCACGACCCCACCGAACCCGCCGCCGTCGAGACGAGCACCGTCTCGCCGGGACGGGGGGCGCAGATATCGAGCAGCCCGAAATAGGCGGTGACGCCGTTCAGCCCCAATATGCCCAGATAGAGCGACAGCGGCAGATCGGTGTCCGGGACGCGCAGCAATATGGCGGACGGGTCGACCGCCGCATGCTCCTGCCAGCCGAACAGGCCCATAACCCTGTCGCCCGGCGCGAAATCGCCATGCCGCGATTCCACCACCTCTCCGACGGCGAAGGCGCGCATGACGTCCCCGACATGGATCGGGTCGGAATAGTTGCTCGCATCGCTCAGCCAGCCCCGCATGGCGGGCTCGACGGACAGATAATGGTTGCGCACCCATATCTGTCCATCGGCGGGAACGGGCATGGGGCGTTCCTCCAGCGCGAAATGCTCGCTCTGGGGAATGGCCTGCGGACGGCGCGCAAGGATGACGGCATGGTTCATCGCATCAATAGCTGTAGCTGAGCGTCGCGCCATAAGTGGCGGGCATGCCGGTGGTGCGCGCCACCGTATCGACCACATGGGTGACGGTGGTGACGTAGAATTTATTGGTGACGTTGCGGCCCCAGAGCTGGAACTTCCATCCGCTGTCCGGGCTTTCGATGCCGACCCGCAGGTCGAGCACGGCATAGCCGGGCAGGGCGAATTCGGGCGCTCCCCCGAACGCCGCCACGCTGCGCGAGCGGTAGCGGACATTGCCGCCCAGCGAGAGGTCGAGATTGCCGGTCAGCGCGAAACGATAGTCGAGATCGCCGTTGAGCTGCCATTTGGGCGTGCTGGGAAAGGGTTCGCCCTTGATGTCGACGACGGCGGCATAGGGATCGTTGGCGAGGAAGCTCCTGTCGACGCGCGAGTCGACATAGGTGGCGCCGCCATTGAAGGTCAGCCCGTCGACCGGCCGCCAGTTGACGCTCAGCTCCGCGCCGCGGACGCTCGACCTCGGAACCTGCACCAGCCCGGGCAGATTGCCGAAGGCGGTGGTGATGTAGCCGATGATCTGCTTGTCGTCATATTTGTAGTAGAAGCCCGCGCCCGTCAGTTGCAGCCGCCGGTCGAGCAGCGAAAGCTTGAAGCCGGCCTCATAGGCGAGCACCGATTCCTGCGTCACCGGGTCGAACTGGCTGGGGAAAAGGCCGGGCACCGTCGGGAAGCTGCCCGCCTTATAGCCGCGCGTGACGTTGGCGTAGAGCAGGCTGTCGGGATTCGGCTTCCAGTTGAGGCTGGCGCGCCAGGAAATATTATCCTCCTTCAGCGACTTTTCGACGCTGGGCACCGGGATGAAGGGCGTGCCATAGCCGACTTCGCCCAGGGTCGCGCAGGCGCCCGGCGCGAGCGCCACCGTCGGCGGATCGAAATTGCGCGACAGGTTCGACAGGAAGCTGAACGCGTTGGAGATCAAACCATCCCCCACGTCCAGCAGGCAGCCGCTGAACCGGTTGCGCTGGTCGCTGTAGCGCGCCGAAACCTGTGCCGTCACCCTGTCCGTCAGCTCATAGTCGAGGCTGCCGAACACCGCCTTGGTCGTGATCTTCTGATGGTTGCTGTTGATGAAGGAGGTGTAGCGGAACGGCCCCACCCCGCTGTTGCTGGCGATATAGTCGCCGCGCTGGTCGTCCCCGGTGGTGTCGTGGCTGTAATTGCCGCCCAGCATCCAGCGGATCGGGCCCGCCGTGCCCGCGAGCCGCAATTCCTGCGACACCGTCTCTATGTCGGCGTTGATCGTCAGCAGGAAATTATTCTGCGGCACGCCGTCGGTGTCGCTGGGCGAGCGCTGCTTGAACCGCGAATAGGCGCTGATCGAGGTCAGGGTCACGGCATCGCTGACGTCCAGGTCGCCGCGCAGCGAGAATTGGTAGAAGCTGTCGTCGCGGCGAAGGTCGGCGCCGGGGTCCCAGTCCGCGATGCGGCTGCGGTTGGGGGCCGGGACGGCGGCTTCCAGTTCTGCCGTGATGTCGGTATAGCCGCCCGCCGACGGAGCCACGGTCGGGGCATATTTCACGAACTGCGCCGCCTGCGTCTCGCTCCGGTCGATCCAGCCATTGGCGTTGAATTCGAAGCGCAGCGTGTCGGTGGGCTCCCAATCGAGCAGCAGGCGGGCGGTGGAATAGTCCCGGCGGCCGAGGCGGTCGGACGGGCGGGTCTGGCTGATCTGCCAGCCGTCGCGATATTCGTGGCGCACCGCGAGCCGCGCCTTCAGATTGGCCGCGATGGGGCCGCTGACGAAGCCCTGCGCATCCACCTGGTCGAACCGGCCATAGCTGAGGTCGATGCCGGCGGCGAGGTGGTCGGTCGGCTTGGCCGCGATATAGTTGATCGCGCCGCCGGTCGAATTCTGACCGAACAATGTGCCCTGCGGCCCTTTCAGCGCCTCGACGCGCTCGACGTCGAGAGACGCCCCCTGCGTCATGGCGAGATAGGGCAGGGGCACCTGGTCGACATAGACGCTGACCGCCGGGGCCACGGCGACGGCGACGTCGTAGAAGCCGATGCCGCGCATCGTGAAGACCGGCGTGCCATAGGCGCTCGGCTGATAGGTGAAGCCGGGAACGATCTTCACCAGGTCCGACGGCTGGGTCACGCCCGCATTTTCAAGCTGGCTGGCGGAGGCCGCCGTGATGGAGACCGGCACGTCGTTCAGCCGTTCCTCACGCTTCTGCGCGGTGACGATGATCTCGCCCACGGCAAGGTCGCGTTGCGGCGCGGCTTCGGCCTGTTCGGCCGGGGATTGCGCATGGCTGCACAGCGGAGCGACGAGCGCGCTGGTCGCGAGCAGGACGCATATGGGCTTCCTCATTTTTCCTCTCCCTCGTTCAAGCCCTGACTGCCTGATCTGGTGGGGCAGCCGGGTTGTTTGTTCATTCCTTGGCGCGGCATCTTCCCGGGCCGCATGCCCTTCGTTCAGGTCAGCGGCGGGCGCGCTTCCACAGCCGCCGGGCAAGGCGCCAGACCGGCGGGGCCGGAACGGTCGGACGGAAGTGGGGCGCATGATCGCGGCGCGCCGATTGTCCGCGAGCGGGCGGCGACATACCAAATGCTCTCGATGAACATCGCATTTCCTCTCCGGAAAGCCCTGTTGTCCTGCCGCCCCGCCCCGCATCGATCGTGGGGGTCAGGGGCGGTTGGCGGTCTTTCGATGCGGCGCCTTGATGTCGTGGACAATCTCGGCGCCGCCGGTTCGCCCTGTCGGCTCGGCTTTTCTTTTCGGGTTTCTGTGACCGTAGAATGCCATGCCGGCGGGCTGTGTCAATATAAAACTCTACATATGTGGAGTATTTCTCAGCCTCCCATTTACGCGCCTGTTATCCGGCTTCTTTGCCCGCCCAGCGACATGCCGCTGACCCCGTCGTGCAGCGTCAGATTGAGCTCGTCGCCCGGTTGCAGGAACCGGCCCAGCGTCTTCATTTCGACGCGCATGCCATCGCGGCGCGCGGCGTCGTTCAGCAGGTTGGTCTTGAGCAGTTCGATCAGGCCCGGCGTGCCTTGCGCGATGACGCCGCCCGGCGTTCCGGTCAGCACCATGTCGCCGGGCTTCAGGTCCATGATCGCCGCGATCTGGGTCAGCGTTTCGGCGGGCTTGTAGATCAGCTGTCCAGTGTTGGCGGACTGGCGGACTTTTCCGTCATAGGTCAGCGAAAGTTCCAGATTGTCGACCGTCGCCGCGACCTCTTCGGGTTCGAGCAGATAGAAGACCGGCCCGGCCGGGCAGAAGGTGCGATAGCTCTTGCCCTGGAACCATTGCATGAAGGACGCGCCGAACATGGTGTCGCGCGCCGACACGTCGTTGCACAGGACCACGCCGGCAAGATAGGAGCCGAGATTGCCGGCCGTCACGGTGGTTCCCGCCTCCAGCGGACGGCGCAGGACGATGCCGACCTCCACCTCATAATCCAGAAGCTCGACCCCCTTGGGACGGACGATGTCGGCATAGGCGCCGCAGAGCGACGAACTCGCCTTGGCGAAAAGGAGGTTCTCCTTGCGCACATGATGACCGGCCTCCGCCGCATGCTCATCATAGTTGAGCCCCTGGCAGATCAGCGTCGCATCGGGGGTGACGGGGCTCAGCAGGGCGCTCGCGGCGAAGCGCACCGCCTCGCCCGTGGCGGTCAGGTCCGGCGCGGCTTCGATCGCGCCGATCAGTTCGCCCAGGGTCCTCGCGCCGCTCGCAATGCCCCGCCCTTCGACCCGGTCGGCCGGCCCCTCGGGCGCATCGCCGGTCAGCACGGCCCAGCGCGGGCCCGCGCCTTCATCATAGCGGACGATCATCAATGCCATCATTCTACTCCTGCATTCCAATGGGGATGTCAGCGAAGCCAGGGGCGCGGGGGCGCCAGCAGGGCGTCGACGATATTGCGGACGAGCGGGGGGGCGTCGGCCGGGGCGGGGGCGGGCGGCCGCATGGAATCGGGCAGGTCGTCGCCCCAGGACCAGAGGTCGCCGCGGGACAGCGGATGGAAACCGGTCGGATAATCGGCGGTCATCAGGTCGCCGTCCGCATAATGTTCCCATTCGTCCCCGGCGGAGTCCTTCCAATAATCGAAGACCTGACTGCCGAGCACATGGCGGCCGATGCCCCAATAATGGTTCCAGCCCCTGCCGCGCAGATATTGCTGGCCCTGCCCCACCGCATCGACGTCGATCGTCTCGGTCGAGATGTGCAGCAGGCGCGATTCCGGCCCGGCGAGCAGCGCGAGGCTGTGATGGTCGGCGGGCTCCGCGCCCCGGTCGAAGCGGAAGAAGCCCAGCACCGGCGCATCCTCGCCCACGGTCGCGACGTCGGTCGGGAGATAGCCGAAATGGCGCCGGTACCAGGTGGCGGTCCGTTCGAAGTCCGGCGTCTGGAGCACGACATGGCCGATGCGGAACACCGGCGCGGGCGCGGTCGGCGTCCGGACCGGCCTGTCGATGCGGCGGCTGGCCACGGGCGAGTTGACCTCGGTCAAGGGCTCCCGCACCGGCAGCGGCTCCAGCGGCGCCGCGCCCCAGAGCAGGTCGACGCGCACGCCCTCCGGATCGAAGAGGCGCACCCGCTCGCCGCCGCCCGGCGCATCCGTCGCTTCGACCGGCGACTGGGTGGCGGTGGACAGCCGATCGAGATCGGCGCGGTCCCTGGCGGCAAGGCCGAAGCCGACGAAGGCATCCCGCTCCGATGCGATCAGCTCGACGCAATAGGGTTGCGGTCCATAGCCCCGGAAATGGCGCTGCCCGCCGCTGCCGCCCGCGACCGGCACGAAGCCGAAATCCTCCAGGAAGTGCGCCATGGCGTCGATGTCGCGCCGCTCGAAGCTCACATGGACGACGGCGTCCGCCCGGACGATGGGGTCGACTTGACCGATCATGACCTTGCTCCCCTGATCCGGTCGATCACCGCCATCGGGTCTTCCGGCATGGCGTCGCCGCGCCAGGCGACATGCTGGTCGGGGCGGATCAGCACGAAATCGCGCTCGTAGATCCGCCGGGCATGCGCGTCGCGAATGTCGAGCAGGTCGACCGGCACGCCCCGCTCGCGCGCGGCGTCGAGCAGCGGCTGGGCCGAGGCGTCGGTGAAGCGGACCAAAGTGAACCAGGGCCCCAGCCGGTCGAAGATGGCGCTGCCATCCTCCAGGAACAGATGCGGCGCCCGCATGCCCGGCCAGGTGCTGGGCACATAATCGCGCAGCCGCCATTCCGGTTCGTCGCATTCATGGCAGACGATCGGCGACTGGCGGTAGCGATGGTCGAGTTCGATGCCCCGCGATTCATTCTCCGCATTGCCGAGTTCCGCGATCAGCGCGCCATAGGCGTCGCGCGCGGCGGCCCCCTCCGGCGTGTCGTCATGGATGATCGGGGCATAGGCTTCCGCGATCTTCAGGCGCACGCCCATATGCAGGCGCGACGCGTCGACAATGGCGCGGCCCACCGGCCGGCGCTCCGCCTCTATGCTGTCGAGCAGGGCGGGGCCGCCCCAGCCCTGCAGGATGGCGGCGTATTTCCAGGCGAGGTCGACGGCGTCGCCTATCCCGGTGTTCATGCCGTAACCGCCGGTCGGGATCACCTGATGCACGGCATCGCCCGCCATCCACACCCGCCCGCGCCCATATCCGTTCGCCAGCACCAGATGCGGCGACCAGGGGTTCGCCTGGATCACCTCGATCGGGAATTCCCGGCCCAACGCATCGAAGGCGAGTTGCCGGGGATCGATGGCCGCCGCGTCCGCCCCTTCGGGCAGCATGCAGTGGAGCGTCCAGATCTCCGCATCGTCCTGCGCGATCAGCGTGCTGCCGGCGGGCGACTGATAATGCCAGGCGATGCCGAAGCGCTGGAGCAGGTCGCGCGCCTCCGACCGGAAATGCACCATGAAGAAGCGGGCGACATTATATTGCCCGTCCCAGGCATAGCCCAGCTTCTCGCGGATGATGCTGCCGCCGCCGTCGCAGCCCGCGAGCAGGGCGCAGCGCTGCCGTTCGGTGCGCCCCGTCGCGACTTCGCGCAGATGGACCGTCACCCCTTCGCCATCGTCGTCGAAGCCCTCGACCGCCCAGCCGAACCGCATTTCGACCAGCGGAGATTCTTCCAGCAACCCGCGCAGCAGCGGTTCCAGGACGACCTGGCTCAACCGCATATAGGGTTCCAGCGGCTGCGACCCGTCATTGTTGGCGCGGATTTCTTCCCGCCAGCTTTCGACGTCGGGATAGCGGAAGCGGGCCAGTTCCCACTCGTTCAGCCGCGTCACCCAGGAAACGTCCATCGGATTGCCGCGCGGCACGGCGACGTCGCGTATCTTCTCCGCAATGCCCATGCGGCGGAACAGCTCCATGCTGCGGCCATTGGTCACGTCCATCTTCGGATGGCGCGTGGTCGAGGGATTGCGTTCGAGCAGCAGCGTGCGAACGCCGCGGCTTTGAAGCTCAAATGCGGTGGTAAGGCCGACCGGCCCCCCACCCGCTACGATGACTGGAACATCCACGGGGCATCTTCTCCATCACGGTCATTGCCGTCTGGAGAGCAGGGCTAACATGCCCTGCCGCAGGAGTCCATAAAAACTCTACAGTCGTGGAGTTTATTTGAAGACAGCGCGTTCGACGAGGTTCCAATAGCGTTCGACGGCCTCCTCATTCCTGATGGAAAAGCCAATGGTTTCCGCCATTTCGCGGTTGAGCGACGACAGGGTGGAGGTCATGCCGATGAGCATGTAATAGACATGATCGGGATCGCCCTGCAGGAGCTGGCCCTCCGCCTGCGCCGCCCGGATCTGGGGCAGGATGCGGTCGCGGGTCTTGCTGAGAACCTTCTCGACCAGCCAACCGATTCTCGGACTCGATCCCTGATTCTCGCGCAGCATGAAATGGTGGAACGCGGTATGTTCGACCGTGAAGCGCAGGAAGGTCCGGAACTCGGCCCGCACGCGCTCTGACGCGGACATTCGGGAATCGGGGGGAATGGCCTCGTCCCACATGGTCTCGATCTGCTCGAAGGCATATTCGGCCACCGCCTTCCACAGCGCCTCCTTGGTGCGGTAATGATAGGTGATCAGCGTATATTCCAGGCCCGCGCGTTCCCCGATGCGGCGCACGCTGCTGCCGTCGAACCCGCGCTCGGCAAATTCGTTGAGCGCCGCCTCCAATATCGCCTGGCGCGTTTCGACGGACCGCTGCTGTTCGCGCCGGTTGGTCTTCCGCCGCTGGCCGGGCTGTTTCGCGGCGGCGCTTTCGTCCGGGGCCTTTTTGCGGTTTGTCTCTGCCATTGAGCCTCCAAATTGCAGCCGTGAAGCGGAAGCGTGCCCGTGTCCCCCGGCATCCCGCCCTGCCGCCGTGATCGGGATCGACGTTGGAAGGAGGGCAAGCCGCCTTCGCGCACGCTCTACCCAAGTCAATCGCGCGGATCGAGTCCCGAAACCAGAATGTCGACCAGCTTTTCCGCCACGGTCCCGGCCGGCATCGCCCCTTCCGGATCGTACCAGCGCCCCGGCCAGTTGAGCGCCCCCGCCAGCGCGAAAGCAGCCATCTTCACGTCGATCCGTGCGATCGAACCATCGGCAACGGCGTCTTCGATCAACCTGCGCAAGGCATTGTCGATCTCCCGCTTCAGCGCGCGATAGCGCGGCCTGCTTTCCGGCGAGAGCACTTCGTCCCCGGTCCGGATCACGCATCGCCCGAAATCGTCCATGTTGACCTCGGCATAGCGGCGCAGGAAGCGCGTCAGCCGATGGCGGCCGTCGCCGGGCTCCCGCCGGGCCTGATCGGCCGCTTCCAGCAATTGCTGCAGGCCGATGGTGACGCATTCCAGCAGCACCTGATCCTTGTTGGCCAGATAGTGGTAGATGGTGCGCTTGGATATGCCCAGGCTGGCGGCGACGTCGTCCAGCGACGTCGCGTGAAACCCGCGTTCGTTGAACATCCGCACCGCCGCGCGCAGCACGGCCTCGCGCTTGGCAAGGCGCTCCGCCTCTTTCTGGGCGGGGGTGCGGAATGGTGAAGCGGCGTGCATCAATGTCCTCTTTTCTCCATCGGAGCGTTGACAGGAAACCCGGCGCGACGCAATACACCCAAAAGTGCATGAGTCACTCATGAGTTTCCGGAGGCTGAAATGGATCTGAAGGGAATGGCTGCCATCGTCACCGGCGGCGCGTCGGGATTGGGCGGAGCCACCGCCGCGCGTCTGGCGCGGGGCGGCGCCAGGGTGACGCTGTTCGACCTGAACGCCGAATTGGGGGCGGCCCATGCCGACGCCATTGGTGGCCAGTTCATGAAGGTCGACGTGACGGACGAGGGCGCCGTCGCGGCAGCGTTCGAACAGGCCGAGGCGCTGCACGGCGTCGCGCGCATCCTGGTCAACTGCGCGGGGATCGCGCCGGCGATCAAGACCGTCGGCAAGGAGCATGCGCCCCATCCGCTGGACGTGTTCAGGCGGACCGTCGAAGTGAACCTGATCGGGACATTCTGCATGATCGCCCGCTTCGCGGCTTCCCTGGCGAAGGCGGACGAGATCGAGGGTGAGCGGGGCGTCATCGTCAACACGGCGTCGGTTGCGGCGTTCGACGGCCAGATCGGCCAGGCCGCCTATAGCGCCTCCAAGGGCGGCGTCGTCGGCATGACCCTGCCCATCGCCCGCGACCTGGCGCAGCACAAGATCCGTGTGATGACCATCGCGCCGGGTATCTTCCTGACGCCCATGCTGGAGGCGTTCCCCCAGCATGTGCAGGATGCGCTGGGCGCGCAGGTGCCGCATCCCAGCCGCCTTGGGAAGCCCGACGAATATGCGCAGCTCGTGGACAGCATCATCGCCAATCCCATGCTGAACGGCGAGGTCATCCGACTGGACGGCGCGATCCGAATGGCGCCGCGTTGAGCGGCCCCGGCAGGCGAAGCGCTGGTTCCACGCGCGCGCCTGCCGCCTTCTGGAGCGGGGAACCGGTTTGGTCCGCCGCTCCTCCTCATGTCGAAGGAAGCTGAAAATGGCCGAAGCCTATATTGTCGAGGCGCTGCGTACTGCCGGCGGCAAGCGCAAGGGCGCGCTGTCGGGCGTTCATCCGGCGGATCTGGGCGCCGTGGTGCTGAACGCATTGGTCGACCGCAGCGGCATCGATCCCGCCGCGGTCGAGGATGTCATATTGGGCTGCGTCACGCAGGGCGGCGAACAATCCTTCGCCTTCGGCCGCAATGTCGTGCTGGCGTCGAAGCTGCCCGACAGCGTTCCCGCCGTCACCATCGACCGGCAGTGCGGATCGTCGCAGCAGGCGCTGCATTTCGCGGCGCAGGCGGTGATGTCCGGCACGCAGGATCTGGTGATCGCGGCCGGCGTGGAAAGCATGACGCGCGTGCCGATGGGCTCCAACTTCAATCTGCATGCGCAGGCGGGAATTGGGGAAGGGCCATGGCCCGCCAGCATCCGCGAGCGCTACGGCGTCAACGAGTTCAGCCAGTACCATGGCGGGCAGGCGATTGCCGACAAATATGGCTTCAGCCGCGAAGACATGGACGCCTACGCGCTGGAGAGCCATCGCAAGGCCGCGGCCGCCATCGCCGCGGGCGCTTTCGAGCGCGAGATCGTGCCGGTCGACACGCCGGACGGCCGCTTCGCGCAGGATGAGGGCGTGCGCGCCAATGGATCGATGGAGGCGCTGGCCGGGCTCAAGACGCTGACCGAAGGCGGCACGATCACCGCCGGCAATGCGAGCCAGATGACCGATGGCGCCTCCGCCGTGCTGGTCGCGAATGAGGAGGCGCTGAAGCGGTTCGACCTGAGGCCGCTGGCGCGCATCCATAATCTGACGGTGACGGCGGGCGACCCCGTCATCATGCTGGAGGAACCGATTGCGGCCACGGAAAGGGCGCTGCGCCGGGCGGGGCTGGGCCTGGACGAGATCGACCTGTTCGAAGTGAACGAAGCTTTCGCTTCCATTCCCATGGCCTGGCTGAAGGTGCTGGGCGCTGATCCGGGCAAGCTGAACGTCCATGGCGGTGCGATCGCGCTGGGCCACCCTCTCGGCGCGAGCGGGACGAAGCTGATGGCGACCCTTGTCCATGGATTGAGGGCGCGGGGCAAGCGCTATGGGCTGCAAGCCATGTGCGAAGGCGGCGGCATCGCCAATGTGACCATCGTCGAGGCATTGTGACGGTTCCTGCGGAGCGGGCGTCGCGGGCTTGCGCGCCCGGCGCCCGCGCCGGCGGACCGGCGGATGAACAGGGTTAAGGATGAGTTGACGGGCCGCAAACCCAGGCCGCCTCTAAGCCATTGATCATAATCGCTTTGTGATCGACGCCGTCCGATGTTAGAAAGACGCGCGGTTCCGATGCAGAAGGTTGTCGATGGACAGGAAATTGGCAAGCGAACGGGGTGCCGAACAAAAGGCGCTGGCGGCACGATGGACCATAGCCGCCGAAGCCATGGAGGCGCTGGCCGGCGCGCGGTCGATGGAAGCGATCATAAATGTCCTGCGGGCCTTCGCGCGCCGCGCGGTGGGGGCGGACGGCATCGCGGTCGTCCTGCGCGACGAGGACCAGTGTCATTATATCGCTGAAGATTCGATGGAACCGCTCTGGGCGGGACAGCGCTTCCCGGCATCGAGTTGCGTGTCCGGATGGGCGATGGAGCATCATCGGACGGCGGTGATCCCGGACGTCTTCGACGATCCCCGCGTGCCGGTGGAGGCCTATCGCACCACATTCGTGCGGTCGATGGTGATGGTGCCGATCGGCCGCATCGAACCCATGGCCGCTCTGGGCGCCTACTGGTCCGAATTCGCGCAGCCCACCGACAATGAGATCGCTCTGCTGGAGGCGCTGGCCCGCGCCGCGTCCACCGCGCTGGAGAACGGGCGGCTGTTTGCGTCGCTGGAAGCGCTGAACGACCAGCTCGAACGCCGCGTCCGGGAACGCACCACGGAACTGGAGCGGTCGCAGGACAGCCTGCGCCAGGTCCAGAAGCTGGACATGCTCGGCCAGTTGACGGGCCATGTCGCCCATGACTTCAACAATCTGCTGATGCCGATCGTCGGCGGGCTGGACCTGATCCTGTCGGGCAAGCGGACGCCCGAATCGATCGAGCGGCATGCGACCATCGCGATGCAGGCGGCGGAGAGCGCGCAGACGCTGGTGCAGCGGCTCTTGACCTTTGCCCGCCGCCAGCCCCTGACCGCAAAGGCGGTCGACCTGTCGGACCTGCTTGGCGGGATGCAGGCCTTGCTGACCAGCACGCTGGGACCGCGGATCGCGCTGTCCGTCGATCTCCAGCCGATGGTGCCGCCGGTGCGCGCGGACGCCCATCAGCTTGAGGTCGCGCTGCTCAACCTGGCCGTCAACGGCCGCGACGCCATGCCCGACGGCGGCGCGCTCAGCATAAAGGCGCAGGCGCGCCAAAGCCGCCTGCCCGCCGCGCTGACGCCCGGTCCCTATGTCTGCCTGACCGTCAGCGACACCGGCACCGGCATGACCCCGGCGGTCAAGGCGGCGGCCATGGAGCCCTTCTTCACGACCAAGCCGTCCGGCCATGGCACGGGGCTTGGCCTTTCCATGGTCCATGGCCTTGCCGCCCAGCTTGGCGGCACGGTGGAGATCGACAGCGCCGTGGGGCAGGGCACCAGCGTCCGGCTATGGCTGCCCGTCGAGCGGGCGCCTGCCGTGAAGGCGGCTTCCCCAGCAGTCGAGGAGGGACCGAAAGAGCGTTCGGGCAAGGTGCTGCTGGTGGACGACAACGATCTCGTCCGGAATAGCACGCGGGAGATGCTGATCGACATGGGCTATGAGGTGGTCGACACCGACCGGGCCGAACGCGCGCTCAGCATGATCGAATCCGGCGACCGGCCGGACATCCTGATCACCGACCATATCATGCCGGGCATGACGGGGGTGGAACTGGCGCTGCGCCTGCGGGCCGATCATCCGCACATCGCGTTGCTGATCATATCGGGCTATGAGGGGGTTGACCTGATCGCGCCCGACATCACGCGCCTGTCCAAGCCCTTCCGGCATAATCACTTGCAGGCCTGCATAGCCGCGGCGCGGGCGCAGGCAGCCTGATCCGCATCCTGTTTCGGGGTCACGGCCCCTCTGCGGAGAAAAGCTTGGCGCCGGCCTGGCCCGGATATGTCCTGTGGCGCTTCGCTTCACTCTATTCAGGCTATCCCTGAACAGGATGACTTTGCCGTGGATCGGACGACGCGACCCAGGGCGCATTCGCTTTCATGCCTGAGGCGGCGAGGCCCATTGACGGGAGGGGCCTCGCCCTCTTTCCTCAGGCCGGTTGAGCGACGTCCACCGTGTAATGCGCACTGGTCTTGGCGGCGACTTCCTCCGCCGTCACGCCCGGCGCGCATTCGATGAGGCGGAACGGGCTGTCATGGTCGGGCCGCTGGAACACGCAGAGGTCGGTGACGATCATGTCGACCACATTCCTGCCCGTCAGCGGCAGGGTGCAGGCCGGGATGAACTTGGGACTGCCGTCCTTGGACGTGTGTTCCATGACGACGATGATCTTCTTGACGCCCGCGACCAGATCCATCGCGCCGCCCATGCCCTTGATCATCTTGCCCGGGATCATCCAGTTGGCGATGTCGCCATGTTCCGAAACCTCCATCGCGCCCAGCACGGTCAGGTCGATATGCCCGCCCCGGATCATCGCGAAACTGTCGGCGCTGGAAAAATAGCAGCTCTGCGGCAATTCGCTGATCGTCTGCTTGCCCGCATTGATCAGGTCGGCATCCTCCTCCCCCTCATAGGGGAAGGGGCCGATGCCCAGCATGCCGTTCTCCGACTGCAGCGTCACTTCCACGCCGTCGGGAATATGGTTCGCCACCAGCGTCGGGATGCCGATGCCCAGGTTCACGTAGAAACCGTCCTGCAATTCCTTCGCCGCCCGCGCGGCCATTTCGTCACGAGTCCATGCCATTATGCGGCCTCCCTCTGGCGGACGGTGCGGAATTCGATTTTCTTGTCGTAAGGCGCTCCGACGATCATGCGCTTGACGTAGATGCCGGGCAGATGGATCGCATCGGGGTCGAGGCTGCCGGTGGGCACCACCTCCTCCACTTCCGCGACGCAGATCTTCGCCGCCGTCGCCATGGGCTGGTTGAAGTTGCGCGCCGTCTTGCGGAAGATGAGGTTGCCGCTCTCATCGGCCTTCCAGCCCTTGATGACCGCCACATCGGCGAAGATGCCGCGCTCCAATATATAATCCTGCCCGTCGAAGCTCTTCACTTCCTTGCCCTCGGCCACCGCCGTGCCGACGCCCGTCCTGGTGTAGAAGCCCGGAATGCCCGCGCCGCCCGCCCGGCAGCGTTCAGCCAGCGTGCCCTGCGGGCAGAACTCCACCTCCAGCTCCCCGGCCAGATATTGCCGCTCGAACTCCTTGTTCTCGCCCACATAGCTGGAGATCATCTTCCTGACCTGACGCGTGCGCAGCAGCTTGCCCAGCCCCTCGCCATCTACCCCCGCATTGTTGGAGGCGATGGTCAGATCCCTGACGCCCGAATCCCGGATCGCATCGATCAGCCGCTCGGGTATCCCGCACAGACCGAACCCGCCAGCGCACAGATGCATGCCGTCGAACAGCAAACCCTCCAACGCACTCGCCGCATCCGAATAAAGCTTTTTGACCATAAGCATGCCTCTCCTTCGGATCGCCATTCTGGCGGAGGCCAACTATCATTTCTAATGATTTGTTTTTTGCTTTAGCCAAAAGCCATGTCTATTAATCGCATTGGCCTCTTCCATCTGGAAACCCTGCTCTGGATCGACCGGCTCGGCACATTCGCTGCGGCGGCGGAGCGGTTGAACACCACCCAGCCGGCAATTTCGGCGCGGGTAAGGGAACTGGAGAGCCATCTGGGCGCCCGCCTGTTCCGCCGCGAAGGCCGGACCATGTCCTTCACCCCCGCCGGGCGGCAACTGGTGCGCGATTGCGGGCCTCTCTGGAGCGATCTGCAGAGCATGCTGCTGCGCTGCGGCGGATTGGCGGAAGCGAGCGGCGTGGTCCGCATCGGCGCAGGCGAAATCGCCGCGGCAAGCTGCCTTCCGGACTTCGTGTCGCAATTGAAGGGGGCGATGCCGCATGTCAGCCTGGAACTGGAAATCGACCTGACCGCCAACCTGATCCAGCAATTGCTGGTCGGGCGCGCCGATATTTCCTTCGCGGCCGGGCCCATCGCGCATCCGGCGCTCCAGTCGCATCCCATCGGCGGGGTGAGCCTGGTCTGGCTCGCCAGTCCCGCCATTGCCGCGTCATTCCACGGCGATGCGGGGGACCGCACCATTCCGATCTGGTCGCTGGCCAGCCATTCCCCGATCTATGGGCGGATGCGCGACGCGATCGCCGCTTCGCAGATCGCCCGTAAATCGCTCAACCTGTGCAACAATGCGCGGATGATGATCGACATCGCCAAGGCGGGTGGCGGGATCGGCATCTTCCCGGAACCCATGGCCCGCGCCGACCTGATGAGCGGAGCCCTCGTGAAACTGGAGGGCATGCCGGCCCTGTCGCCCATTGAGTTCCATGTGGCCAAGCGTATTTCGGACAATGATCCGGTGATCGCCGCCATTTTCGAGCAGGCGAGCGCGCTGCGGCTGGGGCCGGAGGGCGAGGGCTGACCGCTGCCGAGACGGGCTTCAGGAACCCAGCGCCTGATTGGGATCGACGGTCCTTATGCTGCCGGGCATGTCGCGGCTTTCGGCCGGAGTGGCGGCGGCCGGGCCGCCCGGAGCCACGCCCGATCCCAGGGAAACCTCCTTGTCGACATAGACCTCGAACAGCGTGCCGGCGGGCAGCTTGACGTCCTTTCCGCGGACGATCACCGCCAGCGGCAGGAAGACGATGCCCGCGCCCACCGCGCCCAGGGTGCCGGACTTGCCCTGGGAATTGCGCTGGCCGCGCACCGGCACGTCCATCCCGCCCGCCCTGACCGTGCTGACCTTGATGTCGAGCTTGCCCGATCGGCCGAGCAGGCCATTGTCCCTGACGCGGCTCACTTCCCCCACCGCCGGGCTGCCGGCGGGGATGAGCGTCACGCCGCCGATCGTCACCGGCTTGGCCACGGCCAGTTCGATCCTGTCGCCGACGCGGGCGGATTTGGAGGAAATCTCCTGCCGGGTTTCCAGTTGGATGGCCATGCCTTCGGGAAGGATCGTCGATTGGGCAAGGGCGGGACCGGCGCTCGCCGCCAGCAGCAGGGGGATGGCAGAGCGCATCGGCAATGACAGGCGAATCATCGGTCCATCCTCTCCGCTTCGGCGGCCACGCCCCCGACCGGCATGCAATTTACGCTTCCGGGGCCAGGGCATCAAGGAACGAGTCGGACCTGGCGCGGGCGAACGGCGCAGCCATCGCCGCGACGACCTTCGGCTGTGCCGACCGTCAGCCAGAGCGCCGCGTTCAATCGGGCGCAGGTCGCGCCTTCGCGCGGATGCCGATGTGGGAGACGGTCGGGCGGACGCCGGCCGATCCCGGCCCTCAGGGTTTCGCCTGTCGGGTCGAACCGCGTTCCACCCTGTCAGGACGAACTCAGGCGGATGCCCTTTGCCCGGACGGCGCGAACGCCTGCGCCAGCGGTCCCGCCATGCCCAGCACCGTCAATTCCCCGTCCATCAGCATCCTGCCGGCCTGCTTGCGCTGCACCTTGCCGCTGGTCGTGCGGGGGATCGCGCTGGCGGGCACCATCACCAGATCGGTGATGGCCAGTTCCAGCCGCTCCATGGCCGTGGCGCGCAGCCGGGCGGCAAGGTCCTGGAGTTTCTCGTCCGACAGGGACCGGGCGTCGTCGCGCTTCATCTCCGCGATCAGGACGATATGCTGCGCATCGCCCATCTCGATCTCCACGGCGGCGGCGCTTGCCTGTCCCACCGTGCCGGAAAGTTCCGACCAGATCTGCTCGACATCGCTAGGCGCATGGTTGCGGCCCCGGACGATGATCAGGTCCTTGAGGCGGCTGACGATGAAAAATCCATCGGCCGTGGAAAAGCCGAGATCGCCGGTGCGCAGGAACGGCCCGCCTTCGTCCAGCCGGCCGAAGCTCGCCTCCGTCGCGGCGGGATTGTCGATATAGCCGGCGGTGATGTGCGGGCCGCGCAGCCAGATTTCGCCCACCGCGCCATCGGGCAGCGCCTCGCCGGTTTCGGGATCGACGATCCGCGCCTCCGCCCCGGCCATGGCGGGGCCGCAGCAGGCGAGGTCCAGCACGGCGTCCCCGCCGGCGCTCTCCACCGCCCGACCTGCCGCGAGAGCGCGGCTGTCGTAGCTCTTGACGATGGGGTCGCTCCGGGGCGGAACCGCGATGGTCACGAGGGTGGATTCAGCCAGTCCATAGCAGGGCAGGAAGGCGCGCCTGTCGAAACCGGCATCGGCAAAGCATTCGGCAAAGCGGTCGAGCGTGGCGGGCCGCACCCGCTCCGCCCCGTTGAACGCGACGCGCCAGCCCGACAGGTCGAGACCGTCCGGCATGCCCCGCCGCGTGGCATGGTCGACGCAGAGGTCGTAGCCGAAATTGGGCCCGCCGCTGGTATGCGCGCGATAACGGGAAATGAGTTGCAGCCAGGACATTGGCCTGTTGATGAACGCGGCGGGCGAGGTGATCACGCAGGTCGAGCCCAGGAACAGCGGTTGCAGGATGTTCCCGAACAGCCCCTGATCGTGATAATGCGGCACCCAGCCGACGAAATGGGAATCCCGGTCGTGGCCGAAGGCGGCGCGGATCATCGTCTCATTGGCGATGATGTTGCCATGGCTGATCATCACCCCCTTCGGGTTCGACGTTGTGCCGGAGGTGAACTGGAGCACGGCGAGCCGGTCCGGCGCGAGCGCCAGCGGCGAGAAGGCGTGCGATTCCGCCGCGAGCGCGGCAAATTCCAGATAGCGCACCGGGCCGGCGGACAGGGCGGCGGACAGTTCCTCCCCGAACAGGCCGGCCATGCCGTCGTCCAGCAGGATGCAGTCGGGCCGGATGTCGTCCAGCATGTTCAGGATATTCCGAAGCCGCGCTTTGCGCCGGCCGACCGGGGCGAGCGGAATGGCGACGCCGCCGACCGCGAGGCAGGCAAGCAGCGCGAGCGCGAAGTCGGTCCCCGCCGAGAAGAGGAGGGCGATCCGGGGACCGGCCAGCCCCCCCGCCGCCAACCCCCCCGCCGCCAACCCCCGTGCCGCCATGGCGCCGGCAAGCTGCCCGACCTGCGCCGCCACCTGCGCATAGGTCAGGCTGCTCTGCGGACCGTCGCCCTGGTCGAATATCAGCGCCGGCCGGTCCGGGACGCTGTTCCCATGGTCCAGTACGATGTCGACGATCGACCGGCTGAAGTCTATCTGCATCTTTTTTGCGAACCCGATGCTTTGGAGCCTTTTCACATGGAGCGAAAACGCCCAGTCCTTTGATGCCGCATGGTCCCGGTCGCCAGGCGATTCCGCCCGCTGGCCGGGATATTCTGGTCATTCCGTCGCGAAGGCTATCCGGAGCAGGCCGATCTTCCGCATGCGGAAACCGGCGGCCGACATGCGCAGATAACGGGAATATTTCTCGACCGGATGGATGGCCGGATCCACCACCCCGCTGCGGACCGCGCCGCGCAGCCGGTTACTCCACATCTCGCAGGTGCGCGCATAGTCCAGCCCGTCGTCGCGCAGCCGCTCGACGCGGAACAGACCCTTGCAGGCGACCACGATGTCCTCCAGCGTCGGCAGTTCCGCCGCCGGGAAGATCTCGTTCGCAATGAAGGGATTGGCGTCCTCCGGCGACATCCTGCCATAGGCGATGGTCTGGAGCGACAGACGGCCCTTCCCTTCCATCCAGTCGCGGCAGGCCTGGAAGAATTCGCGGTACACGCCGCGGCGCTCGTCCACGCTCTGCTGCGGATGGGCGAAATGCTCGAACGCGCCGACGGAGATGATCGCATCGAACGGCCTGTCGGGACGATAGTCGTGCCAGTTGGAAAGGACCGCGCCGATGCCGGGATCGCCCGATTGCTCGATATAGGCGAGCTGTTCCTCGCTCAGCGTCAGGCCGACGCATTCGGCGGCGCCATGCCTGCGCCGCAGGTTGCGCATCATGCCGCCCCAGCCGCAACCGACGTCCAATATGCGCATGCCCTCGCCGGCGCCGACCGATTCCGCATGATAGTCGAGCTTGCGCTGCTGCGCCTCCTCCAGCGGGGCGTCCTTGGGCAGGCCGTCCCACATCGCGCTGGAATAGGTCATGCTGGGGTCGAGCCACGCCGAATAGAAGTCGTTGCCGACATCATAATGGTGGCGGATGGCGGCGGCCGATCCGCCAAATTCGATCTGTTCGTCCTGGATCATGGCCGGACGCCGCCCTGCTGCGCCGCCATGTCGCTGACCGCCGCGGCGATGCCCGTCGCCGCGTCGCGGATCGCCTCCGCCTCGAACAACAGTTCCAGCGGCAGTTCGTCGGGCAGGTTCAGCCAGTTCTCCAGCTCCACCATCAGCGAGATCGCCTTGGCGGAATCGATCCCGAAACTGTCGAACGGCGCATCGGGAGAGACGGCGGCGGGCGCCACATTCACGATTTCAGCGATGCGGGCAATGATCCAGCTTTCGATTTCCTCTGCCGATGCCTGTCGAATAAGGTCGGAATTCATCAATGTCCCCCTGAAGCCGAACGGGTCGCCCCGAATCTGCCATAATAGACGTCCGCCCCGGTCGTGGCGGACGGGTGTGTGACGGAACCGATCTCCGGCTGGGCGGCGATCTTCTGCAGTTCCGGATGCTCGCGCGCCAGCCGGGCCGCCGCGACGTGCACATTCTCCTCCTCCGGAAGAAGCTGGTCGATGGTGATGTGCGAAGGCCGGGGCAGGCCCCACATCTGGCGCATCTCGTCGAGCGCGGCCTGCGACACCTCCACCTCATAGGCGACGGCCTCCCCCTGGCCATAGTCCATGGCGGAACCGAGCAGGGTCAGCTTCCAGCCGACGCCGTAGCAGAAGCTGAGCATGCGGACATCGGTGAAGCCCACGCAACGGTCGATCCCGGCCTCATAGGCCAGTTCCAGCGGCGCGATCATGCACGCGGCCTTCCGTCGCAGATTGTGGCGGCGCATGCCCCGCTCAATGCAGAATCCGCGGCTCAGTTCCCAGGTGCGCCCGTCGTCGATGGGGCGGATGCCGGCGGGCAGGACATGCGAAAAATGATCGAGCAGCATGGAACAGTCGTCGGTGGGGCGGAAACGCAGCCCCATGACGACCCGGTTCTCGGTCGAAAAGCCTATGATGTTGCTCGCGCGCGCATCATCATATTCGTCATATTCCAATCCGTCCTCGACCCTGAGATCCCAGCCGAGCTGGTTGACGAACACCTCCGCGCGGGCCTGGTGCAAATCTCTGATCTCGTCCTGGTACAGTGCGGAATTGTTCTTCGAAATCAGATGAATCAAATCCGTTCGTCCCCCGCATGCAGCGGCAGCGCCTGTAACATATTATACAGGGGAGGTCATCGGAAAGTTGCAGGGTGCAATCCATGTTCCCCGCAAAAAACCCGGTCGATAAAGGGGGTTCAGGCGGCCTGCTTCTGCCGGGCGCGCTGGACATGCACCTTCACCGCCTGGACGGAGCGGTCGAGTGCCTCGGCAATGTCGAGGTCGCACCACCCGGCCTGCCGCTGGTCGAGGCAGAACAGCTCGGTCTCGGTCAGGGCGGACGCGGCCAGATCGTCGCGCGCGTCGAGCAGGGCGATGCCCCGGCACAGGTAGAGCGTCGCCATGGCGTGCAGGTTCGCGCGTTCCTCCGGGCTTTCCAGCATGCTCAGCAGGCGGATCTCAACCTCATATTGCCGTTCGTCCCAGCCGGTGATCGGAAAGCAGATCTGCGGCAGGACCTCCGGCTGTGCGATCGGCCCGCACCAGCCGGTCTCACCGAACAGGAAGCGCCGCTCCCCATCGCCGACAGCGTAGCAGGCATGGCTCGCCGCCTGAAGGCCCAGGGCCTGGCTGAAGCGGGTGACGAGGCTCTCGATGCTGAGCGTGCTGTCGACCCCCGCGTTGAAATCGGCGGCGGTGGTCGAACTTCCGGCGCGAAGCTGGGTGCTGGGGATATATTCGCTCATGGTTCCTCACGCGGCATATGCCTGCCGTCATGCCGCGTCAGGTCTTAAAAGCGGGTTAAGCGTGCCTTCCTGCCGCCTGATTCCTGTTTGCGGCGGAACGAGCGTTCGCCGGGTTGCGGGGCCGCCGGCCGCAGAGCGCAAGCTCGTCCGATCCGGAGCCGGACGCAGGAAGAGTTTAACCAGCGGTTATGATGAATTCCCCGTGATCATTGGGTTCTGTGACGATTTGCACGCAAAACCGGCTCGATATTTCTCAATCAGTTAGCGGGGGAAAGCAAAACCAATTCGGGCCGGAATGCGCCTACGCAACGCACCCGGCCCTGACCAAAGCGAATGGAGGTTCGCATGGCTAATGATACCAATACCGCAGGCGGAATCCGTCTGATAGCCCCCTGCCTTCGGAGGGCAACGCATCCCCATAATTTCGCAGTAAATCCTCAGTCTTCCTCGCTCGTTCGGCAGGAACACTATGCGAACATCGAGCAGTTTGCGGACCCGGTGCGGTCCCAAGGTGGCCCAGCATGACGGCGGTCGACAACCTCTTCGCCGCCGGTGCCCGCATGGTCTCGGAAGAGGCGATCGAGCTAACCCTGCAATCGCTGCGCGCTTATTGGGACAAGCATGAGCATGTCGCGATCGCCTGGTCGGGAGGGAAGGACAGCACCGCGACTCTGACGTTGCTCGTCCATCTAATCGAGGCCGGCGAGCTTCCCCGGCCCGCCAAGTTGTTCGTATTCTATGCCGACACGCGGCAGGAGCTTCCGCCAATCCAGATCGCGGCCGAGCAGGTGATGGCGCTGCTGCGCTTGCGCGACTGGATCGAGGTGGTTGTCGTTCGGGCGCCGCTCGATAAGCGCTTCATGGTCTATATTCTGGGCCGGGGCGTGCCGCCGCCGAACAACAACACGCTCCGTTGGTGCACGCGGCAGATCAAGGTCGAGCCTATGGCGGAAGCGCTGGGCGCGGCTATCGCGGCGCTGCCCGGCACGGCGTTGATGATCACCGGCGTCCGCCAGGGCGAGAGCGCGGTGCGAGATGGCCGGATTGAGATGTCATGCTCCAAGGATGGCGCCGAGTGCGGCCAGGGATGGTATCAGCAGGCGCTGCCGGAGAGCAAAGGCGTGCGCGGCCGGATAGCGACGCTTGCGCCGATCCTGCATTGGCGCGTCTGCATCGTCTGGGATTGGCTCAAGGTCTATGCGCCGCAGCCGGAATTTGGCGGCTGGCCGGTGCGCATTCTGGCCGACGCATATGGCGGCGATGACGCAGAGGAAATCAACGCCCGGACCGGCTGCATCGGCTGTCCGTTGGCTGTCCGGGATACGGCACTCGACTATCTGGTCGGCACGACAGAATGGGCGCACCTCGCAGCACTGAAGGAGCTCAAGCCGCTCTACCGTTGGATGCGCGAGCCGGCGCAGCGGCTGCGCAAGGCCGGGGCTGAGACGCTGAAAGATGGCAGCCTGGCGAAGAACCCCCAGCGGATGGGGCCTCTCACGCTGGAGGCACGCGTGGAGGCGTTGGCGAAGATCCTCGACATTCAGGCCCGCGCCCGCGTCGACCTGATCAACGCCGAGGAGGAAGCCCGCATCCGCGAGTTGATCGCGGCTCGCACTTTCCCCGACAAATGGAACGGGGACGAGCCTAGCGCCGCCGCTTGGCTCGATCGGGTCAATCAGGATGGTTCCGTCGAGCCGATCCTGTTCCGCGACATGGTGGGCGTATGATCCAGCTGGACCTATTCGCCCCGCCGCCATCTCCCCCGGTAGCGGTCACCGCCAACCCGCACGGCGCCTATCCCGACGACGAGGCCGAGAGCTTTATCTGCCCGAACCCGACCAAGGGCTGGCGCGGCTCGCCGCTGTGCGCGATTCGGCTGCTGCACATTGAGGCGGGCTGGCTTCAGGCGACGGACGTGTGTCTTGCCGATCGAGGCGGCGGGCACGGCCTGTCCGAGAAATTCGGCGGCGGCATCCATCCGACGCGGGAGGCGGCACTTACCGCCGCGCTGGCAGACGTGGCGCGGCGCACGGCGGTCGCTGTCGATTGGTCCACAGCTGCGGCGCATGACGCCTGGCGGGTGCGGAAATGGATGGAGGGGATTGCATAATGGGCTGGAAAGCTGTCCGCGATCACTATCGCATCGAGCATATCGTGCAGGTCACGAGCGCCGGCATCTGCATCGGGTCGCCCTATGTCCATGACATCATCGTCATCAGCATAGACCGGGGCGAGATCATTCGAAGGTGGGGCGAGCCTCACAGGGGCGAACTTGCGCGGTATCTCGAAGAGATGGACGCCGACCCCTTCAAGCTGGCGGAGCTGGTGGCACAGCCTGACACGTTCGAGCGGTCTATCCCTGTATTCACCTATGAAGGTGGCGAGATCATCGAGAAGCAATGCGAGGAGTTGGGCTATCCCAACGTGACGCATGACGGCTGCATTCAGTACGAGAACACGTTTTCGCCTGACGCCGGATTGGTTCGGGTCTGGGCCATCGACAACGCCAAGGCTGGGATCAAGTGGATGACGGAAGCGGTGCATGAGGCACAGCGCGAGCTGGCGCAGAAGATCGATCGACTGAACCAGCGGCAAGCCGACCTGGCGAAGCTGACGGGGGCGGCGGCATGAAGATAGCAGCGCATCACATTCCCGGCACAGACAGGCATCGGATTTCCAGCGCTTTCGGAATGAAGGACGTCCAATATACGCCGGCGTGCGCATGGCCCGACGACTGCACCGTCCAATGGGGCAACGGCATCATTCCGGCCACGCCGTTTTTCGAAGCCTTCATCCCCGGCACATTCATCCGAGGCGAAGGAGAGACGATCGCGGAGGCCGAGCAGAAGGCATTCGAGAAGTACCAGCGCGATCTGGCGTGCGATCATCTGTGGGGTCGGCAGCGTCCCGGCCATTCCACCTATACCAACGGCGCGGGATGGTGCCGCAAGTGTGGCGGGTTCCGGGGTAGGATGTTCCGCGAGGTGGTCGTGTTGGGGCGTCATCGCGTGCCGCTCGGGCGGTGGGAGCGTGACTGGCTCAACGATCTGGAAACCGATCATGAGATGAACGCGCACATGGACCGCAAATATCCTGCCGATGCTTCGGGGCGCCGCAGGAGCGCGCGGCTGCTGCGCCTTCGGCTGAACCTATTCGGAGCCGATGAGAGCGTGATGTGGGGATCACGCGCATGACCCCCATCACCATCGGCAACGCCACCCTCTACTGCGGCGACAGCTACCAGATCCTGCCCCAGCTCGGTTGGATCGATGCGATCGTCACGGACCCTCCCTATGAGTTCCGGGCCGAGGGCGGCGGCATGTATCGCGCCGCGCGGCAAGGTATGGATCAGATCCTTGAGGAAGGGCTGGCGGACGGCTTCGACCACAGCATTATCAATCCGCTGCTATGCGGGTCAGTCGTAGTCTTCTGCCATAACGACCAGTTGCCCAAGCTGCTGCCCTATCTCGACGGCAGCTTCGAGCGCCAGGCGCTCTCCATCTGGCGCAAGAAGAACCCGCAGCCGGTGGCGAACAAACATTATCGTCCCGTGATGGAGTTCTATGTCCATGCATGGAATCGCGGGCACCATCCGCGCGGGACGCTGGATGACCTCGATCGCATGATCGTTGCTATGTCCCCGCGTGGGGAGGCGAAGTTCGGGCACGCCACCGTGAAGCCCGATGAGGTGATGGACAAGATCATCAGGAACGTCGCGCCGGGGACCGTCTGCGACCCCTTCTGCGGAACGGGTTCCACTGGTGTCGCGGCGGTGAAGTCCGGGCGCCAGTTCATCGGGATCGAGAAGAATCCGACGCATTTTGCTACGGCGTGCGCGCGGCTCGCGGCGGCACAGGGGTTGGAGATGGCGGCTTGACCGAATCGGGAGGCGTCGCCAGCAAAGATCACGCAAAATTTAGAAGGGGCTGAAGTTGCATCCTAATATCGCGCTATCCTTGGATCGAGCCGACGAACTGCTCGCAGAAATGCGGAAGGAATATGATGCATCGCTTAGGCAGAAGCACGTTTCCGAGCGAGCCGTTCTTCTGACGCATGAAGTGCTGGAAAAGCTACGGAGTGTATTGGATCGACTGGCGCGGCGTTATTGGGAACTGCACGTTAAGCCTCACCTCTCGGCAGACGAACAGGCCCGGGCGACAATCTATTTCCCGATTGTGCCGGACGAGCAGGGCTTCGCGTCTTCAATGGGACGGTGGCGGTGGAAGTCGGTCGCGGCAGCGCATCAGCCATTTACCGATTACCTGCGGAGCCATCAGCCTTATATCCTTACCGGCGCTCAATGGTTGCCGACGCTGAATGACATTGTGCAGCGAGGGAAGCATATCGATCTTGTGCCTCAGAAGCGAGTCGAGGATAAGCGCACCGTCGTCAGCAGTCAGCACGGCTCTGTATCATGGGGGTCGGGTGTTCGGTTCGGTGGAGGCGTTCGGGTCCAAGGTGCCCCGATAAACCCCGCGACGCAGCGGATCGTGCCCACGCCGGGCGTAACCGAGCGGATAGAAGTGTGGGTCAGCTTCATCATCGATGGCTTCGGCGTAAACGCCCTGTCATTCACCGAACAAGCTGCTGCTTCGGTGCGCAAGATCGCCGTCGAAATGTCGGCTAAGTTCGCGATATAGGAAGATCGGGAAATGCTGGCTGGTCTCATCCTCGCCGCAGCCTTCGGCCTCTGCCACACCGGAGGCGGCTATAACTGCGTTGTCGATGGCGATACGCTCTGGGTCGCTGGCGAGAAGGTCCGTGTCGCCGACATCGATGCGCCCGAAACCCATCCGTCGCGGTGCGCGCTGGAGGCAGATTTAGGCCGCCGCGCGACCTTGCGCCTGCAATCGCTGGTCAACGCCGGGCCGTTCAGCCTGGCGACGCTCGATCGCGATACCGACCGCTATGGCCGCAAGCTGCGTGTGCTGGTCAGGGGAGGGCGGTCGTTGGGCGATCAGCTGGTGAGCGAAGGCCTGGCGCGGACATGGACCGGGCGGCGGGAGCCTTGGTGTTGAGGCGCGCGATCTTCGTTGCCGAGTGTATGGTCGTTGGTGCGCTCACCGTCCTTGCGGTAGGACAGGGATTCTGGAACGCGGGCAGCGCCCTATTTCGGCTGTTCTGACGCGCAGAGCCGATCCCACCGCGCATTATGGGCGATGATCTCGTCCACGGTAGCGGGCGTGTCATAGCTGTTCGCTGCCGTCTCTGGCTTCGTCTTGCTCGGCACCGCAAAGCTGATCGCCTTGAACGCGGTGCAGGAGGTGTCAACAATCCTCGGGGTTTCGCGCGTGGCGCAGGCAGGCAGCATCGCGCACAGCAGGATCGTGGCGGACAGCTTCTTCGGCATTGATCGCCTCCAGGGTTCGAGTGAGGGTTGAGGTGGCGGCCTGCTCGCGGACTTCTGAGGCGCCGGCATCGCGGGCCTGTTCGACGGCGCTGTCCTGGGCACGGTCGGAGCAGCGGACGAGGAGCAGGATCAGGGCGAGAACAGCGGCCACCGCAAGCGCGGGCCAGAAGCGGCGGAAGATGGCGAGGGCAGCGGTCATTCGCCGCTGTCCAAGATGATGTTGCCGATCTGCTGCGCGCCGGCCATCAGCGCGCCGAGCGCATGAATGTCGTTCGTGTCGCCCCAGCCATAGACCTGCACCGCACCGCTTTTCGTGACCTGCACAGCCACCATGACCACGGTCTGGTCGCAATCCTCGTCCTTCTCCTGTTCGATGCCGTCGGCCGCTTGGCGCAGCATGTCGGGTATCGACCGAGGATTGGATTCATAGATCGTGTGGACTTCGGCGAGATGCGCCATCATTCGCCCTCCCAGGTGCAGCCGTAGAAGATCAGCCAGAACAGGATCATTGCCCGGCCCCTTCGTTCTTGGCTTTCGCGACCTGCCGATCCTTGAGAGCGATGGCGCCAGCGGTTGCGAGGATGCAGGCGGAAAGGCCCGCAGGGTACGCAAGGCAGAAGCTATCGAACGAAGCCTGTATCTTGCCCGCCCACACCAGCGCCGGGGCCGACACGATGAACACGACCGAGCCAAAGGCACCGAGGATACGCTGGACCTCATATTCGCCGCCGATGCCTTTGAGGGCATTGAGGACTTTCATGCCCAGCCTCCGGCAATCAGCGCGTCCTGAAATTTCACCGCATATCCGGCGATCAGATCCGCCTTGTCCGTACCGTTGATGATCCGCCGTGCACCGGTGAAGTCATCCAGCGATCCTCGACCAGTGCCGATATAGGTGCCGAGCGATTTGCCGGTGAACCATCCCTTTTCCATGCCCCGCACCATGATCTGCACAGCGATCTCTGGTTCGAGCGCCCGGTCATAGTTCCCGATCAGCGTGCCTTTCAGCCCCAGCTCGTCGTCGGCGCGCTGATAATTTGCGTGCCAGGTCAACTGGACGAGACCGCGCCCATACGGGGCTTTCCCGGTGCTGTTGACCTTCCCATATTCACGGCCCTTACCTTTGCCCCATTCCTCGATCGGCTTGAGGCGGCTTTCATGCCAGGCGGTGGCCAGCTCATAGGCGAGCCATGCGATCGGGTGGTGCGCGGCTTCGGCAAGCAGGCGGTTGATGATGTCCACCTGTTGCTGATCCAGCGGACCAGTGACCTTGCGGACAGCCACGAAGAAGGCGTCGGGATTGGTGAGCTTGTGCTTGTGGGCGCCATCCACCGGCACACCCAGGCTATCCAGCAACCCGTCCACCCGCGCCACTTCCGCCTGCGTGAAGGGCGCGCCGTCGCGGGCGGATTTGATGGCGTCGAATATTTCGCGTCTCATCATTCACCCCCGTTCGGGCGCAGGCCCTTCAATATGCGCGTCATGAAGCCGTGCGTGTCGTCACCAATGGTGTCCACCGTAGGCAGGGAAACCGCCATTTCCGTCCCGCCGACAATCGCCGCACAGACATTGGACAGTTCATGCGCTGCCAAGCGGACGGCCCGGATCGCCTCGATCTTCTCCTGCTGCGTCGGCGCCGCCTTCATTTGCCAATCCTCTGCTCCAGGTGCTGGATTGTGACGGTCAGCGCAGACAGGGCCGCAGCTAGGGCTTTGTCGCTTTCGGTGCGGTCCTTGTCGATCTTCTGGCGCGTGTCGTCCCCGCGCGACTTGTCCCAAACCAGATACCCTATCATCAGCCCAAGCGGCCCGAACTGGCCCAAAGTCGTCCACATCTCAGCCGTCACGTTTGCCCCCGGTTGTTAAGCATTCCGGGTTGCCCCGACCCTTGGCGTTTTCGCCGTTGCATGATCTTGGGCGCGCATCAGGCCATCCGGATCTTCAGCGCAGAGCCGGTGCGGTAGAGCCCCAACACAGGCACGCCACCCGCCGCAGCCGCAGCGTCGTCAGCGTAATTGAGGATGCCGCCGACTGGGATCAGCACCCGCTCCAGATTGTCCGTGACGAGGGCCAGAGCCGTCGCCACGCCCGCCGCCGTTCGGGACGCACCGACGAAAGGAAGTGTGCCGTTCTTGATCCCGGTCGTGACCATCGGGGCATCGTCCAGACCGATGCCGAACATGGCGGCGATATTCGCCATGCCGCGATAGGTGCGATTGTCGCGCACCTCCAGCGGTCCCCGCAGATTGATGCCGTGACGGCCGAGGATCTGCCGCAGATTGCGGGTGTTGGAGAACTGGCTCGCGATCCAGGTCGGATCGACATAGCTGTTGTCGCCGATGCTGACGTCCCACTTGGTCGGGTCGAAGTCGATCGGCGTAACACCGGCCGCCGAGAAGATGGTGTTGTTGATGGTCGGGCCGTAAATCCCAGCGGCGCCTGTCGGATCGAACTCGAAGTCCTTCGCGGCATTGGGGTTGCGCATGACGCAGCTGTTGAAGATCGGCGCGTAATAGCCACCGCCGGGGCTGTCCTTGACCGTGACCAGCACGCCGCGCCCGAAATTCTCGTCGAACGTGCAGGCGGTGAACAGAAGTTCCCCGTTGCTCAGCGTCTCTTTCGAGCAGGTGGCGCCAGCACCCGCCGCGCGCGCACGTTCGAACTGGACGCCGAGGCACTTCATGTTCCCGTTGCCGCGAAACTTGGCGCCGTCGCCGCCCGAGAAATTCCCGCCGACAATCTCGCTATCGGTCCAGTCGCAATCGAGCGTGGAGCGCGTGCTGGCATCGGGGATCTTGATGTTGACCCCGATCATGCGATTGACCCATGTCGGGTTGCTGCCGACCTTCTGGGAGCGGATGGCGCCGCCATTGGTCCAGCGATTTTCGATCGTCAACCACATGAACTGGCCGCCGAGCAGGCCGTTGACGTCCAGCAGATATTCGAGCTGCGCCGCCTCCGTCGTGGTGATGACCAGATTGGCGAAAGCACCCTTGTTGAGGATGCTCCCCGGATCGGCATTGACCATCGCCGAGCGGCCGGACCCGGCAAAGACAAGGCGCGATGTCGGGAAGCCAGCGACATCATCGCCGGCGCCGGGGTAATCATCGCCGATGAACGAGAAGTTGGGGCGCAGCTCCAGCACGCCCTCGATCAGGAAATTGCGATCCTGTGGGATGCGCGCAGCGATGTCGTTGTCGATGCAATATTGGAAGGCGGCCGTGTCGTCGGTGCCTTCCGAGCCGTTATAGTCGCCAGCCGCACCGAAGTCGGTGATGGAGGGCATTTCGAACAGCTTGCGTTCGACCGAGGGGGCGGCGGGAAGGGAGGCGGGGCGGCGGTAGGCCAGCAGCGCCGCGCCGATCTCCTCGTCCGCCATGTCGGTCCGCAAGCCGTCGTCTGCGCCGGTGCCGGAAGCGAAGCCCCAGCCGCCGCCAGGCATGACGACAGGGAAGCGGCCGTCGGCACCGCCACCGATGGGCGTCTTGGGAGCGCGCTCGATTTCGCGTTTCAGGTAGAGCGCGCGGACAACGTCGCGGTCGTTCACTTCATTGACGACGCCGGGAAGGAAAGGTTGCCCTGAAGCGAAAATCACGCTCTGGAGGAAGGAAGGCTCCGACACGACATAGACGTTGCCCGATGCGGGGGCCGCCTCGAAGGTCACGGTTCCGCCTTCCGCTGCCAGCGTCACATTATAGGCGCTCGGATCGACAAGCTGATCGGCACCCGACGCGGGACGGATGAAGACCGCGACGTCATCGACCGAAACCGCCTTGAAGGTGAACGGAAATGCGACCGTGACCCCGTTGGCCTCATATGGCCCCGAGTAGGTGTCGGTCGTTGAAACTGCCATCTCTTGCCTCCGGGGTGGACGGCAAGTAATTAGAGGGCATGACAAAGGGCTTGAATCGACGGGGGATTGTTGCGGGCATCGCTCTCGCCGCCATCTCGGTCAGCGCAAGCGCGCAGGAAATATCGTTCGCAGAGAAGCGCGCGAAGTGGGAAAGTTGCGTAAAGACGGCCGCCGTCTCGTTAATCGTCCCGGCCGAATCTGCCGAAACCATTGCCGAGGGCGGCTTCGGCAGCTGCCCGGCAGAGCAAGAGGATGTGCGGAAATCGATAGCCCGAGTGGCTGTAGCCGCTGGAGGCGAAACAGCCCTTCCGAAGATCACTGCCCTGATGGCTGAAGAACGCGCCGACATTAAGGCCCGGGCTATTGCCGCGGTGCTGGCGAAGAAGCGGGGCCGCTAGTCCTTCTTGATCTTCCCCTTCGTGATGCCTTCCCACCAATCGCCGAAGGTCTCCGGGTGCTGATCGCCGGCACCGACATCGACAAGGAACTGGGCCGAAGCCGCCATCTGCCCCGTTACCGGCGCGCCGAGATAGCCCGCCATCTCCAGCACATCGCGGGTCGCCCGCTTCGTCTCCTCGCCCTCAATCAAACGCCCGATGTCCTTCGCCGCATTGACGATCGAGGTGCCGACGCCCGCCGCCGGGGTGAAGGTATAGCCGAAGCCCGAGGCGATCCCGCCGGCGACGTCGCGCACGACAGGGATGGGGCCGAGTGCAGCCAGGCCCACCTTCTGCATCGCCCACCATGCCCAATCTTCATCATCGTCCGGACCGCGCCCTGCGATCAGCTCCGAGGCGATCGTCGGGATCAGGTAGAGCATGACCGTCCGGGACAGCAGGCCGGGAAAATCCTTGACCGATCCGGTGCGGAACGCCGTGCCATAGTCCCGCGCGATCGTGCGCTGGCGCTGATAATAGGCGCTCATATAGCTGTAGAACATGGTCAGCAGCTTGCCCGCTTCGCCCGCCGCACCCTTGCCCCGCTGGATCGCTGCCAGATCCTTCGCTGCACCGGCGCCCTGCGATTCCCGGATGGCCTTGTCGGCGAACGCGATGGCATCGCGGTCTGACATGCCCTCGCTCAGCCCTTTGTTATAGGCGCCGATCCAGCCAGCCGTCGAAACAAAGCGGTCCATCATGCCGATCATGTAGAAGCCGAACCGCTTGACGTCAGACAGGGCGCCGACCTTCGACTGCTCGCGGCGCACAGCGTCGCGGATGTCGCGATCGAGCGTTTCCGACCGGGCCGCAACTTCCTGGCTGGTCGCCATGACGAAATTCATCGTCTCGATCGGAGACTTGGCGAACCGATAGACGCCCTCCGCCGCCCAGCGCGTGCCGATCCGTTCCGCGGTATTGAACACGCCCGCAAGCTGCATGAGGGTCGTTGATGCGCGATAGCCCATGCCGACGAAGGTGGCATTGGTGCGGAGGCCTTTGACCAGCTTTTCCACCGACCCCATGCCCTGCGCATCATAGGCGAACTCATTGGCAATATGCTGAAGCCAGGGGTTGAACTGCTTCTGGATATGCTCGCCCAGCGCGTCCCGAACGGCGGTGATGACCCGCTTGTCATTGAGGAAGCGGTGCGAATCGATCACAGCTTCACGGTGGGTGATGTCGTGGATCACTTCGCCGACGTGCCGGGAGATCACCGCCAAGGACAGCAGCACCGGCCGTTCGACCTTGGTGCGCTCGTTGGTGGACCCGGCGCGGGTGTTGGCCCGGCGATAGCCGCTTTCAAACAGCTTGTCGCCGCTGACCGCGTTCTGCCGCTCAGTGTCGAGCGAGCGGGTCGGGTCATAGACGACGGGATAGTAACCGCCGCGTAGCTCGCCTGCCGTGGTCATCACCGGCCGAGCCTCGACCTTGTCCGGCTCAACGCCGTTCACCCGCCGCTCCAGCGCCGCGATGTCCGGCCAGAGCGTATCGATGATGTCCCAGGTCTTTTGTACGAACTGCCATTCCTGCGGGGTCAGCTCCGCATTGAGGGCGTCCATGATCCCTTGCTCGTTCCAGCGATAGCCGCCTGCCAGCTTCCGGGCGTTGCCCTCGTTGCCCATGTTCAGCGCCATGGCGATCAGCTTGTCGCGCGTCATCACCGCAGGGCGTCCGGTGTCCGGGTCGATCATGGTCAGCGTGACCTTCTGGCCCCACCGCTTGCGGATCGCTTCCGGGATCTCCAGGCGCGCAGCCTCCAGCTGGCGCATCATGTCGGCCGTGCGCAGTCGCCTCTGCTCCTGCGCATCGACGAACCGCTGGAAGACGACGCGATTGAACACGCCATTCGGCCCCTGATCGAGCCAGTCGAACACGGTCTCCATCTTCAGCATCGCGGCATCGATGCCGAGGACGAAGGATTTTGCCCGGTCGAACCAGCCCGGCTCCTCGAAGGACGCCGTGGTCGGCTTCTGCGGCAGGCCGCCTGCCGTGGCGACCGCTTCGCCGACAACAGCCTCGAAATCGCGCTCCGCCTTCGCATCGAGCAGCTTCTGCTTCAGTCGCCCGAGGTGCATGATCTGCTTCACAGCGGCGTCCAACCCGAGTAGCTGGTCGACCGAGAGGCGCGACCAGTTCGTCGTTCCTAGCGTCGCAGCAAAGGACGGCGGCACGATCATGTCGCGCCCGGATTCCTCCTGCTCGCGCGCCCACGCCTCGAAACTCTCCTGCCGATCAAGGAAGCGCTGCGACCGCTGTTTCAGGTCGACCTGCTCCAGCAGACCCTGCGCGCGTTCGAGATAATCCTGATCGACCGACGCAATGGTCCGCTTCGAGGCGACCTTGTCCATGCGCTTCACCGCCGCCTCGATCTCGTCGGCCGCGCGCTTCGCCTCAGACACCAGCGCATTGTTCAGCATCTGGGCCTGTTTCTGCCGGAACGCTTCGGCATTGTCCCCGGCGATCACCGCATCCATGGCCGCCTTGCCCGCCTTCGCCGCGGCGCGCTGGTAGCGCTGGATCATCGACCGGGACGCCACATCGGCGACCTTGCCAGACCTTACTGACCGCGCCGCCCAATCCTTCGCAATGCGATAAGGCGTAACGCGCTGGCCTGTAGAGCGCGCCAGGACACGCATTTCGGCGGCGATGACTTCGCCCTGTTGATCGTTATGGATGATCGCAAGCGCTTCCTCCTCGATCGAGCCATCGGTAAACGGATCGCCGTAGCGCTCCATCATGTGCGCATCGACTTCCTGATCTATCAGTGCCTTGCGCACCGACCGCTGATCACCTCCCTCCCTCAATTGCCGGCGCGCGGTCTCCACGCCCATCAGGGCGCGGACCATCTCGTCGCCGGATGTGAAGCCGGACAGTTCGGCCACCTCATCTGGATTGACCCCGCCTTCCTTGTGGATCGGCGGCACCGCCTTGGGCAGCATCCCCGGCGCGTCTTCGCCGAGGGCTTCCCTGATCCATGTGGAATCGAGCGGGGTTTCGCGCGCCTGGCGCAGCGCACGGAATTCAGGCCGGGCATCGACAGTCGCGGCGACGTCCGCCTCGACCGCTGCCCGACGGTCGTTATATTCCTTCGTGACCCGACGCTTCACCGCGTTCATGACCTTGGCGAGCAGGGCGTCATGGGCTTCGCCGCGCGCCGCTTCCGTCGATGCCTGATAGGCCGCGAACTCCTCGTCCGTCATGGTCGCGGGCTTATCGGCGAACAGCGCCTCGATGTTCTGGATCTGCCGGGCCTGCTCGATCTCCTCGTCGGTAGCGATCAGCCGATCCATAACGGCGCGGATCTCGGGCGTGATCGGCGCCTTCAACCGGTCGACGGCGCGATAGATGGCGACCATCCACGCCTTGAACTGCTCGAAGGCACGGCGCAGCAACGGGGTGGGTGCCTTGCCTTCCATCAGGTATCGTTCAACGCCGCGCGCCCATAGTTCATGAGCATCGGTCGGGATTGCGCCATCGGCAAGGGGATGGCCGTTCGCGGCGAACCAGTCCTGCACCGCCTGCCAGTCCGCCTTCAACTGGTCTGGCGCGCCTTCCTCCATCGCGTCGGCGCGCAGCTGCTCGAGCCAGAGGTGTCCGGTCTCGTGCAGGAAGGTCGACTGATCGCGGCTCTGGAAAAGCTCGATGATACTGGGACCAGTGCCGAAGCCGGCGGACGGGAACACGATGCGACCGCGCGGGCCATCATTATAAGCCTGGTCGAACGCCTGCCCCTCGCTCTCCTGCTGATAGGCGGCAATCGCGTCCTTAATCTCCTTCCGGCTGGCGGCGTCGGGATCGATCCCCCGGTTCTCCAGCATCCCGCGCAGTTCCTGGGCTGCATCGCGCAGGGTCTTTTCCTTGGCGGTCAGAAACCTGTCGCGGCCCGACACGCCTTCGCTGATCGCGTCGAGCAGGTCGTTCGCGGTCGGCCGCTCCTGCCCGAAGTCGGGGAAATAACCAGCTTCCCAGGCGCGTTGCGCCCAGGCATCAGCCCCATATTCATTCTGGCCGAGGCCGCCTTCGTCGATCAGCTCGCCCTGATCCTTCACCAGCTTGCGCTTGCCGGGCTTGCCACGATGCCACTGATCGGCGCCCATAGCGCGCAGGTCGCCGCCGGTATCAACGATGCCACCGCCCTTGGAGATGAAGTCCATGAGCGATGGATCGGCCGCCGTGCGGGCATCCTTCCCGCCCTTCATGGTTTCGATCAGGATGTCCGTCGAATCGGCGGCTTGAATCTGGGCGAGGGCAGGGGGCAGGATCTGGCGGACCTCCACCGGATCAAACTCCTGTCCCGACAACTCCCGGCCCATGCGGGCTGCGCGCGTCGCCTCGCGCTGCGTCAGCAGCTCGGCCTGCTGCATCGCCGTCGCCGGGGTGAAGCCCGCCGTCATCAGCTTGTCGGCAATGGACTGTTGCAGCTTCTGGCGCGGTTCCCGCGCGGCGCGCTCCGCCTCCGCTTCCTGCGCCGCCTGCTCGGACAGCTGATCCATGACGTCGGCCATGGAATCCTCGAAGGTCTGGGCCTCGTTGACCGACATGCCGCCGGGCGAGAGCCGCATATCGTTCTTCAGCGCCCCCCATGCCGGGGTAGCCGCCAGCTTCGTGACTTCGCCGATCGGCAGAACGAGATCGCCGCCGGTGGCATAGGCTTCATCCACGGCATCGCGGAAACTGTCGAACTCCCCCGAATAGCCGTCCGACTGCTCATAGGCGCGCAGGGCTTCGGACGGGATGAAGATGCGATCATTGCCGGTATCGTCGCCCAGGTGCTGGACGAGGTCGGCGACGGCTTCGGGCGAGCGGCCCGTCGTCTTGGCCTTGCCGGTGGCGTCCGCGACTTCATCGAGAAAGGCGCCATGCGCGCGGGCCTGCGCCGCCTGCTGGCGACGATCCAGAACATCGGTCGCGATCCGCGCCGTGCGCTCAGCCGCTTTGGTGACGCCGACGGTCGTGCCGACACCGCCCACTGTGGCGACCAGCGTTTCGAGCGCAGCGCGCGGGCGGTCAGCCAAGAAGGACGAGAAGGGTTTGTCGGGATTGAGCGTGGCCCACTCGTTTAGATCTTGCAGGAAGGTCGAAACCTGTTCCTGTGGGATCTCGGCGGTCAGCTGGCGCATCAGCGTCTTGCCAAGCGGGGACTTGGCCGCGAGGTCGCCAACCAGGCGCGACACCGGCACATGCTCGGTCGCCGTCTCGATCAGGCCCTGCGAGATGCCATAAATCGCGGCGCGAGTCGGGGAAACGCCAGCGCCACGGGCCTTGGCATATTCATTGCCGCCGACGCTGGTGCCCATGACGGACGCGCCAGCACCGGGACCGGCGACGATGCCGATGCCGACCGCCGCAGCCGTGGAACCAGTCGACGAAACGCCCTGGAGCAGATTCCGCGCCAGCCAGTTATCGACCTGCGGTTGCAGGTTCTTCGCCATCTGCTGGCCCTCGACCTGGCGGGTGTTGGCGAAGTCGGCGACGATCTGGGCCAGGGACCGGACGCCCATGCGGCGCTCAGCATCAGACGACGGGGTCAACGCCGCCATATTCTCCGTGATGCCGCCCAGCGCGCCCCAGATACCGGACGTAAATTCCGGGACCGAGGACAGCAGATAGGAGCCGAAATTCTTGACCCCGTAGAAGGCTTTGCCGAACAGACCGAGATTGTCGTAATCGTCGGCGGCGATGGTGGCGTTGCCCGGCTTGGCCGACCAGCGACCGATTGCCGGATATTGCTGCATGATCGACTTCGCACGCGCAGCGCGGGCCTCCGCTTCGAAGGCGGGGAGGTTGCTGGCGACTGCCGACGGCGGCAGGCCGCGAGCCTCTGCAATGGGGCGAACCCGCGCGGCCTCGTCCGGCCTGGCGACTTTTATGCGATAGGCCAGCTCGTCGTCGCGCTGCTGCTGAAGCTCGGCCTCGAAAGGGTCGGTGCCGGATTGCGCCGGCACGTTCGACCGGCTGCGCATGGCGTCCAGATACTTATAGGGATCGGTCGCCATTACCAGAAACGCCCTTTGCCGTTGCGATAGGCGGTCGCGATCTGCTCGTCGTCGGGCGCGCCGCCATAGGTTTTGGTCCAGCCCGCGACAATGCGCTGGCGGATATTCTCGGGGATGTCGCGCGCCTCCAGTTCGAAGCGGGGCTTCGTGCGCTGCGCCTGCCCCGTCGGGATGCCGGCAAACGTGGTGTTGACGGTGAACGTCACATCGCGGGTCGCGGACTGATAGGCGCGGTAAAGCTCGTCGTCGGTGGGATTCCGCTTGCCGCCGGTCACGGCCGAAATCTCGGTTTCCATGATCTTCTGCACGGCGACGCGCTTCTTCCGGTCTTCCTCCTTGCTCCCGGTCAGCCCGTCCTCGACGCCGAAAGTGGAGATGGTCGACGCGACCTTGCTGCGGATCGACTTGTCGGGATCGCCCTTGATGATCTTCGCCTGCTCGACCAGCAGCCCCTGCATCTCGGCGCGCGTGACCTGCCCTGCATATTTGCCGAGCGGCGTGGCCGCGAATTTCTCCGGCTCCATGATGCGCATCAGTTCGAGTGAGGTCGCGGTCATGCCGTTGGCGGGCACCTCGACAGGCTTGGAGTTGCTTTTCGCCACGCCCATGTAGCTGCGCACAGCATCCGGCGACAGGCTGTTGCGGATCGACGCCGGCATCTGGGAAATGTCGGTGAAGCTGGCGCCCTTGCTGATCACCCATTCGCTCGCCGAGCGATCGGCCGCAGCCTCGTCGCGCGCCTTCAGCTGCTCGTCGAACGAAACGCGATCCTTGGCCTGCTCCAGCACCGCTTCGCGCTGTTCAAAGGTCCAGCCATTCGTCTTGGCTGCTGCGTAAACCTTCGACGTCAGATCCTGCAAATCCCAGCGACGGGCCGACGGAGCCACACCGCCGCCGCCCTGACCGAGAACTATATGCCAGTGGTCGCCGGTCGCGTGCTTGGACCGGCCGGAGCCAACCTCGTTCAGAGCCTCGATCACGGTATAGCCCGCATCCTCGACGCCCTTCACATATTGGTCGAAGGTCATGCCGGGGATCGGACGGACATCGACGGCGGCGGCGGACTTCACATGCCAAGAACGCGGGTTGGCCTTGCCGAGTGCACTGTCGGGGTCGCGCTTATTGTCGGTGACATGGGCCTGCGGGAAAAGCGCCTTGATCGCGCCTGCGCCGTCGGTGACTGGTGTGCCGCGCGGAGCCGCCTTGCCCGGCTCGCCGATCGGCGGCAGCGTCATGAGGGCATCGACCTGCTGGGACGCCCAACGCTTTTGCAACGGGGCGGCCAACGACGCGGACAGCGACGCCTCATCACCCGCCGTCATTTCGTCCCGGTGGGCCTCGAAATAGGCGTTTGCCAATTCGACATTCTTGTCGGCCAAATAGCGGTTCGTGACAGCGGTATGTGTGCCAGAAACCGCCTTCCGCTCTTCCGATGCTAAGATTTCTGGGTCAGCAAGCCCAGCCATCGACAGGTTCGCACGTGTTTGATCCTTGACCTGCTGAATGAACTCAGAACGCTTTGCCGGATCGTCGGCGGCAACTGCCATCTCAATCGCGTTGGTCAGCTTGGCCTTGCCCGTTTCCTGCTGATAGACGCGGCTTTGGCCCACGGCATAGGACGACATCTCATTCTCGGCCGATACGCGCAGCCGGGACAACTGCGGCTCCAGATAGCGGCGTGTCAGCCGGTCAGCCCGCGAGAGCGTGGACGAGAAGGCGTCGTCAATGGCCTTGCCAGCGGACGGACGGTAATCGAGCGCATCTTTTCCCAGCCTGGTCTTCAGATCGTTGACGGCGGAGTTCGCCGCGGTGCTGGCGCTCAGATAGAGATTGTCGGCATTGGTGCGGGCCAGATCATCCTCGATCTTCGCCTGACGCTCCGCGAAATCGACGACGGCACCGCCCGCGCCTTCGAGGCCGCGAGCGATGGCACCGCCGACGCCGCCATTATTGTCGGCGGCACGGAACCGGGCGCTGGTTGTCTGGGCTGGGCTGACGGTTGCAGCGCCATAGGTCGGGATGCGGGGCATGTCTTGCCTCGTTTGGTGGAGCCGTATAGGTATTCGAGCCAGCTAGCCCATTGAATCGACGGAAGGAGGAAGCGTGACAGAGCCTGGCGCCATCTGGGGCGGCATCTTCAGCCTCTACATCATGGCGGGCATCTTCGCGCTCAGTGCGGCCAGCAACGGCAGCAAGCCCAAAGACGTCGTGCCGGGATCAGCGCGGTTGAAGCAGTGGGAAGCCAGCGACGCCAAGGGCGATAAATTGCTCAAACTGTGGGGCGCAGGGTTCCTGCTCCTGTTGCTGGCGTGGTGGCTGCTGTCCTGATCATCATTTGAACGACGAGTTGCCGCCCATTTGGGAGCGCAGCTTGCTATATTGCTGGGCGCCACCGAGCGCCGTGGTTGCCATGTTGAAGGCGCCACCGACCAGCGCGCCGGTTGCAGCCTGGCGCGAGGCCTTCGCCTGCGACCTATAATTCGCGCCCTCGATGTCAAAGCCGCGCACATTCTCCCCGCCCTGGTCATAGATGCGCCGCGCATCCTCGCGCGCCAGCATGTTGGTGTCGGAGGTCAGATCAGCGGCATTGCCGAAATCGACGTCCAGTCCTCCGGCCGCCATCGCGACACGCTGCTGGCCTTTCAGCTGAGCGACCTTGCGGTAATGCTGGAGCGCCTCGTCCTGCGTCGCTTCCTGCGCGCGGCTTGCCGCCTCCGCTGACAGCTTCGCATTTTGGTCGGCGACCTTGGCCTGGTAGTTGGCCTGCGCGTTCGCCTGGAGCGCGGTGAAGCCCGCGCCGATTGTGGCGACGCCAGTGCCGATGGCCGTGAGGGTCAAGGGATCACACATCGCGGATCATCCAGAAATGACGGAAGGGGACGCCGGACACCAATTGCTCCTCTGGCTCGACGGTGAAGCCCCATGCCTGCAACAGCCTGATCGCCTTCCCGTTCGCGCTGGACACTAGGTTTTCAGCCATCCACCTTGAATCGACCGCCCGGCGGATCAGGGACGGCCCCCATGCGAGCAGCAGCTTGGCGTGCCGGTAAACCTCGTCGGTGCCGAGGAACCAGACAGTCGCGCGGCGATCGAGCGCGGAGACGGTGACAGACCCGAACATTGCTTCCGGCCGCCCATCGACCAGCGCGGTCCAGCAGCGATCGGAATTGAGGAAGCCCTGTCGCAGCGCGTGTTTCGGCGAATGGCCCATCGCCTCGCACTCGATGCGGTCGATGGCGCGCATCCGGGTCGCGATCGGGCCTATATGGGTGGCCCGTGCCCTCACGACTTCGACCGTCATCCGTTGACGATCGGGTCCAAGAAGACGCCGAGCAGAGTAAGGGGAAGCGGGTCCGTCTGCTTCACATAGACTGAGGCCTGACCGCTCACGACATTAGGCGAGTCCATCAGATATTTGCCGTTCTTCAGGCTATCGACCACGCCCCAGGGTTCATCGCCGCGGGACTTGATCTCGAACAGCTGGAGCGGTTGCGCGCCGTCTTCGCGCCCGGCACCGGCAAGGACATTGCGGCTGTCCTTCAGGTGCAACACCAGTTCGCCGGGCTGCTGCTTCCGCGCCGCGTTGGAGCCACCTCCCGCGCTGAACATGACCGGCATGGTCTGGATGTCGACATCATAAGGCAGGCCAAAGGTCGCCTTGCGTGCCGAGCCGGCGGACGACGGGAGCGTGACAGTGCCATTTGTGACGGTCAGCCCCTTGACGACAAAACCATCGACCAGCCCCCAGACTTCGCGCCCTTCCAGATGCCAGAGGTTGCGGAAGATCGCGCGCGGCTCATCGTAGGAGAAGGACACGGCGCAATCGAGATAGCAGCAATCCTCGACCGCCTCCCAGCGGGTCGATGCCATCCGCTCGATGAAGGTGTGCTCAACGCCGTCAATGGCGCGCCGGACCGTGAGATAGACACGATCCTCGCCATTCTCCGGGATCGAGCAGCAGGACAGGACAAAGCCATCCGTTTCGCACAGCGTCCACCCCCAGACCTGTTGCGCCTGCTCCCAAGTAAAGGCCAGCAGCTTGCCGTCGGAGCGGACCGCCCAGATCAGCGAGCGCGGCTCCTGCGCATAGCACCACGAAACGATGCTCAGATCCTCGAAGAAGTGGGGCGAGAAGATCGACACATCGTCCGACGTCAGGCCGTCCATCTCGAATTTGTAATTGAGCGAGCGAACGCCGCTGCCGACCGAGGGGGCGTAGAAGACGACATTGTCGACGACGAGCGGGTTGAGGCGCGAGGAACCGCGCCCGATCTGCCGCCGGACGGTTGCTGGTGGCGTGGCCGTCAGATAGCCGCCGTCCGAACCGCTCTCAACATTGAACAGGCTGTCCGAGGTCAGCGCGAGCAGGCTTGTCGTGGCCACGAGCTGGTTGATGGCGTTCACGCGCCCGGCATTGGCGGCGAGCGCGATGCTGTCGTCGGCGCGCAGCGGAATAGATTGGTCGAAATTCTCGAACTCCGCCGACCGGCTCCCCCAGATCGCATTGGGGCTGTTGCGGGTGCGGCCGAGGAACAGGCGCTGTTCGAAGAAAGTGACAGTCGAGGGATAATCGCCTGCCCCCCCAAAAGGGTTATAGGCTTCCGGCGGTGCCGTGCTGAGATCAGGGCCGATATTGTCGTCGACGAACTCGGTAACATCGGTGCTGCCGATATAGCCGTAAAAGCTGCTGTTCGACGCCTTGTAGACCTTGTAGCTGACCGCGCCGGCCGCTGCCGTCCACTCGATGAAGTTGTAATTCCGCTTCAGCGACAGGTCGTTATAGGCGGTGATGTTGCCGTCCGACCGCTGGCTTTCGAAGCCATCGACATCGACTGACGTGACACAATAGCGGGCGTTCTGCGGGAAATAGGCGTTGCCGCCATTCTCCGAATCGACGTTCGGCATGTGGACATCGATGGTGACGTCGGTTGGCGGCGCGATCTTTGGGCCGAAAGAGACCGTCGAAAAGGTCCAACTGTCATGCGCCGACCGCGCCAGCTTCGTGACCGGATGGTCGATATGCGCCAGATACATCGTGTCGGCCTGCTGCTCGACATCAATCTCTGACAGCTCGACGCCGTTGTAAGGCGTTCCTGCCCTGAAGACGCGCGAGACGCCCATGCTTCCTCCTTGGTGCCGGTCAGCCGTTGCCGCCGCCGCCGGTGCTGGGCGGATCGGAGGGGTTAACGGGATCGGGAATGACGGGATCGACAGGATCGGCGGGCGGCGCCTCCGTGCGCACCGTGCCGCCGGTCGCTCCGGTGAAGGCGGGCATGGCGCTGGTATCGATGCCGACGCGGAAGCTATTGGCATCGACCACCGCGACCACCGGGAAGAAGCGGTTATTCAGCTGGTCGCCGAGGTCGCCATCGATACCCGACAGATAGACCATGTTGCCGACGCTGTAGCCGTGATAGGCCGCCGTGACCTTGGCTTGGACCTCGTTCGTAATGCCGGTGATGGCCAGCTCTTGGTTGAGGACGAGGCCGCCAGCCGCGGCGACGCGCATGTAACCGTGCCCCATCTCCAGCGCATAGGCCTGCTCGATTGAGAACTGGAACGGAACAAGGCGGATCGGGCGGGTCGCGTCCAGCACTTCGGCGACCAGGCGGGTGCCCGGCCGCTTCATCAGTCCGCCATATTTGAGGACAAAGACGTTGCGGGCCTTGCGAAGCGCGGTCGCATAGGCGTCGACATCGAACCGGCCATAGAGATCCGGCGCGATTTCTCCCTTGCTGAAGCTGGGCTGTGCGAGCCTATAGGCCATCGATCAACCCCATGCGGGCATATTCGACCGTGCTGACATAGTCGGTCTGGCTCCTAGGCTGGCGATTCTCGCTCTCCGCAACGGCGCGTTGCTTTGCCAGTTCGGCCTGCTTGATCATGTCGCCCTTCAATTCCCTGCTTTTCTTCAGCGGCATGGCGAGGCGCGCGGCGAGTTCGAGGGATGCAGCACGCGCGGCGAAGCGGTCGATCACAGCCGGATCGACGGCATTGATCTGATATTCGAGGATCGCGTCGGCGACATTGGTGTAGATCGAGCCGGCGGCCATCGCGAAAGGCAGCTTGCCGAGCGCATCCCAGGCGGGGAAAGGGAAGGGGCCGACCACTGGCAGGCCAGTGACCTGCTGGGTTACAGTTGGCAGGACGCGCAGCGCCTCCGCCATCCCGGTCGGCTTGGCATAGCGGTAGAGCCATTCGCCGAGCCGATCATTCGCCTGTGCGGCGAGGGTGACGCGGCGGATTGCCCAATCCCAATCGGTCCAGCCGAGCAATTCTTCCAGCACGGAGGCGTAATGCATCCGGCAATAGAAGGCACTAGATGACGCTTCCTCGATCGAGTTGATCGGATCGGCCGCTATCTCGGATAGCGCCTCGTTGCAGATGCCGAGTTGGGATGCCATGCCGCCTGTCTAGGCTCCGGCTCCCACCGCTTGAATCGACGGGGCAGCGCCTGGTCAGGTGAAATAGGCGACGGTGCAGATCAGCTTGGCGCCGTTCCCGCCGGGATAGCCGTTGGCATAAGTCAGCACATTGGCGTCGGTTGCGGTCGGGTTGATGATGACCTGCAACTGATTGCCGGTCACGCCGCCTTCACGCCCGGTTCCCATCAGGATCGCGCTCGCGAACGCGGCAAAGGGGAGCGAGAAGTTGACGAACGCCGCGCCGGTCCCGTTGGTCGTGATGTCGATCGTGGCGGAGGCGATGACGAGCCGCCCGATCTTGGTGTAGTGCCCGCTCGCGGTGTAACTGGTGATCGAGCCGGAACCTGCGGAGACAGTCGGCGTCCAGGTGCCAGTCGCATAGTCGCTCGACGCCATGGCCCCGATCGCGGTCCGCCATGCCGTCTGGTCAGCACTATCGACAATCCCGAGCGTGAAGGCCGAAGGCGTATCGCCGCCGGCATAGGCCGCCAGCTTCGCGCTATAGGTCTGCACGTCCGATCCGATCGCCAGCCCCAGATTGGCGCGCGCCGTCGCCAGATTGGGCAGGTCGGACAGATTGTTCCCGGCGAGCAGCGCCCCGGCCAGATTATGCTCAAGAACAAACCATGACGCGCCGACCGACGCCTCTGTCCCGCCAGCATTGTCCGCCCGCGCAATAATGAAATCGCCGATATCGACCGACTTGCCCGACGCCCCGCCGATCTTGCCCGCGACCGTGACCAGATAGGCGTCGCCCTTTTCGCCCGCCGGATAATTGGGGTTAGTCGAGCAGTTGAGATCGCCCTTATATTCGAGCAGTCCGGCAACCGCCTGGGAGACGAAGGCGCGCACCGCCTGCTGCGTCGCCAGGCGCGTGGCGCTGTTGGCCGCCAGCGTTGGATCATTGTCACTATCGAGCGCAGCCGCGGTGCCGAGGCTGATTTCGGACGCCAGTGTCGCGCGGCCCTTGTTGTCGAAGGTGATGACCGGGATCTTGAGCGCCGCCCCATAGGTCGCCGGTGCGATGCCGGTGGTTTTGAGAGTGAAGGAGAGGGTGCCCTTGGGGCCAGTATCGACAAAATCGATGTCCGGACCGTCATCGAGGAGACGGTCGGCATCCATAACATCGGAGAGGGCGAGCGCAACAACCGGCGCGGCCCGAACTTCACCGACGCGAAAATCATTCTCCGGCGGTTGGCCGGTGGTCTGTGGGAGCCGTTTTGGCGATCCCTGCTGCCGGGTGTGGGATTGATAATTGGGCATGGATAGCAGGCGGGGAGCCGAAGCCCCCCGCCACCCCTGTTATTACTGGGTCCGGTCCTTGTCGTAGGCGGCCTTGATCGCAGTGATCAGTTCCGCCTTCGTCAGGCCACCCGGATTGATGCCGTGTTCGGCCGCGCGAGCTTCCAGCGCCGCCTTCGACAGCTGGTTGAGGTCGACATCGCCCGGCTGCGGATCGAGCGCCTCGTTGACGGCCCGCTGCAACTTGCCGTTGCCTTCGACCTCGTCCATCCAGTTTTCGCTGACCGGGATGCCGGCAGGGACGAGATCGCCCGACTGGAGCAGCACGCCGGAGGCATAGCCGGGCTGGTTCGCCCGGTGGGTGTTGCTGCCGGTCAGTTCCTTTTCGTCGCTCATTGCTCCAACCCTCCTCAGTTGGTCTGCGCGCCGGCCGTGACCGCCGCGAAGATCTTGCCAGTGGTCGGCGCGGTGCCGGTCACGTCGTAATAAAGGCGCAGATACTGCTCGTCCGTGCCCTCCGGCAGTTCAGCCGGGAATTTGAGGCGAGCGCCCAGCGTCAGGTCAGCCAGAGCGTAGGTCTTCGAGGCGACCTCCTTTGGCGAACCGAAGGCCGCGCTGTCGTCGGTCTGAAGCGACAGGGTCAGGGTCGTGAGGTTGTTGAACGCCTCCGTGACCGAGATCCACAGCGGGATTTCCGTCCCGATGCCGATGTCGCGGCGGACCGGCGCGGAATGGCCGTAAGCCGTCCCGGCCGCGCCGATGTTGATGTTGTTGGTCGATCCCGCGTCAGCCGTAACCGCCTGGCTGTCGCTGAAGATCAGAGTTGCGTCGATGATCATGGTCTTCCTCCTTGCCTTCAGCCAGCGTCAGACGACGCGGGTTTCCGTGTTGAGCAGGGCGTCGGTCACCTCGATCGGGATGCCGCGATAGGACTGGACCATGCGGCCCTCCAGTTCCATCGGCTTGAGCATCAGCGCGCCGTTCGAGGCGTTGGTGCCCATGGCGTCGAGGGCTTCGAGGACGCCGCGGTTCATGTAGATGACCGTGCGACCTTCGACCGAGGCGTTTTCGTTCAGCTGGCCACCCGCGCTCCGCATGGCCGTCGCATAGACGCCCTGGAGCTTGTAGAAGCCCTTCCGCATGAACTTGTAGAGGTCGACGGTGCCCGCCTGCATGTCGGAGACGTCGATGTTCGCGATCCGCGCGTTATAGCGCCAGTCGCGGACCGCAACGCCCAGGTGCCAGCGGAACAGCTCTTCCTTCACATAGTAGGCGTTGCCGTTCGCGTCGGTGACACGCTGCTCGCCCTTGTCCTCACGCTGGAGGCCCGCCTTGGTCCCCTTGGGGTGGATCAGGTGGGTCGCCTTTTCGCTGTGGGTGACGAAGGCGATCGAGGTGTTGTCAGAGCCAGTGCCGCCAGCATCGACGATCTGGTTGCCGGCACCGCCGCCGCCCAGCGCGTTATAGCGCGCGAACAGCCCCTTGAACTTCTCGGGCGTGGTCGTGACGTCGTGGTAGAAGAAGCCGGTTTCGGCCTCCTGCACCATTGCCTCGACGAACGATTCACCTTCCGACATGCGCAGCGCAGCCGGGTTGGGCGAGATGTCCAGCAGGCGGGTATCGACGGTCGACAGGCCTTCGACGAAGCCGGTCGTGTCGGTCACGGCCGCGCGACCGGACTTACTCTGCGGGATGCCCTGATAGAGGCGGCCCCAGGTCACCGAAGGCAGACCGGTGCGGATCGAGTGCTTGTGCGTCGTGCCGCTGTTCGCTTCCACCGTAAAGGCGTTACGAACGACCGGCGACAGCCGGTTCAGCACTTCCACGACTTCCGCAGTCGCCGCGTCCCCACCCGCCCTGAACATGTCGATCAGGTTGAGGTAGGAAGAGCCGAGAGTTGCCATAATTTATGCTCCTTCCTTCCTGACGTCGTTGGGATAGAGGACTTCTTCCCGCGACAGCTTGACCGGCGCCCCGGCATCGGGACGCACGAAGTCACCATCCTCGCCAACCATCGAGCCGATCTTCGCAAAGATGCGGATCATTTCGGGGTGGTTGCCGAAGCCGGTTTCGTTGAGGGCCGTGCGGAACGCAGACCCTTCGGGATGGCCCATCGCATCGAGGCCGCGACCGGCGCTTTCGAGGCTGGCATCCCACTTGTTTCCGCCGATCTGCTCATCGGCCTTCGCCGCATCCAGCCAGGCTTTGCGCTGCTGGTTGCCGGCGTCGATCATGCCCTGAATGGTCGACTGCTGCGTCTTCTCCATCAGGGACTTGGCGACCGGCAGGATCGTGTTGGCCTGGTCATTGGACAGGCCCAACTCCTTGAAGATCGGCGTAGCCTCTTCGAGCAGGTCCGCGTCGATGGTCATGCCCTCGAGTGCGGTTAGCTCATAGGATTCCGGCACGACCGGCGGTTCGGGTTCCTTGGGCGCATCTGGGTCAGCGGGATCGGTCTCGGGCTTCTTTCCGCCGAGCGCGGTATCGTCGTCGCCATCATCGACCGCAGCAGGCGCGGGATCAGCGGCGGGTGCCGGATCAACCGGAGCAGGGTCGGCGGCGGGTGCCGGGGCGGGATCAGCAGCCGGAGCAGGCGCAGGATCGCCGGTCGGGTGATCCGGCGCGCGCAGGAATCGGCCGACCCGCCGCTCGAGCGCTGTCATGGCGACGCCAGCCAGCAGGCTATGCCTATTCCGCAATTTCGTCATACCGACCAGTTGCACTCTTCTTCTCCTTCGGGGCTGGGTTCGCTTCCTCGCGAAGCACCGCAATCAGCGTCATGATGTTGAGGGGGTGGCGAAGCGCGGCAGGCTGGCCCGCTTCGACATCGGCGAGGATCGCGAACATTTGGCTGCGGCGCCCCTCTGCGAATGAGAGATCGCGGCCATCAGCCCCGCTCGTTCCTTGCGTCAGAATTCCGGACGTTTGAATCGACCGCCAGATGAACCGACGGAATGCCGGGAGAGCCAGCAGATCGGCCATATCCTTTTCCTGCTGGGTCATCCGAGCAGCGTGTCGAGCATGGGTTGGCCGTTGACGTCGGTTTCGGACAGCAGGCGGGCAGCATCCGCGCCCTGCTGCATCGCCGGGGCCATCTCCGCCATCTTCGCCGCGTTCTGCTGCTGCTGGCGGGCCTGCCGGATCTTCGCCACCTCTTCGGCGGTGCGGATCAGCTTCGGTGGCGTGCCGGCGCGCTCCGCATATTCGTCGATCATCTCGTCGGTGTTGAGCTTGTCCGCCGCATCCGGGAACGCGCCCGCCAGGTTGCCGACGAAGGAAGCGGTGCGCTCGATCTGGCCGAGGCCGACCATGCGCTGCATCTGAGTCAGGATGGAAACGAACTCGACCTTGATCTCGCTCTGGTCGCGCATGACTTCCGGGACCGGCGGCAGCATCCCGCCGCGCATCATGATCCCGAAGACGCGATCGATGGCGACGGACAGCTTCTCGTTGTTCACGCGCTCGATCGTCGGACCAAGCTGGGTCAGCTTCTCCTCGTTGCGCGCCGCGATCTCCTCGATATTGCGGGGCTGGATGCCCTGCATGTTGGTGATCGCCATGAACAGGTCAGCGAAGGATGTGGTGTCGATCTTGCGATAGAGCCGGTCGATCTTGCCCCCGATCGCCTGGATCGCCTGATAGGGCAGCTGATACGGGATCAGCACGGAATCCTTGTCGATGTCGGCGGCCGACACGATGTTGCCGGGCTGGCCGGTCAATTTCAGGCCGGGCTTCGTCACCTTCTCCGGCTTCACCAGCTGGTCGATCGCTTCATTCTCGCGCTTGTTCTGCATCTGCAGTTCGCGGATCGAGGCAAGGCCCTCCATCGCAGGAGAATAGCCATAGGTGTCGGAGCCGGTCAGATCCCAGCGCGGGGCATAAAAAGGCTGGTCGTGATAACCGGAGACGCGCAGGGTCTTTTCCCGATCGTCCTTCTCGTCCCAATAGACCGACCGCCAAGGCTTCGAGAAGGGATCGCCCGGCCGCCATTCCGGGTCAGGCTCGATTGCCTGGAAGACATCGACGATCTCGTCGTAATTCGCCCGGTCATACATGGCTCGCACGGTGCTGCTGGCCCGGTTGCCGAACGACTGCACGGTCTGGCGCACCGTCATCGGGCAGCGGCGATAGAGCGTGTCGGCGACCATCGCGTCCGACATCGAGATCCAATATTCTCCCGCGGTCAGGGCGTGACACACCATGCCGAGACTGCGATGCTCGACCATGACGCAGGCTTCGGTGCCGAACAGGCCCAGTTCATGATAGCCGGTCTTCGCCGCACCGTAGAAGTTGGTCTGCGCGAAGAAGGCATCCATGCGCCGATCGACCTCGGACAGCCAGAAGCGCACCTCCGGCTCGTCCATCAGCGCGTCGTCGAAGGTGGAGAGCTTCTTCCAGGGGCGCGACGGCGAGGACAGGCCCGACGTCATGCCATTGGCGAGCGTCCGATAGCTGCCGATCGCATATTCGTCGTAGAGCCTGGCGTTGCGCTGCCGGCGGGCCGTCTTGTTGGTATCGCTGTTGAGGAAGCGCGACCGGGCAGGCTGGCAGAAGCGCGCGATTTCCTTCCATTCCGGCTCATAGTCGGAGCGGATGGACTGCATCCCCTTCAGCCGGGTCTCGCAGTTCTGCCGGAGCGACGCCATCAGCCGAGCGTGTTCGAGGTGGCCGAGGTGTTGGCAGCGCCGAGCGCGCCCGACGGGCCAGTGATCATGCCCGAGATCATCGCTTTGCGGCGGCGGCGCGCGTCACGATCCGATGCTGGGTCCGTTCCCTCGTCGGGCAGCTTCACGGACTGTCGCTCCGGCGCCGTTGCTACATCAGGTGCTGAAACGCAAATGGCCTGTCTCCCGCTTGGTGGCGGGAGCAGGGATATGGCGGCGGGCTATTCGGTTGAATCGACGGGGCTAGTCGAGTTCGGCGTAGCGGTCGCTGCTGCGCGACTGCCCATAATTCTCGGGGTTGAGGTATCCAGGCACAGAACGCGGCGCGACCGGTTCGGCGAAAGTGCAGGCCAGCGCATCAGCATCGTCCGGCGACGCCACACCGCGCGCCTTCATGTGATCCTTCTTTTCCAACTCGATGCGCTGCTCGGCGTCATAGCCATATTCCGGACTGGTCAGATCGTCGGCGAGGCCCTGATCCTCTGGGATGGCGCCATGCTCCAGCCACGTCCGCATCGATGTCCACATCTCCGCCCGCTTGTTCTTGGTCTTCACGCGGACATTGTTGGCCCAGACGGCATCACGCCCCTTGCCGCCGAAGTTGACCTCGAAGACAGCCATCTCCGGCAGCAGCTGGCGTAGGCGGTCGATGACGCCGGCACCCATGGCACCGACATCGACGAAAATTGCGTCGGGATGCTCCTGCTGCGCCTCCATGGCGATGTCGCCCGCGACCGTCATGGTGTCGGCACCATACCACCGCTTCCACGGCCGGGACTTGGCATCGCGGCCGCAGCGCTTGGCGAGCGTGCTATGGTCATCACCGAAACGCGCGATGTCGACGCCATAGATCAATGGATCGGAGCCGATGGAATTGACGACGCGCTGCTGGGCGGCCTCGACCACATCCATGCCGATGAACTGCATCGACGACGCCGAGGGGAATTGCCCAAGGACACGGACCTTCACGATGTCGCTGTCGATGCCATAGGTGTCGACCAGCTCCTGCAGATAAGCCTTGTTCGTGCCCTCGACTGTGCGGCTGTCGATTTGTTTCGTCTTCCACAGGTTCCGGCTCTTGCCGAAGCAGTCGCGGAATGATCCGGTGTTGAGCGTGGGGTTGCCGAAGGCGAGCCACAGGATCTCGGTATCCTCGTCGGTCAGCGCACCTAGCGCGACCTCCCAGACCTTCTGAATGATGCCCGACGCCTCGTCGAAGATCAGGACGATGCGCTTGCCCTGGTTGTGCAGACCGGCGAACGCCTCGGTATTGTTGGCTGACCATGTGACCAGATCGGTGCGCCACGACTTCGAGCGCTCGCCCATGGTCGACACGATACTGGTCGCGTTGACCTTGAACCAGTCGTCCGTGACGGCGAGCTGCGCCCACTTCGCCAGCTCCGGGCCAGTCTTTGTCAGCAGCTGACCTTCGGTGTTAGCGGTGATGACGATGCGGGTGTCGACGCAGGTATCGAGCGCCCATTTGTTAATCATCGAGATCCCAGCGGACTTGCCGATGCCGTGGCCGGAGGCGATGCCGATGCGGCAGGGCGTGAAGCGCAGCGCCGGGTTGGACAGGTGCTCCTCGATCTGGAGGAATGTTTCCTCCTGCCAGGTGCGTGGGCCAGGCGCCGGCAGCGTTTCAGTCTCCCATGGATAGGCGAACCGGGCATGATCGAGCGGGGAGAAACGGAATTCGCCGATACGCTGGGCGAGGGCGACGCGGTCACTGGCGGCCATTGTTCACCCTGGCATTGCCGGCGATGATGGCCGCAGCAAGATCGTCGGTGATATCATGCTCGACCTTGTCCTTGAACATGCCGAGATGACGCGCGACGTTTTCCAGCGCCTTGCCCTGATCCTGCAGCTTGATCTCGAAGCCCTCCTTCGTGATCTTCGCGCCCGCATAGAGTAGGCGAGCAGGCCCTTTGAGGTGCCGGGTGTCGAGCGCATGGATGTCCTCGCGCCCTTCGCCGCCGCATTTCGGGCAGTCAGGGTGCGGGTCAGCCTTCTTGTCGAAGCCATAGCCGCCCTCGTCGCTGGGCATGTCCTGCGGGCCAGCATCCTCGACCATGGCCGCAGCGGCAACGGCCTTGCGAAACTCGGCGGTGTCGATCCACTGATAGCCGAAATCGTCGCCGTGACAGTGCCGGCAGCAGGTGCGGCGGAACTGGATCAGCTCGTTCGGATCGGCCGTGGCGATCTCCCACCAACGGCGTAGCACCATCTCTTGCGTGATCTGGGTCCGCTCGCTCAGAGCCTGCTGCGCAGCCGCTATGGCCCGCTGAACCTTAGCATTTCTGAGTAGGCGCGAGGCATTGACCTCCGCCGAATTTCCCTTCGCCACATAGCCCGCACGCCGGTAGGCAGCGGTGGCATTGAGATCGACGAGGTATTCTTCGACGAAGCGCGCCTGCTTTCCATCCAGCTTAGCCACGGCTCTTTTCGATCTCCCAACCCACGAAAACCAGATCCGCGAGATATTCCACCGCAGGCTTCCCCAGCCGGGCCGCTTCGGTGAAAATCTCCGCCGCGATGTCAGGCCGACGCGTCTTCACCACGACCGGGGCAGGCGTCGGAACATCCTTGGGCCGGTTGCGCCAGTGCGGGGCGGTGTTGAGGGGCAGGGCCGTCCATTTGCCCGTCGCCTTGATCCCGACACGACGAGACCGCTGGAAAACTTCCCGCTCGATATAGCCCTTCACCTCCAGCCGGCCGAGCAGGCGCGGGGCTTCGCTGTCATGCTCGGACCCGATCAGTTCATTCAGGGCATCGTTGCCCGGGCAGGGCGCGCAGGCATTAGCCGCGGCAACCAGCGCCTCGTAGATGATCCGTTCGTTGTTCGTCAGTTCCGTCATTTCCCGATTGTCCCCGCTGCGACCGTGATGATTGTGAAGGCGATGATCCCCAGTCCGACCAGATTTTCCATTAAGCCTTTCCTCCGGTGCGGCGCGTGAACTGGCCCAAGGTGTCCTTGCCGCAGCTCCAGCAGCGGAACGGGACCGGCTGGCCGGTGTCCGGCTCCCTGGCTCCGCAGAGGCAATCAAGCTCGGGGTGGCTGCGCTGCATCATGCGGCCCTCCGATGGCGATCACGGATGTCACGAGCCTCGTCGGGCGTGCATCGCGGTTCGTCACGGCGCCGGAATTCCTCCAGCGGGACGAGGTGCATCGTGTCCGCCTTCTCGTTGTAGACCCAACGCAGCTGCTTCCCTTCGCCCTGGAGGCGGGTGTTGTAATTCTCGGCGACGCGGCGACCGATGGCGGCGCGATCGTCGGGATCGGACATAGCCCTCTGCCGAAGGTCGGCCGCGAGGTTCCGCAGCTCCGCGGCTTTGGGCATGAACGCCTTGGTCCTGATCCATTCCCGAACCGCTGCCTCCAGTTGATCCTCGATCATGTCGGCGACGTCGCTCGCGAGCAGCAGGACGCGGGCTTCGCGATCCTCCTCGCTGATCGTGGCGTTGGGCGGGAAGCGGACGTCGAGTTCGCGGATCATCCGCTCAGTGCGGGCGCTCGGCTTCCTCCGCTGCGATTGCGGCGAGGAGACGGCCGGAAGCGCTGGAGCGGGACGGCGATCGAACAGGGGATTGGCGTGTTCCATGGGGGTTCTCCCGGCGGGCAACGGTTTGGCGGATGGCTGGATCGAGGTATCGGAATGTGCGGATCGGCTCGGACTGGGCAGCGCAGGCTCGTGCGGCGCACTCGGTCATTTCCTCGACCGTTGCCCCGAGCTTGATCCATTCCCTGACGTGGGTGAGGTTGTCGGAGTAGCGCTGGTGGTCGTTCGCCGGGTTGTGGTTGATGCCTGCAGCATTCCCCACGAGGCGGGCGATCTCTTCCACGCTGTCGGGCTTCGCGCCCGCGCGCTCCTCTTCAACTTCTATTATAGAATCTCCCTGTCCCTCTCCCTCTCTCTGTCCCTGTCCCTTGGAGGTGTTTTCGCGAGGGACTTCCCCTCCGTGTCCCTGGGGACAAGTTGGGGACTTGGGCGGAGCAGTCAGCGGGACGGGCTGGCACCCGGAGGCGATAAATTCCTCCAGAGATGGCGCGGAAACGTCGGTTTCGTGCCGCTGATTGTGCTTTTTGATGCGGGCGCACTCGGTCCGCCAGCGCTGTTCCAGCTTGGCTTTCCAGGCGGCATTTGCCTGCTCGGCGACGACGGGATGATACCAGCGGTCATCATCGCAGAGGATGAAGCCGCGCATCGCTCCGCCGCGATTTTTCCGAAAAGTTTTCACGTCCCGGCCCAAACCGCACAACCGGGTCAGCACCTGATCGTCATTCGGGAGGCTGGCGGCGGGTATCTGATGCCAGGATGATGCCCAGAGCATGACGGCATACCAGGCGGCTTCGGGGTCGACCGTGGCCGCCAGATCGCTGTCGCGCAGCCTGGCGACGTGCAGCGGCATGAAGGGGAAATCCTGCAGGTCGCACTCTGCCGGGGTGAGTGGTTCAGCCATGGGCAACCACCTCGATCACGACCTTGCCGCCTTTGACGCGGTCGCCGAAGATTACCTCGGGCTGCGCGAAATGCCGGTCATCGACGCCGAGCGCCCAGGCGATCCCATCCTGATAGACCTTCAGGCTGGCCCCGGCATTGTCCTTGTCGGGTGCCGGGCCTGCGGGCTTCGGATGGAATGTGGCGATCAGACGCAGCTGCTCACCGGCCGGGGCGTGCTTCCGCTCGGCTAGGGCGGCGGCGCGCGCCCAGCCCTTGTGCTTCTTCGCGGCACTGTGCCTGCGCATGTGATGCCCGCGACCGTTGGGCCACAGGATCTTGGCAGGGAAGGGGAGTTCGATTTTCATATAGCACCCGCTGAATTCATGCTCGGGGCGGCCAAAGGACCACCCTCCGCGGAACTCAGTTGACGTTGGCGCGGACGGCAGCGTCCTTGGCTTCCAGCAGCTTGCGGAGAGCGACGGTGCGTTCGGGATTGCGAGGGAGCGTCTCGACCATGTGGCGCGCGAGATCGCAGAAGGGCTTGCTCGCGCCCTGAAGGACGGCTGGCAGGTGCGAATAGTGGAAATAGCGCAAGATCGGATCGGCGCCGATCTGGTCGGCCGAGAATTCCTCGGGTGCGGGATGGATGTCGCTCATGATATTCTCCTCAAAAATGTGCGTCGGTGGTCACGATTTGCGGCTGAACGCCTATCCCCCTGATCGAACCGCTTGGCCCCTTGCGGGACATCGTGTCCTTGTTTGGTCCCGGGCCGACGCAGGCGTCCGGGCAGTCTATCGATCGGGGGTAGCTGGTTAGGTGGCTCCCATTTCTGGCGGCCACGGAAGATTGGCGGCATCGCGAAGGACGGCGCGACGCTCGCCCCACAATTTCGGCTCCGGCATCCCCTCCGATGCGGATGCCGAGGCGGCGAACCGGTCGAGGATGGAGGGCAGATCGGTCGGAAGCTTCATGCGGGGGCCGAGAACAAGAGACCGCTTGATCGCCTCGCAGCCTTCCCGGATCAGGGCAGGCGATGCGTCAGTGAAGGCATCCGCAATGCCGGCGACGGTGTCGTCGTCGACTTCGAACGGGGCGAGGTAGAGGCGGACGATAGCGAACCGCTCTGCCGTGCCGGGCAGGCCGATCTCGATCTGAAGCTGGAAGCGCCGCCAGACGGCCGGATCAATGTCCTTCGTGACATTGGTGGCAGCAAAGAGAAGGCCGTCATAACGGTCGAACTCCTGGAGGAGCGCGATGGTGATGTTGCTGCGCTCATTGTCCGCGCCTTCGCTATTCAGCGCGTCGCGACGCTTCGCCAGTGCGTCGAACTCGTCGAAGAACAAGGCGACGCCATAGGCATTTCGCCGGGCCGACCGGAACGTTTTCGCCAGATTGTTGCCGGTCTGGCCGAGATATTTCCCAATCATCTCCTGCGACTGGATCACGACCATCGGCACGCCGAGGCGGGCGCAAATGTGGTGCGCCAGCGTCGTCTTACCGCAACCGGGCGGACCGGAGAGAAGGGCGCGGCTGCGGGGCTTCAGGCCAACCGATTGAAGATCCTGCTCGGCGTTCATTTCGAACAGCCACTGATGCAGCGCCCCGCGCACCGGAGCGGTCAAGATCGGTGCTTCAGCATCGCCTGGCATCACGACCAGGCCAAGGTTGCCGAATTCCTTCTCCAGTTCCGAGCGTGCGGAGCCGGGATCGCCGACGAGCTGGTCGAGCGTTGTCGACTGCATTTCAATTACGCGCCGGCTCATTCATCTTCTCCCGCGGCTTCGGGCGAAGGGCCCTTTTTCTTCGGGGTCGGTTTCAGTGCATCGGGAATGTCCATGCCATCGGAGCCAAGATGCTGGCACCACGCCTCGTCCCATGCTGCGCGGCGCGCATCGCGGGCCGGGAAGGGATTGGCGGTGACGGGTTTGTTCGCCTGTGCGGCCTCGGTCCCCATGCGACGGGCGTCTTCGACCGTTGGTTCCGGCGCACGCTCAGCGGCATCTTCCTGATCGGTTGCATCAGGTGCAGCATCATCAGGGGATGGGGCGGGTTCGGGCTGATCCTCAGGTTTGGACACGCGCTCCACGGCCCAGCGACCGAGCGGGGTGCCGTCCAGCATACCTAAGGCCGCCTTGTAAATGTCCAGCATCGCTTCGCGTTCACGACGCTGCTCGGCAGACATTTTGCGCAGGCGGATAATGTCGCGCATGGTCTTCGTATCGAAGCCCTTGGCCTTATATTCAGCATAGACATCCTTGATGTCGTCCGCGATGCCCTTCTTTTCTTCCTCCAGACGCTCGATGCGCTCGATACCGAGGCGCAGGTCTTCGGAGGCGATATGTCCACTAGACATTCGGAGTTCCTTTCGACGTTACAGATTGATGCAGCCCTTTGATCGACCAGCAGTTGCGGCACATGCCGGTCTTCGGCACGCGCTTGGGCGAGAAGGGTTTGCCGCACTGGCATTGCGGGGCGGGCGCGGCTGTCATGCGCGCTGCACCCGGCGGCGGATCAGCTCGTCGAGCGCATCACGGGCGGCTTCGAGTGCCGGCAGATTGTCGCGGACTTCGGAGGGGCGGACCTCGCCGTCATCTTCCAGCGCAACGGATAGAGCGAGTGCGGCTTCGAGGACGCGGCTTTGCCGGACACGGTCACAATGCTTGTTCGGGCGGCTGTCGTGGCATAGCGCAGCGAGGCCACCGGCGAAGCGCCCATTCCACTCGCGCCAGGCGCGGGCGAAGGCGACGACGCCCATTTCCGCCGTGCCCTCGCAGTATTTCGCGGCCTGATCCTCGCTCTTGCCGAGGATGGCGGCGAGGTCGGCATAGGTCAGCCGGTCCTGCGATTTGATGAGGGCGAGATCGTTGCCAACCGTCTCCAGCACCTTGGAAGCGGAAAAGACCGGCGTTTCCCGCTCGGGATTGTTGCGCTGCGGCATTATTCAGCATCCTCATGAAGGGGGATTTGAACAGAGTTGCAGCTGGGCCGATCGTGCAGGACCGACCCAGCTGCGCCCGCGGTGCGACCCGAGGGAGACTTACCTGCCGTGCGAATGCGACCCGACGCGGCGGGACAAACTGCCGGGCCGGCGTGCGCGTCGGCTCGGACCTTTTTGCCGATCGCCAGCAGGCCCAGCGCGAAACGTGGCCAGAACAGGGGATCGAAGCTGCGGCGGATGCGCGCGGTCATGCGGCGGCGGCCTGGGCGAGCTGCTCGAAGGACACGCTCTTGCCCTGTTCACTGGCGATTGCGGCCAGATGCGCCCAATATTTCGAGGGAATCGTCCGTCCTTCGAGCGACCATGACCGGACGGTCACATCCGCCACGACGACATTACGGGCGCGCAGGGCATCCCCGACGGCTTTGGCGCCACCAAGCGCCTTGATAGTGTCGCTATGTTCCATGTCGATTATCGCTATCAAACGTAGCGCGCTATGGCAACATGATTTGTAGCGCGACGATATGCGAGAGATCGGTCATGTCCGATCATCACCTTGATTCGCCGTCCGAACGCCTTGCATGGGCGCGCACCCAGGCGGGCTTCGAAGATAAAGCCGACTTCGCGCGCGAGTGCGGGGTCAACGCCACGACTTATCGCGCCTATGAAAATGGGCAGAATGGTTTTGCGAAATATGCTTCGCTGTTCGCGCGAAAGCTGGGTGTCACGGCCGAATGGCTGATGGAGGGCGGGCCGAAGCCGACGATCGCGCGAGCGGAACGCGCATCCGATAATTTGCCAGTGGTCGCTTCGGAAGAGGGGTCTGTGCCGCTGCGACGGCTCGACATGTCCCTATCCATGGGTGACGGATCAAACATCGACGACTATTTCGACGAGGGCGTCTTCGAGTTCGACGCAAACATGCTGCGCATGATCAGCAGAGCGCCTCCCGAGCGGCTGATCGTCGGTGACGGAATCGGCGACAGCATGTTTCCGACCATTCATGACCGCGACATTGTCATTTTCGACACTACGCAGCAGCGCCTCAATACGACCGATAAGATCTGGGCGATCAGCTTATTCGGCGCCGGCGGCATCAAGCGGCTGCGGCCGGTCGCGCGGGACCGAGTACTGGTGATGTCAGACAATCCTTCGATCCCCGATCAGGAAGTCTCGGCGGAAGATCTGCGCATCCTCGGTCGCGTGGTTTGGTCGGCTCGGAGGCACTGATATGCTCGGCACTGTTGCATTTCTTGCGCTGGTCGCTGTTGCTGTCGGATCGGGCGTGGCAGGCTGGAGCGCATGGTGGTTGTTGATTCCGGCTTTTCTGGGTGCGGCACTCAACATCGTGAACAATCCAGCGAGCTACAGCATGGTTATGGCTGCGAACCGCGAAGGCCGTCTCGGTGCTATGCCGATCGCTATTGTGTCGCGGATGGCGGTGTTGCTCGTCCTGGCATTCGCCGTCCGGTGGATCTCCAGCTTTTTCGCATAAGCAATGCAGCGACATCTTTCCCTCGCCGTCGTCGGGGCCGACCATCCCAACAAAACTGGACCGACACGGCGCTTTGAAATAGCAATGTGCGTGCCGGGCGAGCGCATCGACCTCGTGCCGGAACCCAAGAATCCGGTCGATCCGCAGGCGATTGCCGTATTCAGTGAGCGTGGAATCCAGATCGGTTATGTCCGGGCCGAGCGCTGCCAGCTCGTCCACACATATATGCGGCGGCAGGGTGTCAATGCGATCTTCCAGAAGGCTGAACGCTGGGGCGCTACGATCCGCGTCAGCACCGATGGCTCTATCCCGGAATTGCCCGACATGGAGGACTCAAGAGCCTATGATTGGCCTCCACCGGGGTCGGAGGATGCTGATTGGTGGCCGGACGAGGTTTATCCCGACGAATAATTCATAGCGGACTGCGCTACAAAAGATGTTGACACGCTACAAAAGATAGCGTTATTGCTCCCATCAACGGCACCAAGCCGATGGGAGAAACACCGTGGCACAGTCCACCAGTCACCAGCCCCGGAGCCTGACGCACGACGATGCGTCTCGCGCGTGGGACGACGCCTACAACTATAAGGCTGAGATCGAAGCCCGCGAGGCCGAGCGCGCCGCACCGCATCAGATGCCGGTCATCACCATGGCCGTGCTGCTCGTCTTCTCGGTCGCCATGCTGATCGCGCAGTGCGTGTTCCTGCCGGAGCAGCTGTGATGCCCTCCGTGATCGCTGCACCGAACATCGCCGACGCCATCGCGAAGGCCAACCAGTGGGTTGCGGCCGCGAAGCCGGTGATCCGCGCCTGGTTCGCGCTGGATGATATCGCGGGCGACCTGTTCACCGCCGAACAGCGTATCAGGGACGAGGCGCGCGGCCTGCTGCGGAAGCCCCGCGACGAGATGTATCGGATGATCGAGGGAATCCGTGACGATTTCCGCTGCGACCATGTCGTCCATGCGTCCGAGGGCGCTGACGATGCCGAGTGGGATCGCGTCGAAGAATTCAACGACGAGCTGGATCGCGGCATGGTTTCCGTCGCCGTCGCCATCAAGCAGGTCGAGGCCGAGCTATGACCCGCGCTCGCGTCGATTATTCGGACGGCAGCGACTTCCGCGGCGTCGGCTTCGATCCCGACCTGCCGGTCGCTGGCTTCTACCGCTTCCGTATGCGCTCCGGCGGCGCCCTTTGCGGCGTCCGTATCTGGCACGGCGCGCCGCACGATCCTGTGACCGGCGAGGAATTGGATCGCAGCCCGCGCTGGCAGGCGCTGGTGAATGACGATCCGGTCGAGATCGAACGGGTTTGGCCGCGCTGTGCCGCCGATCCTATCACTGATGCCGAATACCGCCATTACTGCCGCACCCAGACCTGGGCCCAGCAGCATGCCCCGGACAGCGCCCTCGCTGACCCGCGCCGCAAGGCCGACCCCCTTACCACCCCCCTGTTGTTCTGAAGGAGCCGACATGAACGCTTTTCCTGACATCAAGCCGTTTCCTGCCGCCCAGGCCGCCGCGCCGATGGGGCACAACAATCCGCCGCTGGAGGAACAGGTTGTCATCGACCTGGCCGAGGCGCTGGCGACCGAGGGCATCACGAAGCGCATTTTCGACCTGCTCGGCAGCGCCGCGCGCGCTCCGGAGATCACCAGCCGCGAGATCGCCGGCCGCTATGCCGACATGATTAAGCAGATGGTCGCCGCCGGCAAAGCTGTCGAGGGAGAACGCGAAAAGCTGAACCGGCCGCTGCTGACCGCGCAGCGCGCGTTGAAGGGCAGGGCGGACGCGATCGTCGCGCCGCTGCAGGATGCCGAGCGCACCGCCAGGGCCAAGGTCAAGAAGTTCGACGACGAGGAGCTGGCGAAGGAGCGCCAGCGCCAGCAGGAAGCTGCCGCCGCCGCAGAGGCCGAACGTCAGCGCCTCCAGAAGATCGAGGACGATCGCGCCGCCGCCGAAAACCGCGAGGCCGATGCCGTGCATGTCGAACCGGAGCCTGTCGAGGAAGTCGCACCCGCGCCCGTGCAGGGCGACTTCGGCGCCAAGGTGGTCCGCACCACGACGTGGAAACACGAAATCATCAGCGTCCGGCAACTGCCCGACGCCATTCTGAAGCACGCCAAGGTGGTCGAAGCGATCGACAAGGTCATCGCCGCCCAGGTGCGCGGCGGGACGCGCGAGATGAAGGGCGTCCGCATCTTCCCCGAAACCGGCACGACCATCCGCTGAGGAGCAAAGCCCATGTCCCGTCAATATGTCGCCTGCAAATTCCGCCCCGACGACAAGCGCAGCTATACCTATCACAATGACGGCGAGCCTGTTGCCGTCGGCGACGAAGTGAAGATCGCCGGTCGCAGCGATGATGGCTGGCAGCGCGTCCATGTCGTTGCCGTGGGCGATGAGATGCCCGCCTTCGATACCAAGCCCATTCTCGGCAAGATCGAGCCCGACGCGCCTGCGCTCGATCTCGGCGAAACCGACTAATCCACCGGAGAATTTCTGATGAACGCTATCGCCCAGCGCGAGAACGGCGGCGCCGTCCAGCGCATGAACGACAATCCCTATGACCATCTGCGCTTCCAGCTCTCGAAGCGGGCGGACGAGTTCAAGATGGCGCTGCCGGCGCATATCACGCCCGAGAAGTTCCAGCGCACGATCATGACCGCGGCGCAGTCGAACCCGGACATCCTGAAGGCTGACCGGGCGACCCTGATCACGTCCTGCATGAAGTCGGCCCAAGACGGCCTGCTCCCCGATGGACGCGAGGCCGCGCTGGTGACGTTCAACACCCGCGTCAAGGACGGGCAGGGCAAATGGACCAGCGTGAAGCAGGTCCAGTATATGCCGATGGTTTACGGCCTGCGAAAGAAGATCCTCCAGTCCGGCGAGGTCGCCGACATTCAGACCGCCGTCGTCTATCGGCAGGAGATCGAGGCCGGGCTGTTCATCTATGAGGAGGGCACGGAGCGGATGCTGCGGCACAAGCCCAACCTCGATCCGACCTTCGACCCCAGCGACGACGACATCGCTGCCGCCTATTCGGTGGCGACGTTGAAGGACGGCACCAAGACCTTCGAGGTCATGCCGCGCCGCGACATCAACAAGGTGCGCCAGGCGAGCCAGACCGGCGCGCTGGGCAAGACCGATCGGCAGGGCAACCCGATCCCGCCCAAGGGGCCTTGGGTGGACTGGTTCTCGGAGATGGCGCGGAAGACTGTCATGCGCCGCCACTCGAAGACGCTGCCCATGTCGGGCGACATCATCGACATGGAGGCGATGGACGAGGCTTTGGCGGCGCGGTCGGCCACCTTGGCGATGACGATCGAGCCTGATGCTCCCACGGCCCTTGCTCCGCCGACGCGGGACGAGACCGGCGAGAATTTCGATCCGGCAACTGGCGAGATCCTCGAGAACGGTGCCCAGGACGAAGAGACCGCCCGCCAGCTCGACGCGCAGACCGAGGGCTGGCAGGACCAGCACGAAGGGGCTGCCGCCGTCATCACGCTCGAAGACGCCAAGGCCCAGATCGATGCCTGCGAACTGGTCGCGGACGTCAACGCCAAGGCCGGCGCACTGCTTGGCGAGCTGAGCGAGGAAGACGCGGATCTGCTGCGCACGCACGCTATGGACCGCATCGAGACGCTGAAGGCGCCGAAGAAGTGACCGACTGCACTCACCCCCGGAGCAAGGGAGCGGTGCGCTGCCGCTCCTGCGCCGCCAAGCACATGGCGACTGATCCTGAGATCAAGCAGCGCCGCCGTGAAGGTCTGCGCCGGTATCTCGCCCAGCCCGGCACGCTGCTGGCGAAGCGGGAAATCCTGCGCCGGACCATGGAAAAGGTCCGGGCCACACCGGAGCATCAGGACTGGCTGCGCGAGCATGGCAAGCGCCTCTACCGCGACGTCCTGACCTGCCCCGATGTGGTCGAAAAAACGCAGTCGCCGGAGACGAACGCCAAGCGCTCGGAGTCCATCCGGTCCTTTCGGCTCCGGGACATCCCGCACGGCCTGCGCACCGAATACCGGCACCTGGTCAAGGTCAAGCGCATCCCGGCCGCCGAAGCAAAGCAGATCATCCTCGACCAGTTCAAGCGCCAGATGGGCGCGCGGACGGCGGGGTAAACCATTCACCAAGGGACGGGCCGTTGCCCAATAAGCACGGCCCGGAAATTTCGATGGCAGAGAACACGAAGATCGAATGGGCGGACCATACATGGAACCCGTGGATCGGCTGCACCAAGGTCGGCGCGCCGTGCGATAACTGCTATGCCGAAGACCTCATGGACCGCCGCTATGGACGTGTGGTCTGGGGCAACGATGGCGATCGTGTCCGCACTTCCGGATCAACATGGGCGCAGCTGCGCAAATGGAACCGTCAGGCTGCTGCGGCAGGAACGCGGGCCTTCGTGTTTTCGCTCAGCCTGGGCGACATCTGGGACAATCGGGTGCCGATGGCTTGGAGACGGGAGGCGTTCGACCGAGCCCGGGAATGCCCGAACCTTGTCATGCTCTACCTGTCCAAGCGGATCGGCAATGCCATCGAAATGGCGATTGAGTGCGGTGGATTCCCGCCCAATGCGGCACTGGGCGCGACGTTCGGCAATCAGGCCGAATATGACCGCGACAGGATTAAACTGAAAAATGCTGGCAATGCGCTAGGCGCGCTGTTCACCTTCGGCAGCTTTGAGCCGCTGCTAGGGCCAGTGATCCTCGATAGCAATGCACCAGATTGGATCATCGTCGGCGGCGAAAGCGGACGCAACGCACGTCCGATGGACATTCAATGGGCACGTGATCTGCGTGACCAGTCGGCAGCGCTGGGACGGGTTTTCAACTTCAAGCAGGTTGGCGGCAAGTCGGCCGACAAGGGCGGCCATGAACTGGACGGCCAGACTTATTTCGCCCGACCCCAGATCGAAAGGCTCGCCGCATGACCGAATCCCAGAAAGGCCCGTTCTACACGCGGCGCCGCAGTCGTGACTGGCCACCGTTTCAGCCCACCGAGAAGAAGCCAGGTGAATGGGAGCAGACCCGCGACGGCTTCGTGAGGAAATCAGCATGACAGCCGACATAATAGCGGCGCTGGAGGCGTCTCGCGACCTGATCGCCTGCATCAAGCAGCGTTCGTCAGATAACCTGTGGTGGGTTGATGCGACGGACCCGGAAACGGCTGTCTGTGATGCTTATACCGCCGTCGAGAAAGCCCTCTCAACTTCGCCCGCAGGTCAGGAGGTGCGGGAGCCTGCGGTAACATCGCAGAGCGTGGAAGGCATTCCGAGCGGCGTCTACTGGTCCGATGAGGGAGGCAATTTCTACGACACAATGCACAAGGGATGCGGGATCGACTTTTTCAACCGCTGGTTCAGTCGCCGCGCAGATTTCCCGCAATCCCATGCAGCCCTAGCAGAGCCAGCAGCCCCATCGGTAGAGCCTGCGGGCAATGGGCGGGAAGAAGGCGGACACTGTTATTGTTGGTGCCACCCAAATGCCGGGGCGATTGGCTGCTCCCCCTGCTGTGACGCCGAGGATAACTATTTGCCGCCATCTAAGCGCAATGCAGCCCTAGCAGAGCCAGCAGCCCCATCGGTAGAGCCTGCGGGCAATGGGCGGGAGGTGCGGGAGAAGGAGTTTGTCGCTCTCATCAACGCACTTTTGATTGAAGTCAAAAGGGTGGGCGGCGACACTGTGTCCGTCCTCCATGCCGCCGGTACGCAAGCTAAGGCCGCCCTCTCACCGGTAGAGCCTGCGGGCAATGGGCGGGAGGTTGATTGGCTGACCCGGCGCATTGCCGAAGTCGTTGAAGAGGACGGCGGTTGCTGGCGCGCATGTTCCGGCTGTCAGGAAAGCGTGGACGGCTGCGTATCAGCGCGGGATTATCCTTACAGCGCGATCTTCAAATGCCAGCCCGGCTCCGGTTGCCGGGAGTGCGGCGGCCTTGGCGTGATCTATGACGATGGCGCATTTCTCGCGGGCTACGGTGAGGCCCTTTCATCACCCCCTGCGGCCGATCAGGAGGCGGTGGCCAAGCCGTGGTATGAAGTGGATGCGCACCGCGACCTGTCCCGCATCATCCCCGACATGGAAGGGAAGATCGCGGACGCCAAGAAGCGCTATGCCCATTGCCTGCCAGATCATCTATTCGCCCCGCTGGAATTCAGCATCAGCGAATTGAAGGTGTTGCGCCATGAGGTCGCAGGCGTGGCAACCTCAACCGAGCGGGGGCGGTGATGGGCGGATACCGCGAAATGGTCATTGGAGACCTCCTGAACCTCCAGATGTTGAAGGACGTCATAGAGGTCGAGTTCATCGGTTCGCTCTGGGTCGATGGTGATAGCGGCCCGATGACGCCCTACGTCTGCGAAGCCAGCTTTGGCGATGGCCTCCATCTACTGACGATCAGCACCATGAACCAGCGCCCGAATTACCATGTCGTGCGCGTCGACAGCGGATGGAACGAATCCAACTGGCATGACGGCGAAACCGTTGGCGAACATATTGATGAAATCATCGATGCGATCGAGGATGAATGCGGCCAGGCGGGGCATGACATCGAGCCTTACTGCGAAAACTGCCTCGACTCCTGCTGCACATGTCGCCCCGACTACGAAACGAGGGAGGACTGGCCCGCGATCGAATATGATGGCGGCTGTTCCTGGGGGCATATCCGCTGGAACTGGCTGCTGAAAGCAATTGGCGGAACGGCCGCCGACTGCCTGCCCCGCTCGTGGGCGGAAATCTATCTCTCCAAAATCAACTCGGAGGCAGCATGACCCACCCCACCGATACCGCGAAGAGCGATGAACTGAAACCGTGCAAAAATCCGCACTTGGACGCCGATCCGCGAGATGAGGCTGTTCGCACAATCTTCGCAGAGACGGCTATAATGATGACGCATCCCGATGACGAGCGCAGAGCCTTGGCTAAGGAGCGTGTTTACTCCCTTCTTTTCGCCCGCCCCGCTTCCTCCCCTCCCCAGAATGACGCGGGCGGGGAGGGGCTAACATGCGGTGATCTATTGCACCGTGCCCGCGAAATCTACTGGCAGTATATGGAAGAGGTCGCCGCCGCTAAAGGCGATAGCGTTGCGCTTGGCGAGCGAGAAAAGTGCCTGCGCGGTGATCTTGACCACCAGCACGGCGTCCAGATTGCTCTGCGCGCTTTGATGGCCCGCACCCCATCCGCACTACAGGCGTTGGGGCAGGAGCGCGAAACCACCTTCGAAGTCTGGCAAGGTGACATGATGGTCGCCAGCAGCACCGATGAAGCGGAGGCACGGCACTATTGTTTGGTCTATTCGCAAGATGGCCCTGTCCGGCTGGTGCGTGCTGAGACCGTCAGGACGCCGCTCCCCTCTGCTCCTTCCGGGGAGGGCTAAAGATGGTCTGGCTGGTTGAACTGAACGACCTGGGCGGGATCGATGTGGGCCAGTCCGCATATATCCCGACGCACCCCGGCACCGTGTTCGAAGACGATCAGGAGCGCGAAGCGTGGCTCCACGCCATCGACTGCATTGAGGACCGGATGGAAAGCCTCCGCTCGTCCATGAAAACCGCACGTCGCAACCTGCGCCGCTTGAACCGCAGAGAGCAGGCCCGCGCCATAGCAGAGAGAACGAGATCCACCCATGACCGATAAAGCACCCGTGACGGTCGAGCAGGCATTGCCAGACCTGATCGTTACAAAGGGCGGTGTTCCGTTCGCAGATCAGGCCGAGGGAATCCGGCAGTTCAAGGCGGCATGCCTCGCGGCGTCTAAGGAAACCGACCGGCTGGCGCGCGACCTTAACATCAAGAACGCCGACCACATTGCTCTGTGGCTGGAGGCGAATATGGCTGACAGCGGCCTTGGGTGGTTGGCGTGTCGAATCGTGGAAGCCCATGAGCAGTCCACCGCCGCGCTGGAAGAGCAAATCACCGGCCTGATCCACGATGTTGAGCGATACATCAAGGCAGGATCGGAAGAAGCTGCACGAGCGGCAGCGCTGGAAGAGGAGATAAAGCGGCTGAGGGAGGCGCTTACCCCGAGCGGATCGACCAAGGCCGCATATCACGGTGAGTTCTCATTCAATCTGCACCGCATCGATGATTGCGGCGACGAGTATGTCGAGAAGGTCTACGTGCCTTGGGATACCGTCAAGCAGATCATGAAAGCGATCCTCGCCCGCACAGCACTTGAAGGGCGCGGATCATGAGCGTGGTGGAGAAGCCAAGGCGCGTGCAGCTATCTCGCAGGAAGGGCTGGCGGATGCCTGAGAACACTGTGAAGGTCGACCGGACCACGAAATGGGGCAATCCATACCGCGCTGGCGTCCATTGCGATCATCAGCATGCGGTGGACTGTCACCGGTTCCTTTTGACACAAGGAAGGCCCGCAAAGACGGCCCCATGGCCAGATTCACCGCCGATGAACTACGCACTCGCGGTAGCTGGGAACATAGCGGAACTGCGTGGCAAGAACCTAGCCTGCTGGTGCCCGCTCGATCAGCCGTGCCACGCTGATGCGCTGCTGGAGTTAGCGAACGCGCCCGCAGCACTGGATGGGGAGGGGTAGGGTGGGGGCGCATATTCCATTCTGGCCGCGCATGATGAAGAGGGCGACGGCCTGTGCCTATCTCGATTTGTCCTCCGCGGAGTTCGAGCGGGAGATAGCCGCGGGACATTTGCCGCACCCGATCAAGCTGGGCAACACCGAGCATTGGAGCCGTTCCCAGCTTGACGAACATATCGACCGCCTCACTGGCGCCGCGGTGGCGAATGACTGGAGAAAGGCCAGCCCGTTATACAATGGCTAGAAAGTCCAAATCGGGTCTTCTTTACGTCAAGACCACGACCAGCAAGGGGCATCGCTACTGGTATTTCGACACTGGTACTCTCGACGCCCGCGGGAAGAAGGTGTTCGCCCGGCTTCCCAGCATCAGCGACAAGGCGGCTTTCGGTACGGCCTATGCTGCCATGCTGGGCCACCGCACCCGTAGAATGAACGCCGCGGGGGCGCTCACCTTGGCCAACGTTATCGCGCTTTATCGGAAGAGCCAGCGATACACCAGCTTGGCCGCGGGGTCGAAGCGCATCTACGACATATATTTATCCGAACTGGAGCGGATGCTCGGCATGGGGCCGGCGAACGAAATCACCCGCGGCGATATTGTGCTGATGGTGGACAAGCGCGCCGATCAGCCCGCGGCGGCCAACATGCTTCTCAAGGTCACAAGGGCGATGTTCAAATGGGCGCGCAGCCGCGGACACGTCACCGCGGACCCATGCACAGACATAGACCTGAACGACCTTGGTGAGCATCAGCCATGGCCTGATGATCTGCTGGCAGAAGCGCTTGCAGCCGACGATCCGCAGGTTCGATTGGCGGTGCACCTTCTCTATTTCACCGCTCAACGCATAGGCGATGTCGTCGCGATGAAGTTTGGCGACATCAAGGAAGGCTCACTGTTCGTCCGTCAGCAAAAGACGGGCAAGGAACTGGACATTCCGGTGCACAAGAGCCTCGCTGCGGAACTGGCGAAATCAGGGCGCCAGATTGGCCCGATCCTGATCAACGACCGCGGCAAGCCGGTCAGTGTCGCATTTCTCCGCGGGCGCTTGCAAAAATGGGCGAAGACCCGCGGGAAAGAGATAGTGCCCCATGGGCTGCGGAAGAACGCCGTGATGGCCCTGCTGGAGGCCGACTGCACGGTGGCCCAGACCGCGGCCATCAGTGGACAGACCCTCCAGATGGTCGAGCATTACGCCAAGCAAAGAGACCAAAAAAGGCTGGCAAAAGGCGCGATTGCGAAGTGGGAGAACGGAGGGTGATTATTCAAACCAAAGCAAAACCAAACCCCCGCGGCCCGGCCCGCTTGCGTCAGATTTAACCAGCGGTTTACCAAGTCCGCCTATGATCGGCGGATTGAAAAAATATAGCGGGTTTCGTGGGCGATGACGAATTTTGGGTACAGGCGGCGATGGAAGTGGGCACTTCTGGTTTCCGCGACGATCGAACTGGCAGCTTCCGGCACGGCCCGGGCGCAGGCCCCGGCCGATGCGGACATGCGCGCCGACATCACGGTGACGGCGCGCAAGGTGCCGGAACCGCTGCTGAAGGCGCCGCTGGCGGTCACCAGCATTTCGGGCGATTCGATCGTGGCGGCGGGGTTGCAGACCATCACCGACCTGACCCGCATGGCCCCCAATGTCGACATCGGCGGGGGCATTGCAGGCCAGTTGCAGGGGCAGATCTCGATCCGCGGCATCTCCACCCTGGTCCGCAATATCGGGCTGGAAACCGGCGTCGGCATCTATGTGGACGATGTCTATGTCGGCCGGCCGGAAAATTTCGTCCAGCATCTTCTGGATGTCGACCGGGTGGAAATCGTGCGCGGCCCGCAAGGGACGGAATATGGCAAGAACACCATCGCCGGCGTCGTCAACGTCCAGACGAAGCAGCCCGACGCCGATCCCGGCGCCTCCATCCGGCTGGACGCGGGCAATTACGATTACAGGCGGGGCGAGGCGGTGCTGGGCACGCGCCTCAACGAACGGCTTTCGGTGCGCGGCGCGGTGGCCTATGCCCGGCAGGACGGCTTCTACAAGCATCTGTCCGGCGGCAGGGATGCGGGATCGACCGACCTGCTGACCTGGCGGCTGTCGGCCAAATATGCGCCGACCGACCAACTGTCCTTCATCGCCCGGTGGGAGGGGCTGCGCGACCGCGGCACGCCCGCCTTCTTCCAGGCGGACGCGCTGGCCGGCTATCCGGCGGATTTCCCTTCGCGGGAGCCGCTGCACATCAACAACAACCGGCCCAACCGGTTGCACCGCGACAGCCAGGGCATTTCGCTGAGGACGGAATGGGCATCGGACGCGATCACGCTGACGGCCATCACCGCCTATCGCGATTCCTCCTATCATGCCTCGCTGGACGACGATCAGGAGCAGGTCGACTTCGTCTCCGCGGACAATTTCAGCGACGATTCCCATTTCTTCAGCCAGGAACTGCGGCTGGCGGGCGGCACCGGCAAGCTGCGCTATCTGCTGGGCGCCTATTATTTCGACCAGATGGTGCGCACCGACCGGGGCCTGGGTCTGGGCGCCGATACGGGCGTGCCGGGCGAACCGATGCTGACCACCAAGGGCAGCGTCAAGACGGAGAGCGGGGCGCTGTTCGGGCGGCTCGACTATGAACTGACCGATCGCCTGTCGCTTTCCGCCGGCCTGCGCTACACCAGGGAGAAGAAGCGCGCCCATTTCGTCCAGGATGACGCCAGCGGGACGGGTATCTTCACCTATCTGGGCTTCCCGAACCTCACCTTCGACGGCCGGTCGACCGATGACGACCTGTCGCCCAGCGCGACCATTTCCTATGAGGTCGTGCCGGACGCCAATGTCTATGCGCGCTTCTCCCGCGGCTTCAAGAGCGCGGCTTACAATGTCGACCTCGCCTCTTCGCTGGGCGGGCTGACCGCCAGCCCGGAAAAGGCGACCAGCTATGAGGTCGGCTTCAAGATGCTGACGCTGGACCGGCGGATGCGGCTGAACCTTGCCGCGTTCCACACCGATTACGACCGGTTGCAGGTGTCGCAGGTGCTGGGCAGCGGGCTGGCGCTCACCAATGCCGGCCGCGCGCAGGTGGAGGGCGTGGAAGGCGAGCTGTCGCTGCAACTGACGTCCCGGCTGCGGCTGGAGGGGAATGCCGCCATTCTGGACGCACATTATAAGAGGTTCGACAATTGCGGCGTTCCCGCATCGGTCATTCCCTCTGTCGGCAGCCCCAGCACCGACTGCACCGGCAACGACCTGGTCCTGGCGCCCCATTTCACCGGCTATGGCGCCGTCAGCTATGAGGTTCCGGTGCGGATCGGCACGATCTTCGCCCGCGCGGATGTGGATCACCGGTCGACCGTCTATTTCGAGCCGACCAATTCGGACGCCTTCAAGGCCGGGCCGCGCACGCTGGTCAACCTGCGTTTCGGCCTGCGTCGCGGGCAGTGGGACATCGCCGCCTGGGTCCAGAACCTGACCGACAGGATCTACAAGACCTATGCCGACGACCGGTCCGGTCTGGGCGTGTACCGAACGGCGGCATACGGGCCGCCGCGCACCTATGGCGTCAGCCTTTCGGCGGCATTTTAGGACGTTGCGCTTGGGCGTGCTGGCTATGGCCCATATGGCGGCCATTAAGGAAATCTTAGCCAGCAAATGGTGAAACCTTCTTAAGGGCCGCGGCGCCGGGACAGCAGGAGTAGAATGGCGGACCAGATTTCATCGCGGTCACCTGATGAATTTCAAGGCAGGCAGGACCCGATGGATGGCGACCAGCAGATACTGGCGTCGGCAGGGGTCTTGCGGTGGTCGGTTGACGGGGATGGGCTATGCCATCCCGATGCCGCCACCGCGAGCCGTTTCGGCGTGCGGGACGGCCAGCCGCTGCTTCGCTGGTTCCGCGGCGTGCACCGGATCTTTCGCAAGCCCGTGCTCCAGCTTGCCCGCGCCGTTCTGCGCATGGGCAGGGCCGAAGCGACGCTGACGCTGGAGGATCGTGAAGGCGTCATGAGGAATATGCGTGTCGTCGCGCGCATCCGTCGTGACGGGGCGGGCCGGCCGGCGGCCGACCTGGTGATGATCGACGTCACGACCGAACATGCCGAAATCGGACGGCTGCGCCGCAGCACGGAAAATCTGCGCCTGATCGTCGAATATAATCCTCAGCTTCCCTGGCTGGCCGATCCCGACGGCCGGATCATCGACTTCACCGATCGCTGGCTGGAAAGTTCCGGCCTGGACCGGGAGGAGGCGGAGGGCAATGGCTGGCTTGCGGCGACGCATCCGGATGACATCGGCCCGCTGACCCACCGGATCACCCATTCGCTGACCACCGGCGAGCCCTTCGACGTGCGCGTGCGGCTGATGGTCAACGACCAGTATCGCTGGATGCGGGCGCAGGCCTATCCCCGGCGCGACGAGGAAGGCCGGATCATCCGCTGGTACGGCTATACCGAGGACATCCATGAAAGCGTGCTGATCGAGGAGCAGATACGCTGGAACGCCGAGCATGATTCGCTGACGCAACTGCCCAACCGGGCGATGTTCAACGCCTGCCTGGACAAGGCGCTGGCGAGCGCCATGACCGACTTCAAGAAGGTCGGCGTCTTCCTGCTCGACATCGACAATTTCAAGGACGTCAACGACCTGATGGGCCATCATGCCGGTGACGAGCTGTTGAAGAGCTTTGCCTCCCGCCTCAAGGAAATCTTCGCCGGCGACGGGGTGGTGGCGCGGCTGGGCGGCGACGAGTTCGCCATATTGATCGAGAATGTCGAAAGCCGACAGCAGCTTGCCGATCTCGCCAATCGCGTCCTCACCATTCGGGAGACGCTGTTCGCCGCCGGGCGCTCGCTCGAATGCCGCGGCAGCATCGGCGTGGCCGCATTCCCCGAGGATGGCCGGGTCGCGACGGAACTGCTGCGCCATGCCGACCTGGCGCTTTATCGCGCCAAGTCGCTGGGCCGGGGGCGCATGCAGATGTTCGAGCAGTCGCTGCTGGAGGACATGCAGGAGCGCGTGGCCATGATCAACCGGGCGCGGACCGCCGTGCGCGACGGCACGATCATCAGCTATTATCAGCCCAAGGTGTCGTTGCAGACGGGCGAACTGGTCGGGTTCGAAGCGCTGCTGCGGTGGCGCGACAGTTGCGGCACCATCCGCTCGCCCGCCGAAATCTACGCGGCGTTCGACGATCATGACGTCGCCGACATGATCGGCCAGACGATGACCAGCCAGGTGTTCGCCGACATGGCCGCATGGCGCGCGCGCGGGCTGACGCTGGGGCATGTCGCCATCAACGTGTCCTCGGCCGAATTGCGGCGGGAACGCTTTGCCGGACGCTTGATCGAGACCATGGACCGCTTCTCCATCGCGCCCGATTCCATAGAGATCGAGATCACCGAAGGGGTGTTCCTGGGCGCGGGGTCGGACACGGTGCGCCGTTCCATCGACGAACTGCACATGTGCAACATCCCGCTGGCGCTGGACGATTTCGGGACCGGCTTCGCCTCGCTTTCCCATTTGCGGTCGCTGCCCGTCAGCACGCTGAAGATCGACCGTTCCTTCGTCAGCGGCGTGACGGCGCGCGAAAGCGATGCCGCCATCGTTTCCGCGCTGATCACGCTGGGCCGCGCGCTCAACATGAAGGTGGTGGCGGAAGGCGTCGAGGAAGCGGACCAGTCGGTCAAGCTGCGCGAACTGGGCTGCGACTATGCCCAGGGTTTCTATTTCGGCCGCCCCGCGCCGTCGGAGAATATTCCCGCGCTGATCCAGTCGTGGAGCGAGAATAGCGCCATCATCACCCTGAACCGGCGGGCCGCGCCCTGGTCTCCGCGCGGGATGCGCGGGGAAGGCCGCGCGGACTCGCTGACCGCCTGAGGGAAGACCGGATCCCGGTCAGGTGAGGCGCAGCGACGTGATGCGGCTTCAATCCGCTCGCGCCTGGAGCACGCTGCGCCAGATCGGACGCGGGTCGCGTGCTCCAGCTTTCTGTTGTCCGATCCTTTCAGGCGGAAAACCGGTTCCCGCCCGTCGGCAGGCTCAGGGCAGCTTTTCCGCACGATTGGCTCTAGCCGTTGACGATGGTGCCCCCATTGGGATGCAGCACCTGCCCCGACATGTAGCTGGCGTCATCGCAGGCGAGGAAGAGGAAGGACGGGGCGACTTCATTGGGCTGGCCCGGCCTGCCCATGGGCGTGCTTTCCCCGAAATGCTCCAGCTTTTCCGGACTTGCCCCGCCGCTGGGGTTGAGCGGGGTCCAGATCGGACCCGGCGCGACGGCGTTCACCCTGATGCCGTCCCCCACCAGATTTTCGGACAGCGACCGGGTGAAGGCGGTGATCGCCCCCTTGGTGCTGGAATAGTCGAGCAGTTCCTTCGACCCCTGATACATGGTGACGGAGGTGCAGTTGACGATCGCCGCCCCGCGCTTCAGATGCGGGCGGACCGCCTGCGTCAGGAAGAACATGGCGAAGATGTTGGTCTGGAAGGTGCGGCGCAGCTGTTCCTCGCTGATGTCGGTGATGTCGCTGTCCGGGTGCTGCTCGCCCGCATTGTTGACGAGGATGTCGATCCGCCCGAACTGCTCGACCACCTGCGCCACGGCCCGCTGGCAGAAGTCCCGGTCGCCCAGGTCGCCCGCGATCGTGAGCGCCCGCCGCCCTTCCGCCCTAACGATCCCGGCGGTCTTTTCCGCGTCGTCATGTTCGCAGAGGTAGAAGATCGCGACATCGGCCCCTTCGCGGGCATAGAGCGCCGCGACCGCCCGCCCGATTCCGCTGTCGGCGCCGGTGACGATCGCCACCTTGCCCGCCAGCCGGCCGGAGCCGGGATAGCGCGGTTCCCATTCGGGCTTGGGCTCCAGCCGGCTTTCATGGCCGGGCAGGCCATCCTCATGGATCATCTCTTCGGTATCGGGCATCGCAAATCTCCTTTCCCCGAAGAACACATTGCCTGCTGGGGAGTTCATTGGCTGGAGCCCGGTTCGGCGCGTGGATGGGGCGGATGGAGACATGCGATGGTTCTGAAAGCCCTGGCCCTCAACTGCAGCCTCAAGGCGGGGGACGGCGAATCCAGCTCGACCGACGCGATGATCGCGGTGCTGGCGAAGGCCCTTGCCGCCCATGACGTCGAACTCACCGGCACGGTGCGGGTCGCGGCGCTCGACATCAGGCCCGGCGTGACGTCCGATGAAGGAGAGGGCGACGCCTGGCCGGCGTTGCGCCGCAGGATATTGGACCATGACATAGTGATCTTCGGCGGCCCGATCTGGCTGGGGCAGATCAGCAGCGTCGCCAAGCGGGTGCTGGAACGCATGGACGCCTTTCTGGGCGAGGCAGACGAGCGGGGCCGCATGCCGAGCTATGGCAAGGTTGCGGTCGCGGCGATTGTCGGCAATGAAGACGGGGCGCATTTTTCGACCGCGCAATGGTTTCAGGCGCTGAACGATGTCGGCTGGACGATTCCGGCCACGGCCGCCTGCTATTGGGTGGGGGAAGCTATGGGCTCGATCGATTTCAAGGATCTGGGGGAGGTGCCGGAGAAGGTGGAGAAGACCGCGAAGATGGTGGCGGGCAATGCGGCGCATCTGGCCGGCCTGCTCCGGTCCTCCCCCTATCCGGGCTGAACCCAGGTGGCGAAAACCGGCCGCGTCGCGCACATCCGGGAAAATATCGTCCTTTACGGCGCGCTGCTGGCCAATATCGGCATTGCGGTCGCCAAGTTCGTCGCCTCGGCCCTGACCGGCTCCTCCTCCATGCTGACGGAGGGGGTGCATTCGATGGTCGACAGCGGCAACCAGTTGCTGCTGCTCTATGGTCAGGCCAGGGCGAAGAAGCCCGCCGACGCCGCCCATCCCTTCGGCTATGGGCGGGAGCTGTATTTCTGGGCCTTCGTCGTCGCCATCCTGATCTTCGCGGTCGGCGCGGGCGTATCCATTTATGAAGGCTGGCTCCATATTCGGCAGCCGGAGCCGCTGCGCGACCCCGCCGTCAACTACATCGTCCTGGCCATCGCCTTCCTGATGGAGGGCGCATCCTGGACCATCGCCGTGCGGGAATTCGGACGCAAGCGCGGCCCCAGCAGTTGGTGGCAATCGATCCGCCGGTCGAAGGACCCGGCCGGCTTCATCGTCCTGTTCGAGGACAGCGCCGCGCTGATCGGGCTGATCGTGGCGGCCATCGGCGTCTGGGCCAGCCATTATTTCGGCAATGCGCGGCTGGACGGCGTCGCCTCCATCGTCATCGGGCTGGTGCTGGGCGCGGTGGCGGTGCTGCTGGCGCGGGAGGCCAAGGGCCTGCTTATCGGGGAGAGCGCCGACCGGGCCATCATCGACGCGGTCTGGGCGCTGCTCGACCGGCGGCCGGAGATCACCGCCGTCAATCACATCCGCACCATCCACACCGCGCCCGACGCGGTGTTCGTGGCGATCAGCGCCGATTTCGCCGACGATCTGCGCATGGGCCGGGCCGAAAGCCTGATCGAGGAGATGGAAAGCGAGATGAAGCGGGCGATTCCCGAACTCACCTCCATCTATATCCGTCCGGAAAAGCGGGAGGACGCCCTGGTCCAGCCGCGCGCTTCCGCCTGACGGCCGGCCCGCCCCGCCTGTTCGCGGCCTTCCACGTCCATATTCCGTCAATTGGCCCCTTGACCATCTGATGACGATCGTCATCTAACGCCGGTCGATCGATCCGGGAGGAAGGCCTTCATGCTGTCAGCGACTCTCGCCCGCCAAATGGGCACGCGGCAAATCCATTATGGATGGGCCGTGCTGGCCGCGACCTTCTTCACCATGCTGGTCGTCGCCGGCGCCGTGGGCGCGCCCGGCGTGTTCATCATCCCCCTGCAAAAGGAATTCGGCTGGAGTTCGGCGGATATTTCCGGGGCGCTGGCGATCCGTTTCCTGCTGTTCGGCGGGATGGGCCCGTTCGCCGCCGCCTTCATGAACCGCTTCGGCGTGCGGCGGATGATGCTGATCTCGCTGTCCATCATCGTCGGCGGACTGCTGCTGTCGATGGGCATGACCCGATTGTGGCATCTCGTCCTGCTGTGGGGCGTCGTCATCGGCATCGGCACCGGGCTCACCGCCATGGTGCTGGGCGCCACCGTCGCCACGCGCTGGTTCGCGCACAGGCGCGGGCTGGTCATGGGGCTGCTGTCGGCCAGCACCGCCACGGGTCAGCTGGCCTTCCTGCCGCTGCTCGCCGCGCTGACGGAGCGGTTCGGCTGGCGCGCCTCGGTCCTGCTGGTGTGCGGCGCGATCCTGCTGGCGGCGATGGTCGTGCTGCTGCTGATGCGCGACCGTCCCGCCGACCTCGGCCTGCCGCCCTATGGCGAGAGCGAGGTGCATCCCGCCCCGCCGCAGCCCGCCAGCTTCGGCGCCCTGTTGATGAGCCCGCTCCGCATCTTGGCCGATGCCGCGCGGGTGCCCAGCTTCTGGATATTGTTCTTTTCCTTCTACATCTGCGGTGCCAGCACCAACGGGCTGGTCCAGACGCATTTCATCGCGCTTTGCGGCGACTATGGGCTGGCGGCGGTGGGCGCGGCGTCGATGCTGGCGATGATGGGGCTGTTCGATTTCGCGGGCACGCTGGCGTCGGGCTGGCTGTCGGACCGGTTCGACAATCGCTGGCTGCTGTTCTGGTATTATGGGCTGCGCGGCCTTTCGCTGCTCTATCTGCCGTTTAGCGACTTCTCGTTCTACAGCCTGTCGGTCTTCGCGATGTTCTACGGCCTCGACTGGGTCGCGACCGTGCCGCCGACGGTCAAGCTGACGGCGCAGCGTTTCGGACCGGAGCGGGCCAATGTCGTGTTCGGCTGGATCTTCGCCGGGCATCAGCTCGGCGCGGCGAGCGCGGCGCTGGCGGGCGGCCTTTCGCGCACCGTCTGGCAAAGCTATATGCCCGCCTTCGTCGCGGCGGGGATATTGTGCCTGATCGGGGCGGGGCTGGTGCTGCTGATCAATCGCGGGCGGAGCAAGACCTTCGTCCTCGCCTGACCGGCTGTGTGGAGAGGCTTGGATGCTGCAAGGAAAAATCGCCCTCGTCACCGGAGCCGGACGCGGCCTGGGACGCGAGATCGCGCTGGGCCTGGCCGGGGCCGGCGCGCATGTCCTGCTCCATGGCCGAAATGTCGAGCAGCTTGAGGCGACCGCCGCCGCCATCGCCGCCTCGGGCGGGACGAGCGCGCCGCTGATCTTCGACCTGCAGGATGGCGAAGCGCTGCGGGCGGCGCTCGGCCCCTGCGGCCCGATCGACATATTGGTCAACAATGCAGGCCAACGCGACCGCAGGCCGATTGGAGAACTGGACCGGCCCGCGGTGCGGCGGATGCTGGAGGTCAATCTGGTCGCGCCCTTCGACCTCGCCCGCACCATCGCGGCCGGGATGAAGGAGGGCGGGCGGATCGTCAACGTCACGTCCATCGCGGGCCAGATCGCCCGGTCCGGCGACGCGGCCTACACCATGGCGAAGGGCGGGCTGGACGCGCTGACGCGGGCGCTGGCGGCGGAACTGGGCAGTCGCGGCATCACCGTGAACGCCGTCGCCCCCGGCTATTTCGCGACCGAGGCCAATGAGGAGATGACCGCCGACCCCGCCATAGCGGATCACCTCGCCCGCCGCACGTCGCTGGGGCGATGGGGCCGGCCGGAGGAGATTGTCGGCCCGGTTCTGTTCCTGGCGTCAGACGCGGCATCCTACGTCACCGGACAGGTGCTGGCGGTGGACGGCGGCTACACCGCCCACTTCTGAAGCGATTCAGGCGGCCAACCCCCGCATCCGCAGCAGCGCGTCGACCTCCGGCGCGCGCCCGGCGAAAGCCCGGAAATTCTCGGCGGCGGGGCGGCTCGCCCCGGCGGCAAGGATTTCACGCCGGAAAGCGGTCGCCCCGCCGCCCGGAATGTCGGCATGGGCGAAAATCTCGAACGCGTCGGCCGACAGCAGTTCCGCCCAGAGATAGGAATAATAGCCCGCCGCATAGCCGCCCGCGAAGATATGGCTGAACGCATGGGCAAAGCGGTTCCATTCCGGCGGATGCACCACGGCCACCGCCTTGCGCACCTGATCCAGCACGGCGTTGACCCGCGCGCCCTGTGCCGGGTCATAGTCGCGGTGGAGCAGCAGGTCGAAGGTCGCGAATTCGATCTGCCGCAATATGGCAAGGCCCGCCTGGAACTGGCGCGCCGCCAGCAGCCGGTCGAACATCGCCTGCGGCAGCGGCTCGCCGCTGTCGACATGGCCGGACAGGCCGATCAGCGTGTCCCCGTCCCAGGCGAAATTCTCCATGAACTGGCTGGGCAGTTCCACCGCGTCCCATTCCACGCCGCTGATGCCGCCGATCGACGGCAGGTCCACCTCGGTCAGCAGGTGATGCAGCACATGGCCGAATTCGTGGAACAGCGTCACCACGTCATTATGCGTCGCCAGCGAAGGCCGGTCGCCCGCGGGCGGCGCGAAATTGGTGGTGAGGTAGGCGATGGGCAGATGCAGCCGGTCGGCATCGCGGAAGCGCGAACGGCACACGTCCATCCACGCCCCGCCCCTTTTGCCCGCCCGCGCGAACAGGTCGAGATAGACGCCCGCCACCACGCTGTCGTCCGCGTCCAGCACGTCGTAGAACAGCACGTCCGGATGCCAGGTCGGCACGCCCTGCCGGGCGACGAGGCGGACGCCGAACAGCCGCTCGATCAGCGCCTGCGTTCCCGCAAGCACGCGGGGCAGGGGAAAATAGGCCTTCAGCGCCTCCTGATCCACGCCATGCAGCGTGCGGCGCATTGCTTCGGCCACATAGGAAAGGTCCCATGGCTGCACATCGTCCAGCTCCAGATGCTCGGCCGCGAAGGCGCGCGCCTCCGCCAGTTCGCGTTCCCCGACCGGCCGCGCCCGCCGGGCGAGGTCGGCCAGGAACGCCAGCGCTTCGTCCGCGTCGGCGGCCATCTTGGTCTCCAGCGAATGGGCGGCGGAATCGGCAAAGCCCAATATCTGCGCGGCTTCATGACGCAGCGCCATGATCGCGTCGATCCGTTCGCTATTGTCGTGGCTCCTGTCCTCCGCCTGATCGGAGGCGCGGCTGTTGTAGGCGCGATAGACCCGCTCCCGCAGCGCCCGGTCCTGCGCATGATAGAGGATCGCCAGCACGCTCGGCTGGCGCAGCGTGATCAGCCAGCCGGTCAGCCCCTTTTCCTGCGCATAGGCGGCCAGGATCGCCCTGTCGCTGTCCGGAACGCCCGCCAGCGCCGCCTCGTCGGTGACATGCTCGCTCCAGGCCTCGGTGGCGTCGAGCACCGCATTGCCGAATTTGGTGCTGAGGTCGCTCAACTCCACACCGATGTCCAGGAAACGCTGCCGCGCCTCACCCTCCAGCGCGACGCCCGCCAGACGGAAGCCACGCAGGGCGAGATCGACGGCCCGCTGCGCGGCGGGCGGCAGGCTGGCGAAATCGGGGCGGGCGGCGAGGCGGGCGACGGCATCGTGATGGGCCCGGTTCTGGCCCGCCTCCATCAGATAGGCGGTCATCAGCGCCTGCGCTGCGGCGTGCGCTTCCCGCAATTCGGGCGTGTCAGCGACGGAGGCGAGATGCCCCACCGGCGACCAGACCCGCGACAGCAGGAAATCGGCGCGCTCGGCGGCCAGGATGACCGCGTCGAAATCATCCTTCCCGCTGGCGGTGATCCCTTCGATGGCCGCGCGGTGGGCCGCGATCGCTTCCTCCATGGCGGGGACGACATGGGCAGGCCGGATGGCGGCGAAATCGGGCAGGTCGCTGTCGGCAAGAAGGGGATTGGCGGTGGTCATGGCTACTCGTGGCTTGCGGGCCTCCGTGGCAGGAGGAACAGCCTCTAATTGGGCGCGGGCGAGCGGCTGTTCAAGCGTTTCCGGTCAGGCGAGCGTCAGATAGATTTCCGCTTCGATGACCCAGTCCGCGCCGACCTGCCGCCATTTGGCGCTGTAGGTGCCGGATGCGAGGGGACGGTCCGAACCGGCGGTCACGCCCTGCCATCGGCCATGCTCCATCGCGATGGGTTCGACCGGCGAGGCGACGATATGCTCCGGCGTGCGGGTGTAGACGGTGCGCTCCGCTGCGGCGAATTCCCGCTTCCACGCCTGAAGCTGCGCCTTGCGGCCGGAGATCACCGTGCTGTCCGATCCGGTGACGAGCATGGCCTGGGGCGCGAGCAGGGGGCCGATGGCATTCAGGTCCGCCTCCGCCAGGGCGCGGTTGAAATCGGCGCGGCGCATGCGGATGGCAAGGTCGGGGGGTGTCGTCATCGGGCGGCTTTAGGATTCTTGACCGGAAATGGCCAGTTTAAGACATTCCCCTCCCGCAGGCGGGAGGGGTTAGGGGTGGGTGCGAGCGCAGCGAGCTTCCAGCTTAGCCGTTGAAAACTCACGCTGATGCCGCGCCAGCCCACCCCCTAGCCCCCTCCCGCCTGCGGGAGGGGGAATGTCCGCAATCCACCCCGGAAAACCGCTCAAATCCGCATCTGGTTCATCAGTCCCAGCGTCGCGGCATAATAGTCCTGATCGGCGGCGGCGGCCGGCAGGTTGCGGTTCAGCAGGCGTCCGGCGATGGCGGTGGCGCCGGCGGAGAGCGCATAGGGCGCGGTTTCGCCCGTGACCACATTCACCCAGGCGGGCAGCGGCCTGCCCGCGCGCACGAGGGCGAGCCAATAGCGCGCGATCGAGTCGCAAGCGCTCCGCCGCCCGCTCATCAGGCAGTAGAGCGGCACGCGGATGCCTTCGAAGCCGAAGACCGGATCGCGTCCCTCCGCCGGTTCGACCACGCCCTTGCCCTTGATGTCGAGCCAGTCGGCGGGAAGGCCGGAGGGGCCGAAGCGCGCGGCCTTCAGGATCTTCAGCCCATCGGCGGCCAACGGACCCCAGACGCGCGGTTCCAGCCGGGCGAAGGCGTCGATCGCCGGCCAGACATAATAAGAGGGGTTGACGATCACTCGATCCGCCTTGGCGAAGCCGACAAGGCCGGGCAGCAGCAGGGTGAAGCCGTGGCGCTGCACGATCAGCTTCTGCGCGACCGCGCCCCGGACCGCTGCCGACTGCTGCAGATAATCCGCCTTGCCCCAGCGGCGACCCGCCATCAGCAGCGCCCAGGCGATCAGCAGGTCGCCGTCGGTCGCATTGTTGGGATCGGCCACCGGATCGGCGCGGCCGGGCGTGTAGCGCCAGCTATGCAGCGCCATGTCCTTGCGCAACAGCGTCTGGGCGGTCCAGCGCGCCATGACGTCGAAGGCCGCGCTGTCGCCCGCCGCCTGCGCCAGCGCCATGCCATAGCCCTGACCCTCGCTATGGCTGACGCCGCCATTGCCATTGTCGACGATCCGGCCTTCTGGCGCCAGGAAGCGGGCCTTGTAGCCCTGCCAGAGCGCGGGATCGAGCATCAGGCCGTCCATGGATTTGGCGGAGGACTTGGCGCGGGCGCAGCCGGTCGTCAGGGCAAAGGCGAGGGCGGTCAGGACCGTCCGCCGTTCAAATCCCATGACGCAGTTCGATATGCCCGCCCTGGCTGCGTGAAATCCGGGTGCTGAGCCGTTCGCCGCTGCCCATCTGCCGGAACCATGCGTCATAGGCTCCCTCCAGGATGAAGGGGGCGACTCCGGCCCATATGCCGTCGGCATCACCCTCCAGCCTTTCGGGCAGGCCGTCATGGAAGATGTCGATTCCTTCATCGTCCAGTTCGAATCGGACGCTGCCCCAATGCAGCCTGTCCCAGACCATGTTGCCGTGCTGGGTCAGCCTGTCCATATCCTTGGCATTGACGATCGGATGGCTTTTGGCAAGCCGCGCGCCGACCGCGCGGAAAAAGCCCTGCATCTGTTCCGCCGAGGCGGCGGAGGCGATTTCGCCGAGGATCAGGCTGACGAAGCGCTGTGCAGCCTCCCCGCCGGATGCGAGCATGGCGATGTCCTGATTGCCCGCCATCGGGAAATCCTTCACGAACAACATCAATTGCCTCCGATATTCTGCTTGAGCCCGATCAGTGTCTTGAACTCCTTATATTCACCGAAAGTGTTGATATTCAGTTCCCCGCCCAGCCGCGTGTTCGGGCTGACCCGATAGGAAATCGCGCCGGCCGCCGACAGGCCGAAGCCGGTCTTGCTGATGCTGTCATAACGGGAACGGACGTCGCTGTTCTGGCTCTTGAGGAAATCCAGCACGCCCTGCGCGCCCGGCTCCGTCGGATAGACGGGCTCACCCTGCTGATCGTAGCTCTGATAGCCGGGCGCGACGCTGGCCTGGATGCTCATCGGGCCGTCATTCGTCCAGTAACGGATCGGGAAATTGACGCTGAGGAAGCTCTGCGGGCTGAAATAGCCGCCATGGCCGTAGGTGAAGTAATTCTGGTTGTTGTCGTAATTCTGGTAATTGACGTTGAAGCCCACGGAAACGCCCGAGCGCGCATTCTGCCACGCCCGCAAATAGCCGCCGGCATTGATCTCCACGCTGTCATTGTCGCGCACCGCCGTGCCGTCATAATGATAGAAGGAGCCGTCGGCATAGACGCCATTGCCGTTGCGGTCATAGGACAGGGACAGGCCGCCGCCGCTCTTCATCACAGCGCCCCAGAAGGCGCCGGTGCGTGGGTCGTCCGTGCCAGCATAGGCGATGATGCTGTCGGTCACGGGCTTGCGGTCGGCCCAGATGCGGGCGGTGGCGTTGGTGGACAGGCGGGGCGTCACCTCGATCCTGCCGGTGACATGCTCCTTGGGGAAACCCAGCGGCGTGACGCCCGCTTCCAGCTTCAGCAGCTTGCTGACATAGCTGGCGGTGACGGCGACGCCTGACTGATGCTGCGTTTCGGCGCTGGTGAGCTGGGACGGCTGCTCGTCCACGATCCCCTGCGCCTCGGGCGTGGCGTTGGTGCCGAAGCGGGCGAGGCCCGACCCGGTCGGGCGGCCCGAATCCAGCACGACCGCCGTTGCCTTGACGCCGACCCGGCCCCCCGCGACGGGTGCGGAGAGGGAAGCGCTGCCAGTCATTTCGCGCAATTTGCTGAGGCCCGTTTCGCCCGAGCGCGACCGATAGCCTGTGTCGACGTCGACGCGCGGGCCGCTTTCGTCGGCCGATTGCTGCAATTGCTGGTCGATCTCCGCCAGCACCGGATCTGCGGGGACGTTCGTTACGCCGCTGTTCCGATCGGCATAGGCCTGATCGGCATAGACCGGGTTGCCGTAGGAAGGCGCCGGGGCCGCCATTCCGGGAAAGCCGGCGGGGGCGGCATAGCCCGGCGCGGGCGGGTAGGCGGGCATGGCAGCCGGGGCGGGCACGCCAAAGCCTGACCCCACGGGCGGCTGAGGGGCAAAGCCCATGGGCGGCGCATAGGGCGCCGACAGGGCCGCGGGATTGCTGCCGAGCGCGAACGGATTGACCGGCTGCGGCGCGACCATGGCGCGGAAGGGGTTGGCCGATTGGGGCGCCGCCGCGAAGGGATTGCCGTTCGCCATGACGGCGCCAGGCGCCATGCCGGTTTCGCGCATGTAGAGCGCCCGGGCGGTCTTGAGGTAACGCGCCGCGTCCCCGTCATTGCCGCGCGTGCGGGCCATGCGGGCGGCTGCCATATAGACCCGGTAATCGGCCGGATGCATCTGGATCGCCTGCTGGGTGACGGCGCGCGCCGTTTCCATGTCGCCCGATGCGCTGGCCGTGTCGATTAGGCCCACCATCGCGTCGCGATCCGCCGGCTTCTGCGCCAGCAGCATGCGGAAGGTCTGCGCCGCCTGCGCGTTGAGGCCGCCCGATTGGTACAGCCGCGCCAGGGCGGAAAGGATTTCCTCATTGCCCGGCGCATCGTTCCATGCCGCCTGCAACATGTCGAAGGCCGGGGCGAACTGCCCCGCCTGCCGCATCCGGTCCGCCTGCGCGGCCGCCAGCGTCGCCTTCAGATTGCCGAGGCTGCGCTGGCCCTGAAGCGAGGGGCCGGCCAGCGCCGACGCCTTCTGCACGGCGCTCATGGCGATGCCGTCCTGTCCGGTTTGCGCCAGCACCCGCACCGCCGCGTCATAGGCGCCGGCATCATTGGCGGGGGCGTCCAGCGCCTGCGCCGCCAGCTGGCCCGCGCCGCGCGCATCGCCCAGTTCCAGCATGCCCTGCGCCAGCGCCCCCATGCGGTCGGCGGACAGGCCGCGCATCTCCGACGCCTGGCGCAACATGGCGAGCCCCTGGCCCTGCGCGCCCCGTGCCCCAGCGGCCTTCGCCTGGGCGATGGTGGCGGATATGCCGAGGCCGGCGATGAAGTTGCGCATCTCCGCCGTGCGCTGCCCTTCCGGAATGCGCGCGGCGACGGCCTGCGCATCGCCGGTGCGTCCCGCGCGGTCCAGGATCAGCGCGGCGGCGTAAAGCGGTTCGGGCTTGTCGGAATAGGAAAGCTGGCGGACCAGCGCGTCCTGCTCCGCCACGCGGCCCTGCTGCTGAAGCAGCCCGGCAAGATCGTAGGCGACCCAGGGATCGTCGGGCGCATTGCCCATGGCGGCGCGCAGCAACTGTTCGGCGCGGGCGCTGTCCCCTGCGTCCAGGGCGGCGCGCGCCTCGTTGCGGGTGGCGCTGGCCTGGGCCGTGGCGGCTCCAGCGCCGGCCTTGCCCAACTGGCGGTAGAGTTCGGCCGCCTCATTATAGCGGCCCTGCCGTTCATAGACGCTGGCCAGCACCGATACCGCAGGCCCCTTGTCGCGAAAGTCCGACTGGCTGAGCGCGGTGGCGAGCCGCTCCGCCTGCGCGAGGTCGCCCTTGTCGAGCGCCGTCCGGGCGGAGTCCAAATCGGCATAGAAGCGCGCCGACTGCAATGCCTCGGCCCATTTGCCCGCGCCCCCCATGCGCGAGGCGCGGGTCAGCAGGTCGCGGGCCTGCGCGAATTCGGACTTGCGCAGCCGCACGATCCCCATGCCGCCCAGCGCGTCGGCGTCGTTGGGATTGGCGGATAGCGCCGTGCGGAAGCGGGCGGCCGCGGCGTCGAGCTGTCCGGCCTCCAGCGCGCGGAAGCCGGCGGCACGGGCGTCGCCGCCCCGGTCCGTACGGGTGGGGCGCGCGGGCGCGGTGCGCGCCGGGGCGGGCGCCGCCGTCTGGGCAGGAGGGGCAGGGCGCGGGGCTTGCGCAGGCTGCGGCCTCGCCGCGGCCTTGGGCTGGGGCGCATTGCCGGCAAGGCCGCGCCGCGCTTCGGCATTGGCGGGATCGATGGCCAGCACCCGGTTATAGGCCTGTCGCGCCAGGTCGCCGCGTCCCTTGGACTGCCAGTAGCGCGCCTGCTTGAGCAGCGGGGCGACACCCTGCACCTCCGCCTGCGCCAGGGGCATCGTCGCGATGGCCAGCAGCGGCAGGCCGAGGATGGAGATCGTCTTCTTCATGATCATTTCACCGCTTCGAGGCGCTTGGTTTCCTGCCGCTTGAACAGCAGATAGACCGGTGCGGAGATGAGGAAGGCGACCAGCAGGCCACCCAGGGCGATCAGGAACGGCCGCTGGCTCATCCAATAGGCGATCTTCATCCAGACCGGCAGCGATCCGACCCAATAGCCGTCCCCCACCGCAAAGCTCGCCATGCCTTCGCCGTCCACCACCGAAAGATCGCCCTGCACCTGCGCGTTGATCCTGGTGTCGTTGAGGCCGTTGACCAGCGCCGGCAGCGCTTCGGGATCGCTGGCCAGCAGCGCGACGACGCTGCGGCCGGTGTCGAAGGGCGACTGGAAGCCGACGATGCCGCTGAAGCTGTCGGACCCGGAGAAGAAGCCGTCGACCGTGCCGCTGTCGCTGCGCTCATAGGGGGAGAAGAGGTCGAAGGCCCGCTCCACCGGCGTGCGTTCGGTGACGCGCAGCCGGCCGTCCTGGTAAAAGACGGGCGCGCCGGAAAAGAGCGATTCCGACTGGGCGATCTGGACCGGGCCGATGACCAATATGTCCTTGCCCGCCATGCGCGCGGCATCGACCGACCGGGTGACGCTGGCCCGGATCGCGGGTGCGCCGGTCGCGTCCCCGAAACGGCCCATGACGTTCAGGAAGGCCTCGACCACGGCGGCCGTCGGATCGCCGGGCAGCAGGACGACCGTCTCCGCCATGTCGGGCCGCACGGTGAAGGGATAGCCCCCGCCCGCGAAGCTCGCCAGATTGGGCATGTGCAGCGCATGATAGGCGTGGCCGAGGTCGATCGAGCTTTCCGGCAAGATGCTGACGCGCACATTGTCGGGCAACATCCCCTCGCAGCGCTGCTTGGACTGGACCAGCAGATTATAGTCGAACACCAGCGAGTTCTGGCCGAACAGGTCGTAGCGCGGCAGCACGACGTCGGCGCGCGACGTATAGGCCGTGGGCCGTCCGCCGCCGAACCATTTGTCCCACCAATGTTCGCCGGTCAGCGGCAGGGTGGTCAGATATTGGCCGTTCATCGACAGGTCGAGGCGCGAGCGGGACTTGTCCAGCCAGGGGGCGGACGGATAGCGGTAGCGCAGGTCGAGCTTGGCCCCCTGGCGCGGCCAGAAGAACAGGTCGGGCGCGACATGGAAACCGGCGCTGAGCGGGCCGGGCGGCAGGCCGATGCCCTGCAGGGCATAGCGCGGCACGATCTCGCCCAGGCGCACCGGCCGGTCGGTGCGCAGCCAGCGCGGCGCGGAATAGCGGGGGAAGGAGGGCAGGCGCACGCCGTCCAGCGACGCGCTCGCCCCGCCCAGCATGCCCCGTCCGATGGCGAGCGCCGCGGCCGCCTGCTTCAACTGCTTCTCGTCGCTGCCGCTGACGATCAGCAACTGGCCCTCGCTGTCCACCGGATTGGTGATGATGGTGGCGGCGGACCCCCCGGGAAGGTTGATGCCGGGAATGCGGCGGCCCGGCGTCACGAACAGCACGGCGTTGCCGGCGGGGATCTGGCCAAAGCTGGGCTTGAAGGAATAGCCGCGATAGCTGGCCATGCCGCCGAACCAGGATGCGGTGCTGGCCGCCGCCTCCAGCTCGCCATTGGTGGGCTTGCCCGCGAAGACGAAGGGCAGTTTCAGCGCCACATTCTCGTTGCGGTCGAAAAAGGGCGCGGGCAGGCGCGCGAGGTCGGGCTTCAGCGGCAGCGACTGGGTGGTGATGTTCAGCACCGACCGCGTGTTGCTGACATTGGCCCAGAGCGAGCTGTGGAAGGGGTCTTCGCAGTCGCGGGTGTAATGGCCGATGAAGCGCAGGTTGAGCGAATTGTCGCCCGGCAGGAACAGCGCCGGGTTGATCGGCACGGTCACCGTCTGCGTCGTGCCGTCCGAAGGCCGAAGCGGCAGGGCGTTGACCACTTCTCCGTTCAGCAGGACGACGATCTGGCTGAGGTCGCCCAGCAGCGAGGGCGAGAAGTTGAAGGCCAGGGTCAGAGAGGCGCCGGTCACGACCTGATTGCTGCGCAGGCCGAAGGGAATGCCATATTCGCCGCGCGTTCCGGCGAGGCGGATGGGGTTCTTGACCTGCAGGTCCTTGAGCAGCAGCCGCTGCGGCTTGCCGCCCGCCGCCGGGACCGGCGTGGCCGCGGCGGGGGTGCTCGCCGGCACGGCGGGAACCGCATTGGCGGAAGTGGTGGCGAGCGCCCCGGCGGCCGCGGCGGCGGCCATGGCGCGCATCGCCTTCTTCCGGCGGCGCGGCAGGCGCCATATGTCGATGATCGTGTCGATGCCCACGCTGAAAATATCCCTGATGGATTTGAGGCCGGCGACCGGCGCCAGCGGCTTGTCCGATTGCCACGCATCGGCGCGGCCCATGACGGCGCGCACCAGATGACGGGCATGCACCATGTCGAGCGGCTGGAAGCGCAGCTTGGCCCGGCCGTTATCCAGGCGAACCGTGTCGACCGGAATGGTCAGCGTCTCGTCGCCCATCGGCAGCGAGATGTCCGTGACCTTGCGCCCCTGGAGCGCGAAACCGTCCGGCAGCTCCGCCGCCAGCCCGCCCAATGAAATGTCCACGGTCGTCCCGTCCACGACATAGCCGTCGTCGAAATAGAGCGTCACGGGCATTTGCGCGGTGATGCGGATATTCTCGCGTACCTGCCGCTGTTCCCGTGCGACCGAAATCGCCGCGATCAGGATCAGCAGGCTGAAGCTCGCCCATGCGGTGTTCAGCAGCACCGTGTCCCACTGGGCGTCGAACAGGAGGGGGAAGTTCAGCTTCACGAAGCCGAAGATCACGCCGAACACCAGCAGCAGCGCGGTGATGACATGCGGCCGCACCGTGGTGCCGTCGAAATAGGTCTGGTCCAGCAGGCCGCCCTTGTCGGTCACGTTGAACTTGCCCTTGCGCGGGTTCAGCAGCGTGAACAGCGTCGGCTTCACCAGATGGAAGGCGAGCAGCGTTTCGTAGATCTCGCCCCAGAAGGGCCGCCGGTCGCCGCCCTGGATGCGCTCGCTCGACATGGTGGAGATGAACAGGTGCGGCAGCGCATAGGCGAAGATCAGCGCGGCCGACGCATGGATGATGTTCTGTCCGCCGATCAGATAGGCGAGCGGCGACGTCAGGAACACGATGCGCGGCAGCGGAAACTGGAAATGCAGCATCGCGTTCAGGTAGCAAAGCCGCTGGTGCCAGTTCAGGCCCGGCCCGAACAGCGGATTGTCGATCCGCATGATCTGCGTCATGCCGCGCGCCCAGCGGATGCGCTGGCCGACATGCAGCACCAGCCGCTCGGTCGCGAGGCCCGCCGACAGGCGGATGCCGATATAGGCGGTGTTCCAGCCCATGCGCTGCAGTTTCAGCGCGGTATGCGCGTCCTCCGTCACCGTCTCGCCGGCAAAGCCGTTGGTCTGCTCCAGCGCGGATCGGCGGATGACCGCGCACGACCCGCAGAAGAAGGTCGCGTTCCATAGGTCGTTGCCCTTCTGCACCGCGCCGTAGAACAGGTCGCCTTCGCCCGGCAGTTCCTTCACATTGCCCAGGTTCCGCTGCACCGGATCGGGCGAATAGAAATGGTGCGGCGTCTGCATCAGCGCCAGCCGCGCGTCCTTCTGGAACCAGCCGACCGTCATCTGCAGGAAGGCGCGGGTGGGGACGTGGTCGCAGTCGAAGATCGCGATCAGTTCCCCGTCGGTCTTCTTCATCGCGGCGTTCAGATTGCCCGCCTTGGCGTGCAGATTGTCGGCCCGCGTCAGGTAGCCGCAGCCGGCCTGCCGCGCGAAGGCCCGGAATTCGGGGCGGCGGCCGTCGTCCAGGATATAGACGTGGAAGCGGTCGCGCGGATAATCCATGTCCATCGCCGCGAAAACCGTGTTCTGGACTATCGCCAGGCTCTCATTATAGGTGGGGATATAGACGTCGATGACCGGCCATTGATCGGGCTCGCCCTCGATCTCCACGACCGGGCGGTCCAGCGGCCAGCTCGTCTGCAACAGGCCCAGGACCAGGATGACCCAGGCGTAGAGTTCCGCCAGATAAAGGCCGGTGCCCAGCAGGGCCGCGGGCAGGCTGTCGAAGTCCAGCGTGTGCGTCGTGCGCCAGAACAGATAGCGGGTGGATACCAGCAGCGACAATATGCCGATGGCGATGGTCGACCGCTTGCCGGGCGAACGGTTGAACAGGATCACGCCCGCCATGGTGGTCAGCGCGAATATCCACTGCGATTCCAGGTCGAGCGGCACCGTCACCACGACGATGACGACGGCAGCCACGAAGAGCCCCGCCGCAAGCCTGAGAAGGGCCTGCGGGGCGAATTGGGAAGGGAGGGACATCAGGCGTCTCCTGTAACCTCGATGTTCGCCTCTCCCGGGGCGGGTTTCAGTCCGATGCGCTCTTCCACGGCGTCGGCGAACAGGCGCAGGTCCTGCAACGCGGCGCTCGGCGGCGCATATTTGCTGATGAGTTCGAACCGCGCGAGCGCTTCGTTGACGGCCTCGTCGCGGCGGATGGTGGCCAGCAACTGGTCCCCGAACAGGTCGCGAACGAAGCTGTGGCTGTGGCGCGACAGCTTCTGCCGGTCGTCCAGCTGGTTGAGGACGAAGACGGTGCGGTCCAGCTTCATCGCCGGGGCCGTCTCGCTCAGGCGGTTGAGCGTGGCGAGCGACGCGGCGGTGGGCAGAAGGGGACAGATATGCAGCACGCAGCGGGGCATCAGCAGTTCCAGCAGGTGCCGGTCCTCCGATGCGACATCGACGATCCAGATATGGCCGGGATCGAACATCCGCTCGAACTCCCGGTCCACCCGCGCCGCGAAGGCGGCGGAGCGGCTCTGGCCATGGCCCTGCATGACGCTGACCCCGAAGGCCACCAGCGGTTCGCCGCCGCCCGCGCCCCATTCCGGCACGGCCTGCGCCGGCATGAAGCCGAAATGCATCTTCAGCGAATCCTGGAAGGTGCAGTCGAGCGCGTTGACCTCATAGCCCTTGCCGGCAAGGTGCAGGGCGAGCTGGGCCGCCAGGAAAGTCGTGCCGGTGCCCCCCTTGGGCGATTGAAGCAGGATGACGGCCATCAATCCAGCTCCGAGAAGCGGTTGAAGAATTCCTTGAGGTCGACATTGTTCTTCGGCGCCGCCCGCCGCTGGGGCGCGCCATATTGGGCGAAGATCTGATTCGGCGCGGCCTGGGGCTGCGATGTCCTGGCGGCGGGGGCGGGCCGTTCGTCCTGCTGGACCTGCCGGACGGGCAGCCGTGCGGCGTCATCGCCCACCACCTTCTGGTCGCCCAGCACGGCCGCGAAAATGGGCCATAATTCCGTTTCCGAGAACCGGTCCTCAAATTCGCGATAGGCGAAGTCCTTGCGGTTCAGCTTCTCCAGCAGTTTGCGAGCATCGCGGCGCATTGGCCCCCCATATGCGTGAACGGTAAGTAGTTTGTTGCTTATAGCTAATTTACTATATCTTTCTTAGGGTCCAAACCCAATCAGCCTATTGAAAATCTGCGTTCACTTTGATTCAGGGGGTCTCCGCTGAAGCTGGAGGCTGTTTGGAATGTCGCGTTCGTTGTTCTGGTTGTCGGATGAAGCGTGGACAGCGATTGAGCCGCACTTGCCGAAGAACCAGCCCGGAGCGCGAAGGGTCGATGATCGCAGGGTGATCTCGGGCATCATTCACATGCTCAAGTGCGGTGGCCGCTGGGCGGATTGCCCTTCTGAATACGGCCCTTCGACGACGGTCTACAATCGCTGGAACCGGTGGAGCCGCCGGGGCATCTGGACCCGTATCCTGGCGGCGCTGACCGAGGAAGGCTGGATCGCGGAGACTGGCCAGATCGACAGCAGCTACATCAAGGCCCACCGCTCTGCCGGTGGTGCAAAAGGGGGGCGCGGGCCAATGCCATTGGCATTTCGCGTGGCGGCAGGACAACGAAGATCCACGCGCTCGTCGATGTCCTCGGGCGACCACTCCGCCTCGTCCTGACGCCCGGCAACACGTCGGATGTGAAGGGCGCAGACCTACTGATTGGCGAGACCATCGGCATGAAGCGGGTGATCGCCGACCGGGGCTACGACGCCAACCGCATCCGGGCCGCCTTGCGCGAACAGGGCACAATCCCCGTGATCCCCGGTCGACGCAACCGCAAGCGCCCGATCCAGTATGACGAACGCCGTTACAAGGACCGTTGGAGGGTCGAGGCCATGTTCTGCCGCCTCAAGGATTTTCGCCGTATCGCAACCCGCTACGACAAGCTCGCCAGAAACTTCCTGTCAGCCGTAAGCCTCGCAGCCGCCGTGGCCTTCTGGCTGTGATTGAGTCTCAACCCTAATAGAATGACAGTGGGATGCGACAAAAAACTGAAAGCTGATATGGATCAAGAAAGATATGCCGATCGTTTCGCTAATAGACTGTTTCTGAACGGTATATGTCGGCAAATACATTCCACCGGGCTTTTCCGTCATGTCTCATCCGTAACGATCCGGGGCAGCAAGGATCGGTTTTGTGCCAATGAGATACAGGTGCGGCTCGATTCATGGCATTTTTTCCACCTGAACCGGATTGGATTATAAAGGGAATATCATGATCGGGCGGCTGGCGGATAAAGGCCGGTCATTTCCCTTGCGACCCGGACAAGTGTTAAACAAGCTGGAATCACTGGCGCATCATCGCCGGATAGGCGACTTCATCAGGACCATATCATGAAGTGGTGGCCGATCCCGCAAGACGGGGATCGGGCTTTACTACAAACCCTCGGCCTCGACCCAATGGGCGCCAGTGATCTCCCGCGCCAGTTCCCAAACCTGGCGGCGGATGTCGGGAACGGCGACGATTTCCCAATGGGCGCCGCGGGTCATCGGGCCGACGACGAAAAGGCGGGGCTGGGCCGATCCGTCGCGGGCTATGGCATGGCATTGGCGGTCGACATCGATGCCGATCGCCAACGGATCGGGGCGGATGTCGCCCCGCGATGCCAGGCGACGCAGCAACGGATCGTCGGTGCGCCGCAGGTCGCCCAGCGGGCCGGTGCAATTGACGACCCTGGCGAAGGCGACGGTCTCGCCCTCTTCCCGGCCACGACGACGCAGATGCACATGGATCGTGCCGCCCTCCGGAACAGCCTGCACGACCTTCGCGGCGCGGATTTCCAGCCGTCCTTCCGCCTGCATCGCCGCCAGCCGCTCCGCCACCTGCGGTGCGATGCGGTGGCGGTGTACGTCCCAATAGGGGCGCAGGTGGCGCAGGAAGCGGCTGCGCTCCTCCGCGCTGGCGGCCCGCCACATATCCTGGGTGAAGCGGCGAAGTTCATCCACGGCATTGCGCCAGCCGATTTCCGCGCTGCGCCTGCGCAGCGTCCGGACCAGCGTGGAAGCGGCGCCCTTCGGCCGGTCGCTGCGCGGCGCATAGGGGGGTGCCGGCGCATGGCTTTGTGGCGCCAGCCCACGGCGGGATAGGGCGACGATCCGCCCCCGGAACCCGGCACGATCCAGGCTGAGCGCGCAATCCACCGCCGTCAGCCCGCTGCCGAGCAGCAGCACCCGATCGCTGTCCTGCAAGCCCGCCGCGATGGTCGCCGCCCAGGGATCGTTCACATAGACGGCGTTCTCGGGGCCGTCCCTGTCGCGCAATCCGGCAAAGGCGGGCAGGTCGTGCGGCGGCAGATTGCCGGGCGCCAGCGCCACGATGTCGGCTTCGATCCCGCCCCCGGAACGCAGGACGACGCATATGCCGTCGTCGCGCAGCTGCAGGTCGACGGCATCGCCGTTCAATATGGTCAGCCTGTCCGCGGCCTGCCCCCGCATCTGGTCCAGCATGGCGCTGAGATAGGCGCCATAGTCGCGCCGGGTGGCGAAGCTGCCTTCCTGGCCCAGTCCCTGCTGCTTCAGCCAGTCGGTGAAATGATCGGGGCTGTCGGGCAAAGCGCTCATATTGGCGGCGCGCACGTTGAGAACATGGCCGGCATGCGCCGCTCCATAGGCGAGGCCCCGGCCCATCCGTTCTTCATGGCGCTCCACCATCGTCACGCGCAACGCACCATGACGAAGCAGGTTGATGGCGAGCAGCGTGCCGCTGAACCCTCCTCCGATAATGGCGGCGTGATCGACCTTCAGCATGGATCAGGCATTTTTCCATAACAGCGGTTGGCCCGGATGGCGCGGCGGACCATGGAAGAAGCAGGATCGCAACTGTCCCAACCCCTTCCGCCCGAACGCATTTCCCAAGCCTAGGAGCGGACAGGCAATAGGGGCAAGCCCCATTGTGGACAAGGGTCGCGGCAATGCCGATCCGGCGTCATGGAACGCCGTCGGCAATATGCTGTGCAACGGCATTTTGACGCATGGGCGGCCGCTCGCTACGGAGGCTGGCATGATCGCACTGCTATCCCCCGCCAAGACGCTTGATTTCGAACGCGCGCTGCCGCCCCTGCCCGTCACCACCCCGCATTTCGCCGAAGAGGCGCGCGACCTGGCCAGATCGGCCGCCAACCTTTCGCAGAAGCGGTTGTCGGAGTTGATGCATATCTCGCCGCGCCTGGCGAAGCTCAATGCCGACCGCTTCCGCGATTTTGCCGACTTGCCCGAACGGCAGGCTTTGTTCGCCTTCGCCGGCGATGTCTATACAGGTTTCGAAGCCAGTACGCTGGACGAAGCGGCGGTCGCCTTCGCGCAGGACCATGTCCGGATGCTGTCGGGCCTTTATGGCCTGTTGCGGCCGCTGGACGCGATCCGGCCCTACCGGCTGGAGATGGGGACGCGCTGGGCGCCGCGCCACAAGAAGCTGACCGACTGGTGGGGCGATCGCATCGCTGAACTGCTCCGCGGGCAGATCGCGGAGGAGGGGTCGGGCGTGGTCCTCAACCTCGCCAGCCAGGAATATTTCGCGGCGGTGGAAGGCAAGCTGGCGGGCATCCGCATCATCGACGTCGATTTTCGCGAGCCCGGTCCCGACGGACCGCGCTTCGTCAGTTTCAAGGCCAAGCGCGCCCGGGGCATGATGGCCCGATGGATGTGCGAGCATCGCATAACCGACGTCGATGCGATGCGCGGCTTCGACAGCGACGGCTATCGCTTCGATGCCGGGGAGAGCGAGCCCGATCGCTGGCGCTTCACTCGGGCCTGAGCGGGCTTGCCGCCGTTCCGTTGCTACGACCGCCCGGATGGCCGGATGGGAAGCGAGGTCGTGATCGCTCGCTTCCCACCCATGATCAGGATTTGGCGGTCGCGGCTTCGGACGTCTTTTCCTCGCCGCCCAGATGCGAACTGGCTGCTTCCAATGCCGCCTTCAGCGACTTGGGCTTGGCGGTTCCATTGGCCTTCGCAGGAGCGGCCTTCTTTACCGGGGCCTTTTCCTGCGCAGGGGCCTTGGAAGCGGCGGCAGCCTTGCCGTCCGCCTTGTCGCCCTTGGCGGCGGCGATCGAAAGGCGCTGGCGCGGCTCCTTCCTGTCCTTCCTGGCGGAGGCCGGCGCCGCGGCGCGATTGCTGCGGTTCGATATGACGGGGGCGGGCCCATCCTTCGCCTTGTTCGTCTTTGGCGCTGCGGCCTTAGCAGGCGCCGCGGCCTTCGCCGGCGCATCGGACCCGGCGCCGGGAGCAGCCCTTTCCGATGATTTGGGCGCTGCCGCCTTGGGCGCGGCGGCGGGGCTTGCCGGAGTGGCCGCTGCCTTCGCAGGGGCTGCGGCCTTCGTAGCGACGACCGGCTTACGGCCCAGGCCGGCCTTTTCCGCGACGGCGCGACGCGCCTGCGAATAGCTTTGCGCCACCAGCGGATAGGTGCTGGGCAGCTTGTAGCGTTCCCGATATTGTTCCGGCGTCAGGCCATGGGCGGCCAGATGGCGCTTCAAGGTCTTGTACGGCCTGCCGTCGATCAGGCTGAGGATATGATCGGGCGAGGCGAGGCTCTTGCGCACCGAAACCGCAGGCGTGAAGGTTTCGGCAGCGGGCTCGGCAATGGTCGCCGTGGCATTTTCCGTCAGCGCCGTGCGGGTGGTCTTGATCAGATCGGCCAGGCTTTCGCTCGGAACGCTGTTTCGCGAGACATAAGCGCTGAGCAACTGGACGGTAAGGGCAGTGATGTCGTTCTTGTCTTCGTCGGCCATGTGAGCGAACCCGTTTCAGGAGGATGTTAGCGCTATTTGCGCAAATCGACACAGATTGTAAATGTCGGATTTCCAGTAAATGGTCTTCTATGCCTGTATTTGCCGGCAATCGATCCAATGTCGGAAAGTCGATCCCGTTCCATGATCGTCAAATCGGCGTGCGTGATCGGGCATCAATCCTTCTCAATGACATCGGTCCTGGGCATGAGGCGGCAGTCGCGCCAGTTCCGGTCGCCCCTGGGCACGAAAGACACATAGTCGCCGTCGATGATGAGGGCCGCCCGGGGGCTTCGATAATATCGGCCCAGCGATATTGCCCCGCGTTTGAGCGTGAGCTGCCCGTCCTTCCAGACGACAGTGGCGCGGTCGGCATCGGCGCGGACGGAAAAGCGCCGTCCGGCGGCGCACTGGACCTCTATGTCGGCGTCCGGGCGTTGTGCGCCTGCCGGCGCGAGGGTCGCGGCCGCCGCCACTATGGCGGCCATCGGCATGAAGGCGCCGGGGAAAGAGCGGCATGTCATTGCTGGAGCCTTGTTGGAACGGACTTCCTCCCTAACTCGCCGTCGAGTCGTCGGTTCCTGTGGCGAGGGCGTTGGCGATCATGGCGGCCAGCGTCTCCTCCGCCCGCTGCTTGACGCCCGCATCCTTGGACAGCAGGTCGTGCCTGATCCATTGCGGCGCCCGACTGAGAATAGCCATGATCAGATTCGTCGTCTTCTCGTCCATGCAACCGCTATGCGGGCGCTGTTTGCTTCCGGCAACCGCAAAAGGAATCACCCAGATCAAGCTGCGCCTTGGGCGTCGCGGACAATGGCCGCCGCGGTCATGGCGGAACGGCCCCGCACCTTGACCGATGTTGAACCTGCGCGGTGCTGAGTTGTTGCGGCGTATCGCGAATTTTCGATGGGTTTGCCACGAAGCATGTCAGGCTATGAACCATGCCCGAACAGGTCGACGAAGATGCTGTTGCACCTCCATCCTGTTTTCAGCAATGATATTATATGAGAAATATTATTCGGGCATGGTCCGACCATTTATGGCGTGGCAGCTAGGCGTGTCGGCCCCGCTGCCAAAACGCGGGGGAAGTCTTCAGTCGTCCATCCGAATTAAATCACCGGATGAACGGGTCTGGGCCGCCCACGGCGCGGAGGTCGAAGGGGCTCTTGATGGAGCATCGATCTTCTCGTGCCTGTAGAAGGGCTCGACGACAAGCTTGTTCCTCTCGCTATCGAGGTTGCGTTGCAGTTCCTGCGACTATTCGTCCGACGTCTCCCTAAGTCGATGGGAAAAAGATCGATGAGGCCCGATTCCATGAGGAACGATTTACCGCTTGGCCAAGCCGCGGGGCATCGATGCTCGCAGCAGCCTGTTCATTGCCGAATGGCGAATGCCTTGCGCTTTACCGTGAATGTCTCGCGACGGCGGAGCCAATGCTGCACCGGCCGGTCCAGCAGGGCGAAGCCAGGGATGGACGCAAGCATGGCCATCGGCAGCATGGTGATCGCCAAGGCAATATCGCTTGCGGCCCCGGCGCCTGACCACCTTTCCATGAATGTGATCATCGGCCGGTGAACGAGATAGAGAGCGAAGGAGGCCGCTCCCAGCGATTGCAGCCCAGGCTGGCGGAGCAGATGCGATAATGCGCCCTGACCATGGGCGAATATCAATATCAGGACAGCCATCGGCGGCAGGAAGATGAGCTGGTAGCGAAAAGCGAGGGGAACTGCGAACCATTCCACGGCGACCATGGTCGCCGGCAGCGAAATGGCCGCAAGCGCTTCCGTTGCGCTCGTCGCCCATCGTCGTCCGATGCCCGATCGCTAGGCCCGGCACAGCAGGATGCCCGCGATGAATTCGAACAGCCGGGTAAGCGGGAACACATAGAAGATCCAGTCCACCCATGGCGAATAACCCGCGACCGTAAGGGCTGTAAAACAGCTTCCCGCCACGATCAGGACCATGCCGGCGATGAAGACCGCGCGCAGCACCGGCTCGCGCCATTTCAAAAGCCATGGGAAAAGCGCATAGAAGAACAGCTCGTCGGACAGGCTCCAGGAGGGGCCGTTGAGCGAATAATGGACCAACGGGTCTGGAGACCAGCTATGATCAACTGGACGGTCGAAGTGGGCGCAACCGACGATGCCAGCGATATTCGCACGACGTTGCGCATACCCTTTAGCTTGAACTAGACCAGATTTCGACCCGTCGGTTCGGCCGCTCTGGATCTGTGTTTTCACCGCCTTTTCCGGGTCGGCAGAGGATTGCTCCTGCTTGGAATATGCTCTGGCGCGGCGATCCGGTTATATCGGATGGGCGGGACACTCTACTGCGCGCCTGGTCGGACCCTGCCCTGTTCTGCCGCCGCTTCGCGCCATTGTCCCTGCGCGATGCCGTTGAGCGTCCAGTCCCCGATCCGCCACCGCACCAGCCGCAAAGTCGGGTGCCCCAGGGCAGCCGTCATGCGCCTGACCTGTCGGTTGCGTCCTTCGCGGATCGTCAGGCTCAGCCAGCAATCCGGCACGCTCTTGCGAAACCGGACCGGGGGATCGCGGGGCCAGAGGGGGGGCGCGTCGATGCGTTCGACCTGCGCGGGCAGGGTCAGGCCGTCCTTCAGGCGCACGCCACGCCGCAGCGCCGCCAGCGTCGCCCCGTCCGGGTCCCCCTCCACCTGCACGAGATAGGTCTTGGGCATCTTGAAACGCGGGTCGGCTATCCGCGCCTGCAGGCGGCCGTCGTCGGTCAGCAGCAACAATCCCTCGCTGTCGAGGTCGAGCCGGCCCGCCGGATAGAAGCCGGGGCGGTCGATATAGGCGGCCAGCGTCGGACGGGGCGGGCCCGTCCGTTCATCGCTGAACTGGCAGAGCACGCCATAAGGCTTGTTGAACAGGATCAGCGCCATGACGGATCAGTCCGCATCGAACGCCAGGCTGCCCTGGTCGATCAACGCCGCAACCAGCGTGACCACGGCGGCGGAGGCCGCGAGTTCCGCATCCACGACCATGGCCGGTTCCATGCACAGCCCCTCGGCCAGTCGCGCCGTGTCGCCGTCGCAATCGAAGCCATGGCCGTCCACGAACAGCAGCAGTTCCGGCTCTCCCTGGCGGATGAAGGAAAAGCGGCTGGCGGGATTGCGGCTGAGCGGCACGCCCTGAGCCAGAAGGGCGCGCACCGTCGCTTCGTCCGCCGGCTCATCCGGCCGCCAATCCATGTCCGCCGACTTGGGCAGGCTGTTGTAAAGGCCGAACCAGCGGGCGAAGGCGCGGCGGTCGGACAGCGCCTCCAGCACCATGGCATGCATCCGGTCGAGGGCCGACGCCGCGATCTCACCGGCATTGGGCTGGATGATGAGGTCGGGATCGGCATAGCGATCCTCGTCCACCATGTCGTCGGCCTGATGCCGGCACCAGTTTTCGATTAGTTCGGCGCGGGACGGCGCGCGGAAGCCGATGGAATAGGTCATGCAGTCCCCGCCCACCGCCACGCCGTCATGCGTGAAGCAGGGCGGGACATAGAGAATGTCTCCGGGTTCGAGGACATAGTCCCCCGTCGCCTCGAAATCGGGGATCAGGCGCAGGTCGTCATGCGGCAGCAGCGGCGTTGCGGAATCGCATCGCGGGCCGACGCGCCAGCGCCTCTTGCCCAGGCCCTGCACCAGGAACACGTCATATTGGTCGAAATGCGGCCCGACGCCGCCCCCGTCGGTAGCATAGCTGACCATCACATCGTCGATGCGCCAGTCGGGTATGAAGCGGAAGGGTTGGATCAACGCCGCGACATCGGGCACATGATGGTCGACCGCCTGCACCAGAAGTGTCCAGGCGTCGCCGAGTTCGGTGAAACGATCCTCCGGCAGCGGGCCGCTTTCCATGGCGAGCCTATCCGCCTGCCGGGTGATGAGGCGCGATTCGACGCCCTCCTCGCAGGCGAGGCCGGCCAGCTCGTCCGGCTCCAGCGGGTTGCGCCACGCGCTCCACGGGTTGCGGATCAGCAGCGGGCGCTTCTGCCAATGGTGGCGCAGGAACAGGTCAATGTCGAAACGGGCGAGGTGCATGCCCCGCCCATGCGCCGTCCTGCACCCGCTGTCAAAGAAAGGAACCGCGCCAGCGCGCCGTTCAGACGGCCCAGTTCAGGTAGAAGTCCTTGAGCGCGTGCGCATCATGGAGGGCGTTGTGCGGCATCCGGCTGTTGGACGCGGCGCTGAACCCCGCGCCGTTGATGAGTTCAAGGCGCAGCCCGTCCAGCCTGATCATCTCGGCCGGGCCGGTCACGAGCAGGGCGCAGAAATGGGCGAGGTCATCGGGCCAGTCGGCGATGATAAGCGGATCGCGGTCATGCGCCAGATAGGCTTCCAGATGCTGGGCGGCCTCCACCCGGTTCAACTGATGGTCGACGCCCGGCGGCACGAAGCGCAGATAGGGAATCACATTCTTCTCCACCCAGGGATGGATTTCGGCCGGCAGGGGAAGCGAGACGTAGAAATCCTGGTCTCCAATTTCGGGGACGAGCGCCAGGCTGATGAGGTCGCCGCCGAAGCCGTTGAATTCTGTATCGAGGAAATATCGCATCTCGCTCCTTTGACGCCGCGCCGCATTGCCGTAAAGCCCCCGCTGGCGGCGGACCCGCCGGGAGTAGTTGGTATGCAGGCACGCGAATTCATCGGAACGGCGCAGGTTCCCGGCGGGGAGGAACTGACCCTCTATCGCCGAGGCGGGGATTTCATGATCGTGCTCGACCGCAACGAACTGATGAGCAGCCGGATGAGCGGGTCGGAAGAGGCGCTCGCCAATCTGAGCTGCGAACGGCTGCGCGGCCGGGCGCGCCCGCATCTGCTGATCGGCGGCTATGGCATGGGCTTCACGTTGCGCGCGGCGCTGGCGGCGCTCGACGGCACGGCAACCGTCACCGTGGCGGAACTGGTGCCGGAGATCATCCAGTGGGCGCGCGGGCCGATGGCGGAACTGGCCGCGGGTTGCCTGGACGATCCGCGCGTGCGGCTGGTCCAGGCTGATGTGGCCGATCTGATCGGCACGGCGCGGGGGCTGTACGACGCCATCCTGCTCGACGTCGACAATGGGCCGGACGGCTTAGTGCGCCAGGCGAACGACCGTCTCTATTCGGCGCAGGGGATCGCGGCTGCGATCGCCGCGCTCAGGCCCGGCGGCATATTGGCGATCTGGTCCGCCGCTCCCGATGCGAGCTTCACCCGCCGCCTTTCCCGCGCTGGCCTGACGGTCGAAGAGGTTGCCGTGCGCGCCCGCAGCAACGGCAAGGGGCCACGGCACGTCATCTGGTTCGCCACGAAAAGAGCGTCCCGATAGCGCAAACGTCCGGGGTGACCCATGAACAGGGTCAGCGCGGCATGGGAATGCGCCTGCACGAACAACAGCAATAATGGTTCCGTCCTCTCATAAAAAAATCCCGGCCTCACGATCCGATGAGAAGGATCGTCCGTCATACGGGCTTATCGGCGACGTCGCTGGTGCAATTGTGCAACAAGGACAAGCTGTTGCGACCAATGAAGACCGACCGGCGGTTTACGCGGGACTATTCGAATTCTAAGTGCGGCACCCTCTGGATTTCGAAGCTTCTCGAAGGATATTGACTTGAAGAAGATCATCGCCATCGCCGCCGTCGCGGCTTCTTTCGCCTCTCCCGCCTTCGCGCAGGACGCGGTGCGCTCCAACTTCTCCGGCCCCTATGTCGGCGCCGTCGTGGGTGCCGACCATGCCGATCTCGGCGCGGACGCGCATGACACCGGGCTGCTCTATGGCGGCGTCATCGGCTATGACATCAACCTGCGGGGCGCGGTGTTCGGCATTGAAGGCGAATATGCCGATTCCGACACCAAGGATTCGAGCACCGACGTCTTCGTCGCCGGCGATCGCGTCAGCGCGCGCACCGGCCGCGATCTCTATGCCGGCATTCGCATCGGCGGCCAGGTTGCCGAAAATGTGATGCTCTATGCCAAGGGCGGCTACACCAACGCCCGCGCCAAGGGTTCCTATCAGAACGGCGCCACGATCCAGACCGCCTCGGGCAACCTTCAGGGCTATCGTCTGGGCGCTGGCGTCGAAACCAATGTGATGGGTTTCCTTGCCCGCCTCGAATATCGCTATTCGAGCTATGAGCGCGTCTTCGACGTGAAGCCCGAGCGCCACCAGGCTGCGCTGGTCGTCGGCTATCGCTTCTGACTTGGACGCGGGAGCGGCGCCCCATCGGGACGCCGCTCCCGCGGCATCTGGTTTGCCCGTTCAGCGAAATGATCTGGCGAGGATGACCAGCGTCGGATCGCCTTCCACCGGTTCGACCGCAAAGCCCTTTTCCCGCTCCAATTCTATGGTGCCGTGATTGTCGCGGCTCTCGATCGAGATCACCCGCCGCACGCCGCGCTTCTGCGCCTCGCCGGCCAGATGGTCGAGCACCGCCCAGCCGACGCCCCGGCCCTTATAATCCCCGCGCACCGATACGGCGACTTCGGCCGTGTCCATCGCATTGTCGCAGGCCAGGATGCCGGAGGCGACGAGTTCGCCCGTGGCGCCATCGAACGCCAGGATGCTTTCGCTGCGGAAATGGTCGGCATGGATCAGCGGGTCGAGTTGCTCATGACCGACATGGGGCACGGCGGAAAAGAAGCGGAAGCGTCGGTCCTCGTCGCTGACCTTGTCGAAAAAGGCCGCGAGCAGCGTCTCGTCGCTTTCCTCCGCAGGCCGGACATGGAGCTGGAGGCCCGACCGGGTCGGCAGGCTGAGGATGGTCTTGGCGTCGGTCATGAAACTGTCTCCCTTGTCAACGGCGCCAGAGTAGCTGTCGGACCGACGGCGCACCTTGATCCTCGACAATCTGGAAGGATCAGGGTGCGCCGGCAGGGAACCTCCAGGCCTTTGCTTTACCGCGTTTTCCAAGCCAGCAGATGATCCCGTCTGCTGGGAAAACGCCTTAGGCGTCGATATTGCGCCGGAAGGTTTCGGGCAGGAAGATCATTCCCAGGACGACGGTCGCCGCCGCCACCACCACCGGGTACCAGATACCGTAATAGATGTCCCCGGTCGCCGCGACCATCGCGAAGCCGATCGCCGGAAGCAGCCCGCCCAGCCAGCCATTGCCGATGTGATAGGGCAGCGACATGGAGGAGTAGCGGATGCGGCTGGGGAACAGTTCGACCAGCATGGCGGCGATCGGACCATAGACCATCGTCACCAGCAGCACGAGGTAGAAGAGCAGGGCGACGACGAGCGGCTTGTTGATCTCGGCCGGGTTCGCCTTGCCGGGATAGCCGACCCTGGCGAGTTCACCCTCGACGGCAGGGCGCGCCGCGACGGCAGGCTTGTCGCCCTCCGCCGCCCTGGCCGGGCTGGCGGGCGCGCCGATCAGTTGGGCGGTGAAGGCCGCGATGGCCGCCTTCTTCGCGTCGCCCGAAAGCCGGGACGGGTCGGGCGCCGTGAAGCGCCTGCCGCCGACCGCGACCGTTGCGACTGTGCCGGGCGCGGCGACGACGTTGGTGTAGTTGACGCCCGCCTTGGCCAGTGCGTTCTTGACGATGTCGCAGCTTGTCGTGTCGAACTTGTTCGCGCCGACCGGATCGAACTGGGAAGAACATTCCGCCGGGTCGGCCGTGACCGTGACCGGGGCGGCTGCCTGTGCCCGGGCCAGCGCCGGATTGGCGGCGTCGGTGAGCAGGTGGAAGACCGGGAACAGCGTCAGCGCGGCCAGGGCGCAGCCCGAAAGGATGATGGGCTTGCGGCCGATGCGGTCGGACAGCCAGCCGAAGAACAGGAAGAAGGGCGCTGCCATGAGGAGCGCGATGATGATGAGTGTGTTGGCGGTCAGGCCGTCGATCTTCAGCATCTTCTCCAGGAAGAACAGCGCGTAGAGCTGGCCGCAATACCAGACCACCGCCTGGCCCGCGATCGCGCCGAAAAAGGCGATGAAGACGATCCTGAGGTTCTTCCACTCACCGAAGGCTTCCTTGATCGGGGACTTGGAGCCTGTGCCCTCCGCCTTCATTTTCTGGAAAACGGGCGATTCATGCAGCTTCAGGCGCAGCCAAAGGCCAAGGACGAGGAACAGGCCGGAGACCAGATAGGGAATGCGCCAGCCCCATTCCTTGAACGCTTCCTCGCCCACGCCAGTGATGGGCGATCGGACGGTGATCACGATCAGCAGCGCCATGGCGAGCCCTGCGGTCGCGGTGATCTGAATCCAGCTCGTGTAGAAGCCCCGCCGGTTGTCGGGCGCATGCTCCGCGACATAGGTCGCCGCGCCGCCATATTCGCCGCCCAGCGCCAGCCCTTGGAACATGCGCAGCACCACCAGCATGATCGGCGCGGCGACGCCGACCGACTTGTAGGTGGGAAGGCACCCGACCAGGAAGGTGGACAGGCCCATGACCAGCAGCGTGATGATGAAGGTGTAGCGCCGCCCGAACAGGTCGCCGATGCGGCCGAAGACGAGGGCGCCGAAGGGACGGACGATGAACCCCGACGCGAAGATCAGCAGCGCCATGATGAAGGAGGTGGTCGGGTTGAGGCCCGTCAGGAACTGCGCCGCGATGATCGCGGTCAGCAGCCCGTAGAGGTAGAAATCATACCATTCGAACACGGTGCCGAGCGAGCTGGCGGTGATGATCAGCTTTTCGCTTCGCGTCGCCTCATGATGTTTTGGCAGTCCGTCATATGTCGAAGCCATAACCGTCCCTCCTGTCAGAAATTATATTTCGCCGCGACGTCGAACCGGTCGACATGGCCGTTGAGATCGTTGACGAGCCGGCGCTCGCCATGCCGGTACTCGATGCCGAGATCGACGTTCTTCACCGGGGAATAGAAGAGGTTGCCGGCGACGCTCCACGCCTGGCGATTGAACATCGCTATGCCCGAAGTCGTCGCCGGATCGAGATCGTCGGCGTAGAAGATGCGCTGATAGCTGGCGATCAGGTTGACGCGCCATTGGTCGTCCAGCGCATAGCGGCCCGCGCCGAACAATGCGAGGTTGCGGACGCGGGCAAGTTCCCCATTGGCCTGGAGGACCGCGTCCGGGCCGAAGTTCAGGCCGAGATAGCGGCCGATCCCTTCGCCATAGCTTGCCTGGAACCGGATGTCGCTGCCATGCCTGTCGTCCAGGAAGATCTTGCCGGCGGCGCTGATGCCCCATCCCAGGCGGGAATCGACGATATGGGCTGCGCCCGTTTTCGCATTGTCGACGCGCAACTGGCGGCCCAGCACCGCAAGGTCGAGGAAACCGAACCCGCCCGCATATTCCAGCCGCCCGGTTATGTCGGGCGCATGGTCCTCGCCATTTTCGACGAGGGCGGGTGCGCCGGCGGTGGCGGAAGCCGTTTCCGGATTTTCCGCCGCCAGATGGAAGGCGAGGCCGTGGCCCAGCGGAAGGCTGTAGCGCACCATCGGCTGGCGCACGAAGATCAGGCCGTCCACGCCCCCGACATAGTCGGTGCTCTCCGGGAAGATCGCGGGGTTGGAGAAATTGGTGAAATCCTGCCCGAAGGTCCAGCGATCGAGCTGGATGAAGGCGCGCCGCATGGCGAGGTCATAGGCGTTGGTCGTGCGCTGCGTGCCCTGGCCCAGCGCCTGGGGCGTGCCGGGCGCGGCCTGGAAGTCGAATTCGATATAGGCCTTCAGCGCATGCTTGCCGAGCTTGGTCGTGGCATCCACCCAGAAGCGCGTCTGCTTGGCCGAGAAATCGGTGACATGGGTGGGGGAAGTCGGGGAGGCGGGATTGAAGACGGGAATGGACTGCGGCAGATAGAGGTCGCGCCCCAGCGTGTTGCTCGGATCGTCGCCGCCGCTGTAGCGGGCGCTGCTCGCGAGCAGCTTCACATAGCCGGACAGGACGACATTGCTATTGCCAGAGCGGAAGCCAAGCCTGGGCGTGCCGTCCGCCAGTCGGCTCATCTGCGCCGAAGCCTCCTGGCTCTTGCGGGTGGCGTCGGCGGCGGCGGCGCGGGTTTCGTCCTGCTGGCTGCGCGCGGCGGCGAGTTCCGTCCGGAGCTGGGTGATCTCGCTCTCCATCCGTTCCAGACGCGCGGCGAGATCCGCCTCCTTCATGGTCTGCGCGCCGGCCAACTGGGGCGCGGCGAGCGCGCTCGCCCCCAGCAGCACGCGCAATAATGGCCTGTTCGGCTTTGGCATCGACCTCTCCAGGATCCGGCTTGTGTTCCGGCTATGGTCAGGATCGCGCATGCCGCCGTGGCGCGACAGCCGAACCATGGTCGGACATGTTCGACCTTCGTCGGGGGTCCGATGTGCGCCTGCGGCAATTAGGATGCCGCCCACGGATCGGTAGCGATCAAGGAGAGGAGTGCGAGACTATGGACCAGGGCATTTACCCCGTTCCCAACCACTGGGCGAACGAAGCGCTGGTCGACGCCGCGCGATACCGGCAGATGTATGCGCGCTCGATCACCGATCCGGATGGCTTCTGGGCGGAGGAGGCGCAGCGCCTGGACTGGATGCGTCCTTTCAGCCAGGTGAAGGCGACCAGTTTTTCGGCGGAGGATTTCGGCATAAGCTGGTTCGCTGACGGCACGCTCAACCTGTCCGCCAATTGCCTCGACCGCCATCTGGCGGAGCGTGGCGACGCCATCGCGATCCTCTGGGAGCCCGACGATCCGGCAGAGCCCGAACGGCGCATCAGCTATCGCGCGCTGCATGAGGCGGTATGCCGCTTCGCCAATCTGCTGAAGGCGCGGGGCGTCAGGCGGGGCGACCGCGTCACCCTCTATCTTCCCATGGTGCCGGAGGCGGCGGTCGCGATGCTGGCCTGCGCGCGGATCGGCGCGATCCACTCGATCGTCTTCGCCGGCTTCTCGCCCGAAGCGCTTGCCGGCCGCATCGAGGATTGCGCGAGCCGCATCGTCGTCACCGCCGACGAGGGCCTGCGCGGCGGCAGGAAGGTTCCGCTGAAGGCGAATGTCGACGCCGCCCTCGCCCATTGCGCGGATGTCGATACCGTCATCGTGCTGCGCCGCACCGGCGCCGATGTGGCGATGGTCGGGGGGCGCGACATCGACTGGGCCACGGCGGTGGAAGCCCAGCCCGCGGAGTGCGAGCCGGAGGAGATGGGCGCGGAAGACCCGCTCTTCATCCTCTATACCTCCGGTTCGACGGGCAAGCCGAAGGGCGTGCTGCACACGACCGGCGGCTATGCCGTCTGGGCGGCGATGACGCACCAATATGTGTTCGATTATCGCCCCGGCCAGATCTACTGGTGCGCCGCCGACATCGGCTGGGTCACGGGCCACAGCTATGTCGTCTATGGGCCGCTGATGAACGGCGCGACGACCGTGATGTTCGAGGGCGTGCCCAATTTCCCGGATGCATCCCGCTTCTGGCAGGTGGTGGACAAGTTCGGCGTGGAGATTTTCTACGGCGCCCCCACCGCCCTGCGCGCGCTGATGCGCGAGGGCGACGAATGGGTGCGCAAGACCAGCCGCAAGTCCCTGCGGCTGCTGGGCAGCGTCGGTGAACCGATCAATCCGGAGGCGTGGGAATGGTATCATCAGGTCGTGGGTGAAGGGCGTTGTCCCATCGTCGACACCTGGTGGCAGACCGAGACCGGCGGCGCGATGATCAGCCCGCTGCCCGGCGCTGTCGCGCTCAAGCCGGGCTCAGCGACGTTGCCGATGTTCGGGGTCAGGCCCGAACTGGTCGATGGCGACGGGCGGCTGATCGAGGGGGCGGGCGAAGGCTGCCTCGTCCTCGCGGATAGCTGGCCGGGGCAGATGCGCACCGTCTGGGGCGATCATGACCGCTTTTTCCAGACCTATTTCACGACCTTTCCGGGGCGCTATTTCACCGGCGACGGATGCCGGCGCGACGAGGACGGCTATTATTGGATCACCGGCCGCATCGACGATGTCATCAACGTTTCCGGCCACCGCATGGGCACGGCGGAGATCGAGAGCGCGCTCGTCGCCCATCCCAAGGTTGCCGAGGCCGCCGTCGTCGGCATGCCGCACGACCTCAAGGGGCAGGGCATCTACGCCTATGTCACCACCAATGCCGATGTCGAGCCGGACGACGCCCTGCGCGGCGAGCTGATACGCTGGGTACGCAGCGAAATAGGCCCCATCGCATCGCCGGACGTGGTGCAGTTCGCCCCCGGCCTGCCCAAGACCCGTTCGGGCAAGATCATGCGGCGCATATTGCGGAAGATCGCGGAAAACGACGTTTCCAACCTGGGCGACACGTCGACGCTTGCCGATCCCACCGTGGTCGATAATCTGCTGGCGAACAGACCACGGTTGGAAGAGGCGCAATAGAAACGATTCTCATCGCGGACGACCACCCGCTTTTCCGTCAGGCGCTGGCGGTGGCGGTGATGAAGGTCGCTCCGCGGGCCAGCATCATCGAAGCGGGGACGCTCGCCGGCGCCGTTCAGGCGGCGAGCGGGGCCACGGGCCTGCGCCTCATCCTGCTCGACCTGAAGATGCCGGGCGCGGTCGGCTATTCGGGCATAGCGCTGTTGCATGCGGAACAGCCGGACGTGCCGATCCTGGTGGTTTCAAGCGCGGACGGGGCCAAGGCGGCGGAGGAAGCCCAGGCGCTGGGCGCCGTCGGCTTCCTCTCCAAGGATAGCGACCTGCCCGCGATCGAGGCGGCGATCGCGCGGGCGTTGGGCGGCCACCGGCTCCCGCCCGCTCCGCCGCGACCCGAGGATGCGGTCCAGAAGGAGATCGCATCCCTGACGCCGACCCAGTTGAAGGTCCTGCTGGAGGTGCTGAACGGCAAGCTGAACAAGCAGATCGCGCACGACCTCATGGTGACCGAAGCGACGGTGAAGGCGCATATGACCGCGATCATGCGCAAGCTGGATGTGCAGAACCGCACGCAGGCGGCACTGGTCGCGCGCTCGCTGGGGCTCGATCTCAACCACTGACGCGGGCCAGGAAGGCCGAGATCGCCTCCGGCGCCGCAGGCTTGGCGATGAAGGCGATGTCGAGCATGGCGGCGCGGGTGGCGAGGCTCGCATCGTCCTCCGCCGTGACCAGCGCGGCGGGCAATCCCGGATGCTCCCGCCGCAGCGCCGCGATCAGGGCAAGGCCGTCCTCTTGCGTCCCAAGCTGGAAGTCGACCAGCGCGGCGTCGGCTGCGGACGCGAGCTTTCGGGCGGTCCTGCCTTCGGCGGCGGCCAGCGGCCGATGGCCGAGGCTGGCCAGCAGCGCCTCGGTCGCGGCTACGATCATCGGATCGTCATCGACCACCAGCACGGCCAGACCCCTCGCCGCCGGAAGGGGGGCCTGCGCCCCCGGTGCCGGTGCCGGCGCGGCTGGCCCGGTTGCGGCAGGCATCAGCAGGCTGAACCGGCTGCCCTTTCCGGGCACGGACCGCACCTCGATCCGCCCGCCGAGCAGCCGGACGATGCGGCGTGCAAGGGCGAGGCCAAGGCCGAGTCCCTCGACGTCCAGCGCGCCGAGCCGGGTGAATTCTCCGAAGATCGTCCCGATCTGGTCGGCGGCGATGCCGACGCCGCTATCGACGACGTCGATCCGGATCATCGAACCCCTGCGCCGGACGCCCAGTAATATCCCGCCCTGCTGCGTGTAGCGCAGGGCGTTGGAGACGAAATTCTGGAGGACCGAGCGGAGCAGTCCCGGGTCGGTATCGAGATGGCCGGAAAGGGGACCGGTCAGCAGGCGCAGCCCCTTCTCCTTCGCCATCGGCGCGAATCCTTCAGCAAGGCTGGTGAGAAACGGCGTAAGGTCGATCGGCTCCGGGCTGGGCTCGACACCGCCGGCATCGAGCTTGCTGATGTCGAGGAGAGCGCGAAGCAGCCCTTCCGCCGCCATGATCGCGCTGTCGATGCGTTCGGCAAGGATGTGCGGCGTTCCTTCCACCTCGCGTTGCAGGGCGGCGGTGAACAGCCGCGCGGCGTGGAGCGGCTGAAGCAGGTCGTGGCTGGCGGCGGCGAGGAATCGGGTCTTGTCCTTCGTCGCCTCGGCCAGGCGCAAATTGGTCTCGCTGAGTTCGCGTGTGCGGTCGGCGACGCGGGTTTCCAGTTCCGCCAATGTGCGGCCCAGCTCGTCGCGGATGCGTGCATCCTCGGTGATGTCGATGAAGCTGGTGACATAGCCGCCGCCGGGCATCGGCCCGCCGATGGTCTTGATGACGCGGCCGTCCTTTCGCCGCCGTTCGAAACTGTGGGGCAGGCCGCGGCGCATGTGCCGAAGACGTTTCCTGACGTGGAATTCTATGTCCTCGTCGCCGAAATCGCCCAGCCGCCCATTATGGCGGATCAGTTCCGCGATCGGCACGCCCACCCGCAGGAAGCCGGGAGGAAAGTCGAACAGGTCGAGATATTGGCTGTTCCATGCGATCAGGTTCATGTCGGCGTCGACCACGCTGATGCCGGCATCGATATGCTCGAAGGTCGCGGCGAGCAGTTCGCGGGAGAAGCGAAGCGACTGGCCGCGCTCTCCCAGCAGCCGGGTAACGTCGGAAAGGCTCATCTGCCCCCCGGCCAGTGCCGAGGCGACCAGCGCGCGGGCGGAGGAAGCGCCGACGACGCGCGCGATGAGCGTGCGGGCGCGCTGCGCCGACCGCCTGTCGATGGGCGTGCCCCGCATGGCCGCCGGAAATTCGCGGGCAGCCTCCTCTTCACCGATGAAGCTGGCGGTGAGCTGCGCCAGTTCGGCCAGGTCGGTGATCGGGCGCTGGCTGCCCAAGCGGGGCAGGACGGGCGCCTTCACCTTGCGCGCGGCGACCAGGCCGAAGACCAAAAGGTTCGCGCCCAGGCTCCACGCCACGCCATGCACCAGCGGCGACGCGGCGCCGATGCCGAAGAGGCGCAGGGGATCGGCGGCGCTTCCCTCCAGCGCATCCAGCCAGGCGGGCGGCAATATGGGCGGCAGGGCGAGGGTGTAGAACCAGATGACAAGGCCGACGGCAAGGCTTGCCCGCGCCGCCAGCGCATCGCGACCCGGCGCATAGGTGGCCAGGATCAGGTGCGGCGTGAACTGCGCCATGGCGGCGAAGGCGACAAGGCCGATCGAGGCGAGCGACTGTTCGGCCGAAACCAGCAGCGCCCAGGCGAGCGCCGCCGCGATGATGGCGAGGATGGAGAGGCGCCGCACGAGCAGCATGCGCCGGCCGAGCGCCCCGGCGCCCGCTTCCCCGCCGTTCTCGCGCGCGAGCAGGGTGGGGAAGAGGAGGTCGTTCGAGACCATGGTCGCGAGCGCGGTCGAATCGACCACGACCATCGACGCCGCCGCCGCGATCCCGCCCAGCAGGGCCAGGGCAAGCACGATGCCCTGTCCGGTCATTCCGGGCAGGGCCAGCATGTAGAGATCGGGTTGGGCGCCGCGCAGCAGGCTTGCGCCGGCCAGCGCGATGGGCAACACCATCAGCGCCATCGCGCCGAGATAGGCGGCCAGTCCCCAGCGCGCGCCGACAAGATCGCCCGGTTCCCGCGCCTCAACCAGGCCCATGTAGAATTGCCGGGGCAGGACGATGACGGCCATGGCGGAGATGAGGAAGATGATGCCGACCTCGATCGACAACCGTTCCGGCCGGAAATTGGCGGACAATATGGCGACGCCGCGGCTGAGGTCCGTCGGGTCCGCCTGTCCCAGCAGGACGAAGGCGAGGACGGCCACCGCGGTCAGCGCGACGATCTTGAGGAGGGATTCGATGCCGATCGCATAGACCAGGCCTTCGCTGCGCCCCGCCAGTTCGAACCGGCGGGCGCCGAACAGCATGGCGAACAGCGCCAGCAGCCAGGCGGCGGTCAGCATGGTCAGCGTCGCGACGGGGCGGCCCGTCACGATGGAGATCGCGCTGCCGATGGAGCGGAATTGCAGCGCGACATAGGGCACTGTTCCCAGCAAGGCGATGACCGTGACCAGACGGGCCACGACCACATCGTGACCGAAACGCGCGGCGATGAAGTCGGACACGGTGGTTGCCTGTTCCTCCGCCACCGCCTCGGCCAGCCTGCGCAGGAAACGGGGCGCGACGATCAGCAGGCAGATCGGCGCGAGATAGATGGGGAGGTAATGCCAGCCGTCGCGCACGGCGCTCCCGACCGCGCCGTAGAAGGTCCAGCTTGAGCAATAGACGCCCAGCGCCAGCGCATAGGCGCCGTGGCGCACGTCATAACGGCCGAGCGCAAGGCCGCCGCGCCTCTCGACGATGGTGGCGATCCCGAACAGCAGCAGGACGATCGCGAGCGCGAGAAGGGCCGCCGAAAGCAGACTCATGGCCCATCTCTACTGGCTCGACGACGCCGGAACAATGCGCCGAAGAGGTCGTATTTCCGCCGGTGCGCGGAGCGCCCGGTTCCGGCAATTCCGCCTTATCGGTCGCTGATATTGGAGCCCGTCGCCTGATTATCCGCGCCCGGCGCGTTGGGCGGCACCTCGCCAGATCCGCTGGTCGGCAGCGGTCCTGCGGCGCCATTGCCCGGCGCATCGTCCGCGCGGTTGATGGCCGATCCGTTGACTGCATTCCGGTCGGACGGGGTCTCGCCCGAACAGGCCCCGGCAAGCAGGCTGCCTGCGATCAAAAGCATACGGACCATCCTTTCCTCCTCTCTTGGCATGCGCACCAGCGTCCCGCGAGCCGATCACCGACCTGCGCCTCATCAAACGCGACCGGGCGCCGGGCGATCCTGTCCCATCGATGACGCAGGTTAGGGCGCGGTCGGGTTTCGGGCCCTGCTCCAGGTCTTGGTCTTACCGCCGCCGCAATCGGACGACCGCTTCGTCCAGGGCGGACAGGAAGCGGGACCGGTCGGCCTTCGCGAACGGCGCTGGTCCGCCGACGCCGTCCGCCAGGATGCCGGCGCGCAAGTCCGCCTTGACCGCCCGTACCGCCACGGCATTGCCGATGGAGGCATGGGTGAAGGGCTTGCCCGTGGGCGCGATCACCGCACCGCATCCAGCCTTCAGGCATCGGTCGGCCAGCAGGATGTCCGCGGTGATGATGATCGAGCCGGCGTCCACATGCCCGGCGATCCAATCATCCGCCGCATCGAAGCCCTCGCCCACAACGATGCGGGAGACGAGCGGATGCGCCGGCACCCTGATGGGACTGTTGCTGACGACGATGACCGGCACGCCATGGCGCCAGGCGACCTTGTAGGTCTCCTCCTTCACCGGGCAGGCGTCGGCATCGATAAGGATGTTGGGCGTTTTGGTCTGGGACATGGCTGCCGCTCCATGCACCGCCTGATGGGCGCCGCGCAAGGCGGGATGAATGCGTGATCTAATCCGCCGGGCGCATCGGTTCGCCCTCCGGCGGCATGGCGCCCGTGGGGGGTCGCGACGCCGGATCGGGCGCGTCGATGCTTGAATGGATCATCAGGCCGACGATGACGACAATGCTCAACAGGATCGCCGTCAGCAGCAGGCCCAGGCCAAGCCTTCTGCGTCGCCCGCTCATCGCCTGTCTTTGGCGCGGGGCTCGGGCCGCGCCGGCAGCTCATCCAGCTTCGCGAGCAGGTCCTTGAAGAGGTCGTCATCCTGTATGGGAAAGTGCCGCCGGAATCCTTGACCGAGAAGCTCAAGGTCTTTCGCTGTCAGCAGGCCAATGGAAACGATCTGGTCCGGCACGGCATCCTCCTTATCGCTGGGAACTGCGGCGGAGCCTGCAAGTGCCAAGGATTCCACCTGCGACATGAAATCTCTCCCGCTCCCCCGGCAGCAAGCCGGGGGAGCGGGCCATTCCCCTTTCAGGAGATGGCCGCCATTTCCTCCTGTCCCAGCGCAGCCGACCCGCCCCGCCGGCCGAAGCGGGCATAGAGCGTCGGCAACAGGAACAGGGTCAGCAAGGTTGCGGAAACAAGGCCGCCGATGACCACGGTGGCGAGCGGCTTTTGCACCTCCGCCCCGGGGCCGGTCGCCAGCGCCATCGGCACGAAGCCGAGCGAGGCGACCAGCGCCGTCATGACCACCGGCCTCAGCCGCGCCCGGGCGCCTTCACAGGCTGCCTTGCCGCGATCCATGCCGCGCGCCATCAGGTCCTGGATCGACGTCACCATGACCAGCCCATTGAGCACGGCGATGCCGGACAGGGCGATGAAGCCCACCGCGGCCGAGATCGAGAAAGGCATGCCGCGCAGCGCCAGCGCCAGAACGCCGCCGACCAGCGCGAGAGGGATGCCGGTGAAGACGATCACGGCGTCCCGCACGCTGCCGAGCGCCCCGTAGAGCAGCAGGAGAATGAGCGCGAAGCAGGCCGGTACGACCAGCAGCAGCCGTTCCCGCGCCGATGCCAGATTTTCGAACTGGCCGCCCCATTGGAGATAGGTGCCGGCGGGCAGCCGCACGTCCCGCGCGATCCCCGCCCGCACATCCGCGACGACGCCGGACACGGCGCGCCCGCGCACATTGGCCTGCACGACGATCCGGCGCTTGCCGTTTTCGCGGCTGATCTGGTTCGGGCCGTCGACCAGCGCGATTCGGGCGACGCTTGCCAGCGGCACGAAGGCACCCGCCGGAGTGGGCACCGGCACCTGGCCCAGCGTCTCCAGATCGGTTCGCGCCTCCTCGCCCAGCCGGATCGTGACGGCAAAGCGCCTGTCGCCCTCGAAGATCATGCCCGCGTCGCGCCCGCCCACCGCGGCGGCCAATATGTCCTGCAACACCCGCGCGCTGATGCCCAGCCGCGCCATCGCATCGCGATTGGGTTGCACCTCGAGAATGGGGAGGCCTTCGGTCTGTTCCACCCGCACGTCGGTGGCGCCCGGGGTCCGCCGCAGCACGGCGGCGATGCGATCCGCCGTGCCGCTCATCTGGTCGACATCGTCACCGAAGACCTTGATGGCGATGTCGCCGCGCACCCCCGCGATCAGCTCGTTGAAGCGCATCTGGATCGGTTGGGTGATGTCATAGGCGTTGCCCGGCAGCTTCGCGAGCCGCTGCTCCAGCCGTTCGACCAGATCCGCCTTGGCGAGGCGGGGGTCGGGCCATTGCGCGCGGGGCTTCAGGATGACGAAGGTGTCGGTCGCATTGGGCGGCATGGGGTCCGAAGCAAGCTCGGCCGTGCCCGTCTTGGAAAAGACGAAGCGGACTTCGGGCTCGCCCGCGACGACGCGTTCGACCGCGAACTGCATGGCCTGGCTCTGGTCGACCGAAGTGCCCGGAACGCGGACCGCCTGGACGAGTATGTCGCCCTCGTCGAGCTGGGGCAGGAATTCCTGCCCCAGCATCGAAAAGCCGGCGATGGCCGCCAGAAATGCCGCGACCCCGATTCCGATCGTCCGGCTGGGCCGGCGCATCGCCGCTTCCAGCCCCGGCCGATAGCGTGCGTTCAGCCAGGACATGATCCGCCCCTCCTTCTCCTCGACCGGCTTCGACAGCAGCAGGGCCAACATGGCCGGAACGAAGGTCAGCGAGAGGATGAAGGCGAAGCCGAGCGCGAGGATGACCGTCATCGCCATCGGCGTGAAGGTCTTGCCCTCCACCCCGTCCAGCGTGAGGAGCGGGACATAGACGAGGATGATGATCGCCTGGCCGTAGACGGACGGGCCTATCATCTCGCGCGCGGCCAAGGCTACGGCCGACAGCCTTTCTTCAGGGTTCAGCGTCCGGCCACTGTCATGCTGGTGCTCGGCGATCCGGCGCAGGGCATTTTCCACGATGATGACGGCCCCGTCGACAATGAGCCCGAAGTCGAGCGCGCCCAGGCTCATGAGATTGGCCGAGACACCGCCGCGCAGCATGCCGAAGCTGGTGAGCAGCATGGTGATGGGGATGACCAGCGCGGCGATCAGCGCGGCTCTGAAATTGCCGAGCAGGGCGAACAGCACGACGATGACGAGCAGCGCGCCTTCGGACAGGTTCTTCGCCACCGTGCCGATCGTCGCGTTGACCAGCGCGGTGCGATCCAGCACGGGCTCTACGATGACGTCGGTTGGCAATGAGGCATTGATCTCGTCCAGTCGCCCGGCGACGGCGGAGGCAACGGCCCGGCTGTTTTCCCCGATCCGCATGACCGCGGTGCCGACGACGACCTCCCGTCCGTTCTCGGATGCGGACCCCATCCGCAGCGCCTGGCCGGTCCGCACCGTCGCGACCTGATGGAGCAGGATGGGAACGCCTTCCCGCGTCGCGATGACCGTTCGGCTGAGATCGTCGGCGTTGCGGATGCGGGCATCCGACCGCACCGTCAGCCCTTCGCCGTTGCGGTCGATGACGCCCGCGCCGACGGCGCTGTTATTCTCCTCCAATGCGGTCGCCAGATCGTTGAGGCTCAGGTTCAGCGCCGCGAGCCGCTGGACATCGGGCGCGACCTGATATTGCTTCACATGGCCGCCGATGGAATCGATGCCGGCGATGCCTGGCGTGTTCTTGAGCAGCGGGGCGACGATCCAGTCCTGCACCGTGCGCAGATAGGTCGCCTGATCGGACTGGCCGACCAGCCGCTCGCCCTCCGGCGTGATATAGCTGCCGTCGGGCTGGATGCCGGGTTCGCCGGGCGAGTGTCGATCATCCTTGCGATGGGCCAGATGGACCGTCCACATATAGACTTCGCCAAGGCCGGTGGCGATCGGGCCCATTTCAGCCGTGACGCCGTCCGGCAGGCTATCCTCCGCGCTGCGCAGCCGTTCGGCAACCTGGGCGCGGCCGAAATAGATGTCGGTGGAATCGGTGAAGACCGCCGTCACCTGGGCGAAGCCATTGCGGCTCAGCGATCTTGTATATTCCAGCCCCGGCACCCCCGCCAGCGCGGTCTCTATCGGGAAGGCGACCTGCTTTTCGACCAGTTCGGGCGACAGCGCGGGCGCGCGGATATTCACCTGCACCTGGTTGTTGGTGATGTCGGGAACCGCGTCGATGGGCAGGCGGCTGAGCGCCCAGCCGCCGATCGCGGCCGCGATGAGGGTGACGAGCAGCACGAACCAGCGCCGCTCGACCGAAAAGGTCACGATACGCCCGATCATGGTTCAATCCTCATGCGTGGCTTCGCTCTTCCCGAGCTCGGCCTTGAGAGTGAAGCTGTTGGCGACGGCGATCTGCTCGCGCCCGGTCAGGCCCGACAGGATCGTGACCGCGTCGCCGCCTGGCCGGCCTGTAGTGACCGGCACGGCCCTGAACCCCTGGGCTGTGCGGACGAAGACCGAGGGCCGCCCTTCGACCGTCTGGACCGCGCCGGACGGCACCGTCATGCCGCCCGATTCGCCCGTCACCGCGATGGCGGCGGTGACGGGTTCGCCGATACGCCACTGGCCGCCGCGATTGTCGATAATGGCCAGCACGGGGACGAGGCGCGTGCTCTCATCGAGCACCGGAGAGACGAAGCCGATGCGTGCGCTGGTCCTGCGGCCCGGCGCGGTGATGTCCACCCGCGCGCCCGGCCGGACGCGGCTCGCATCGCCAGGGGAAAGCGACAGGCGGACCGCCAGTTTAGAGAGATTGGCGACGCGATAGAGTTCGGCATCCTCGGCGACCATCTGCCCCAGCGTCACGGTGCGGGTGATGACCTGGCCACCGATCGGTGCGGCGATGCCCAGCCGGTTGAGCCCACCGCCCCCGCCCCCTGACGCCGCAATCCGCTGCCGGGCGAGGCGCAGCGCGATCCCGGCCTCCGTCGCGGCGGTGCGTGCCGCGACCAGATCCTGTTCGGGCGAAACCCGTTCGGCAAACAGGCGCTGTTCCCGCCGCAAATTGGATTGGGCGAGCGCCAGCCGCGCCTGCGCCGCTTCGGCCTCCGCCTTGAGCGAGGCGATCTCGCGGCTTTCGATCACCGCCAGCATGTCGCCCTTGCGCACCCATTCGCCCAGATTGCGGCTGAGGGCCACGATGCGCCCGCCGATCGCGGCGGAAACCACCTGCGTCCCCTGCGGATCGCCCTCTATGGTGGCGGGCAGGGTGATGGCGCCCGCCCCACCCGGGGTGGGCCGGGCGAGTTCGATGCCCGCGGCGGCGATCTGCTGCGCGGTGAGGCGGATCAGCCCTTCCCCGCCGGCATGCGCCTCCCCTTCGGCATGGCTTTCTTCGGCAGGCTGGTTTCCGCAGGCGGCGACCGTGAATGTCAGGATTGCGGCCATGACGGTCCGCTGGAGGAGGTTCATCGATCGTCTCCCTGATCCGGCGCGCGAGCGGTCAATCGCTCCAGCTGCGCTCGTGCATTGTGATAGGCGAGCAGCGCCTCTATGGCGGCTGCCTTCGTTTCGGTGAGCGTGCGTTCGGCATCGAGCAGGTCGAGCTGACTGAACTTGCCCTCGCGATAGCCGATGCGGGCGATGCGGGCGGCTTCCTCAGCGGCCGCAAGGGCGGGTCCGGTCGCCGTCTCCGCGCCGATGGCGGCGTTCGCGGCCTCGGCCTGCGCCTGGGCTATCGCCTGGGCGACCTCCTGCGCGGTGGCTCGCCGCTGGGCTTCGGCGCGACGCTGCTCCGCCAGGGCCTGCCCGACCGCCGCCTTGCCGCCGTTGAGGAAGGGGAGGGGCAGCGACAGGCTGAAAAGCGCTGCGCTGTCGTTGGTCGCTTCCAGTCGGCGGACGCCCGCGCCCACCGTCAGATCGGGAATGCGCTGGGTTCGGGCAAGCCGCACCTGCGCGCTGCTCGCCGCCAGATCGGCGTTGGCGGCGGCAAGCGCCAGCGTCTCTGTCAGCTCCAGGGGCTGCAACGGGCCGGGGGCTGTGCCGATGCGGTCGAACCAGCCTGCGTCGAGAGCGCCGGGGATCGCCTGCCCGATTCGCTGGGCCAGGATGAAGCGGGCCGTTTCCGCCGACCGTTCCATCCGCACGAGAGCGGCCTGCGCATTGATCCTGGCCAGCTCGGCGCGCTGCACCTCCATGGGCGAGGCGCGGCCGGCACGCAGGCGGACATGAGCGGCATGCAAGCCTTCCCCGGCAATCCGAAGCTGGTCGCGCGCATTCGCCAGCCGCCGCTCCGACGCCGCGGCCTCCGCATAGGCCCGCGTCACCGCGAACCGCAGGTCGACCCGCGCAACCGCCTGTTCGATCATGGCGCGATCGCGCTGGGCGGCCGCGATGGCAAGCCGGGCCGATCGCTTTCCGCCCAGTTCCAGCGGGAGGGCCAGCGAAGTCGTGGCCTCCAGGCTTTTCGTGTCCGAATAGAGGCCGGTGCCGGCCACATTCTCGGCTTCGACGGTGAGGATGGGGTTCGGCCGCAGACCGGCCGCTGCCTGCGCGGCCCTGGCTGCATCGACGCCGGCCCCGGCCGCGTCCAGCGAAGGGGCAGTGGCGCTGGCGAGATCGAGCGCCTGCTCAAGCGTCAGGCCGGGCGGTGCTTCGGCCGTCCGCGCGGACTGCGCCTGCGCTGCGGATAGGGGTGAGGTGGCGGCAAGCAACGCCGCCAGCAAACGGTTCATGTTCGGAAACTCCTGACAACGGATGACCGCCTGCGCGATGCGCAGGCCGGGCGGCAGTGGTCAGGCGATCGGCGGTCTCAACTCGCTCCGCGGAGGTGCGGCGCCATGGATGGTGGGCGTCCAACGCAGCTTCACCATCCGATGGACCGGACCGGACGTGATTTCCGACATGGCGACAGCGGCCGCGACATGATGCCCATGGCATCCCCCATGTTGGTGAGGATAGGCGCGGTCGGTATCGCCGGACGTCTGTCCCGCATCGCCGCCGTCATGCGTTTCGGCAGCCGCTGGTCCTTCTGCGTCGATGCAATCGATCGGCTCCATCGCATGCGCGACCGATGCCGTCGTAAAGGACAGCGCCAGCGCGAGACAGGCGAATAGGGCGAGCAGCCGGTTCATACGCCTGCCTTTAACGAGCATTTTCGGGCTGGTTGCAAGGGGAGAACGCTACCCCGCAGCGCGTTTTTCGGCATGGCGATGGATATTCGAGCGACGATTCCGCCATGCGGGCGCCTCATTTCCTGGAGGAAGCGGCTATGTTTTGACGGCTACTGCCTCGTTGAAGCGGAGCGCGGGACGCGAAGCACCGTCAACCGGTGCGGGGGTGAGGCTTGTCGGCCTGAGGCTTATGATCAGGGGTCTCCGTCAGGCATGTTGTTCCTCCAGCGCACGCGTTTGCAGGCGATCTGCCGCTGGCCTGCCTATACGCCTGCTATCGTCCAGAAGGTTCGACAGGACTGACAGGGAAGGGGAGCGATGGTCCGGCTTCCGGACATGCCGGCCTGCGGTCATGGCATCCTCCTGCAGCGGGCTGAGCCGGAGCATGTCCCTGATGCGGTCCGCCAGTTGCCGGGCGCGTTGTGAGGGCTTGGAGGAAAGGGCAACCTCGTAGGAGATGGCTGGCAGGGCCGGCAGCAAGCCGGTGAAGCCGGGTGTCGAATTGTCCGCGAAGAAGCGCGAATGCGCCGTTATCTCGATGCCGCAGGCCACCGCCGCACGAAGCGAGGCAAGTTTGGAGGATTAAACGACGACTTTGAACCGTCGACCCGCCTTGTGAGCGTGGAGAAGATCTTCTCCCGATAGAGGCATGGCTCCTCCTGAACCATCCTATGTCCTCTCGCAACAGGCGCCGAACGCCAAGCTGGTCCGTTGTCCCGAGACCGGGCATGGCTTCCTGTTCCAGGAAATCGAGGACTTCGTTGCCGAAAGCGATCGCTTCCTGGCCTAGGCGGATGGAGCGGCGGCACCGGCTTCCGCCTGTGGAAGCACGACCCATGTGGCAGTCCGGGGCGGTTCGCCCCTCGGGAATCGCCTAGCCCCGCCGCCATTTGTCACGCTCGGCAAAGACGCGGGCGACTTCCTCCATATGTTCCGCGCCCCAATTGGACAGGGGCGCTAGGGCATCGGCCAGGCTGCGGCCCAGTGCGGTCAGCGAGTAATCGACCCGGGGCGGCACTTCCCTATAGTCCGTCCGGACGACGATGCCGTCGCTCTCCAGTTCCTTGAGCTGCTGGATGAGCACCTTGTCGCTCACGCCGCGCACGGCCCGCTTCAGTTCGCCATAGCGATTGGGCGCTTCCAGCAGGAAGTAGATGATCAACGGCTTCCACTTGCCGGCGATCACCTTGAGGGTGGCGTCCAGGCCGCAGGAGAAGCCCGGCATGCAGGATGGTTGCTCGGACATATTTTTGATACTTACCAAAAGGTGCATACTTGTCCATAGGAATGTGCCTCGCCAGCTACGCATCACCTGAACAAGGAGACGCGAAGATGAAGAGATTGAATGGCAAGACGGCGGTGGTGACGGGCGGCGCAAGCGGCATCGGTTTCGCCACGGCGCAGCGTTTCGTGGAGGAGGGCGCTTTCGTTTTCCTCTTCGGACGTCGGCAGGAAGCGCTTGATGCGGCCGTCGCCCGGCTTGGCGGGAACGCGGTCGCCGTGCAGGGATCGGTGACGAGCCCTGAGGATCTCGACCGGCTGTTCGCCGCGGTGGAAGCGCGCCGGGGCCAGCTCGACATCGTGGTGGCCAATGCAGGCACCGGCGAGTTGGTGCCTTTGGGCGAAATCACCCCGGAACATTATGACCGCACGTTCGACGTCAATGTGAAGGGCGCGATCTTCACGGTGCAGAAGGCCTTGCCACTGATGCGGGATGGCGGCGCGATCATATTGACCGGCTCGACCACCGGAGAAATGGGAACGCCCAGCTTCAGTGTCTACAGCGCTTCCAAGGCCGCCGTCCGCAATCTGGCAAGGAGCTGGGCGCTGGACCTCAAGGGCACCGGCATTCGCGTGAACGTGCTCTCGCCCGGGCCGACGCTCACCGATCTGGCGCTCGACGTCGTCGGCAGGGAGGCTTTCGAGGCATTGGGTGAAGCAACGCCCCTCGGGCGCCTGGGCGATCCGTCGGAGATTGCGGCGGCGGCGGCGTTCCTCGCGTCGGGAGACAGCAGCTTCATGACCGGCGGCGAGCTGTTCGTCGACGGCGGCCTGGCGCAGATATGAGCGGGCGCCGGGCGTCATCGGGGTCTTGACAGGAACAGGCGCCGACCCCCCCTCCCCCGGGGGGCCGGCGCCGTCCGGCAAGCGGGCCTTTCAGATCTGCACTTGCCCGCCGTCCAAGAAAAGTTCGATCCCGTTGATGAAGCTCGCCTCGTCGGAGGCGAGGAACAACACCGCCCTGGCGATTTCCTCCGGCTGTCCGACGCGGCCGGCCGGGATCAGTCCCGCGAGATATTCCTTGGTTCCTTCCGCCTGTTCGCCGCCGCCGAACAGTTCATTGAGGCCGGCGGTCTCGGTCACGCCGGGGCTGACCGCGTTCACGCGGATGCGGCGGTCCTTCAGGTCCAATATCCAGTTGCGGGCGAAATTGCGCACGGCTGCCTTGGTGGCTGAATAGACGCTCAGCGCCGGCGTGCCCGCCACGCTGGTGGTGGAAGCCGTCAGGACGATGGATGCGCCGTCCTTCAGCAAGGGCAAGGCCTTCTGCACGGTGAACAGCACGCCCTTCACATTGGTGTCGAAGGTCCGCTGATAATGGTCCTCGCTGATCGCGCCCAGCGGGGCGAACTCGCCGCCGCCCGCATTGGCGAAGAGGACGTCGATCTGTGCATGGTCCTGCTGGACCGCGTCGTAGAGCCGGTCGATGTCGGCCAGGTCCGCCATGTCGCCGCGAACCCCCGTCACCCTGCCGCCGATGGACCGGACCGCCGCGTCGAGCGCATCCTGACGGCGGCCGGTGATGAACACCGATGCGCCTTCCCCGGCAAAGGCCTTCGCCGTGGCCAGCCCGATGCCGCTCGTGCCGCCCGTGATCACCACCACCTTGTTGTCGAACTTGTCCGTCATCGTCTGTCTCCTTGAGCATTTCGGCAGGATCGCCTTTGCCCGATGGAGATAGATTCGGGACGATAAGGCTTGTAGTCGGCAGAAATGGCACTTAGCGTTCCTTAAGAGGAACGATGATGAAGATTGATCTCAATGACTATGCCTATTTCGCGCAGGTTGTGGCCCATGGCGGTTTCGCGGCGGCCGGCCGCGCCCTGCGCGAACCCAAGTCGAAACTGTCCCGCCGCATCGCCGGTCTGGAGGAGCGTCTGGGGCTTCGGCTGATCGAGCGGTCCAGCCGCCGCTTCCGCGTCACTGACACAGGCCAGTCCTTTTATGAGCGATGCCGCACCATCCTGGCCGAAGTGGAACAGGCCGAAGCACTGGTCATGCAGGCGCAGGCCGAACCCCATGGCCGGGTTCGCTTCAGTTGCCCTAACGGCCTCGTCGAAATCGTCTCGGACCTGGTTCCCGCTTTTCTCCGGCGCTATCCCGGGGTCCGCCTTCAAATCGTCGCGACCGACCGGGCCGTGGACCTGATCGAGGAACGCATCGACGTCGCCCTGCGGGTGCGCACGACGCTGACGGGCGATGCGGCCCTCACCATGCGTTCATTGGGGAAATCGACGCGCATTCTGGTGGGCAGCCCGCAATGGGCGAGCCGCCTTGCCGATATTGCCGGACTGGCCGATCTGCCCTGCCTGGGTACGAGCGATGCCGGCGATGAAAGCGAATGGCATCTGGAAACCGACGACGAGCGTTCGCATTCCATCCGCTTTGCGCCCCGGCTGGGTTGCGAAGACATGCTGGCGGTGCGGAAGGCCGCGGTGGAGGGCCTGGGGATCGCCCTGCTTCCCGACCATATCTGCAATGCCGCGCTGGCGGAGGGGCAGCTTGTGCATATCCTTCCCGCATGGCGCGGCGTGCAAGGGATCGTGCATCTGGTCTTCACGACCCGGCGCGGCCTGCCCCCGGCGGTCAGGGCCTGGATCGACCATCTCGCCGCCGGTTTCCCGCGGGGGATGCTGGCCGCGCAACCGTGATCGCCCTGGCGTTCCGGCTGTTTCCGCCCCGGCGATCCCGCCGCAGAAAATCCCCGCCCCGGCGAGCGGGGCGGGGACCGGTGCGACCCGATTCCTTCGTGACCGCTGGCGCACTAACTTTCCCTGCATCATGCGCAAACAACATGGATTAGGCGGTCCGGCGTCCTCGGCCCTCATGTCGGATTTTTACAATCCGAATCGGGTGGATTGCGCAAGAGCAGCCCTGCGACCCGAAGGGCTTTCATGCCTTTCTCCTTGGCTCGGCGGCTTCGGCTGCCGGGCCAGTTTTTTGGGAGTGCCGGCCCCCTGTCGGTGGTCATGGGGGCATGGGAAAGGGGCGGGCGCTTCCATGACCCATGGTGCGCGCCCGGCTTCCCTCATCGCCGTCTTTGGGTCGCCCGCTCCTTCAAAGGGCACGGTCCTGCGCTAAAGAAATCTAATAGGTCCCCCAGCATTGCTTGTGAGACTAATCTCTACCATTAAAATAGATAATGGCCATTCCATGCCGGAAGGATGAGTATGAAGCCGTTACGTGCCCTGATAGATTCCTGGCTCCGCTTGCGCGATGCCGCCCGCCGCGAATTTCTGCGTGATCCGAATGTGATCCTCTTCGAGCGCGCGCCGCAGCAGGAAAGCGCCGGTGGTCGCTGAGGGCTGGTCGCGGCGTGGTTTTCTGGCGGCGGGCGCGGCGTCCGGTCTTTTGCTGGCCGGCTGTGGCGCCGGGCGCGGCAGGCCCCGGCTGCGCGCCGCGATCGTCGGCAAGGGCGAGACCGACATGCGGTTGCTGTTCAAGGCCGCTGGCATCCCCCGGCAGGATTTCGACATCCACTATAGCGAGTTCCAGTCGGGACATCTGGTGGTGGAGGCGTTGAACGGCGGGTCGCTGGATTATGGAGGAATGAGCGAGATTCCGCCGATCTTCGCGGCCGCCTCTACGATCCAGAGCTTCCGTCAGATCGCCGTCCTTCACGGCGACGTCAATAATCAGGCGGTTCTGGTGCCCAAGGGATCAAAGGCGCGTTCCATAGCCGACCTGAGGGGCAAGCGCGTCGGTTATGTGCGGGCAACCACCTCGCAATATTTCCTGATCCGGATGCTGGAGGAAGCGGGTCTTGGCTGGGGCGACATTACGCCCGTGGCCATGGGCGTTGCCGACGGCGCGGCGGCCTTTTCCCAAGGCGCGCTGGACGCCTGGGCGATCTATGGCTTTCCGATCCAGCGGGCCATCGCGACCGAGGGTGCGCGGATATTGCGCACCGCTTACGGCATCCTGTCGGGCAACTATCTCGTATGCGCCCATGCCGATGCGCTGGCCGACGCGGAAATGTCCCAGATCATCCGCCAATATCTGGCGCTGGTGCAGCAGGCCTATGGCTGGGCCGTGGCCAATGAAGCCGAATGGGCGGGCATCGTCGCGACGGACATCGGCGTTCCGCGCGATTATGTGGTGGACCAGTTCCGCCGCAAGAGCGACAGTTACGAACTGCGCCCCGTCTCCGATGCGGCCATCGCCTCGCAGCAGCAGGTGGCGGACCTCTTCCTCGCGCAGAAGCTGCTGCCCAAGCCGGTCGATGTCCGACCGCTCTGGGACGCGCGATTCAACGATTCCATACCGAAAAGAGGCTGAAAATCATGGTCCGCCACCCACCCGTCGCCTCAGGCCGCCGGGTGGGAAAGGCCGATCGCGCTCGCTATTCCGGCAGGACGCCAGGGAAGCCGGCGGTCATGCATGAAAAGCAGCAAGGCCGCGACACGGTCGCAAGGCTTCGCGTCGGCGTCTCGGCCAGTATGCTCCCGCCAAAGCCCGCCACCGCTGCTGCCGGGCACTGGAACATGCAGGCTCTCCGCCAGTTGGCTCCTTTTACGGCTGACAGGAGAGATCCATGGTTCCCCAACATATTCCCGACGGCAAGGATCAGGCTGACGGGACTGGCGCGTCCCTGGACGACCTGCCCGCAGCGGGTGGTAGAGACCCGCATGGGGCTGTCGGCAGCGGCTCACATCTCACCCCGGACCGCAAGCCTGACATCAGCACCCCACCCGCAGCGGGCACTGACAATCGGGGCAAGCGGCCGAAGGAGGGCATTGGCGAAGTCGAAGGCAGCGGTGCAGGCGCGGGCGGCGGCGGGAATCCCGAGGATTTCGACAGCGACACCGCCGGCGGCGGCGCGGCGCAGTAACGGGCCCGCCGCGCCTTGCGTCTGTGCGAAGACATGCCGGATGGCTTGGTCGCGGTCTGACGCAACATATATGTCCCGGCGATCCGGCCACCGTCAAAAGGCGGTCTTCTCCTCCAGATGCTGTTCGACATCCGCGCGATCGATCCACAATGTGCGGAATTTCTTGTCGGCCAGCAGTGGGAGCTGGTCGCTGTTATGCTTGGAGCCCGGCTGGCTGGAATTGCCGTAGCTCATCAGGCCCACCGCCTTCATCGGCGTGCCGAATTCGACCATCGACACCCAGGTTTCGCCGTGGACGGGCGTGCGCTCGCCATTCTTCATCGGCCCCCAGGTGATCGTGCGAAACACGCCGGTGTTGCCGAAGCCTCCATTGGCCGGAAGGTTCACGTCGCCGATATGGAAGCGCGAGACTTCGCCATATGGGCGGTCAACCGCGCCATAGACTTCCCTGGTCTTCGCCACCGCCTGCTTCAGCATGGCGACCGCCGCCGCCGGGGCCTTCAGGCCGCGTGGCGTCTCCAGCGGATCGTCCAGCGTCCATTTGACGGCATAGTTGGATTGATCCGTGAAATTCTTCGGCGCGAAGATAGCGGCCCAGGTCTCGAACAGCAGGGCGGCACGGCTGTCGGGTTCGAAGCGACGGTCCCAACCCTTGAGCAGCGTCACGGCCGTCTGCACATCGGGATCGGCGGAGGCCGACGCGGCCGCCAGCAGATCGGGCAGCAAGCGTTCCGCCATCAGCGATGTCGTCGTCACCTTGCGCGCCACGAAATCCTCGAAGCCGATCTTGTCCGTACCGCTCATCAGCTTGACCGACATCTGCGCACGCTGGCTCATCGGTCCCACCGGCGCGACATAGGCGGGGAAATCCCTGGGATCGAGCGCACGGGGCCAGGTGGCCAGCCATGGCGGATCATTGGCGTTCTGCACGAAGCCCCTGGCGGGATCGAGCACCTTGGGCATGTCGTCATAGCTGTGGACATCCTTCCACAGCGTTGCGGAGGTGTCGCCGGGAACGGGCGCGGACCAATAGCTGAGGTCGCCGTTCGCATGTCTGGGCAACAGGCCGTTGTCGAGATAGAGGATATGGCCCGCACGGTCGGCATAGATGATGTTGAACATCACCACCTGCATCTTGCGCAGCGCCTTTTCGAAGCCGGCCCAGTTTCGCGCCTTCCCCATTTCGAGATATTGCTGGAGCACGCCGGGGCGGTCCAGCCCGGCCACCTTGAGCGCGATGGTCGTTTTGCCGTCGGGCAGGGTGAAGACCGGGCCCTGCACGGCGCTCTTCTGTTCGAAGCTGACGGTTTTCAGCGATCCGTCCGCCTGTTTCACCTTGTAGCTTTTCGTGACCGACCTGAACGGCAGGACCCTCCCGTCGAAGCGATAGCCACTGCCTTCCAGCGTCAGCCTGTAGCTGGTGAAGCCCTGCATCGTATTGACGGTGTTGGTGAAACCCAGGTCATTGTTGAAGCCGAAGCGCAGCACGGGCAGCCCCACTTGCGTGGCGCCATAGATGGCAAGGCCCGGCGCATTGATCTGCGCCTCATAATAAGTGAGCTGGCTTGGCGCCCAGGGCAGATGCGGATTGGCGAGCAGCATCGCCTTGCCGCTCGCCGAGCGGGACGGCGCAACAGCCCAGGCGTTCGATCCGCCCGCTTCGTTGATCGATGGATCGCTCAACACCTTCCGGTCGGATGCGATATAGCCGAAGTTCATCAGCCTTTGCGCATGACCGATGATGTCCACCCCGGTCAAGGGGAGCACGACCTTGACCTCCGGCGCGATCCTGTCGGGATGCGCGGCGGCATAGGCATTCACCCCGGCAGCGAAAGCGTCGAGGTTCTTCCGCATCTGCGGGGTCTGCTGCCTGAACCATGATTTCGACCGTTCGGGAACGTCGTTGGCGATCAGCCATTTATCCTGGCTCTCATATTTCGCCCCCCAATATTCCGCGGCCCGGGCGCGGCTTTCGCCATACATGCGCAGCAGCAGATTGCCGTGGCTTTGCGCCTGGGCATAGCCGAAACCGTAGAAGCCGCCTTCTTCCGTCCTGGCATAGATGTGCGGCACGCCGAAGCTGTCCCACAAAATCTCGCCCCCGCCCCATTTGGCCGAAGGGGCGGCGACGGAGGCAGTCATTGCGGAGGAAGCGGCCAGCGCCGCCAGCCAGATCGTCATGTGGCGCATCGCCATCATCTCCTGTCATCGCGGAAAATGCGCCGCCTCTGTGGGAAGGCGGCGCTTCATGGTCCTGTGGGTTAGAAGTTCAGTCCGACACGGGCATAATAGAACCCGCCGGTGAAGCCGATGGGCGAAGTGCCGGGATAGGCGCCCTGGCCCAGCGTGGCGCTGATCTGCCCGGTTTCGTCGGGATAGACGTTGAACAGGTTGTTCGCGCCGACGGCCAGGTTGACCAGCGGCGTGACCTGCCAGCCCAGTTCCATGTCCGTGATCCACTTCGCGCCATAGCTGCGGTCGTTCGGATAGGTCGTGACGCCGCCGCTGGTCACGCCGTTCTGCAACACCTGGAACTTCCCGAAGCGCGTCAGGCGGGAGGAGAGCGTGAAATCGCCCAGCGTCGCGAGATTGCTGATCGACAGCTTCGTGCGCGGCAGGTTGGTCGTCATATTGCTGCGCCGGGCGCGGTCGAACAGTTCGAAGCTGATCGTGCTGAGTTCCGGCGGGTTGTCGATGATGTCGGTGATCTTGGTCTTGTTGTAGTTGTAGCCAAGGTTCCACTGCATGGCGAGCGCATCGAACAGGTTGTGTTTGTATGAGGCGACGATGTCGATGCCGCGAGTCCGGGTGTCGATGGCATTGGTATAATATTGGGCCGACAGGGTATTGGCCTGCGATGCGGGAATACCGCTGGCGATCAGGATGTTGGAAACCGCCGTGCCGGTCAGCGTGCTGGTGATGGTGATGCGGTCGTCGACGTCGATCTGATAGGCGTCGATCGTCAGGTTGAAGTTCGGCAAGGGGGTCAGCACAACGCCGCCCGATATGTTGAACGACTTTTCGGGCTTCAGCGGCTTGGCGCCCAGCGCGACCGCCGCCGGATCGTCCACCGCCAGCGTCTTGATCTGAAGCAGGACGTTGTTCACGCCATTGACGGTGCGGAACTGGTTGGTAGTCTGGGTATAGATCTGCTGCGCCACCGCCGGCGCGCGGAAGCCGGTATTCGCCGCTGCGCGCAGGGCGATCCACGGTGCGATGGCATAACGGCCGTTCACCTTCCAGATCAGCGTATTGCCGCTGCCGTCGTCATAATGCTCGAACCGGGCAGCCGCGCCGATGGTGATGTCCTTGCTGGGGTCCCAGGCGACATCGCCATAGACGGCATAGTTGTCGCGCGACATATAGGCGGCGTCGCTGGGCTGGAAGCCGGCGGAACTCTGCGCGCCGGGCGTCATGCCCGATGAGATGAAGGTGCCGACCGCATAGCTTGCCGGATCGCCCGCGAAGGTCTGGTAGCGCTCGTGCCGCTGCTGCGCGCCGGCCGACACCTGGAGGTTGCCGCCGCCGACGTCGAAGCCGCGCGTCAGGTCGAGCGAGGTGACGAACTCCGACGACTTCAGCGTGCCGATGTAGAATTCGGTGGGGCTGAGCGCGCCCAGCGTGGGATTGACCGTGCCTTCGGAAGACTGGCGGGCGCGGTTGCGGCCGTAGCCGGTGGAAAAGTCCCAGTCCCATCCGGACAGTTCACCCTTGGCGCCGACGGTGAATTCGAAATCCTCCTCGTCGATCATGACGTGCGGGCGATAGCCATTGGGGTAGATCGCCATCACATTGTTGACGTCCTTGGGATAGCGGTAGGAATACCACAGGTCCGACCGCCGCTGGCTGTAGGTGCCGAAAGCATAGAGCTGGACGCCGCCAAGGTCGTAGCCGGCGTTGAGCGCGGTATTGATGCTGCGGGAGGGCATGACGCCGAAGCTGGTGGTCACGATCCGCTCCTTGCCCACGGCTGCGGCATCGCGCGGGTCGAGCTGGCCGCCGATCAGCGGATAGAGGCAGGTGGTCGTCGCCGTCACCGAACAGTCGGCCAGCGGCAGCGCCCGGTTCGACATCTCCTGCTTCTTGAGGTTGAGGGAGAGGTTGGCGAAGCCGTTGTCGCCCAGCTTCATGCCGAAGTTCAGGTCCGCCTGGTACAGTTCGCCGTCGGAACGGTCGAAATTCTGGCCGGCGGTGACGTTGGCGGAACCGCCCTTGGCGTCATCCTTCAGGATGATGTTGATGACGCCCGCAATGGCGTCGGAGCCATATTGCGCCGCCGCGCCGTCGCGCAGCACCTCGATATGATCGACGGCGGAGGTCGGGATCATGTCGAGGTCCGAAGGGACCGATCCGTTGTAGAGGGTGGATACCGCGTTGATGAGCGAGGTCTTGTGGCGGCGCTTGCCGTTGACGAGGATCAGCGCCTGATCGGGATTGAGACCGCGCAGACCGCCGGTCGCGATGACCGTGGACGTCGCGCCTCCGGCCCGCACCGGCAGGTTGAAGGATGGCACCAGCGTGTTCAGCGCCTGGAAGACGCCGGCCTTGCCCGTCCGCGTCAGGTCCGCGCCGGAAATGACGTCGATCGGCGTCGGGCTGTCGGTGACGGTGCGCGCCTGCCCGCGCGATCCGGTGACGACGATGGCGGGACCGTCGGGTTCTTCGGTGCTCGTGGCGCCGGCTTGAGGGGCAGGGCCTGCGCCGGCCGACTGAACGGCGAAGGGCAGGGCGGTGACGCCCAGGCTGGCGACCTCTACCGCGCGTGTCTTCTGCGCCCGGGCGCTCAGCGCCAGCGCCATGACATTGTTGTTCGACAATGTGATCTTCAGACCCGACCCCGCGATCAGCCGCTGGAGCGCGACGTCGGGCGCCATCTTGCCATTCACCGACTGGGCGTGCAGCCCGGCAACCTGATCATAGGGAAAGAGAAGCTGGATGCCCGACTGCTTGGCAAAGAGCGTCAGCGCGGTCTGCATCGATTGGGCCGGGATCTTGAACTGCGTCGGTTCGGCGGCGGCCGCCGACTGCGCGCTCCATGCAATGAGCGCCGCCGTTGCGCACAACGACAGGTTCCGAAAATTCTGCGTCATCGTACCCCCTGTGAAAATTTGCATTGTCAGTGGTGGATACGGAGGCCGATCGCGTTTCTGCTAACGACGCTTGAAGATATCTCATTTTCGTGACGTCGAGGCTCATTCTATCGAATGAAGACCGCTGCGCCGCCAAAGAGACGAAAGCGTAGGGAGGTATCGACAGGAACAGGGGACAAGCGTGGACGTGGAATCGATCAGGGCGAGGCTGGATTGGTTCAAGCAGGCCATCCTGCCGCATGAGGGCGCCTTGCGTTCGCGGCTGCGCAGGGTCGTATCGCGCAGCCACGATGTCGACGATCTTGTCGCGGAATGCATGACCCGCGCCTATGCGAGCGGCGACATCCACCGCGCGCATAGCGGAAAGGCCTTTCTGTTCCAGATCGCGCGCAACCTTCTGATCGACGAGGCCAGGCGGGAAAAGATCGTCTCGCTCGAACTGGTGGCCGAACTCGACGTGCTGCAGGCCGACAATTCGACGGAGGAAGCGCTGCAGGCGCGTGACGAACTGCGTCATCTGCAGGCCATTCTGGACACGCTGCCGCCGCAATGCCGCCGGGCCTTCATCCTGCGCCGCGTGCACGGGAAATCGGTCAAGGACATAGCAGAGGAAATGGAGCTATCCGTCTTTACCGTAGACAAGCATTTGACGCGGGCGGCCGTGAAGATAATGCAGGCTATCGGGCAGTTTGAGGGTTCTGGATTTGGCTGGTCGCTACAGAAGCGCGGAGGACATGCAGGCGATCGAGGCCGAAGCGGCTCGTCTGTACCTTAAGGCGCGGGCAAGCGACGCCGCGGAAGACTGGGACCAGGCCTATGCGTGGGTGGCGCAGGATCCCGCTCACGGCTTCGCCTTCGCCAAGGCGGAGGCGGGCTGGGAACTGACCGGCCGGTTGCAGGAGCTGCCTGTCGGCGGGGACGATCAACCGGCCCCCGTCCCATCGGTTTCTGGCGCCGAGGACGCCGCCGTCCCGCTGATCGGGCGGCGGGGCCTGCTCGTCGGCCTTGCCGCTGCCGCCGCATCGATAGGGGTGGCGGCGACAGTGACGCTCAGGTTGCTGGGTGCGGTCGACCGCTATCGCACGGCGCTGGGCGAGACCCGCACGGTCAAGCTGGCGGACGGATCGCTGGTTCACCTCAATACCAACAGCTCGGTCGAGGTCGCCCTGCGGGACGACATCCGGTCGATCAAATTGCTGAAGGGGGAGGCGCGCTTCGATGTCGCCCACGACGCCAGGCGGCCTTTCATCGTCAATGCCGACGGCACGCTGGTCCGTGCGGTGGGAACCATGTTCAACGTGCGCCTGCGTCCCGACGTCACCGAATTGACGGTGATCGAGGGCATGGTGGCGGTGCGCAACGGAGGCTCCGCCGTCCGCAGGATCGGCAGCGGACGCAGCGCCGCCGTGCGCAGCGGCAGCATTGCCGTCACCCATCTCGAGCCGGCCAAGATGAAGCAGCGGATCGCCTGGCAGGAAGGCATGGTCGAATTCGATGGCGATACGCTGGCGCAGGCGGTGGAGGAGTTCAACCGCTACCGCTCCAACCCCATGGTGATTGGCGATCCCGCCATTGCCAGCCTGCGGATCGGCGGCGCCTTCCGGCTGGACCGGTCGCAGGATTTCGTCCAGGCGCTGGAGAGCGGCTTCGGCGTGCGCGCCGTCCCCGGCAGCGACAGTTCGATTATATTGGTGTCCGCCGAATAGCATTAGCAGAAGGCGGCGGGCCGTCCGTATCAGCAGGGATGGAACATGTTTCGTCTCTCCAGCCGGCCAGCCTGTCCAGGCAGGACCGCCTGCGCTCCATCCTGGGCGGGTCGATCGGCAATCTGATCGAATGGTATGACTGGTACGTCTATTCTGCCTTCACCCTCTATTTCGCCCCCGTCTTCTTTCCTTCGGACGACAGCACCGCGCAACTGCTGAACGCGGCGGCGATCTTTGCCGTGGGCTTTCTGATGCGCCCCATCGGCGCCTGGATCATGGGCATCTATGCCGACCGAAGGGGCCGGAAGGCAGGTCTGACCCTGTCGGTCATGCTGATGGCGGGCGGTTCGCTGATGATCGCGGCGATCCCCGGCTATGCGTCGATCGGCGTGATGGCGCCGCTGCTGCTGCTGTTCGCGCGCCTGATGCAGGGGCTGTCGATCGGCGGAGAATATGGCGCCAGCGCGACCTATCTTTCCGAAATGGCGCAGCAGCGGCAGCGCGGCTTCTTCTCCAGCTTCCAATATGTGACGCTGATCGCGGGGCAGTTGCTGGCCCTGTGCGTGCTGTTGCTGCTCCAGCTTGCCCTGACGGAACATCAGCTCGAAAGCTGGGGCTGGCGCGTGCCCTTCGTCATTGGCGGGCTGATGGCGGTGGGCGTCTATCGCCTGCGCCGGGGCCTCAGGGAAACCGAGGCGTTCGAGCAGAGCGCGGCGGTGGAGGAGCAGCCGCGATCGAGCGGATGGAACCTCATTCGCCGCCATCCCCGCGAAGTGCTGCTGGTGATGGCGCTGACGGCGGGCGGTACGCTCGCCTTCTACGCCTACAGCACCTATATGCAGAAGTTCCTGGTGAACAGCGCCGGCTTCGGCCGGCAGACGGCGACCGCCATCATGGCCTCGGCCCTGTTCATCTACATGCTGCTGCAACCCATGGCCGGATGGCTTTCCGACCGGATCGGGCGAAAGCCTTTGCTGATCGGCTTCGGGGCGGGCGGCGTGCTGTTCACCACGATGATCTTCACGACGCTGGAAACGGTGACCTCCTCTTTCAGCGCCTTCCTGCTGGTGCTGGCGGGACTGGTCATCGTCACCGGCTATACCTCGATCAACGCGATCGTGAAGGCGGAACTGTTCCCGGCCAATATCCGCGCACTGGGCGTCGCGCTGCCCTATGCGCTGGCGAACACATTGTTCGGCGGCACGGCCGAATATGCCGCGCTCTGGCTGAAACATGCCGGAATGGAGGGCGGCTTCTACTGGTATGTCACCGCCATGATCGGGGTCTCGCTGATCGTCTATCTGCGCATGCCCGATACCCGCAACACCAGCCGCATCTAGCTGTGGAAAGAAGGGGGAGCCCCATGAAGACCAAGATCCCGTCCCTGTGCCATATCCTGCCGGCGATGCTGCTCTGCCAGCCCGCCGTCGCCCAAGACGCGGCGCCGGCGGAACCGCCGTTCACCTCCGTCCAGACCGCCGATTTCGCCATTGCCGGTTCGCTGTCCAACAGTTGGGCGGATTTCGACAATGACGGCGATCTCGACCTGGCCGTATCGTTGAAGGGCGGCGACATCCGTCTATACCGCAACGACAAAGGCCGCTTCGTGAATGTCGGACCGGAATTGGGCCTGCCGACCTCCGGCCCGGAAATGCGGGGCGTCGCATGGGGCGATTATGATGGCGACGGGTGGATCGACCTGCTGGGCGGGGCCACCATGCCGGGCGATCTGAGCCTTGTCTTCCACAATGAGGGCGGGCGGAAATTCACCAATGTCGCCCCGGAACTGGGCCTTACCATCCCCAACCGTTCAGCGCGTCAGACGAGCTGGGTCGATTATGACAATGACGGCGACCTCGACGTCTATGCGGCCAACCGCATCGGTCCCAACAGCCTGTTCCGCAACGATGGCGGCAGGTTCGTGCAGGTTTCGCAGGGTGCGGGCATATCCGACCCGCGGCCGACGGTGGGCGCCTGCTGGTTCGACTATGATCGCGACGGTTTTCTCGACGTCTTCCTCGCCAACCAGTCGGGCGCGGCGGACGCGCTCTGGCGCAACAATGGCGACGGCAGCTTCACCGACGTCGCCCCGCAACTGGGCATGGACAATCCGGGCCGGTCGAAGGAGGAAGGCGGGGTCGGCTGCGCCGTCGGCGACTATGACAATGACGGCTTTCTCGACCTGTTCGTGCCCAATTACGGCATCAATACGCTCTATCATTATAATGGCGATGGCAGCTTCACCAATGTCGCGAAGGAATTGGGTGTCGCCATCGACAATCACGCCGTCGGCGCCGCCTGGGGCGACTATGACAATGACGGCTTCATCGACCTTTATGTCACGTCCTACCACGGCCCGCGCGATCAGCAGCAGCCCAGGGACAGCCTGTTCCACAATGAAGGCGGCAGGGGCTTCCGCCAGGTCCTGACAGAAAAGTCCAGGCTGAACGTCGGGGACCATGGGGTGCAGTGGGTCGATTATGACCGGGATGGAGCGCTCGATCTCTCTGTCATGCGCGGCTATACCAGCCAGGGTGGACATTTCCTGTTCCACAATGATCTGGATCGCGCGGCGGCCAAGCGCAGCCTGTCCGTCACGCTACTCGACGCGAAGGGGCGCTTTACCCGCATGGGGGCGGAAGTGCGCCTGTATGACAAGGCGGGCAAGATCCTCGCCACGCGCCAGCTTTCGACCGGCGACGGCTATAATTCGGAAAATGCGGCGCCCCTGCATTTCGGCCTGAAGTCGATGGAAGCAGTGAAGGTGGAAGTCAGCTGGATGGCTCGCGACGGGCGCAAGGTCCAGACGCTGCGTAACGTAAATCCGGCGCGCTATCTGGGCAAATCTCTCGTGATCAGGGAACGGTAGCGCATGACCGTTCCGGAAGGGCGATGGGGCGTCACCTGTCGCCCTTCCGCGGCGACGCCTGTCGGCTGAAACCGGCGCGTCCGGCAGAAGTCAGGATCGAATCGTTCTGCGGGGCATGGGCGCGGCTGCACAGCACGTCGCGATAATGGCGCTCAAGCGGATTATTGCGGGTAAGCCCCGGATTGCCGGTGGCCTCCACCGCCAGCGCGACGGCATCGATGGCGTTGCCGGTGATGAGATATTTGAGGAGTTGCGCGTCCGACGCGGAAGGCGGCGACCCTTCGTCGGTACGGCGGATCAGGTCCTGCAGCAATATCCTGTTGTTCAGCAGAAGCGCGTCCATGCGGCCCAGCAGTTCCTGATAACGATAAAGGGAGGATAGGGGTGCCCCCAGATTTGTCGGTATACGGCTGCTCGCAAATTCCGCGAACCAGTTGCGCCCTTGTTGCGCCACCGCGTCGTAGAGGCTGCCGAGCAGGCCGACCATCCATGCGAGCTGGAGCGAATTATCCTCGTTCCATTCCTCCGGCCGCCGCAAGTCGACGGCGTGGTCGAACGGAATCGCCACATCGGTCAGGATGACGTCGTGGCTGCCGCTTGCGCGCATCCCCGCATGATTCCAGGTTTCCTCTATGCGTATGCCCGGGCTGCCTGCCGGCACAAGGAAGTAGCCGACAAGCGGATCGTCCCCCTCGGTACGGCCCCAGACGATCATGTAGCTCAGGATCGGGCTTCCGGTGGAGAAGAGCTTGTGACCGGAAATCCGCCAGCCTTCCCCGTCGCGCTTCCCCGTGGTGGCCGGCAGGCCGCCACGCGTGGGCGTGCCCAGTTCCGGCTCAACACGCAATGCATTGGAAAGCGCCCCCCGCGATACTGCTTCGGCCTCGACACGGCGGCGCAGATGTGCGGGCCAGCGGTCCTTGCCGCGCACACCGGCGTGGGTCAGATACTGCATGATGAGGACCAGCGCCGTTGAGGGGTCCCCCTTCGCAATCTCCAGCACGACTCGGCTGGTCTCCGCAAGGTCCGCGCCCCGGCCACCTCTTTCGGGCGCAATCGTCAGCGCCAATAATCCATGCTCATGCAAGGCGGCGAAATTTGCAAAGGGAAAGGAAGCGTCGCGATCATGATCGGCGGCGGTTGCAGCGAAACGCTCGCGCAAAATGGCCAAAACTTCGTCCGGGACAGGAGTGGGCCGCAAGTCGGATGCTGTCGCCATTATTTCCCCAGCGCTATATCAAAAAAGGACCGATTGCCGATGGCTGATCGACGTCTTTCCTCGCCGCTTCCGTCCGCTGCCGGAACTCGACAACATCTCCGATCAGGCGAGCGATCAACCCTGTCGAGCCACCATGAAAGCCAATGGACGCAACAAAAGGGCGCGTCAATTTTATAACATAAATCCCAATATCGCATTTTCTCATTGGGGCAGGCGCCTGATGTTCCCCACCGGCTTCTCCTCCAGCCATAATCGGAATCCCGATGAAGTGTCGGCCTGAAGTCGGTCGCCCCCGGTGAGCCATTAAATTCTCGAGTTCATGCTTGAGAAAAATTCAGATGTGAGCGCGGGCAGCCAGGTATATTCCCTATGCCGATCCTTGAACCTGCCATGCCGACATCGGCCTTGGAGGCAGGAACATCTTGGCTGGAGCAAGCGAGCATGTTCATCGCAACTTCTATCGCGATTTCAAAATGACGACCCATCCTCATCCTGTATCGCCCGCCCGAGCGCCGGGCCGGCCGCAAGGCATTCATGAGCAACTTGCGCGGCAGGCCGTGCTGGAACACGGACCCTTCGGCAAGAGTCGCCGTGCCGGGGAACTGACATGTCCTTGATCATCGCCAGCCAGTTGGAACCCGATTTCAACCGCAGCCTTGGCCTGCACCCGTCCGCCCCGACCCTGATCGACGTGGCGGAGGATGAGCCGTGGACCGCCGCGAACGAGGCGGACATATTGCTGGTGCGGCCGTCCCTTGCCTGGCGGCGATCCACACAGGAGGCCCGGCCGAAAATATGGCCGGGGCGGCTCAAATGGGTCTATAGCGCCTCGGCTGGGGTGGATTTCTACCCCGGCTGGCTGCTGGACGCCCCGCTCGTCACCTGCGGTCGCGGCGTCGCGTCGGAGGAGATCGCGGACTATGTGATCGCCGCCATTTATGCCCATGCCAAGAATCTGGAGGCGGCGACCGCCCGTTCGCGCGATCAGTGGGTTCCTCGCCCGCTGGGCCGCGTATCCGGGACGACCATCGGCATCGTCGGGCTGGGCGCGATCGGCGCAGCGGTGGCGCGGCGCGGCCTGGCGCTGGGCGCGCAGGTCATCGGCCTGCGGCGAAGCGGCGCGCAATCGGGCATCAGCGGCGTGCAGCATGTCCGCGACCTGGAAACGCTGGCGGCGGAGGCGGATCATATCGTCATCGCCGTGCCCGGAACGCCGGAGACCCGCCACCTCTTCAACGAAGCCCTGTTCGCCCGGATCAAGCCCGGCGCGCATCTCATCAACATAGCGCGGGGCTCGGTGATCGATCAGGAGGCGCTTATCGATGCGCTGGACAGCGAGCGGCTGGGTTTCGCAACGCTGGACGTCACCGATCCGGAGCCGCTGCCCGAGGGGCATGCACTCTACACCCATCCGCGCGTACGGCTGACGCCGCATATCTCCAGCAACTACAGCCTGATCCGCCACCGCTTGCTGGAGAAGGTGAACGACGATCTGTCCCGCTTCATCCGCGGCGAAAAGCCCAGCGACATCGTCGACCCGGCACGTGGCTATTAGGAAGGAGCCGCATCAGGACCGATCCGGAGCGATGCCGTCGAACATGTCATCATCGTCATGCTGAACCTGTTTCGGCATGGCGGTTCGGCGGCGGCAATGGCCGGCGACAATTTGCCGTCCGGCGCGCCAAGGCGATTTCCAGGCAATGACTGGGCAATCCATAACGACAACGACAGGCCGAAAGCTGCGATCCGGTCAATCGGATCCGAAACCGCGCTACAGCGTCTGCACCGTTTCCCGCGCCAATTCGGCCAGCCGATGCGCCGCCTTGTCCAGTTTTTCCCCAGCGCGCAGGATCGCGGCGACGCGCGGGAGTTGCGGCAGGCCGTCATGCTCCAGCACCCGGTCGTTCTCCAGGAACAGATGCGTGCGGCAGGTAATGCCCAGGCCAGCCCCCACCGCCGCCTTCAGCGTCGCCAGATTGGGCGTCTCCACCGCGATCCGCCATTGCAGCCCGCTATCCTCCAGCGCCCGGATCGCCGCCTCCCGGAAACGGCAAGGTTCCTCCAGTACGGCGAGCGGGATCACCTCCCGCTCTGCCAGCGCGGCCTCGCCATACCAGCTCATCGGCGCGACCGTCACCGCATGCGGATCGTTGGGCGCGGCGAAACCCAGCAGGATGTCCAGCTCGCGCCGGTCGAGCAATGTCTGCAACTCCGCCGTGCCGGCAACCCGCGCATAGATCTGCGCATCGGGATGCAGTTCGGAAAAGCGCGACAGCAGTCCGCTGAGCAGGCTGTCCGCGAAATCCTGCACCATGCCGATGCGCGCCGGGCCGGCGAAACGGCCTGCGCTGACCGCCGCGACCGCCTCGTCATGCAGCATCAGCACCCGCCGCGCATAATCGAGCAGCACTTCCCCCGCAGAGGTCAGGTTCAGCCGCCGGCCTTCCCGCAGGAACAGGGTCTGCTGCACCAGTTCCTCCAGCCGCTTGATCTGGAGGCTGAGCGCGGACTGGGTCACGAACACCTGCTCCGACGCGTTCAGCATAGACCCCGTGTCCACGATGGCGACGAAGCTGCGGAGCAGATTGGTAGGCAGATTGACCGGCATGAAAACCTCATTGCAAGGGAAGCACAGCCGATCCGAAGCCGGGAACGGAGTCGCAGCCTTATCGCGAAGACTTATATATCAATCAAAATAGTAGAGATTTAAAGAGGGCATAAAAATCTTGGGTACAACGATCCGGACGCGCAAACCCGCCATTTTCTGCGGCCGGACGCGTCCGATTCAGGCTCAACCGGTTCGAATGAGCGCTGCTCATAGGTCGGCCAATTAAAACTTAATTGAAACAGTAGAGAATTCATGTTGGGCTTTCCCTCACCTATCGAGAGGGCGAGTTGATGACGGTTTTGACGGCGGACAGGCGCGGCCATGCGCATGGCGGGGTACAGAAATTTTCCCTGGCGCGCTTCGGCGGACGCTGGCTTTCGCCTGTCCTCTTGCTGCTGCTGTGGGAATTGGGGTCGCGCAGCGGCCTGATTCCCGAACGCACGCTGGCCGCGCCCTCGGCCGTCATCGGGACGCTGGTGGAGATGCTGCTGTCGGGCGAATTGCCCTCGAACCTGCTGGTGTCCTTCGCCCGAGTCGCCGTCGGCCTGCTGATCGGGGTGGGGCTTGGCCTCGCCCTCGGTCTGGTCGCCGGACTGTCCCGTACCGGAGAGCTGGCGGTCGACCCGCTGATGCAGATCAAGCGGACCATTCCCGTGCTGGCGCTCACGCCGCTTTTCATCGTCTGGTTCGGGATCGGGGAAACGCCCAAGATCGCGCTCATCGCCTTCGCGGCGGTCTTTCCGGTCTATCTCAACCTCTACAGCGGCATCCGCGGCGTCGACCTGCGCCTGCTGGATGCGGCGAAAAGCTTCGGTCTCAGCCGTTGGGAGCAGATCTGGCACGTCGTCCTGCCCTCCGCCTTGCCTTCGTTGCTGGTCGGGCTGCGCTACGCCCTGTCCGTGGCCATATTGGTGCTGGTCGTGGCGGAGCAGATCAACGCTTCGGCGGGGCTCGGCTATCTCATCAACAATGCCCGCGATTTCATGCGGACCGACATCATCGTCGTCTGCCTCATGGTCTATGCCATTCTCGGCCTTGGCGCCGACTGGCTGGTCCGCACCGTCGAAGCCCGCGCCCTGATCTGGCGCCCCAGCATAGTGGAGCAATAAGCATGGACGCCCGTCTCGGATTCACCGCCCTGCAAAGCGCCGCCGGCCACAGCGATATTCCGCATCCCGAACCGGTGGTGAGGCTGCGCGATTTCACCCGACGCTTCGGCCCCAACACGATCATCGACGGCCTGGACCTCGACATCGCGCCCGGCGAGTTCATCGCGCTGCTGGGTCGTTCGGGTTCGGGCAAGACCACCCTGCTGCGGACCCTCGCCGGGCTGGACGAGGTGCGGGGTCAGGATGTGGAAGTCCCCGATTCCCGCGCCGTGGTGTTCCAGGATGCGCGGCTGCTGCCCTGGAAGCCGGTATGGAAGAATGTCGCCCTGGGCCTCAAGGGCGACCGGGTGCGCGACCGCAGCGAAGCCGCGCTCAAGGAGGTCGGCCTTGGTCATCGGCTCGACGCCTGGCCGCTGACGCTCTCCGGCGGGGAGGCGCAGCGCGTCGCGCTCGCCCGCGCTCTGGTGCGCGAACCCAAGCTGCTGCTGCTCGACGAGCCCTTCGCCGCCCTCGACGCGCTGACCCGTTATCGCATGCACGACCTCGTCCTGTCGCTCTGGCGCGCGCACCGGCCCGCCGTGCTGATCGTGACCCATGACGTGGAGGAGGCGATCGCGCTGGCCGACCGGGTGCTGGTGCTCGACAAGGGACGCATCGTCGCGCAGGAGCGGATCACGGTTCCGCGCGGCGAACGCTCCGCCATTTCCGGGCGGCTGCGCGAAAAACTGCTCTCCTATCTCGGGGGCGAGGATCATGGCGAGGGCGTCGTTCCTTTCGCGCCCATTGCCGAGGCAGCCGAATGAACGCTGTCTCGACCCTGCAACGACCCGTCGAGGGCGCTGCGGATATCGGCCGCCTGCGCGGCTTCGTCACCGCCTTTGCCGACCTGCTGGCGGCGACCCGCGATGAAGGGGCGATATTGGAAAGCGGACGCGCCCTGCTGAGCCGCCTGATCGCCAGGGACGACTGGCTGCCGGAGCAATTCACCCGCCCGCATCCCGACCGCTATCAGCAATATCTGCTCCATTGCGACAGCCGGGAAAGGTTCAGCGTCGTCAGCTTCGTCTGGGGGCCGGGCCAGTCGACCCCCATCCATGATCATACCGTCTGGGGCCTGGTCGGCGTGCTGCGCGGCGTGGAAAAGGTCGAGCGCTTCCGTCAGTCGCCCGATGGCCGGCTGATCCCGCACGGCGAACAATTTCTGCGCGAGGGCGAAGTCGACGCCGTCTCCCCCCGCATCGGCGACATTCATCGCGTGACCAATGGCCTGCCCGACCGGCCGTCGATCAGCATCCATGTCTACGGCGCCAATATCGGCGCGGTCGAGCGGGCGACCTATGCCGCCGACGGCACGCCCAAGACCTTCATATCGGGTTACGCCAACGGCGTGATCCCCAACCTCTGGGACAGATCGAGAAACGCATGACCACCGATACGCTGGACCGTATTCAGACTGCCACGCCGCAGGATATTCGCCGCGCCCTGCTGGTGGGCAGCGAGATCGCCCTGATCGACGTGCGCGAGGAGCATGAATTCGCGCAGGGCCACCCCCTCTTCGCGGCCCAGATACCGCTGCGCCGTATCGACGAGGAAGCGCGCTGGCGCATCCCCCGGCTCGACACGCCGATCGTCGTCTATGACAATGGCGAAGGTCTGGCGCGCAAGGCGGCCGTGCGGTTCGAGGGGCTGGGCTATACCGACGTCCGCGAACTGGAAGGCGGCCTCACCGGCTGGCGCGAGGCGGGCTATGAGCTGTTCGAGGATGTGAACAGCTATTCCAAGGCCTTTGGCGAACTGGTCGAACATCGTCGCCATACGCCCTCGCTGGCAGCGGAGGAGGTGCAGGCGCTGATCCGGGAAAAGGCCGACATCGCGATCCTCGACGCCCGCCGCTACGACGAATATAACACGATGAGCATTCCGACCGGCACCAGCGTGCCCGGCGCCGAACTGGTGCTGCGCGCCCGGACCATCGCGCCCGATCCCGATACGACGATCATCGTCAACTGCGCCGGCCGGACGCGGTCGATCATCGGCACGCAGTCGCTGGTCAATGCGGGCCTGCCCAACCGCATCTTCGCGCTGCGCAACGGCACGATCGGCTGGACGCTGGCCGGGCAGGAGCTGGAGACCGGCCAGACCCGCGTCGCGCCGGAGGTGGACAATCGCTCGGCGGAGGAGGCCCGCGCCCATGCCCGCGATGTCGCTTATCGCGCCGGGGTGAAGCGTATAGGCTGGGACGAACTGGAGGAGCTGAAGGCGGACAAGGCCCGCACCCTCTATCTCTATGACGTGCGCCAGCCGCGCGAATATGAGGGCGGCCATCTCCCCGGCTTCCGCAACGCGCAGGGCGGCCAGTTGGTGCAGGAAACCGACCATAATGCCCCGGTGCGCGGCGCGCGCATCGTCGTCACCGACGACCTCGGTCCCCGCGCCGACATGACCGCCTCCTGGCTCGCGCAACTGGGGTGGGAGGTCTTCGTGCTCGACGTCGACTGGTCCGCCGTGACGCTGGAGAAGGGGCCGGATGGCGCGCCCGGCCCGCGGGGGCCGGAGGGCCGCTACAAACGCCCTTATGAAGGCACCGACAACAAGGCCGCCGCCATGCAGGCCTATCTCGACTGGGAATATGGCCTCGTCGCCCAATTGGAGCGCGACGGCACCCACGGCTTCTTCGTGATCTGATCGGGAAGGAAACGATCATGAGCGTCAAGTTCATCGGCTATATCGGCTTCAACAACAGCTCCGAAATCCAGTCGGCGGTGCGCAGCCGCGCGCTCGACAGGGATTATGTCGAAGCGGCGGCGAAGGCGCAGGAGGAGGGCGGCTTCGACCGCGTGCTGATCCCCTTCAGCTCCAACAGTCCGGAAAGCCAGATCGTCGCGGCCCATGCGGCGGCGATCACTTCGACGCTGGGCTTCCTGGTCGCGCACCGGCCCGGCTTCACCCAGCCCACCGTCGCGGCGCGCCAACTGGCGACGCTGGATCAATTGTCGGGCGGCCGCGTCGCCGTCCACATCATAACCGGCGGCGCCGACGAGGAAATGGCGCGGGACGGCGACACCAGAAGCGTGAAGGCGGAACGCTACGCCCGCACCGACGAATATCTGTCGATCCTGCGACAGGAATGGACGGCGGCCCAGCCCTTCGACCATCAGGGCAGGTTCTACGACGTCAAGCAGGCGTTCAGCGCCGTCAAGCCCGACAATCTGCCGGTCTTCTTCGGCGGCTCGTCGCCCGAGGCGATCGAGGTCGCGGGGCGCCATGCCGATGTCTATGCTCTTTGGGGCGAAACGCTGGAGGCGGTGCAGGACACCGTTCGGCAGGTGCGCCGCTCGGCGGTGCGCTATGGCCGCGATCCCGGCTTCTCCCTGTCGCTGCGCCCGGTGATCGCGGATACGGAGGAAGCGGCGTGGAAGCGCGCGGCAGAGATCGAGGAGCAGGTGCGTGAGAACCGCATTGCCGCCGGATTGCCGTTGACCGGCCACCGTCCGCCCAATGCGGGGTCGCTCCGCCTGCTTGAAACCGCCAGCGCCAACCGGCGCGACAAGCGGCTATGGACCGGCATCGCCGCGCTGACCGGCGCATCGGGCAACAGCACGGGGCTGGTCGGCACGCCCGAGCAGGTGGCCGACGCCATGCTCGATTATTATGACATCGGCATCGACCATTTCCTGATCCGCGGCTTCGATCCGCTGGCGGATTCCATCCTCTATGGCCGGGAACTGCTCCCCGTCGTGCGGCGCAAGGTGGCCGAGCGCGAAAAGGCCGAACTGGCGCTGGCGGGCTGACATGGCGAAGAACAGGGGTGCGATCATCGCGGTGGCGCTGGTGGCGGTGGCGGGCTTCGGCCTTGCCGCCGCGAAATTCGGTGGCGGCGACGACAAGGTGCTGCGCGTCGCCAACCAGAAGGGGCAGGTCAAATCCATGATGATCGCCTCGGGCGTTCTCAAGGATGCGCCCTACACGGTCGAATGGTCGGAATTTCCCGCCGCCCAGCCCTTGCTGGAAGCGGTGGGCGGCGGCGCCGCGGACCTCGGCCTTGCCGCCGACGCGCCCTTCATCTTCGCCTATCAGAGCGGCAGCCCGGTCAAGGCGATAGGCATCCAGACGCCCTTCGCCCAGGCTGGCGAAGCGCTGGCCATATTGGTGAAGAACGGATCGCCCGCGCATTCGATACAGGATCTGATCGGCAAATCGGTGGCCACGACGCGCGGATCGATCGGCCATCACCTGCTGCTCCAGGCGCTGGAGCGGGCGCATATTCCGGCGGATCGGGTGCGCGTCACCTTCCTGCCGCCCGGCGACGCCAAGGCCGCCTTCGACAGCGGTGCCATCGACGCCTGGTCCATTTGGACGCCCTATACCAATGTGGCGATCAAGGAAGGCGCGCGGGCTGTCGTCGATGCGAAGGATTATGGCCTGCCGGTCTATATCGACATCGCCCATGGCGATTCCATCGGCCCCAAGCGCGCCCTGCTTGCCGATTTCCTCCGGCGGGAGGCGAAGGCCGTCGAGTGGGCCCGCGCGCATCCGGACGAATTCGCGCAGGTGCTGGCCAAGGAAACCGGACTGCCGCTCGACATCGCCCGCGCCAGTTTCGACCGCAACAACCGCGTGGCGCGGCCCATCGACGGCAAGATCGTCGCGCATGAGCAGGACATCACGCAGCGCTTCCAGAGAGCCGGTCTGACCGAGGGCAAGCGCCCGGTGGCCGACGCCTTCGACCGCAGCTTCGGCACGGGCGGATGAAGCTGAGCTTCGTCGCCGCCAAGCATATCTAAAATTCAGATTTACTCATGAATCGGCTAGCGAAGTCATTTCTCAATCATATCGATAGTAAATAGATGGTCCCCGGAAACCGGGGGATATATTCATGAACCTTGACCGCCTTTATCTGTGCTCGACCGCGCTTGCCGCGGTACTTCTGACGTCGGCGCCCTCGCTCGCGCAGACCGTTGCAACACCTGACAGCGCGGATGCCGAGGCGGCCGATTCGAGCGCCATCATCGTGACCGGCGTACGCGGCGCGCCCCGCACCGTGGCGGAAAGCCCCGCGCCCATCGATGTGGTCGGCGCGGAGAAGTTGCAGGCCACCGGCTCGGCCGAATTTGGCGAAGCGCTGTCCAAATTGCTGCCCTCGCTCAATTTCGGCGCGACCCATGCGGGCGTCTTCTCCATCGGGCGCCCCGTCACCAATCGCGGCCTGGCGCCCGCCTACACATTGGTGCTGGTCAACGGCAAACGGCGGCACAATGGCGCCTTCCTCAACAATTCGACCGCCGACACCTCGGGCGCGAACCCGGTCGACATCGACCTCATTCCCACCAGCGCGATCGACCGGATCGAGGTGCTGAAGGACAGCGCCGCCGCCCAATATGGCACGGACGCCATAGCCGGGGTCATCAATATCCAACTCGCGAAGAAGGAAGGGCTGAGCGGCGATTTCACCTATGGCACGCTCTACGACGCCAATGGCAGGCCGGACAGCTGGAAGGGTACGATCCGCTACGGCACGAAGATCGGGGAGGATGGCTTCCTGACCCTGAGCGGCGACATCCGCAAGCGCGGCGGCGCCTGGTGGAATCTGCCCGCGACCGACGCGAACATCTACGGCCTTCCCGCCAACCGCACGGTGGACCAGGTGGCGGCGACCAGCGGCCTCACCCGCGATCAGGTGCTGGCCAATGTCGCCGCCGCCAATGCCCGCAACGCCCAATGGAGCCGCGACGGCGCGCATAATGGCGACCCGCAGATCAAGGCGTTCAACCTCTCCTATAATGCCGAACTGCCGGTGACGGAGAATGCCACCCTCTACAGCTTCGGCACCTATGGCGAGCGCGACGCCCAGATCGGCAATAATTTCCGCCGCCCCAACAGCACCGCCAATTTCACCGCGCTTTTCCCGGACGGCTATTATCCGCTCAACAATATAGACGAGAACGACTTCCAGTTCGTCGGCGGTCTTCGGGGGAGGCTCTGGGGCTGGGACTATGATGTCAGCTCCTCCTTCGGCCGCAACTACAGCCATCAATATTCGAAACTGTCCGTTCGTCCTTCGCTGGGACCGACCAGCCCGACGAGCTGGCCCAATCTCGCCAATTTCGAGTTCCGGCAATGGACCCATAATGTCGATCTGCATCGGGAGGTTGAGATCGGCCTGGCCCAACCGCTGCAAATCTCCATTGGCGGCGAATATCGGCTCGACCGTTTCCGCACCTTCGCGGGCGATCCGCTGGCCTATGAACCGGCCACATACAGCTTCCGTCCCGGCGACCAGCAATATGACTGGAATGTCGGCGTCACCGCCTCGCCGGTGGTGCAGGGGGGCATCGTCCTCTCCCCCGCCGATGAAGCCGACATCAGCCGCAAGGTCTATGCGGGCTATGTCGATCTCGGCATCTATCCGCTCGACGCCTGGTATATCGGCGCCGCGATCCGCGCCGAACATTATAGCGACGGTTCGGGCAGTCCGGTCGGCCTGAAACTCAACAGCCGTTATGAGGTCAGCCCCACCTTCGCCGTTCGCGGCACGGTGGGCACGGGCTTCCGCGCGCCGTCGCTGACGCAGATCGGCTATGCGCAGACCGATGGGCGCACCTCCTCCTTCTTCAACGCGCAGACCGGCCAGACCGAATTGCGCCCCACCGTCGCCAAGCTGGTGACGGCGGATTCCGCCGTCGGCCAGCTGCTGGGCGCGAAGCCGCTCAAGGCGGAAAAGACCTGGAATGCCGGGCTGGGCTTCGTCTTTACGCCCACGCCGTCCCTGTCGGTGACGCTGGACGGCTATTATATCCGCATCAAGAACCGGATCGAACGCACCGGCCGCCTGTTCGGGCCGGGAATTTCCGCCATCCTCGCCGCCAATGGCCTGTCGGACATCGAACAGGCCGAATATTTCATCAACGCCGCCGACACCACGACCAAGGGCCTCGACCTGGTGGCCGATTATTCGAGGAACCTGGGCGATCTGGGCAAGCTGGGCCTGACCTTCGCCTTCAACTATTCGAAGACCAAGGTGACGGACGTCGTCGCCACCCCGTCGCAACTCTTCGGTCCCACCGGCGCTTCGCTGCTGGGGGCGGGTTCGGTCTTCTTCGGCGGCGACAAGATCGGTGAGCTGGAAGTGCTCCAGCCGCACACGAAACTGGTCAGTACGCTCAACTGGAGCAAGGGCATTTTCGGCTTCAGCCTCACCGCCACCCGCTACGGCAAATATACGCAGCGCACGGCGGCGGGCGACGACCGTCATTTCGGGGCGAAGGTCATCACCGACGCCAGCGTCAGCGCGAAAGTGACGGAATTCGCCACGCTTTCGGTGGGCGCCACCAACCTGTTCGACGTCCGCCCGGAAACCAACGGGCCGGGCAATCCCCAGACCGGGCAGGGCTATTACGGCCCGTCGCCCTTCAACCCCGCAGGCGGCTATTATTATGGACGGATCGCGCTTGCTTTCTGATCGCCGCACCTTCCTGGCGGGGGCGGCCGCCCTCGGCCTCGCCGCCTGCGCGGGGAAAAGCGGCCGCACGAAACTGGTGCTGGGCGACCAGGTCCATCTGCTGGAGTCGAAGGCGGAGGCGGCGGGCGCCCTGAACGACCTGCCCTATGACGTGCAATGGGCGAATTTCGTCGGCGCCGCGCCGCTGCTGGAGGCGCTTAACGCCGGGGCGGTCGACACCGCTCCGGCGGGCGACCTGCCGGTCGTGCTGGCCGCCTCGGCCGGCGTGCCGCTGAAGATCATCGCGGGTTCGATTTCATCGACCAGGGACATCGGCATTCTCGTGCCCGGCGACTCTCGCATCCGGTCCGTCGCGGGCCTTGCGGGCAAGCGCGTGATCGTGTCGAGCGCGAGGGGCAGCATATCCCATTATCTGCTGCTCGAAGCGCTCAAGGAAGCGAAGCTCGACCGGCGAAAGGTCGGCATCGGCTTCATGCTGCCCAATGACGCCGCCGCCGCCTTCGCCGCCGGGCAGATAGAGGCGTGGGCGACCTTCGGCACCTACCAGCTCGCGGCCGAACAGCGCGGCGCGCGCGTGCTGCGCAACGGGGAGGGGATCAACAGCGGCCTGACCCTGATCGCCGCGTCGCAAGCGGCGCTCGACAACCCGGCGAAGCGCGAAGCCCTGCGCGACGTCCTCGCCCGCCTCCGCAAGGCGAGCCTGTGGTCGCAGGCGCATCCCGCCGACTATGCCCGTATCTTCGTCCGGCAGACGAAGGTCGACCCCAAACTCGCCGCCCTGATCGTGGAACGGCAGAACCCGCTACTGATCCCGCCCGACGCGACGGTGGTGAAGCCGTTGCAACGGGTGGTCGACCGCTTCCATGCCGATGGCGAGCTGCCGGCCCATATCGACGTCGCCTCGATCGTGGACGCAGGCTTGTTCCCCGCATGAGCGTCGCCAATCGATCGATAAGTCATTCTCATTGGGCGGTGTCCCGCCGCCTCCCTAAAATACCGCGCAAAGGAGCAGCGCCATGGCCACAGTCTTGAAGGACGACCGTTTCCGCCAGTCGGGCATCAGCGAAGCGGAATGGAAGGTCCGCGTCGATCTTGCCGCTTTCTATCGCCTGTCCGCCCTCTATGGCTGGGACGATTTCATCTACACCCATATCTCGGCGCGCGTGTCGGGGCCGGAGCATCATTTCCTGATCAACCCCTTCGGCCTGATGTTCGATGAGATCACCGCCTCCAGCCTGGTCAAGGTCGACCTCGACGGCAATGTCATCGGGGAAAGCGACTATGGCATCAACTATGCCGGATATGTGATCCACAGCGCGATCCACGGCGCGCGGGACGATGCCCATTATATCGCCCATTTCCACAGCGCCGACGGCATGGCGGTATCGGCCCATGCCGAAGGGCTGCTGCCGCTCAACCAGCGCGCCCTGGCCCTGATCCCGCGCCTTTCCTACCACGATTATGAAGGCGTGGCGCTCAATCTGGACGAACGCGAACGGCTGGTGGCCGACCTGGGCGACACCAATGTCATGCTGCTGCGCAATCACGGCACGCTGGCGCTGGGTTCGACGCCGGGCGAGGCGTTCAGCGGCATCTATCATCTGGAGGAAGCCTGCAAGGCGCAGGTCCGCAGCCTTGCCGTGGGCCGCGACAGGGTGCTGATCGCCCCGGAAGCCGCGCAGGAGGAAGTCCGCCGCCAGATGAGCCGCGAGCGCAAGCCGGTCGAAGGCGCCAGATCGCATTACGACCTCGTCTGGGAGGCCGCGCTCCGCAAGGCGCAGCGCCAGTCGCCCGGCTTCGACGCCTGAGGGCATGGCGCAGGAAGGATGCGCGGCTGTGTTTGCCGCGCTCCTCTCCTTGTCGGTGGCTGTCCGTTGAGCGGGTGCCGGACGATGCGCGCATCGACTTGCGCCCGGTTGAAACCCTATACGATCGATTAGGCCGGCGAACGGATGCGCAGCGCGCGCGGGCCTGCATTCAATCCTCGAAGGAGATTTCCAGCGGCGGCAGTCCGTCGATGGACGCGACCAGCCTGTCCCCTCTTCCTATCGGCCCCACTCCAGCGGGCGTACCGGTGAAGATGAGATCGCCGGGGGCGAGCGCCACATAGGTCGAAAGATTGGCGATGATCTCGGGCACCGACCATATCATCTGGGACAGGTCGCCGGACTGGCGAAGCTCTCCGTTGACAGCCAGCGAAATGGCCCCCGACGACGGCGGCAGACCGGGGCGCAGGTCTCCGACGGGTGCGGAATCGTCGAACCCCTTGGCCATGTCCCAGGGGCGGCCCGCCTTCTTCGCCTCCGACTGCAGATCGCGGCGTGTGAGATCGAGGCCGACGGTCCAACCCCAGATGGCCGCGCTCGCCTGTTCGGCGCCGATCTTCGCACCGCCCGAACCAAGCGCCACCACAAGCTCGGCCTCATGATGCAGATCGCTCGTCAAAGGCGGAAAGGGAAGGCGCGATCCATTCGCCGCGACGGCGTCGGACGGCTTTGAAAAGAAGAAGGGCGGCGCCCGGTCCGGATCGGACCCCATTTCCCGCGCATGGTCCGCGTAATTCTGACCGACGCAGAATATCCTGCGAATGGGAAAGCGCTCCTGCGATCCTTCTATGGCGATGGTTGCGGGGGAAAGCTTCGGGATCGCATGCATGGCCAGTCCTCATTCTGCCGGGCGCCGACGAAAGCGGGAGGATGCGATCCTCCCATGGCGCGCTGCCCCCGATGAGCACAGTTGCCCCCGATCAGGCAATAGCCCTGCTGTCGCGAAAGGCGTTGGGAAGGTTTTTCGCGGGCAGGGGCACCCCAAGGCCAGCTTCACGGCCTGCAATTTCTGGACGGCCCTAAGCCAAGGTGCGCTTCGGTCTCTGAGGCTCAGCCTCGAGGCGGCCGCGTCTCGGGAAGCGTCAGCAGCACGGGAAGCACCGCCAGCGACACCAGCGCGATCATGATGCCCGGCGCCGCGGTCGATCCTGTTCGCTCCGTCAGCAGTTGTGCGAGCCACGGCGTTAGGCCACCGAACAATGCGGTCGCGGTCGTGGCGCCAAGGGCTAGCCCGCTCAGCCGCCCTTCGGCCGGAACCTGTTCGGCCGTCGTCACCGCGCCCACGGCACTGACGCCGCCCGCTAAAGCGGCGAGCACCACGGCGCCGGCCAGCGCCGACGACGTTCCCGCTCCGGCGAGCAGTCGGAAGGACAGATAGGGCAGCGCGGCCGACAGGACGGCCAGGGCGACGAGCACCGGGCGACGCCCGAACCGGTCGGCGGCCAGGCCCACAAATGGCGTCACGACAATCACGGCGACCGCCGCGACGGTCGCCAGTTTGAGCGCCTCCGCCTCGCCGAGCCCGCCAGACGAGACCAGATGGATCGGCAGGTAGGTGATGCCGACATAATAGGTGATCGATCCCAGGGCCGAGATGGCGAAGCCCCTCGCCACGCCTGCTCCATGGCGCGATACCGCATGACCGAGCGGCCTGCTCACCAGCGTCCCTGCCGCGCGATGAAGCGCGAACTCGGGCGATTCCCGCATCGCCGCGCGGGCCACCAGGATCGTGCCCGCCAGCGCCGCGCCGAACAGGAACGGCAATCGCCAGCCCCAGCTTTCAAGCGCCGGAGCGGGAAGAAGGCTCACGGTCAGCGCCGCCGCGCCCGCGGCCAGCAACCCGCCGACCTCGCTGGTCGCCGCCGCCATCGACGTGACGAGCGCGCGACGATGCGGCGCCGCGCCTTCCAGCAGATAGGCGACGACGCCGGTATATTCGCCCCCCACGGCAAATCCCATCACGCACCGCAGGGCCAGCAGCAATATCCCGGCGAGCGGGCCGATCTGCGCCACGGTCGGCAGCAGGGCGCTCAGCAGCATCGCCACCGTCATCAAGGCCATGGACAGGAGCAGCGTCGCCCTTCGCCCATGCCGGTCCCCGAAATGCCCGAACACCATCGCGCCCAGCGGCCGCATCAGATAGGCGACCGCAAACCCCGCCAGCGTCGTGAGCATCGCATTCCCGCCCACGAAGAACACGCGCGCCAGCACCGTGGCCAGGTAGAGGAACAGGGTGAAATCATACCATTCGACCACGGTGGACAGCGCCGCAAGGGTGAGCGAACGGCGGTCAAGTGGTTCAGAGGCGGGCATAAGCCATCCTTATCACCATCCGGCATGGCGGCAATCGCCGCCCCGACCTTTTGTGGAACGGGCGCGATGGACCGGTTGTCCGCCCTTCAGGAAAACTGGCCCGCGGCGGCGGGCGATCCGATGCGCTGCGCGAGCGCCCGCATCAGGAGCGAGCTTGACGCCGGATCGCACCGATCATAGCGTCCGCGACGGTTTGATGTTGCATTCGGAGACCTACTCCCATGGAAGAAAGCGCCAAGGAGCGTCCCCCCGGCTATCGATATTCGCGGCGGGGCACTTTGGCGCTGATCCGCGATCTTTCCGTCATCGACGATCGCCGCAACGCTCTGCTGCTCGTCCTCCAATGGGCAATAGCGATCGGGGCCGGGGCGATCGCCATCCATGTCGACCGAATTCCGGTTTACCTGCTGGCCGGCATCGTCATCGGAACGCGCATTCAGTGCCTGGCGGTGATGATGCACGATGCATGTCACGGCATGCTGTTCAGCAACCGGCGCCTCAACGACCTGATAGGGGACATATTCGTCGCCTATCCGCTCGGCTTCAGCGTCGACCTGTACCGCGCCAATCACCTGCATCACCACCGCTACACCAACACGCTGCGCGACCGCGATTATCGTGTCCAGCGGCGGGATTCCGACCAGCATTTCCCGAAAAGCGCGGCTGCCATGGCCTGGCTGCTGGTCCGCAGCGTGACCGGCCTCAACCTCTATCGCATGGCGCGGGACAGCCGCGTCTGGGCGCCCTTCGCCAATTTCCACAATCCCCGGCGCTTCGGTTATGATTTTCCCCTGGGCCTGCGCATCCGCTATGTGCTGTGGGCGCTGCTCTTCTACGGCCTGATCCTGTTGTCGCCCTATCGCTGGAAGATATTGGGGCTCCTGCTGATCCCGCAGTTCATCTGGGCGAATGTCTTCAATCGGATCCGGGCAATGGCGGAGCATAACGGCGTCTCCGACGAAAGCGAGCTGAAGGGCACGCGCACGGTCATCCCCACCCTGCTCGACAGGTTCCTGATCGCGCCCTTCAACGTGAGCTATCACCTGGAACATCATCTGTTCCCGTCGGTGCCCTGGCCCAATCTGCGCCGGCTGCACGCGCATCTGATGACCGATCCGGTCTATGCGGCGAAAGCGCACGTCACGCAGAGCTATTGGGGCGTGATCCGGGAGTTGATGCCGCCGCCCCTGCCGGCAGGGGAAGGCGAACTTGTCGCCCGCCCGGAAGTAAATCCCTGATGCCGACCTGTTTTCGCGCCTGACGCCCGGCGCTTCTTGCCGATGAAGCGCGAAATCCCGGCGCCGCCCGACTATTTTGGTTCAGGACCGGGCAACGGCGCGGCCCCATCCACTTGAAGTCGCATTTTCATTATCTATCGCCCGTTGCAGCTGTCGGCGTACCTTCACGGCCGCCAGATCGTTGGACAGCAGCATGGGTTTGAGGTCGAAGAATTCCTCGCCCCCCATCTCCCTTTGGCTCGCGGCGATGATGGGGCCATCTTCCGTCTCGAACGCCGCGTGCATGGCCGCCGTCTTGAACCTATTATAGTCTCCATCCTCTTCCGCATGGTTTCGGCGCGTGGCGAAGAAATAATGGGTCTCATTCTCGTCGCCGGGCGTGCAGCTGTGCAGGTCATATTGGCTGACGCCCTGTTCGAAGGGCACATCGTCCTGCGCGGCCGCGATCGACAACTGGATGTTGGCGGGCGCCGTCCATGTGACGCGGATGCTGTGCCGCGCCGTCTCCTCCGGGCGGGGCAGGAAGGGGGCGAAGATTCCGATGGGCGGGGTCTGGCTGTAGTCCCAACTGGCCGAAACGCTGTGATCCGTTTCCTCCACCTGCGGGATCAGCGGCGACAATTGTCCGCGCGTCGTGATGATCTCGCCATGGACGTAGTCGACATGGCTGAGGTCCATGACATTGTCCAGGATCAGCCGGTAATCGACCGGCAACTTCATATAGGTGTGGCCGACGCCGTTGGCATGGCCCTCGTCCAGCGGCGCGAAGTCGGGCAGCAGCGCGGGATCGGCGGCCTCCTCCGCCATCCAGATCCACAGGAAGCCGTGCCGTTCGATCAGCGGAAAGCTGCGCACGACCTGTCCCTTGGGCAATTGGCCGCGGCCGTGCGGGTTGTGGACGCAATGCCCGCCCGCGTCGAACCGCAGTCCATGATAGGGGCAGGCGATGGCGTCGCCCACCCGGCTGCCCATGGAAAGCGGGGCGAAGCGGTGCGGGCAGCGGTCCTGAAGGGCGACCGCCTCTCCCCGCGCATCGCGGTAGATCAGGATCGACATGCCCAATATCCGGCGGTGGAAAAGCTGCGTTGCATCGACTTCGCTGGAGAGGGCGGCGACGTACCAGGCGCGCTTGAGATACTGGCTCTTTGCAGACATGATGATCCTTTTCCCATGGTCGCCGCACGGATGGCGGCTGATGCGGATCGTTCAGCAAGCAGCGTGCCAGATTGTGCGTCTCCGCCCCGTCCGTTCCGCATAAGCGGGCCGAAATCCCGTTCTTCCCGGACAAGGGGTGGGAAGGACATGCCGCGCACGACCACCTGTATGGGGGTGGAACAGGATCGGACTGTTGAAAATCATCTGCTTCTTCCCCTATGGTTGTCGAATAATCGACAGGAGTGGGGCGTGGCGCGGGCAGGCGGATCGACATCGGGCAAGTCGGGACTGGGGACCGCATTTCACGATGGCGGAGTCGCGCCCACCGGGGACCGCGACCTTGCCGACCTGCGCGACAGCTTCCATTTCGACCCGGCAAGCGCGGAGATCCGCCTGGGCAAGCGGCGGATGCTGCTGGTCGACGACATCGTCCTGGGCCAGTTGCGGCGCGAACTGGTGCGCGCGCTAGGCTGTGCACGGCGGTGACAAACCAGGCCAATGGAGCGCCGGCAAATTGCTGAGCGCGGCGGAGTAAAAACCAGCCATTGGTAAGGTTGCTCTTTTTGGAGCGGCCGGGGATGTTTGCCGTGGAGAGCTATGCAGCGGTACGCCGCTTTGTGTTTGTCGAAGGGAACAGCCAACGGGAGGCAGCGAAGGTTTTCGGCCTGAGCCGAGAGACGATCGCGAAGATGTGCCGTTTCTCGCTGCCGCCGGGCTACACGCGTTCCAAGCCTGTCGCCAAGCCGAAGCTGGGATCGTTGCTGCCGGTGATCGACCGGATTTTGGCTGAGGATTATGTTGCGCCGCTCAAGCAACGCCATACGGTCAAACGAATCTTTGAGCGGTTGCGCGATGAACATGGCTACGGCGGCGGCTATACGGTGGTGAAGGATTACGTTCGGCAGAGCCGTGTGCGTAGCCGCGAGACCTTCGTGCCGCTGGCGCATCCGCCAGGGCACGCCCAGGTGGACTTTGGCGAAGCGGTGGGAGTGATCGGCGGTGTGCGGCAGAAGGTGCATTTCTTCTGCATGGACCTTCCGCAATCCGATGCCTGCTTTGTGAAGGCCTATCCTGCCGAGACGACGGAAGCCTTCCTGGACGGGCATGTTTGCGCCTTCGCCTTCTTTGGCGGGGTACCGCTCTCGATCCTGTACGACAACACCAAGATCGCGGTGGCCAAGATCTGCGGGGATGGCAAGCGCGAGCGTACCCAGGCCTTCACCGGGCTGGTCAGCCATCACCTGTTTGCCGATCGCTTTGGCCGCCCGGGCAAGGGCAACGACAAGGGGAAGGTTGAAGGGCTGGTGAAGTATGCGCGCTCGCACTTCATGGTGCCGATCCCGCGCGCGGCGACCTATGACGACTTCAACGCAGAGCTGGAACGACGGTGCCGGGCCCGGCAGGACGAGCGAGCCGAACGCCACACCGAGACGATCGGGGAGCGCCTGGCGGCAGATCTGGCGGCTTTGCGCCCGCTGCCCGCCGGCACGTTCGAACCATGCGAGACCAAGGGCGCACGCGTCTCCTCGACTGCGCTGGTGCGCTACCGGACCAACGATTACTCGGTGCCGACCTGCTATGGCTTCCAAGACGTTGTCGTGAAGGGCTTCGTCGACCGGGTTATCATCCTGTGCGGCGGTGAAGAGATCGCCCGTCATCCGCGCTGCTATGGCGAAGCCATGTTTGTGGCAAACCCGCTGCACTATCTGGCCCTGATCGAGACCAAGCCGGGCGCGCTCGATCAGGCAGCCGCGCTTAAGGACTGGAATCTGCCGGAGGACTTCCAGCACCTGCGCCATCTTCTCGAGGTTCGGATGGGCAACAAGGGGAAGCGCGAGTTCATCCAGGTCCTACGCCTGCTTGAGGCGATGCCGATGGAGGTGGTGACCTTTGCGGTGAAAGAGGCAATCCACATCGGGGCAATCGGCTTCGATGCGGTCAAGCAGATCGCACTGGCGCGGATCGAGCGTAGACCGGCCCGGCTCGACCTGGAAGCCTATCCGCACCTGCCCAGGATGGAGGTCAAGACAACGCGCGCTGCTGACTATGCCAGCCTTCTGCCGGGGATGGCCGCATGAGCCGGGCCGGGGAAGACAAGATGCCCACCGGCACGACGGCGGGCACACCGCAGGTGCTGCTGGCGCATCACCTCAAGCAGCTCAAATTGCCCACCGTGCTGCGCGAATATGAGAAGCTGGCCCGGGAATGCGCACGCGATGGCGTGGATCATACCCGCTATCTGCTGCGCCTTATCGAACTGGAACTCATCGACCGGGAGCGGCGCACCGTCGAACGCCGTATCCGCGCCGCCCGGTTCCCGGCGGTCAAGAGCCTGGACACCTTCGAGTTCACCGCCATCCCCAGCCTCAACAAGATGCTCGTGCTCGAACTGGCGCGCTGCGAGTATATCCTGCGGCGGGAAAACATCATTGCGCTGGGCAACAGCGGGACGGGTAAAACCCATGTAGCGCTCGCCCTGGGACTGGCCGCCTGCCAGAAGGGCTTCAGCGTCCTGTTCACCACCGCTGCGGCCCTGGTGAACCAGTTGATGGAGGCCCGCGACGAAAAGCGCCTCCTGAGGATGCAGCGCGAACTGGCCGCCGTGAAGCTGCTGATTGTCGATGAACTCGGCTATGTGCCGCTCTCGCCGACCGGGGCCGAATTGCTGTTCGAAACCTTCTCCCAGCGCTACGAGCGCGGCTCCACGATCGTCACCTCTAACCTGCCTTTCGAGGACTGGACCCAGGTTCTGGGTTCTGAGCGGCTGACTGGCGCGCTCCTTGATCGCCTCACGCACCATGTCAGCATCCTGGCCATGAATGGCGACAGCTACCGGCTCAAGCAATCCGCCCGCCGCCGCACCGCCGGGGCGGAGCAAAACCAGGCCACCACGCCCGACTGATCCGCAGAAAAACGGCCAATATGCAAAGGGCCCCGATCGGGGCCCTTTGCATATCATCCGCGCCACATTCACTGGCCTGCTTTTACTCCGCCGCGCTGGCCTAAAATCCGACCGCCGTTGACAACCGAGTTCGTTCTTCGTAGCTTCGAAGCTATCTTCGATTGCCCAGCGATGGTTTTCGATTGAAACAAGCGCCTGGATGCCTATCCCCGCGGGCACCCGGTTGTGAAGAAAGCAAGATCACCGTCGCGGATATTGCAGGGGATCAGAAGGCCGCGGGTCCAAAGCCCGCAACCAAACTTCGGTCCAGATGGACCAACAAAGTTTCAAGAGGTCGCCAAAAAACTGCTGTTTTCAAGCAGTTGTCTCATGTAACATGGTCTCCTTTGGGATCATGACCGCTCAGGTGGTTTGCATGGGATTTGTTGGTCTTTTGGTTGGTCTTTGGAACAGGATTTCAAATCCCACGCACCGTTTTCAGGAGTCCTGACCGGTGCTGACCAACAGTCTCATTCAATCGATTTTACCCTCCGAGCGCCCCGTCAAGAAAGCCGATGGCGGCGGCCTCCACATCTGCGTGCTGCCCAACGGCAAGGCGCAGTGGCGCCTCTCCTATCGCTTCGACTACAGGCAGAAGACGCTGAAAGGCGGCACCTATCCCGAGGTCAGCATCGACCGCGCGCGGGTATGGCGCGAGGAGATGAAGGCGCTCCTCGCCGAGGGGAAAGACCCGGCCCATATCCGCCTGCTCCAGAAATATGAGATCAAGGCCGAGAATACGACCTTCCAGCAACTGGCCGAGGAATGGCTCGCGGTGAAGCGCGAAGGGTGGTCGGCCCGTTATGCCGGCGTCATTGAGCGGCGGCTTGAGGCGGACATCTTCCCCGTCATCGGCAAGAAGAAGGTCCGGGCGGTCATCCCCCAGATGATGCTGGAGGCCTTGCAGACGATTCAGGATCGCGGGGCGCTCGAAATGGCGCACCGGGTGCGCGGCTATTGCAGCGAGATCTTCCGGTACGGCATTCCGAGTGGTCGCGTCATGTCCGACCCCTGTAGCGATCTGGGTTCCGTGATGCGCAAGCGGGCGAGGGTGAAGCATCGCTCCAAGGTTCCGATCACCGAACTGCCGCGTTTCTTTGCGGCGCTCAATGCCGACACCGGCTCACGCCTCAGCCATCTTGCCCTGCGGTGGACCATTCTCACCATGGTGCGCACGCAGGAAACCCGTCACGCCCAATGGAGCGAGTTCGAAGGGCTGGGCGGGCCGAAGCCACTGTGGCGCACTCCCGCGGCGCGGATGAAGATGCAGTTGGAGCATCTGGTGCCGCTGCCGCCGCAGGCCGTCGAACTGCTCCGCGAGCTCAAGGAACTCAATGTCTACGGCAAGTTCGGCAACGAGCGGTTCGGGCAATATCTTTTCCCGGTCATTGGCAACACTGATGACACGATCAGTTCGAGCCGCATGCTGGTCTTGCTGCGGCGCCTCGGCGTCGGGGACAAGGCGACCGTGCATGGCTTCCGTTCGGTTGCCAGCACGATCTTGAATGAATCCGGTCGTTTCAACGCCGACTGGATCGAGATGCAGCTTGCCCATGTGCCGCAAGGGGTTCGAAGCGTTTACAACGCCGCGCTCTATCTCGATCCCCGCCGCAAGATGATGAAATGGTGGGCGGACTATCTCGACGATGCCGAGCGCGCCTCGAAGGCTATCGTCATCGAGGAGGTGGCCCCGAAGAAGAAGCCGGCCGAGGCGCTGGGCTGGTTTCAGTCGTCCTGGTAATCGGCCGGAGACCGCATCCATCGCATGATCCGCGACAGTCGCCAGGCAACCGCCCTGGCGCCTATTTTTTCGGGCGCGGGAAACGTGCCCAGATGGATGTCGCGATAGATGGACGCCTTGGGCTTCCCGGTTTTCTGGATCACCGCCCTGAGGCGAAGAAATTGCTCACTCATATCGTCCATTGCAAACCAAGCTCCTGTCCCGGTCTGCCCGCGCCCATATTGTGCCGCTTTTACAATCGCCAATCAAGGGCCGGTCGGCGCGTCCTGGCACGGTTTGAGCCGTCCGTCGTCGCTATGCCTGACAGCGCAAACCGCCTATCACTGACCGGAGATAATAAGGGATCGCTGTGTGAGGTCGATATTTGTGCGCGCGGGCCATTTGCTGGGGGCTCGCGTCGAAAGCGTGACGCAAATTTCCGGCGGCAGCCTTTCGTCGGTCAGCCGGCTTGGTTTGGTCGGTGGTGGGACGGCGATCGCGAAGACCGGCTCGCTGGTGGCCGTCGAAGCCACGATGCTGGAGGCGCTGCGCGGAAGGGGCGTGCCGACGCCGGCGGTCCTTGCGATGGAGGCCGAATTGCTGATCCTGGAGGACCTGCCGGCCGCGGGGCGGCTTGCCCGTGCATGGGCAAACCTTGCGGACATTCTCGATCATCTGCATCTGCCAACCGCCGGCGGCTATGGTTGGGACTCTGATTATGCCTTCAGCAACGTGGCCATTCCGAACGGTCGGAAAAGCAGTTGGGTCGAATTCTGGAGTGACAACCGGCTCCGCTGTCATCTTCCCCATGTTGATCGCCATCTGGGCGATCGCCTTGAGCAACTGGTCCGGCGGTTGGGCGACTTCCTGCCCGATCATCCCCCGGCCGCCCTGCTTCATGGCGATCTGTGGGGCGGCAATATCCTGGTCAATGACGTCAGCATATCCGGCTTGATCGATCCGGCAGCCTATTACGGCCACCGGGAAGTCGATCTGGCGATGCTCAGCCTGTTCGACAATCCGCCCGTCGCATTCTACGAAGCCTGTGGTCTCGAAGAGGGATGGCGTGAGCGGCAGCCCATATATCGCTTATGGCCGCTCCTCGTGCATGCGCGCTTGTTCGGCGGCAGCTATGTCAGGCAGGCATCGGCCTGCCTGGGCGAGATTGGGTTTTAACGACCCGGTGTTGTCGTTCCCGAGCCAAAATTGCGTTCCAGGTTCCGGACATTCATTAATGTGCGACGCTTCGGCTGGATCGCAGAAAATCGGCGCTCTCAGAGACGTCAAGTTGCGATCAAGCGCGATACTGGAAGATAAGGTCCGACCCTCAGTACCTCTGCCACGGACTGCTTGGATCAAATGATCGGGGATGCCCGCCATCGCTCTTGCAATGGAGTATCTGGCCCTTAGGTTCGAGCGCGTGAGGATGCCCGGATGAAGGAAGAGGCTGATTTGGCCCGCGAACGGCTGATCGTCGCGCTCGCTGGCGTGGCGAAGCAGGACCAATTGGCCCTGCGACAGGTTTACGAGCTCACTTGTGCGAAGCTATTTGGAATTTGCCTGCGTATCTCGGGCGACAAAGAGAGCGCGGAGGACATCTTGCAGGACGTATATCTCAAGGTCTGGAACAGGGCGGCCCGGTTCGACGCTGGGCGCGCCAGTCCCGTGACCTGGCTATGCGCGATCGCTCGCAACAGTGCGATCGACTGGCGGCGGATGGCGGGCAGAGCGGTTCTGCTGCCGGAGGATGCCGCATCCCAGGTCGCCGATGCACAGCCTAGCGCCGATGAGGCGCTGATGGCCCGGCAGGACCGGACGCGTGTGTTCGAGTGTCTGGAGCAACTGGACGACCGTACCGGCACGTCGATCCGCGCTGCCTTTTTCGACGGGCTGACCTATGCCGAACTGGCGGAAAGGGCGGCAATGCCGCTGGCAACGATGAAAAGCCTGATCCGGCGGGGGCTGCTGCGGTTGAAGGCCTGCCTGAGCGATGAGTGACGCTCTGACCCCCGAAGAGGAACGCGATGCGTTGGCGGCCGAACTGGCGCTCGGCGTTCTGGCGGGGCCGGAGCGGGCGGCGGCATTGCGGCTGCAACTGTCCGATCCCGTTTTCGCGCGCCCGGTGCAGGACTGGGAAGCGCGGCTGGCGCCACTGCACGGCGCATGGGAAGGTGTCGCTCCGCACGACGCCGTGTGGGACGCAGTGGCGGCGCGGATCGCTGATCCAACCGCCCGCCTGCAAATACGCCTTTCGCGGTGGCGCGCCGGAGCGCTGCTGACTGGCGCGATCGCCGCGGCGCTGGCGATCGTCCTCGTCATGCATCCTTTTGGCTTTGCGCCGGTGTCCGCGCCGACGGCTGTCGCGCAAATGGTCGGCGAAGCGGACGGGCCGGTTGTTCTCGCCCGCTACGACCCGCAGGCGGTGGAGATTCGTCTCCGCGTCGTCGCTGCCGTCCCGGCAACCAGGCTATTTCCCGAATTATGGGTGATCCCTGACGGCGGCGCGCCGGTGTCGCTGGGGCTGATCCCGCGGGCGGGTCGGACATCGGTGCCGCTATCCGCCCAGCAGCGCCGGCTGCTGGTCGACGGCGCCACGCTGGCGATCACCATGGAGCGGCAACATGGGGCTCCGCACGCCGCGCCCAGTTCCGCGCCGATCGCCGCAGGAAAAATATCGCTTCTCTGACTGCGGGCGAACGCATCCTTTGGCGCAAAGCTCCGTAGCTAGGCTACCTCCCCCAAATCGGGATGGCGTTTTAGGAGCTTTTCCAATGAAATTTTCCAAACTCGCACTCATCGTGGCCAGCGCCACAAGCCTGGGCGGCGGCGGCATCGCCATTGCCAAGGACATGATGATGAAAAATCCGATGGTTGGCGGCGCTGCCATGTATCCGACCAAGGACATCATCGACAATGCCGTCCATTCCAGGGATCACACTACGCTGGTCGCCGCCGTCAAGGCCGCCGGGTTGGTGGAGACGCTCAAAGGTCCCGGTCCTTTCACCGTCTTTGCCCCGACCAATGCGGCCTTCGCCAAACTTCCCGCCGGGACCGTCGAGACATTGGTCAAGCCAGAGAACAAGGCCATGTTGACCAAGATTCTCACCTATCATGTCGTCCCCGGCCGCATGACTGCGGCCGACATTGCGGCGAACGCCAAGGCTCATGCGGGCAAGGCGAAGCTGACGACGGTTCAGGGAGAGGCGCTGACTGCCTGGAAGAAGGGCAATGCCTGGTATCTGACTGACGCCAAGGGCGGCTCGGCCAAGGTCACCATCGCCAATGTGATGCAATCCAATGGCGTCATCCATGTTGTCGATACGGTGCTGATGCCCTGACTCGATCGCGTGTCCTCTCAATTGTGGAAGTCCGCCGATCTTGTCCGTTTGGCGGGCTTCCTTCGTCCCCATGGCGCTTTCGCGCCGGGCTGCGCATTATCCCTTGTCTTGCGTGGAGGAACGATGGGCTGGCGATGGAGATGGGTGGTGGCGGGAGCATGCGTGTTCGCCGCGATGGTTGCAGCCGCCGTTTCGCCGCTACGGACCTTCGACCTGCTTGTTCCCAAGGATGAGGGCGGAGTCAAAGTGGCGAGCGACATTCCCTATGGCGCGGGACCACGGCAAAAGCTGGACATATATGCACCGCGTCAACGCGCTGCGAATGCGCGGCTGCCAGTCATCCTGTTCTTCTATGGCGGCTCCTGGGCCAGTGGCACGCGAAAGGGCTATGAGTTTGTCGGCCGGGCATTGGCGGCGCAGGGCTTTCTGGTGGTCATCCCCGATTATCGGATCGGCCCTGCCAATCTCTATCCCGACTTTGTGAAGGACGGCGCCAGCGTCGTTCGATGGATCGCCGCGCATGGAAGAGAATATGGCGGCGCCCCGACCAATATCGTGCTCAGCGGCCATTCGGCGGGCGCCTATATCGCCGCCATGCTGGCGGTCGACGATCGCTGGCTCGGCAAGGATAGACAGGCGGTCAAAGGATTGGTGGGGATAGCCGGCCCCTATGACTTTGCGCCCTTCGACCTTCCTGCCAGCAAGGCCGCGTTTGGTACATGGCCCAGACCTGCCGACACCCAGCCGGTGAGCTGGGCTGGCGCAGGCGATCCTCCCGCGCTGCTTATGGTCGGCGGTTCAGACGAAACCGTGCGTGCGCGCAACAGCGAGGCGCTTGCTGCGAGGCTGCGAGCCGGCGGCGTCACAGTCCGGATCAAGCGTTATCCCGCTATTGGTCACATCGGCATGATAATGGCCATGGCTCGTCCGTTTCGCTATCGCGCACGCATCGTCGCCGACGCCGCGAAATTCGCTCGACAGGTCACCGCCGTTGATTGACCACGAGAGCAGTTGCGGATCAATTCCGGGGTCGACCCTTCTCAGACGCTCAGGGGCCAAATTTCGGCCATCAGCTGCTGACCGTCAGCTTTCCCGCGGGTGTCTACCAATACTTGCCGCTTCTTACATTGGACGCAAAGGGCTGCTTTCAGCATTTAAATCGACCACGGTTTCAGCAGGCTGGTGCCCGACATCCAGTATCTGGCTAGCGCGGCCCGGCTTTCTAGATCTTGACTGTACCGTTTGGCGCGGGTGGGCCGGCCTCGGCGCTATGCAGGTACACCGCTCTCAACTCTGTTTTGTAGTGCGTCTCGCTAACCCGTCGGACCTCTAGGCTTGCGAGATCGAGCTGCAGCGTCATGGGTCGCTCGTCCATCAAATGCTTATAATCAGGCTTCGGCGGCAATGATGGATCAGCCGGTTTCAGCGACATCCAGATGGTGTCATCCTCTTCGCCCGGCCGCCAGTTTACGTCGACGTCATATTGCAGAGCAGGGCTAAGCGGTTCGACCCGTGCTGCCCGGTTGAACAGGACGATATTGCGATCCGCCGAACCAGTCTGAGTTGACCGGTAGTAGAGCCCATCAATGGCAGGTGTCAGGCGCTGGGCAAGGAAGTCGGCCACTACTTGGGTCGGAAGATAGCCAAAGCCTTGGTCACTGGGCATGACCGGTTGGGCGATCTGGCGACCAAATGCACGAAGGAAATCGACCCGCTCGTGCTTGCGGACGTAGTCGGGATCAAAATGGCTAATCCTACCGTCGATCTGCGCGAGGCGATCAACATCAAGAATCCTCAGCCTACGGGTGGGCGTGAAACGGCCCATAACAACCCAGGCGCCGACCGGTGCGCGGATCTCAGATATGCACGTTTCAGGCGTGACCGCGCCATAGAAGACGGAGACACCGGCGGCGTTCATACGCCCGGCGGTCGCCGAGCCATTGGGAGGCGGGCCGAGTTCGGCATGCGGGCTCCCAACGATTTTGAGCAGCGTTGTCTCACTCTCGGCCAGCCTGGCCCTCCAAAAACTTGTGGCGCCCGGCTCGATGGTCTGTATCACGCCCTCGTCGGACCAGGTGCGCTGGTCGTGCAGCCCGGTGAAGATATTCTCAAGCCATTGCTCGGCGCATCGGTTGAAATAACGCGCTTCCTGCCGGACGGTCTTGCTGAAAGCTCGCCAGCGATCGTCTGACTCGTCCTCGTCCGGCCCATCCGGCACGTAGGCTTCGAATGCATAGGGATCGGTATCCTTGCCCAATGCATCGAGATGGCCATAGATTTGCGACAGGTCGTCAACCATGTCAAATGCGAGGTCCCGACTGATGCCGGCGATGCGGCTGAAGATTTCATGCGCTTCCTGCCCCGGCCCAGGGCGAAACTGTGCCGTGAAGACTTCGTCGATCCACGATTTGAGATCTTCGACGGCCACGCATTTGCGTATCTTTCCACAATGGTCGCAGCGCGCCCGTTTACCCTCGGATTTGGCGCGCGCCTTGAGAAAGAGATCGCCGATGCATTCGTGGCAGATTAGGCTTGGGGGAGCATCCATAGCGTGACTTTAAGCACTCCGATGTCCGCCGCCAAGTCGTAGGTCATACGGGTCAGTTCGTCGAGATGAAGCTGGCCGTCCGCCCCCATCCGGACGTTCGCGGCTTGCATTCAGCTCTTAGATGTGGCCATCGGTTCATTTCCAGTACGGGCTCGCGATCGGTGCCCGCCGCCCAATAGTAGCGCCTGAATTCCCGCTAGTGCGGTCCCGTTCAGGCGGCCGAGGAAACCAACCCCTGCTCGCCGCTTGGCGCCAGCTCGCAATAGGTCACATTCAGGCCCGCCGCCTGGCATTTGCGCAGTAGGAATTGTGCTTCAGACGAATCATGCGTCGACAGGATGACTTGATAGTCTAGATGGCGGACCATGTTGCGAAGTAGGTCGATGAACGCGCTGCCGTGAATGATGTCGTTATGCTGGAGCGGATCGTCCATCAGCACGCAGCGCCAGCGCGACCAAGGAAAGGCGGTACTTGCGGCAAACAACGTGCTGACGCTCATCGCCGACAATTCGCCTTCGCTGAAGAAATAGTTTGGGCTAAGTGGCAGTTCCTTGGTCTCGCCATCCCCCGCGCGGGTCTGGATCGACGATATGAGCCTGGCGCGATTGAGATGATGCTCGGCGGTGTAGGCAACCGAACCGTCGGCGCGCGTGAGCAACGCGTGGGCGAAACGGCCGATACTGTCATTAAGCGGCTTCAAGACACCGGCGGCAAAGCTGTTCGCCTTGGAGCGCAGGTTCTTGCGCAGCGCCTGGACGCGTCGCCGCGCGACAGTCGCCCGTTCGAGCTCCAGCTGGGTGCGATTCAGGAGCCTGTCGAGCGCCGCCTCAGTCGATTCGTCCCGGCCCGGCTTGAGCGTTTCACGAAACGTCGCGATGCGCGCTTCGAGTTCGGCCAGATCCTTGTTGCGCAACCATTGCTCATAGCGCCCGAGAAGCTCCCGTCGCCGATCCTCGATCTTTTGCAGCCGGGCCAGGTTCCGCTCGCCATTGGCGAGAATGTTCTGGACCAGACTGACGGACGGCGTGCCGTCGAGACCGAGGTCCGTCCATTCGCCAAGCAAGGTGGCCTGCCGTTCCGCGCCTTCGGCAATCAGCTGTTCGAGACGGGTGATCAGGGCGGTTGCGCTCACCACGGCGGCACGCTTTTCGTCGAGTTCCTGACGCGCGCGCGCGCGATTGGTGGCCGCTGCCTCCAGCGCAGCCGCTGCCGCCTGTACCTCCCGTGATAGCAAGGCAAGCCGCGCGAGCAAGGCCTCGAGGCCCAAATCCCCGCTTCCCTCGGCGACGCGGCCGACGATCCCGGTTGCTTCCTGTCGTTCCGCTAGCAGCGCCGCGATCGCTCCACTCGCCGCCGCTTCCACTTCGCGCAGGCGACTCAGCTCGATCTCGGCATCGCGATGCGCCGCGACCGCGGCCTCCTCGTCACCCATCGCAGCGATCTCAGCGATACATTGGTCGAGATCACGCAGCCGGTCATCGCGCCGCGCGGCAAGGATTTCAGACGCGGTGTCGGGAGCCAGGCCGGCGAGCTGAAGTCCTTCCAGCTGGTCGGCGAGAGCCTGGCTGCGTACCGCACGGCCGGTTATTTTCGCCCTTATCGTCGCAATCGTGCCGTCCAGCGAGGTCAGCTCGAGCGTTACCGCCGCCCGCCGCGCCGCCAGCGTCTCGGCCTGGCGCTGCAGTTCAGCGGCATGCTGGCCGGCGTTGTCCTCGGCCGCCCTAATACTGGCAAGGAGTTCCCCGGTCGCGAACGCGGTGTGACATAACGGGCACTCCGCGTCATGCGCGGTGAGGTGGCTCGAAATCGCCTGGACAGCGCGTGCGATCACGCTCGCACGGTCTTCAAGTGCGCGGAGCGCCGCGGCATTGGCCTCGATTTCGCTTGCGAGTTTCTGGTCGTCGCCGGCAAGCTCGGCCCTTCGCGACCGGGCAACCGCCAGCTCCGCTTCGATGTCGTCGCTGTCCAGCCGCTGCTCTTCGACTAGCGCCAGATAAACGCGAACGGTCTCGGTAAGCGCATCGACTCGCGCGATATCTCTGCGAAGGCTCGCGGCGCGCGCGCCCCGCGCGCGGGCATCAGTGACGATGGCCGCGAGCCGGTTCACCTCGAGCGCTTGGCGTTCTGCAGCGCTGCGTGCATCATCCACCTCTGCGCCCAGCGCGGCCACGCGCGGAGCGCTTTCCTTGAGGAAGCGCGCCGCCACGATTGCGGCCGTGAGCGCGGCATGTTGATCGGTCAGCTGCTGATGCATCGCCGCTTTCGTATCGCGCTCGCTCGTCAGCGACTCGATCCGCTCCTCGGCCGCGGCAAGGGCGCTTTGCCGTTCGCTCAGTGCGGTGCGTTCGGTTTCGAGGTCGGACCTTGCCGCCGCCACTAGTCTGCCGGTTTCAACATAGGTCGGGATCCGTGGTGCGATCTCGAGTACCTGGTCCCGACGGCGCGTCGCCGCGGCGATCGCGTCCGCGAACATCCCGGCTGCCGCGGCAAGGGCAGCTTCCGGATTGGCCCCGCCTGTGGGCAGCGACGGCAAGCCGGCTTCGGCGAGCAGGGCGCCAAGGTTGTCAAGCGCCGCGTCGCCGTCAAGCGCATTGTCGGAAAAGGCGAGCCGGCTGAACCGCTCGCGCAGCGCGGTCAGCTCGCGCCATTCCCTCGCGCGACCCTCGGCATCGTTCGCCGCCGTCTGCGCGGCCGCGACGGCGCGGTTCATCGCCTGTGTCGCGGCCTGTCCGCCTAGGCGCTCGCGAATGAGATTGATCTCGTCGATGCCGGCCGGCCCCTCAAGCAGGCGCCACTGCGCGCTTGAATCCCGGATTGAGAAGCGTTGCACCGAGGATTGGCCGAGAAAATGGGTCATCGACAGATAGTGACCGAGATCGCCGATCGACGGCCAGGCCTGCGATTTCAAGAACGCCGCAATATCGGCCGCGGCAGGGCCGTCGGCACCGACCCTGTCGATCGGATCACCATCGCTGAAATAGAGACTGACCCGGTGGCTCCCTTCCTTCTGGCCGAATCGGGTCAGCGGATCGAGATCGGGGCGCGGCAGCCCGTCGAACCGGCTGATCCGGTCGGTGAGGCACCATTCGATCCCGTCGAAAAAGGTGGTCTTGCCAAGGCCGTTAGAGCCGGTCAGCAGCACGATGCCCGGGCCGGGCACCATATCGAGTGCGAAATTCTCGCCATAGGTGCGAAAATTCGACAGTTCGACGCGGCGGAGGAAAAGTGGCGCGGTCATCAGCTGTCCTCCGGGAGCGGTGTCGATTTGATGATCGCCGCGATCAGCTGGTCGGGCGTTAGCGAGGAATCGCGCACGATAGCGTCCCATCCCTCCGGTAAGGCGAGTTCGCGCAGCCGGTCGAGGCGGCGCGGACGCAGCGCATCGGCCCAGGGACGAGCGAGGAAAGTCCGCTGCAGGAAGTAGGCGGCGTCCTCGATCTTGGGTGCATCGGACGGCAACCAGACGAGCTTGCGGCACACCCGGTCGTCGATCTCGACCTCTTCAGCGAGCTGCCGCCAGAGCATATCATCCATCGAGCCGAGCGGACCGATTAGGAAAAGCTGCAGATTGGCGGCCTCCTTGCCCAGCCATGCACGCGCGATCATCGCCTGATTGCGGTAGCGCCGGACCTCATCCTGAACAGCGCGGCGCGTCCGATCGCGCAGCGCCCCAAGCAGCACCGGAATGCCGTCGATGCGGTAGGCAGCGATATTGGCAGGCAGATCCTCGCCGACCCGCAGGTTCGTCGCGGTCTCGACACCGACGTTTTCAGCATCCTTGCCGGCCAGGACTTCGGTCACGAACCGGTCGCGCAACCATTCCTCATCGGCTGAGGTCACCACGACATCGAGCGCCCGCACAGCGGCGAGCAGTTCTACTTTGGCGAAGATCTCACCACGTGCGCTCATCATCAGGCTCCCGGTTCGATCATGGCCGCGTCAGCACTGGCGCGCGCGCCAAAAACTCTTTGCACATAGTCCACCACCGCTAGTTCACCGATGGCCAGCGCTTGGCGCATGCGAACGTCACAGCCCATCACCACCGGGCGCTCCGCACGTGGGACCTGCGTCACATCGGCCGGACTATCCTCTTCCTCGTCCAGCCGGACATCGCTGGTGAGCCGCAGCTGTTCGACCGTGTGGTCGAGTTCGGAGAGGAGAACGATACCGGTGGTCCACACCCGGGCCGCCACTTCTGGCCCGATATCGGTGCCGTCGATCCAGGCCACGCCGCAGGCATGGCCTGACACAGAACCAGTGCGAAGATTGCCCGGCCGGTCACCGGCGGGTTCGAAGACGTGCTGCGAGCAGAGTGCAACGGCGAGCGCGAGCACCGCCGCACGTGTCAGATGCGCTTTCAGCATCAGCGGCCCCAGCCTTATCAACGCATCGTCCCCGTGAGCCGCATCGTCATTCTCCGTGGCGAGCAGCAACAAAAAGCGGCGGCAGATTGTTGAGTCAGCGCCGAGGACCTGTAACCATTGCTGCCACCTGAGCCACATTTTGTGGCGCAGTGCCGGTTCGATCACCCAGCCAAGCGACACCGGGACGGCCGGCTCGAGCGCCTGGTAAAGCGCTGCGTTGAGCCTGGCGAGGAGATCGGCATCGAGCACCTTCTGGATCAGGGTCGCAGCTTCGGCGACACCAATGGGAGGCGACGTCACCCCAACTGCAACCAAAGGCGGAACTGCCGGCGCGCGGGTCACCAACGCGATGTCGATCGCTGGGCCTGGCATCGCCACGCGAAGCCCCGACCAAGCGGCATCCCAGCCGCGATAGCGCCCGCTGATCAGCACGGCGTTAGGCGCGTGCGCGCATAAGCGCGCGAGCGCCGCAACCAGCGGGCCCACTGCTTCGGGTCCTGCGGACACCGTCAGCCGAACACCCGGGCTGTGAGGATCCCAGAAGGCCGCGACAGCGTCGAAGCCGGTCCCGGTAAGTACGGCTTGGCCCCCTGCATCGATGTCCAATGACACGCGCACCGGTTCATCGGGATTGGCGCCGGCCGGCAGCGGTGCTGGGACCGTCGGCGCGAAGCCAGCCCAGCGGTGCGCCGCCGTGGCGGTGAGTACGGGCATGACCGGCCGTGCTCCGGCTATCACCGGATGAGCATTCTTGTATTCCACCGCAAGGTCGGCAAAGGGAACCAGCACGGCCTCGGTGTCGGGACCGAAGCGCAACAGCCGGACCGTAGGCGTGACGCTGGCGCCGCAGGAAAATGTCAGCACAGCGGCGTCGGTCGAGGACTCAATCGAACAACCAGTCAGGAGCTCGATGCTGTTCCGCGCAAAATGAATGTCGGCCTCGATCGCCAGATAGCAGACGAACCGGTTGAGAATCGCGGTATCACGACGGAAGAGGCGCGCTTCCCTAGTATGAAAAACGAGGCGGCATGGGTCCCGCAGTCGGTCTCGAATATCCATCAGGAGATGTGGCGGCAGAATCGGCGTGAGCCGCGCCCTATAGGCTGCGAAGATATCGAAACCGGGATCCGCCCAGGCCTCGTTATCGATCGCGTCGAGCTCGGCCTTGACCGGCTCGAGATGGGGATAGTCGGTGACGTAGCGCAGGATATCGCGCTGCTGCTGACTGAAAGCAGCGAGCATGAAGTCGGCTAGGCCACCGTCGCCGTTGCCCGAGATGAGCACGGTCTGCGGTTGGGCGGCCACGAACGGTCCGGCAACAGGGGAAGGCCGCCAGTAGGATGGGTTGCTGCCGACCGACACCTCGCGCTCGAGACCAAAGCCGACAGCGATGATCACCGCCTCGAACAGCTCGGTGGAGGCAATTCCCTGATCATCGCGGATGCGGGCGGCGGCCCATGACCCCACCGGCTCGATCCCTGCGACCTTCGCACGGCGCAACTCTATCCCCGATCCTTTCCGAATGGTGTCGAAGTCGCGCAATAGCCCCTTCGCGACCTCATCTCCGATCCCGTCTTCCCAATCGAGAACCGGGAGGCCCGCGCGGCTATCGGTCGAGCCGACAGCAGGCCAGTCGAACAGGTTGGGGTGAATGTAGCGGCTGGTCGCGCCGACCTGGAGGTACAGCAATTCCTGCTGCTCCTCATAAAGGACGATCTTCAACTCTGGGGCGACGAGCCCAAGTGCGGCGGCCAGCGTCACGCCGCCCACGCCACCGCCGATGATAGCGATCGCTCCATTCGTGCGAATGGTATCGCATTCGAGCAAAGCATCCGCGAGATTGAGCGCGCGCAGCTGCTGCGCATGGAGCGTCACGCGCTTTTCCATGTTGCCCAGAAAAAAGACCCGGCGCGTCGGCGGAACGAGCGCGGCGGCAAGAACCTCCTCAGCCGTCACTGGTCGTCGCCCCGCCTCGTCCTACACTGCCCCAAACCGTTCAATATCCCCGCCTTATCATGCTCCTGACACTAGTATCCGCTGGCTGCAATCACGCAATGCCTAGTATTCGGGCTTCCCAGCGCTCACACAGCACGCAGCCCGACTGCTGCGTTGCTCCTACTAAGCGGAGGTCCAGACAGATGGCGCAGGATCATATCAAGCTCAGCGGGAGGAACATGCAGCTGGTCGGCTATCCGTTCACGCGTGATCCGGTCCTGCCAGAGCGCGGTGAATATCTGGGGCCACAGTGCGGATGCCTCGGGAGGCAGACCCTCAGGTTCCTGGCGCCGGTAGCCGCGGCTTGACAGTTCCACGTTAAGGCTTCGGTTCTGCCATTCGCTGACGATTCCTAGCTTATGCAATCGGTAGTTCAGCGCTGCTACCGACACTCCCCAACGCCGCTTATATTTGACGAGACTGTCGAGACTGGAAACGTAGCGAATCCTGCTCGCCACGTCGTCAGCCGGCATGAGGAATGCCGATGCGAACTTGTCAGCTTCGCTCTCGGCCTGGCGGCTGTCCTGGGGCGCACCATGCCGGTGCATGACGAGATGCCCTAGCTCATGCGCGGCATCGAAGCGGCTACGCTCGGTCGACTTGAAGGTGTTGAGGAACACGAAGGGGCGATCCGCACGCCAGCACGAGAATGCGTCGACATTCTTGGTGTCCTCGCTGAGCGAGAAAACCCGAATGCCTTTGGATTCGAGTAACTTCACCATGCTCGAGATCGGCTGCGCGCCGAGCCCCCACTGCGTCCGGACGGTCTGGGCGGCACCTTCGGGTGACGCATCCTCCCGCACGTCGGGAATGTCGCCGTCAGGTAAGTTGAACCGTTCAGCGACCCAGTCGTGAAACAGATAAGCGATCGCGCCTGCCGACAGAGCAGCATCGCGCTCCTTGGCAGACATCGAGGATAGGCTGCGGAAACTGGCAGCGCCGGCCGGAAGTTCGTCAACTTCCTCGGCGAAGAAGAATTCCCGGGGAAAGTTCAGAATAGCAGCTAGGGCGTCAACAGTAGGATCCTCGGGCTCGTTGGCACCATTCTCCAAGCGGGATATCGTAATCGGAGAGACGTTGATGGCACCGGCAAGCGCGCGCGCAGTCATCTTTCGGCGCTTGCGCCCCAGTATCAGTCGTTGGGGATTGAACACGACGCCATTAGCCCTTGCGAGAGACCGTCACGTCATATTCAGCTGGCGGCTCATCTTCTCCGATGAACGGTTCAGTAGCACCCCAGCCACCCTTTTCGATCAGCAGTATCCGCTCGTGGAAGCCATCGAACTGATCTCTATTGATGGCCATTGGGCGCGACAATTCCGCACGCACGTCTTCTCCATCAGCGAAAACGAATAGCACCCAAGTGGGCGCGCTGATTTCGGCGACTTCCTGTTCTCTTACTTCTGGCCAGAGTTCGAACTGACCAAGTTCGATCGCCCGCGCGGATCCCGCGCCCTTCTTGGAAACGGCTATAGGGTCGAACAGCGGATCGCCTGCTCGCTCAGCGTTCTGGAAGACGACCTTGATCCCGATGGTAGGATGGAAGATCGACTCGATGTTATCCCTGCGGGATATCTCCCAGCCCTGTGGGACGAACACGCGCCGCATATGCGCCGTGCCCTCGATCCAAGAGAGAAGACCGCCGGCGCTCAATGGGTGGAAACCAGTGGAGCTGCGTCGCCCGCCGACCGCAGCCGCAACGACTTCAAAGAGGAAGTCGCGCCGCAGCCCCAACTGCGCCAAGCGGGGTATGACTTCATAGTCTTCCGCCAATACCGCCATCGACCAACTCCATGTTAAGTTTCCATCCCTCATATGAGAGAAGAAAACTTAACATGTCAATGGTCTGACGATCCAAACCATCGGGCTTCATCTATCGGAAAAGCACCGCGCCCTGCAATATTCGCCGCGTGCACATTAGGGTGTGTGGGGATTCATCGTGAGTTGATGATGGCTGCGGCGAGATAGATCATTGCAGAGAAGCTCTGGTCGGTTTTGCAGGCACGCATAGCGATGCGTTTGAATTCCTTAAGTTTGGAGAAGAAGTTTTCGATCAGGTGACGCCATTTGTACATCTCGACGTCGATCTTGAGCTTTTGGGCGCGGCCGGGATGTTGTGAAATGACAACCTTCGCCCCACGCTGATCAAGATCCTGTACAATCCAGTTGGAATCGAAGGCCTTGTCGCCCAGCAGGGCACCGAACTCAATACCGTCGATCAACGGTGCGACGCCTATGGTGTCGTAGCGGTTGCCCGGCAGCAACTCGAAGCGCACCAGATTGCCCAAGGCATCGGTCAGCGCCAGAATCTTGGTCGTCATGCCGCCTTTTGAGCGACCAATGGCCTGGCCCTGAGTCCCCCTTTTGCGCCCTGGCCATGCCGGTGAACCTTGACGATGGTCGCATCGACCATGGCGTATTCCATGTCGGGTTCCTCCGACAGCACATCGAAAATACGCTTGAAAATATCGGCTTCCCGCCAATCGCGAAACCGCCTGAACGCCGTACTCCAGTTGCCGAACATGGCGGGCAGATCACGCCATGGACTGCCCGTGCGAACAATCCACAGCACCGCCTCCATGAATAGCCGGTTGTCCCTTCCGCTCCGCCCAGGGTCAGTCGGCTTACCCAGACAATGTGGCTCCATCTTTGCCCATTGGGCGTCGGTCAGTACGAAACGGTCCATCCAGAGCGTGAATCACATCTCCCAACAAATGGGAATCCTAAATCCCCACAACCCCTAATGTGGCTGTTGCAGGGGCTATACCCGAGGCTTCAAACTGAACAGAGGCCGTTCCCTGAATAGGCTGGATGAGCAGGTCACTTCCACTGGCGGAGTTGCCTACAGGCTTCAAGCCCGCGTCGATGTGATGAAGGAAAGGCAGGTATCTAGAGGACAATTTTGCCACAGTGAGCGACTGCTTTGTTGGCGGCAGCAGACGGCGCATAACGGCTGCTCGATGTCCGGGACAGCACTCGGGCGCTCCGAAACCGGTCAGTCTCGAATGTCCCAGCCTTTGCCGGAAAACGGCCCGTCCGCATGATGCCGCAATCGCCTCCATCAAGAAGTTGGCCCATGCTAGGAAGCTCGCGCTGAAGCGGCCCTGAGTATCGTCTTCAGGTCCGGCTTGGTAACCTTGCCCATGGCATTGCGGGGCAGGCTGTCGACGAAATGGATGAGCCGCGGAATCTTGTAGGCGGACAATTGCCTCGTGGACCAGGCGATGATCTCTTCGGCGTCCGCTTTGTGACCCGGCCGTGGCACGATGAAGGCTGCCACGACTTCGCCCCAGGTCGCATCCTCGGTCCCGATAACGGCGGCCTCGGCAACGGCGGGATGGGCGAGCAACACCGCCTCGATTTCAAGCGCCGATAATTTATAGCCGCCCGACTTGATGATATCGATCGAGGTCCGTCCCATGATCCGGTAATAGTCCCGCTCGATTACCGCCATGTCCCCGGTGCAGAACCAGCCGTCGCGGAAGCTGTCCCGTGTGGATCGTTCATTGTCCCAATATTCGAGGAAGACATTGGGTCCTTTGACGCGAATCTCGCCCGGCTGCCCCTCTTCCGCGATGGGCTGCTCATTCTCACCGTAGAGACGCACCTCGACTCCCGGCAAGGGCTGGCCGACATGCCCCGCCCGCCGTTCGCCATGAAGGCGGTTGGACAGGGCCATGCCGATCTCGGTCATGCCGTAGCGTTCGAGCAGCACCTGGCCGGTGCGCGCCCGCCACTGCTCGAACAATGGAACCGGACAGGCCGCTGAGCCGGACACGTTCAGGCGCATGGCGGCAAAGCCGTCGCAGACCCTTTTCGCCTCACCCTCTTCCAGGCTGTCGAGATGGTCGAGCAGCTTCACATAGATGGTCGGCACCGCCATGAATACCGAATAGTCGCCCGCCGCGACATGGGCGGCGACGGCGGGCGCGTCGAACCGAGGGAAGAGATGCACCGTCCCGCCCGCCCATAGGCCGCAGCTCAGTACGTTGATGATGCCATGGACATGATGCAGCGGCAGGAACAGGGGGATAGTATCGCTGTCCGACCAGCCCCAGGCGTCCAGAAGCACGGTGATCTGCGCCCGGTTGTTGCCATGGGTTGTCACCACGCCCTTGGGCTTGCTGGTGGTGCCGCTGGTGAAGACCATCATCGCGCGGCGCTCATCGGCAATATCCGGCAGGACGCCTGCTTCACCGGCCATAAGCTCGCCCGGCTGCAATAGACGGATGTCCAGTTTCGCGCACAATTCGCCCAGCATGGCGTGATGCTCGCTTTGGGCGATCAGCCGGGTCACCCGCGCGCAGCTAAGATAATGATCCAGTTCGGCAACGGTCGCGGCGACATTGAGTGGAACGGCGATCCCGCCCGCGCGCCAGACGGCGTGCATCACAGCCGCATAGTCGGTGCTGGCGGGCAGGAAGAAGGCAATGCGTTCTTCCTCCAGATCTACTTTTCCCTCCAGCAAGGCGGTCCGCAAGGCCGTGGAGCGCACCATAAGTCACGCGGCGCTCACCATCGATCAAGGCGGTCCGGTCATTATCCTCCTGCAAAAGCGGGAAACGGAGTGTCGGCATGATCCCCTCGTCTCGAATAAATTATAAAAGCAGCTTCTCTCATAGAAGCGCGCGGCACACGCGGCAATGACACGGGCCATGGACCAAGCCAATCTGGCCAGGCAATGGCGAGGTCGCTGCGTCACTCTCTGTATTCGGAAACGGGTTGCTAGCCGCCCGGTGTTGGAAGGTGAGCAGGAGGAAGGAGGAGTGGATTGGCACGAATTTGGGAACGATTGTGTGTGATCTGAATGACTTGATATGCTATCGTGGTGGCGAAGCGAGGAACCCATGGCAGAGCAGAATGCGCCCAATTCGAACGCGGAAAATGGTCATCCAGGAAACTTGCCACCCCAGGCGAGGGATTGGTTTTGGCATCCGTGGTACGCCAAACTCTGGTGGGGATCAGCGGCGATATTCTGGGCCGTAATCCTTGCGGTGCCCGGCTATCTGCTTCCAGGCGCCATTGTCGTGCTGGTCGGCGCGCTGCTTCATCCGTTTGTGATCGTACCGGTACTGGGGGCCGGCTTTTTCAGGACATGGTTCAGCTATCACTTCAGGGCGGGGAATGGAGAGGGTCTCACCTGGAGTCAGCATGATGATTTTTGCCGCGACATGGCTTCGTTTCGACGGATGGACCCAACGGACCCATCAAATTCAAGCTATTATGGACATCCAGCCAATCCGATGAGCGAAGCTTCCCGAAACCGGAGGCTATGGGGTATCGATTAGCGCGTTTTGAACTCTGGATCGCCATCGTCCCACCCCTGGCTGCGATCGCCATTAAATCGACCGCTTTGTAGGATGCTCTTTTGCTCCATGGAGGTTAGAGGGGCGGTTATGTCCGCTGTTCCCCGGCCCGCGTCCGCTTGTTGAAGATAGCGATTGCGCAGCCCTGCCGTTCCTAAGATTTGCTGCCGTAGCTCATTAGTGAATGCCTGTTCTGGAGAGACCGACCGGCTCGCTGCGCGTTCAGCGGAAGAAATTGCTGAACGCACGTCGTGGTTGACGATGTCGATACTCGATCTCGCGCCCGTTTCTCCCATGCTAAGATCCGCGCTTTCAAATCCAGCTTGACCTCCAAAACTCCCCCGCGACCTTCCCGCACTTTGACCTCCTTTTCCCGTACTTTCTGTTGATCCGCCGATTTGGACTCCTACGGAAGATCTGTTCGAAATCTGATGACTCGCGCTTCGGGATAGCGATCGTGTCCATCCTGTTTGCACCATGATCGCCTGAACGTCCCGTTGGAGCGTATCAGCCACCTGCGGTTTCAGACGCCAGTTGCCCTTTCGGTCCATTTCGAATCCGCCCTTGAGCCAATTGGCCATCATGGCATGACCCTCTGCGCCACCGCCCAGGAAATTCTCGACCGTATCCGGCCCCGCCTGCTTGCCCGCTTCAAACCGCGTGCTGGTGTCGGACCGCGCCGATCGGCTGAACCCGGTGCTGCTCGACACCAGCAGATCATTATGGGCAAAGCTGAACCGCGCCCGCCCGCCATTGGCAATCGCGCCCAGCTGGCTTTCATTGATCAGCCCGGATCTCCACATCTGGGCCGCTGCGTCGGGCGTCAAATTGAGGTTGAGGTCACCATTCTGGTCCATCGCGATCTGGCGCCTCGAAAGGCCGATGCCATTCTCGCGCAACAGCGCCTGCATGCGCGTCAGGCGTTCATTATCGACGATCCGGGTCATCCGCTCATTGCGCGCCCGATCGGCAACGCCTTCCGCGCCACCTTCGGCCATATCGACCTGATTGCCCGCCGTGCGGCTCAAGGCCTGGATAAAGCTGTCGAGACGCGCCGCTTCCCGCACCGTTGCGCCAGCAGCCGCAGCCCCTTGCGCAAATCCGAAATTCTCAGCTTCCCGGCGCTGCTCACCGATCCTGGCCGCAGACCGCGTTCCATCCAGCCCGACCTCGCGCTGCGCGTCGAGTTTGCCCGACCGCTCGGCAAAATCATAGCCCGCCGCCTCGCGAGTCCGGCCGTAAACACTGGTGTTCTCGCGCGCGGCTTCTGCCGTCGCGCCATCGGCGGTCCCGACCTGGGTCGCGGCATTATAGCTTTCAAGCGCCCGCATCACCTGCGCCTCATTACGCCCAGTCGCGCGGGAGAGCTGGCTAATGGCTGTGGAGCGCGCTTCACCCGAAAGGGCATTGATGAACGCGATACGGCGGCTGGTTTCATCGAGCGACAGGCCGAGCATCGAGGCGGCGCTGCGGTGACCGGCGTTATTGCCGCTGCGCCAGGCTTGCTCGGTGGCGACGTTGCCCCGTTCGGTCGCTGCCACATGGTCGCCGGCATAATCACGTCGGCCCTCCATGGCGCCGACCTGTACCTGCGCGCCCGTCAGGTCGTTGCGCAGCATCTGCTCCTGATCGAAGGCGTTGGCGGTGATCTTGGCGAATGTCGGATCGGCCGATGCCTGACCGATGAGCGTCGAGGCCTTGAGCGCCGCGTCCCTGGCATCATAGCCGCTGCGCTCAAAATGCCGCTGCGTGCCCGACAGCATCATGTCATAGGCGCGCTGGTCCCCGAAGGCTTTCCATTGCACCATATTCTGGGCGAATGCCGCAAAAGCCCGCTCCCCCGACTGCCCCTCGCCAAAATAGGTCGTGCCAAGCGCCCGCAATGCGTCCTTCTCGGCAAAATTATGAATGGCGCTCGTGGTCGCATTCGCCCGGACCGCTTGAGCGGTTGCCGGATTGCTGAGATCGCGCCCGGCAAGAGCAGGGGAGATGCCGCCCAGTTGCCGCGCGGCGTCGATGCCACCCAGCGCAAAGGCGCTGCTGCCAGCGAGCCCACCGCCATGTTCGCCCAGCACGGTTCCGGCCGCGCCGAATGACCGATTGCTGCTGAAGGTCGTGCGTTCCCCGAAATCCCCGAAGTTCGAGGCCATGCCCCTGCGCGCCATCGTACCGGAGGCCGATGCCTGGGTTTCGAGCGCCGAGGCGTATCCTTCCCGCGTCATCAACGGCGTCGCCGCCGCCGTGCCCTGGCCTTGGGCCTGAAGCGCGCCGCCAGTGAAGGAGGAGAACACATTGCCGGAGAAGCGGAATACGGTGAACACGAACGCGCCGGCCAGCCCAGCGGCCGCCGTCCGAAACGAACCGAAGATCGCAAGGGCCTTCAGCGCAGCGGACGGCGCCAGCATCCAGGCATTAGCGGCCACATGATTGGATCGCATTTCTGCCAGCACCGCCATCGCCCGGCCCAGGGTCAGCTGATAGATGCCGGCATCGATGACGCCCCAAAGCGCCACGAACACGAACAGGCCGAGTGCGAAGCTCGCGACACGCAGATTGATCGGCGTCAGGATGAACAGCAGCGCGATCGGCATCATGAACAGCATGATCCCGAACACCGTGGCGCGGATCGTGGGCATCCACTGATTGGCGACCGACATGGTGGAGAGCCCACTCGACACCACCGCCCGGTTCGCCATCACCCGTGCCGCAGTCGCCGGACTATCCTCGAACAGCACGTCGCCGACGCTGCTGCCCAGCAGCACATCGGCTAAGAAAGCCTGAAGGGTAAGCGGCGCACCCATCATCCCATCCCCCAGCTGCCCAAGGCGCGTGCGGCACCGAGCCAGTTGGTTGGCATCGGCAACATCATAGCCGCTGCTCTGGCAGACCTGACGGGCATAGTTGTCGAACAGGGTTGGGTCGCTGAGACGGGACTGGATATGATCCCAGGCCTCCTGGCAACTCATGGTCGTGCCGCCCTTGTCGGCCGAGGTGAAGACGGTGCTGAAGGTCGCGGGTCCGGCCATGGCGGCAAAGGAGGCGGGCAGGTCCGTCGTACTCCGGAACAGCTGATCATCATCGACGCCATAGGCTGGCGACACGCGGGCGACCGGATTGCATTGCCGGACATAATCCTTGATCGTCGCGTCGAGGAAGGTGTCGGTCATCGGACCGCGCGGGGAGACGGCATTCAGAAATAGGTCGAAGGCATGGCCACCCGCGCCAAATTCCAGCTTTGCATTGGGATCGGTGGTGTTGTCGTCGATCGTCTCGGCGAGCGCACGTTCCATGAGGTTGGTGACGCCCGCCACCAGCACTATGAGATTGGGGACATCGCCGACCGGCTGATAGGCATTGCGGACCCGGTCATAGACATGGACCGTACCTGTGGTCGCGACCAGGCCGACGAAGAGGCCAATGCCGATCAGCATCTGGAACCCGAAGGCCACCAGCCCCATGCCCTGGCCGCGGAACGAGGCGAGCACGACGCCGAGCGCGATCCCCACGACCGCGCAGATCAGCACCAGCGTTTCGTAGCGCGGGTCGCCGAAGATCATCGAGACCAGGCGGAACGCATCCACCGTTTCGGCAAAGCCGTCATAGGTGTGAAAACTGGACTCCAGCGCCCGCGCAGGTGTTGCCGCCAGAGCAAACGGCAGAGCAATGAGCAGGTGAGGCAGGCGAAACAGGCGGCGCATGGGCGGTGCCTCCAAAAGGTTCATCGATTGTTGTTCGAAGCGGTGCCGGCGGTGTCGCGCGCATCGCGATCCCGCGTGCGCATCAGCCCGGCATAGTTGGCGGAAAGGTTCGCCTGATTGAGCGCGGCCATATAGCTCTGCCGCATCTGCGCGCGCTGACGCAGCACCTCCTCGCGCAAATCCCTCAGCTGCTCGATGCCCTTGGAAAGAATGCGGGTCTGGCAGATATTGGCGTTGCCGGCATCGGCCGCGCCGGCGGCGCTCGCGCCCCGTTCGGCGTTGGAGACGGCAAAATCGATCGATCGGGTCAGATCATTGAGCATCTGATAGGCGAGCGTGAGCGCCACCAGTTCGTCGGTATCGGCGATCACGGAATCGGGCACGCCCTCGCGCACCCCCCATTCCAGCATGCGATAGACCGGCAGCGTGCGGACATTGGCGACAAATTGCCGCTCTTCGGCCGTCAGCGCGGCGCGCGTGCGGATTTTGGTGGCGATCGACTGCATCCGCGTCCGGGCAAGCTCCAATGCCCCTTTGCCGCTGTCCGGGGCGCAGTCCGCGGCGGACGGCGGGATGTTGAGCGAACGGCTCTGGACCTTGCCGGCGAGAAAATCCTGCGGACTGTCGTTGTCCTGATGCGGGCAGGCGGGGATGGCCGAAAAGATCGGCACCTTGTCGGTCGCGTCCCAGCGCATATAGACGTCGCCCACGCGAGCCCGCATAACCGAGGCCCAGTCGCCCGCACCCACGCGCGTCGCGGCATGGGAGAGTAGGGAGCCGGTGCGGAAGATGTCGGTCACCTCGGCCGGGCAGTTGGCGAGCGCGTCCTTCAGATCCTCGGTCGGATTATTCTGGTTCGCCTGGATCTTCTCGCGGCTCTGCTGGTAGCTTTTGGCAAAGCCTTCCTTCACGGATTTATAGCCGGTCATCTCCTCGATGATGCCCGACATATTGTCGTCGCCCCTGGCGATCTGCACCATGCGATTGGAAAGACGGCAGTCATTGACCTGGATGGAATTGAGATAATTGGTCGCCGCTTCCATCTTCGAGATGATATTGCCCATTTTCTCGTCGAGGGTTTCGAGCAAATATTGGAATGCGACCGCCGGCGCGGCCTGGAGAATGCTCTCGAGCTTCTGGACGAGATAATCCGGGTCGAGGAACGACATGCCCCCCAGAAACATGTCGATGCCGCCACAGCCGGCCTTCACCTTGGGGAGGGTGAGCGACATCAGATAATCGTCATGGACGTCGACGCGCCCGGACATGCCGCCTGCGGTCACATAGCCGCGCGTCTGGTCCTCGAAGGAGCCGGGCGAGGTATAGGTCACATTGTCGAACCAGCTTTCCGCCCAGCCCTGGGCATAGGCTGGCGCGGTCTTGCCGCAGGTGGCGAGCAGGCCGAGCGCGATCAGCGCACAGCGAGGACGGAGCGAAGGCATGGCGGGCTTCCTCTTGGAACGAGAAGGCGAAGATGCCGGCCCGCCATGCGCGGCATTTTCAAGGATGGTCGGATGTGGGGAATAACCTCGCAAATTTGGATCAATGATCCGAAATTGCGAGGTTGATGGACAGGCGGTCGGGTTGCTTCCGCCTGGGAATGTCTGGAGTTTGATGCGTGCGTGCTGCCGATCATCTGGAAGGCCTCACTGTCGCGCCAACGCGATCAACTGCTCCAACGATGCCGGTGAACCTGGCCATCGCGCGAAGCCCGACCGCCGGACGCACGCCCGTCAGCATCTTGGCCGCGAGATAGGCATTGCGCGCCAGGTTGACGCCGTGGTCGGTGCCGATCGCGATCGGGATGATGCGATCAGCATCGGCGACGGGACGGATCCATGCTACCGGATGCCCGACCCAGGGGAGGCCGAGCCTGCCGGAACGCAGCAAGGCCTCGTCGCCGCCGATGGTGCGGACCTGCCAATGATAATGCCGGGAATATTGCGCCAACTTTGCCCAGAGGTCCGCGCAGGGCAGACATCCGGGCGCCGTCGTCATCTCGATGATGAAGAGCGAGGCCTCACCTCCCAATGTCGCAGCGAAATCCGGCGGGAAATCCTTGGTTACGGGCACGCGAGACAGCCATTTTTGCATGTCCGCGTTTGTCGCAACGGGGTGGATCGCAGCGCGCATGGCATCTGCGCGCGTGATGGGCCTCGCCATTGCGCCTGACATGGCAAGCGAAGGCGCCAGGAATGGAAGGATCATCCAGAATCTCATGGGTTGGCATCCTGCGGCCCGTCCGCCAATGGATCAGCCGCGGCCACGGGACCATTGGCGAGCGCGTCGAAGAAACCGTCTTCCTCACCCGCTCCGGTCAGGAACTGCTCGGGCCGGATATCGCCGGACAGCAGGCGGACAGCCTGATAAGCGGTCTGGGCGAGGTTGGGATAGGCCTCCACGCCCGTAGCGATCACCATGCGTTGCGGACTGTTCCGTCGGATCACCATTGTCGTGGGCGTCACATCGACACCGAAGCGCTGCGCAACCTCGGGCCGGCGGTCGAGGTCGATTTGGGACACCTGCCAACCCATCTCGTCCTGGAAGCGCTGGACGATCGGCCACTGCACGCGGCAATAGCCGCAACTCGTCCGCGAGAACATGACGAGCGCGAACTCGCCGGCGTGCGCGCGCAGATAGGCGCGGCGGACAGCATCCTTTTGACCAAGAAGCTGGTCGCGTGCATCGCCCACCAACGGATTGGCGGACCTGGAATTGAGTTCGGGATGCTGGAGCATGGCGAGCTGCGTCACGCCGGCAAAGGCCCGTGCCTTGCGCCGCGCAAAATCCTGCAACCGCCAGAAATCGGCGACCGCATCGACCGTCAGCACGGTGGCGGCATAATCGCGTTGCTGCTCGATCAGCTTGCGGATCTTGGGCGGCGTCCATGCCGCAAGCTCGGTCATGGGCGGGATTACCGGCTTCATCAGCCTGTCCGGGTCTGCGGCTTCGTCTCGGGGTTTTGGCGTTGGTGCCACGTACCACCAGTAGCCTTGCTTTGGTTCCGATGCCGGCGAACCCATCTGCGCGGCAGTCGGTGACGAGATCAGCAAAATTGCCCCAAGGGCGACAGGGAGGCGCCAGGTCATAGCAACTTCTCCATCCGCGTGAGGCGATGCAGGGGCACGGGACCAAAATAGCGGCTGTCGAATCCTCCCGCATAGGAGGAGCCGACATAGACCATACCTGTGGGGATATGCGGCTCGGTGGGCCGCCAATGAAGAAGGCGCTGCCCCTTCCGCCCGACAGGCTTGCTGATCCCGATGAGCTTGCCATTGCACCGATACCAGCCATCCCTCGCGCCCGGCATCATCGAGGGTTTTTCGATCATCTCGATCCTGTCTCCTGGCATGCAGAGCACATATTTGGTGACATCGACCGGGGAAGGGCCGACAAGGGGATGCCACAGCTTGAATGACACAAGGTCACCGCGCCGGATGGTGCCCGGCGCCTTGTGGACCAGCCATGCGTCGATCGATGGCGACATGACCAGCGTGAACTGCGGCAACGCCCAACAGGCGGCGGCGCTGATCGGCAGGATGATCGCGCAGGCCTGCCAGAAACGGCGCGGTCGTGGGGCTCTGCCCGGGCCGCCTGCTCCCAATGCGATGGCGGCCTTGCGCGGGGTGGCCCTCATTTCGGGCCAAGCCGCCCTAGCGGCGGTCCAGGCGAGCCTGAGCATCGGCCACCTCCTTCGCGCCGCCCAGGCGCGCATATTCTTCAAGCAGACCGGACAGGGCAGCGTCGCCATAGACAATGTGGCGGCTTGCAGGGCTGTCATCGTCCCGCTCACAATAGGGCTGGGTCGGATCGCCCGGTATCAGGCCAAGCGCGGGCACGCGCGCGACCCCGTGCTGGCGAAAGACCAGCGGATCGACGATCAGCTGGACATTGCGCATGGCACAGGCCGGGCCGTCGCAGCCCGGATCAATCCGCAGCACCTCTGCTGAAAGCCTGGCCATCGGACCGATCTTCGTCATGCCGCCCGGCACCCCGCGAAAGGCCATGACGCCGCCGGCTTTCTCGAGCTGCGCCGCATAGGTCCGCAAAATCGGGATAGGCATGGAGGATGAGACAAAGAGCAGCGGCACCCAGCCTTGAGGCGCCGAAGGTGGCGTGGCGCCCGCTAGGCCCGTGATGTCCGGCGCGTCTAGCCCCAAGGCCTGACCTAGGCGCTTTGCTATGGCCTCCCGCTGGGTCGCAAGATTTTCCTCGCCGGAGGTCAGCGCCGACCGGGCGCGTGCATCCATGGCGGGAGCCGGCTTGCGGTTGCGCAGGCCCTCGAACGCGCGGCGGCGTGTCGCCTCTGGAAGATCGGGAAGCCGATCCGGGCCGCGCGCATCAGCGCGATCCTTCTGGTCCGCAACCGCACCCTTGAGGCGCTGCAAGGCGCTGTCGCCCTGCGCCTCCGCGCGTTGCCGGGCATTACCTGCGTTTCCCTCACTCTGCGCCTGGCAGGGCGGGGCGACGAGCATCGCCGCTGCAAGAAGCGCGCGGCTAGGGATTGACCGTCTCCATATAGGCATCGATCCTGTCCTTCATATCGATCTGGATGTCCGACTGGGCCCGCGCCTCGATGTCGGAATAATATTCGGAGAGATCCATTTTGCTGAAATCTAGAGCCTGGAACTCTTCAGCGGTGAACCCGCGGCAATAGGGTTTCTTCGCCGTTCCCCAACCCATGGCGTTGAAGCTGGCAAGCTGCGGTCGGCCCTGTTCCTGGATGATCCGGCCAAGCTTGGTGTTGAAGCAGCAATGGCCCTTGGCCTTCTGCACGCAGACGCCAAGGATCTTCGACGCGCAGTAGGTGCCGACCTCATGGCACATGCCCGAGCCACGGAGCATGCCCACTTCCATGTCCTGTTGGTCACAGCCCGACAGGAGAAAATCCATCATGAAGTTGATGGCAAGACTGATCGCGATCGACGTCGGATCGATGCCGACGATGATTGCATTGGCGCCGGCGCCAGCCGCCTGGGAGGCAGTCGCCCCCGCCTTGAACGCGGTGTAGGCGGCTTTCATGCCCGACCAGACGCCCTTGGCGATGGCGATCTTGGTGCCGATCGAGGAGATGGACGAGCCCATCCCGTCCTTCACGATCTCGCCGCGATCCTTGCAGCAGTTGGAAAAGCTGGTGTTGAGGCCCGCCGGACGGCAGCGAACGGCGCGCCCGGCAAAAATCTCGATCGCTCCGAGGCAATTGCCGTCGGCATCGACGGCGCCGTCATTGGGCGCGCCGAGATCGTCGACGACCGGCTCTTCCTCCTCGATGGCGCCGCCGGTCACCGGCGTGCAGGCGTTGGGGGAACAACTCGGCATTCCGCCGGTGGTGGGCGTCACACATGCATATTGGCTGCCCAGCGGGCAGCTATAGGCGCCGGCCTGATCGACGACACAGGCGACCTGCTGGATCGGGCACAGATAGCTGCCCTCATTTGTTTCGGAGCATTGGTCGGTTTCACCGGTCCCATCGGCGCCGCCGCTGCCATCGAGGTCGGCGGCGCAAAGCTGCTGCGCCCGTGCGGGCGCCGCCGTGAGCGCCACGCTGGAAGCCAACAGCAGGGTGGTCCACAAGGAAAGGCGCCGCCGCATCAGCGTGTCTCTGCCGTGCAGACCAGATCAGCGCCGGCGAGGCGCACGCTCTGCATCATGACGACTGCTTCGGGAAAATCGTCGAGGCAGCCGCAGGCCGAAACCAGTTCTTCGCCTTGCCCAAGCGGGCAGACATTGTCGGAGGAGCAGCTATGGTAAAATATGTCCCAGCCGGCAGGGTCATTCTGCTTGGCGCCAACGACGCCGTCTACCGCCACATCGCTATTGGCCTTGGGCGCTCGGGTCTTGCAGATAGGCTCGCAGGCGGCAACCGAACCGCGATCGGGCATGGAGAAGGGGCGGGTCGAGGTCGAAACGTTGCCGCTGGCGTCGGTCGTGCGGTCGGCCAGCAGCGTCTCGGTCGAGTGGTCGATGATATAGGCGCCGCGGCTGAGGTCTGGATCTCCGGCGCCTGCCTGGTCGATGACGCATGCATATTGGCGCGCACGTTCGAAGAAGTCGCGCGTATATTGGAAACTGCATGCCCCCGTGCCGAATATACGGGTGGAGGGCAGGGGCTTGATGCCGGTGTTCACCCCGTTCCTGAAGGTCACGACACCATCGACCGTCTCGCTCACAAGATGGCAGGCGGGATCGGCGGCATAACCCGAGCATAGATCGACCAGTCGTTCGCTGACCTCGCAGGCGGTGTCGACCTGCACTTCGACGGTGACATAGCCCCAATTGCCGCCGCCGCCGCCCCGCACGCGCGCGCCGACTATTGTCGCACCGCTGCGCAGCTGGGAGGTGATGTCGATCGCGGACTTGTTGTACCAGGGGTTGTCGCTGATACGGCAATCGCCCGAGGGCAAGGCCTCGCCCAGCCAGGGGCGCTTTCCCGCATAACCCACAATCTGGCCGTTGACCCTTGCCTGGACCCAGTCGTCCGCGCCCATTTGGACGATGCGCGCGGAGCGTATCCGTGCTGGTGCCAGGGGATCGAAGGTCGCGCTGTAGATCGGGGGCACGCTGCCGCATGTGCCGGAGCCGCGAATTTCATAACGCCGGCAGCCGGTTCCGCAGCTGGTGACTGCGGTGATCGCGCCGCGCACAGCCAGGATATCGTCGAAGCCCCATTCCTTGACCGCGATGTCGCGGTCGATCGCGCAGTTGCGGGTCTGCTGCGCTTTACCATTGCCGGCCGCGGAAGCGGCCAGGGCCTGGAAGATGCTGCTTGCCTGCGAGACGGAATAAGCGTCGCCCTGAATCGCGGTGGGGTTGCTCCGATAACTGGTCGCCGAAAGCTGGGGCTGAGCCGTGCAGGCCGTGGTCTGCGCTCCGGTATAACGGATCAGCGGGCCATCGATGGAAGCCTGGGCCACGCCGATACGGGGATCGGCGGTGGTCAGCGCACCGACGACACCGCCGCCCAGGTCCTTGAGGATCGAGGCCATATTGCCCCAGGCGAGATTGGCGCCGCAGCTGTTGTTGACGCAATAGCAGCCGGCAAGGGCCGTGAGATCGACCTCGCCAAGCTTGAGCTTGCCGCTGCTGCCGACCTCCCAATGGAACGGGCGGCACTGGTTCCAGCTGCCTGGCGCACAGGAGATGATGCCATTGGCGCAGATGCCCGATACCGGCACGGGCACATTCAGCGTCTCGTCGAAGGACCCGTCCAAATCCTTGTCGCGCGAGATGCGCAGCGTGCCGATATCGCCGGTCGAGGTGGGCTGGGCGAGGAGTTCGAGCAGTGTCGCGGTCTTCTGGCAGGCGATATTGGACGTGAAGCTTTTGCTGTTGTCGACCGTGCTGACCGGCTGGCCAGCGAGGCCAGGGGTGAGATAATTGCTTTGCAGGGCATCGCTGTCGCCGCTTTTCGTCCGCGCCGCCACGGCGGCGCTGCGCGCGCGCTCCTCCATCGTCTGCGCTTGGGTGACGGCGGGCAGGCAGATGGCGATGCCCGCTGAGAGGAGGAGCGCGTGACGCATCATGACGCGGCATCCGGGGCGGTGGGCGATGCAGGGCGCAGTCGGAAGCAGTGTGGCACGCCCGGTGCCCCGACATCGCCCAGCATGCGAAAGACAGCCCGGCCCCCAAATGGTGGTCAGCACGGCCACCACGACGGTGGGCCGGAGAGGGGTTTTGCCCACCGCCGACAGGGGTTCGGCGGCCGTGCTGACCATAGGTGGAGCGATGCCGCAGGGGGACCGCGGCATCGCTCCGTCCTCGCGCCGCGCGGGCCAGCCACCATGGCTGTGGCGGGCAGAGCAGGCAAAAGCCCGCGTCGGTGCGAGGGAGGGAGGAAGGGACCGGCTCATGGGGTCGATACCCCCGCGCAGCAGATCACCTTTTCAAAAGCCATGAACTGGGCGTTGTCCTTGCCGGGCGCATGTTTGCCCGAAGACCAAAGCGCGCCGGGTCGGCCGATATTGACGCATTTGCCGCCCTTGACGGGCTCCATGATCTGGAGCTTGTAGCGGCTCTTGGTCCAGATCGGTTGGGGCTTGAACGAGCAGCCATCGGCCGAAGAAATGGTCAGCGCGCCAAGGCGTCCCATCAGATAAGTGCCGCGCGCCGCGATGCCCGCCCAGGCTTCGACCGAGTCATCGAAATGGATGTCGCCCGCGATCGGATAGGTGGCTCCCCAGCTTCCCATGCACCAGAAGAGCGGATCGATGACCTTGCCGGCGGCGGCCGCGGCGCTGTCGGCCATGCAGGCAAGGCCGGCGGCCGGATTACCGAACAATATGCCCTCGGGCTGGATGATCGCGCCTAAAGTCCCCGACTGCCAGGTCGGCAGCACCTCGGTGATCATGGCGACGTCGAAGCCGTCATCCTCGATGCAGGGGAGGTCCGTGAACATGTCGAGCATCTTCCAGACCGGGGAAATATAATAGTGCATCTGCGCGAACATCTTGCGCGTGTTGGTGCCGTCGGCGATGCTGCTCTGGCTCCCCTGGAGCTTGCCGCCGGTCGGCATGAGGTCGGTGCCCAGCGCCATCATGCAACCGGGTTCAGTGACGACGTCGATCATGCGGTTGGGCGACCAGAAGCTGACTTTCACGCCGAACCAGAAGGTCGCGCCCTTCCGACAGGCGCATAGCGGCTTAGAGGCGGACTGGGCATCCAATTCCTTGGACAGGCTGTCGAAGGGGCCGACGCGCACGCCGCCGATGGTGATGGGGAAGATGCAGGTCCAGCGCACCTTGGTGATGGGATTGAAGATTGTGCCCGCCTCGCATTTGGATGCATGGGCCGGCGTGGCTGGCGCCAGCAGCGCGCAGGAGAGAAGCGCGGCGCTGGTCCGAAGCAATATGGCGAGGCGGCTCATCGCGTCGCCTCCGTCAATGCGGGCGTTGCCAGGCGATACTCCCGGATTTCCAGGCGCTGGCCGACCTGCCGAACGATCGCGGGCGCAACGGCGAGGCCGAGCCTTTCCTTGACCCGCTCCTCCAGGATGAAGAGCGCGCGGCCATGGCGCTCCCCAAGGGTAATCGCGTCGGCATCTTTCTCATCGCCCGCTGCCAGAAGGATGAAGTCGGTGAGCTTCGCCGCTTTGAGCGCCCAGGAGAGGTCGTGGGGCCTGACGATGATCAGCCGCTGGGGCAGCGAGACATAGCTCAACGGATTGAAGGTGAAGCCTTTGGGATAAAGCAGCTTGCCGTCAGGCAGCCGGATTTCGTCGGGCAGGGTGTAGAAGGGCACGACGAAGCGGGTCCGGTCCTGTCGGGCGATACCGAGAGATGCAGCACGCATCGCCGACCAGTTCGCGCGCGGGCCAAATTGAGTCGCCATATTGGCGGGCTGTCGCGCGGCACGCGCTTCGATCTCTGCCAGAGCGTCAGGCTCGGATATGGGCCAGGTCCTGCCGATCGTCGCGGTGCTGGCGATGGCCGCAGGAACAGTCAGCACACAACAGCCTATCGCCATGCCTGCAATGAGGGTGCGGTGGATCATGAGTGCCCGCCTCTACGCCACGCATGATTGCGCAGCCGATAGGGCCGCCACACCCGGCCTTCCTCCTCATCTCCGCCGCGGATCGCTGTGATGATGGCGGCGAGCCCCAGCAGGCCGGCAGCGCCGACAATGCAGCGCAGGCCCATGTCCAATTCCGTCGCCGACCACAGCACCAGCCCCGCCTGGATCGTCAGCAGCAGATGCGTGCCGACGATCATGCGGATGGCGGGCTGTCCGGGACGGGATGAAAAGATGCCGGTCATGGCCGTTTCCAGGCAGCGAGAAGATTGGAACGCCGGGCTTTCCATGTCCGCACGCGCGAGAGGCATTTGCCCGTCAAGCCGGTAAGCAGGATGAGCAGCAGGCCCGTGCTGAGGCAGGTCGCGCCGATTAGGACCGCGCCGCGCGCGATCAGCATGGGCGGCTGGTTGAGCATCAGGCCGGTCACGATCACCAGGCTGGTCAGCAGCACGGTCTCGATCACCATCAGCCGGAAGCGCCACCGGATGGCTTGCGCCTCCGCCCGGATCGCGACCCGGGCCTCGATGATCCGCTCGATCTCGGCATCCTTGCCGAACCCCAGGGGCAATTGATCGGGATGGGTAGAAGGCTTGCGCATCAAGCTGCCCCTCCATGCTGGCTTGGAGGCAGGATTTCAGCGGGATCGACCCCGGCCAGTTCGCACACGGCTTCGAGTGGACTGCGCCCGGCGCGGATCAGTGCCTCGAAGGCCGCCACCTCCTGCGGCGCGCTGGTGTTGATCCAGTAGGAGAAGGGGTCCACCACCAGCCGCGCCACGCCCAGCCCCAGGGGAGAGTCGATGAAGATCTCGCTATAATGGGGTTTGGCGTTACGGACGGATTTCAAAAGGTCGAGGACAAAGCCGGAATAGTCGAGGATCTTGTTCTCGACTGCCTGGGCGTAGGTCGATCCCTGAAGCAGGAAGCGTGTCGCGGCGTTTTCGAGGATCACCTGTCCGGTGCCGCCAAAGAGCAGCAGATCGTTCATGCTCTGGAGGACAACGCCGAAACTGCCCTGATATTTGCGCGCGCGGCGATAGCCCTGGCCGAACGCTTCGGCGAGCCGCGACAAGTCCTGGCCTTCGCTGCGGGTCATGAACTGGGCTGCTTCATCGCACAGGACGAAGCGCGGCCGGTCGCGCGCGGACAGATACAGCTCCTGGGTGACTGCATTCACCACGACCATGACGATGACGTTGAACAGGTCCGGCATGGCTTTGAGCCGTTCAAGCTCCAGCACGACAAATTCATCGTTGCTGATGTCGAAGGTCGAGGGACCGTTGAAGAAACGGCCATAGGCCCCATCACTGCCAAAATCGCGCAGGTTGAAGGCGAGTTCCCGCGCGGCCGGCACCAGATGATCGACCCGGTCGAGATTGGACGCTGCAAATTGCGGATAGGCGCCGAGCCATGCCCGGACGCTGTCTATGCCTTCCTCGGCATGACCTTCGTCGATCGTCCACTGCACGGCGGACTTGAGCAGGTTCCATTCTGACGTCGTGACACCCTTGCGCGTCGCGGCATTGGCCATTTCCGCGACGATCGCGACCGCCATGGAGATCGCGGACTGGCGATCATCGCCATCGAGCGCGAAGCCCATGTCGAAGGGGTTGAGCACGAGCTTCTCTTCGCCAATGTCGATATAGCGGCCTGAGCAGAGGGTGCAGAGTTTGCGATAGCTGCCGCCAATATCGATGATGCGGATGAGCGCGCCTTGCGCATAATATTGCTGGCAGAGATTGTTGAGGAGGAAGCTCTTCCCCGCGCCACTCTCGGCCGAAACGATGAAATTATAATTGTTGATGCGCGGATCGAAGAGATCGAGCGTGATGAGCTGGCCCTTGCGGCCGGTATAGAGAAGGGCGGGGCGGCCGCCGCCACGGAAATCGGTCTGCACCGGCGCCAGCAGCGCTGCGGCTTTGACCGGCATGTGGAAATCGCGTTCCAGCATCCGCATCGTGCGTTTTTCGGGATAGAGCCCGAAGGGAAGGCTCATCGGCAGCAGGATTGGATTGAGATAGCTTTCCTCCTGCATCATCCAGGGGAGCGGCTCGCTCTCCCAGAGCCGCTTGGCGCGTGCCGCCATTTCCCGCGCGTCGGCGCTGGTGCGGCCGAAGACCCAGACCATCGGGATCACCGAGAGGAAGCGGCTGTTGCCCGCCTCATCGAGCACCCAGCCGATTTCCTCGATCTGCTTGCCGACCTCGACGGCGAAACTGCCCGCCGCTTTTTGGGCGGAGAGGATCTGGGCGCGCTTGTGAATCTCGAACTGGCTGTGATCGAACAGTATGTTGAGCGTGAAGAGAAAGGGCCCGCCAATCTGGTCGCTGTCTTCTGCCGCCCCGCGCATCCCGCCGAGCAGGCGATTGGCGCGCTCGGCGGTGATCCGCCGTGCCGGCGCCCGCGGCGTCAGGCAGCGCGCCACCTGATTGCCGAGATGGACTTCGGGGCCATCGAACAGCAGGTCGGGTCCCGCATCGATGATTTGCTTGCGGATGGGTGGGGCCGGCTGGCCGTCACTGCCGTCGGCGAACACGCCGGGCGCGGCATCGAAGACGCCGTTGAAGATTCGGCGGTAGAAGCTGACCAGTTCCTCGGGCGGCAGGCGGCGGATTCCCAGCTTGGCGAGCTGTTCCTCGACCTGCCGGCGCAGGTCATGGCCAAGTTCCGCGCGCGTCTTGATCGACAGGAACAGCCGGAAATCGCGCACGGGGATGCCGTGAAGTGCGTCGAGCCCCTCCGTTCCGGCGCGGAGATAATCGGCCGTCCGCCGGGCCGACGCCTGGATCAGGGGATCGGCGCGGATCTTCATATCCAGGAAGGCATCGAGCGCATGGTCGATCAGCGGATCGGCAAAGCCGTGGAGCTGCAACACCGTCCCGTCGGGAAAATGGATGTTGAGTAGGCCGAGCAGCGCCTGGTGGACATGGGCGAACATATAGGCTGACGGGATCAACTCCCAGGCATGGCCCCAGCCATCGTCGATGCAGAGAAAGGCTTCCTCCTCTTCGTTCCAGGCGACGAGCGGCAGGAAATCGGAATAGGCGTCGCGCGCTACCGCGCGGTGCAGGTCCGACCGGGTGAGACCGCCGCCATGGCGGGTGCCGAGCGCGATCATGGCCGGGCCTCCTCAGGGATTGCGGGTATATCGGCGGGCTCGCCCTCGACGGCGCGATCGGCCGAACCCTTGTCCTTCACCTGTTCCAGCACCGGCACGCGTGTCGCCGGCTGGACCGGGCTCACCAGATAATCGCCCACCACCCATTGGGGCCTTTCGAGGATCGAATAGACATAGCGCGGCATATAGAGCCGGTCGGGCCGCTCGCGGTCGGCATAGGGCAGGATCAGCGTGCGCACCGTGCGGCCGGGCCGGAGCATGGGCGTGACCGGCGCATCGACCAGGCCCTGAAGCTCCCGATAGACACTGTCGCGATAGCCGAAATAAGGGGATGGTGCCGTCTTGCCCTGCCTGGTAGGACTTCTTGCCCCGGCACCGTCTCCCACGCGGAGAAGAGCCTTGTCATGCGTGACCGCGGGGTCGGAGCGGGACGGCACGCCCGCGACCGCGTCGGCATAGGCCTTGTCGGGATGAATGCACTGCCCATGGTCGCTATTCTTGCAGCTGAACTTCTCGCTGTAGGGCGACATGACCGAACCGATGGTGGAGCAGCCCGCGAGCAGCAGCGCCAGGCCGAGCAGCGCTGGCGATCCGGCCCGGCGCGCAGCACCAACGGGCGTGTCAGGCATGGGGCGAATGCCCCTCAAAAGACGAGAGGCCATCAGAATTTGCTCCCTGCGCTGGGTTTGATGTCGAGGGTCACGCCCTCCTGAATGACCACCACCACCTCCTTGGCGGCGCCGACCTCGACGATCGGCCCAGCCTGGCGCGCGAGGTCGAGATAGAAATCGGTGAGCTTGTCGGAGGATTTGGAAAGGCCGCCGGCAATGCCGCTTTTGGCGGCATCGGTCGCATCGAGCGTGCGGACCGAACCCAGGGCGGAGGTGGAGAGGTCCCCGAAGCTGTTTTCAACCGAGCTGGTAAAGCCGCTCACGGTCCCGGCGATGAAGGAGCGGGCCAGCGCCGCGCCGGCGCGGGTCACGACCTTGCCCGAAAGCCCCTTCTTGCCGTCGGTGTCGACGAAGAAGCCCTTGATCGGCTGATCGACGACCGAGCGTTCGTCGAAATCGACGCAGGAGAGCGACACCAGCTGGACCTCGACCCGTTCCTTGGCGAGGCTGCCGGTCGCATTGCCGATGACGAAACAGCCGGCGAGATTGGCCTTCACATCATTGGGCAGTACGGCGGGGGCCTGTACGCGGGCGATCAGCGGTTCCGGGTTCGAGGTCGCGTCCCGGCTGGCCAGCGCGTCGATCCCGGTCAGGAGCCGAGCCTTCATGAAACCAGGCGGCAAATAGATGGTCCGCGACTTTTTTCCGTTGCCGGAACCGGCACCCTCCTTGTTCGCGACGGGGATGATCGCGCTGGTGGCAGCGCCAATCGAACCGACGGTCTTCTCGACGGGCGGCGCGGGCGGGGCCGCCGGGGCGACCGGCGGCACGGGTGGTGGGATCGCCCCCATCGCGCTGTCCAGCTCCGCGTCGCTGGGCGGCGGCGGGAAGGCCGGCGCTGTGCCCGGCATGGCCGATGGCAGATCGCCACCGTCGCTGGACGTGCCGCCGATCTTGCTGCCAGGCATGACCTTGCCTTCCTCGATCGCGGTGATGCGATCACCCAGCAGGGATTGGCCGTCGAGCACCTTCTGGAGATCACCGCGCAGCTTGGTTTCCAGGCTGTCACCGCGCAGGCCCGCGCCCATGTCCAGCTTCGAGGCTGCGGGCAGATCGGGCTTGTCGTCCGAGGAACTGCTGGACGCTGTGTAGAGACCATAGCCCAGGATCGCGACCGCGGCCCCCACGCCGACCTGCTTGGCGCGCAGCTTCTGGCTTGCGGACATGGCGCGCCAATGGGTTTTCAGATCGAGCAGGGCTGGGCCGCGAACGGCGATCTGATCCTTTGCCTGCTCTTGCTGTCCGTCTATGCCGCCGCTCTGATTCCCCGGGGGACGGGAAAAGGTTTCGATCGGGCTGCCAAGCTTTCCTGGAGTCTCCCCCCTGCCTTGCTTCTTCTCGGTCATTGGCTTTCTCCCCGTCGCACGATGACGAGGCGCGCGGTCTCTCCAGCTTTGAGCGAAAGACGATCGGCACTGACCGCAAAGACGCGGGCACCAAAGGCGCGGTCGAGGAACAGGCGTTCGTCGAGAGCCGTATCGACATCCGCTTCGACGCGATATTCCGATGCGGAGAGGCCGGAGCCCTCAATCTCGACCCGGCGCCGTTCGATGATCCGCGCGGTGGGGAGGGATCGCAGCGAGACCCGCTCGGCCCTGGGCGCGACGGCGGTGAAGCTCGCCGGAATGCGGTCCTGGAGCATGGCGAGCGTGATCGAGACGGCGCGCTCCTCCTCGACCAGGGGTCCCAGCAATTCGTCATTGGCCTTGGCGCGCTGCGCGCTGCCCGTCACCAAGGTGACGGTCTGGGCGGGAATGTCCGAAGGCTCGGCATAGAGCGGATAGATGGCGCCGTTGCAGGACACGAAGAATTCCGACGGCGCGGTCACATAGCTGCGCGTGACGGCACCGGCGTCATCGACCTCCTTCACCAGGAATTTGATCCAGGCGTCCGCGCCGCCCTTCTCGACCGCGATCGCCTTTTCCGCCGAGAATTTGACATCCTCGATTTCGCCGCCCGCGCAAATCACATGATTGACGTCGCGATTAGAGAGACGGATCGTGCTGGTCTGGTCGGGCAGCGCGACGATTGACTGGGCGAAGACCGGTGCCGATCCGATCATGGCCAGCAGGGCGGCGGACGCGCGCAGGGTTCTACCGAAGCTCGGCATCAAACTTCTCCTCCGAAAGGCGGGTGATCCAGAAGCGGCCGTTCTCGACGCCGTAGCCGATGCGCAGCGTGCCCCGGAATTTGCGGATCACGCCGCCGATGATGCGGACCTTCTCGACCGGAACGATGATGTCCCTGTCGGTCCAGCTGACCGGCTGGTCGGGACGGATATAGGTGGCGATCGACAAAGTCGGGTTTTTGGAGAGTTCGTCCAGCACGGCGTTCAGGCTGTCGCGCATGCTGTTATAGGCGTTCGGGTGGACGATCGAGAGCAGTTCCTGGAACTGCGGATCGGCCGAATAGGCGGAATAGGTGCCCGAGAGCGCGACGATGTTGCGCGTCATGGTCCGCAGATAGTCGGTCGATGGCCTGGACCCCGTCACATAGAGATCGCCGCCGGCGCCAAAGGGCACGACCACGGTTCGCCGGTTCTGGTCGGTCGAATAGACCACCGCGCCCAGCACCGCCGTGATGCCGAACAGGCCGACAATCGCGAATTTGAGCAGGCGGTTCTCCTCGAACAGATTGGAGGAGCCCTGGAGATAGCGGTGGATACCGAAGCTCGCTGGTTTGCCGAGGAGCGGATCGACCTGCGGGCCGGTTCGGTTTGGGAAGAGCGACATGGCTGGGGCCTCACTCATAGAAGCGGGTCTGGGTTGGACCTGGATAATGGCGGAAGCCAAGCAGGCCCCAGCGCCAGGCGAGATGGCCCAAGAAGCCTCGGGGTTTGCTGCGCTTCCAGGGGATGAAAAGGAGAAGGGCAAGGACGAGCGCCCATCCGATCAACCCGCCGACGATGACGGCGACGAAGATGGTCGAGACCACCAGGATGAACTCGTCCGATCCGAACCATAGGATCTGGACCGGCCGATGCAGATACTGGGGCAGGCGTTCGTCCATTGTCCCTTCTCCTCCTGCTTCATCTCCCCGGCCTGAGCTCGGGGTTTCCCGGGAGCCACCATTGGCTTCCAGGCTCGGGGGCGTGGGTTGCGTGAGAGTGTGGCGACCCGCGCCGATCAGTTCAGATGGTCAGCCCAAAAGTCTGGAGGATCGAATCCGCCTTGATGAGGCAGACCGCCGCCACGATCGTCGGGATGCCGATCATGATGTTGGAAAAGAGGCGCGAGACGCCGAACAGGAAGGCCGCGACGCCGCCGACAAAGCCCAGCGGTCCCTTGACGCCCTGGTTCACGACGATGTCGTAAATGTCGTAGCCAAGGTCGCCGGCGGCGGGCGCCGTAAAAGCATGGGCAATCCCCATGGCCGCGAATATGGCCAGGAGAGCGGTAATCGAATATTCGGCAGCGGTGAGGCTGCGCCGTCCAAGGGCTTTGATCATGTCATACTCCAAGTGCAAGAAGGAGCCGTCCGCCTGGGATGTGTGCCGGCGAGGGACCTCGTAGGCTGCCGATGATCGTGTCGGACGGCTCCATGGGGCCGCGATCGCCGGCATTCCGTTCCGCCGGGCCGCGCGGGTCGCCGCGCGCGCCGGACGGCCGCCAGAAAAGGGGAGGGGATCAACGCTGCGCATGGGTTGGCGCTTTCGCTGCATAGGCGCTGTCGAGAAACGCCTCGATCTCCGCCTGGTCGAAACCCGAGATGATCTTGCCGCCCACGATGAGGGTCGGCGTGCCACTGATACCCACTTTTTTCACCAGCGCCGCGTCGGCTTCAACCTTGGCATGGCCTTCCGGGCATGTCAGCAGGGCAGGCGGTTTCGCGCCGGCATAGAGCGCCTTGAAGCTGGCCTCTTTGTCGGGCGCGCAGAGGATATGTTCCGCCTTGGTTGCGGCTTCGGGATGGATACCCGACACGAAATAGACGAGCCGCCGCACAGGCTTTCCTTCCGCCGCCTTGGTAGCCCAGAAGCGATCGAGCGCACGGCAGTAAGGACAATCGGGATCGGTGAATTCGATCACCGAAGGCGCGTTCTTGGGACCAATCGCCAGTGCCTGTTTGGGATCGATCGCGGCGAGCTGCCGCTGCGCCCGTGCATCCTGGGCAAGCGCCGTCACATTGACGCCGTTCCGGTCATAGACTGTGGCGAACAGGATATGCTCGCTCTCCGGTGCATAATAGAGCATGCGGCTGCCCGCGCTTGCCTGGTAGATCGGTCCTTTGACCGGCGCCGGCTCGAACCCCTCGAACTGGAGGTTGGTGAAGCTCTGGCGGAGTTTCTGCTCGGCGTCATTGGCCGCCTTTTGCAGTAGCTGCGCATCATCGGGCTTCGACTGGGCTTGGGCGGCGGTCATGCTGACGCCTAGGAGCAGGGCCGCGCCGGCCGCCTGGGCGAAACTGAACCGGCGGCTCATTGCGGGCCTCCGCTGCCCTGCGTGATAGCGCGAGCAACATCGGCATCGATGCGGATGTTGCTGCCGACCGCCATTGCGCTGCCGGGCGGCGTGATTGCCGGTTCGGCAGCTGGGAGGGAAATAATCTGGAATGCGTCGCTCGCCTGGATGATGCGCAGGCGGTCGGGTCGATCTGACGAACCCAAGCGGAGTGGTTTTGAACCCACCGGGTTTGCGGCGAGCGCCAGGCTCAGGCAGGCGCCAAGGACAGGCAGAGATTTGACCATCACGCGACTCCAGGCAAGCGGCAAATCCTCTCGGACGCCTTTTTTGAGGGTGGGGTCGGTGGACGGAAGCTCTGTACAAATTGCCGGAACATGCTTCCCAGTCATCGACCGTGAGATGAGTTGTCCACAGCTTCAAAAGGCGCGCAAGGTGCAGGGCACTGTCGTGCCGATTGCGGCATTCATGTTCCGGAAGCGGCATATAAATGCCGATTTTCTTATCAAAAATCGGCTTTATTCTCCGTTCGGGACGTCATCATCATGAATACCAACCCCGAATCGGATGAGGGAGACATCATGACAGAACGCCAATCGAGAACGTACAAACTGTCCCTGTCGCCTGAGGGCACCGACCTCTTCCTGGTTTGCCATGCACGTCTGGCAAAACTCGCGAACAGCCTGATTTCCTATGGCTCGACACTGTATGTAGCCATATTGATCGCGGAAGCGTCGGATGCATCGGAGATTGCTGCCGAACTCGAACTCCCCCATTTGCGACGGCTGATCGGGAAAAGGGAGCATTTTGTCGGGGCGTCCGATCGATTGCAGCGAATCGCGGGCAAGATCAGCGATCGCCTGGAAAGATCGGATCATCTTGGCGATCGGCCAACAAAGAACGCCCTTTATGCAGCCTGTATCGCGCTGATGGCGTCGAGTGAGGACAAGACTTTGAAGGCGGCCTATAGGCGCATGGACGATCTTGTGGCAGATAAGTGAGCAGGGTCGGGATCCTCGCTGTGGAATATTCCCGAGCCAGTTACTCCCAATATGAGAACGATAATATTTGACGTGCCGAAGGTTTCACACAAAAACTTGAAACAGTCGGAATGTGCACGGAAGCTTTGAGGAACATTCAGGGAGAACCTGATGATGTCGACTCAGAGCAGGCGGCCGGGTAGTCGCGCCGCTATTCTAGCCGAGGTCAAACAGATCTCGGGTCGCCGTATCGAGGAAAGGCGGCGGAACCAGCGCATGACGCAGAAGCAGCTGGCGGCCCAGGTTGGGATGGGTGAACGCTGGCTTCGGGAAGTCGAATCGGGAAGCCCCAAGTCCCGGCTTGACGACCATTTGCGGTGCGCGCACGGTCTTGGATTGTCTGCATCGCATCTCCTCTTGCCAATGTTGTTTCTGGAGCATCAGATGCACTTTCCACGACAGATTTTCGATGAGGACATGCATGAACTTGAGGCCGGATGCATCGAGTTCATTGCCAGCTACCGCCTGAAACCATTTCTTCGTTCAATGCCGATTCCGCTTACGGAAGAAGGCATTGATAGGGAGGCCTGAACACCATGTCGCCCGATGCCGTCACGGCCGATCGCGTCTATCGCGAATTGAAGCGGCAAATCATGGTGGGAGAATTGCGGCCAGGAAACAGTCTTGTCCTCAGCCAGATCGCTGAAAACGCCGGCACCAGCGTCTCCCCGGTCCGAGACGCAGTGCTGCGCATGGTGGGTGAGCGTCTTGTCGACATACAGGGCGGAGGAGGATTTGCGCTTCCCGCCTTGACATCCGAGCGTCTCGCTCACCTTTATGGCTGGCATGCCGATCTGCTGCGCATGATCATTCGCACCCTCGACGAGTCCACGGAGATTGGCGATTTCCCCGATGACGGGTCACAAGGCTTGTCGGGAGAACATCATCATCTGGCAAAGCTGGCGGGCGATCTGTTCACAAGAGTGGGGGCTTGCTCTCCTAATCCGGAACATTTGCACGCCATCATTGGTATCGAGACAAGGCTTCATCTGATTCGAATCCATGAAATGGTCCTGCCGCGCTGCTTTTCCGAGATACAGTCCTTGTGGAATATCGTTCGCTGTGGGGACAAACATTCGATCAGAAAGGCGCTCTGGCACTATCATCGGCGACGTTTGTTCAATGTTGACGCGATTTTTTCCGCCATGATTAAGAGCGGATTCATCGATCGATAACAGAAAATCGCGGAAATATGGCTGTTGCCATGAGGAAGATCGCAATTATCCTGCATTGTCCAGCATATATGTCATCAAAATGGGAGCGTATATGCTCTCATCATTCGGCACCCTCATCTAAAGTTATAGAGCTGCAATCAAGCGGCTATTGATGGAGGTAAATATGGAACGCGATGACGATCTGATCGACCTCGGTGAGGTGGTGATCGAAACCAAGGGACCCGTCGCCATTACCGGCGATCAAGTCGGCCAGCAGACGCTGTTCGGCGGCGGCATTTCCGACGAATGACCCTCAACCCGGCGCGGCCAAAGCCGCGCCGGACCCTTTGGGATGCACGCCGTGGGATATGCTTTGCGAGACAATGTCACTTTCTGCGTGGCTGGAGAGAAAATCGTATTTCTTGACCTCAGCGCAGGACGCTATCTTGGCCTGTCGCAAAGCGACGAGACTTCGCTCAAGTCTCTGATCAGATCAGGATCTTCGACAAGTAAGGAACAAGATCTTAGTCCCGGACTTTTACGGCTCCTGGTTCCCTCAGCAAGTCACGGGGTTGAGCCTTTCAAACTGACCGTGATGCCGATCCGCAGCTTGCTTGACGAGGATTGCGTGCCCGCGCCGATCAGCCGGAAGATTGCGGCCATCTATTGGCTTTGCATGACAAAGCGGGCGCTCCAATATCGGCCATTGCAGGTGCATATTGAGGATATCCGCAAATGCAAAGCGCAATGCGGGTCGAGACCATTCGAGATCACCATGGCCCAGGCCCTGGAAGACATGCGCACCATGGCAACACGCCACGACCAATGTCTCCTTCGTTCGCTTGCGCTGATGCGCTGGGCGGCCTCCAGGGGGATGGCGCTGGATCTCGTGTTCGGGGTGACGGCCAGACCGTTCCAGGCGCATTGCTGGGTCCAGCATGGCGACATGGTTATGAACGACAGCCTCGACCATGTGATCAACTTCACGCCGATCCTCGCGGTATGATCAGGGGACGCTATCTTGCCGTCATAGCGGCCGACGAACAATTCGACGCCTTTTGCACGCCCCGCTTTTGGGATAGGCTGAGAGGATATGGTTTGGAGGTCGTTCAGAGCGGCCCCACTTACTCCCTCGCAGTGGACAGGCATCTCCCATTTTCGGCCTTGCGCGACGAGAGGGGGGCGTTGATGGGGCAAGTTCACGGACCCGATCGAATTGCTGGATCTGGTGGCGCACCGCTACACCGGCCGCTGCTACCCTGGGGGCACTGGCACATCATCATGCGCGATAATTGGGGTGACTTTGTCGTTCTCAATCACGACGGCAAAAGCGCAGTGGTCGATGTAGCGCGCAGCCCGCAGGGCCAGCTTCCTTGCTATTATGTCGAGATGGATGGCGTGACGATTATCGCCTCCGATGTACGGCTTCTGGTTGCTGCGGGATATCGCCCGTCCATCAATGCGCTGAGCGTCTATCGGCATCTCCACAATTTGAATTTACGCCCTGCGCTGACCTGCCTCCGGGACGTGATGGAGTTGCAAGGGGGGCATGTCCTGACCGTCAGCACGGAGGCTGCGATCGTCACGGAATTCTGGAACCCTTGGAGATTTGCATCGCGCGAAGCGCAGATCGCGGATCTGCCCGAGGCGCCCAGCATGCTGCGCAAGATTGTCGTCGATTCTGTCCGGAAAACGTCGAGCGATAGCCGCCACGTCCTTCTGGGCCTTTCCGGCGGGCTGGATTCCTCGATCGTCGCCGCGAGCCTTGCGCAAGCGGGTATTCCTTTTTCCTGTTTCAACCTCGTCACGCGCGATGCGTCAGGAGATGAAAGAGGCTATGCCCGGGAGGTGGCAGCGCATCTGGGCGTCCCACTCCACGAAGTCCCGGAATCCATCGATAAGATCGATCTTCTCAGGTGCGATGGATCCCATTTGCCAAGGCCGCTGGCGCGCGCTTTTGCCCAGTCTGGCAATGCAGCCCATCTTTCTCTCGGCGCGCAACTGGGCGCGGACGCCTTTGCGAGCGGCGGTGGCGGCGACAATGTCTTCTGCTTCCTGCAATCGGCGCGCGCCTTGGCCGATAGTTTGCGGATGAACGGCCCGGGCCGCACTTCATGGAAAGCGGCGCGGGATCTCGCCCTGCTGACCGACAGCTCGCTCTGGAGCGCCTGGGTCAAGGGCATCCAACGCGCCTGGTTTCGGCCGCATGACTATCTCTGGACCCAGGATCGCAGTTTCCTCAATCCCGACTTCCAGGAGGTCGAGGACATATGGTCCACCCATCCCTGGACATCGACGCCCAAGGGAGAGTTGCCGGGAAAAGCCCAGCATATCGCCTGGATATTGGGGGTGCGTAACCATATCGAAGGCTATGGCAGGGAGCAGGGCCACGCGACCCTATGGCCCTTGCTGAGCCAGCCGGTGGTCGAATATTGTCTCCGCCTGCCGACATGGACCTGGATCGACGGCGGTCGTGACCGGGTGATCGCCAGGGAAGCCTTTGTGCCCTTGCTCCCCGAGCGCGTGTTGCGCCGAAGGACCAAGGGCACGCCCGACAGCTTCGTTGTCGAGATATTCGAACGCAACCGGAAGATCATTCAGGAGATGCTCTGCGACGGATGGCTGGCCTCCCAGGGACTGATCGACCGCGAAGCGGTGGCCGCGCGATGCCATCCCTCCGTTCCCACGCGCGGCCATAGCTATTGGCAGGTCATGCGGCTCGTCGATGTCGAGGCATGGGCGCAAAGCTGGACGGACGCGGGTTGAATGCGAGGGGCGTCACCCTGGCGCCGCCTTGCGCATCCCAGCCCAGCGCGTCAATTCGGTGGCATCGGGCGCACACCCTATGTCGGCCGCATTGACGTCAAGCCAGAAGGAAAACCAGGCGACATTGCGGCAGTATATCGCGCGCCGATGCGCGGGCTGCCATTTGAGGTGAAACTCATTGGGGAAAATCCTGACGTCGACCGGGCGGCCCGCGCGGCGATAGGCGGCATAGGTCTCCTGCGAAATCAGAAATTCATGGTCGGCAAGGTTCATGAGCAACGGCGCCATGACATCGGATCGATTGACGGCCAGGGATACCGCCTGCCACGCACCCGACCCCGGCCCTTGGGCGGGCGGGAAGCCCCATTTCTCGCGTTCTTCGGTGAGGCCGGGGCCGCCATAGATCATCATGCTGCTCGGATCGAGGCAGCAGGACCCCATCGAGGCCGCGCGGAAAAGCCGCGGCGCGTGGATCATGGCGAACTGGGCGGTGGTCGCCCCGTCGCTGACGCCGCTGATGCCGATGCGGGACGCGTCGATGTCGCCGCGGGCGGTGATGATCCTGAGGGCCTGCATGAGCGAGCTATGGATGTTGCGCCGATCCGCCCAATCATCCGACAGGCTTTTGAGAATTTCCGCGGTGGATTTGTCATTGCCGTCCGAGGCCGTGATCGCTGGAGGGCGCTGCAAACTCAGAACAGCCATGCCGGCGCGGGCGAGGAGCTGGATCGGATATTCATCGCCGGTTCCGCCACGCAGAAGCCCCCGCGTCATATATTGGACGATGACGAGCGGCAGCGGCTTGTCACCGGGCTTGTGACCATAGGGCAGGACGAGATCGGCAAAGCTTTCGGACCCATTCTCGTTTCGCCATTCGAGCCTCTCGACCGCGCCGAGCCGCAGGGCGCTGAATTCCGGGTTCGGATCGTAAAGGAGCGTTTCCTGGGGCTGCGAACGGATCGGAATCCGAACGATGGCGCGAGGCCGCTGCGACCCTTCTTGGGCGCAGATCAACGCGCCTGCGTCCATCTCGCAGCCCATGAGCAAATCTGCCGTTTCGTAAATCTTCTGCGTCTGCTTCTGTCTGACCGTCCAGCTATAGATGCCAAGCTTGCTTCCACCCCAGCCCTCCCGCCGGAGAAAGGCAATTTCGTCTTTCCGTCCGGTCCACCATATACCCTCGAAGCCCGACAGAAGGCTGGTCTTGCAGGCGTCGGTCGGACAGACCGACTTGCGGCCTTTGGCATCCACCACTGTGACGAGGGTGGGGCTGGCATAGGATGCGGGATTGGTGCGGACGACCGATGCAATTGCGCCATCGGTGGCCCTGGCCGACAGCATATTCTCATTGGGGTCGACATTGAGGGGCGCCCCAAATTCTTCGATGTCCGTTGGAGACGCAGGCGCGATGTTGCGGCTGCCGAGATCCAGTAGCTGGACCCGTTCGGGCTGTGGGAGCCGGACTGCGGGCCGGCTGCTACTATAGGGCGCGATGCGATCGTCGAGCAGAAAGCCCTGGTCGCCTTCCTGGGCGATGGCTTGTTCCTGCGCCGCAATGCCGGGGCGATCAGAAAAGATGATCGCGCGGCCGCCGTGAGACAATCTGAAGCGATCGACGCCGACCTGCGAATGAGTCAGTTGCGCCGCGTCCCCATCCAGGCCAGCCTTCCAGAGTTGCGCGCGACCGTCCGTCTGCTTGAGATAGAGCAGGCTGCTTCCGTCAGCCGACCAGACTGGCGCCTCATTCTTGATGGAGCCATAATCGACCTTGATGCCACGGATCGAGAAGGCCTCCACCATCACCTCGTCGCCCGTATCAAGCAGTACTGGTTCGGTCGGCCGGTCTAGGTCCAGCGCCATCAAGGCAAAGCAGTAGCGGTTGGACGCAGGATCCGCGCGATGCATGGTGAAGGCCAGTTTCCGACCATTGGGCGACAGGCTGAAAAGCCGCGCGCCCTTGGGGACATAGCTGTAACCGATATCGCGCAGGCGCAGCAGGTCGTCGACCCTGACATCCCGACTATCCCCGGCCATGCGCTTGCGCTGCAGGAAGTCTTTGCAGGCAGGGGGCATGGCCGGGGCGGTCGATGCAACGGCAACCGGGCATAGGGCGAGGGCCATGACCGATGCCGCGCACGACAGGGCAAGATCGCTTCGGGAGGCGCTTACCATTGCTTGCTGACGCTCAGGCTGACGAAGCGGCCGATCGCCGAATAGTTGGTGGAATCATAGGGCGCCTCATAGACGCTGGAGGTCCGGATAAGGGGCGGCCGCTTGTTGAACAGATTTTGTGCCGACAGAATGAAATCCATCTTCCCCAGCGGTCCGGCCTGCGCATCGCTCGTCAGCCGCAGACTGGCATCGAACGTGGTGGTCGCTCCGATCCGGGCCAGCTGCGTGGCACGCTGGTCCTTGAGGGAGCCGGTATGATTGGCGAAGAAGGATATGTGGGTGTTTTCATATCGCCAGCCGATCCCGGCCCGACCCCTGAATTTCGGTGGATTGAACAAGGTTCCCGCCAGCTGCGTGGTCGGCTGTAGCGCGCTGCGGGTTTGCGAACTCTCCAGCAAGCTCGCATCGCCTTGCAGGGAAAAGGAGCCCAGGGCGTTCGTGTCGAACTGATAGTGGACCGCGATGTCGACACCGCGGATCGATTGGCGCGCGACATTGCGGTTCATATTATAAACGATGGCCGCGACCTTGCTCGCGTCGAACGAGCCAGCGACGGCGCTCTGGAACACGTCGGCGCTATCGACGGCGGCCTGCACGGCGGCAGCATCCGGACTGAAATCGACGAGATCGGCATAGATGGGGTTGCTGAGCGATTGACCGGCAAAGGGGATCGGCGTGACGATCCTGTCCCTATAGCGAACATCGAAATAGCTGATCTCTACCCGCGCATTGGGGATCGTTGAAGGATGGATGTCCAGGGTCGTCGACCATGTCGTTGCCCGCTCGGGCTTGAGGTCAGGGTTGCCGCCGGCGAGCAGGATCACGGTCGATCCGGCAGGATAGCCGGTGCCGCCCAGCGTGGAGGTGGGGAACACCGTCCCAGTGGTCTGATTATATTGCTGGAAGAGGGTAGGGGCGCGGAAGGATTTGCCCCAGCTTCCCTTCAGGTCAAAACCCTCGACGGGCGTGAGGATGACGCCCAATTTGGGCGTCACGACCTCATCCACGTCCTGATAGCGTTCATAGCGAAGCGCCGCGTTCACGGTGAGGCGATGCAACCAGGATATCTGGTCGGGACCGATCAGGGGGAGGCTGGCTTCTCCGAACGCGAAATAAGCGTCCTGGCTGACCTTTACATTTTGCGTTCCTCCAGCCGTGCGATAGCCGTGAAAATCATTGCGCCTGAAACCGCCGCCAACCGCAATCTTTGCGGGGCCGCCGGGCAGTTGAGCGACGGTGCCGTCGATATTGATTTCTGCTGAGCTGGCCTTGTTGCAGTAACAGCCGGCCTGGTACGAGGCCAGGACGCCGTTGACGAACACATTGAAGGCATAGCGGGTACGGTCTTTGCCGAACATGCCCGCCACCCGAGCCTGCCAGCCGTCGGCAAAATCCCATCGAAGGCTTGGTGCGACCACGAAGGACTGGCTGTCGTAGAAGGATGTGGAACCATAGACGGTCGGATCGCCACGGGAATCGAGGGCGTAGCGGTTGTTGCTCTTGCGCTTGTTGTAGACGCCATCAACCTCGAAACCGAGGCTGTCGCTGATGTCCTGATGGGCGCTGGCCATGAGGCTGTAATGCTTGAGGAAGGGGGACAGATAGAGGCCTTTGGCGCGAACCTGCGTATAGTCCCGCTGGCGGGCAAGGATTGGCGTGGTGCGGGCAAACTCACCGGCGACCATGAGGCCGCCCGATGACCACTGCCTGCCCGCAATGGCGCCATATTGCTGTTGCTTGTTGCCGCCGTCCGTTGATGCACCCAGGCGCGCGGTCGTCCTGAGGCCTGAGAAATCACGCTTCAGGATGATATTCGCGACACCGGCAACGGCATCCGAGCCATAAAGGGCCGACGCGCCGTCCGCGACCACCTCGATCCGGTCGATGGCCTCGAACGGGATGGTTGAAATGTCGATGGATTGCGCTGCGACATTATAGGCCAGCCGATGCCCGTTGAGCAGCGTCAAGGTCGCGTCCGAGCCGAGACCCCGCAGATTGAGCGAAGATCCGCTGCCATAATTGGCGCCATTGCCCTCGGGGACATTGAGACCGATGCCCGGATTTTGGCCGCCGCCGAAATTTTGCGGGATGGTGCGGATCGCTTCAGCGAGCGTGCCAAGGCCCGCATCGCGTATGTCATCCTGCGACAGCCGGGTTGTTTTGGAGGCCACCGCGCCTCCCCGGATCCGCGAGCCGGTGACCACGAGGTGGCTGTCATCCGCCGCGTCCGCTATTGGCTCGCGCGACGGTGCGCCTCGCCCCCGCACAAACACCGAACCATTTTGAACGTCCACGCTGAGATCGCTGCCCGCGACAAGGGCTTCGACCGCTTCACGCAAAGTATAGTCGCCCTTGAGGGCTTTGGCCTGCTTTCCCCGAACGGCTCTTGAATCGGCGATTAGCTGATATCCGGACGTCCGCGTAAGGGCGCGCAGCGCATGTTTGAGGTCCTGGGCAGGAATATCATAGGATCGTCGCTTGCTTTCCTGCGCCCTGCTGTCCGGGCACATCGCCACCAGGGCGCTCGCCGCGCCGATCGATAATCCAGTCTTGCCGAAACCCATGATGCTTCCCCCATCATTTTCGCCGCGCCCTTCTTGAACAGGGCAATCGGGTAAAGACGAGGGAGCAAGAAATTGAAGCTGGCGGGATCGAGAATTATTTTGTGATGATCAATTTTCCTGGATGCGAACGATCGACCTTTGCCTCCAGGAACGCGGCGATTGCGTTGGCCACAGCGTCAACGTCGCGGATGTGAACCGAGCCGAATATCTCCCGGCTGCCCAGAGTGGGATCGGCGAGAACGATCTGCGTCGTGCTGTAGCTGTTGGCTTCGACGATCACCTCGCTGATGGGAACATCATCTACATTCTTCACGCCGCTGACCCATTGCTCATCTGTAGGTCTTGCGGACATGACAGAAGGCGGCATAGCTTGTCCATCGAGGAAGGATAATTGCTCACCAGATCGGAGATGAAACAGCTGTTCGGCGCGGGCGTTGGAACGCCAACCGCGCACCTTCACGTCGGCACGCCCTTCAAGGAGATGAACGGCGGCCCGATTGCCATAGCTGACATCGAAGATCGTACCGGGGGACGAGATTTCATTCTGACCGAAGCGCACGATGAAAGGCCGCGCGGCATCATGCACGATCCTGAACCTTGCCCGGCCCCGTTCGAGGCTGACGACACGTTGCTCCGCCGAGAGATCGACATTGATGGTCGTCCCGGTGTCGAGGGTGAGGACCGATCCGTCATCCAGTCGGACCTCTCGCACCTCGCCGATCCTCGTCGCGAGCTGGCCGCCCCCGAAGGCATCTTCGGGTGAGACCGGGGCGTGGAATTGCATCATGATGAGCGCGCCAGATATCACGGTCATGACGGCTACCGCCGCTAATGCCGGCCGCCATTTGGGCGCGGGGACCGCGCGCCTTTCGACAGGCATGGGCGCAACCGCCGCAGCCCCCGCTGCGGCACCGACATCGACCAGCATCGTTTCATAGAGGCGTTGACGGCCTTCTTTTGCTGCCATCCAGCGTTGAACAGCGGCGTGATGCCGATCGGGATCGTACAGCATTTTCATGACCCATTTCGAGGCCGCACGCCGATCCCACCAGGACAGCTTATTCATGGCCGTCTCCGTGATTGGCGGCGATATGCCGGATGGCCTTCAACATATGCTTTTGCACCATCCACAAGGGGAGCCTCAGGTCAGTCGCTATCTCCCGATAGCTATAGCCCTCGACACGATTGAGAAGAAAGATGTCCAATGTGCGCGGCGGCAGTTGCTGCAAAATGGCTCGCCAGCGCTGGACCTCCTGTCGCGCTTCGACCTCGCGGTGCGGATCCATGCCATTGGATTTATGCAATCCCTCGTCCAGAGGCACCGAGAGTTGCGACAGGCGCGTTGAGCCGCGTTCCGCTCGATCCCGCAGCATGTTCGTGGCGATGCGGGTGATATAGGCGCGAGGCGTCGCCACCGCGACGGCGGGAGTGGCTCCCAGGAATCGGGTCATCACTTCCTGGGTCATCTCATCGGCATCGGCGCGATTGCCCAGCTTTTGCAGAAAGTAGCGCAGGAGGCGCGGCTTTTCCCGCAGGTACAGGTTTGCAAAGCCTTGGATTGTAGGCGCTGCACTGTCGGCATCATCGTCATCGGGTGAGACGCGCCGTTGAGGAGAGATGCTCATAATGGCATTCTCCTTGGACACGCGCTGCGCAACTGGAATAGGTGCCAGCGTTCATCGTGAAAGGGAAATAGTCCCGGATTAGACCGGCTCCGTGCCGATTGTGATTGGCCTTGGCTCATTCGTCGCACCTATGTCCACTCGGGGCGACGGCCTAAGCCGGATGTTGGAAACCTGTCTGGAACAGGCGCAAGCGCCTTTACCGTTGCCGGCTGGACATGCGCGCATGCCACCCGGCCCCAGAAACTGTGACCGAGCAATCCAGAGGGGTTTCCACGCCCCACTTCCGTTCTTTTCTCGGAAGCGGGCCTAGTTTGCGCGTTTAACGCCTTGAAGCAAGCTCGAATTTGTCGGGTGGTGTATTATACACCATTCTCGGCCCGGTCTGCTACGGCGCACCAGCCCTGATGGCGATCAACCCGCGCGCTCACGCCGATCATGCCCTCTGAGCGCGGTTTTCCATCCCGAAGGATGGATTGCTCTTCCATGTACCCACTCGTTCCATTCCAATTTTCTTCCTATTGACTTCCAATTATCATGATCGCTAATTCCAATCATCTAAGATCGGAATGGGCATGTACGAGCGATTTGCAGAAAGCCGGGCAGCAGAAGCCCTGGAAGACACGCCGGTGGTTCTGATTGTGGGGCCACGGCGGGCGGGCAAGACCACGCTCGTCCGCAAAATGGGGGATGCGACCCGGACATATTTCACCCTTGATGATCACACGGTTCTTGAAGCGGCGCAGGCCGATCCCACCGGCTTCATTCGAGGTTTGGACCGGGCGATCATCGACGAGATTCAGCGCGCACCCGACCTGCTTCTGGCGATCAAGAAGAGCGTGGACGAGGATTATCGACCCGGTCGCTTTCTGCTGACGGGCTCCGCCAATATACTGACCCTGCCGCGCGTCGCCGACAGCCTTGCCGGACGGATGGAAACAATCCGTATGTTGCCTCTGGCGCGTGCTGAGATCGAGGGCAAATCACCTACATTCCTGGACCGCATCTTCGCGGGCAACCTGCACGGCGATCGTGACGCGATCGTCGGGGACGATCTTCTCCGCCTCACGCTGCTTGGCGGTTTCCCCGAGGCGATCAGTCGGCCAAGTGAGCGCCGCCGCCAGGATTGGGCGCACTCCTATCTGACGTCAGTGCTCACCCGCGATTTGAGGGATATTGCCGATATTGAGAAGCTGACGGATTTGCCGAAATTCGTGCGGCTGCTGGCGGAGCATTCGGGTCAGTTGGTCAACTATTCTCAATTCGGTGCCGCCATCGACGTTAGCCATAAGACTGGCCAGCGCTATGTCGGACTGCTGGAGCAGGTCTTCCTTGTCTCAACCTTGCAACCCTGGTTCATCAACACCCTCAAGCGCATTGCCAAGACGCCCAAAATGCATTTCCTGGATTCGGGGCTGCTCGCTGCCGTGCGAGGCCTCAGCTTCGACCGCGTGAAAGCTGACCGTGGGCTCTTTGGGGCTCTGCTTGAGAGTTTTGTGTTTTCCGAAGTTTTGAAGCTGATGACCGCCAGCGATCAGCGGTTGACCCCCTATCATTTCCGTGACGCGCAAATGCGCGAAGTGGATATCGTGCTGGAGCGCGATGACGGCATGATCGTGGGCATCGAGATCAAGGCGTCCGCGACGGTGAGATCGAGCGACTTTGGCGGGTTGCGCACCCTGGCGGAGGCTTGCGGTGACCGTTTTGCCTATGGCGTGGTGCTGTATGATAGCGGCGAGATCGTGCCCTTTGGCGATAGGCTGGCGGCAGTTCCCTTGTCGACACTATGGGCGTGAGCGGGGCACGGCGGAGAGGTCGAAGGCTTTGTCCTGTACCCATTAGATTAGTCGATCAGGATGATCGGCTATGGACGGGTCGATGCTTTCAGACTTCCTCGCTTGGATCCTGGATCTGAAGATGGACCCGCCATCCTTCTAAGGTCATGAGAATGCGACCAAATTGGTCCCAACTCACCTCCCGCCCATTGATGACCAGCAGCGGCATGTAATCGGCGGATTCGGGGTCGCAGGTGAGTTGGCCTCGGACGGTTGTTCCGGAAGGCCAACCCCAACTCGCCTTCGGCCAGGTAGGTCGTGGCAAGATCATGCCGCATTTGTTCGAGCAGGCGCGTCATGAGATCAAAGAGATCGGCGTCCGCGGCGCCATGCACCTGGAATTCGTAGCCTTCCCGTCTTCCGCCTTTGACCTCGACAGCATCATGCCAAGGAGCCGCAGCACAAAATGGAACCGATGCCTGGCCCCGTTCGCATCGGCCAATTCCATTGGCTGGAAGGCGATATGGGTGAAGGTCAGCCCGCTCCGCCGGGCGACCTCCTCGTTATGGCAGCGGCTGCAAAGTACCGGTAAGCGCGCAGTCGCCGACCAATGCTGATGGGTCGGCAACCCAACGGTCATCGTGGCCTTCAACGTCTGCCGGAGCGTTTCCTTTCGCAAGACCTGACCGCCTAAGCATTTGGGGAGCGGGAGCCGAACCTCCGCTCCCCTCATATCTTAGGATTTTGCGTTTGCCACTTCAGGCGTCTTGCCATCGGCGCTGACATCCGAGGGCGCTGCTTCGGTCGCCGCCTTCACCGACTTGGGCTTGGAGGTCGATTTTGCCTTCGGAGCAACGTCCGCCTTCTTCGCTACGGGCTTGGCCTTTGCAGGCGCCGGTGCGGGAGCGGTCTCGACCTTGGCGTCGGCCTTGGGACCCGCGATCGACAAACGCTTGCGCGGTTCCTTCTTTGCCACAGCAGGTGCAGCACTGGCGGTCGTGGCACCGTTCGAAATTACCGACGCCGCCTTGGGAGCGGCGACGTCCTTTGCTTTGGCATCCTTCTTCGCCGGAGCAACTGCGGGCTTGGTAAGGGCTGCTTTCGGCGCTTCAGCCGCAGCAGCGGGCGTAGCTTTCGCGGCGGGTGCAGCCTTGGCCTCCGCAGCCTTTTGCGCGGAAGCAGCGGCCGCCTTCTTTGGTGCCTTCGGCGTCACCGCGGCTTTGGCCTTCGGCGCTGCGACCGGGGCAGCGGCAGCCTCAGCTGACTTGGCGGCAATCGAAGCGACGGCGGGCTTCTTGCCCAGGCCGATCTTTTCCGCCACGGCGCGGCGAGAATCCGAATAGCTCGGTGCCACCAGCGGATAATTCTTGGGCAGATTGTAGCGCGCGCGATACTGCTCAGGGGTGAGGTCGTTCACCGCGAGATGGCGCTTCAAAGTCTTGTAGGGCTTGCCATCGATCAGACTAATGATGTGATCGGGCGAGGACAGACTCTTGCGCACGGACACTGCGGGCGTGAAAGTCGGAGCTGTCGGTTCCTCGACGGGAGGCGCCGACGATTCCGTAAGCGCGGTGCGGGTCGACTTGATCAGATCCGCCAGGCTGTCGCTCGCGACAGTGTTGTTGGAAACAAAAGCACTTAGGAGCTGGACGGTGAGTGCGGTGAGATCGGTCTGATTTTCGTCGGCCATTCTGCGAACCCATGGAGAGAGGAATGTTGGTGCTATTTGCGCGCACCAAGATCAAATGTAAATATTGCGATTTGGTTGTGCCCTAAGATCAGATTGCCAATTGAGACAATCGAATAACCAGGATGGGATTTCATCCCGTTTCAGATCGTATGGCGATATGGAACAAAAGGAGGATATCGGCTCCGCGGTTGCTCTCATCATCGCCATGATCGATCTTAAATCATCTCAGCGGTAATCCACGCATCCCAAGACGAGACTTTCGCCTTTGTCGATTATTTTCGGGCCAAGTTGAGCTAACAGTTCATCCGTATCTGGTCACCAAATCCGAATTTGAGAGCCGCGAGCCACGATTTCCATGGCGGTCACGACATGTTTGCCGTAGGAGGGCTGCCAGGATGCGTGATGATGACCCTCTTCCGACACTAGCCGACTGGGCGGCTTCGCGCGTGGATATGACATTCGTCGCATGATGTGCGCGGCATCATCCTCCGCTCAACTCCGGCCTGTCTTATCTGGATGGGTGTCGCGGGTCCAGGTCAAGCCAACATCGTCGCACCATCGGCACATAGCTGCCTCGATCGCGCGCTCCTCATAGGCATACCATCTTTCAAGTGCTCCCTTCGCCTGGAGCAGATATTTGAAGCGCCTGTAGGCGCCTTTCCGGCTGAAAATATCCCGTACGTCCATCTGTGCTTCTGGCATTTCCTCGACGGCGAATGCGAGCGCCAGCTTTTTCCCAAGGTCGAGATCGCGTCGATGGGGCACCAGGATATAGCCTGCGGCCTCCGGATCGTCAGGCAACTCCGCAGCATCGTCCATGTCGACACTGTCGGCCAGAAAGAGGATGCGGCCCGCTTGCCTGCAAATATAGGCGTGATGTTCGTCTAATGGCGAAGTGCTGACAAATTCGAGCGCGTCGATGAGATCGCTCAGCAGAATAGGTACTGTCTGACGATTTTCCGGTGTCATGCGCACGACTCGCCAATCAAAGACCGAGAACATTTTACGTTCGTGAAATGGTGGCACATCGTGGCGAACGAAACGAGCTCAAACAAGCTTGAAGGGTGGGCTCGATGGAACTGCGTCCGGCGCCCATTCCTCCGTTCTTCGACATGCCGTGGACGGCATTCACTCGGGAAACAGTACGCTTCGCAGCCTCTCTACGAGGGCGTTGCGCCGTTCGGGGGAGAGTTTGTCGAGATTGTGCATTTTCCACTTCACTGCGGGCAGAGTCGATGCGTTGGGCACGTCCAATAACGACCAATCCGGTTCCCCCTGTTTGAAGCCGATCAGGAAATGCCGGTGCTCATCTGGCATGGCCGCGATCATCGTGCCGATCATCGCCTCGCGCGCCTCGATGAGGGCGTCGAGCGCTATCGGTTCGCGTGTCATACCATCGAAGCCGCGCGCGAATTCCTCCTCGAGCGGTTTCCGGGTGGGGGCGAGGATTTCCGACAGGGGGCGGTCATGGCTGATGGCGTAGACGATGAATGCGCGGCGTAGCGCATCGTCGACGCCACCGCCCGCGAGTAGTTCGCGTACATCGAATAGGTCACGGGGGTGTTGGCGATCCAGCGCCGCGACGAGTTTTCCTGCCTAGAGATCGGCGAGGGAGACGACTTGCATGCGCGCAAAGCCGAAGGCATCCTCGACGGGAGAGGTGACGGAGGTTTCGGTGGGGTCATAGACCGTACCGCGCAGGACGGGTGTCACCTCGATCTTGATCTGTGCGTTGTCCAGCCGGACGACCAGTTTGGTGATCACATTTTCTGCGCGCAGTCGGCTCGGTGTCACGTGAGCGCCTCGGATGCCCTTTTCGATGCGATCGGCAATGCGTGCCATGGCCGTGTCGATCGCCGCAAGCGACGTGGTCCGGTCGGCTATCGGGAGATATGCAAGGTCGATATCCACTGAGAGGCGAGGCAAGTCTTTTACGAACAGGTTGATCGCCGTGCCGCCCTTGAGCGCAAAGTCATTTTCAGTCGCAACGAACGGGATCGCGCGTACGAGCAGGGCGACCTGATCGCGATATTGGTCAAGATAGGCCATCAAGGTCTCCCGGAACGGTGATGAGATAGGTCGGATCAAGCTTGCCGCCCTTGACCAGCAAGCGTTTGCCGGAACCGAAATCGACGGCCTCCTTGTTGAGGCCATTCAGCCACGCATGGCGGTGACGGTCGGCGAAGAAAAAGAACAGGCGCTTTACCTTGACGCTCTGGCAGCTTTCGAGAAGCGGCTGCAGGTGGCGGGGGCTAAGGTTGGTGAGCCCCTCCATCAGCATATCGACCTGATGGAAGCTTTCGTGGGTGGGTAATTCATCGAGCAATTCGAGTATGGCGCGCTCACGCGAAGACAGGCGCAGCGGCCATTGCATGGTGCCAGCGGTCGCCATGAAGCCGCCCGGCAGCAGCGAACCCGTGTTTTCGGCGGGCGCTGAGGCCGGTGCCAGTTCGGGACTATCCGGGAAAAGGCGTCGGCTATTATGCCAGCGAAACGTGATGTCGAGTGGCAATGCCTCAAGCCAGCCCGGAGCCTTGTGCGGACCGTAGAGATGCACTTCGCGCCGTTCACCCAGATAATGGGCGTAGCCCTGCTCTTCGAGCGCGGTGCGACCGCCAACAGTCAATGGGTATTCCATGAACGATTGGAGGGATGTGACCGCCTGCTGCCAGCTGAGTTGGCCGGAAGCTCGGCGATACACGCGCGGCGCGGGTTGATGCAGCCAGCCCCGTTTAACATATTGGCTACGCAGCGAGGACGAATAGCCGTGGCGTTCAAGCCACGCGGCATCGACCAGCACGCTTTCGGGAAGCTGCTGTATGCGGTTTAGCTTTCTGTCAGAAGGGTAAGCCATGCTTAGCATTTTGGAATATTTTCAAACTGAAGTCCAGTTTGAAAATCATTCATTTTCGGTAGTCAGACTTAGTAATTCGGTAGTCAGACTTAGTAAAATAGGGATATATTAAACCCGCGGTTACGGGCCTGCTCCACGTGCGCCTGTTATTCCGGGTTTGCCGCGATGAGCGGCCATGATTGCCCGGCCCATGTGACCCACTATGGGGATTGCAGCTCTATCGTCGGCAACCCGGCCGACTATACGGCGAACCCGCGTTCTCGGATCGCAGCTTCCACCATCGCTGCCAAAACCTCCTCAGCTCGCGCGCGCAGACTGCTGTCCTTTGCGCCAAGATCGTGTCGGATCCATTCGGGCGACCGCTGCAACACCGTCAGCACAATTTTCATTAGTTCTTCGTCCATCGCATTCGCTATGCTTCGGGGAGGCTGGAGGGGCAATAGCCGATCCTGAGGTAATTCAGGATTGACCGTCGCGGGCCGTTCGTCCGATTTATCACCTCCTGAGGCTCCCCGGAGACTGGAAGCAACTTGGCGACGAGATTCCGGCTGTGGGCTACGATGCATATCATAAAGGCGAGGCCTGACAGATGCCGATCAGCCGATCGAGCAGGCTATTTACCTTTTCAACGCCGCGTTCCGTCATTTCGACCCCGATGCAGCGGCGATCGCGGTCGGATAACTCCCGCATCAGCAGGCCCTGTTGTTCCATTTCCACAACCCTGCGTTGCGCCGTCGACGGTGAAACATGCGCAACCATATACAGGGACCAAAGATAGACCCCTCGATTTTCGTGCCGCGCGAGATACAGATCGATGAGCATGTCCCAGATCGGGCTGGGACAAAATTCATAACCGAGCGCGTCGCCGACCGCGTTGCGCATATCGATAAGCCTGCGGCACATCGCCGTCCTGCGGTTTATTGGCATCATCTGCGTCATTTGCGCACTCCCTTCCCGTGGAAGCTGATTTCCCATTTCATGACGAATGGCCGATGCGTACCGATGGTGCCGCGTGGGGCTGGGCGATACCCAGCCAGGACGCCGGGACCTACATCAGACCAGCTTTTCGAAAACTCACATATCCATCTCGGCAGATCACCAGATGGTCATGGACTGTGACGGCGAGCGGTTGCGCGGCGGCCATCATCCGTTGCGTTAAATTCCGGTCGGCCCGTGAAGGCTCAGCGGTTCCGGCTGGGTGATTGTGGACCAGGATGATGGCCGTGGCGCCAATTTCGAGGCAGCGCTTCATAACCTCTCGCGGATAGAGATGGACCCGGGACACGGTTCCAATCCCCAGTATCTCGTCCGCCAGCATCTCGTTGGCTGCGTTCAGAAATATTACCCGAAATTGTTCGATCGGCTCGAACGCCATCGCCTGGCGGAGGTAATCAAGAAGCGCCCGCTCATTCGACATGACGCGCCGCTGCTGGATTCGACCGCGCAGGATATGGTTCATAGCCTTTCGCAGGCATTGAATGGTCCGTTCCACCTCTGGCGCGCCATCCAGGATCGCGGTCCTGTCCGCCGTGCGCGCTGCCACTGCGTCGGGCAGCGAACCGAAGCGATCCACCAGCCGATTGGACAGTTCATTCGCGCGACCTGGGCAGGTAAGGCGGATCAGCTCTTCCAGGGTTTGTCGACACTCCGCTGTCTCATGCGTTTTCCGTGCCGCCATGTTCCCACCGCCAAAAATATTTGCGCGAACCAGCTCCAGAAGCCGACCGCATCGATATAGGCCTTGGGGACGATGTTCGGCATCGCTCCCCGGACGGCATGAACGATCACTTCCGCGAGCAGCAGTCCCGCGATCGCGAGCGGCCAAAATCTCGTGCTTCGGACTGAAAGCCATAGAAAAATGCCCAGCATTGCAAAGTCCGTCAAAAGCAGACCCGGCTCAATGTGACGGAACCGGCCGCCAAACGGATCAACGACGATCACGGACAGGCAGGCGCCGCCGAAGAGGGTGGCCGCCCCGATCCTTTCGGGTCGGCCGCCCTTCATGGCCCCATAGAGGCAGCTCAGGATCAGCAGCAGCAGAAAGTCAAATTGTCGTGTCATAACAATCTGAAAAGCACAGAATGGCTTCAATCCGTCAACAGCTGCCTGGAAGCATGGATCATGCCGCCCGAAGATGCCGACCATCCGCCGACTGCTGCCTGTGCTCTGCCTTGAACAGATCGCCATAGCTGACCTCTACAAGCCCAACATCGTCGTTGGTCTGTTTGAGATTGGCATGGGTCGCGATGATCTCCTGCCGCGTCTGGGCGATCAACATGACAGCCGAGGCCGAACTGACGAGGGCATCCTGGCCGATGGCCGCCGCAAAGCGGGCATCCAGCCTGGCAATCGGCAGGGCGGCATTGAGTTCGGCAATCCTGGCAGCCGCGATGTCGATGGCCTCTTCAGCGGCAAAGAGTTTTCCGGCGACGGATTTGGCGATGGTTTGACGTTGTGAGCGCATGATTTCTCCTTCCCGCTTCCGTGGGGAGCGGGTTCTTGTGTCGATGCTGTGGAAATGCTGCCTTATGTGTATGCGCTATTGAGCGCCGAAAGCAGCGAGGCGGCCGACCCTGCCATGACAAGAGCGAGGACGGCAACGGCCGCAATTACGGCCAGGGTCATTAGTAGCTTCAGGTCATTGTCTTGCCTCCCGCTTTTGCGGAGCGTCAGAATGTCCCGATGGGCCAGACGGCGGAGAAAGCTGGATAAAGCATCCTGTTCCAACGCCGGTGGTTCTGTCTGGGGGATCTGTGCATCCGCTTGAACATCAGCGGGTTCATCTGGTCCGAAATCATCGGGTTGCGGAAGGTATAATTTTTGGGGGTATAAAGAATGTACCCCTTCTTTGGCCGCTTTCCTGGCCGCCTCCATGGCGGCTTCCCAGGCAATCACAATGCGTCCCGCTTCAGCTTTGGAAAATTGGCCGCCCAGGCGCGTGCGTCCTGTGAAGATCGCCTTGGTGACCATGTTTTGGCTAGTGCCGACCTTCTTTGCTATTAGCTTCGCGCTAAATCCATACCCGGACCTTTTGAGCACTTCGCGCTCAAGGCCGTTAAGGCGTTCGAGTTGCTCTCGATGAGGTTCCCAATCGATCGCGTCAGGGTCGAGCGGCATGTTCGTCACTACCTCCAAATCTTGACCGTCTCGAATTTGCCCCGGGCATCCATGCGCGGTCGGTCTTGCATGGCTGGAGTGTCATGAAATTGAAACACAAAAGCAACGGACAATGGGCGGAGAGCGGGCCTGTCAAATTCTTCCGCCATGGTGTGGGCCACACAAGTCCGATGGCCGACATGCCTTTTAGAATCTGAATACCGCCCAGCCATGGGGAGGAGAGGGGGAGGGGAATGATGCGGCCATTGGGTCGCACTCGTTCCTTCAACTCGGAGATTCCCATGACATGGCGGCTGGCTTTTCAGGCATTGCGTGGCCTGCTCTCCGTCCGACCCTGGTATCGCGACTCAGGTGGCGACGTTGCGGTGGCACGGGCGATCAGGGTCTATCTTGCGGCCGCCGAGGGTCCAAATTGGCATGATCAAAGCCGGGCGAGGTCCGTACCGACGGATGCCCCTGGCCGCGTCTGCGCCCACGATTCCGAAGACCTTCCGCCTGCCACGAGCGACCCAATGTACCGGGGGGTGCAGGATGAAACCGGTTTAGGACGGCCTATTGACCCCGCGCTGAAGTCGGCGGTTGACGCCATGCCTCCGCTGACTGCGGCGATACTCGCTCTTCGGGTGCATCATGGCATGCCCGTCCACGAGATTTCTGATCGATTCCAGATATCTCGCCGGACCGTGCGCAGACATATTCGCAGGGCCATCAGGCTGGTCGCGCGTCATAGGCCAGCCCGCGATGCGAGCCCAGATTGAGATGGGCGGCCCCATCATGCGCGACATGCTCAAGATCGAGGCTGAGGCTCGTCGCCTCGTCGAGCGACTGGGAGGTCGCTGGACGGCGCATGGGGGCATGTGCCGCTGCCCCGCGCATGCTGACAACAGGCCCAGCCTGTCGATCCGCCTGGGCGAGCGGGCGCTGCTCGTCAAATGCTTTGCCGGTTGCGAAACGATCGATGTCCTGCGTGCCATTCGCCGGATCGACACGGGAATACTCGACCTATCGTTCGAGCGGCCGCGCAGCACCTGGCCCGAAAGCGGGAACCGCGATCGCGCGCAAAAACTGTGGGGCAGCACGGTCCCTGCCGCCGGCACCATGGTCGAAGCATATCTCGCCAGTCGCGGCATCGAACAGGTCCCGTCCTCCCTCCGCTTCCATCCCCGCGCGCCATTGGGAAGCGGAAGAAATGTGATCTTTCGTCCCGCCATGATCGCTGCCGTGCGCGAGCGCCGCCAAATTGTGGCGGTCCATCGGACATTTTTTGCGCGTAACGCGCCAAAAATTGCCGATGATCTCGCCGACTCGCGGCTGATGCTGGGGAGGCCTCGACACGGGGCAGTCATGCTGGCCGCGGCGACGGACATTCTTGGCCTGGCGGAGGGTCTCGAAACCGCGCTCTCCGCCATGTCCCTCCTCGGCATTCCCGTCTGGGCGACGCTCGGCAGCGAACGCCTTCACAATATCGCTCTGCCATCTGGGGTGACGCAGCTCATCCTCCTGCCTGACAATGATCGGGCCGGGCAACTGGCCGTGGCCAAAGCCATCGCGGCCTATGACTATCCGGACCGGATCATCCAGACGATCTGGCCGCCCATGGGCATGAACGACTGGAATGATGTCCTGCGTGCAACCTCCCACAGGGCATCGGAAAATTCACCACATGCAACCAGCGCCGGCGGCAAGCCGCCGTGAACATGGAGAGGAAAGGGGGAGGAATGGCATCGGACTCAACAAGGCACGCGGCTCTGAAGGCGGCATGCCATTTTTCACGAGGAGATCAGCCTTGACCATTGCAGAACCGATCCGCGCCACGTTGCCGCTCTCCCGCATCACGAAGGGGGACAATCCGCGCCGCTATTTCGACCGGAAAAAGCATGACGAACTTGTGGCCTCGATCCGCTTACGTGGAATCATACAGCCTATCCTGGTTCGTCCGAAGGGCGAGGTCTACGCCATCGTCGCCGGCGAACGCCGCTACAGGGCGGGCCTTGATGCCTATGGCCCCGATGGCGAAGTGCCTGTCATCATTCGCGAGATGACCGACCTGGAAGCCCTGGAAGCCGCTATCGCTGAAAATGACGACCGCGACGACCCTTCGGAAACCGAACAGGCCGATGCCGCCGTTCGCTACCTCGCAGCATGCCAGGGCGACCGTGCCGAGGCCGCCCGGCGGCTCGGTTGGTCTCGGAGCAAACTAGACCGGCGCCTGGCGCTCGCCGAGCTGTCCGACGCCGTCAAACTCGCCCTCGATGAGCGCCGGATCAAGGTCGGCCATGCCGAACTGCTTGCCGCCGTCCCCGGGGACAAGCAGGACAAGGCCCTCCAGACGATCCTGGGGTCCGGCCTCGATGTCGGCAAGACGCGCGAACTGCTCATGCGCGTCACCCAGAATCTTGGCGCGGCCTGCTTCGACAAGACCGAGTGCACGACCTGCCCGTTCAACTCCGCGGCGCAGCGAAGCCTCTTCGAGACACACATCGATGACGGGCACTGCACCAATGCGAGCTGCTTCGAGTTGAAGACCCAAGCCGTTGAAGTGATCCGTTTCGAGGAGCAGGAGCGCGCCGAGAAGGCTGCAAGGGCTGCGGTCCCCTCCGTCGTCGACGATCCTGAAGATTCCGACGATCGCGAGCAGGATGATATCGACGTGACCATTTCATCGGCCGATCCTCAGGCCCGGTTGCTGGACGACTCACCCTCCTCCGAAAGGACGGATGCGTCCCTACCCGCGTCGTCAAACCCGGCCCAGCCCGCGAACATCCCATCGAGCGCCCACAAGTCGACCATCACCGCCAAATCGATCGCCGGCCGTACCAGTGACCTGCGCGAAGCGACCTGGCGAACCGCGCTCGCCCGGGCGCTTGCAGGCAATGCCGCGCACGCCCAGACCGCGATCCTCGTCGCTGCGATGTCCGGAACGCTCTCCCAGATCAAGACCGATACCTTGACGTCGCGTGCCGGCCTGTTGGTCGGCGCCTCCTTCCCGGACCTCGACTATGAAGCGAAGATTGGGGCCATCCGCGCGCTTCCAGACCGTCAGACAGCAAATATATTTTCCGTCATCGGTGCGGCATACGCCAAGGACGTCCTCACCTTCGGGCATGTCGCCGATCTCGCAAGGGTTTTCGAGGTTGACCTGCGTGATAGCTGGCGGGTCGATCAGGCGTTTCTCGAGCGCTACACCAAGGACGAGCTCAAATTCATCGCCCAGGAATGCGGCCTCATTGCGCATGTGGGCCAGAAGACGTTCGCCAAGCGTCTCGGCTCGAAGAAGGCCGACCTCATCACGAGCATGCTCAACGCAATCGGGTTCGATTGGGAAGGGCGACTGCCAAGCGCCATGACGCTGGACGGCCAATATGGCCCGCCCCCGGTTCGCGCCACCTTGGACGCCGAGGCTTCCCTCGTGGAAATTGCCGCCTGATCCGCACCCCTGGACTCTCAGACAAGGAATCACGCCCATGCTGATCACAAACCTGCTCCCGCTGCTCGCGCGTTATTCGCTCGGCCTCGATCTCGTCGCCGGCCCTGACGACACCGTCACCCTGACCATCATTCCGCGCAAGGCGGAAGGCGCTAAGCACAATCTCGATACCGGGGAGACCCGCCCGATATCGCTCACCGCGCCCGCCGCCGAGATCGATGCCGAACTCGCCAAAGGACCGGACGGTGCACTCGGCGAGCTGATTGCCACACGCAGGACGCTCGCCGATCAGATCGCCGACCAGCGCCTGGCCGCAGAAGCCGCACGGACCGCCGCTGCCGAAGTGGCGAAGGCGAAAGTTGCGGCAGCAACGCCCAGGCCGTCCGCGTCCGCGGCCCCCGTCAAGGCGCCAAACCTGAACAGCCCGCCGGCAAACGCCAAGCCGGAGGAACCCGCCACCCTGTTCTGACAGGCCGCACAGACCTTCTCTACGACCATCAGCCGGAAGCCACCCCATGCAGATCAATCATCTCACTCGCGCCTATCGTTATGACGGCATCGACCTTCCGGTCCCCCCGCATCTCGCGGGCGACCCGGACGCCTTACGCGCCTATCACGCCACCCTCTATCCGGCGATCCTCAATGCCGAGATGGTCGATGCGGGCATATCGGGCGGCGCTCACGTCACCGAATATCGCCGCGCTGTCGGCACCAAGGGCTGACCGTGCCGCGCCCGAAGAGCGCGACCATCCCGGCCGCACCGCGCATGACCCTCCTCCAATGGATCGAGTTCGACGATGGCGACACGACCAGCTTCACCCACCCTGCCTGCACCAGCCAGGCCCAGGCCCTCCATGCACGGATCGCGCTCGAGCCGCATGACGGCAAAAGCGAAGCCTGCCAGCCGCTCCAGCTCCCCACAGGTCTGCGCCTTCCGCCCCTTGGCTGACCTTGCGGGACGTGCCGTCACGCTCTCCGCTGACATCCCCGCCGTCTTCGATGCCCCGCTGGCGTCGCATCACAAACTGATCGGCCACTGGGTCGCTTCACGGGAAAAGGAGCCGGGAACATATACGCGCATGGCGGCTCGCCGGCACATCGAACGCACCTTCGACGTTGCGGTGCTGGAAATTCTGGCTCCCATCGAATTCGTCGATCTGCGCGTCGCCGTCCTTCACAGCGAGGCGGACGGATCGCCCGCGATGGCCATCATCTGCGAAAGCATGGGGCAGCTTGATCTTGGCTGGATCGAGACCAGCGATGCCCCCATCGCCTGGCGCGCCGCCGCCTACAGGGCGCTCGAACACACCCTTGGCCGAGCGCTTCCCGTCTTCGGCTACGAAGATCTCTTCGATGAGATCGCTCTATATTATTGGGACGGCCAAACCGAGGACGAAGCTGCCCGCCAAAGCCTGATCTACCATTATGGCGAGGATGCCGAGGAACTCGACGAACTGACGCTGCCCTCCGAGATGAACGAGCGGCGGCCCGACTGGATGATCGCGGCGAATGCGGCGCCATCTGCTCGGCTGCCGGCGGCTCTGCGCGGTAAGCTCGCCGACCTCCACGAGGCGTATAAGGCCCTTGGAGCCCTGACGCCCGAACGCAACGCCTGGCACTTCGATTTCGAGATCGCCTACGAGTATATCCCCGGCATCGACGAATGCGCCACATTACCGCCGTTGACACTCGTTCCCTTCGAGCAGTTCGCGCGCGAGCTTGATGACGTCGGGCGCCAGGGCATGGAAATGGGCTTCATGGACATTGCCGGTATCTGCCCGTTGCCGGATGCAAGCCGCATTGACGACTGGTTCGCCTCGCTGCGCCATGGCGCGCAGTTCCTGAAAGCCGTCCAGGACCTCATCCAGTTCGACCCAGCCAATCCGCGAGGCTCCCATGTCCGACCATAGCACCCAGTTTGAAGCCAGCGGCGGCGGTCTCGTCCTGACCAATGCCATCCTCCTCTACAGGAACCAAGCACCCCGCAACCTCAAGCCCTATGGCGCTTCGGGCGAGAATGGCCCGGCGTTCGCCAGCATGCACGCGGTCGAGCATGATGACGAAGGCCAGCCGACGATCGCCGCGGGCACCCCCTTATCGCGCGCGCATTTGCGACAATGGACCGAGGTGCTCGGCCGCACCGTCGTGCCCGAGATCCTGCCGGACAATATCCTGGTCGCCCATCCCGACATGCTGGCCTGGTGGATTCCGGCGCAGGTGCGTCCAGCCTATTTCGCGCTGTCGGCTCCTCCCGCCAACCTCCGCGCGCTGTCCGCGCGAACGACGCTACCGGTCCCTTATCCCGCGCATCTATTCATCGCCACCAGGTCAGGCCTCGGCGTCTATGCGTTGCCGGCCAGCGAGCGTCCCACCGCCGCCACCGAGGTCTTGTACTCGCCAGTACTCAACGTCTTCGTCAACGGAAGCCTCTGCTGGGGGAACATCCGGAGGCCGAAAGCACTCAGCGCCGCATCAATCCCGGCCTATGAGAGCGCGGTGTTCGATTCCTGGTCGACGCACCCCAATCCGGGACAGGAGCTGACCGTTTCCGAAAAGGGCGGGCTTGTACGGCTATGGGACGACCTTGCCGCGCGCCGGGCGACCCGCTTTCCGGTCAGCCGTCTCAAGCCCTTCGGTTCAGCCGGTCGGCCGCAGAATCAGCAACGGGCGGGAAAGGCGGCCGCCAAGATAACCCTGGGGAGCCTCATTGCCATAAGCGCACGGGTATGACGATGCTCGCCGATGATCCGACCGCGGCTGCGGTGCTCGCCGTCATGCCCTGCTATCCGGTCCCACCGCACGGCCAATCGCCCGCCATCGATGCGCTGCGCGAAGCCCGCTCCGGTCAAGGCCTTGCCGTGGGGGCTGACCGGGTGATGCTCATCTTGCGCCGGCCATGGCTCGCGCTCGATGTATCCGTCACGCCGCCGCTGGCCGCCTATCTCCCTTATGGCAGCGCCGGCACGCAACGGGCCGACCTTCGCTGTGGTCTTATCCCCCACGCACATCTCGAGGAGACCCTCGACTTCTTCCGCGCCGAGCTTCCGAACGAGGCTGCGGCATGCATTCTCTGGAACGAGGTGACTAGGCAATTCACGGTGAACTTTCCCATCATAGACGAAGCCACCCCCTCGCGCCTTGTCTACCGTCCGCCGGCGCTCCCGCCCAACTGGCACATGGTCTGTGATATTCATAGCCATGGACGTGGACCCGCCTTTTTCAGCGCCACCGACGATGCCGACGATGCCCATTCGACGAAGATATCGATCGTCTTCGGCCGGTTGGATCAGCCGGACGGTCCGATGATGGCATCGCGCCTGTGCGCCGCCGGCATGTTCCTGCCCCTGCCGCGCAGTCCATTCTCGGGAGACAGCCTGGACTTGTAACGGTTTTGTGCCGGTCACTTGAGAGTTTAAGGCTCGTTCAAGGAGACCGACGAGATGATGAAGCATAGTGAAGAGTTCAAGCAGGAGGCTGTGCGCATTGCGCTGACCAGCGGGTTGTCGCGCGGACGCGTCGCGTCAGATTTGGGTGTCGGCAAGTCGACGCTGAACAAATGGGTTTCGCATTATCGTCCATCGGACCTGGTGGCAGCGCCGCAGGCAGATCTGGCACGAGAGAATGAACGGCTTCGCCTTGAGAACCGCGTGCTTCGGGAGGAGAGGGAAATCCTAAAAAAGGCGACTCAGTTCTTCGCGAGCCAAAGGCCGTGAGGTTCGCCTTTGTGCACAGCTGGCGGCATCGGTGGCCGGTGGAGCTGATGTGCCGTGTCCTTCAGGTGAGCGAGCGCGGTTATCGTTCCTGGCGCTCGCGTCCAGTAAGTCATCGGGAGCGGACAGACATGAGGGTGCTGGCCCATATTCGGGAACAATATAGCCTGAGCCTTGGCAGCTACGGTCGTCCGAGGATGACGATGGAACTCAAGGAGGCGGGCCTTGATGTTGGTGAGCGTCGGGTCGGCCGCCTCATGCGGATCAACGGGATCAAGCCGGTCCGCACACGCAAACACAAGGTGACGACGGACAGCCACCATCGCCTGGGTGTCGCAGCGAACTGGTTGGATGGCGACTTTGCCGCCGATGCGCCAAATTGCAAATGGGCTGGCGACATCACCTATGTCTGGACATCGGAAGGCTGGCTCTACCTTGCCGTCATCCTCGACCTGCACAGCCGCCGTGTCGTTGGCTGGGCTGTCAGCGATAGGATGAAGAAGGATCTGGCCATCCGGGCATTGGATATGGCGGTGCGCCTGCGCAATCCGCCGCATGGCTGCATTTTTCATTCCGATCGCGGCAGCCAATATTGCTCCTATGACTACCAAAAGAAGCTGCAGGCCTACGGCCTGCGTCCATCCATGAGCGGCAAAGGCAATTGTTACGACAACTCCGCCGTCGAGACATTCTTCAAATCCCTGAAGGCGGAAATGATCTGGCGGCAGAGCTGGCCAACCCGGCGGCAAGCAGAGGCCGCCATCTTTCAGTACATCAATGGCTTCTACAACTCACGGCGGCGCCATTCATATCTGGGCGGGATCAGCCCACTCGCCTTTGAGGCCAAGGTGGCATAATGAGATAGGGGACCGGCGCAAAACCGTTACAAGTCCAGCCATGCAGCCTGACATAAAAGAGCGCCACTATCTTCCCGCCGATTTCGACAACCGCCCGATCAGGATCATGCTTGTAGGCTGCGGCGGCAATGGCGGGCAGATGCTGATGGGCCTTGCCTCGCTGGACACGGCGCTCCGCGCGATCTCCTCGCGATCGCTCGACGTCATCGTGGTCGACGACGATGTCGTCACCGAGGCGAATCTCGGCCGCCAGCCATTCTATCGGTGCGACCTTGGAAATTCGAAGGCCCGCACGCTGACGGAACGGATCAACCTTGCCCACGGCCTTGCCTGGAGGGCGGTCCGCGGCCGCGCGCCCGGCGCGGTCGGACTTAACGGCGCGGATATCCTCATTAGTTGCGTCGACACGGCTTCGGCCCGCCGAGCGCTTGGGGCCGAACTGGCCAACGCGCATGCCGCAGTCGCATACTGGATGGACCTCGGCAATCGTGCCACCGACGGGCAATATCTGATCGGTTGTCCGGCCCGAGCCGCCGATGAGCGTCACGGACGCCTTCCGACCGTCCTCGAAGCCTTTCCGGAGCTGGCCGACGAGAGTGTGGCCGATGACGACGCTCCATCCTGTTCGGTTGCCGAGGCGCTTGAGCGCCAGTCGCTGTTCATCAACCGCGTGATGGCGAGCCACGCGCTCGCGCTGCTGTTCGACCTGCTCGGACGCGGCTCCATCGGCTATGCTGGCGCCTTCATCAACCTTGCCACCGGCCAGGCCGTTCCGATCTCGCTGCCGCGGAATAGCTGCGGGCCGCATTGAATATGGCGGCAACCGCGCCGAGCGTTAAGCTTTCTCAAGCTCGAAAACTGGCTCACCTGCGCGCCTGATCGACGAGCCCCTTCCGATGACACGGCTCCTGCGCATAGCAGGATATTCCGACCCGTCATAACCTTTCACTTTCGGCAGTAGTTGTTCCGCTGCGGCCGAAGGAGGTCGTGTCCCCGGTGATGGTGTAGCTCGACGGTTAGCGAAGCTGACCGGACGCGCGCTCATCGATTAAGCGCAGTAGCGGCCGGTCAGTTTCGCGGGTGGCCATCGGCGATCTCGGATAGATTTGGGTTACCACACTCAAAGCTACGGAGATTCCGATGACCAAGGAGATGATGGACGTTCAGGCACTTCTGGGGAAGAGTGCCGACAGCGATTTTCTGCGCGAGATGATTGGCTTTGCCGCGCAACGGCTGATGGAGCTGGAGGTCGGTGGGCTGACCGGCGCCGCCTATGGCGAGAAGAGCGCGGAGCGGCAGGCGCAGCGTAATGGCTACCGCGATCGGGATTGGGAGACGCGCGCGGGCACCGTCGAGCTGCGCATCCCCAAGCTGCGCACCGGCAGCTATTTTCCCGGCTTTCTGGAACCCCGCCGGCTGGCCGAGAAGGCGCTGACGGCGGTGATCCAGGAGGCGTATATTCAGGGCATCTCGACGCGCTCGGTCGATGATCTGGTCAAGGCGCTTGGCATGAGCGGCATCTCCAAGAGCCAGGTCAGCCGCCTTTGCCAGGAGATCGACCAGCGGGTGAAGGCATTCCTCGATCGGCCCATCGAAGGCGACTGGCCTTATCTCTGGGTCGATGCCACCTACCTCAAGGTCCGGCAGGCGGGGCGGATCGTCTCGGTGGCGGTCACCATCGCGGTCGGCGTCAACAGCGATGGCCGCCGCGAGGTGCTGGGCATGGCGATCGGTGCTTCTGAAGCCGAGACTTTCTGGACCGACTTCCTGCGCAATCTGGCGCGGCGGGGCCTGCGCGGCGTGAAGCTCGTCATCTCCGACGCCCATGAGGGTATCAAGGCGGCGGTGTCCCGCGTCTTCAATGCCACCTGGCAGCGCTGCCGCGTGCATTTTGCCCGCAATGCCATCGCTCATGCCGGGCGGAGCCGGAACCGTGTCGTCTCCGCGCTGATCGCCACTGCGTACGCCCAGGAAACCGCCGAGGCCGCCACGATCCAGTGGCGCAAGGTCGCTGATCAGCTTCGACCGGCGGTGCCCAAGCTGGCCAAACTGATGGACGACGCCGAGCAGGACGTGCTGGCTTACATGTCCTTCCCGCCGCAGCATCGCACGAAGTTGCACTCGACCAACCCGCTCGAGCGCCTCAACGGCGAAATCAAGCGGCGCACAGAGGTGGTCGGCATCTTCCCCAACGAGGATGCCATCACCCGCCTCGTGGGCGCTATCCTGCTGGAACAGAATGACGAATGGGCGGTCCAGCGCTCCCGCTACATGACACTGGAAAGCGTCGCCCAAATCGGCGATGATCCGCTCGTCACGCTGCCCCCCATGGCCGCGTGATCAACCCGGCTCTAGCCGGAGATCGCTATGGCTACGCCGGAGAACCTACACCACGCAGTGGGACACGATCCTGAAGGAGAGGGGGGGTAGGGTAACGTGCGGACATCACGTTCGCCGAAAAGCTGCCTGCGTCATCAACAACCGGCTCCCGGCTTTTGAACCGAGCCCGGTTTCCGACTCCCAGGGTGGCAGGATTCCCGAAAGGATAGCGTGTATGACGCCCATCACCCATAATCACTGGACGCTTCACTACACGATCGGTCGCGAACTGGCTGCCGTCGTCAGTGCAGGGGACCTCATCCATTTGCCAGGCGGCCGCGGCGATTTGATCGTCCTGGGCGGCCGGGCACCACAGCGCATCAATGACCACGGCAGCGTGATCGTTCGTGATCCCTTCACTGAGGGCCTCGAAGGGTTTGCCGCGCGTCCTGACACCCTGGGAATGGTCTGGATCAGCGCCGCCGGCGGATGGTCGGAGCTACCGGCCTGATTGCGCGGTCTGCAGCTGCTTTCTCGTCGACGGGGCGGACGATCTCGAGTTCGAAAATTGCTGCTCCTGGAATTCGGAATACCGGCCCCACGGCGAACAGGACCCTCCGCGCTGACTGGGTGGAGGAAAGGGGGGTGGGGGAAGGGGCTCCGTTTGATGGAGCAGACAGGAGCTTCCCCATGGAAATCGAACTCCGGCGCATCTCCTACAGTGCCGCGCTATCGCAGGAAACCGCCGCTTATTCCGCCGAGATCTGGATAGACGGCGAGTTGGCCTTTCATGCCCGCAACCAGGGAACGGGCGGGGCGGACTTCTATCATCAGGTTGGCCGACGGACCGAATCTGAAGTCAACGCCTGGCTCAAGGCTAATCGGCCACCCTGCCGCCTGGACGACATTGCCCTCGAGCATGATCTCGAAATCGAGGTCAGCGATCTTCTTTTGCGTGCCGTCGAAGGCCGCCGGTTGAAGCGGCTGCTGCGCACCAATCTGGTCACGATCGAGAATGACCAGATCCTGCAATATCCGCTTCGAAAGCGGCCCCTCACGGTCGTCGCGCGCGCGGTGCGCGCCACCAATCCCGACGCTGTCGTCATCAACGATGCCGGTGACGAACTGTTTGCCCGCGCCCTGGACGTGCTTCTCGCCAGCCGCTGATCCTGCAAAACCGAAGCGGGGCCAGGACCACGGACCGCGGAATCGTGACCCTGCCGGTGGATCACGACCGCCGATAGCGGGCAGACCCCGCTCTTCGCCTCCTGTGCCGGAATCCAGGCACGCAAATCCATCCATTGTCCATCCGACCACATCGCCGCCCGGTGTCCGCCATGAACCCGGATGCCGCGCGGCGCCCTTCGAAAACACCCAGAAAAGGAAGCTCCCCATGCGAAACAGTGCATCCGCGCTGGCTCTCCAGTTGAGCCTCGACTTCGATCAGATCGTCGCCTCTGTCGTCGACCCTACCGCTCGCGTCACTCGGGAAACCATGTCCCCAGGATTGGCGGCGCTACGCCGCGATGTCGGCCCGTCGCCCGCGGCGATGGTGGATTTTTCTCTCTCCGCGGGGCGGAACCTCGCACCATCCTGGAAAGAGCGTGGACATGACAATGTCGAGGTCATCAAGCTACTCAATCTTCTGGATCGCGAACAAAGGCCGGCAACAGCTGCTGAGCAGGCGATCATCGCACGATTTGTCGGCTTTGGCGCTTCCGAGCTTGCGAACAACATCTTTGCCCGCCGATCGGATGAATTCCGCCCCGGCTGGGAGGATCTCGGGGCAAGCCTGGTCGCTGCAACGACCGATCATGAACTCCAGTCGCTCAAGCGCGCGACGCAATATGCCCATTACACGCCCGAATATATCGTCCGCGCCATGTGGGAAGCCGCCCATATTCTCGGCTTTACCGGGGGACAGATACTTGAGCCGGGGTGCGGTAGCGGCCTCTTCATGGGACTTCGCCCAGACCATCTCTCGCCAGACACCGTCTTCGTCGGCATCGAGAACGATCCTGTCACCGCCCGCGTCGCGAGCGCACTTTATCCGGGCCAGATCATCCGCTGCATCGACTTCGACAAGGCGTCACTGCCGGGCGATTTCGACCTCGCGATCGGTAACCCGCCTTTCTCCAACCTCACCATCCAGAACAAGACCCCTCTCGGCAGGCTCGGCCTGTCACTTCACGACTTCTTCATCGCGAAATCGCTCGAGCATCTTCGGCCGGGCGGCATCGCGCTTTTCGTGACGTCGCGATACTCGCTGGACAAGAGCGATCCCAAGGCGCGTCTCCATATTGACGGCATCGCGGATTTCCTCGGAGCTGTCCGTCTTCCAGCCAAGGCGATGCGGCAAGAGGTCGGCACCGATGTCGTCGTTGATATCCTGCTCTTCCAGAAACGCGCGGCCGGCGCTGCCCGGGCCGGGAGAGACTGGATCGGGCTGGCCGATCTCCCCGACAGCGATGAGGGGTTCGGACCGCTCCGGATCAACCGCTATTTCCTCGACAATCCTGATCACGTCCTGGGTGCGCACGAATGGCGAAACGGTCAGTTCGGCATGGACTATGTTTGCACCGCCGCACCTGACGTCGATGTCGCGACCGCGCTCACAACCACCTTGTCGGCGGTCGCATTACGGCATGCAGGCGCCTATACAGCCACGCCTCGCACCACCTCGCTGCGCGACACGCTCGATGTCACCCTCGACATTGAAATCGGCACGGCAGCAGACGAGGCTGACTTCAAGGAAGGCAGCTACCTCAACTCAGGCGGCACGCTGTACCAGATCGTGGATGGCATTCCGACCCGCGTCGGCGTGAAGACCGGACGCGGCGGTATCGGCCTGTTTCCCAAGCATGCCAACATCATCATGGGCCTCATACCCATTCGTGACACGGTCCGCGCCATCCTGCGCGCCCAGCTTAACGACCGGCCCTATGCCGACCTTCAGGAGAAACTCCTCACCCACTACAGGAAGTTCACCCGGAAGCATGGGCCGATCAACCACGCCGTCACGAGCATCCGCAAGGATACGGACACCGGCGCCGAGAAGGAATATCAGCGGCGCCCCAACCTCCAGCCCTTCCTTGATGATCCCGACGTCTGGTTGGTCGCTTCGATCGAAAATTATGACGAGGCGAACGACGCCGGCACGCCGGGCGCGATCTTCACCGAACGCGTCGTCAAGCCGCCGGTTGCCCACGAAATCCACTCGGCCCAGGATGCCCTTGCGCTATCGCTTCACGACCGCGGCCGCGTCGATGTCCCGCTGATCGCCGGCCTGCTCGGGGCTACCGAGGCCGAGGCGCTCGCCGACCTTGCCGATGACGTCTATCTCGATCCGGTCCGCAGCACGCCGCATTTCGACAATTGGGTCACGGCCGATGAGGTCCTTTCTGGCCCTGTGCGAACCAAGCTCAGCCTCGCGCGCGAGAAAGCCGAAACCGATCCGCGGTTCGTTGGCGTCACGTCCGCGCTCGAGGCCGTCCAGCCGGCCGATCTCAAACCCAGCGAGATCACGGCGCGTCTTGGTGCCCCATGGATTCCGGTGGATGTCATTGAAGCGTTCATCTTGGAAATCATGGAGGTCGAGACCCGCATACATCACACCGTGGAGCTTGCGAGCTGGACGGTCGACAAGATCCCGTTCATCGGTCATGTCAGCTCCTCCTCGACCTGAGGCACTGCGCGCCGCGGCGCCGCGGACCTGCTCGAAGACGCGCTCAACTCCCATGTTCCCAAGATCTACGACACCTATCGGGATGAGAATGGTTCGGAGCGCCGCGAACTCAACACCACGGACACCGAAGCGGCGAAAGAGAAGCTCGCAGGCATCAAGTCGACCTTCGAGACCTGGGTCTGGCAGGAAAGCGAGCGCGCCGATCGGCTCGTCCGCATCTACAATGATGCCTATAACAACCTCGTACCCCGAAGCTTCAACGGCCAGCATTTGAAGCTGCCCGGCGCGTCCACCGCGATCAGGATGCGCGATCACCAGAAGCGCGTCGTCTGGCGGATCATCGCTGCCGGCTCGACCTATGTCGCCCATAGTGTCGGTGCGGGCAAGACCTTCAGCCTGTGCGCCGCCGTGATGGAGCAGCGCCGGCTCGGCCTTGCCACCAAGCCAATGGTCGCTGTGCCCAACCATTGCCTGGCACAGATCGCGCGCGAATTCCTGATGCTCTATCCCACGGCACGGATTCTTGTCGCCGACGATACGAACTTCGTGAAGGAAAAGCGCCAACGGTTCCTGGCGCGCGCGACGACCGGTAACTGGGACGCGATCATCATCACGCATGATGCCTTCAAGTTCATTCCAACGCCGCAGGCGTTCGAAAAACAGCTCATCGAAGATCAGCTTGCCAGCTATGAGGTGCTGATCACGGGCATCGACAGCGACGATCGTGTTTCCCGCAAGCGGGTGGAACGGCTGAAGGAAGGGCTCAAGCGGAGGCTCGAAAGTCTCCAGGCTCGCAAGGACGACCTCGTGCATATCGGCGAGATCGGTATCGACCAGATTCTCGTCGACGAAGCCCAGCAGTTCCGCAAGCTGACCTTCGCGACCAATCTCGGCGAGCTAAAGGGCGTCGACCCGGAAGGGTCGCAGCGGGCCTGGGACCTCTATGTGAAGAGCCGATATCTCGCTGACGTCAATCCCGGCCGCGAACTGATCCTTTCGTCGGGTACGCCCATCACCAACACGCTGGGCGAAATGTACACGTTGCAGCGGTATATGCAGCCCGACGAACTCCACGCCAAGGGCCTGCACGAGTTCGACGCCTGGGCGGCGAATTTCGGCGATACGCGTACCGAACTCGAACTCCAGCCAAGCGGCAGCTACAAGCCGGTCACGCGCTTCTGCGAATTCGTGAACGTCGCCGACCTGATGGCGATGTACCGCTCCGTCGCGGACGTGGTGCTGAAGGACGATCTGCGGCAATATGTTCATCTGCCCACCATCAAGGGCGGCAAGCGGCAGATCATTGTCGCAAAGTCCGGCGCACCCTTCAAAGCCTATCAGCGGGTGCTCGCCGGGCGCATCAAGGCGATCGAAAACCGCACTGGCCGACCGCAAAAGGGCGATGATATCCTCCTGTCTGTCATCACCGATGGCAGGCATTCCGCGATCGACCTGCGTTTCGTCGATACGGGTGTTGGAAACGAAGAGGGCAACAAGCTTAATCTCCTGATCGAGAACGCCTATCGCATCTGGGACGAGACGAGCGACCATCGCTACACCGATCCGGAAACCGGGAAACCCTATCCGCTGCCCGGCGCCGTTCAGATGATCTTCTCCGATCTGGGCACCGAGGCCGCGCTCGAAACGCGGGGTTTTTCCGCTTATGTCTGGATCCGCGATCGCCTGGTCGAGATGGGCGTCCCCGCCGACCAGATCGCATTCATGCAGCACTATAAGAAGAACAGCGCGAAGCAGCGTCTGTTCAACGACCTCAACCAGGGGCGCAAGCGCTTCGTTCTGGGGTCCACGGCGACCATGGGCACCGGCGTCAACGCGCAGCAGCGTTTGAAGGCTCTACACCATCTTGATGTCCCCTGGATTCCCTCCGACATCGAGCAGCGTGAGGGCCGGATCGAGCGGCAGGGGAACCAGAATGACGAAATCGAGCTTTACGGATATGCCACCAGCGGCTCGATGGATGCCACCAACTGGCAAATGCTTGAGCGCAAGGCACGCTTCATCAACATGGCCATGTCGGGCGACCGCTCTATCCGGCGGATCGAGGACGTCGGTTCCAATGTGAACCAGTTCGCTCTCGCAAAGGCTCTCGCATCCGGAGACGAACGCCTGATGAAGAAGGCCGGTCTCGACGCCGAGGTTGCGAGGCTGCTGCGCCTGCGTGATGCGCATGTCGACGACCAGTTCAACATCCGCCGGACCATCAGGCGGACCACGGATAGCATCGAGGACTGCCACAGGCAGATCGCGAGGCTCGAATCCGACATTGCCCGGCGTATCCCGACGAACGGCGAAGAGGTCATATTCGATACCGGCGGCACGATCATCACCGACCGCAAGGCTGTCGGTGAAAAAATCCTCCTGCGAGCGTACCAGATGCGGACGCATGGCGTGGCGGCGCGCGAGATGCTCGGCACCTTCAATGGCATCGACCTGGAAATCACGGGCTATGACGCCATTGACGACGAAGAGGACAGCCTGATCTGCACCACTATCGCCATGCTGCACCATGGGGAGCAACGCGGCTTTGAGGTCACCGACAAGACGCGGTCGAGCACGGTCGTTGGCCGGATCGAGTCCTCCCTTCGCAATCTCGACACCGATCTTGCCATCGTGCGGACCAACCTCGAAGCTAACGAACGGCGCCTTCCCGCCTTTGAAGCACGTCTGGGCCAGACATTCCCCGACGCCGCATTGCTGGAAGATAAGCTCCAGTTACTCGCCTCGCTTGAGGAGGAACTGGCGAATAGCAAGGGCGAGTTCGAACCGGGCAACGACGGCGAGGCCCCCGTGACCGATCGCGAAGGTATCGATGGCAGGCCGTTGTCGGAAGCGGCTTGACCGGCTCCCGGCGCCTACCAGGCAGTAGGCCAACGGTACCAACAGGATATCTCTACTGTGCGGCCTGCCTTCGATTGCCGGATCTTGCTGAACACCTGCGGAAATCCATAGTCCGGTCGGCTCCGAACCGTCCACGCTCCAGGGCTATTCCGCCTCATAGCCCGACTGACTGGAACCTCGGTACGGTGGAATTGGGCAATCGGACCGATAGCAACGGCGAGCACAGACCTCACCCATTGGCATAATCTGCCATAAGATGCTATGACCTCACCGCCGGAGGAGATACCGTAAATGCCGACTCGCAATGTGGTGCTGACCGACCATCAGGCTGAACTCGTGGATTCGCTGGTTCGCTCTGGACGCTACCAGAATGCGAGCGAAGTCCTGCGTGAGGGGCTCCGCCTGGTCGAACGAAACGCGGCCGAAGACGCCGCAAGGCTCGATGCCTTGCAAAAGGCGTCGCAAACCGGGTGGGATGATCTCGATGCAGGCCGCTTTGTCGATGTTGAAGAGCATCAACTCGGCGAATTCATTGCCGGCTTGGGTCGGCGAGCGAAGAAGCGGGCGCGCGTGGCGCAATAAATGGTGGGCTATCGGCTGTCTGCCTCGGCGCAAGCCGACATCATCGACATATTGGAATGGACGCAGGCCCGCTTCGGCGACGCAGCGCGCGAGCGCTATGAGGTGCTGCTCGCAACCGCCATCCGGGATATCGCGGTCGAGCCTGATCGGCCTGGTGCGGTTGACCGTCCCGAATTGGGGAAAGATGCGCGCACCTGGCATCTGCGCCTTAGTCGTGAGCGGGCACGGACCGACGTCGGGGCCGTCCGTCGTCCGCGCCATTTCATCCTCTTTCGAGCTACCAATCCCGACATCCTGGAGATTGGTCGCGTCCTTTACGACGCAATGGAGCTGGAGCGCTATCGCTTGCGCGAAGAGGACTGGAACTGACCGGCGCCATAGTGAATCGCGGCAGTCCCGGGTCAGCGAGGTCGCTATCGCGCGCCAAGGACGGAATCTGATCCCCGTTCCCTCCTTGCTTTTGGTGCTGGCACCTGGAGCCTCTCGATCCCAAGCCTGACGACAATGACGTCCGCCTTGTCCTCGACAACATAATCGCAAAGCGGCGGCGATATCGCCTCTCCGACCGTGAGGTCCGTGCCGATTTCGCCGGCGCAGCAGCTTTCCTTCATCCCATCGCGATTGGAGGGAGGGGGAAGAGGGGGGACGGCTGGATGGTGCTTTCGGGCACGGGCTGGCCGATCTTGTAACCCACCTTCTCCGGAGAAACTCCCATGGCATCACTTGCTCAAGCGCCCGCGCAAATTTCCCACGCCCCGTCCGGCGCCTATCACGTAGACGTCTCGCGCGGTACATCCGTCTGGACTTGTAACGGTTTTGCGCCGGTCACCTGAGCGATTAGAGCTCGCAACAGGAGACCGACGAGATGATCAAGCATACAGAAGAGTTCAAGCAAGAGGCGGTACGGATCGCGCTGACCAGCGGGTTGCCGCGCGATCGGGTTGCATCGGATTTGGGGATAGGGAAGTCGACGCTGGGCAAGTGGGTATCGCAGTATCGGCCCAGTGATCTGGTTTCAGCGCCGCAGGCAGATCTGGCGCGTGAGAATGAACGCCTTCGCCTTGAGAACCGTGTGCTGCGGGAGGAGAGGGAAGTGCTAAAAAAGGCCACGCAGTTCTTCGCGAGCCAAAGGCCGTGAAGTTCGCATTTGTGCATAGCTGGCGGCACCGGTGGCCCGTTGAACTGCTCTGCCGTGTCATGGATGTCAGTGAACGCGGCTATCGTTCCTGGCGCTCGCGCCCGATCAGCAGGCGGGAGCGGACAGATATGAAAGTGCTGGCCCATATCCGGGAACAGTACAGGCTGAGCCTTGGCAGCTACGGCCGTCCTCGCATGACGATGGAGTTGAAGGAGGTAGGGCTCGATGTTGGCGAGCGCCGGGTCGGGCGGCTGATGAAGATCAACGGGATCAAGCCAGTCCGCACGCGCAAGCACAAGGTTACGACTGACAGCCACCATCGCCTGGGTGTCGCAGCGAACTGGCTGGACGGCGATTTTGCCGCAGATGCGCCCAACCGTAAATGGGCCGGCGACATCACCTATATCTGGACGTCCGAAGGCTGGCTCTACCTTGCCGTCATTCTCGATCTGCATAGCCGTCGCGTCGTAGGCTGGGCAGTCAGCGACAGGATGAAGAAAGACCTGGCGATCAGGGCGCTGGATATGGCGGTGCGCCTGCGCCAGCCTCCCGAGGGCTGCCTTTTCCATTCGGATCGCGGTAGCCAATATTGCTCCTACGACTATCGGGACTGTCAGGAATTTCGTGTGCGGCGAGGCGGTTGACCATCAGGCCGTCATGGCCCTGATGAAGCGTTCGCCGAAGAGAACGGCAAATTGCGCCTTCGCCATGTTCCACTCGCGCGGCGGCATTTTCCACTCTTTTTCCGATCGGTTCAAGATCAGATAGAGCAGCTTGGTAGCCGCCTCATCATTGGGGAAATGGCCCCGCGCACGAACAGCGCGGCGAAGCTTGGAGTTCAAGGCCTCGATGGCATTGGTGGTGTAGACGATCCGCCTGACTTCGTCGGGGAAGGCGAAAAATGGGATGACCTCGGGCCATGCCCGACGCCAGCTCTGGCCGATGGCAGGATAGCGCTGCCCCCAGAAGCTCGCTTCGAAGGCCGTCAGCGCTTCCTCGGCGGCCGCGGCATCGACAGCACGATAGATGGCCTTCAGGGCCGTTCCGAGCGCCTTACGGTCTTTCCACGCCACGAAATCCATCGAGTTGCGCAGCAGATGGACGATGCATGTTTGAACCATCGCTTCGGGGAAGACGGCGGTGATGGCGTCGGGAAAACCCTTGAGGCCATCGACGACGGCCAGCATGATGTCCTCGACACCGCGGTTGCGCAGTTCGTTCATGACGCGCAGCCAGAATTTGGCGCCTTCATTCTGTTCCAGCCACAAGCCAAGGACCACCTTGGTGCCGTCGGCCATGACGCCCAGGGCAATATGGATCGCCTTGTTGCGGACCATGCCTTCGTCGCGGATCTTGACCCGGATCGCATCGAAGAAAACCAGCGGATAGGCTGGGTCCAGCGGGCGTTGTTGCCAGGCCGTGACCTCCTCCAGCACAGCGTCCGTGATCGTGCTGATCAGGTCGGGTGAGGCCTCGATGCCGTACAGTTCGCGCAGATGCCCGGTGATCTCGCGGGTACTCATGCCGCGCGCGTACATCGAGATGATCTTGTCATCAAAACCGGGGAAACGGCGCTGATATTTGGCGATAAGCTGCGGATCGAAACTGCCGGCCCGATCACGCGGCACCTCGATCTCGATCCGTCCCCCGTCGGTCGTCACCGTCTTGCGGCCATAGCCGTTCCGGCTGTTGGTCCCTTGCTCCTCCTGGCCAAGATGGTGATCCATCTCCGCATTGAGCGCCCGTTCGGCAAACGCTTTCTTCAGGGAATCGAGCAGGCCGCCCTGGCTGAACGCCGATGCCGCGTCAGTGCCGGCCAGCAGCTGGTCAAGAATGTCGTTCGGTATCGAGGGGGCTTTCCGTCGTGACATACTGGGTCTCCTTGTTACCCATTATGCCTCGCCGCACACGAAATTCCTGACAGTCCCCGACTATCAGAAAAAGCTGCAGGCCTATGGCCTGCGTCCATCAATGAGCGGCAAGGGAAATTGCTACGACAATGCGTCCGTCGAGACCTTCTTCAAATCCCTGAAGGCGGAACTCATCTGGCGGCAGAGCTGGCCGACGCGGCGTCAGGCAGAAGCCGCCATCTTTCAGTACATCAATGGCTTCTACAACACCCGTCGCCGCCATTCATATCTAGGTTTCGTGGACAAAGGGTATCCATTGCAGGGCTGAGACGAGATTGACGAAGCCGAGGTAGGACTCTTTGGTTTTGTCGTATCGAGTTGCGATACGCCGCCAGTTCTTGAGTTTGTTGAAGAGGCGTTCGACAAGATTGCGCCAACGGTATTTTTCGCAATCGTGTGGGATTGGATCGCGCCGATTGCTTTTGGCGGGAATGACAGCCTCAACGTCAGCATTGGCCAATTCCTCGCGGATGGCATCTGCATCGTAGCCCTTGTCCGCCAACAATGCCTCGATCTTATTAGCAATCAAACGGAACAGCGGGCCAAAGCCTTGGATATCGTGGCTCTGGCCCGGCGTCAGGACAAAGCCGAGCGGTCGGCCTTTGGCATCGCAGCGGGCGTGGAGCTTTGTGCTGAATCCGCCTCGCGATCGGCCAAGCGCCTCGGTTTCCTGAGTCCCTTTTTTATGACGACGGCACAATGATGTGCTCGGACCACGGTGCTGTCGATCATGTCCGCAGTGGCATCACGAGCCACCATTTCGCCCAGTGTCTCGAGCATCGCCTCGAACACCCCGGTCGTAACCCAGCGCCGGTAGCGGCGGAAAACGCTGTTCCACTTGCCATATTCATCCGGCAAGTGGCGCCATTGCGAACCTGTGCGGGCGATCCACATCATGCCTTCGAAATACAGCCGGTTGTCCTGTGCTGGACGACAGCCACGACCACGCTCAGATGGCAGTAGTGTGCCGATGATCCCCCACTCGTCCTCCGTCAGCCCAATACGCTCGCCCAACGCCACCTCCAAAAGGCAGCCTTGAATCAACGCCCGATCCTGCTGTCAACCTTTGTCCACGAAACCTAGGCGGCATCAGCCCGCTCGCGTTCGAAGCCAAGGTGGCATAATGAGATAGGTGACCGGCACAAAACCGTTACAAGTCCAAACACCCGCGTTTCCTCCGAATGGTTCTCCAGGCCGGACGACGAGCGCTTTCTCTCCCTTGGCGATCTTTACGACAGCGTCCGGACCCGAGCCGAACAGTCGCATACCCGCATCATCGAGAGCCGCGCCATCAAGGTTGAAGCCCGTCGTGACGAGCCCGAGCGTCTCGCGCTGATCCTCCCCGACAACGACATGCCGGTTGCGCCCACCAACTGGTCATTCGGCCAGCTATGCAGTCTGGTGGGCGCGCCCGCCTCCTATATGCGCGAGCTGCCCGCGCCGCTTGCCGGCATCAATCTTCAATATGGTCTGCAAAATCACAGGAACGAGCATGTAAAGCTCCTCCAGACAAATATGGGACGCACGGAATTGCGCTCCGTGACCAGTGAATCCTATGGGCGGGTCTGGGACCACCGTCTCATCGAAGCGATCATGCGCTTTGCGGGCAACGGCACCGGCGACACGCGCTGGAAAGTGCCGGGCGTGCTGGACTGGCGAACGATGAACTATAATCCCCATGTCGATGTCACCAAGGAGACGACGACCTTCTATGCATCCGACCGCGATGTGTTCGTGTTCTTGGTCGATGATACGCACCCGATCGAGGCGGGTAAACTGCCGAATGGCGAACCGGATCTGTTCTTTCGCGGTTTCTATGCGTGGAACAGCGAGGTCGGCGCCAAAACCCTCGGCATCGCGACCTTCTACTTGCGCGCGGTGTGCGCCAACAGGATATTGTGGGGCGTCGAGAATTTCGAGGAGATCAAGATCCGGCACTCGAAATTCGCGGCCGGACGTTTCGCCCATCAGGCTGAACCGGCGCTCGCGCATTATGCCGACGCTTCACCTCGAACCTTCATCGACGGGATCAGGACCGCACGCGAACGGATCGTCGCGCGCAAGGATGAGGATCGCGTGGATTTCCTGCGCAGGCGCGGCTTCTCCAAGTCCGACACCTCCAAGGTGATCGAGGCCGTGCTGGCCGAAGAAGGAAAGCCCCCCGAGAGCGTCTTCGACTTCGTGAACGGCATCACCGCGCTGGCACGCGCCCGGCCGCACCAGGATGCGCGCCTCGACCTCGAAAGCAAAGCCCGCGGGCTGCTTGAGCAGATCCACTGAGAGGGGATCGACCATGCCCGAATTCACGATCGAAACCACCTTCCGGCTGCCGGCCTATCGCCGGCGCACCTATCAGGCTGACACTGCCGAACAGGCTTGCGAGGCCGCACTGGAGGATGACGACTGGTCCGGCCGGAAGGAGGATTATGAGGTCCATGGGCCAGCCCATGTCAGAAGCCAACGAACGGTACCTTCCCGCCTTTGAGGCACGGCTGGGCCAGACATTCCCTGACGCCGCATTGCTGGAAGACAAGCTCCAGTTACTCGCCGCGCTTGAGGAGGAACTGGCGAGTACCAAGGGTGAATTCGAACCGGGCAACGATGGCGAGGCCCCCGTGACCGATCGCGAAGGCATCGATGGCAAGCCGCTGTCGCAAGCGGCTTGACCGGCCGCCGGCCCCCATCAGGGGCCACGCCGCCATCCCATCGCGATTGGAGGGAGGGGGAAGTGGGGGATCGGCTGAATGGTGCTGATGGGCACGAACCGGCCGATCTTGCAATCCACCTTCTACGGAGAAACTCCTATGGCATCGCTTGCTCAAGCGCCCGCCAGTCTTTTCGATTTCGTCCAGGGCATCACCGCCCATGCGCGGAAGAAATCCCATAAGGACAAACGCCTCGACGTCGAGGCCAAGGGGCGCAAGCTCCTGAAAAAGGCGCGCTGAGCGCCCGACGTAAATCCGCTTTTTCGATCCCCTTCGGCTCCGGCGCCCGCCGGGACCGCAATGCCTCTTGCGAAAGGAACCCGCCATGAGCGCTTCCCCTCAAATCCAGACCTTCCTTGTCGAAGTCCAGTTCCTGAGCGGCGACGAGCAATATGGGATGGAACTCTACACGATCGACGCGCCGAACTGGTATCGCGCCGAACAGCATGCGCTCGAACGCTCGGGCGAGAGCGTCTATGACAATCCGCTGATCCCTGATTTGCGTCGTCGCGTTGTTTCCAGGCAGGTCTGAGAAGCGGGAACCGATCGCTCGCGATCGGTCCCCCTTCTGCGTCTGCGTCGGACTCCTCAAATCCGGAGCATTTCCCATGTCCCGTTCCTCACGTGGGCTGGCATCCTTATTGTCAGCTTCTCCATCCTCAACCGGAACCCATCCAGAGCTGCGAAGTCCGAACGGCGAACTCCCAGCGCTGCCAGGGTCGGAAATCGGGCGTTACTGCGTCCTTGCCACCACCCATCTCTCTATCGCGACAGCGGCCCTGCTCGACAGTTGGACCAATGGCCATGCGCATGAGGCGCCGATCATCGTTGCTCGAAACGCGCGTGGCTGGTTCGTGGCAACACCGCAGGCCGACCCCGCGCGCGAATTTTCGCTTCCCAACGATCTTCTGGAAGCGATCCGCCTGGCACGCAGCCGCGGAATCGGCCTGCTGCATTTCGACTGCGACGGTCCGGTGCTCGCGGAACTGCCCGTTCACGACGGGTAATCGGCTGGTCCTGCCGATAGCGCCTTCAGGCGAGCGTTAAGATAGATCAAGCGGTCGGCGGCAAGCTCAGCCACATTCGCCTGGATCACATAGCCTTGCTGCCGCAGCACATCGCCAAGATCACGAACAATCGTGATCAGATCCCGTGTGGAGATTCCGCTGTCCAATATACGGAGTATCTCACGTTCCTCTTCGTCAAGTTCACGCATAAATCCTCCCCGATCTGTGTCGATCCAGAGGGTGATTGAAATCCTGGAGCATGGCCGGGGCGGGCGCAATTGCCATCGGCGCCGAGTCCGGCATGCGCTGAGAATAGTATCTGATGAGCAAGACGGCAACGGCGACTTCTGCCAGCGGTCAGCGATCATCTGATCGATCCGTCCTCGTCAGTCATTCGTGGCGTAGTCCCCCCTTTCGTTGGAGGTTCAACTATGGACATTATCGTTACCCGCGTCCGGCTTCCGGGCGCGGCGCTCCTATTCGAATATCGCGCGCTGGTGCCATGGACGGCACTTGCAACTGACCGACAGGCTATCCTTCCCTCGGTCCTTGGCCCTCATATTGCGGGCCGGCCTCAATGTGTACGCCTTGCACCGCTGATCGCGCCCGATTGCTATTTCGCCATGCGGGAACCTGAGCGGTCCTATCTGGCCCGCCGCATTGGCCTGGTGGCCCGGCGGGTCGAGACGCTGGTCGTTCGAGCTGTCTTTCCCGAAATGACCGCCGATATCCTGCCGATCCATTATCGCGGCGATCATGAGACAGGCGATGCCTGCCATTGCGTTCCGATTATCGACCTCGCAACTGCGTTCGATCGGCTCGAGCCGGCTCTCGACGTGCTGATGGCATGCGATCTCGGACATTACCAGGGCTGCGCCCAAAATGCGGCCTGAGCTTCACACGAAAGGATCGGCATATGAACCAGCGTGAAGAGTTCAGTCTCGAAACCGCGGCGTGCCTCTGGGAAGCCGTGCTGGCATTGCGGGATCAGGCCAGCGGCGATCCGGCCGCAAGGGTTTTGGCTGCGGCGATCGTGCGCAGCTGCGAGACCGTCGGGACCGCCGCCTTGCGCCTTATCGCCGTGGGTTGGACGAGCGCGGTCAAGAAAGCCTGGCAGGACGTCAGCGGAACCTATCCGCTCTGCTTTGACTGGGATTTCGTGCCGGAGTGGATCGTTCACCACATCGACTGGTCCGACCCCGCCCATCCCACGATCAGAGCGCAGCCCCTGCCGAAGGGTGGCAAGCTGCTCACGGAGCCGGTCCTTCTGCCCGCTACGTCTCCTACCTCCGAAACGCCTGTAAGCGAAGGAATTTGACCATGGGACGCTCGGTTTCCTATCCCAGCGGGGCGCATGTCGCGTTCGCGCAATGGGACGCAGGCTGGATCGCCGACGACGATGATCCCGCCAGCGGGCATGTTGACGAACTTGTCGCACAGGACGACTGGCAGTTCATCGTCGAGGACTTCCGCGAGCAAATCCTCGTGCACTATCCTTCGGCCTGGATCGCGAACGGCTGGATTGGCCGCGAAGACCTGATTGTCGCCATGAACCGCTACGCCACCTTCGGCATCTCGGAATATTGCGGCTGCATCGCTTACTGGGTGGTGCTGCGCGAGGATATCGACGCTGATCATCAGGGGCTGGCACAAAGCTGGTTCGACCGGATCGCGGCGAAATTCGAGCAGCGTTTCGCAACGCTCGTCCGTCTCGGCACATTCTCCAACGGCGAGGCGATCTATCGGCGCATCGCCGCCTGACTGCGGGATCAGGCAATCGCGGTCGCCTCGCAAATTCGCATCAGTCGTGCCCTTCATGCCGCCAGATCCCGGAGGTGAGTCTGGGCGATGGAGTGGAGGAAGGTCGCAGTGAGGGGCAACGACTAGGTTGCAGCAATCCTGGAGGCTCACATGACCTTTCCCACCATGATCCACACCTCGGTTAGCCAGTCCCTGCTCACCAGGATCGGAAGATTCCATAATGGCGGTGCCTTGGATATGCTCCTCGAAACCATTCAGAATGGACGTAGAGCTGGCGCGACGCGCATCGATATCGGCCTGACTGTGACGGATCGAGGCCCCGTGCTGCACATCTGCGACGACGGGCGCGGCATCGCCGATCCCGCCAAGTTCCTGACCCTTGGGGATTCCGGTTGGGATGAGAATATCGCGCGCTCCGAAGACCCCGCGGGCATGGGTGTGTTCAGCCTTGCGGGCCGCCATGTGACCGTACACTCTCACGCCGCCGAACGCGGTGCAGCCTGGCAGGTGACCATCACGCCTGACGCGTGGGAAAGCGGCAAGCCGCTCGATGTCACCCCTTCCGCCCTCGACAGGGGTACTGAAATCCAGATCGACCTGCCCGAAGCGTGGGCGCAGCAGCTTGAACAGGCGGTGAAGGATGCCGCGCGCTTCTGCCTGGTCCCGATCTGGTTCGATGGAAAACTGCAGCCCCAGGAGAGCTTCCTTCGCGAAGCGACACGGATAGAGGAATGGAACGGCTGTCGTATCGGCATCTTCGCCGACAAATATCATGTCCACCGCGAAAAGCTCCGGATCAACTTCCACGGCCTCACCGTGCCCTGCCAGCTGCCGCATATCCAAGGCGCCGATGGCGGCTGCGGATGGTATGTGAAGGTCGATATTGTCATCGCGGACGCCGCTGGAAGGATCAAATATGAGGTGTTCCCGATCAGGCGACGGTTGCCCCGGCAGACTGCCTCTCAGGGGGATTGGCGACCGCGTGCGTCCAGCGGTACGGTCCCCACGACATAGTGTGGATACTCGCCCTGAAAATGGCATCCCGGCATCGGTCGGGATGCCATTTTTTATGCTGCCAAGGTCTGAATCCGAAGGGGCGGCCAGCGATCGGCCCGCCCGATTTCTCTTCTATATGACGGTCGGCACCAGGCTTTCGCGGGATGCGGGCACCCGCTTCGCGGAGCGTCCGCACCATCCGAGCGCGTCTATGGGGGAGATCGGTCAGCCATTCGAGATCCCGGAACGCGTCCATCACCGTCCGCTCCGACGGGATATAGTCAAACCGTCACCGATAGTCGTCGCCTTCCCCGAGGAGGATAAGCGCGACCTCTCGGGCCTTGCACAGGTGGCCTTGGTGATCGGCAAGGGCATGGCGCGGATTGGGAAGTGGCGGCGCATCGGGCGGGGCGGAGTTTGGTAGGGCAGAGGGAGGGAAGAAGGGAGGGCGGATCCCGGCAAGCCGGGAACGGGCTCTATCTCCGCGAGCTGCGCTCGCTCCGACCGGACCCGCGTTCCGCGGTTCCGTCCTTCGGTAACGATCCCTTCCGCGGCGCGCGCGGCGAGGGCGTCAAGTCCCGCCGATATCACCACTGCGGCACCGGCACCGCAAGGCAGGCTTCGCCTGAGGAATCGCGCTGGCGCGCGATAGCGTCTTTGGAGCCCACGATCCCATCGCTCCCTTCGCCGCCTCCCAGTGTCCCTGGCGTGCCACACGGATTTTCGTCGCCAAGAATTGCGTCGGGGGGAAGCTCCGCTAGGCAAAATGGGGCCGGCGGCGTTTTGTCTGTTTCAAGAGCAGCGCCGGCCCCATTTTGCCAAGCTGCGCTAACATCCCCCCTCCCGTGCTTCTTGGCGACAAGAAATCCGCGCGGCCCTTGGGACCCTGCGAGGACGGCTCCGGGTGCGATGGGATCGAGGGCGCGCTTCGCTCCACGACGCGGTCGATCGAAAGAATTGCCCGCTGGCGCGGTCAATGCGTCTTTGTATTGGTTCCGCTTCGCGGAGATTTATGCTCGGACTCACCAGGTACGATGGAAATCTGTCAAGAAATCAATGGCCTGTAACGACAAGAGGGGAGGGAGTATAAAGAAGATGTCGGAAGGGAATGGTCCCTAAAGACAGGGTAATCTACCCGGCATCTTGGAGTAATTGTCATGCAGATCGGTTCTTTCAAGCCCAATAATGGCACGCTGTTCGGTTCCATTTCGACCGCCAGCCTGCATCTTCCGCGCCTTGGTCTCAAACCCGTTCAGAGCAACCATGAGCGCGCCCCGTCCTTCGAGGTGATGGCGCTCAATCCTGCGCGGCGCTGGGTCCAGATCGGCGCACTTTGGGAGGCCACCGCCAATTCGACCGGCGAAACCTTCTACCAAGGACAGGTTGACGACCCGAGCTTCAACGCCCCCCTGCCGATCGCGCTTTTCGGGGACGGCGAGGCTGGCTTTAACGTCGCGTGGAACCGTCGCCGCAAGCGTGAGGAGGACAACTTCAACGACGCCGAAGGCGGCCCCGATGAAAGCGGAGGCGATCCGTTCGGTGCGGAACCCGGCAATGATCCGGCCCCCCGCCGTGCGCGTCGCAGCCGCAAGGCGGACAGCTTTGAGGGGAACGCCGACGATAGCGGCAACCTCACCGAACGGCAGGGGATCGATGACGAAATCCCGTTCTGATCGACCGTCCGACGGGCGGGGGAAGCGTTAGCCGCGCTCCCCCCGACCCTGAGCCGAAACCCCCTCGATAGGTGCTGATACCATGAGCAAGGAAACGACCTCACGCCGCTATAGCAACTTTGCCGACATGCGCGAAGCCTTCAGGGCATCCCAACCGTCCGCGACCGATGACCCGGCCCGCGAAGGCGATCCGCTGGACGATCTTCAACCCGACGATGCCGAAGCGACCCGCCAGCGTCTCGGCCATTTCAGCGATGTTGGTGAAGTCTATGCCGAGGAAACCGCCATCCCTGAAATCGAAGCCGCGTTTGGCGACGTCCAGCCGCTCGCCATCATCGAAGGCGCGCGCGACCCCGAAGAACTCGACATGCCGCGCCCGATGCAGGCGCAGCAGGATTGCGGGGCGATCATCGCAACCCTCTTCGACCTTTTCCGGGATACGAGAATGGAGGCAACCGCCCAGCCAATCGCATGGGGCTTCGTCAACAGCTTCCATCATGAGGCGCGGAAGCTGGCGGGCATAGAGGATAGCCTAGCCTTCAAGCTGGGGGAGATGGTCCGCGATCCCGAAGCGGGCGAAGTCTGGAACAGCAATGTCGAGGAATTGCAGGTCCGTTGCTACACGGTCGCGGAACAGCGCGCCGCGATAGAGGCGATGCGCGATTATGCCGCCGCTGTCTATCGTGCCGAAACCGGCTTCCCGTGGAGCGCGGCACGCGGTTCCAGAGCGTCGAGCGTGACCACCGCAAGCCAGATCGCCGCCGCCGACTTCCTGCGCGAACGTGCCCTTGAAGCGCGCGAACGCTACAAGCCGCAAGGCCCCATTGTCGTCTTTTCGGGCGGGCAGGAATGGCATGACTGGCCGATGATTTGGGACAAGCTCGACCAGATCAAAACCCGCGTGCCGCACATGACCCTTGTAACCACCGCGCAGCGCAAGGGAGCCGACGCCATCGCCGCTGCATGGGCCGCAGAGGCAGGCGTCCCGCTTGTCGCCTTCACCCCGGAAAACCGCCTTGGCCGTCGCGCCGGGTTCGTCCGTAACGAGAAGTTGGTCAACCTCCGTCCCGTCGAAGCGTTGATATGCCAAGGCTCCGGCATACAGGCGAACCTGCTCGACCTTCTCAAGGATGCAGGCATCCCTACCCACGCTTTCCGTATTGATCGCCAGCAGCCCGACACCGAGGGGATCGAAGCGATCCGCGCCGCCAAGTGCGAACGCAAGGCCCGCCTTGCAGCCTGACCCACGGCCCGTTCTTCGAGGGCGGGCCACCTACCTACAGGAGATTTTCCATGGTCAGAGTCTATGATGGATGCATCGAACCGGGCGACATGGAGCTGAATGATGAATGCCTTGGGTTACCATGCCCCACTTGCGAGAAACTCGCTTGTCATCACTATTTCCAGCAGTTCGATGGCGGTCGCATCAATCTTTATCACACCATCGATTGCGACCATTGCGGGCATAGCAGCGGTTATGAATTTCTAGGCCCGCCCTAAGCGTCTGTCCCCATTTCGATCCCGGCAGGACCGGCGCGAACACGCCCGCGTCGGTCCTTTGCCGTGCCGTTGCGGCAGGTGGGGGAAACCCGAACGGTTTCCCCCACGCCGCACCTTTTGACGGGCCTGGCGGCCCGCCAACGTTGCTCCCCTTTCCGCTATGGATGAAACGGATATAGGACCATCAACCGGCATTGGGCAGGGGCTTGAGTGCGGCAAACGCTGCGGCACCACCAACGCGAATTACCTGACCAAGTACGTCCCGAAATTCGCGCTCGCTCAACCCCTCGACGGGCAGTTCAGCAACGATCCGGGCATAGCGCTCGCGCAGCTTATGCCGCGCCGCCTCTATCTCCGTATCCATCCGCTTTTGACGCTCGACCAGATCGGCGAGCTTCTCGCGTTCAGACATTTTCGGCATGACCATCTTCCTTGCAACATGGTCTGCCCGCCACCGACCCACTCTTCCCGGTAAGTCCGCGCGATGCAATCCCCACCAGCAGCAGAAAAGAGGCCCCGCCCGTGCCCGGACGAGGCTGCGCAGCGACGTTGTCGCTGCGTAAGGCAGGACGCACGGCCGCAGGCCGTTTGTAATGCACCCCACGCACGGATGCTGCGCGGCGTTTTTCCCAGCATTTCTACGGCTTTGCCGGCGTCATACCTGTCTTACCCGTCCACTGCTAAATGTAATACGGGTATGACCGAACCACTCCTTTTGTTCGATAACATACTGAAATCATGCGGTATTACCTGTATTCGGTTGCCGTCTCCTGACATGGCAAATGCCGCGTCGTCGAGGCATTGAAAAATCGGGTTATTTCAACTATAAAGGCCGTGCTTCACCTCCCCGGCAGGAGCTCCGCATCATCGGAGCTTCTGCATGGTCACGGTTACTTTTCGTCTCGACGACGCTCTCCATCGGCGCCTGTTGCGTCGCGCCCATGGGGCCGATCTCAGTCTTTCCGCCTTCATCCGATCGGTCCTGAGCCGGGCCGCCGATCCTGATCGCACCTATATTTACTCGTCGAAAGACGAGATCCTCGCGGTGGCAATCCAGACTTTCGCCATCCTGGTGACCGCGATCGGCGAACGATCGCCACAGGCCCTGGAAAAGGGGCAAGGCTATGCCCGCCAACTGCTCGATGAGCGGGGCCTGCTGGCTGAGGAGGGGCGCTCATGAGTATCTTCCGCAACGACACGCTCGGTAGCTGGACGAGGGGTGGACAGGCCATCGTGCACAATGTCCGCATGACCACCCAGGTCTTCTACCAGACATGCCTTGCCGGGCTGGTGATCTGGATTGGCGGCATCATCTGGTATGCGCTCGAAAAATCCTCCGACTATGAGCGTTTCGTACTGGTGAAGATCGCCCAGGCGACCTTCATGGGCGATACCGTTCCCGGCAACGTGACACCGATCCTGTTCAGGACACCGACGGGCCAGCAATATTGGACGACGCCTAAGGCGCTGCTCGAATCCAGGCTTGCCCACAAGACCCTTGCGGCCTTTGAAACCTATCTCCTGCATGGGGCCGCTCTGTCGGGAGTGTTTGCGCTTGCCATGCTGCTTTGGGCCTGGTTCTATTTCACCCGCACCGGACACGGTCTTGGCTCCAATCAGTTCCTGCGCGGCGCCCGCTTCGGCACCGTGGGTCAGCTCAAGCGCGCGCTTCTGTGGCAGAAAAAGGGGGCGCTCATGATCGGGGGCGTGCCCGTGCCGGAGGCTTTCGAGCCCGAGCATATTCTCCTCTGCGGAGCACCCGGCACGGGCAAGACCAACCTTATCGTCAAGATGCTGGAGGGTATTCGCGCCTCGGGTCGACGGGCGATCGTCTATGATACCGCAGGCACTTTCGTCGAGAAATTCTATCGCCCTAAATATGACACGCTGCTCAATCCCCTCGACCAGCGGACCGCTCGATGGTCCCCCTGGGTCGATGTCCCGCGCGATTATCATTATGATCAGATCGCCGAGTCCACGATCCCGGATAAGGGCGGTGATCCCTTCTGGGCGAAGGCGGCGAGAGGAACGCTGGTCGCGGTCCTGCGCAAGCTCGCCCGGCAGAAGCACACCTATGTCTCGCTGCTCCTGGACCGGTTGCTCCGGTCCAAGCTCAAGGATCTCGTGGCGTTCGTGGCGGGGACCGATGCCGCCGCTTTTCTCAGCATGGAAGGGGACCGGACATCGGCCGGCATCCAGGCGGAACTGGCCTCGGTCATGCGCAGCTTCTCCTATCTCGATGACACCGAGGATGGTTTCTCCATCCGTGACTGGGTGGAAAAAGGGGAACCGGGAAGCTGGCTGTTCATCACCGTGAAGGCAGACCAGCTCCCCTCGCTCCGCCCGCTGATCACGGTCTGGCTCGACATTGCCATCAGCGCGATCATGAGCCTGATGCCGGATCGCGACCGGCGCCTCTATTGCGTCATCGACGAACTGCCGACGCTTCAGAAGCTGCCCTCGCTGAGCGACTTTTTGGCGCGGGCGCGCAAATATGGCGGCTGCGGCATATTGGGTTATCAGAGCTACCCTCAGCTTGAGGCGACCTATGGCATTCAGGATGCCGCTGCCATCACCGGCTATTGCTCGACCTGGGTGGCCTTGCGCGCCAATGACACCCCCACCGCCAGGCATGTCTCCGAAAATCTGGGCCAGGTCGAACAGGTCGAAGCCAATGAAGGCATGAGCTATGGCGTCAATGACATGCGGGACGGCGTCAATCTCTCCCGGATGCAGGTGACCCGTCCGCTTGTCATGCATACGGAGGTCACGAATCTTCCCAACCTGTCCGGCTTCCTCCGGTTCGGGCGTGACCTTCCGGTGGTCAAGTTCGCGGACCGATATAATGACGTCTCGTCGGACGAACCCGCCTTTGTCGAGCGTGTAGGGCCGCCGGAACGGCTCAGCAAGGCGAGCGAACTGGTCAAGCTGGCCCAGGCCGAAGCACGGGTGCGCGACGCGCTCGAGCGGGAAAGGGAGCAGGGTGATGACCTGCGTCCTCCCGCTAAAGAGGGGAAGGGCTCCGGTGCTTCTGCTACCGGCACACCGAGCGTAGGTGGGTCGCCTGCGGTCGAGACTGGGGCCTCGCAGGTCGATGCCATCCTTGGCGCGGAGCAGGGCGAATTGCCGATCCCGCCACGCGATGCCTGGACCTTGCTGGCGGCGCGACAGGGCAGCATCCAGTCGAACCTTGTCCAGCATGGCCGCGCCGATGGTCCCCGCGAAGAGGCAAGGCCGGCATGATCAATCCCGTCCGCCTATATGGCAAACCCGGCAATGTCGCGCGCTATTATGCGCTCGGTGATTATTACAAAAAGGGGCCTGATGAGCATTCCGAATGGGGAGGGGCGATAGCGCGTGACCTTGGTCTGGAAGGAAAGGTGGATTCCAGGATATTCGAGCAACTGCTCTCCGGCCGGGTTGGGGAGCAGCAGCTTGGAAGGCACCGCGGGGGCGGGGAGATCGAGCATCATCCTGGCTGGGATTTCGCGGTGAGCGCGCCCAAGTCGGTTTCCATCATGGCGTTGGTCGCAGGAGACGAACGGATACTGGCCGCCCATGAAAAGTCGGTCGGGACGGCGTTGAACTATCTGGAGGAACATGCCGCCCTGCGCCGTCGGGTCGAAGGTGAGATCGTGCATGAGACGACTGGACGGCTGATTTTTGCTCGCTTCACCGAACATGCCAGCCGGGAACTCGACCCCCATCTCCACACCCATGTGGTTGTCATGAACATCACCGGCCGGGACGGTGACGCGCAAATGGCAAGTCTCGAAACGCGCGCCATGTTTTCTGAGCAGATGACGGCAGGACAGGTGTATCGCAATGATCTCGCCCATGGCCTTCGAGAGCTGGGTTATGCGATCGACCATGATCCGCGCACCGGCCTTTTTGAAATCAAGGGAGTCCCGCAGGATCTGGTGAAGGCATTTTCCCAGCGCGCCGAGCAGATCGATGCCCATGCGCGGGAAGAGGGGCTGACCGGGCAGGCCGGACGCCAGGCCTCCTTCTATGCGACCCGGCCACACAAACAGAAGATCGGCATCGAGGCGCTTCGGGAGCAATGGCAGCAGCGATCGGAACGGTATCGCGAAGGTCTTGACCTATTGAGCCGAAAGGAGAGCAGGGAGATCGTTCCGCGCGCCGCTGACGTCGGCCGGGCCGCCCTGTTCGGCATGCGACAGGCGGAATCGCGCGAAGCGGTGAACAATCTGGGACGCATATTCCGTCTTGGCCTCGCCTCCCATGTCGGGGAAGTGCGCTTGTCTGACGTCCGTCCGATAATCGAAGTCCATGAGGCACGGCGCAAGCTTCTGGCAACGCGCGAACAAACGGGCGACCGGATACTGACCCGGGGGCGCACGACGCGAAAAACCGCCCGTCTTGAGCAGGCATTGACGCAGCATCTGGCGCTCGCGTTGAACGACGCTCGGCCCATCGCGTCTGCGGACCGATTGTTGGACGCGCTAGGAAAGGCCGGTTTGACGCCTGCCCAGGAACAGGCGCTGGTGGCCGTCGCGATCTCGCGCGATCGGGTGAATGGCATCCATGGTGTCGCCGGTTCGGGGAAATCAACGCTGGTCAAGACGCTCAAAGAGGCTGCAGAACCAGAGACCATCCTCATCGCGACCGCACCGACCTCGTCTGCGACCTTGAAGCTTGGGCAGGATGCCGGCATCGAGTCCCGGACCGTTGCCAGCCTGCTTGCCGGGGGCGGTCATGGAATCAGCGACCGCCATGTTCTTGTGCTGGATGAGGCCGGGCAGCTCGGCAATCGGCAAGCGGCCCGTGTGCTGGAGATCAGCCGGAAAACGGGGGCTCGCCTTCTCCTCCTGGGTGACGATCACCAGACCGGCGCCATCGAGCAGGGCAAAGCCTTCTGGTTGCTGCAACGACTGGGATTGCCGACCGCGGAACTCAAGGAGTCGGTACGGCAGGAAACCAGGTCGATGAAGGCGGCGGTAACATACGCGCGCGAGGGTGACTATCCCGCTTCGATCGCCGCACTCGATAAGGTCGTAAGCGGGGAGAGCGTGGACATACTCGCCAAGGACATGGTGAGGGAGTGGACCCGCCTCAAACCGGAGCATCGCGATAGCACGAATATACTGGTGCTTGAAAATGCCACCCGCTTGGCTGTGAACGCCCAGATACGGGAAGCGCTCAAGAAGGAGGGGGGCATCGCCATCGAGGAGAGTCGTCTCCAGATTTTGTCGCCGGCGGGGATGTCCGATGAAGAGAAGCGGTTCGCGCGCTTTTATTCAGGTGGGCAGGTCGTGAAATTTGGGCGCGACATCGCCGAGATCGGCATCGTCCGGGACGCGGAATATCGCGTGGCAGGGCTTGGTCGCAATGAGAACGGCCGGCAAATCGTTCGCCTGACCGATGAGCAGGGACGCGTTATCCGGTGGGACCCACGTTCGACGCGGCCCCGGCAGGTCAATATATTCGAGCAGGGCGAACGCGATCTGGCGGCGGGGGATCGTGTTCAGTGGCGACTGGCCAACAAGGAGCTTGATCTGAAGAATGCCGAGCGGGGCACGGTCGAAAAGCTCGATGGATCGTTTGCGACGATCAGGTGGGATCGGGAGGCTAGAATCCAGACCGTAGACTTGTCGATGCACAAGACTTGGGATCATGGCTACGCCGAAACCGTATATTCGTCGCAGTCCAAGACCTATGCGCGGGCCTATGTTTTGGCCCCCGTTGGATCAAGCCTCGTCAATGGTCAAAACTTCTACACGGCGATTACCCGAGCGCGCTTCGGTGTGAAGCTCTGGACGGAAGACAGGGAAAAGCTCGCGAAGAAATTGGAACGGAACTCTGGTGAAAAGACGTCGTCCCTGGAAGGTCTTGGCCGCCTTGATCGAGACAGCCCGCGCAGCTTCATGGAGCGTCATGGGGAGAAATTGCGTCGTCAGCGCATTGATCAGGAAATCCAGAGGCGGGAGAGGCGAGAACATTTGGGTTCGGCAAAACCCAGATCGCGCGCGGAAGGGTTGAGTTTGCCCGAAAAGCTGGCGGGTCGCGCGCGATCGGTCACCGAGCAGATCGAGTCATTTTTGCGTTCATTCATCGAACGTGACCGGCCTACGCCGGAGCAGACCCATCATCAGGGGCGTCATCAGACGAGGGGGCAGGATCGATGAGCAGGCTTTGGGGCCTGCTGACGGCAGCCATGATCGCCATGAGCGCGTCAATCGTGCATGCAACTCCCGCTAAGGCAACGCTGCTTGCGGGGGATGTCGAGGTGGCACGGTGTATTCGGCTTGCATCAAATGGAAAGGGCTGGTTGGAAAAGACGCTTTGGGGGCTGCGCGATCAGGAAGCGGGGTGGGTTGGAGCCAAGATCAGGAACGCTGACGGCAGTTACGATTTGGGCCCACTGCAGATCAACAGTTGGTGGGTGCCTCGAATTTCAGTCTTGGTTCATCGATCGGAATCCGACGTGTGGACTTGGCTTCAACATGACGCCTGCTTCAATGTGTACGCCGCCCGCTGGATATTCCTGACCGAATTAAAGAGCGTCCAAGATTATTGGAAAGCGATCGGCCATTATCATAGTCGAGTTCGATGGACGAATACACGCTATATCCAAAATGTCGGCAGGCGGCTTGTTGCACGGTTTGGGCCGGCGGCATTCGAAAAATAGGGCAGAACTCCTTCTTGCAGGCTCGGTTTATCCTCCATGTCACTATCGATAATGGCATGTTATGGCATTAACAGAGGGCTAAAATCGACAGGGCAGGGGGCGTTTTCGGTGGACGAACAAGTTGATAAACTGGGTGAACTTGTCGTCGTGCGCACGGATGCCTCGCTGCCGTTGCGGCGGAAACGCACAGATTCGGAGAGCGTAGACCAGCGCCTGATCGATGCCATCATCGCGACGTTGCCGGCCGACGCAGTTGCTATCAGTGAGATTGGATTCGAAGCCCAGCTCGGTGCCATGGCGGACAACAGCAAACGGGCTCTTTCGGCGGATCTCGATTGCTATGCCGCATGGTGCCGCAAGGAGCAGCGGTCGATCCTGCCGGCCGAGCCGGAAACGCTCGTGCTGTACATCCGAGCGCTGGATGGCATGGACAAGAAACCGTCCACCATCGCCCGCCGCATGGCCAGTCTGGCAACGGTCGATCGGATGATTGACCAAGGTGAAGGACTGGCGCTCGCAACCAATAGCCCGATGGTCCGCGCGGCGCTGAAGGCTGTCCGCCGACGCAAAGGCGCCCACCAGCGGCAAGCTGCGCCCCTCAGGTTCGGGAAAGCGCTGGATCGGACTGTCACCAAAGGCTTCACGCTTACGGCGCTGCTCGATGCGTGCCCTGGTGACCTCCAGGGCTTGCGCGATGCCGCGCTTTTGTCGCTGGGCTATGATGCCGGGCTTCGCGTCAGCGAACTCGTGGCCGTCGAGGAGCGCCACATTGAACCGCAGGAAGACGGCTCGGCCACGCTGTTCATTCCGTCATCGAAGACCGATCAGGACAAGATCGGCGCATGGGCGTGGCTATCGCCGGAAACCATGCGGCGCGTCGGTGCGTGGCTTAAGGCAAGCGGCATTCACGAAGGTCCGATATTCCGACGGGTTGGCGTGGATCGCCGCCGCGCCCGAAGCGAGGATAAAACGACCGAGATGGCCCGCACCACCTACACGATCGGGACCGCGTCACTGACACGACAAGGCGTGAATGGGATTTATCGGCGCGTCGCGCTCTCCGCCCATGACAAAGGGCTCGTGACTCTGCCCATCTCCAAGGTCACACACGCCCTGAAGGCGCTCTCCACCCACTCGCTCCGGGTCGGCCTGACCCAGGACCTGTTTGCCGCGGGCGAAGATGGCGTCGGCATCGCCCAGGCCCTGCGGTGGAGTTCGCCGACAACGGCCCTGCGCTACGGCCGCAAGCTGGCTGTCCAGAGCAATGTCGCTGCACGCGTCCTGTCACGGATACGAAGCTGAACCATTTCCTGGCCATTCGGATGGGGTGCGTTTCCGCCGCCATGCGTCGATTAGCAACAAACCCATATTTGTGCTAATGTGGGTTTGTTGCGTTTCCACGAGGGTTCCCATGAGTCGTCTGACCATCGATATCACCGATCAACAGCACCAGAGCCTAAAGGCGCTGGCCGCTCTTCAGGGCAAAACCATCAAGCAATATGCGATCGAGCGCCTGTTCCCCGGCGAGGCAGATAGCGATCAGGCGTGGCAGGACTTGAAATCGATGCTGGAGCAGCGGATCGCCGCCGGTCTGAGCGGGAGCGTATCGACCAAAAGCATCGGCACGATCGTGGATGAAGAGTTGGGCGGAGACGGCCGCGCTTGACTGTCACCTATGTTCTCACAAGCGCAGCGGAAGCCGATCTTAGGGAGATTATCCGATACACGCGGAAACGATGGGGTGCAGCACAGGTCCGAGCCTATATCGGCAAGCTGCAGCGCGGCATTGAACGCATTGCGGTCGGCCACGGCACTTTCAAGGACATGAGCGCGCTTTATCCGGCATTGCGCATGGTCCATTGCGAGCATCATTATATTTTCTGTGTGCCGCGCGATGACGCACCAACTCTTGTTGTGGCACTTCTCCATGAGCGCATGGATTTGATGGTACAACTGATAGACCGACTCAAAATTGATAGTGAACAATATTAGGCCCGTGCCATCTTCCATGTTGTGACCGGACTTTGTCGCTTGATGGCACGCAAGGCCCTGCGGTATACTATCTGCTGATACATTGCAGGCCAAAATCTGGCGCCATCGGAGTCTTGCGATCTCAGGTAAAAGTCTACCGATCTTGGGTAATTTTTGTCTCGCGAACTCGGGTAATTGCAGCCAGATTCAGTCAGAGTCTTGCGATCTTCGGGAAACGACAATAATTCTTATTCATAATCTCATTTCCGCTTAACATAATGCTTATTCACGCACTTTTCTGCGCGGAACGGTGGATTCTAAATCGAAGTGCGAAATCCTAGGGTTTGTAAGGGTTTGATCCCTTTTCCAGGAAGGCACGCGATGAACGGCTATCAGCATTTGGGTTTGGATGAGCGGCGGGATATCTATCGGTTGATGGCAACCGGACGATCTGTAAGGCAAATCGCGGATGTCCTGGGGCGTCATCCTGCGACGATTTATCGAGAGCTCAAGCGCAACCGGCATCTGGATGAGCATCCGATATTTCGAGGCTATTATCCGACGGTTGCACAGACCATGGCCCGTGGGCGTCGAGTGCGTGGCGGCAAGATCGCGCGCAGGCCAGAACTCGCCGCTTATATCGCTGACCGGTTGTCGGCGGCCTGGTCGCCCGAGCAGATTGCCGGCTACCTTCGCCGCCATCGCGGTATGCGCGAGGCGGTGTGCCACGAAACCATCTACCAATATGTCTATGGACCTGATGGACGGCACCAGAAACTGTGGCGCCATCTGCCTGTCGCCCGCCGTTCGCGTCGGCAACGCTATGGCCGAAAGCCACGCGGGCTCCATATTCCCTTGCTCAATACGATCGGTGCACGACCGCAGGAAATAGGCGATCGCAGCAGCTTCGGGCATTGGGAAGGCGATCTCCTAATCTTCAGGAGGGAATATGGCAAAGCCAATCTTACCTCGCTGGTCGAACGCCGCAGCCGCTTCACCTTCCTCGCGCGTAATCCGAGCCGCCACTCCGCAGGCGTCATGGCCGGCATCGATCGGCATTTGCATGCTCTGCCCCCTTCCCTCCGGCGCAGCATCACCTTTGATCGCGGCACGGAATTTGCCGCCTTTGCGACGCTGCGAAACAGGCTCGGCATTACCAGCTATTTCTGCTTGCCGTCAGCACCCTGGCAGAAAGGCGGCGTGGAAAATTGCAATGGACGGATACGGCGCTTCCTGCCCTCCAACACTGACATTGCGTTGCTATCGGACAAGGAGATCCAGGCCGTTGCCGATCGCCTCAACAGCACACCCCGCAAGTGCTTGGGCTATCGCACCCCGCATGAGGTTCTGAGAGAGCAGATCGCCCTCCTCAAGGCCGGATAAAATTTTGCCATCCGGGGTGGGGCTCGCCCCACCCCGGATGAAATGCTACGCATCACCTCGGGCGTCGCACTTCAAATCGAAACCGCCAACCAGCGGGCCGTGGTAAGGGGTCTGAACGGCCAGGTACCGGTGAGGCGGTCTCTTGAAATCTCCATGCCAGCCGCGGCTGTGATCGCGAGGTTTCCAATCGATCAAAGAAATTGGAAGACGGATTTTGAGTATCGGTGGATATTAAAAATCCGTCCATGAAAGACGTGGATCGAGAAAATATTGACTTCGGTGTCATGCGGTCCCATGATGTCGTTAAGAGTCCAATATAGTTGTTGGATATTTTGTTGGTCTCGAAATTTGTAGTTATTAAATTATTTTGAATGTCCAGCGATGTGCGTGTGTTTTTGGAATCCTGCTCCCGTCTCAAGAGGAGCTAGGAAGTCTCATTAAGTCCCTGGCATTAAGGTTGTCTTGGTTGCCGAATCCGAAACTCGCTGGGGCTATCATGCTAAGCTTGCTGAGATGGGGGGCGAACGGGCAGTTCGTTACCGTACTCGTATTCGCGGCTGATGATGGCACAGCAGACATTGAGGATTCGCTCCTCGAGATACACCTCACTCGACTTTGACTTCGAGGACGGTGTCTTCGCCGATGCCGACCAGTTCTGTAAAGCGCAGCGGGCGACCTCCCCGGGTGGAGGCGTGTTTTGGCAAGGTCTTGTCACTGAGACGGGCGACTATTCCATCGCTGGCGCATAAGCACTGTCCGAACAAGATGACGATCGATCACTTTAGGTCTCCCTTCGGCGAGGAGCCAACGGGGGATTAATCAAACGATCGGAGCCTGGGATGAGAAATTTCCTTCCCCTTCGGTAGAGTTCCGCGCTCGCGGCGAGAGTGATAGGTGTTGAAGGTTGGTGCGGCTATATGGCCTCGACGATGGACATTGGGGGCGGGACCAGCTTCGGGCGGCCCTACCGCGGTTGACATCTGTCCCGCACCGTCCCAAGAAGTGGCATATCGTGCTTGTTGGCAATTTGTTGGCTTTCACGATATAGCATGCATTAAAATCTTATAATAACCAATTGCTTATCGGATTTGTGGGAACGTCATTATAGGGTTCCCAGTAAGAGGTGGTGAGCGTGCCCACCAGCCCGATGCGCGACGTCGACGCCGCCACCGCCGACAGCAGGGTCAGCGGCTCCAGCCGGTTCAGGAAATGCGGCGCGGTATCGGGCGTGATGAAGGGCGAATCCACGATGAAGACCAGGTCGAACTTCGCCGCCTCCGCCGCCCGGGCATTGTCGATATACCAGTCGATGTCGATGCTGGCGTCGCCCGGCAGCTCGGGGTCGAGCCAACTGACATGATCCGCCCCGACCCCTTCCAATATCGCGCCAAGATGCAATTGCCGCTGCGCCGTGTCCGCCATGTCCAAATCCTCCGAATATGGGAAAAGTCTAGACCAGGCGGTGGGACAGTGACCAACGAGGCCTTCTCATAGGCTGTTTGAAGCTTCTGAACGGAACCGCTTATTTCGCCTTGACGGCGACCGCCTCGATCTCGACCAGAAAGCCCGGATTGGCGAGAGCGGCGACCTGCACCGTCGACCGGGCGACCTTGTTGGGCTGCGCCGCCGTGCCGAAGAACTGGGCATAGCCTTCGGAAAAACCCTTGAAATCCTGCTTCCCGCCCAGCTTGGGATCGCCCACCAGGAAGACGGTCAGCTTGACCACGTCCTGCAGGCCATAACCCTGTGCCGCCAGCAGCGCCTCGATCTTGCGGAAGATGCCGACCGTCTGCGTCCGCGTGTCGCCATAGGCGGCGGGTGTCGTGGGGTCGGCCGCCTTGTCGGCCACGGGCGGCACCTGCCCGCTCAGATAGAGCGTCTCCGCCCCGGCGGGCACGGTCACGCCGGTCAATATGGGCGATGGGCCCTCGGCGCCATGCCGGACGACCTCCGACGCGGCATGGGCGCTGCCGGCGCCGCCGACCAGCAGGCCCAGCGCGGCGAGGGGACGGATGAGGGGATGGGACATGATGAAACTCCTTCTTTCAGGCGTGACGGGGGGTGACGTTTGCGGGCGACGGTACCAGAGCATCGGCGGCGCGCCGGGCGGAAAGCACCGCGCCTTCCTGCCAATGGCCCGAATATTGGGACAAATGGCTGCCCGCGAACAGGAAAGGGCCATCGGGTTGGTTGAGCAGGCGAAAATCGTCCAGGCTGTTGCCGTCCGCATGCCAGTCCAGCCAGGGCCCCAGATTATGGGGCGTCTTGCGCCAGTTGACGACGACCGGGGATTGCAGGTCCGCGCCATGGCCGGGATGGATGCGATCGACGGCGGCGCGGGCCAGCGCGATCTGCTCCGGGATCGGCCGCGCGGCAAAGCTCTTCGCCGCGTCCAATGCCATATAGGCGGCGAGCAGGACCGCCTGCGGCTGCTGGAAACGGTCGGACGGATACCAGATGACGGAGGTTTCGCCGCCGACGAAGGACAGGCCGCCATAAATCTGCTGCTCTTCCCAGAAGGGACGGCTCTGGAAGGCGACCTTGACCGTATCCTGATAATGAGCGGCGGCTATCGCCCGCTTCACCGGCGCGCTGAAATCGCCCTTGATGCCCGCCAGCACCGGCAGGGGCAGGGTGATGATGGCGCGGTCGGCCCGCACGACCTGCGCGCCGCCCTTCGCATCGCGCCAGACGATGCCGACGCCCGCGCCGGCCCGCCTGATCTCCACTATGTCCGCCCCTGTGACGACGGGCTTGCGCAGCGATGCGGCCAGCGCGCGGGGAATCCGGTCCATGCCGCCGACGGGCGCCAGCATGGTCGCCTGCATGTAGATCTCTTCCTCGAACAGCAGGCCCGCCAGATTGGGATTGGCGAGCAACTGGTCGAGCGTTCGCGGCGCCACTGCCTGCTGCACCTCGTCGAACGCGCCCGGCGGCCGCGCCAGCCCCGACCGCGCGCTGCCGCCATAATGGCCGTCCGCCGCCAGGTCGCCATAGCCGGTGAGGAAGCTTTCCAGCGCCTTGCGCGTCGGCGCATCGATCGTCTGGTCGAACGACCCGGCGCGCAGCCCCTTTTCCAGCAGGGCGGACAGATGCCCGCGCAGGTCGTTCGCCGCCTGCCGCAGCCGCAGCGGCCCGTCCGCATCCGCGATGAAGGCGCTGCGGCTGCTGTTCACCAGCACCTCCAGCGGCACATGCAGGTCCCGGCAGAGGCCCAGAACGCCGTCATGATGGCTGGGAATCCGCGCCGCGCCCGCATTCAGGTACAGCCCGTCGCCAAAGCCGACCCGCTGCGTCGTCCCGTCTGTGTCGGTGAAGCTGTCGCCGCCGCGCAGCGTCCACACCCGCCCGCCGACGCGCTCGCGCGCCTCCAGCACGGTGACGTCGACGCCGCGTTGCTCCAGTTCCCTTGCGGCGACCAGCCCGGCGATCCCCGCGCCCAGGATGACGACGCTCCCCACCCCGTCCGTCCGGGTCGCACCAACGACCGGAGCGGGAAGCGCCGCCGCGAGCGTGGCGCCGCCCAGCGACCGGAGCAGGGCGCGCCGGTCGAGCGGCGCCACGCCCTTAAAGCTCCGCCGAGACACGGAGATACCAGAATCCGCCCAGCACGCCGAGTGGCGAGGCGTCGGGATAGACGAACCCGCTCGCCGGAGCGCCGGTGGAAGGATAGAGCAGCCGGGTCTCGCGGTCGGGATAATTGTCGAAGATATTCTCCCCGCCCACGGCGATCCGGAACTTGTCCGCGACCTTCACGCCGACCTCCAGATCGAAGGAGACTTCCGCGCCGAAAGTCTTGTTCCCGCCATTGGAGGCAAGCTGGTTATTGGTGAACTTGCCGAAATAATTGGCGCGGGCGACGACATCGACCGGTCCTGCCTCCGCCGTCTGGGTGAACACGCCGCGCCAGCGGGGCAGCAGCGTCTCGATGTCGCGCTTGCGCTCGTCGTCGATCAGTTGCAGGGACCGTCCGCCCGGCAAGGTGATGGTCCGGCGATAGCTGAGCTTCGTACGGTTGTAATTGACCGCCAGCGACGATCCCAACTTGCCCCAGCCCGTATTCGCCCGATAATTCGCCACAAAGTCCACGCCCTGGGTCCGGGTGCCGAAACCATTGGTGAAATATTGGACCGCGCCCAGCGAATTGGGATCGACCACGCCCAGCGCGGCCAGTTGCACCCGATCCGCATCCGTCACCGAAACCCGACTGGTCAGTCCGATGCGGTTCGTCACCTTGATATTGTAATAGTCCGCCGTGATGGTGAAGGACGGTGTGGGCGTCAGGACAAGACCGCCGCTGAAATTGACCGACTCCTCGGGCTTCAATGCGGTCGCGCCATAATATCTGGCGGCGGCGTCTTCGGGCGACAATGTGGCGATCTGCACCGGCACCGGATTGGTGCCGATGAAGGCGGTCTGCAGGTTGCGCAGGTAAAGCTGCCCCGGCGTCGGCGCGCGGAAGCCGGTGCTGGCCGCCCCGCGCAACGCGATGGCGTCGCTGAACGCATAACGCGCCGTCGCCTTCACATTGGCGGTGCCGCCAAAGTCGTCATAATGTTCGTAACGCACCGCCCCGCCCAGGGTGAAGCGCGGCGTCACGTCCACCTCCAGGTCCAGATAGGCCGCCTGGCTGGCGCGCGACCGGTCGACGATCGATGTCGGGCCATAGCCGGGAAAGCCGTTGGAGCCGACCGGATGCGTGACGAGGAAGGTCGAACCGTCGGCGCGCCGCACCGTCTGGGACGCATAGATGCCCTGCGTATAGGACGCCGCGTCGCCCGCGCCGATCAGGAAGCTCTCGCGCCGATATTCGAAGCCGCCTGCAATGTTGAGCGGGCTGGCAAGGCCGATCTCCAGCGGATAGCTAAGGTCCAGATTGGCGTTCAGCTCGCGCTGCTCCAGCGACCCGTCATAGAAGTCGGTCGGTGAATCCGGCCCCAGCGACGGGTTGAATGTGTCGCTGATATAATATTTGATCCGGTTCTGGCCGTAACCGATGCTGGCGTCATAATGCAGTCCGCCGATTTCGCCCTTATAGCCGCCGACAGCGGAAATGTCCGTATTGGTGCTGCGGAACCGCGGCGTGAAGCCATTGGGAAAGATATTGGCGTCATTCCAGGTCCGCCCATCGGCATTCCATGTCCCATCGGCATTGCGGTCGAGATAATAGAGCGAAATCGACTTGCCGAAGGTGAAGGGACTGCCGGCCGGCCCTGTCGTCGTCACGGCGATCGGACGCCGATAGTTGAAGTCGATGACCTGATCCGAATAGCCGTAATTGCCGAAGAAATAGAGCGCGTCGTCGCCCAGCGGCAGTTCCGCGTTGACGAAGAAGCGATAGGCTTCGGTATCGGGACTGCCGAACCTCGTCACCGGCTGCTTGACGTCATAGCCCAGCGCTTCCAGAACCACCGCGTCCGGACGCTGTACGGCGCGATTGGTGTCATGGGCATTGATATATTCGCCGGTCAGGTTGATGAAGCCGCCTTCATTGCCCAGCTTCAATCCCCAATTGCCCGACAACTGGATGTCGCGCCCGTCGCCCTCATAATATTCGCCATAGCGTGCGTTGAGGCTCAGCCCTTCCGCATTGCTCTTGAGCGCGAAGTTGATGACGCCGGCAATCGCGTCCGATCCATATTGGGCGGCGGCGCCGTCGCGCAACACCTCGACCCGCTGGACCGCCGCGCCGGGAATCTGCGACAGGTCGGCGCTCTGCGACCCGGCGGCGAGCGACCCGCCGCTCACCTGCACCAGCGCGGAACGGTGGACGCGCTTGCCGTTGATCAGCACCAGCGTCTCGTCCGGCGGCAGGCCGCGCAACGTCGGCGGCCGGACGAAGGCCGATCCGTCGAACAGCGCGTTGCGCTGAAGGTTGAAGGAGGGAACCAGATTCTTGATCGCGGCCTTGATGTCGCTGGTCGCCTGCGACGCCAGGTCGCCGGCGCTGAAGACGTCCACCGGCACGGCGGATTCGCTGACCGTGCGATCCGTCCGGCGCGTACCCGTGACGATGATCGCGTCGCGTTCACTCGCGGCCGCCGCCGCCGCATTGTCGGCGGGCTGCACCTGCGCCTGCGCGCCTTGGGCAAGCGCCACCGCCGCCAGGGCCACGCCGGCCCCGGCCCAGATTTTCACCGAATGCATGAAGTCCCCCTGCTTATGATTTGTCGCATGATCCGCGCGGGCGGGACATGGCTTCGGCCCCATCCCTGCGCTGAATTATCTACTATATCGGTAGATTATTGAGGCAATCGAGTTTTCGTCATAGATGGAACGGTGCGGAATATAGGGCGATTTCCGGACGATCGATCCCGCTCCGGTTCGCGATCCGACCGGCTGCAAGGGGGAGCGACCTTGCCGCTCCCCTCCGTCAAAGCCCGGCCCGCGGGCGATCAGGCGGCGCTCTTTTCGGCCGCTTTGCTGCTGTAGCGATTGTCCGGCTGGGCAAGGCCCAGATGTTCGCGGAAGGTGGTGCCTTCATATTCGGTGCGGAACAGCCCGCGCGCCTGCAGGATCGGGATCACCCTGTCGACGAACAGGTCGAGCTGCCCGGGCAGCGGCTCGAACACGACGAAGCCGTCGGCGGCGCCGCTTTCGAACCATTGCTGCAACCGGTCGGCAACGGTCTCGGGCGACCCGACGAAGGCGCCGCGCGGCGTCGCCAGCCTTTCGGCCACTTGCCGCAGGGTCAGCTTTTCGGCGCGCACCAATGCCAATATCCGCAACGTCGCGCTCTGCTGGCTATTGATGCCGATATGCTCGACGTCCGGGAAGGGCGCGTCCAGATCATATTGGCGGAAATCATGATCGTTGAAGGTCCGCGACAGGAAGCCAAGGCCGGTATCGATCGATTCCAGCGACGCCAGTTCGCGATAACGCGCCTCCGCATCCTCGTCCGTCTCTCCGACGATCGGGGCGATTCCCGGCAGGATGAACAATTGGTGCGGATCGCGGCCGAAACCCTTGGCCCGCGCCTTCACATCGGCATAATAGGCCCGGCCCGCCTCCTCGTCCTCGGCATGGGTGAAGATGACCTCCGCCCGCTTCGCCGCGAAATTGCGCCCGTCGTCCGAAGCGCCCGCCTGGAAGATGACCGGCTGGCCCTGCGGCGTCCGCTTGATGTTGAGCGGCCCGCGCACCTGGAAGAACTCGCCCTTGTGGTCCAGCCGGTGGAGCCGCTCCGGATCGACGAACTGGCCGCTTTCCTTGTCCGCGACATGGGCGTCCTCCTCCCAGCTGTCCCACAGGCCCTGGACCACGTCCAGATATTCCCCGGCGATGCGGTAGCGCACGGCATGGGGCGGATGCTCGGTCTTGCTGAAATTGGCGGCGGTATCGCCCAGCCAGGACGTCACGATGTTCCATCCCGCCCGGCCGCCGCTCAGATGGTCGAGCGAGGCGAACTGGCGCGCGACGTTGAACGGCTCGGAATAGCTGACCGTCAGCGTTCCCACCAGCCCGATGCGGGATGTGGTCGCCGCCAGCGCGGACAGGATGGTGATCGGCTCGAAGCGGTTGAGATAATGCGGACTGGACTTCTCCGTGATCGACAGGCTGTCCGCGACGAAGAGGAAATCGAACTTGCCGCGTTCGGCGGTGGCCGCCTGCTTCTGGTAAAAGGCCAGGCTGGTGCTGGCATTGACGTCGCGGCCGGGGTGCCGCCAGTCGTTCCAGGTGCGGCCGACGCCGTGCAGGATGAAGCCGAGCTTGATATGACGGTGCTGGGACATGATCGGTTCTCGCTCAATGATTGGCGCGGACCGGTCTATTATTCCGCCCATCGGCCGACCAACGCATAATGGTCGGCCATTTATCGATTTTGCAAAACCATTGAGCGCGGCTCGTAATTGGGCAGCGACGGCAAATATGCCGGATGCGGCAACTCCCCGGCGCGCGGTTCCAGCTTCGCCAACACTGTCCACAGCCACAGCGCATCGTTCGCCGCGCGATGGCGGGCCGGGCAAAGCCGGTCCGCATGCCGCTGCGCCGCGAATATGTCCTCGCTCGTCACCGCCAGCGCGTCGAGGATGGCGGAGACATGCTCGATCGGACGGGCGCTTTCCCGGCCGGCGGCCTTCGCCAGCATATCCCACCAATAACCGTCGATGCCGCTGTCCGCGACAAGGCGCCGTCCGCCGACCGCCCGGTCGAGTTCGGCGAAGACCCGATCGGCCGGCATGCCCTCCTGCTCCAGCTGCTCCGGGCTTATGCCGTGCAGGTCCAGCGCTTCCCGCGTCCAGTCCCATGCGCGCCAGTCGGTCAGGGGACGGATCAGCCAGGACCGGGCGCCCTTCGCATCGGCTATCCCGACCTCGATTGGAAAGGACCGGCCATGACGGGGAAGGCAGCTCGCTTCGAAATCGATCGTCACATAATCCATGGGCGCGATCTCCGTTATTCCGGCAATTGCCACGATCCCGACCGGATGTGGCGACGCTCCTTCCGTTCCGATCTACAGGCTTCGGACGGCGAACAGTTATTTTCTCTGCCCGAAGAACCATGAATGATTGGAATAGGAGGACCGATCAATTGTTCCGCCAAGGCAATGATATTGAAGGACCCGTATTTCCACATGGATGAGTATTGCCAATAATATTCGGATATTCAAAGCATGCCGACCAATCATCATAACCGGACGGCGCATCCATCCCTTAGCAATGGTCCTGCACGGAAATCGTCCGGCGACCTTGAAAGGTGATGATATGTCCTCCGCAGCAGCAGATATTCTGGACCGCGCCGATGGGATCATCGGCATCCGCCCCCTGCAACCGACCATCGGCGCCGAAATCGACGGCGTCGATCTCAGCAGGCCGCTTTCCCCCGGACAGCGCGACGCGATCCGCGCCGCCCTGTTGCGCTACAAGGTCGTGTTCTTCCGCGACCAGCCGCTGACCAATGAACAGCATGCCGCCTTCGCCGCGGCCTTCGGCCCGCTCTACACCCATCCCAGCACCACCGCCGATTCCAGGATCGCGCCCATCCACAAGATCGCGGCGGCCGACGCGGCCCGATATGAAAAGCGCATCCATCGGGACGTAAGGCCGGGCGACGCCTATCACAGCGACACGAGCTGGCGGCTGGTGCCGACCTGGGGCGCCGTGCTGCGCGCCGTCACCCTGCCCGATGTTGGCGGGGACACCATCTGGGTCGACGCGCATCTCGCCTATGAAGGGCTGTCGGACGACGTCAAGGCGCGGCTGGAGGGGCTGCACGTCACCCATGACTTCCGGGAAGCTCTGGTCGGCGCCGGGCACGACTATCCCATCGTCGCGCATCCCGTCGTGCGCACCCATCGCGAAACCGGGCAGAAGATCCTCTGGGTCAACTATACCCAGCGGCCGCAGATATTGGGCGTGGAACTGGCGGAGAGCCGCGAATTGCTGGAGGAGATCGTCCGGCAATATAAGCGGCCCGAATATCAGGTCCGCTTTTCCTGGCGTCCCAACTCGGTCGCCTTCTGGGACAATCGGGCGGCGGTTCACTATGCCGTGCGCAACTATGGCGATTTCCCGCGCGTGCTGGAACGCATCCTGATCGCGGACGAACCGCTCTACGCGAACCTCTGATCCTTGGCGGGCCGGTTGCGGCTGCCGCCGCCGCCGGTCCCGGAGACGCCATGACGCGCACCATCCTCTCCCGGCGCAGGGTTCTTCCCTGGATCGTCCTCTTCGCCCTGATCGCGCTCGCCGCCATCGGCTTCGCCTCGCTCCGCCCGCATGGCGGGGGCGATCCGGGCCGCCCCGTCCTGAAGATCGGGGATCAGCGCGGCGGCGCGCAGGCGTTGATGCGCGCCGCCGGCGAACTGGACGATCTGCCCTACCGGATCGAATGGGCGCAGTTTCCGGCAGCCTCTCCCTTGCTGGAGGCGCTGGCGGCGGGCGCGATCGATGTGGGGGGCGTCGGCGCTCCGCCCTTCGCCTTCGCCTATGCCGGCGGCGCGAAGATCAAGGCGGTCTTCGCCTATCGCCCGCAGGGCCCCGGCGTTGGCCGCGCCTCCGCCATCGTCGTGCCGAAGGACTCGCCGGTCCGGTCCGTGGCGCAGCTCAAGGGGCGCAAGCTTGCCACCGTGCGCGGTTCGGCCGGGCAGGATCTGGCGCTCCGCCTGATCGAACAAGCGGGCCTTGCGTCGTCCGATGTCCGCTGGACCTATCTCGACAACGGCGCGGCCAAGGCGGCGCTGGAAAGCGGCGCGATCGACGCCTGGTCGACCTGGGGCAGCTATGTCGGCATCGCGGTCATGGAAAATGGCGACCGGGTGCTGGCCGATGCCAGCGGCCTTCCCGCCCAGACGGGTTTCTTTGCGGCATCGGACTCCGCGATCCACGGTAAGCGGCCGATACTGGCCGATTTCCTGGCGCGGCTGAGCCGGGCGCGGCGCTGGGCGGCGGCGCATCCCGACGCCTTCGCCCGGACGCTGGCGCAGGAGACCGGCCTGCCCTTCAAGGTCGCCCGTTTCTCCATCACCGCCTATATCGGCACGGCGGAACCGATAAACGATGCTCTGGTTCGCGAACAGGCCGAAATCTTTGCCCGTTACCGCCGCGCCGGCATCATCCCCGCGCTGCCCGACATTCGCGGCGCCTATGACCCGTCCTTCAACGCCACGACCCTGGCCCGGCGGGACTGACGCCCTCTTTTTCATTTCGAAGGATCTCCGATGAAAAGCCTGCTTCTCGCCGGCGCCGCACTTTCCGGCGCCGTCCTTCCATCCTTCGCCGCCGCGCAGGAGCTTGCCGCCGCCGACGATGCGGAAGCCGCCGGATCGGCCATCGTCGTCACCGGCACGCGCCGGGGCGGGGGAGGGACGGTGGCGGACAGCCCCGTGCCCATCGACGTCATCAGTCCCCAGGAATTGCAGGCCACCGGCCGCACGGGCCTCAAGGAAGTGCTGGGCAACATCATCCCCTCCCTCACCATGCCGGCGCTGGGCGGCGGCGGCACCTCGGCCAGCGTGCGCCCCATCTCCATCCGGGGCCTGTCGGGCGACTATCTGCTGGTGCTGGTCAACGGCAAGCGGCGGCACACGACCGCGCTCATCAATAACCTTTCGCGCATATCGGGCGGTTCCACTCCCGTCGACATCGACCTCATCCCCACCAACGCCGTGGGCCGGATCGAGGTGCTGCGCGACGGCGCCGCCGCCCAATATGGGTCGGACGCGATTTCCGGCGTCATCAACATCCTGCTGGACGACGCGCCGGAGGGCGGCTCCTTCTCAGCCACCGCCGGGCAGCTTTACGAAAAGGGCGGCGCACTGGTGCAGCAGGGGCTAAGCTACGGCACCCGCATCGGCGGCGACGGCTTCGTCCGCATCGCCGTGGAGGGGAAGTATCACGACCGCGCCGACAGCTCCGCCGAACCCGTGCCCTATGTCTATCCCTTCGTGAACGGCGCCCCGGACCCGCGCGAGGCCCATGCGGATCATCTGATCGCGGGCGGCTATGGCCGGTCCAACCGGGACAAGATCGTCAACGGATCGGTCAATGCCGAACTGCCCCTCGGCGCGCTGACCGCCTACAGCTTTTCCACCCTCAGCTATCGCGACATCGATGACAAGCGCGGCGCGATCTTCCCGGCGACCACCGGCTATGGCGGGCAGGCGAATGTGCAGGGCCAGACATCCCTTCCCGGCCTCTATCCCTCCGGCTTCCAGGCGCGCCGGCGCATCGAGGAATGGGACTGGCAATCCGCCATCGGCCTGCGCGGCGATCTGACGGCAGGCTGGTCGTTCGACCTCTCCACCAGCTATGGGCGCGACCATGTGAAGCTGGGCGCCGAAGGCACTCTCAACCCTTCGCTCGGCCCGTCCAGCCCGACAAGCTTCTTCATGGGCAAGCAGATACAGGACCTCTGGGTCAACAATCTGGAATTCACCCGCGGCTACGACATCGGCACGGCCCGTCCGCTCGACGTGGCCATCGGGTTCGAGCATCGCTGGGAGAAGTTCCGCAACCGCGCGGGGGAGCCGGACAGCTATCGCGACGGCGGCTATGTGATCCCCGCCGACGGAACGCCCTTCGGCAACGCCTATGGCGGGCGGTCGCCATCGCCGGGACTGGTTTCCTTCACCGGAACCTCCCCGGCGGACGAGGCGACGCTCAGCCGCAACAACATCGCGGCCTATGTCGACCTGTCGACCGATCTGACGCCCGGCTGGTTCGTCGGCGTCGCCGGACGCTTCGAACATTATGACGACAGCGCGGGCGACACGGTGTCGGGCAAATTCTCGACCCGTTACGAATTCGCGCCCGGCCTTGCCGTCCGTGGCGGCGTCAACACCGGCTTCCGCGCTCCCTCGCTGGCGCAGGGCGGCTTTTCGACCACGCAGAACACGGCGACGATCATCGGCAATAACCGGGTCAGCACCACATCGAAATTCCTGCCGGTCGGCAGCATCGCCGCGCAGGCGCTGGGCGCCACCCCGCTGAAGCCGGAAAAGTCGCTCAACTATACGGCCGGCCTGTCCTTTGAGCGCGGCCCGTTCCGCCTCACCGTCGACGCCTATCAGATCGCGGTGGACGACCGCATCGTCAAGACCGAATTCCTCGGCACGGCGGCCAATGGAGGGGCGGCCATCCGCGCCATCCTGGTCGCCAACGGCATCGACGATGTCGACAGCGCCCAATTCTTCGCCAACGCCATCGACACCCGCACGCGCGGCATCGACGTCGTGACGGAATATACGCTGCGCACCGGCGCGCTCGGCAGTTTCCGCCTGAACGCGGCCTATAGCTATAACCGCACGAAAATCACCCATGTCGTCGACACGCCGCCGGAACTCGCCTCGCTCAACGTCACCCTGTTCGGGCGCCAGGCGCAGCGCGACCTCGTCGCCGCGACCCCGCGCACGAAGCTGGTGCTGACGAACGACTGGTCGCTGGGCCGCCTGCATGCGCTGGCGCGGCTGACCCGCTTCGGCCGCTATGTGGAATCGAGCAATGTCGCGACCGGCGACCGGCGCTTCGGCGCGAAATGGATCGCGGACCTCGATGTCGGCTATGACATCAGCGATCGGCTGACGCTGTCGGTCGGCGCGAACAATCTGTTCGACGTCTATCCCGACCGCCATGGCGTGATCGCCTATGACGGATCGGGCGCCTACGGCAATTTCGCGCCGTTCGGGCTGAGCGGCGGCTTTTATTATGGGCGCGTTTCGGCGCGCTTCTGACCGCCGCCGCGCTGCGGGCTCAACTGCTGGTCCAGCCGCCGCCCAGCGCCCTGAACAGGTCGACCTGGGCGAAGGCCACCACCCGGTTCGCCGTCGCCAGATCGCTCTCCGCCGCCGCCAGCGTCCGCTGCGCGTCCAGCACGGTCAGGAAATCGATCTGCCCCTCCCGCTGCCGGGCAAGGCTGATGCGGGCCGCCCGCCCGGCGGCCTCCCGCGCGGGCTTCAGCGTATCGCGGCGCTCCAGCGCATGGGCATAGACGGACAGCGCCGTCTCGGTTTCCTCCAGCGCCTGCAGCACCGTGCCGTCGAACGCCGCGAGCGACCCGTCGGCATCGGCCCTGGCGGCTGCGATCCGGGCGCGATTGGCCTCCTGATTGGGGAAGGCCCAGTTGATCAGCGGCCCCAGCAGCCAGCGGAACGGCCCGCCGCCGAAAATATCGCCGCCGCCCACCGCCGTCGTGCCGATCGATCCGCCCAGCGTGATGCGCGGATAAAGGTCCGCCGTCGCCACCCCGATCCGCGCCGTGTCGGCGGCCAACCGCTGCTCGGCGGCCCGCACGTCCGGACGCCGGGCCAGCAGGGCGCGCCCGTCCCCCACCGGTATGGGCTGGCTGAGGCCGGGCGTCGTCTTCTGGTCCTGCACCGGCGCGGGCAGCTCCTGCGGCGTCCGCCCCGTCAGCGTCGCCAGCCGGAACAGCGCGCTGTCCCGGTCCGCGATCAGGCTGGGGATGATCGCCGCCTGCTGGTCGCGCAGCGCCGTCACGCGGATCACGTCCAGCCGGTCCGACCGGCCCACCTCGAACCGCGCATTGGTGATGCGGATGCTGTTGTCGAGCAGCGCCACCGTCTGCCGCGCCACGGCGATCCGCTCCGCCGAACTGGTCGCGTCGACATAGGCGCGCACCGTGTCCGCGACCACCGCCACGCGCACCGCGTCGGCGTCGGCCGCGGCGGCGTTGACGTCGCCCTTCGCCGCCTCGATGCTGCGCTTCACCCGCCCGAACAGGTCGACCTCATAGGCGACGTTCAACCCCGCATCGACGGTCCAGTTCTCGCGGTCGGCCCCCGGCAGCGTCTGCGCGGCCGACGCCCGGCCATAGCTGGGCGAACCGCTCAGGGTCGTCTGCGGCAGCCTGTCGGAACGGGCGCCGCGCAACTGGGCGCGGGCCTTTTCCAGCCGGGCGACGGCCACGCGGATGTCGCTATTGGCCTTCAGCGCGTCCTGCACCAGCCCGTCCAGCATCGGATCGCTGTAGAGCCGCCACCAATGCTCGTCGGCCTGCGCCGTGCTGACTGCTGTGCTGGCCGCCGGACTGGCCGCGCCGATAAAGGCCCCGGCAGCAGCGGTCGGGGTAGCCGGGGCCTTATAGTCCGGCCCTGCGGCGCAAGCGGTCAGGGCCGACGCGCCGAGCAGAAGGGGGAGGAGTGTCTTGATCATCATGCCGTTCCTTATTCGGCGGGTTGCAGCGCGGCGGGGGCCTGACCCTTGCCCTTGCGGGAAAAGCGGTCGCCCAATGCGCGGCACACGACATAGAAAGTGGGGGTGAAGAGCAGGCCGAAAGCCGTCACGCCGGTCATCCCGAAGAAGACGGCCGTGCCCAAAGCCTGCCGCAGCTCCGCGCCCGCCCCGCTCGCGATCACCAGCGGCACCGCGCCCAGGATGAAGGCGAAGCTGGTCATCAGGATCGGACGCAGACGGGTCTGCGCTGCCTGAACGGCGGCATCCACCGGCGAAAGTCCCTGTTCCTCTTCGGCCTGCTTGGCGAACTCGACCACCAGGATCGCGTTCTTCGCCGCCAGGGCGATCAGCACGACCAGCCCGATCTGCGTTAGGATATTATTGTCCATGCCCCGCAGGTTCACGCCCAGCATGGCCGCGAACAGGCACATCGGCACGATCAGGATGATCGACAGCGGCAGCGTCAGGCTTTCATATTGCGCCGCCAGCACCAGGAAGACGAAGAACACCGCCATGGCGAAGACGACGCCCGCCGTATTGCCGGCGATCACCTGCTGATAGGCGACGCCCGTCCATTCCTTGCCATAACCGGCGGGCAGGGTGGAATCGGCCAGCTTCTCCATCGTCGTCAGCGACTGGCCCGAACTGTATCCGGGCGCGGTATCGCCGTCGATCTCCACCGCCGGCAGCAGGTTGTAGCGCACCACGCGATAGGGGCCGGTCTTGTCCCTGAAGGTCGAGACGGAACCGATGGGCACCATCTGCCCGCTGTTCGACCGGGTCTTCAGATTGGCAATGTCCGCCACCGTGCCGCGATGGTCGGCATCGGCCTGCGCGGTCACGCGATAGGTGCGCCCCAGCAGGTTGAAGTCGTTGACGAAGGCGGAGCCCAGATAGACCTGCATCGCTTCGAACACGCGCTCCGGCGGCACGCCCAGCAGGTCGGCCTTGCGCCGGTCCACATCGGCATAGACGCGGGGCGTGCCGACATCGAACAGCGTATAGACCATGTTGAGTCCGGGCGTCTGGTTCGCCTTGGCGATGAAGTCCTGGGCGACCTTGTTCAGCCCGGCATAGCCATGATCCTCACGATCCTGCACCATCAGGCGGTATCCGCCCGCCGAACCGATGCCCTGGATGAGCGGCGGCGGCACGAGCAGGATGCGGGCCTTGTCATAACCGGCGACGGCCTTGTTCGCCTGCTCCATGATCCCGGCATAGGTGACGCCTTCTTGCCGACGCTCGGCGAAGGTCTTGAACGGGAAGTAGATGGCGGCGCTGTTGGGCGCCTGCGTCTGCGAAGGGCCATGGAAACCGGCGAACATCACCGCGCCGCGTAGGCCCTTTACCGGCAGGATTCTCGCCGCGACCTCCCGCGTCACCTTGTCGGTGCGTTCCAGCGAAGCGCCGGAGGGCAACTGCACCACGGCCAGGAAATAGCCCTGATCCTGCGCGGGGATGAAGCCGCCGGGCGTCACCCAGAACAGGGCGATGGTGGCGGCGATCAGCCCCGAATAGGTCAGCAGCATCTTCTTGGGCCGCGCGACGAGGAAGCGGGTGAGGCGGGCATAGCCAGCGCTCAGCCGGTCGAAGCCGCGATTGAAGCGGTCGGCCGCCTGCCCGGCCAACCGGCGCCAGCGCGGCGCATTGTCCAGATCATGCCCGCCATTTTGGGCATGGGGCTTCGACTTCAGCAACAGCGCCGCCGCCGCCGGAGACAGAGTGAGCGAGAGGATCAGCGAAATGATCGTCGCGGTCGAAATGGTGACGGCGAACTGCTGGTAGAAAGCGCCCGAAATGCCGGTGATGAACAAAGTCGGCACGAACACCGCACACAGGACGAGGACGATGGCGATCAGCGCCGTGGACACCTCATCCATGGACACGCGGGCGGCCTCCAGCGGCGACATGCCATGCTCGATATTGCGCTCGACATTCTCGACCACGACGATGGCGTCGTCGACGACGATGCCGATGGCCAGCACCAGCCCGAACAGCGACAGATTGTTCAGCGAATAGCCCAGCCCCGCCAGGATCGCCGCCGTGCCGATCAGCGAGACCGGAATGGCGATGATCGGGATGACCGCCGCGCGCCAGTTCTGGAGGAAGACCAGAATGACGAGCACGACCAGGATCACCGCTTCGAACAGCGTGTGATAGACGGCGTCGATGGACTGGGCGATGAATTCGGTCGGATTGTAGATGACGCTATATTCCAGCCCCTTGGGGAAGCGCTTGGAAAGCTGCTCCATCTCCGCCTTCACCTTCTCCGCCGCGTCCAGCGCGTTGGAGCCGGGGCGCTGCATCGTCGCGATGACGACGGTGGGCTTATTCGACAGATAGGTGTTGATGCCATAATCCTGCGCGCCCAGCTCGACGCGGGCGACGTCGCCCACCCGGACCTGACGGCCGTCCGCATCGGTGCGGATGACGATGTCCGCGAACTGCTGCGGCTCGGTCAGGCGGCCCTGCATCTCGACGCCAAGCTGGAAGGCCTCACCGCGATCATAAGGTGGCTGGCCGATGGAACCGGCGGACACCTGCACATTCTGGGCGCGCAGGGCCTGCACGATCTCGCCCGCCGTCAGGTTCAGCGCGGCGGCGCGGTCGGGGTCGATCCAGATGCGCATCGCATAGTCGCGCGATCCGAAAAGCTGCACGTCGCCCACGCCGTCCAGCCGCGCCAGCCGGTCGCGCACCTGCGTCAGCGCATAGTTGGAGATATAATCGCGGTCGAACGTCCCGTCCGGCGACTGGAGGTTCACGACCATCAGGAATTCCGGGGTGGTCTTGCGCGTGACGACGCCCAGCCGCTGCACCTCTTCGGGCAGGCGCGGGATGGCGACGGCGACGCGGTTCTGGACCAGCACCTGCGCGGCGTCCAGATCGGTGCCGACCTTGAAGGTGACGGTGATCGTGACCTTGCCGTCGCCGGTCGACTGGCTGCTCTGGTAGAGCATGTCGTCGACGCCGTTGATCTCCTGCTCGATCGGCGCGGCGACGGTGGACGCGACGGTTTCGGCGGATGCGCCGGGATATTGGGCGGAGACCGTGACCGTGGGCGGCACGATGTCGGGATATTGCGAGACGGGCAGACCGACAAAGGCGATCGCGCCGACCACGGTGATGATCACCGCGATCACGGCGGCAAAGATCGGCCGGTCGATGAAGAAACGGGAGAGGCGCATCGGACGAATTCCTCGATGGCGTGAAAAGGGGTTCGCGATCCGGGGCAGACGGACCGGCTATATCATTGCGTGCTCCTGCCCGCGCAGGAGCAGGTCTTCCTACGGCGTTCGGTCAGCGAGCGAAGGTCGCCTGCGCAGCGATGGGAGCGGCGCTATCCACCGCCGCAACCGGCGCCGGAGCCGCCTTGATCGCCGCCGGCTTCGTCGCGACTTTCGCGCCCGGCATGGCCGCCTGAATGTTCGACACGATCACCCGGTCGCCGGGCGTCAGCCCCGCGCGGATGATGCGCAGCCCGTCCACCACCGGACCCAGCTCCACCGGCTTCGTCGCGACGCTGTCGTCCCGCCCGACCACCAGCACGGTCTTGCGCGCCTGATCGGACTGGATCGCCTCATCCGGCACCAGCAAGGCATTGACCTTGCCGCCATTGGCCAGCCGCATATTGCCGAACAGCCCCGGCGTCAGGAACATGTCCGGATTGTCGAACACCGCGCGCACCCGGATCGTCCCCGAACGCGGGTCCAGCCCATTGTCGGTGAAGTCCAGACGGCCCTTGTGCCGATAATCCGCTTCATCCTGCAACCGCACCTCGACCGCCCCGCCAGCGCCCCTGTCGCGCTGCGACTTCAGGTACAGCGCCTCGGAAGCGTCGAAGTTGAAATAAATGGGATCGAGCTTGTTGACCGTCGTCAGCAATGTCGCGCCCGCCCCTTCACCCGCCGAGACGAGATTGCCGATATCGACCCGCCGGTCCGAAACCCGCCCCGAAATCGGCGCGCGGACCTGCGTGAACTCGACATCCAACGCCCGCTGCCGCTCCCGCGCCTGCGCCCCCGCCAGCGCGGCCTGCGCCGCCTGCAACCGCGACCGGAGCGAGTCGACCTCGCTTGCCGAAACCGCCTCATCCCCCGTCAGACGCTGGACGCGGCTATAATCATTCTGCGCCAGCAGCAAGGCGCTGCGAGCGCTCGCCGTGCTGGCCTTCGCCTCCGCCAGAGCCGCGAGGAAAGGCCGCTGGTCGATGGTGAAGAGCAGTTGCCCCGCCTTCACATAATCGCCGTCCCTGAAGTGGATCGCCGTCACCGACCCCGACACGCGGGGACGAATCTCGACGGTCTGACTAGGAGCGAAGCGTCCGACATAATCGTCCCACTGCGTCACCGCGCGGGTCAGCGGGGCGGAGACGCCCACGGTGACCAGCGGGGTGGCGGCGGCCTGCGCCTCGGGCCTGTCGATCAGCTTCCACGTCACGCCGCCCAGGATCGCGAGCGCGATCACGCCCAGCGAAACATGGCGCTTCCGCCAGCGGGCGAGGGGGGTGGCCGACCTGGTGTCGACGTCGATGGGGGTGTGCATGTTCATGGTGTCAGCTCCGGGAACCTTGGAAGCGCCGTTGCGCGCTGATGCTGGCCAGCAATGTTTCGAGCTGGCCCTCGTTGAATCCGGCCTTCAAAAAGGCCTTCAGGAAGGAAGGGCGGACCGCATAGCCGCGATGCCAGGCGTCGACCGCCAGACGGCGCAGGCTCTCCAGCCGCTTGTTGGCAAGGCGCGGATTGGCCCGCTCCCCAAAAATCCAGCTTTTCACCCGGTCCCAACGGTCAGGCGCGCGCAGCGACGACAGGCCGTCCCCCCGCGCAAGCTGGATGATCTGCCATTCGACGGGTGCGAAACCGGCGTTCGCCGCCCTTTTGACGCCAATCGCTCCGCCATCTTCGGCCAGCGTGGCAAGTTGCAGAAATGCCATGGCAATTCCCCTGTGCATGACGCGCAACCGGGAATCGGGCCGACGCATCGTCGTCCGCTGCGAGCCATCCCGGCCGAACGTGGAAAAAAACCTCTCCGCCGCGCGACCGGCGGGCCGCGCGTCGAACAATGGAATGATGGTCAGGTCGCGCCGCCCTGTTGGGCTGGTAGCGTCAGGTCGTCAGCGACGACAGGGTTTGAGAAACGTCCGCATCATGTGACCCCTTTTGGAGAGCAGGTCTATTCAATACTGACTGGTATATAATGCGGTGCAGCAGCAGGGTCAACAGGCTTTTTATACCGTTTGGTAATTTTTCGGTATGGAATTCCGGAAAGCCCGGTTTTCCGTCACTTCCCCGGCCAGACGGCCAGCGTCGTCTCCACCAGTTGCTCCAGCAGTTCGCGCGACATCCCCGCGCTCGCATGCACGGCCATGCCCTGCACCACGGCGGTCAGATAGGTGGCCAGCGCCTTCGGCTCGATCGTGTCGGGAAAGTCGCCTTCCTCCCGCGCCCGTTCCAGCCGCGCCACCAGGGCCGCGTCGGAGGAGGCGCGACGGGCGATGACCTCGTCGCGGATCGACTCGGCCTGCGTGGCGCAGGCAACCGCGCTGATCACGCCCAGGCAGCCATGCGGATCGGTCGTCCCGGTCTGGATCGCCAGCGACCCGCGCAGCAGCCGTTCGGCCACGCCCTTTGCGGTGGGTTCGTCCAGCGCGGACTTGATGTAGCACAGCTTGTCGCGCTCATAGAGGTCGAGCGCCTTGCGGAACAGCGATTCCTTGTTGCCGAAACAGGCGTAGAGGCTGGGCTTGGTGATGCCCATCGCCTCGGTCAGTTCCGCCATGGACGCGCCTTCATAGCCGCGCCGCCAAAAGACGGTCAGCGCGGCACTGAGCGCTTCTTCGGGATCGAACTCCCTCGGGCGTCCCCTCGCTGTCTGAGTCTGTGTTTCCATACCGAGCGGTATATAGTGAGAGTTGCGCCCATCGTCCAGACCCGGCTTCTACGGAGCGCCACTTTGCCCTATCAGCCGGAAAAAAGAGAGCAAAGCGCGCATGCAAACCCGCCTTCTTCAATATTTCCTGGCCCTGGAGAGGGAAGGGCATTTCGCGCGCGCCGCCGCCGCCTGCCATGTCTCGCAACCCACGCTCTCGGCCGGCATTTCGGCGCTGGAGGCGCAACTCGGCAAGCGCCTGATCCAGCGCAACCGCCGCTACGCCGGGCTGACGGACGAAGGCCGGGCGATCCTCCCCTGGGCGCAGCAGCTTGTCGCGGCGGCGGACAATCTGATGCAGGCGGCGGCGGTCGCCAAGGGCCCCTTGCAGGGCGAATTGCGCCTGGGCGCGATCCCGGCCGCTATGCCCGCCGTCGGCCCGCTGGTGGAGGCGCTGCTGGAGCGGCATCCCGGCCTCAACATCTCGGTCCGGGCGCTGACCTCGCGCCAGATCGAGCGGGAGCTCGCCGCGTTCGAACTGGACGCGGGCCTCACCTATCTGGATTTCGAGCCGCCCTCCCACATGCTGGCCGCGCCCCTTTATGTCGAGCGCTACATGCTGGTGGCGGCGCGCGGCGTGCTGGATGAAAAGCGCCCGCCGGACTGGGAGGATGTGGCCGCCCTGCCGCTGTGCCTGCTCCATCAGGGCATGCAGAACCGGCGCATATTGGACGCCCGGCTGGGCGAGCGGGGCCTCGCGCTGCGCCCGGTGGTGACGGCGGACAGCTATGTCGCCCTGTTCGCGCTGGTGCGGCAGGGGCGGCTCTGCTCCATCGTGCCCGACAGCCATGCGATGCTGCTGGACGGTCTGGACTGGGTGCGCACCTTCGCCCTGCCCGACGCGGAGGAGGGGAGCCGGATCGGCGTCATCGTCTCCGACCGCGCCCCGCTGGGCCCGCTGGCGCAAGCGGTCCTGACCGTGGCGCGGGACATTTCGGACGGAATGGGGCTGGGCTGAAACGCAGCGCGCCCGACCCGAACGGGATCGGCTGATCCCGTAGAGCGGCCGGACAAAAATTATTCCCCATCCCTCAGCAGGATAGCATCGATCCGCCGCAACATGGCGACGAACGCCTCCACCTCCTGCGCGCTGAAATGCGAGAATATCCCGCTCTCCAGCTCCAGCGCCCTGGGCGCGATGGCCCCATGCAACCGCCACCCTTCCTCGGTCAGCGCCAGCAGATGCGACCGCCGATCCTCCGCATTGGGCAAGCGCTGAACAATCCCCCGCCCGCTCAACGCAATCGCCGCCCGGCTGACCGTCACCTTATCCATGCGGCTCCGGGCGCAGATCTGCTGCTGCGTAACGCCGCCAAGCTCCGCCACCCAGGCGATGACCCGCCATTCCGCAATGCTGATCCCGAACAGCCTCTCATAACTTTGCGCGATGGTGTCGCTCAGCAACGCCGCCGTGAAGGACAGGCGATAGGGAATGAACTGATCGAGGCGCAGCGTCTTGGCGGTCATCCGCAACTGGTAACATTTGATACTTCATCGGCAAAGCGCTATGATGGTAACAATTGATACCATAGGAGTCGCGCCGAAATGGGAGAGAGCAGGCCATTCGCAGCCGCCATGCTGACAGGCTTCGGCAATCATTTCGCGACGGAGGCGGCGCCCGGCGCCCTACCGGTGGGCCGCAACTCTCCGCAACACGCCCCCTATGGCCTTTACGCCGAACAACTGTCCGGCACCGCCTTCACTGCGCCGCGCCCGGAAAACCGGCGAAGCTGGCTCTACCGCCTGCGCCCAGCGGCCAATCACCCGCCCTATCGCCCCTATGAGGCCGAAACCCTCCTGCGCAGCGGCCCCTTCGACGAAGCTCCCCCGACGCCCAACCGCCTGCGCTGGGACCCCCTGCCGCTCCCCGAACGACCGGTGGATTTCCTCGACGGCCTCATCAGCTATTGCGGCGCGGGCGACCCGGCGGCGGGCGAGGGGCTGGCCGTCCATCTCTACGCCGCCAACCGCCCGATGGAAAAGCGCGCCTTCACCAATGCCGACGGCGAAATGCTGATCGTGCCGCAGCAGGGCAGGCTGCGCCTCACCACCGAAATGGGCGTGATGGACGTCGCGCCGGAACAGATCGCGCTGATCCCGCGCGGCGTGCGGTTCAGGGTGGACCTGCCCGATGGAACGGCGCGGGGCTATGTCTGCGAAAATTACGGGGCCTTGTTCCGCCTCCCCGACCTCGGCCCCATCGGCGCCAACGGCCTCGCCAACGCCCGCGATTTCGAAACCCCCGCCGCCTGGTTCGAGGATGACGACAGCCCCCACGAAATCGTCCAGAAATTCGCCGGCCGGCTGTGGACGACGACGCAGGACCATTCCCCCTTCGACGTGGCGGCCTGGCACGGCAATCTCGCCCCCTGCCGCTACGATCTGCGCCGGTTCAACACGATGAACACGGTCAGCTACGACCATCCCGATCCGTCGATCTTCACCGTGCTGACCTCCCCCAGCGACCGGGCGGGAACCGCCAATTGCGACTTCGTGATCTTCCCGCCGCGCTGGATGGTGGCGGAGGACACATTCCGCCCGCCATGGTTTCACCGCAATGTGATGAGCGAATTCATGGGCCTGATCCACGGCGTCTATGATGCCAAGGCAGGCGGCTTCGCGCCCGGCGGCGCGTCGCTGCACAATTGCATGGCAGGCCACGGACCGGACAAGGCCAGCTATGAAGGCGCGCTGGCCGCCGAGTTGAAACCGCGCCGGATTGCCGACACCATGGCCTTCATGTTCGAAAGCCGCTTCGCCTTCCGCCCGACCCGCTTCGCGATGGAAACGCCGCTGGGCCAGTTGGATTATGACGACTGCTGGTCGGGCTTCACCAAGGCGCAACTGCCGCAAGGGGCCGGCTCAAGAGAAGAGGAGGGGGCATGAGCTTCCCGCAGATAGACGAAACCCATGACCCCGCCCGGTCGAGCTGGGTCGAGGGAGCCGACGGCCATGCCGACTTCCCGGTCCAGAACCTGCCCTACGGCATTTTCTCGCCCCCCGGCGGAACGGCGCGGGCGGGCGTGGCGATAGGGGAGCGGATTTTCGACCTGCGCGCCGCCGCCGAAGCGGGCCTGCTGCCCGCCGCGGCCGCCGCTGTCCTGCACGGAACCACCCTCAACGCCCTGATGGCGCTCCCGGCGGCGGACCGGCTGGCGCTGCGCCGCTGGCTCAGCGCCCTCTTCAGCGATGAAGGGCAGCGCCACGCCGTCGAACCCCTGCTGCACCGGGCGGCGGACTGCGCGCTGCATTTGCCCGCCGCGATAGGCGATTATACCGACTTCTATGTCGGCATTCACCACGCCACCAATATCGGCAAGCTGTTCCGCCCCGACTATCCGCTGCTGCCCAATTATAAATATGTCCCCATCGGCTATCATGGACGGGCATCCTCCATCCGGCCGTCAGGCGTGCCGGTGATCCGCCCGCAGGGCCAGCGCAAGGCCCCCGATGCCGATGCTCCGGTGGTGGGGCCCAGCCAACGATTGGATTATGAGCTGGAACTGGGCATCTGGATCGGCGCGGGCAATGCGCTGGGGGAGCGCGTGCCGATTGCCGAGGCGGCGAACCATATAGCGGGCTTCTGCCTGCTCAACGACTGGTCGGCGCGCGACTTCCAGGCATGGGAATATGTGCCCCTGGGCCCGTTCCTCGCTAAGAATTTCCAGTCCACCATCTCCCCCTGGGTCGTGACGGCGGAGGCCATGGCCCCCTTCCGCATCGCCCAGCCTCCAAGGCCGCAGGGCGACCCGCAACCCTTGCCCTATTTGTGGGATGAACAGGATCAGGCCCATGGCGCGCTGTCCGTCGATCTGGAGGTCCATCTGTCGAGCGCAAACATGCGGGCGCAGGGCCTCGCGCCCATGCGCCTCTCGCGCGGCCCCGCTTCCTCCATGTACTGGACCGCGCAGCAGATCGTCGCCCATCATGCCTCCAACGGCTGCAACCTCAATCCCGGCGACCTGCTGGGGACGGGCACGCTCTCCGGCCCGACGCCGGACAGCTATGGCAGCCTCATGGAACTGACCGAGGGCGGCAAGACGAAGATCATCCTGCCGACCGGCGAGGAACGCGCCTTTTTGCAGGATGGCGACGAACTGGCGCTGAAGGCGGTGGCGCGGGCGGAGGGCCATGTGTCCATCGGCTTCGGGGAATGCCGCGCCCTGATCGAGCCGGCGCGATGAGCGCGCTCACCCTCCACGGCTATTGGCGCTCGACCAGTTCCTATCGCGTGCGGATCGCGCTGAACCTGAAGGGCGTGGCCTATGATCAGGTCACGCACGACCTGCGTACCGGCGCGCAGCGGGAACCGGACTATCGTGCCCTGTCCCCGCAAGGGCTGGTCCCCGCCGTGGAGGCGCAGGGTTTTGCGTTCACGCAAAGCCCCGCCATTCTGGAGTGGATCGAGGAACGCTGGCCGCAACCGCCCCTGCTGCCGCGCGATGCGGAGGGGCGGGCAATCGTGCGCTCCATGGCGGCGCTGATCGGCTGCGACATCCATCCGCTCAACAATCTGCGCGTCCTTCAGGCGCTGAAGCAGGATTTCGGCGCGGACCAGCCCGCCCTCGACACATGGATCGCCCGCTGGATCACGGACGGCTTCGCCGCGCTGGAGGCATTGGTGACGCGCCATGGCCGGGGCTTCGCCTTTGGCGATCGGCCGGGGCTGGCGGACTGCTATCTGGTGCCGCAACTCTATTCGGCGGAGCGCTTCCATGTCGACCTGTCCGCCTTTCCCGCCCTCGTCGCGGCGGGGGAAAAGGCGCGGGCGCTGGACGCCTTTGCAATGGCCCATCCGTCCGTCCAGCCCGACGCCGATCCATGAGCGAGGACGAACGGCTGACCGCGACCCCGCCGGGCGTGGCCCTGGCTCCGCTCGACAGCATAGCGGACGGCAAGGCGCGCAATTTCGTGATCCAGATGCGCAAGGGCCGCTTTCACGGCTTCGTCCTGCGCATCGGGAACGAAGTCCGCGGCTATGTCGACCGCTGCCCCCATATGGGCCTGCCTCTGGCGCAGAAGCTGGACGATTATCTGACGCCGGACGGCGCCCTGATCGCCTGTAGCTGGCACGGCGCCCTCTTCGCGCCATCCGACGGCGCATGCCGGGGCGGTCCCTGCGCCGGGGCAGCACTGACCCCTTGGCCCGTGACGGTCGAAGACGGAATGATCGTGACGGCGGTTTGATAGATAATCTCTATCAAACATGATCGTCTTCGATTTGACGCCACTCCCGCCAGCGCGCAGCATGGCGCGCAGGAAAGGGCGGAAAAGATGCAGCAGGAAGACGCAACGAGGCTGATAGAGGACTGGACCCGGACCCATGGCCGCACCCGCGACCGCCTGCTCCCGCTGCTGCACATGTTGCAGGAGGAGATAGGCTTTATCGATGATGCAGCCATCCCCGTCATCGCCACCGCACTCAACCTCAGTCGCGCAGACGTTCATGGAGTTGTGACCTTCTACCATGATTTCCGCCGAACCCCCGCCGGCCGGCATGTCGTAAAACTCTGCCGCGCCGAAAGCTGCCAGGCCCGCGGCGCCACGGCAATCGAGAAGGTCGCAACCGATCGGCTGGGCGTCCCCATGGGCCAGACGCGCCCGGACGGACAGGTCACGCTGGAACCCGTCTATTGCCTCGGCCTGTGCGCCGTCGGTCCCAACGCCCTTGTCGACGGAAGGCCGGTCGCGCGGATCGATGCGGCCACCCTGGACCGGATCGCGCAGGAGATCGCGGCATGAAGCGGGTCTATGTCAGCCGGGACATGGCCTCCGTCGCCCTCGGCGCGGATGAGGTCGCCCGCGCCTTCGAAGCCGCAGGATGCGAGGTGGTGCGCACCGGCAGCCGGGGACTCTTTTCCATCGAGCCTTTGGTCGAGGTCGAAAGCGAGGGGAAGCGGATCGGCTTCGGGCCGGTCGGCCCCGCCGACATAGCGGCCGTACTGGACGGCAGCCATGAAGCGCGGCTGGGCGACGTGGCGGCCTTGCCCTTCTTCGCCGGGCAGCAACGCTTCACCTTCGCGCGCTGCGGAGTGATCGATCCGCTCAGCCTGAAGGACTATGCCGAACATGGCGGCTGGCGCGGGCTGGAAACGGCGCGCGGCATGACGCCCCAGGCGGTGGTGGATGCGGTGAAGGCATCCGGCCTGCGCGGGCGGGGAGGAGCGGGCTTTCCCACCGGCATCAAATGGCAGACGGTGCTGGATGCGGTTTCGGACGCCAAGTTCATCGTCTGCAATGCCGATGAAGGCGACAGCGGCACCTTTGCCGACCGGATGCTGGTCGAAGGCGATCCCTTCTGCCTGATCGAAGGAATGACGATAGCCGGTCATGCCGTGGGAGCAAGCCACGGCTATATCTATATCCGCAGCGAATATCCCTTCGCCATCGCCGTCATGCGGGAAGCGATCCAACTCTCCGCCGAACGGACCGCGCCTTTCACGCTTGAAGTGCGTGTCGGGGCGGGCGCCTATGTCTGCGGCGAGGAAACCGCGTTGCTTGAAAGCATCGAGGGCAAGCGGGGGCAGGTGCGGGCAAAGCCGCCTCTCCCGGCGCTGGCGGGGCTGTTCGGACGACCGACGGTGATCAACAATCTGCTCAGCCTGGCGGCGGTCCCCTTCATCCTGGCGGAAGGGGCGAAGGCCTATGCGGACGTCGGCTTCGGCCGGTCGCGCGGCACGATCCCGGTGCAGCTTGCGGGCAATGTGAAGCATGGCGGCCTCTATGAGATCGGCTTCGGCATCACGCTGGGCGAACTGGTGAACGACATCGGCGGCGGCACTGCCAGCGGGCGGCCCGTCCGCGCGGTGCAGGTCGGCGGCCCCCTTGGGGCTTATTTCCCGCCCAGCATGTTCGACCTGCCCTTCGATTATGAGGCTTTCGCGCAGGCTGGCGGGCTGATCGGCCATGCCGGGATCACCGTGTTCGACGACAGCGTCGACATGGCGCACATGGCCCGCTTCGCGATGGAATTCTGCGCGGTCGAAAGCTGCGGCAAATGCACCCCTTGCCGGATCGGGTCGACGCGGGGCGTCGAGGTGATGGACCGGATCATCGCGGCGCGGGACAGCGCGACCGTCGTTCAGGCCGGACGCAACTGGGAGGGGCATCTCCAGAAAGCGCTCAATTCCCGCACGCCCGACCGGATCGATACCGGGCTGGAGGCGCAGACGGCCTTGCTGCGCGACCTTTGCGACACGATGAAACATGGCTCGCTCTGCGCGCTGGGCGGTTTCACGCCCTATCCGGTGCTGAGCGCGCTCGATCATTTCCCCGAGGATTTCGGTGCCAAGTCGCCGGTGAAGGAAGCTGCGGAATGAGCTACACGCGCGAAACCGACCATGGAACCCCGCCCGCCATATCGACCGGCAGGAGCGTGACCCTCACCATCGACGGCGATACCGTGACGATGCCGGAAGGCACGTCGATCATGCGGGCGGCCTCGCTGACCGGCTGTTCGATCCCCAGGCTGTGCGCGACCGACAATGTCGAAAGCTTCGGTTCCTGCCGCCTCTGCCTGGTCGAAGTGGAAGGACGCAACGGCTATCCCGCATCCTGCACCACGCCGATTGCCGAGGGCATGGTGGTGCGGACGCAGAGCGAGCGGCTGAAGCAGTTGCGGCGCGGGGTGATGGAGCTGTACATCTCGGACCATCCGCTCGACTGCCTGACCTGCCCGGCCAATGGCGATTGCGAATTGCAGGAGCAGGCGGGGGCCGTGGGCCTGCGCGACGTGCGCTACGGCTATGACGGCGCGACCAATATGGGGCAGGTGAAGGACCAGTCGAACCCCTATTTCGACTTCGATCCCAGCAAATGCATCGTCTGCTCGCGCTGCGTGCGCGCCTGCGACGAGGTGCAGGGCACATTCGCCCTGACCATCGAAGGGCGGGGCTTCGACTCCAGGGTTTCGCCATCGCAGGGGCAGGATTTCCTCTCGTCCGAATGCGTGTCCTGCGGCGCCTGCGTCCAGGCATGCCCGACCGCGACCCTGACCGAGAAGAAGGTGGTGGAGACCGGCACTCCGGATCGCGCAGTCGTCACCACCTGCGCCTATTGCGGCGTCGGCTGCACCTTCCGCGCGGAGATGCGGGGCGAGGAACTGGTCCGCATGGTGCCGTGGAAGGACGGCAAGGCCAATCGCGGGCATAGCTGCGTCAAGGGCCGCTTCGCCTGGGGCTATGCCCAGCACCGCGACCGTATCCTCAAACCCATGATCCGCGCCTCCGTGAACGAACCCTGGCGCGAAGTGTCGTGGGAGGAGGCCATCGCCCATACCGCCAGCGAGTTCCGGCGCATCCAGGCCAAATATGGCACGCGCAGCATCGGCGGCATCACCTCCAGCCGCTGCACCAATGAGGAGACCTTCCTCGTCCAGAAGCTGATCCGCCAGGGTTTCGGCAACAATAATGTCGATACCTGCGCGCGGGTCTGCCATTCTCCCACCGGCTATGGGCTGAAGACGACCTTCGGAACCTCGGCGGGCACGCAGGATTTCGACAGCGTGATGCAGGCCGACGTGATCCTGGTCATCGGCGCCAATCCGACCGACGGCCATCCGGTCTTCGCCAGCCGCATGAAGAAACGGCTCAGGCAGGGCGCCAAGCTGATCGTCATCGATCCCCGGCGGATCGATCTGGTGAAGTCGCCCCATGTCGAGGCTTCCCATCATCTGCCGCTCCGGCCCGGCACCAATGTCGCCATGCTGACGGCGCTGGCGCATGTGATCGTGACGGAAAAGCTCTATGACGAGGCGTTCATCCGCGATCGCTGCGATTGGGATGAATTTGCCGAGTGGGCCGATTTCGTTTCCGAACCGCAGCGCTCGCCCGAAGCGGTCGAGCCCCTTACCGGCGTCGAGGCGACGGAGGTCCGCGCCGCCGCCCGGCTTTATGCGACCGGCGGCAATGGCGCGATCTATTACGGACTGGGCGTGACCGAGCACAGCCAGGGCAGCTCCACCGTCATGGCCATCGCCAATCTCGCCATGGCGACCGGCAATATCGGGCGCGAAGGCGTGGGCGTGAATCCCCTGCGCGGGCAGAATAATGTGCAGGGCGCCTGCGACATGGGCAGCTTCCCGCACGAATTTTCGGGTTATCGCCATGTCTCCGACGATGCGGTGCGCGGCCAGTTCGAACAGGCCTGGGGCGTCACGCTGGATGCGGAGCCGGGGCTGCGCATCCCCAACATGCTCGATGCAGCGACGGACGGCACGTTCAAGAGCATCTTCATCCAGGGCGAGGATATTCTCCAGTCCGATCCCAACACCCATCATGTCGCGGCGGGGCTTGCCGCGATGGAATGCGTCGTCGTGCAGGACCTGTTCCTCAATGAGACGGCCAATTATGCCCATGTCTTCCTGCCCGGATCGACCTTCCTGGAAAAGGATGGAACCTTCACCAACGCCGAACGCCGCATCCAGCGCGTGCGCAGGGTGATGGCGCCGCTCAACGGCCATGCCGATTGGCAGATCGTCCAGTTGGTCGCGCAGGCCATGGGGCTGGGCTGGTCCTATGCGCACCCTTCCGAAATCATGGACGAGATCGCCGCGCTGACGCCCACCTTCGCGGGCGTGCATTATGACCGGCTGGATGCAGAGGGATCGCTGCAATGGCCTGCCAATGATGCAGCGCCCGACGGCACGCCGACCATGCATATCGGCGGCTTCGTGCGGGGGAGGGGCAAGTTCGTCGTCACCGACTATGTGCCGACCGATGAGAAGACCGGGCCGCGCTTCCCGCTGTTGCTGACCACCGGGCGCATCCTCAGCCAATATAATGTCGGCGCGCAGACGCGGCGGACCGCGAACGCGGCCTGGCATCCGGAGGATCGGCTGGAAATCCATCCCAACGACGCCGAAAATCGCGGGATCAGCGATGGCGACTGGGTCTCGCTCAAGAGCAGGGCCGGGGAAACCAGCCTGCGCGCCCTGATCACGGAGCGGGTCGCGCCGGGCGTGGTCTACACGACCTTCCATCATCCCGACACGCAGGCCAATGTCATCACCACCGACTATTCGGACTGGGCCACCAATTGCCCGGAATATAAGGTGACGGCGGTCCAGGTCATGCGCTCCAACGGACCGAGCGACTGGCAGCGCGACTATGCGGAGCAGGCACGGCACAGCAGGCGCATTGCGCCCTTGGAAGCGGCCGAATAGGATCGGGCGCATGAGCGATGAAAATGAAGTCATGTCGACCGAGGACCGCCTGATCTACATGGCGAACCAGATCGCCCGCAATGTCGCGGCGTTGGGCGAGGCGGAAGCTGTCGCCATGACGGCGGACCATATCCGCGCCTTCTGGGATCCGGCGATGAAGCAGCGCATTGCCTTGCTGGCGGCTGCGCGTCCCGGCGCACTGTCTCCCATAGCCGCCGCCGCTGTCGGCTGGGTCGTGGCGCCTTGAGCGCCGCGCCCGAAGATCGGCCCTTCACCTTCAGGCACATAACGCCGGCAGGCCCCATCACCCCGGTGACGCGGGAATTGGCAGAGGAAGTGCCGATCGCCATCGAATTCAACGGCATCGGCTATGCCGTGCTGATGGCCACGCCCGCCGATGTCGAGGAACTGGTGCTGGGTTTCACGCTGGCGGAGCGGTTGATCGGCCGGGAAGATGCGCCGTTCGAGGTGGATGTGCATGCGACCGAACAAGGGATCATTGCCCGGGCGACCCTGCCGGAGGAGCGAACGGAGGCCTTGCTGAGCCGGGTGCGGCATCGCGCCTCGGAATCGTCCTGCGGAATTTGCGGGGTGGAGAATCTGGAACAGGCGATCCGGCCCCTGCCCTCCGTCACGGTTTCGTCACGGGCCGACAAACAGGCGGTTTTTCGGGCGCTGGGGGAATTGAAGGGACATCAACCGCTCAATGCGAGAACCGGCGCGGCCCACGCGGCGGCCCTGGTGGCGGCAGACGGCACGATCCGCCTGGCGCGGGAGGATGTCGGGCGGCATAATGCGTTCGACAAGCTGATCGGCGCGATGTGGCGGCGTGGATGGACATGGGATGGCGGCTTTGCGCTGCTTTCCTCGCGCTGCTCCTATGAATTGGTGGAGAAGGCCGTGCTGGCGGACTGCCCCCTGCTGGTGACGATCTCCGCGCCGACGCGCCTTGCAGCCGAACGGGCGGCGGGGGCGGGGCTGGCTCTGGTGGCGCTGGCGCGCGCTGACTCCATCCTGTTATTCGGGGAAGGGGGACTGGGCCTGGAGCAGTAAAGGACCGCAGGGCTTCTGCCGGGATACTGGTTTCGCGGTAATCCGGATGCGCTCCAGAGCCGGGCGCTAATTCGGCTGCCCGGCGGATCGGAAGCGCAGGCGGATCGTCCCGTTCGCCGGCACCGTCATGGCCCAGACCTGCTTGCCCGGCTTTTTCGTCAGGCGACCGCTGAAGCCGCTGAATAGCCGTCCGCCGTTCGCTGGAAAGTCGATCTCGAAACGGATGGGGAAGGGATTGGCGTTGCGCACGACAAGGTTGTGATGGAGGATGCCCTTGCCCGCCTCTTCCTGTTCCGGCTCCAGTGTCAGGTTGCTGGCTTGCGCGAAGGACCATTCGACTTCCTCGTCGACGGTCTTGTCGCCTGTGGTGCTTTCCCCGACATACATGCGGCCCCAGGGGCTGTCCTGATAGAGAACCGCGCGTCCCGCCGGAAGGGGATCGCCCAGGCCATCCTTCCTGCCGTTGCGGAAGCGGAACAGCATCCGGGGATCGTCCGGCTCTTCCCACCTCATCTCCGTCCGATAGACCAGGCTGCCCTTCACCTTCTGCTTCACCAGAAACGCCACCTGCTTCTGTGCACGGGCGGCGACGGTGACGGGAACGGGAATGCGGTACAGCTTTAGGTCGCCCAGATTTTCCGCCCTGGCGACCACGGCGACAGGAGCGGGCGCCGACAGCATGCCTTCCTGCCGCCGCTGGGCCGTCACGACAATGTCTTCGCCCGCCATCATCATGGCCATGGGCGGCGGTGCAGGCGGCGGCGGCGGCGTGCCGCTGCCCAGGTCGCTCGTCGTCCCGGCGGGCCAGCAGGCGCTGAACCTGTTCAGATAGCGGGCTTCTTCACGCGCCCTTTCGCCGCTGTCGTCGCGGCTGTCCTCCGAACGGTTCACCCTTCCGGCTATGGCGGAAGCGGTTGCATCGGCAAAGCTGGTGTCGTCCGCGCTCGCCAGCGTCAGCCAGCCGAGCAGGTCCAGCGACTGCCCGTCCGGGGCCAATGTGCCGACATAGGTCGCATCCCAGTCGAAGCCGGTGGCGATATAGGCCAGGGTGATCGTCGCAGGGCCGCCGGGCTGGTCCCTGGTCGTCATGGTCAGCACCGGCTTTGCGGAGAGGGTCGCGGGCGCCCCCGGATAGAGGAGCGTCTGGTGCAGTCCGGAGCAATAGAGCGCCTCCACGCCTCGCATGGTCGTCACCACCAGACGGTCGGCGGCGGATCGTACGGTCGCGCTTTCCTCGACCGTCCTGCCGCTCGCCGGGTCGGTGCGGCGAAGGATCACCCGTTGCCCGGTAAAGGCGTCAACCAGCCCCTTTTGCGACAGCAGCGCCGCGTCGCGATTGCGCTCCCGCGGGGGCGCGCCAAAGAGGATCGCCGATTGCGGCACGATGCCGCTCGCCACCCCCTCGAACCGGATCACGGCTTCGCCCGGCGGCAACATAACCGTGCGAGTCTCCGCGATCAGGGCGAAGGCGCCGGGCTGATCGCGGTCGAGCGGAGCCTCTCCCCGGTCCGGATCGCGGTAGAGCGTGACCGCCACCTTGTCCGGACCGCTGGAGATCACGACCGGCAACTGCGCCCTCGCGGCCAGGGGCGCCCAGAGCGGCAGGATCATCAGCCACAGCCACAGGCGGGGCATGGCCGCGCTTACCAGGGGGTGAGGAAAGTGGCGGTCAGTTCGACCTTGCCATTGGCGGGCACCGGCACCACCCAGCGCCGCAGGTCCGCCGTTTCCTGCACGCCGGGAATGCTCTCCTCCGGCACGCGCAGGTCGCGCCACCACCACCATTGGGACAGGCCGGACTGAACCACGTCGACATTCACCGGCACCGGCTTGGCATTGGTGACGATGTAGCGCATCCGCGTGCGAAAATATTTCTGCGGCCGCTCGACATAGCCTTCCGCCTTTGTGCCGTCGGGATAGGCGACGCGCCAGCGCTCGGTCTTCGTCCATTCGTCCGTCGTGATCGTGTCGCGCTGCTCGACCACCGGCTGCACCTTCACGTCGAAGGCGTCGCCCGTTCGCAGGGCGAGGGTGGAGCCGCCGGGCGTGTGCGGAATGCCGCTTTCCCCGATGAACTGGGCCTGCCCGCGCGCATCCCGCATATAGACGCGAACCGTGCCCGCGGGCAGGGCCGCGCCGATTCCGGACGCCTTGGCATTGGAGAATTTGAGCACCGATGCGGCGCTTTCCGCCTGGTCCTTGCTTTCCATCCAGTTGCTGCGGAACTCGTAACCGCGTTCCGCCGGCACGCCCGATGCGTCGAGGAAGCTCACCTGCTTGGTCTGGGCATTGGCGATCGTCGTGCGACCCTCGATCGGATAGACATGGAAGTCGCCCAGTTGCTCGCCGCCGCTCTCCGTGCCGGGCCGGTTTCCGCGGGGCTGGGGCCGGCCGCCATTATAGCCGCCATAAGATTGCTGCACCTGTCCCACTTCCCCCGCGACCAGCAGGGCGCGGGCGTTGGCGAAAGTGGTGCCGGTGCTGTTGTTGAGCGTGATCCAGCCCTGCATGTCAAGCTTGCCCGCTTTCTCGTCGAACAGGGCGACATAGTCCGATTTCCAGCTCATGCCCGGCGTCAGGTAGCTCAGCGTCACCGGCCTTGCACCGCCCTGCGGCGCATCCATGGTGACGCTCAGCGTCGGGCGCGCGCGCAGATTGGGCGGAATGGAGGAGAAAATGACCCGCACAGGCAGACCGTCGTCGCGCAGCACCTCGATCCGCTCACCGATCTTCAGCACCACCCCGCCATTGGCCGCGAGCACCATTGCCTGTTCCCGCGTTTCCGCGCCGGTGGCTGGGTTGGTGCGCAGCAGGGTGATCGTCTGGCCCACCGCCTTTTCCATCAGCGATGCGGGCGACAAAAGGTCATAGTCGAAATTCTGCTCGACAATGCCGATGCCTTCTCCCGACAATGTCACCGTTTCCGGGCGAATGCGCGCGGAGACATCGGGAAATTCCTGCCGGGAGCGTCCGGAGGGCAGGGTGATGCGGCGGACGTCCTGCACCAGCGCCAGATCGTTATTGTAAATGGTGACGGACAGGTCGCCCTGGGCATTCGGCGCGGAAGGCTGAGCAAAGAGCGCCTGGGGAGCCAGGACCGCAACCGAGATTATCGCAGGACATATCAGACGCATGAAGCCCCCCTCCGCCAATCCTGCAAGACATGCCGCAAAAACAAAGGTCGTTCCAGAGGCATAATCCCGGAACGACCTTTGTCGCCTTTCAAGATGACGGTGGTGCAGGGCGGACAGGACTGCGCCATTCTTCCGCCCCGCTGGCGAAGGCGTCCAGCCCGCGCCCGGCCCGCCGCCCTTCCATCCGTTCGGATGCCGCGGAGGGAGGCGCCAGTCCGTCGCTCAATGCAGGCCCGAACCGCCGCCAGCCAGTTCCTTGGCGATGGTGCCGACCATGTCCTTGGCATCGCCGAACAGCATCTGGGTGTTGCTGTTATAGTAGATCGGATTGTCGATCCCGGCGAAGCCGGCATTCATCGAACGCTTGATCACGAAGACCGACTTTGCCCGATCCGCCTCGATGATCGGCATGCCCGCGATCGCGCTCTGCGGATCGTCGCGCGCCGACGGATTGATCGTGTCGTTGGCGCCGATGATCAGCGCCACGTCGGCCTGCGGCAGTTCGGGGTTGATGTCGTCCAGCTCGATCAACTGCTCATAGGGCACATTCGCTTCGGCCAGCAGCACGTTCATATGTCCCGGCATGCGGCCCGCGACCGGATGGATCGCGAACTTCACATCGACGCCCTTCTTGGTCAGCGCCTGATACAGTTCGCTCACCTTGTGCTGCGCCTGCGCCACCGCCATGCCATAGCCCGGAATGATGACGACGCTGCTGGCGTTTTCAAGCTGCAACGCCGCTTCCTCGGCCGAGGCCGAACGGACAACGCGGTCGTCCTTGCCGCCCGCCGCGCCGGCCACGACCTTGCCGAAGCCGCCGAACATGACATTGGCGAAGCTGCGGTTCATCGCCTTGCACATGATGACCGCCAGGATGAAGCCCGACGCACCGTCCAGCGCGCCCGCCACGATCAGCAGCTTGTTCCCCAGGGCAAAGCCCATGGCGCTCGCCGCAAGCCCCGCATAGCTGTTGAGCAGCGCGATCACGGTCGGCATGTCCGCCCCGCCGATCGGGATCACCAGCAATATGCCGAACAGCAGCGCCAGCGCCACGAAGGCGGGGAACAGCCAGGTCTGCGTCGGATCGAGCGCGAGCATCGCGGCGATCACCAGCGCCGCCAGCGCCACGGCGCCGTTCACCACCCGCTGCCCGACGAAGGAGACGGGACGGCTGCCCATGATCTCCTGCAACTTCGCGAAGGCGATGACCGATGCCGTGCAGGTCAGGAAACCCAGCAGCATCTCGAACATCAGCGCCCACATGATGAAGCTGCCGGCATATTCGCCATGGGCGTGCTTGTAATATTCCGCCGCGCCGATCAGGCCCACGGCAAGCGCGCCGAAGGCGTGGGAGATGGCGGTCCGCTGCGGGATCGCCGTCATCGGCATCAGCAGCGCCATCGGGATGCCGGCGGCCGCGCCCGCGACCATGGCGATGAGGATCAGGTTGTAATCGACCACCTCATGCTGGACCAGCGCGCCGACGATGGCGACCAGCATGCCGATCTCGCCCGCGCGCACGCCCCGGCGGGCCGTCGACGGGTGGCTCATCCACATCAGCGCCAGGATGAACAGCGACGATGCGATGATCGCCGCAAAGGGTACGAATGCGTTCATCTCACTTCCCCCGCGGCTTGAACATCTTGAGCATGCGGTCGGTGATCATGAAACCGCTGACCAGATTGACCGTGGCGCAGAACACCGCGACGAAGCCCAGCGTCTTTGCCAGCGGCGTCGCGCCTTCCTCGCCCGTGATGCTGATCGCGCCCACGATCACCACCGCTGCGATGGCGTTGGTCAGCGACATCAAGGGCGAATGCAGCAGCGGCGACACCTTCTTGATGAGCTGAAAACCGACGAAGGCCGCCAGGATGAAGACGAACAGATAATCGGGATTAAGCGAACTCATGACAGTGCCCCCGTCAATTGAAGCAGCCTTTCGCTGACGACTTTCCCACCCTGCGTCACGCGGATGGCGTTGCCGATTTCCTCGTCCAGCACCGGCGCGTTCCGGTCCTTGTTCCAGAAGGCGGAGAGGAAGTTATAGAGGTTGCGCGCAAACAGGGCCGATGCGTCGGCGGCGAGGCGCGAGGGCACATTCTTGTGCCCGACGATCTTGACGCCGTGCCGTTCGACCACTTCGCCCAGCACCGCGCCCTCGACATTGCCGCCCTGCTCGACGGCCAGGTCGACGATCACGCTGCCCGGCTTCATCGACGCGATCTGCGCGTCCGAAATCAGGCGCGGCGCGGGCTTGCCCGGAATCAGCGCGGTGGTGATGACGATGTCCTGCTTGGCGATATGGCCGGACACCAGCTCGGCCTGCGCCTTTTGATAATCCTCGGACATTTCGGTGGCATAGCCGCCCTTGCCCTCGCCCTCGATGCCCGCGACGCTCTCGACGAAGATCGCCTTTGCGCCCAGGCTCTCGATCTGCTCCTTGGTCGCGGAGCGCACGTCGGTGGCGGAAACCTGCGCGCCCAGCCGCTTCGCGGTCGCGATCGCCTGCAGGCCCGCGACGCCGACGCCCATGATGAACGCCTTTGCCGGCGACACCGTGCCCGCCGCCGTCATCATCATCGGGAAGGACCGGCCATATTCGGCCGCCGCGTCCAGCACCGCCTTGTAGCCGGCAAGGTTGGACTGGGAGGAGAGAATGTCCATCGACTGCGCGCGGGTGATGCGCGGCATGAACTCCATCGCCAGCGCCTCGAAACCGGCGGCGGCATAGGCGTCGACCCGCGCCCGCTCGACAAAGGGATTGAGGCCCGCGACGATCCACGCGCCGGGCTTGGCGCCCGCGATGCTGGCCACGTCCGGCCCCTGCACGCCCAGGATGATGTCGGCATCCGCCACAGTAGCGGCGCGATCCGCCACCGTCGCACCCATGGCGGCATAGTCCGCATCGGATATGGCGGCGGACAGGCCCGCTCCAGCTTCCACCGCGACTTCCGCGCCCAGCGCCTTGAATTTCTTGACCGTTTCCGGCGTGCCGGAAACGCGGCGCTCACCGGGCGCCATCTCTTTCACTATGCCGATCTTCACTGCATCCACCCTCGTCCCATGTTGGCAGGGCTCTGGCGCGGCCAAAAGCCGTCCTATCCTCAGCCCATACTAATATGCCCATTATCGACCCCTATGAATCGCAATACCGCCAAACCGGAAAGAATCAAACAAATAATATGCACATAATAGGACAGGATGTATGAGGAGTGCCCTTTTGCCGGCAAATTCGCTATGGGCGGTCGGACCCCAGACGAGGAGTAAGATGAGCATCCGCAAGCAGAATTCCCGCGAAGGACTGGTGACGGCGGCCGTGGCGAAGCTGCGTGACATGATCGTCGCCCAGCCGCCCGAAGCGCAGATCGGATCCCTGCCCGATCTGGCGAAGGCGCTGGGCGTGGGCATCGTCACCGTGCAGCAGGCGGCGCGCGTGCTGGAGCATGAGGGTTTCCTGAAGGTTCGGCGCGGCCCCGGCGGCGGCTATTACGGCACCCGGCCCGATGCGGAGGGTTTGAGCCAGGCGATTTCCGGCTTCCTGGCGCTGCATCATTCGGCGCATCCGGAGGCCATCGACATCATCACCCTGCTCGACTGCGAACTGATGGCGGCGGCGGCGCGCGCCACGGACGAGGCGCTTCGGCAGGAGCTTGCGGCGCTGGTCAAATCCATCGACGGGCGCAATACGGCGCGGCAGCGCGGCGCATTCGACCAGAGCATGCTGGACATTCTCTACCTGATGGTCGACCGCCCGCTGATGGAACTGCTCTCCCGCGTGGCCGTGCACCATTATGCCGAATATCCGCGCGGGCCGGTCTATGGCGGAAGCGAGGGCAAGCAGCGCTGGAAGCGGGAAAGACGCGCCATCATCGCCGCGATCCTCGACGGCGATCCGGAGCGCGCCCGCTTCGAAGCGCAACGGCGCCGACGGGAGATCATGCGCCAACTCGACGCGGCCATCTGAGGAGGCCGGCTCGGGCAAAGATGAAGCGCCGGTCCCTTCATCGGGAACGGAGGCTTCGCGGGCATTTAAGGATGTGCTAGCGCCGCCACGATGACAAAGCCTGTGCCGCCTTCTGGACCGAATGACGAGCCATCGTCGCGCCGCCGCCAGATATTGGAGATCGCCGCCCAGCTATTCGCGAAAAAGGGTTATCGCGGCACCTCCATGCGCGACATCGGCGAGCAGGCGGGCGTGCTGGGCGGTTCGCTTTACCATCATATCAGGTCCAAGGACGCCTTGTTCGTGGAACTGCACAATGCCGCGCTCGACAGGGCGGAAGAACGCATAGCCGCGGCCGTGCGGGCGCAATCCGATCCTTGGGCCCGGCTGTACGCGGCCTGCGCGACATTGTTGGACATCCAGCTTGCCCCCGGCTCCCTCACCACGCCGATGATGAACGACTTTCGGGAAGTGCCGGATGATGTCCGCGAACAGCTGATCGCGCGGCGCGACCGGTTCGAAGGGCTGTTTCGTTCGCTGGTCGAGGAACTGCCGCTGCCGGCCCCTATCGACCGGTCGATCTATCGCAACCTGCTTCTGGCGCAATTGAACGCCACCGCCGACTGGTACCGTCCCGGCAAGCTTGCTCCGGCGGAGATTGCGGCGCAGATCGTCGCCGTCTTTCGGCATGAATGATCTCTGCCCCGCCGGGGGAGGGCGTCCGCGTGCTAAAATTCGATGGAAATCTGCACCTTGAGCTTGCTCACCCCGGCCGCTTCGGCAATGCGCGTCTTCGCCTGATCGATGACCTCCTTCAGCGACCGGGCATAGGCCTCCGCGCCCGATGCGTCGGTTTCCCGGAGCGGCGGACGCCCCTTGCCGTACAGCAGCTGTTGCTCGGACAGGCCGAAGACCGCCGCAAGAATGCGCAGATTTTCCCTTCTCGGGGTCGTCCTGCCTGTCTCCCATCCCCAGATGGTGGGCTTGCTGAACCCCGTCCGCTCGGACAATGCCGTGCGGCTCAGCCCCTTTTCATGCCGCAGCCGCAGCAGGCGTTCGCCCAATCCTTCGGCGGCGGCTTCCTCCGGCGGATCGGCGGCAGGCTCCACATCGTCGCGCCCTGGACTGCGCAGCCTGATCGCGCTTACCGCGCCCTGGGGCAGCGACGTTTCGAAACGACAGCCGAACAGGGTCTCGTTCTGCCAGACGACACGGGCCACGACCCGGTCGGCATCGGGCAGGGACAGCATGATGCTCTGCCCGATCTCCAGCGTCGACCTGGTTTCTATCAGCATGCCGGCGGTCGAGATGTCGTGGATCACCACATTCGTGCTCGCGCCGTCGGACGTGCCGGGAAGTTCCAGGCGAATGCGCCAACGCGCGGCGTCTCGCCTGTTTTCGGACTCGGGTGGCTGGTCGACGATCGCTGGTATGGGCATTTTCCGACTATTCGCACCGGCGGGTTTCCGGAATGTTAATAAGTCGGTCGTGGACCTTGGGGATTGCCGAATGGCAGGGGATGCGCCGCGATTGACTGTAACAGATGTTTGGTATAGCAGAGGCCCGCGATTTCCAGGAGAGTCCCGATGTTCAGCTATGTTCCCCCGATAGACGATTATCGCTTTCTGTTGACGGAGGTTCTCGGCTTCGACCGGACAATGGCGGACATTGGAAAGGAGGTCGATGCCGACCTGGCGGTGGCCGTCCTGGAGGAAGCGGGCCGGATGTGCGCCGACCGGCTGCACCCGCTCAACCGCCATGGGGATGAGGAGGGAAGCCATCTCGTCGACGGATCGGTAAAGACGCCGGAGGGTTTTGCCGACGCCTGGCGGGACTTCGCGGCTGCGGGCTGGGCATCGCTATCGGCGGAGCCGGAATATGGCGGGCAGGGGCTGCCCTTCATCCTCCAGCTCTGGCTGGACGAGATGCTGTCGGCGGCGAACCTGTCCTTCGGCCTGTTCCCGGGCCTGACACGCGGCGCGTGCGAGGCGATCATCGCCCATGCCAGCGATTCGCTGAAGGCCACCTATCTGCCGCGCATGGTGAGCGGCGAATGGACCGGCGCCATGGCGCTCACCGAAAGCGGCGCGGGCACGGACCTGGCGCTGCTGAAGACCAAGGCGGCGCCCGGCGCCGACGGCAGCTACGCCGTCACCGGGCAGAAGATCTTCATTTCCTCGGGCGATCATGATTTCGGCGGCAACATCGTCCATCTGGTGCTGGCGCGCCTGCCCGATGCCCCGGCGGGGGTGAAGGGGATCAGCCTGTTCCTGGTGCCCAAATATCTGCCCGACGCCGATGGCGGCTTCACGATCCGCAACGCCATGTCGGTGGGCGCGCTGGAAAAGAAGATGGGCATCCACGCCCAGCCGACCTGCGTGATGAACTATGACGGCGCGACCGGCTGGCTGGTGGGGGAACCGAACAGGGGCCTGGCCGCCATGTTCACCATGATGAATGCCGAGCGCCTGATGGTCGGCATTCAGGGGCTGGGCATTGCCGGCGCAGCCTATCAGCAGGCCGCCGGCTATGCGAAGGAGCGGCTCCAGGGACGCAGCGCCGATGGCGCGCGGGGTCCGGTGGCGATCATCGAACATGCCGATGTGCGGCGCATGCTGCTCAATATCCGGGGTTTCGTGGAGGCCGGACGGGCGTTGGCCGGGTGGACGGCCTTGCAACTCGACCGGGCGCATCATCATCCCGATGCCGCTGAGCGGGCGAAGGCGGATGCCCTGGTCGCGCTGCTGACGCCGGTGGTGAAGGCGGCCTTCACCGACTTCGGCTTCGAAAGCGCGGTGCAGGCGCAGCAGGTGTTCGGCGGGCATGGCTACATCCGCGAATGGGGCATGGAGCAATATGTCCGCGATGCCCGCATCGCCCAGATTTATGAGGGCACCAATGGCGTGCAGGCGATGGATCTGGTCGGACGCAAGCTTCCCATGGCGGGCGGCGCGGTGGTCGATGGCTTTTTCACCCTGGTGGACGCGGATCTGGAAGCTGGGGCGGGGCTGGACATTGCAGCGAAGACGGGCGACGCGCTCACCCTTCTGCGCGGCGTAACCGCGTCGCTGCGCGGCGCGGGGGTCGACGCAGCCGGAGCGGCGGCGGTCGACTATCTGCGCCTTTTCGCGCTGGTCTCCATGGGCTGGATGTGGACGCGCATGGCCACCGCCGCGCGGGGGGATGCGCCGCTGCATGCGGCGAAGCGCGCGCTGGCCGACTATTTCGCGCAACGGATGCTGCCGCAGGCCCAGGGGCTGGCAGCCGGCATCGCGGCGGGTGAGGCCACGATCATGGCGCTTGGCGCCGACGCCTTCTGAACGAAAGGATCATCATGGCCGTCGAGATGACCCGGGCGGGTGCGACCATCGTCCTGCGCCTGTCCAACGGGCCGGTAAATGCCCTTTCGGTGGGCAACGGCTTTGTCGAGGAACTGGGGGCGAAAGTCGGGGAAGCGGCGAGCGATCCCGCCTGCCGCGCCATCGTGATCGCCGGCGCCGGCCGGATGTTCTGTGGCGGCGCCGACATCGGCGATTTCGACGGTGATCCCGAGCAGGTCGACCGGCTGCGGCATCTGATTGCGACGGTCGAGGCGTGCGCCAAGCCGGTGATCATGGCGATCCACGGCATGGCGCTGGGCGGTGGCCTGGAACTGGCCATGGCGGGCCACTACCGCGTTGCCCAGGCGGGAAGCCGCCTTGGCTTGCCCGAAGTGACGCTGGGCCTGCTGCCCGGCGCGGGCGGTACGCAGCGCCTGCCGCGCCTGATCGGGGCAGGCGCCGCGCTCGACATGATGCTGTCGGGCAAGCCCGTGACGGCGGAGCGCGCATTGTCGGCGGGACTGGTCGATCAGTTGGTGGACGGCGACGTCGTGGAGGCGGCGCTGGAGGTGGCGCGCAACGTGCCTCCGCTGCGCCGTTCGGGCACGCTGCCGGTGCCTGCCGACCTCGCCGGGGCCGTCGCGTCGCGCCGGGCGAAGCTGCGGGCCGGGCTGAGCCAGGCGCCTGCCCGGATCGTCGATTGCGTCGCGGCGCTGTCCGGCGATCTGGCCGCCGGTTTGGCGCTGGAAGCGGCGCTGTTCGGGGAATTGCTGCGCTCCGAGGCCTCTCGCGGCCTGCGTCACGCATTTTTCGGGGAGCGGACTGTGGCGCGCATTCCCGGATTGGCGCCGGACGTGCGCCCCCGTGACGTCGGTCATGTCGGTGTTGTGGGCGGCGGCCTGATGGGCACGGGCATCGCGCTTGCGCTGTTGAACGCGGGCCTGCCCGTGACGGTGGCCGAACTGCGTCCCGAGGCGCTCGCCAAGGCGGAAGCCACCATCTGCAAGACGATCCAGCGCGATGTGGAGAAGGGCAGGATCGGTCAGGACGTGGCCGATGCGCGCATCGCCGCCTTCACGGCTGCGACCGAACTGGAGGCGCTCGCGCATGCCGATCTGGTGATCGAGGCGGTGTTCGAGGATATGGGCGTCAAGAAGCAGGTCTTTTCCGCGCTCGATGCGATCGCCCGGCCGGATGCGATATTGGCGAGCAACACATCGACGCTCGACCTCGACGCCATCGCCGCGCTGGTGGCCGATCCGTCGCGGGTCGTCGGCCTGCATTTCTTCTCGCCCGCCAATATCATGCGGTTGCTGGAAGTGGTTCGCGGCAGGGAAACCGCGCCGGATGTCCTGGCGACCGCGATGGCGCTGGGCAAGCGGATCGGCAAGGTCGGCGTCGTGTCGGGCGTGTGCGACGGCTTCATCGGCAACCGCATGTTCGAGGAATATCTGCGCCAGGTCTGGTTCATGCTTGAGGAAGGCGCGCTGCCGCAGCAGATCGACGCCGCCATGGAGCGGTGGGGCATGGCGATGGGACCGTGCCGGACGATGGATCTGGCCGGACAGGACATCGGCTGGGCGATCCGCAAGCGCCGTATGGCGGAACAGCCCGACCGGCCCTATTCGGGCGTGATAGACCGCATCTGTGAACTGGGGCGGTTCGGACAGAAGACGGGCAAGGGCATCTACGCCTATCCAGATGGCCGGACGGCGGAAACCGATCCGGAAATCACAAGGCTGATCGAGGATTACTCCGCCGAGACAGGCCTTGAGCGGCGCGCGTTCAGCGATGAGGAAATCGTCGGCCGTTGCCTGCTGGCCCTGGTCAATGAAGGCGCGCGGATCGTGGAGGAGGGAATCGCCTATCGTCCCGTCGACGTCGACATGATCTACATCCATGGCTATGGCTTCGGCCGCGAACGCGGCGGACCGATGTTCCAGGCCGACATCATGGGCTTGTCCACCGTTCTGGACCGGCTTCGCGCCCTTGCCGCCGGCCGTAACGGCTGGGCATGGACGCCCGCCCCGCTGATCGAGCGGCTCGCTGCCGAGGGTGGGCGCTTCGGGGATCTCAACATTCAGGACAGGAACAGCATATGACGGATGTCTTTCTGGTATCGGCGGCGCGGACGGCCATCGGCAGCTTCGGCGGCTCGCTCAAGGATCAGAAGCCGGGCGAACTGGGTGCGCATGTGGCGCGGGCGGCGATCGAGCGCGCGGGGCTCGACGCAAGCCTGATCGGCAATGTCGTGCTGGGCAATGTCATCCCTTGCGAGCCGCGCGACGCCTATGCCGCGCGCATAGCGGCGATCGGCGCGGGCATTCCGCAGGAAACTCCGGCGCACAGCGTCAACCGCCTCTGCGGATCGGGTTTGCAGGCGATCCTTACCGCAGCCCAGTCGATCATGCTCGGTGACTGCGACATCGCACTGGGCGCGGGCGTGGAGATCATGAGCCGTGCGCCTTATTTCCTGCCCGCCGCCCGCTGGGGCCAGAAGATGGGCGATGCGGTGGTGCAGGACGGGTTGACCGGCGCGCTGACCGATCCCTTCCACGGCATCCATATGGGCGTCACGGGGGAGAATGTCGCTGCCCGCTACGGCATTTCGCGGGAAGACCAGGACGCGCTCGCCCATGAAAGCCAGAAGCGGGCGGCGAACGCCATCGCGCAGGGCTATTTCAGGGAGCAGATCGTGCCGGTGGAGGTGACGGTGCGGCGCAAGCCGGTGCCGTTCGACACCGACGAATTCGTGCGCGCCGATGCGGCCCCGGAGGATTTCAGCAAGCTGAAGCCCGTCTTCCAGAAGGATGGGACAGTGACGGCCGGCAATGCGTCGGGGATCAACGACGGCGCCGCCGCCGTGGTGCTGGCAAGCGGGGAGGCGGTGAAGGCGCAGGGATTGAAGCCCCTCGCGCGACTGGTCGCCTATGGCCATGCGGGGGTCGATCCGGCCTATATGGGCATCGGCCCGGTGCCCGCCACGCGCAAGGCGCTGGAGCGGGCGGGGATCGGCGTGGGCGATCTGGACGTGATCGAATCCAACGAAGCCTTTGCAGCGCAGGCCTGCGCCGTCTCGCGGGAGCTGGGCTTCGATCCGGCAAGGGTCAATCCCAATGGCAGCGGCATTTCGCTGGGCCATCCGGTGGGGGCGACGGGCGCGATCATCACGACCAAGCTGGTCTATGAACTGCAGCGCACCGGCGCCCGCCTGGGCCTGACGACCATGTGCATAGGCGGCGGCCAGGGCATCGCGGCCATCTGGGAACGAGTGTGAGGCCTGGCTCGCCCCTGGCCTGACGGACGAACCGTCAGGCCAGGGGCGTGCTCACGGGCGAAGAGGCGGAGCCGCCCCGCCGCTTATTTCGCGCTGAGATCGAGCGCGACGTCGACGATCATATCCTCCTGACCGCCGACCATCTTGCGACGGCCCACTTCCGCAAGGATGCTGCGCGTGTCGAGGCCATAGTCCTGCGCCGCCTTTTCCGCATGGCGCAGGAAGCTGGAATAGACGCCCGCATAACCGAGGGTCAGCGTTTCGCGGTCCACGCGCACCGGCCGGTCCTGCAGGGGGCGGACCAGTTCTTCGGCGGCGTCCATCAACGCATAGAGATCGCAGCCATGGTTCCAGCCATAGCGGTCCGCTGCGGCAATGAACACCTCCAGCGGCGCATTGCCGGCGCCGGCTCCCATGCCGGCCAGGCTGGCGTCGACGCGGACCGCGCCGTTCTGCACGGCGACGATGGAATTGGCGACGCCCAGCGAAAGATTGTGGTGGGCGTGCACGCCACGCTGCGTCTCGGGCTTCAGCACGCGATCATAGGCCTGAAGCCGCGCCGCATATTGCTCCATGTTGAGCGCGCCGCCGCTGTCGGTGACATAGACGCAGTGCGCGCCATAATCTTCCATCAGCTTGGCCTGCTGCGCCAGCGCATCCGGATCGGTCATGTGGCTCATCATCAGGAAGCCGGACACGTCCATGCCCAGGTTGCGCGCCGCCTCGATATGCTGCTTCGAAACATCCGCCTCCGTGCAATGGGTGGCGATGCGCACCGACCGCACGCCCAGATCATAGGCATGCTTCAGATCGTGCACCGTGCCGATGCCGGGCAGCAGCAGCGTCGTCAGGACGCTATGTTCCAGCACGTCCGCCACGGCGACGATCCAGTCATGGTCCGTATGCGCGCCGAAACCATAGTTGAAGGACGACCCGCTAAGGCCGTCGCCATGGGCGACCTCGATGGCGTCGACCTTGGCGTCGTCCAGCGCCCGGGCGATCTTCTGCACATGGTCGATGCTATATTGGTGACGGACGGCATGCATGCCGTCGCGCAGCGTGACGTCCTGGATGTAGAGCTTGGTCTGGGTCGGATCGAAGGTCATGCGACGGCTCCTTCATGCATGCGGACGGCGATCTTTTCGGCGGTGCGCAACGCGGCCGAGGTCATGATGTCGAGATTGCCGGCATAGGCGGGCAGGTAATGGGCGGCTCCCTCGACCTCCAGGAAGACGCTGACCTTGAGGCCCGTGAATTCCCCGTCCATCTCCGGAATGCGCAGGGGACGGTTCGATCCGATATGTTCGAACTGCACCGCCTGCTTCAGCCGGTATCCCGGCACATAGGTCTGCACTTCGGCCACCATGCGGTCGATGCTGGCGCGGATCTCGTCCTGGCTGGCGTCGTCGCACAGGCAATAAACGGTGTCGCGCATGATCAGCGGCGGCTCGGCGGGGTTGAGGATGATGATGGCCTTGCCGCGGCTCGCCCCGCCGACGTCGACGATCGCCTGGCTGGTGGTCTCGGTGAATTCGTCGATATTGGCGCGCGTGCCGGGACCTGCGCTCTTGGAGGCGATGGAGGCGACGATCTCGCCATAATGCACCTTCGCGACGCGGTTGACGGCATGGACGATGGGGATGGTCGCCTGGCCGCCGCAGGTCACCATGTTGACGTTCGACGCGTCCAGGTTGGTTTCGCCGTTGACGGGCGGAATGGTGTAGGGGCCGATGGCCGCGGGCGTCAGGTCGACCACCCGCTTGCCATGCGCCTGGAGCAGTTCATTGTGCCGCTTGTGCGCGCCTGCCGACGTCGCGTCGAACACGATGGCGATGTCCTTGAAACCCTCCAGCGCGATCAGGCCGTCAATGCCCTCCGCCGTGATGGGCACGCCCATGCGGGCGGCGCGCTTCAGCCCGTCCGATTCCGGATCGATGCCGACGAAGGCACCCATTTCCAGCGTCTCCGAAAGACGCATGATCTTTATCATCAGGTCGGTGCCGATATTTCCCGATCCGATGATCGCAACCTTGGTTTTGGCCATATCCTTCAAGCCTTTTCGTAAAGGAAACGCATGTCGCCGGCGCCGGGTACGGCCCGCCTCACAGCGCATGAGAATAAGGGAGCTTTGTACTTGACGCCACCGGGCCAAGCTGTGATCTTCTCACATCATGAGAAACAGGACGCCGCAAATCAGTTCGCTCAAGCGGACCCTGGCCATGCTGGAGGAGGTTGTGGCCGATGGCGGGCAGAACAGCGTTTCCGCGCTGGCGCGGTCCATCGACATGCCCGTGGCGACGGCCCACCGGCAGGTGACGACGCTGGTCGAGGAAGGGTATCTGACGCCGGTCGGGCGCGGGCGGCATGTCGCGGGGGCGCGGCTGCTGCGGCTCTTGCAGCGGCTCGACGAAAAGCAGTTGATCGTCAACGTCGCCGCGCCCGCCATGCACCGGCTGGCCGTGAAGGCGCGGACGATCGTGCAGCTGGGGACGCTGGAAAATGACATGGTCACCTACCGCCTGAAAATCGGCCAGGGGGCGGCAGGATTGTTCACGCGGGTGGGAATGCAGTTGGAGGCCTATTGCTCCGGCATGGGCAAGGTGCTGCTGGCCCATCTTCCCCGCGGCGAGCGGGATGCCTATCTCGCCAACGGCCCCTTCGTCGCCCTTACCCCGCGCACCATCGTCGATGCTGGCGCTCTGGCATGCGAACTCGATCTGGTGGCGCGGCAGGGATATGCGATCGACGATGGAGAAATTGCCGAAGACCTGACCTGCGCGGCCGTCCCGATCCGGAGGCCGGACGGCATGGTGCCCGCCGCCATATCCATATCGCAGTCGATGAGCGCGAGGAAGATCGGGCATGACGAGGTGATCGAACTGCTGCACGCCACAGCGCGGGAGATCGAGCAGGTGGCGTTCAACGCAGCGGAATGAGGCGCCACCGACGACCTGCGCCCGCGTTCGACGCAGCGCGTCCTAGCCCTTGTCGATGATCTCGCGTACCCGTTCCGCCAGGCTGCGGAAGGTGAAGGGCTTGGCCAGCAGTTCGACGCCGCTGTCCAGCCGTCCGTCGCGCATGATCGCATCCCTGGGATAACCCGATGTGTAGAGGATGCGCAGCCTGGGCTGCCGGGCGCGGGCCGCGGCGGCGAGTTCGCTGCCCGACATGCGGGGCATGACGACGTCCGTGATCAGCAGCTTGATCGGCTGGTCCTGCTTGTCCAGCAGGGCAAGGGCGGAGGCACCGTCATGCGCCTCCACCACCCGATAACCCAGCTCGCGCAGCGTTCCCACCGTATAGGCGCGAACATCGTCGTCATCTTCGACAACCAGGATCGTTTCCGACGCGCTGCCGAAGGGTTCGCGCTCGTCCATCGCATCGGCGGGCGGTTCCGCGCTCTGGACGCTGCGCATCAGCAGCAGCGTCACGGTCGTGCCTTCCCCCAATGCCGAGTCGATCAGCACGCTGCCGCCGGATTGCTTGGCGAAGCCATAGACCATGGACAGGCCAAGGCCCGTGCCCTTCCCGACCTCCTTGGTGGTGAAGAAGGGATCGAACACCTTGGTCAGGGTGTCTGCGTCCATGCCGGTGCCGTTGTCGCTTACCGTGATCGCCACATAATCGCCGGGACTGACATGGCTTTCGTCGCTCTGGTGCGCGGCGACCTGCCGATTGCCCGCCGCGATGGTCAGCGATCCGCCCTGCGGCATGGCGTCGCGGGCGTTCACGGCCAGGTTGAGGATCGCATTTTCAAGCTGGTGCGGATCGGCCTCTATGGTCCAGACGTCGTCCGGCGCCTCGATGGCGATGGCGACCACTTCGGTGATGGTGCGGGTGAGCAGGTCCGACATGCCGGCCAGCAGGCGGGGCACCTCCACGGCACGGGGGTCGAGCGGCTGCCGGCGGGAGAAGGCAAGCAGGCGCTGGGTCAGCGCCGCTGCCCGTTCCGCACCGCGCATGGCATTGTCCAGCGCGCGGCCCACCCTGGGATCGGCCGAATTGTCGAGCCGCCGCAGCGCCATGTCGACGCTGCCGGTGATGATGGTCAGCAGATTGTTGAAATCATGCGCGATGCCGCCGGTAAGCTGGCCGACGGCCTCCATCTTCTGCGCCTGGCGGAGCGCATCCTCCGCCCGCAGGCGTTCGTCTATCTCCTGCGCGACGCGCTGCTCCAGCGTGTCGTTCAATTCGCGCAGCCGCGTTTCCTGAAGCTTCGCATCGGTCACGTCATAGATGACGCCCAGCAGCCGGTAACCGCTACCCTCGCTGTCGCGCATCGCCTCGCCACGGCGGGCGATCCAGCGGTCTGCGCCATCGTCGCTGCGGCGGATGCGGAACACGCTGTCGATGCTGGCAGGTTCCGCACCGTCTTCGGGTATCAACGGCTCCTCGTCCTCGCACACGACCGCGTTGATCGTCCTGACCGGCAGCCGGTCGGCGGGGTGGAGGCCGAGCAGCCGGCAGAATTCGCTGGAGACCGACACTGTCGCGAAGCCGTCCCGATATTCGAACGTGCCGATCCCGCCGGCGCTCTGCGCGATGCGGAGCCGCTCCTCCGTGCGCTTGCGGTCGGTCACATCGACCAGCAGCCCGGTGAAACGTATCGGCTCGTCCTGATCGTCGAGCTGGCTCCGGCCCCGGCCGTGCATCCATAATATCGCACCGTCCGGAGCGATGATGCGGAATTCCTTGGAGAAGAATTCGGAGCCCGCCAGCATGCCAGCGACCGCGATGCGGATGCGGGCGCGATCCTCCGGATGGATGGCGCGGAAGAAGGCGGCGGTCGGCAATGGCTGGTCGGCGGCATCGGCGCCCAATCCGTACAGCTCGGCAAAACGGGCATCGACGGTCAGCCGGTCCCGGACGATGTCCCAGTCCCAGGCGCCGCTGGCCCCCGCCGCCGCGAGCACGGCGCGCAATTGATCCGCGTTTCCGATGATCGCTTCGTCAGCCATCCTCGCCCACGATGCGCGAGATGAACTCGTCGAGCAACTGCTTGAGCGTCGCGAGCGAAGGAATGTCCATCAGCATCGCGATATAGCCGCGAATGTCGCGCTGGCGCACCGCAAAGTCGATGTAGAGAAAGAGGACCAGCCCTTCCGACCCTGTCGTTTCGTCGATTTCGAACAGGGTCGCGCCATTGCCCCGCAGCACTTCGGGGATGGTCATGGACAGCGACCGCTTGAGCATGTTGGCCATGGTCGCAAGGCAGCTGTTGAGGATGATGTTGCCCGTCTCGGCCAGCGCCTCCTGCTCCATCTCGACCGCTTCCTCGGCCGAAAGGGCGCCGCCCGTCACCGCCCGAACCAGCTCCAGGCTGTTCGTTTCGGGGAAGATCAGCAAGGCCCGCCCGCAAAAGGGGCCCGAAAAATCCTGCCGCACCGCGATCAGGTCGACCACTTCGCGCTCGCTGATCAGGCGGGCGGCGCGGCGCTGGCTCACGACCTCCACCGAAGGGACGGACAGGACGACCTGGTCCCCGATCATCTTCCTCAAGGAAGAGGCGGCGCGGCTCACGCCGATATTCACGATCTCGGTCAGGGCGTCCTGTTCGAGTTCGCTCAGCGCGACGTGGCCCGTTATCATTCCTGGCTGGACCTCAGCTTGAGCGCAGCGCCGGTCAGGAAGCCGGCAAGGCCCTCGCTGGTGACGGGCTTGGCGATGAAGGCGGCGCCGATCGCCCGCGCCTGCGCGATGATCTCGTCCTGGATGTTGGCGGTGATGATCGCGATCGGCATGTCCGGCCTCAAAGCGCGTATCTCACCTGCAAGTTCCAGCCCATCCTGTTCGGTCATGTTGAAATCGATGAGAGCGACTTCGATCCGCTCCTTGCCCAGCAGTTCCAGCGCCTGCGCCCCGCTGCCGGCCTCGATTTTCTGCCAGTCGGGCTGAAGTTCCGCCAATGCCTTTCCCGCGACGATCCGCGCGAGTTTGCTGTCGTCCACGATCAACACGGTAACGGGCATTCATGACTCCACTCAATCTCGACCCGGTCGGGCCTTCAGCTTCTTCTATAGAAAGGAACCGCAACCGCAGATATGAAATTGTTACACCTTGATCCGCATTGGCGATGCAAAGGCGATTTCCCGCAGGAACGCGCTTTCGGGCGGGCCGATGACGGGCCGGCCGGCGGCGAGGACCAACTGCACCACGGCAAGATGCGCCCGCGCCAGCCCGGCAATGTCGATCCTGTGATGGGGATGCTCCAGCAGCGCGGCCAGCAGCGGTTCGGCGTCCTCCACCGTCGCAGCGCCAGAGAGGATGATCCGGTCCTCCTCCACGACCACGCTCATGCCACCAGCTCCGGCAGGTCCAGCACCAGCAGCACGCTGCCGTCGGACATCATCGCCGTACCCGCCACGGCGGGCATGGCGGCCAGCAATCCCGTGCTTTCGCGCACGACGGCGTCGAACCGCTCCCCAAAGGCAGCCACGCGCAGCGCGGTGCGGCAGGGTCCGGCATCGGTCACCACCAGCCGGGCAAGCGCGCCGCTCGTGGGTTCCAGCCCCAGCAGCGCCGCCAGGTCCAGAACGGGCACGGTCCTGTCCCGCAATATGCAGGCATGCGCCTGACCGACCGGCTGGACCGCGCTGGCGTCGATCCGCGCGGTTTCAACGATCTGATCCAGCCTGACGCCGAGCTGACGGTCCCCCGCCGCGACGACCAGAAGCGGAGTCGTGATCGCATTGGCCGGCAGGCGCAGGGTGATGCGCGTGCCCCGGCCGACATCGCTCTGGATCGCGATGGTCCCCGCCAGCCGTTCGACCGCCGCCCGCACGGCGTCCATGCCGACACCCCGGCCCGACAGCATGGTCGCGCTTTCGGCGGTGGAAAAACCGGGGAGGAAGACGATATGCAAGGCTTCCGCGTCGCTGAGCGCGGCCGCCGCCTCGCCGCTCATCAGGCCCTTGGCGACGGCTGCCGCCCGCATCGCCTGCGGATCGATCCCGCGCCCGTCATCGGTCAGAACGATGGAGATATGGCCGCCATCCTGCCGGACGGCAAGCCCGATCCGCCCTTCGGCGGGTTTCCCGCTGGCCACCCTCTGCCCGGCCGGCTCCAGCCCGTGGTCGACGGCGTTGCGCACCAGATGGAGCAGGGGTTCGAACAACTGGTCGGCCAGTTGCTTGTCGACCTGCGCCGTCTCCCCCTCGATGGTGAAGCGGATCGCCTTGTCCACCATGGCCGCGGCCTCCCGCGCCAGCCGCGGCAGGCGGCGCAGCACGGGTTCGAGCGACACCAGCCTCACCTGCGCGACCGAGCGCTGGAGCTGTCCGGCGACGCGGGCGATCTCGTCCTCCGCGGCACGGAGTTCGGCGGCGAGCAGCGGATCGATGGCGCGCAGGCGGGCCGCTATCGGTTGCAGCGCACGGATCGCGACGGCAAGTTCGCCGCTCTGGTCGGCCAGCCGGTCGAGCCGGGCCGCCTCGACCCTGAGCGTGGCCGCAAGTTCGGCGGCATAGGGGGCAGAATCGCTTGCCGCTGGCGACGGATTGAACGGCGCGACCGCAATCTGATCGGGCGCCAGCCGGAACGCGGCGCGCACCTGCGCTTCGTCGGCGGCGCTCAACCCCTCTATGGCGGCCATGCAGCGGAACGGCTCGCAGGTGGCGAGGTCCGGCCAGGCATCGCCGGCGGGCAATATGGCGATGCCCAGCAATTGAGGCACATTCTCGACCATGGACAGCGGGTCCTCGCCCCGGAAGAAGCAGTCGGGATCGGGGGTATAGCGGAAGGCCGTTCTCGCCCGGCCGGGGTCGACCATGGCCAGTTCGGCGCGGCTGCGCAGGGCGGCGATCCAGTCCTGATCAGCCGCGACCCGCGGTGAGACAGGCAGGGGAAGGTCAGCTTCACCGGTTTCCCCGTCCCCTGCGATCAGGGCGATCAGGCGGTCCGAAAGGCCGGTGGCGTCGGCGTCCAGCGAAGCGGCGCCCTCCATGGCGTCGATCCAGCGGTCGGTCTGGTCGATCGCCTGCATCAACAGGTCGAGCATGGCTTCGTCCAGCGCCCCGTCGCCTTTCCTCGCGCCTTCGAGTCGGGCCTCTGCGACGTGGAGCAGCCGTTCCGCCGGTGCCATGTCGAACAGGGCGACCGACCCCTTGAGCGTATGGGTGGCGCGGAACAGCCGGTCGAGCGCCGGGCGATCCCGTGCGTCGCGGCCAAGCGCTACCAGGGCGGCATGCGCATCCGCCACCAGATCGCGTCCTTCGAGCAGGAATTGTTGAAGCAGCTCGTCCATCAGCGCCGACGATAGACGATTGCTTGGCGCAAGCGAACCAGATCGAAGCGCTCGTCGATCCGGGCCATGGATTCGCTATGGCCGAGCAGGAGATAGCCGCCGGGAAGAAGCGCCTCGTGCAGATGCCGGGCGGCGGCGATGCGCGATTCGTCGTCGAAATAAATGAGCAGGTTGCGGCAAAGCACGATGTCGAAGCGGCCCTGGCTCGCCACCGAAGCCGCGTCGTTCAGGTTCGCCTGGGTGAAGAGCACGGATTCGCGCAGGTCCTGGACGATCCGTCGGCGGTGCTGATGCTCGCGTTCGAAATAGGCCGCGAGCATGTCCGCCGGCAGCCGGGCGAGGGCGCGCGCGCCATATTGGCCGTCCCGCGCGGCATCGAGCGCGTGGGTGTCGATGTCCGACCCGACGATCTCGACATGATAGGCGTCGACCAGCGGCCATCGCTCCAGCAGCCAGAGCGCGATCGAATAGGCTTCCTCCCCGGTCGAGCAGGGAAGGGACCAGATGCGGATCAGGTCGCCGGGCCGCTTTTCCGCGGCGATCCTGGGCAGGATCTCGTCCGCCAGCGCGGTGAGCTGATGCTCCTCCCGGAAGAAATAGGTCTCGTTGATGGTGACGGCGTTGATCAGCATCTGCCGCTCGTGCGCATCGCGCTCCAGCAGCAGGAGGTAGCGGGCGATGTCGGTTGTCGCGGTCCGGTCCATGCGGTGCGCGACCCGGCGTTCGAGGTAGAAGCGCTTCTTCTCGTCGAACTTCATGCCGGTCAGGCGGTAGAGCAGCGCCGTCAGCCGCGTCAGCGACGATCCCGCAAGCAGCGTTTCGGGCGCCTGCGTCATCCCTGCGCCCAGGCGAGGAGCTGCGCCGCCAGTTCTTCCAGCGGCAGGACCAGATCGGCGCCGCCCGCGGCGACGAGCGCGCCGGGCATGCCCCAGACGACGGAGCTTGCCTCGTCCTGCGCCAGCACATGGCCGCCGTCCCGGTGGAGGGCGGCCATCGCCTCCGCCCCGTCATGCCCCATGCCTGTCATCAGCACGGCGACCAGCGCCCCTGGCGGGAACAGCACGCGCGCGCTTTCGACCAGCCGGTCCGCGCTGGGATGCCATAGCCGATCCGCCCGCATCGGGGCGGCCAGTATCTGGGGCACGCCATCCCGGCGGGAGAAGATCAGGTCCGCGTCTCCCCGCCCGATATAGGCGGTGCCGGGGCGAAGGGGGCGGGGCTGCCGCACCTCCTCCACCGCGATGGCGCATCCCCGGTCGAGGCGGCGGGCCAGCGGCCCGGTGAAGCTGGACGGCATGTGCTGGGCGATGACGATGGGCCAGGGGAAGTCGGCAGGCAGCGGACCGAGCAGCGCGTCCAGCGCCGACGGCCCACCGGTGGAGACGCCCACCAGCACCGCCTCTATCCCTGAAAGCGCCTCGGCTTTCCCGTGCGAAGGAAGGCGGGCGGGCCGCCTGCGGGGTGGAATGGCTGTCGCGGCCTGTCTGGGCATGGACGGGCGGATGGGAGCAGCGGAGCCGCCCGCAAGGCGCGTGGCGGCGGCGCGCCGCCGGACCCGCTCGGTCAGCCGGGCGCTGCGCGGGATGCGGGCGCTGGCGGCCTCGCGGACCTTGGCGACAAGCGTGGCCGCGATTCCTTCGATCTCGATCGACAGCGGTCCCCGCGGCTTGGGAATGAAATCGACCGCGCCCAGCGCCAGCGCTTCCAGCGTCTCGTCCGCCCCGGCTTCGGTGAGGGAGGACAGCATGACGACCGGTGTGGGCCGCTCGACCATGATGCGGTCCAGGCAGGCGAGTCCGTCCATTCCGGGCATGTGAATGTCCAGCGTCACGACATCGGGCTGGAACGCGCTGAGCTGTGCCAGGGCTTCGTCGGCGTTGCGGGCCGTGCCTGTCTCGAAATCCCCGGCTTCGGCGAAGATTTCGGTCAGAAGCTGCCGCATCAATGGGCTGTCGTCGACGATCAGCAGTCGGATCATGGCGCTGGCGTCGGCTGGCGGCGGGCGATTTCGGCCATAAGGGCTTGCTCGGCTGAAGAAAGCAACGCTGCCGGCTGGACGACGAGCAGCGTTCTGCCGCCACCGTCCGAAGCGTGCAGCACCTCTCCGAAAATCCCGTCGGCCAGCGCATCGGGAAGGGGTGCGGGAACGAGCATGCTGCGTTCGACGGCAAGGACGGTGCGCGCTTCGTCGACCAGAAAGCCGACGCGCCGGCCGTCGGTGCGCAGCACGATCAGCCGTCGCCGCGCTCCGCTGGCCGGGGAACCCGTCAGGCGCATGACTTGATCGACCACCGAGAGCGGTTCGCCGCCAGCCGCCGCCAGACCCGCCAGCCACGGCGGCGCACCGGGCAGCGTGGTCAGCCGCTCCGGCGGCCCCATCACCTTGTCGATGGCCCCGACCGGCAGGGCAAGGTCATGGGGACCGATGCGGACGAGCAGCAGGGACATCCGCTCGCTGGAGGGGGAGGATGCAGGCGCGGCTTTGCCGCTTCGCTGATCCTTCGTCACCGGCAGGCGCGCGGCGGGATCACGCAGCAGTTCGTCGACCGCCAGGATCGACACCAGCCGGCCGCCGCCCTCCGGACGGCAAATGGCGCTGATCCGCGCCTCGCCTTCCGTCCGCAACAGGGCGGTGGGCAGGCTGTCGATCCGCCCGGGCGACACGCGCAAAAGTCCTTCAACATGATCGACCAGCAGTCCCAGATTCTGCCCGCCGAGCGCCACCACGACGATGCGGCGGCGGGCACGGTCCGTCTCCGCCCCATCATCGCCGGAAAGGCCCAGCAGCGCCGGGAGCGACAGCACGCCCAGCGACCGGTCGCGCCACCGGATCGTCCCCACCACGGCTGCATCCGCGCCGGGGAGCAGCGCCACGTCGCGGGGCATGCGCAGCACTTGCGCAACCTCCTCCAGGGGCAGGGCGAAGCTCTGATCGCCTATCGCCACGCGCAGCAGCGCCAGCCGGTCGTCCCGCATGGCGTGCCGGACAGGTCGTGCCATGGCCCCGCCTGCGCTGGCGCGTCGCGCACTCGCGCGCAGGGGAAAGGCCTGTGCGATCCATTGGTCGAGGGGGAAATCCTCGATCCTGCCCGCCTCGTCCCCGTCGGACCTTTCCACCGCATCGATGGCCAGGGCGATGGGATCGCTGCCCCCCAGCACCAGCAAATGGCGCGCCGCGCCCAGCGCTTCGCCGCCGGTCATCGCGGCCGGGGAAAGCACCGCGATCGTCTCTCCCCGCACATTGCCCAGCCCCAGCAGACCCGGCGGCGCCAGTGGAACCGGCGTCAGCCGCGGCAATCGGGCGAGTTCGCGCACGCGGCCCGCCGCCACGGCATAGCGCCTGTCACCGGCACGGAAGACGAGCCGGTCGCCCGCCGTCATGCGCCGGACTCTCCGCTGTTGAGCGAGGCGGCGAGAGAGGCGATGTCTTCAATGGCCGCAGCCAGCATTTCCGCGCTCTGCGCCTGCTGGTGAGCGGCAGCGCCCGCCTCCCGCGCTGCTTCGGCCGCCAGTTCGGCCGCCTTGGCGATCTGCTCGCAGCCGCTTCGCACCTCTCGCGCGGCGTGCTGTATCGCCTCCGCGCCATCGAGGATCACGCCATTGTCGGCGCGGGTCGCGTTCAGCTCCGCAGCCATGCCGGCGAAGCGGGCAAGCAGCGCTTCGTTGCGCGTCGTTTCCGTCTCCCCCGCCGCGGCGATCTGGTCGAGCGTGCGCTGCGCGATCTGAATGCCTTCCTGGATGGCGCGCACGACATCCTTGCCTTCTTCGGCATTGGCGGCCAGGCTGCGCGCCAGTTTCCGAATGTCGGCCGTGACGGTCGTGAAGCCTTCGCCCGCTTCGCCGGACCGGGTCGCCTCCACCGCGCCGCTCACCCCCAGCATGTTGGTCTGCAGCGCGCCGAGCGCCAGCGTGTCGGCCACCTTCTCCGCCCGCCGCGCCGTTTCGTTCAGCCTGCCGAGCAGGTCCAGCACGGCGCGCGTGTCTTCGACGGCGGCGCCCACGCCGTCGATCAGGCCGGTCAGTTTCGCGCTTCCTTCCCCGACCGTCGCGACCAGCCCGTCCAGGCTTTCGACCGCGCCGGCCGCCCTGTCCTTTGCAATGGTGGCGCTGGTTTCGATCTGCCCCATGGCGGCGCTGGCCTGCAATGTGGCGGCGCTTTGAAGCTGTGCGCCGCGCGCAATCTGCTCGATGGCGATCTGGATCTGGCTGGATGCGCCCGACAGCTCCTGCACCGTGGCGGATAATTGTTCGGCGGCCACGGCGATCTGCTCGACCTCCTGCGAACCGGCCCGTTCCGTCCCCAGCGCGCCGCTCAGCGCCGCCAGCGCTTCCGCCGTCTGCTGGCTCTGCTCCAGCGAGGCGGCCTGCTGCTCTATCGCCTGCTGCGCCTCGGCCGCGGCGGCGGACTGTTCCTCCGCGGCGCTAGCGACCTGCTCGGCCCCGCGTTCCGATTCCGTGGCGGCGACCTCGGCCTGGAGGGCGGCGGCGGCGATCTCCTGCGCGCCGCCCAGAACGGTGGCGAGGGCGTCCCGCGCTTCTTCCAGGGCTGTGCTGACATGGCTGCCGCTCCGCGCCTCCCCGCTGGCGCGTTCGCTGGCCGCGCGGACCCGCGCCGCAATCGCGCGGACCTCCGCGACGATGCCCGTCGCAATCGCGCGGATGTCGGTCGCGCTGGCCTCCGACGCTTCGGCCAGTTCGCGAACCTCGTCGGCAACGATGCCGAAGCCCCTGCCGCTGTCCCCGGCGCGGGTCGCCTCGATCGACGCGTTCAGCGCCAGCATGCCGGTCTGTTCGGCCAGGTCGCCCATGGCGTCGCCCACCGCGCCGATGCGGCCGGCGGCCAGTTCCAACTGCTCTATCACCGTGACCGAGCCAAGCTGGCGGCGGGCGTTCAACTCTATCGCCGCGACGGAAGCATCGATCTGTTCGGAGATTTCCTTGAACGACGCCTCCAGCCTTTCGGTCTGGCTGCGCGATGCGGCGGCGCGGATGCTCGCTTCCCGAAAATTGGCGCGCAGATGGCCGACGAGGCCGAGCGACTCCTGCGCGGCGCTGGCCGCCTCCTCCGCGCCGCTCGCCATCTGCTCGACATTGCGCTGGAGTTCGGCCGCGGCGGACGCCGATTCCCCCAACCCGCTGGCGAGTTCCTGCGTCGCCTGGTCGAGCCGCTCGACCGCAGTCAGGGGCTTGCGCCTGCGTCCCGGCCGTGCAGGGAGCCGTTTGGGCGGGCTGGACCCGATGGGGGCCACGGACTTGTCCATTGCCGGCCTGTCGTCAGGAGAGGATGCGACCGATCTGCCACGGCCAGCCTTGCCGAGCGCAGCCTTTTTCACCAGGGCCATGGGTAACTCTCTTCCTCGCTTCGATTTCCTACCCGCATAAGCGAGGCGGAAGGCGCACGCCATATCTCCGTGAAAAATGGCAGGGGTGGACTGGCGGAACCGCCGTTTCGCGCAGCCCGCTCAGGATTCCTCGCTCAGCGCGGCGGGCACGTCATAGCCCCACTCCGCATATTTGCGGGCGACGACCGATGTCATCAGCGCGAGTTCGGGGGAGCGGTCGCCGGGACGATGGCTCAAGATGATGGGGGACGTGGCGGGTTCGGCCAGTTCGCGAAAGGCGACGTCGTGGCTGCGCGCCCGCCGGACTGATTCGGGAACGATCGCCATGCCTTCCTCCGCCGCGACGAGGCCGATGGCGATCTGAAGCTCGCGCGCTTCATGGACGATGCGCGGCTCAATCGCCTGGTCGCGGAACAGGGAAATCACTTGATCGGCATAGCTGGGGCGGGGCGCGCGGGGATAGACGATCTGCGGTTCGTCCGCCAGTTCGCGCAGCGAAATCGGCCCTTCGCCGCTTGCCAGGGGATGGTCGATCGGAAAGGCGGCGACCAGCTTTTCATCGCGCAGGATGATGCGGCGCACGCCCGGGTCCTCGAACCGGATGCGGCCGAACCCGACATCGATCCGCCCTTCCTTCAGCGCGGCGATCTGGTCCAGCGTGGTGCTTTCCACCATGACCAGTTCGACATTGTCGGCGACCTTGCGGAACGCGCGGATCAATTCGGGCAGCCGCGCATAGATGGTCGAGGCGACGAAGCCGATCACCAGCCGCCGCCGCCGGCTGGTCGCCGCCGCCTTCACCATCGCCTCCACATCTTCCATGCGGCTCAGCACCTGCACCGCCTGCGCATGCAGCAGGCGCCCCACGCCGGTCAGCCGCAGCGGACGGCTGGCGCGGTCCAGCAGGGGCGCGCCGACATGCGCCTCCAGCTGCTGGATCGCGCGCGACAGCGGCGGCTGCGCGATGTGCAGCCGTTCCGCCGCGCGGTTGAAATTGCCCTCGTCCGCCACGGCCACGAAGTAGCGCAGAAGGCGCATGTCCAACATGATGATACCTCCGGAGTATGACTTTCCGGCCGCGTCGACCTTGAACCGCCGACGGCCGGGCAGACGGCCTTGCCTGAAACCGTAAGCTTTCAGGAGATTCGTCGCAATGTCCGCATCGGGACCGGGACGATACTTTCGTCGTCGATCGGCCGCGCCGAAGGCATGCGGCCCGGTGCCGGGCCCATCTGGGCAGAGGGGCGCTTTTGCGTGAAGTCGTGGCTCCGGCGCGCCAGTCGGCGGCGCCCGGCGCATCTCTCGCGCGGCTCCATGCGTTCAGGGCGGAAGAAGGAGACGGACATGGCAGAGCTGAGTGCAATCAAGGAACATATGGACATCATCGGCGCCGACGGCGTGCACATCGGCACGGTCGACAAGGTGGAAGGCGACCGGATCAAGATGGTCAAGGCCGACAGCGGATCGCATGGGGACCATCATCATTTCATTGCCGGCGGGCTGGTCGCCGCGGTGGAAGGGAACCAGGTCAGGCTTTCGGCGTCGGGTTCCGCAGCGGTTCTCCTGGAGGAGGAGGAAGGCGGCGAAGCGATCATGGACGACGGCAACTGACCCAGGCCGTAGAGCGGAGGATCGTCATGGCTGCGGATGCGCAAAGCGATCATAGGGCCGAGGTCGGGAACATGACCGATGAGGAACTGATCGACAGCTGGGAAACGGCCTCGGACAAGGAGACGGAGAATCTGTCCCCCTTCCTTCAGGCCGTGGTCGAGGAAATGGATCGGCGCAAGATCGCCTTCTCCGTCGATCCGGGAGGCGCATGATGGCGGGCACCTTCAGGAAAGGCGATCCCGTGACGTGGAAAAGCCATGGCGGACAGGCCCATGGCAAGGTGGTGAAGAAGGTCACCGAAACCACGCGGATCAAGGGCCACAAGGTGGCCGCCACGCCGGGCAATCCCGAATTCATCGTGGAAACGGACGAGGGCAAGCGGGCTGCGCACAAGCCCGATGCCCTCAGGAAGCGGTAAGCGCCCCGCGGGTCGCCTCAATAACCGACCGCATAGCCCATGCGGCGGGGGTCCGCCCCGCCCATGCGCGCGCCCGATGGATCGACCGCTATGCCCTGGACGCTGCCGATCGCATAGGGGCCGACCTTCTCGATCCGGTGGCCCATGGCGGTCAGCCCTTGCAGCACCGGATCGGCAAAGCGGCCCTCCGCCTGCACGGTAATGGCAGCGCCGGGCCTGTAGAAATTCGGATCGGCATCGAGCGCGAAGCGCGGCGCCTCTATGGCTGCCTGGATCGGCATGCCGCGATCGACCATGTTCACCAGGAACTGGAATTGTGTCTGGCCGATCGTTTCGCCGCCGGGCGATCCGAACACCAGGTGCAGCCGGCCCTTGTCCAGAACGATGGTGGGGCCGTTGCCCAAAAGCGCGATCCTGCCCGGCGCGACCTTGTTCGGGTGCCCGTCATAGGGTGCGGTGGACCCCAGCCTCAACCCGTTGTTGAAGAGGATGCCCGTATCGCCCATCACCAGAAAAGTGCCGAAGCCGCCGCCAATGGTGGTCGTGACGGCGATGGCGTTGCCGTCCGCGTCGACGGCGGACAGGCTGGTCGTGTCGCCCCCTCGCGTGCGGTCGTCGCCCCGCGCCGCGAAGCGCGGCCGCGCCTGTTCCAGCGCCGCCCGGTCGAAGGCGGCGGCATCGCCCCCCTCCGGATAGAGACCCGCCCGGGCGGGATCGATCAGCCTGCGCCGTTCCGCCGCGAAACGCTTGGAGAGCAGGCCCTCGACCGGCGTCTGGGCGAAGCGGGGATCGGCGGCGTAGCGATAGACATCCGCCTTGGCGACCTTGATCGCCTCGATCAGCAGATGAGTGAGCTGCGGCCCCTCGGCGGGCAGGGCGGCCAGGTCGAAACCCTCGACCAGATTGAGCTGCTCGCACAGTTCCAGCCCGGTGCGGGAGGTCAGCGGACTGCTATAGACGTCCAGCCCGCGATAATGGGTGCTGACCGGATCGCTCCAGCGCGGCTGATAGGCCTTGAGATCGTCGAGGCGCAGCCAGCCGCCGGTTTCGGTCGAAAAGCGCGCAAATTCCTGCGCGATGGGGCCTGAGTAGAAATAGTCATAGGCGGCTTGCAGGGCACGATCCCGGTCCGCGCCGCCCTTCAGCGCCTTCGTCTCGGCATCGGCCAGCGCTTGCAGCGTGCGGGCGAGATTGGGATTGCGGAAGATCGAGCGGGCCGCAGGCGGCTGTCCATCCGGCAGGAACAGGGCGGCGCTGGTCGGATAGAGGCTCAGCGTCTTTTGCGCCCGGCCGATGAACAGGGCGATGGACGGGTCGAGCGGGTGGCCGTCGCGGGCATAGCCGATCGCCGGCTCCAGCAATGTGGCGAGCGGCAACCTGCCGAATCGCCGGGCAAGCGCGATCCAGCCGCCAAAGGCTCCGGGCACCGTCAACGCCTTCGGGCCATGGTCCAGCGCCTTGGGATCGACCTGCGGGTCGAGCAGGCGCGGCGCGCCGCCGGTGAAGGCGAGCGAGTGGACCTTGCCCGCCTTGCGGTCGAGGCAGGTGGCGAAGCCGTTGCCGCCCGCGCTCGATGCCCAGGGTTCGACGACATTCATCACCGCCATGGCGGCCACCACCGCGTCGGCCGCGCTGCCGCCCTGCATCAGCATGCGGGTTCCGGCCATGGCGGCCAGCGGATGACCGGCGGTGACGCCGCCATGCGGCATCGGCACTTCGACACGGTGCGCCGCGACGCTCGTTCCGCCGGAGCGGGGCGCGTCGGGGGCGCGGGCGCCCGATTGCGCGCGGGCGGCGGATGGAAGGCCCGTGAGCGCCAGTCCCGCAAGCCCGGCGGCCAGCAATTCTCGACGGTCGAGCGCTTCCGGGCGCCGGGGCTTATCGGGAGCGGACATGGGTCAACCTTCGATCCTGGGGGCAAGGGAAAAGGGGATGCGGCGCCGGGAGCATGGCGCCGCATCCCGCCGCATCAGAAGGATTTCTTGATGCTGGTGTACCAGTAGCGCGCCTGCGGCTGGTAGAGGTTCGACAGATAGCCGCCCGACGCCAATGGCGGGTCCTTGTCGAAGATGTTGCGCGCGCCGATCTGGATGCTCGTGTCGTTGAGCGGCCCGCCATTTTTGAACGTATATTGGGCATAGAGATTGACGGTCGTCTGTCCCTTCACGATCCAGGGATTGGTCGAGCCATCGCGTACCGCATTCTCATATACGCTGTCGATGAACTGCGTATAGGCGCCGATCTTGACCGGCCCCAGCGTCCAGTCGAGCGTCGCCGCGATCCGCCAGCGCGGCTGGCCGTCGCGGCCCACCACGTCGCCGCCGCCCTGGATCGGCACGCCCGCATTGACCAGGCCCGCGGAGCGCCCGTCGATCACCGCCGTCACCCCTGCCGGAGCATCGACATAATAGCTGATCAGGCGCGATGCGTTGACGTTGAGGGAGAAGGTGCCGATCGATGCGGTCGGCAGCAGATAGTCGAGGTTGAAGTCGATGCCCTGCACCGTCACCGGCAGCAGGTTCTCGAAATTGGCGACCACATAGAGCAGCTCGCCCACCGGGGCGAGTCCGGTGCCCGCCACCAGCGCCACGTCGTCCGCCGTGGGATCGCGGCGCACGACATTGGGATTGCTGCTGCCCTGCACGCGCCGCAGATAATCGAGGTTGAGGCCGTTCTGATAGTCGAGCAGGCCGACCACATTCTTCTGCTTGATGCGCCAGCGGTCGACGGTGAACGTCACCTTGCCCCAGCCGTCGCCCAGCGGCGGGGAAATGACCGCGCCAAAGCTCCAGCTTTCCGATTCCTCCGGCTTCAGATTGGGATTGCCGCCGCTGCGCCGCAGGACGGAGATGCTGCGGTTGCACTGGGAGAAGTTGGCAATCCGCCCGGCGCGCAGGTCCGCTTCGCAGAGCACATAGTCGATGCCGGTGTTCACGCGGTCCAGCGTGGAGGTATTGATCACCTCAAGGTTCGGGGCGCGGAAGCCCTGCGACCAGGAACCGCGCAACCGCATGCCCTGAAGCAGTTCCCAGCTTCCCGCGATCTTCGGCTTCGCGACCGATCCGACGTCGCTATAGTCTTCATAACGTCCGGCGATCTGGAAATCGAGGCTGCGGAAGAAGGGAACCTCCATTTCCGGACTGAAGATCGGGATGGCGAGTTCCGCATAGGCGGACTTCACGTTGCGCTTGCCGCGCACGTCGGGGCTGGGACTGGCGCCGCCCAGGTCGGAACCGTAGAAGATGCCGGTGACGGCATCGGTATAGGTGGTGTCGACCCCGCGAATGCCGCCCTGATAGGGGGAACGATTGTCATGATAGGTTTCGCGGCGATATTCGACGCCTGCCGCGATGCCGATGCTGTTGTCCGCCCACAGGCCCAGCAGATGGGCGTTGGAAATCTTGAAGTCCCACAGGGCCAGCGACGTGCGTGTCTTGCGCGTCGCCTTGATGCGGAAGCTGTCGATGGTCGCGTCGCTGTTGGGCGTGCAGTCGCCGATGGACGGCGCGTCGACGCAACCGCCGTTGAAGGGGTTGTAGGCGTCGGGCGTCGTGCGGTTGATCGCGGCCTGCAGCAAAGTGTTGGAGAAGTTCTCCTGCGTATCCGCGGCGGTGGCCCATGTATAGAGGCCGGCCGTATCCCAGTCCCAATTGCCGATATTACCCTTCAGGCCACCCAGGAAGCGATATTGATAATTGGTCACCTCCACGCTGCGCGACCCGACATCGACATAGCTGAGGGACGTGATCTGGACGGGCAGGCCCGTCGCCGGAACGACGGCGGTGCTGAGCCCGGGCAGGCGGTTGGGGGAACCGATGGGCCCAAGCGGATTCCAATAGGCGTTGGCGGCGACGGTGATCGGGATGTTCGCCAGCGAACCCGGCGCGCCGATGATCGCTTCCGTCTTGCCGCGATAGAAGCCCGCTTCGCCATAGAGGGTCAGGTTGTCGGTCAGGTCGAAATGCCCGTTGGCGAACAGGTTGATGCGCTTGACCGAAGGCTGGGTGGTGAGGTCGTCGAACGTCGCCGGCGAATTGAAGCGCAGGTTGGAATCGACGTTCGCCATTTCCGTCGCGCCGTTGCCGTCATCATAGCATGTGCCGGTGGTGCCCGACGGGATGCGGCATCCGCTGTTGGTGCTCGGTTGGATGTGGAACTGGCTGGAACTGTTGGTGAAGGCGACGCCGTTGCTGGTGATCGTCCGGTTGAGGAAGGTGCCGTTGGCGGCGGGGCTGAGCGCGCGGAACGTGCCCCAGGGCGTGCTGGTGCTGGTGCCGTTGAACGCGGAGACGCCGGCGAAGCTGGTGCCCGCCACATAGCCGCGCCGGTCGACATTGGCGGTATAATCCTGATCGCTGAGATAAAGCTTGGACTTCTGCGCATAGCCGGCGAACAGGGTGATGTTGCCGCGTCCTTCGCTGAAATCCTTGCCGATCAGGCCGTTGACGGTGAACTCGCGAAGATTGGTACCTTCCGCTCCGCCATATTGCGCGTCGAACTTGGCGCCGTTGAAATCGGAATTGAGGACATTGTTGACGACGCCGGCAACAGCATCCGAACCGTAGAGAGCCGCCGCGCCGTCGCGCAGCACTTCGACGCGCGCTATGTTGCCGACGGGAATTGTGTTGGCGTTATAGCCGAAAGTCGGGACGCCGGAATCGATGACGCCGGTGATGGCCTGTGACGTGGGGTGCAGCACGGTGCGGCGGCCGTTGATCAGCAGCAGCGTGTTGCCCTGGCCCAGGCCGCGCAGCGATACGGTGGAAACGTCGCCGCGCGCCGCGTTCGCATTGCCGCCGCCCAGCACCTGTTCGTTGAAGGTCACGCCGCCCAATTGCGGGATGGACCGGAAAAGATCGGCGCCGGACACTGCGGCCACCGCTTCGATCTGCTGTTCGCCCACCACGCTGACGGGCAGCGCGCCGGTCGTGTTCGCGCCCCTGATCTGGGTGCCGATGACGACGATCTCGGCGTCTGCTCCGCTGTCCTGCGGAGCGGTGTCGGCTGCTGTCTGCGCGTGAAGCGCCCCTGCCGTCAATGCCCAAAGGCTGGCTCCCGCCAGCGTCGAAATGCTGTTCCTACTCACCCTCATCTTGCTGTTCCCCTGTGATGAAGCCCGTCCGCCGATCCCTTCGGCGGACGGGCTTTGCGCGGTTCAGCTATCGGGCAGGTGCGCGCCGATGAATCCCGTGCACGACAGGCGGTTGTTCTTATATATTGGGAATTGGCCCAGACTGTGCATTCGCGGATCCCCCGATAGCTGGAGTTCCGGCATCATCCCCTGTGGACCATGTTGTTTCCGGCCCCACGCCGGCAGCATGCATTGACGGACGAAACGCCCACTATCGCATCCGTTCGGGAGAGTAGAACTGATCAGAACATGATTTCCGCCATGGCCGGATGAATATTTTTAAAATTCCATGAAATTTCCTGAAGCATAGTGGAAAGCGGGATCATTCTCGTTACAGGGAAACGACCGGCAAGGCAGATGCCTGCTTTCCCTCGGGTAGCGCTGACTATGCCGATTACAGGGGATCTTCGTTCATGACCGATACTGCAGGGCAGGGATTGAGCCGTCGCGACTTCGCGGCATTGGCTGTGGGGGGCGTCGCCCTGGCCCAGACGGGAGCCTCCGCGCAGGACGCGGCGCCCGCCGCCAGGGCGCCGCTGGAGCCGACCCGGCTGGTGAGCGCCGGCGAAACGCTGCGGCCGGAGATCGTCGGCAATTTCGGCATCGTCGCCGCCGGGCGTCATTATGCGGTGGCGGCGGGGACGCGCATATTGATGGCGGGCGGCAATGCGACGGACGCGGGCGTCGCGGCGGTGTTCGCGGCCGCCGTGACGGAGATTTCGCATTTCGGCTTCGGCGGCGAAGCGCCGACCATCATCTACGACGCGAAGGCGAAGAAGGTTTCGCTGGTGAACGGGCAGGGCGTCGCGCCCATGCTCGCCACGCCGGACAGGTTCGCCAGGGCGGGCGTCATCCCCGGCAACGGCCCCAATGGCGGCACGGTGCCCGCCATGGTCGACGCCATGGCACTGGCCTTGCAGCTCAACGGCACGATGACGCTCGATCAGGTTCTGCAACCCGCCATCGAACTGGCCGACGGTTTCGTCATGTATAACTTCCTGGCCGAAGTCTTCGCCAGCCAGAAGAAGGCGACGTCCAAGTGGAAGGACGCCTATGACACCTATTATCCGGGTGGGGCCTTGCCGAAAGTGGGCGAGATATTCCGCCAGCCCAATCTGGCGAAGACCATTCGCATCATCGCGGAAGCGGACCGGGCGGCCTATAAGAAGACGAAGGACCGCAAGGCCGCGATCCAGGCCGGGCGCGACGCCTTCTACAAGGGCGACATCGCCCGGCGGATCGGCGCGGCGATGGAGCGCGACGGCGGACTGATGCGCTATGAAGACCTCGCCGCCTATAAGGGCAAGGTCGAAACCCCGACGATGACCAGCGTCTTCGGCTATGAAGTCTATAAGGGCGGTTTCTGGAGCCAGGGCCCGGCCATGCTGATGGCGCTCAACATTGCGGAGGCGGCGGGCATCGCGTCGATGGAGCCGGGGTCCGCGCCCTATCTCCACATCGTCGCGGAATCGATCAAGCTCGCCTTCGACGACCGCAACGCCTTTTTCGGAGACCCGGATTTCGCGACCGTGCCGATGAAGGGCCTCTTGTCCAAGGCCTATGCCGCAGAGCGCGCGAAGCAGATCGGGCCGAAGGCTTCGCTGGAGCATCGCTATGGTGACCCCTGGGCGTTCGAGGGCAAGGCTCGGACAACGCCCGCCTTTACGCCGCATATGCTGAAGGCCCCGCCGCGCCCGACCGCCGACACCACCGCCATCGAAGTGGTCGACAAGGACGGCAATCTGTTCAGCGCCACGCCCAGTTCGGGCTGGTTGCTGGGCGGCGCCTATATCGCGGGTGACACTGGCGTGCCGATGAGCAACCGCTTGACCGTCTTCGACCTCGACCCCGAAAGCCCCAATGTGCTCGTCCCTGGCAAGCGTCCGCGCACGACGCTCTCGCCCTCCATGGTGCTGAAGAACGGCGCGCCCTATCTGGCCATCGGCACGCCGGGCGGCGACAATCAGGACCAGCAGATCATGAACGTGCTGCTGCGCGTGCTGGCCTTCGACCAGCCGCTCCAGGCCGCGATCGAGGCGCCGCGCATCAACAGCAACCATTTCCACGCCTCCTTCGCGATCAAGAAGGATGAACCGGGCGTGCTGGAGATCGAGAATCGCGTGCCGCAATCGGTCCGCGACGATCTGGCCGCGCGCGGGCACAAGCTCGACGTGCTAGGGCCGTTCGCCGTCTCCACCGGCATCGTCGCGGCGGGCGTCGTGCCTGGCAGCGGCACCTTGCGCGGCGGGGCGGACGTGCGCCGCGAACGCTATGTCTTTGGTTGGTAAGAGGGCGCGTACATGAAGTCTCCGCTGAAGCTGTTTTCCATCGCCCTGCTTTCGGCCTGCGCCGTGCAGGCCTATGCCCAGCCCGCCAATCTGCCCCCGCCGGGTGGGGAAAAGCCCATCGCCTTCGACGTGCATGAGGGCACCTCCATGGCCGTCTCCGTATCGCCGGACGGCAAATGGCTGGCGGTGGACCTTCAGGGAAGCCTCTGGATCATCCCCGCCAGGGGTGGCAAGGCGAAGCGCATCACCGACTATTTCAACGATGCGCGCCAGCCGGTCTGGTCGCCCGACGGATCGCGCCTCGCCTATTTCGCCTATCGCGACGGCGGCTACGATCTCTGGACGATCAAGCCCGACGGCAGCGACATGCGCAAGCTGACGCTGGGCGCGTGGGATGATCGCGAACCGGCCTGGTCGCCCGATGGGAAGACCATCGCCTTCTCCTCCGACCGCAGCGGCAATTACGACATCTGGACGCTGGACGTCGCCAGCGGGGCGGTGAAGCAGATCAGCAGCAGTCCGCGCGAGGACCGGATGCCGAGCTGGTCGCCCGATGGCGCGAGGATCGCCTATGCGGGGATAGAGGGCAGCAGGACGGCGCTCTATTCGACCGCCTTGACGGACGGCAAGGAAAGCCTGCTCAAGCAGGTCGAGGGCAGGGTGGATGCGCCCTCCTTCGGCCCCGGCGGCGAACTCGCCTATGTAGTGCAGGACGCGAAGGGCAGCCACCTGGAGGTCGATGGCAAGGCCGTCAGCGGGACCGAGAATGTCTTTCCCTTCCGCATAAGCTGGGGGAGGGGCGGCTATTATTACGTCTCGGACGGCAAGATCAGGCACCGGAGCGGCGGACGCCTCTCCACCGTCGATTTCGCCGCCACGCTGGAGGTGGTGAAGCCCAGCTATGCGCGGGCGAAGCGCGACTGGGATTCCACCGCGCCGCGCAAGGCGCTGGGCATCGTCCATCCCACCATTTCGCCCGACGGCAGCCGCATCGCCTTCGTGGCGCTGGGCGATCTCTACCTTATGTCCTCCAAGGGCGGCGTGCCGGAGAACCTCACCAAGGACGCCGCGCTGGACGCCGATCCCGCATGGTCGCCTGACGGGCAGAGCATCGTCTATACCTCCGACAAGGGCGGCGGCTTGCCGCAACTGTGGATACGCGATCTCAGGACCGGCAAGGACCGCAAGCTCACCGACATGGACACCCAGCCGCTTGGCGCAACCTGGTCGCATGACGGCGGGCGCATCGCCTTCCTCGACGTCGACGGGCGCTGGGGCGTCGCGGGCGTCTGCGTCGTCGACGTGGCGAGCGGGAAGGTGACGCGGCTTCAGGCATCGCTCGGCCAGCCGGGCAGCCCCACCTGGTCGGCGGACGGCAAATATGTCGCCATCGCGCTCTCCTACAAATATTCGAACAGCTTCCGTGAGGGCACCAACCAGATCTACGTCATCCCCGCCGATGGCAAGGGCGAGCCCTTCTGGCAGGTGCCGCAGGACAATGCCGGAACCGACACGCGGGGCGGCGGCGGTCCCGCCTGGTCGCCTGACGGCACGAAGATGGCGGCGATCTACGAAGGCCTGCTCAAGATCTGGCCCGTCGCCGCCGACGGCAAGCCGATGGGTCCGCCGCGCAGCTACACCTCCGAAATCTCCTATTTCCCGACCTGGACCGCTGACAGCCGCACCATCCTCTACCAGTCGTCGGACAAGCTGAAGGCGATCGATACCGAAACCGGCGTGATCCGGGAGATTCCGGTCGACCTCAGCTACCGCCTCGCCAATCCGACCGGGCGGATGGTGATCCACGTCAGCAATCTGGTCGACTCCGTCCGCGACGAGACCCAGCATGACAAGGACATCGTGATCGAGGGCAACCGCATCGCCGCGATCCGCGATCATGATCCGGCGCTGCATCAGGCGGAGCATTTTGTCGACGGCACCGGCCTGACCGCCATTCCCGGCCTGATCGAGCATCACGCCCATCTGCAAAAGGATTTCGGCTCCAATCTGGAACGCGCATGGCTCGCCTACGGCATCACCACCGTGCGCGATCCGGGCAATCAGGTCTATGACGCGATAGAGGACCGGGAGGCAGCCGAAGCGGGCGTGCGCATCAGCCCGCGCCTCTATGTCAACGGGCCGCTGTTCGAATGGCAGCGCGTCTATTACAAGATGGGCGTCGCCGTTTCCGGCCCGGCCCATCTGGAGCGGGAGCTGGAGCGCGCCCGCATCCTGAAATATGACATATTGAAAAGCTATGTCCGCATGCCCGACATCTACCAGCGGCGCATCGTGGAGGCGGCGCACCAGATGGGCGTGCCGGTCACCGGCCATGAAATCTTCCCCGCCGCCTATACAGGCGTCGACGCGACCGAGCATCTGGGCGCCACCAGCCGCCGCGGTTATTCGCCCAAGCAGGGGCCGATGGGCATGGCCTATGAAGATGTGATCCAGCTTTTCGGCAGGAGCGGCCGGACGCTGACACCCACCAATTTCGGCGCCCTGACCAATTATCTGGAGAAGAACCCGTCCTATCGCGACGATCCGCGCATCAACCTCTATCCGCTCTGGGCGCGCAAGACGGTGACGGAAAGCGATCCGATGGCGGCGCTGTTGCGGCCGATGATGGCGGGCAGCCTGACCAGCCTGAAGAAGATGTTCGATGCCGGCACGCTGGTCGCGGCGGGCACCGACACGATGATCGCGACCAACCTGCATGCGGAGCTTTCCTCCTATGTGGATGCGGGGCTGACGCCCTTCCAGGCCTTGCAGACGGCGACGGTCAATTCGGCCAAGTCGCTCAACCTGGACGCGGGGACGCTGGAGGCTGGCAAGCTGGCGGACATTACCCTCCTCGCGGGCGATCCGCGGGAGAATATCGCGAACACTTTCAATGTGAGGAAGGTGATCGCCAACGGAAAATATTATGACGTCGCAGAACTTGTTTCCGGCGGGCAATGATACCGCAACATAGGCATGGAGGATTTTCCTTCCCGCCTCGTTCATCGGGATACAGGCATCAGCAATATGGGAATGGGGGCGTTCATGGCAAATCCGTCGGCGTTCAGGCTTTCTCTTGTCGGCATCATTGCCGCCGCTTCCTTGTCATCGACGGCCCATGCCGCGCCGGTGGAGCATAAACAGGCCCCCGGCGCGATGATCGCCAGCGCCGCCGTGGTCCCGCCCGGCAGCACGCTCTATTTCCTCTCCGGCGCGACCGGCGCGCCCATCGACCCCAAGGATACGGAAAGCCCCGGCGCCTTTGGCGATACCGAGGCGCAGGCAATGTCGATCTTCACCAGGATGAAGGCGCAGCTTGCGGAAATGGGTCTCACCATGGGCGATGTGGTCAAGCTGACCGTCTTCCTGGTGGGAGACCCCAAGCTGGGCGGTAAGATGGACCGCGACGGCATGACGCGGGCCTACAAGAAATTCTTCGGCACGGCGGAGCAGCCCAACCTGCCGACGCGCTCGGCCTTCCAGATCGCGGGCCTCGCCCGGCCGCAGCAATTGATCGAGATCGAGGCGATCGCTGCCAGGGGTAACTGAACTTCCGCCGCCGCGCACAGGGGGTATTATGGAGAATAGCATGCAGCCGAGCCGCCGCCAGCTTCTGGGCCTGATCGGCAAGGCGGGTGGCGCGGCGGCCATGTACCAGGCGATGACCGCGCTGGGCCATGCCGCCGAAACCCAGTTCGACGGTCCCCCCGTCCTCTCCGGCGCGAAGCCGGGCGCGTCGGTCGTCGTGCTGGGCGCGGGCCTGGCCGGCATGGTCGCCGCCTATGAACTGGAAAAGGCCGGCTATCAGGTCAAAGTCCTGGAGTTTCAGGACCGTCCGGGCGGCCGCAACTATACGCTGCGCGGCGGCGACACCTTCACCGAAAGCGACGGCACTGTGCAGAAGGTGCAGTTCGCGCCGGGCAACTACATCAATCCCGGCCCCTGGCGCATCCCGCATCATCACAACTGCCTGCTGCATTATTGCCGGCAGTTCGGCGTGGCGCTGGAGCCGTTCATCCAGCTCAACCATAATGGCTTCATCCATTCCAGCGAAGCCTTTGACGGCAAGCCGCAGCGCTACAAGGCGGTGGCGACCGACTTCCGGGGCCACACATCGGAACTGCTGGCCAAGGCCGCGAACGCCAAGGCGCTGGACGGCAGCGTGAGCGCGGAGGACAAGGAGAAGCTGCTGGAGGCGCTGCGCCATTGGGGCGTGCTCGACGACAATATGGCCTATACCAGCAGCGTGGCCGTCTCCGCCCAGCGGGGCTATGACCGCCCGCCCGGCGGCGGCGTCGGCGGTGCTCCCACGCCCTCCCAGATCGCGAAGCTGGGCGACGTGCTCGACCCGCAGGTCTGGACGGCGATGAGCTTCTATTTCAACTATGTGATGCAGACGACCATGTTCCAGCCGGTGGGCGGCATGGACATGATCGGCAAGGCCTTCGCCAAGCAGGTCGGCAAGCTCATCACCTATAATGCCAAGGTCACGAAGGTCGCCCAGAACGGCAAGGGCGTGACCGTCAGCTACAGGGACGTGCCGAGCGGCAGGATGAACAGCGTCAGCGCCGACTGGTGCGTGTGCACCATCCCGCTGTCGATCATCAGCCAGGTCGAGATGCAAGTGGGGCCGAAACTGGCGGCGGCTATGAAGGCGGTGCCCTATGCCGGCCAACTCAAGATGGGAATGGAATTCAAGCGCCGCTTCTGGGAAGAGGACGACAATATCTATGGCGGCCACAGCTTCACCGACCAGCCGATCGCGCAGCTATCCTATCCCAACGACCGCTTCTTCGCGCCGGGACCGGCGGTGCTGCTGGGCGCGTTCGCCCGCGATGCGGGTGCGTTCGAACTGACCGGCATGACGCCGCAGGAACGGATAGAGGCGGCGCTGGCGCAGGGCGAAATCTTCCATCCGCAATATCGCAAGGAATTCCTGAACGGCGTTTCCGTGCCCTGGAGCCGCGTGCCCTGGATATTGGGATGCACATCGCGCTGGAGCGAGGAGAACCGGGAGGCGCATTACCAGAATCTGGTCGCCATTGACGGGCGCGTGGTGCTGGCGGGCGAACATGCCAGCTATTATGGTGGCTGGATGGAAGGATCGCTGCTCTCCGGCCTCGACGCGATCACGCGCATCCACCAGCGGACGCAGGCGGCATGAGCCCGCGCCGCGCCCTGATCCTCGTCCCGCCGCTATTGGCCCTTCTCGCCGCGCCGGGCCATGCCGACACGCCCGGCGGCGTGCAGGCGAAGAACAAGGCGGTGGATGGGGAGAAGGTCTACAGGCAGATCTGCGCCGCCTGCCACATGCCCAATGCCATGGGCAGCGGCGGCGGCGCCATTCCGGCTCTGGCGAAGAACAGGAAGCTGGCCGATCCCGCCTATCCGGTCACCATCGTGACGAAGGGCAAGGGCGCGATGCCGCCGATGAGCGACATGCTCTCGCCAGCGCAGGTGGCGGCGGTCATCACCTATGTGCGGACCCATTTCGGCAACGCCTATCCCCAACCCGTCACGGAAGCGGACGTGAAACGCATCGCCAGGCCCGGCCGAAGCGCGGAGTGACAGGAAAGGCTGTTCCTTCCCGCGCACCGCGAAAACCCTTAGCAATTTCCCCTTAATTGATTCGCTTCCTCGCCTCACATCTAATCAGTTTGGATGAAGTGAAGGGGAAGCCATGCAAGTTGCTGTCCAGTCGAAGCCGCAGGTGAATACCCAATGCCGTCCGCTTGTCGTCGATCTGGACGGCACGCTGATCAAGGGGGACTTGCTGGTCGAATGCCTGATCTCGGCCTTCAACGACAGACCCCGCACCATCCTCTCGTCCTTTCTGCGCATGGGATGGAACAAGGCGGCGATCAAGGCGGAACTGGCGGACAGCCCCGATTTCGATCCCCATTACCTGCCCTATGACGATCAGGTGCTCTCCCTGATCCGCGCGGCGCGGGCGGAGGGAAGGCCGACCTACCTCGCCTCGGCGGCCGATGCCCGGCTGGTGTCGCAGATCGCGGATCATCTCTGCCTGTTCGACGGTTGGTTCGCGTCCGACGGGACGACCAACCTGTCGGGCAGGGCCAAGCGGGACCGGCTGGTCGCGGAATTCGGGGAGGGCGGCTTCGACTATATCGGCAATGCCATGGTCGACGTCCCGGTCTGGGAGCATGCCGCGCAAGGCTATGCCGTGCGCGCGCCCACCGCCGCCTTCCGCCATATGCAGCGCAGGGGCCGCCCGCTCAAGGCCCTGGCGGAGGAAGGGGCCAGCCCCGGGCTCTGGCTGCGTCAGTTGCGCGTCCACCAATATGTGAAGAATGCGTTGGTCTTCGTGCCGCCGCTGATCGGCAATGAGATCACCCGGCTGGCCCTGCTGCAAAGCCTCTGCGCCTTCGTCGCCTTCTCCCTGATCGCGTCGTCCATCTATATCGTCAACGACATCGTCGACCTGCATGCCGACCGGCGGCACCCCAGCAAGCGCGGCCGTCCGCTCGCCAGCGGGCAGTTGCCGATCGGGGCGTCGCTGATCGTGTCGGGCCTGCTGCTGACTCTCGGCCTGCTGACGGGGGCGATGGTGTCGCTGCCGCTGCTGGGCGTGCTGTTCGGCTATTTCGCGCTTACCAGCGCCTACAGCTTCGTGCTCAAGCGGAAATTCCTGATCGATGTCCTGGCGCTATCCCTGCTCTACGCCGTGCGGGTGATCGGCGGCAGCGCGGCGACGGGGATCGTCATGTCCGACTGGCTGCTCGCCTTCGCGGTCATGTTCTTCACCAGCCTGGCGCTGATCAAGCGCTACACCGAACTCGCCAAGCGCAAGGACGCCGATCTGGGCGACGCCAGCAACCGCAATTACAAGGTCAGCGACATGACCATGGTGATGTCGATGGCGGTGGCTTCCGCCTATGTCTCCATCACCGTGCTGGCGCTTTATTTCACCTCGCCGGCCGTCAACGGCTCCTATCGCCATCCCGACCTGTTGTGGATCATCTGCCCGATCATGCTCTATTGGGTGGGGCGGATGCTGATGCTGGCGCATCGCCGCCTGATCCACGACGATCCGGTCGTCTTCGCCCTGCGCGACCGCATGAGTTCGGGCATGGTCTGCCTGGTCCTGCTCATCATGTTCGCGGCGCACTGATCCCATCCCCGGAGGAAAACCTTGCCTGCCCAAGCCCTGGCTGAACATCGCGCGGCCGCCGGCCTGCTGTGGCCGCTTCTGGTCCTGACCTGCGTGCTGCTGTCCTCCGGATCGCAGGTGCTGATGAAGATCGGCATGAACGGCGTCCCGGTGCAGAATGCGCTGGCGCGCGGATCGGCGATCGAGATCGCGACCACCATCGCGACCACCCCCCTGGTGATCGTCGGCATGGCGATGTTCGGCCTCAGCGCCGGGGCGTGGCTGATGGTCCTGTCCCGCATGAACCTGTCGCAGGCCTATCCCTGCGTCGCGCTCGGCATCGTGGTCACCGCCATTTGCGGCTTCTGGCTGCTGGGGGAGGCGATTTCGCCGGCGCGTCTCGGGGGCATCGGGCTGATCGTGGCGGGCGTGCTCGTGACGGGGCTGAGCTGAGATGGCCGCGACCGCGCTTGGCGCGCCCGCCCGCCGCATCTGGCCGATCGGCGTCGGCCGCGTCGACCTGGTGCTGGTCATCCTGCTCAGCATGACGGCCATGGCGATCTGCCTGTTCAACGGCAAGGCGCTGTCGCCGCAGGTCTATGACACGTTCAACATCTATTTCCAGGCCGATCCGCCCCGCGTCATCTCCAACATGACGGAGCGCTGGAGCCCGTACCAGAACCGCACCGTCGCCCATCCGCTCTTTTCCATAACCGCATTGTCATCGGTCAAGGCGCTGGCCTTGCTGGGCCTGCCGCCGATGCAGGCGATCGGCCTGCTGCTGATGCTCGCCGCCGCGGTCAGCGCGGGGGGTTTCCATGTGGCGATGCGGCTGATGGGCCTTGCCCCCGCGGCGGCCGCCGGCTTCACCCTCGCATTGCTCGCCAGCGCCGGTTTCCTCCACTGGTATGCCTTTATCGAAACCTATGCATTCAGCGCGACCGGCATCGTGCTGATGCTGATCTTCACCTGTTCGATGCGGAGCCTGCCCCGCGCCGGCTGGATCGTCGCTTCGGCGGCAAGCGTCGCGATGCTGATCACCAATTGGGGCCTGGGGCTGGCGGCCGCCTTCTTCCGCCTGCCGTTCCGCCAGTTCCTGCTGGTCAGCGGGGGCGCCTTCCTGCTGGTGTCGGCGGTCTCCGCGGTCCAGATGAAGCTGTTGCACCGCGCCGCCTTCTGGCTCGACCCGCGCATCATCGTCAAGGAAAAGACCTATGCCGGACCGAAGATGCACGCCGCCGGCATGGCATGGCACCCGTCCATCAGCGCGCGCAACGCCCTGCTGATGCCGGGCGTCGTGCCATCGCCGCAGCGGGCCGACATGCAGACGGAGATCGGCTCCTCGACGGTCGTGACCAACCAGTTCGCGCCGCTCGGCCAGTGGGGCGTCGCGGGCGGCATCGCCGCCGCCGCCTGGCTGGTCCTGCTGGCCGGAGGCGTCGCGGGAACGCTGGCCGACCGGCAGAGGCGGCCCATCGGCCTGGCGCTGGGCCTGTTCCTGGCTTCGAAGATACTCTTCCACAGCGTCTATGGAGAAATCACCTTCCTTTACGCGGCGGACATCGCGGTTGCCGCGCTGGCTTTCGCGGCGCTGGGATGGTTCTCCCCCTATCGCAAGGCAGTCGTCGGCGCGCTGATCCTCTTCATCGCCGTCGGTTCCATCCATAATGAGCGGCAGTTTCTGACCGCGGCGAAGCTTTCCAACCAGATTGCCCTGGACAAGCAGCATGGCCGCGCATCCGGCATCTGAGTCAGATGCTGAACCGCTTCGGCAAGGACTGCCGCATGCCTTCGTCGCTATAGAGCCACATCCGGCCCAGACTTCCCGCCCGGTCGTGAAGGACCAGCGATCCGAACAGGGAGAACAGCATCAGGAAGGGCGTGACCCATAGAAAGGCATGATCCCCCAGCGGCAGGACGGACAGCGGCATGGACAGCGCGGCGATGACCAGCCCATGGCCGAGGTAGATGCTGAGCGTTCGCCGCCCGAAGAAGATCAGCGGCCCCTTCAGCCACGAAATCCGGCTGAGCAACAGGGCGACGCCGACTGCCGCCATCAGGCCCGCCATGGACAGGCCGATCTGCGCGCCGGGATGGCACGTCAGCATCGAAAGGGCCGCAAAGCCTGCCGTTCCGCCCACGATCAGCGTCGCGGCATGGCGCGGCGCCCGCTCCGCCAGCGCCCGGCCATACCATGCCCCGCCGATGAAGAAGGGCGCATAGAGCAGGCCGTTGCGCCACGGATAATGGGGCAGTTCCGCCACCGGCCCGGCCGACAGGACGCAAAGCAGGAAGATCGCCGACAGATGGACGGGACTTCGGAAGCGGGCAATCGCCTTGGCAAGGACCAGATAGATCGCCATCAGCCACAGGAACCATTGTCCGCTGGGCGGGATGATCCACATATAGATGAGCTGCCATTTGGAAAGGCCCAGCGGCTTCAGCCCGTCGGTCGGGTCGAAATAGCGGAAGAACAGCCAGTAGATCACGGTCCACAGGCTGTAGAGCCAGACGAGATTGGCCACCCGGCCGGTCAGCAGCCGGCCCCAGGACCGGCTGAGCGCCCCGGCGGCGAACAGCCCCGCTATGGCGAAGAACAGCGGCATGCGGACCGGCTTCGCCAACGCATCGAGCGTGGAAAAGACCGCCCAGCCATGGCCGATGGAAGCACCCGTCAGCGCGGCATGATGGAAGACGACCAGCAGGATCGACAGGCCCTTGGCCACGTCCAGCCAGTCTATGCGTCCCTCATCCTCCTTCACCGACCCGTGCGCGACCCTGTTTTCCTTGCGCATCTGGCTTTATCCTTATCGTCTCACCTTCGAACCTCCGCCCGGCTGAGATCGGGCAATAGGATGACCTTGGGCTGCCGGTCGAACAGCCTTGCAAGCAGGCGGCGCAAACAATGGTTGGCCGGCCCTTCGACGAAGCGATGGGACAGCGCCGCGATGCCGACCGCCAGCAGCAGCGATGCCACGGCGCGCGGCGCCGGCGGCACCGGCAGATATCCCGCCAGATAGAAAGCGGGCATGTGCAGCAGATAGAGCGAGAAGCTCCACGCCCCCAGCCGCCGCATCGCGCCATTGCCCCACAGCCAGTCGTTCAGCCGATGGTCGATGGTCGCGCTGTGGATGACGCAGGCGCAGAGCAGGACCTTCGCCAGATCGCCATAATAGCCGATATGCTTGGGGTCGCCGCGCGTCGACGGGAAGAGGAAGGGTTCGGCCCACGCCGGCGACAGCAGGATGGCGGCCAGGAAGGCCAGGGCGCTTCCCAGCACGAGCATGGCGAGCGGCGGGCGCGGCGGCGCCGCCTTCATCAGCAATGCCGTGCCGATCCCGGCGATGAAGATGTGCAGCTTTGCGAAGACGGAGAAGCCCGGCGTCCAACTGCTGATCGCATAGCTCAGGCAGATCGCGGTCGCCAGCGCCAGGAAGGCGACCGGCCTGTTCGGGCGGCTGCTGTGGAACGCCATCCAGATCAGCGGAAAGAGGAAATAGAACTGGAATTCCGGGCCGATGGACCAGAAGATCGGCTGCGCGCTGGTGAAGCTGAGCAACCGCAGGAGCTGCTGGCCGTCTATGCGATAGATGAAGGCCGGATCGGCATAGCTGAAGAGGAAGAAGGACAGCAGCGACACCGCCAGATAAAGCGGCAGGATTCGCCCCGCCCGCGCCGCGCCATAGCGCAGCAGCGCCGCGACGTCGGGCTTCTGCCCCAGATAGAGATGGCCCATCAGGAAACCGCTCAGCACGAAGAACAGCATCACGCCATAATCGCCCAGGCGGTGATTGACCCAGGGCGGCAGCCCGACATCGGGAAAATGCGACAGCATCACGATCAGCGCCGCAAAGCCGCGCAACCCGTCCAGCGCTGGAATATGCCGCCCGCTCATGCCGGGGGCGTGCTGTCCGCTGCCCTCCGCCCGCGTGCGAAGCAGAAGCCGTAGAGCGCCCACATCAACGCCGCCGTCTTGATCGAGAGCAGCGAATTGCTGATCGGCAGGCACAGGATGAGGAACAGCATGGTGCCATGTTTCGCCATGCGGTCGCCCGGCGCCCTGCCGAACCCGGTGAGCGACAGCGCCAGCCAGAGGCCGAGCGCGATGAGCACGGATTGGGACTGGATGAAATCGGCCCATCCCGCATCGTCCAGCCGCGCGAATTCGGGGCTGACCCCCAGCAATGCGGCGGCATCCATCGTCCCCAGCGCATGCAGGCCGATGCCCAGCCGCCCGGCGAAATTGTCGCCATTGGGCATCAGCAGGCCGAACGCATCCCCCAGCCAAAGCAGGCCCAGCATGACAGGCAGGTAGATCGCGCTCCAGCGGTCGGGCAGATAGCGGCAGAGCGGCAGATAGAGGCAGAAGAGCAGGATGACCGTCATCGCGAGCCGCCCGTCGCAGATCACCAGCAGCGCGAAGGTGGACGCCACCATGAAGGCCCGGCCCCAGCGCGACAGTTCGCGCCAGCAGGCCGCCGTGAAGATGGTGACGACGACCGCCCAGTTGCCGAGCGACACCGGCTCCAGGAACAGCGACGACCCGCGATGGAAACCGAAGCCGTTGAGCAACAGCCGCCCGCCCGGCCGTTCCGAACTCAGGAACAGCGATCCGCCCGCCCAGAAGGCGTCGGCGTCATATCCGCGCGTGTTCACATAATAATCGACCACGTTGAAGAAGGCGCCATATTGGTCCGGCCGCGCCAGTTCCCACATGCCCACCAGCAGGATGCACGCCTGCATGACGAGGACCGACCGGCGGAACAGGTCGGCGCGCAGCGCCGTGCCCAGCAGGATGAAGGCCGGGATCAGCAGCACGTCGCCCAATATCTTGGGATTGAACTGCGCCCGGATCGCGCTGGTCAGCAGCACGGCCATCACCAGCAGCGCGGCCAGCGTCCACCATCGCGCCGCCAGCGCGACCGGCTGGAACAGGCCCAGCAGCAATGCAGAGATGACGATGCCGCCCTGCATCACGGACACGATCGACCCGTTCATCGGCGCGACATGGCTGTTCACCCAGGCGAGGAACGGGTTGAACAGGACCGTCGCCGCCAGCAGCGCCATGGCCGCCACCGGCACGACCGCGCGCAGCATGTCCCCGGCGCCTTGCATCCGGACGTCTCTTTGCAGGACAAGCTCAGCCAAGGGCGACCTCCACCAGCCGGTCGGCCACATCGCCCCAATCCTGCGTCGGCGCTGGCCGCCGGCGCGTCTGGGCGGCCCTGGCGAAGGCCTGCACCATCCCATCGGCGTCGCCCGGCCGATAGCCGAAACGCAGCCCATGTTCGCCCACCGCGAAATCCGGGCAGACGGCGGGCAGGCCGATGGCGCCATATTGCATCAGCTTCAGGCTGGAATCCGCCAGATAGGCCGATGCTTCCGCCGGCAGATAGGCCGCGATCCCGACATCGGCATGCTGGATATAGGGCAGCGTCCGTTCGAAGGGCATCTCATCGTGCAGCACCACATTGGACGGGAAGGCGTGCCTGGGCGTTCCGATCATGTGGAAGGTGAAATGGGGAACCGCCTGCGCCAGCGTGCGGATCGCGCCCTCGTCGAACAGCATCGATCCGACCGCCACCGCATTATGCGGCCGGTCATAGGGGCTGACGGTCGGCCGGCGCAGGTTTCGCAGGTCGACGCCATGGGGAATGAAGATGCGCGGACAGTCGAAGCTGTCGAAATGCGGCAGCATGCTGCGGGCGACGACCACGACCATGTCGATGTCGCGCGCCTGCCTGTGCAGCGTCGTTTCGATGCATGGCGGCACGCCGGCGGTCGCCAGCAGGTCGGTCGCGCGATAGACGATCCGCGCATGCGGGGCGATGGCCCGCACCCGCCGGATCAGCGCGGGGGCGATGCCGGATTCGATGAGGATGAGGTCCGCCGTCGCCGCCGCCTCGTCCAGGGCGGGGCAGGCCATGCCCGCCCAGCGGTGGAACAGCCAGCCGGTCAGCGCATCGGGCACCGGCATCTTGACCGGATGCCAGCGGGTCCGCCACAGATAGGCGCGCAGGCCGTCCACCGTTTCCCAGCGGTTGGCGCGCGGGTCCAGCGCCGCCCGGCTGTCGCCGCGCAGCCGCGACAGCCAGCTGTAGCCGATGGACAGGAAGGCGACGTCATGACCCCGTTCGGCCAGTTTCTGGGCGATGAAATGCACGCTGGCGCGGCGCGCCGTGCGATAATCGTGGCGCGACAGGATGAGGATGCGGGCGTTGGTGACGCCATGGGGTGCGAGGGCGGCCGAAATGGGGATGTTCAATGGCGTCTCTCCCTGCGGCCGATGATTTCGTCGTAATAATCTTCCAGTTCCGCCATGTTGGACCGGATGTGGAAACTGTTGTTGACCCATTCCCGTCCCGCCCGGCCGAAGCTTTCGCACAGGTCCGCCGACAGCAGCAGCCGTTCCAGATGCGCGGCATAGCTGCCGGTGTCGCGCCGCTCCGCCAGCAGGCCGCTCTGCCCCGGCCGGATGGCTTCGCGCATCGGCCCGTCGTCGAAGGCGACCACAGCCATGCCCAGGGCCTGCGCCTCCATCAGCACGATGGGCAGCCCTTCGCTGTCGCCATTCGCGGCGCGGATGCTGGGCATGGCGAAGATCCTGTGCCGGGCCATGGCGGCGAACACCGCCTCTCGCGGCTGCGGGCCGGCAAATACCGGCTGGATGCCCAGTTTTCGTGCCTGATCCATCAGCGCCGGCTTCATCGGGCCGTCCCCGATGATGGTCAGCGGCTCCTCGCGCAGGCGGGGCGGCAGCTTCGCCCAGGCGTCGAGCAGGAAGTTGACGCCCTTCTTCTCGACCAGCCTGCCCACGAACAGCGCGCCCCGGCGCAGCGAGGGGGAATCCACCTGCGGCAATGCGGCGGGGTCGATGCCCAGGCGGATGACCCGCAGCTTGCCTTCGGGATAGCCGGCCTCCAGCAGACACTGCCTGATCCAGTTCGACACGCAGATGATGCCGTCGACATAGCGCATCAGGACGGGCTTCAGCATCAGGTACCAGAGCCCTTCCGTGCGCCGCGCATGTTCGCGGGCGGTGACGGTCGCGTCATAGCCATGGGCCGTCACCACCAGCGGCATGCGCCGCCGCAGGGCAAGCGGCAGGATGCCCGCGCCGTCCTGAAGGAAATGCGCGTGGATCAGGCCGGCGGAGCGTGAGGACAGTTGTCCGTCCAGATGGTCGTAATGTCCGGTCAGCCGACTGCTGATCCTTTTCCACTTTCCGGCGCCGGGTTCATGAAGCAGATGCAGTTGCTGTCCGTCCCGATAATGGCCGCCGACAATGTCGTCGGCCATGACGAAGGGGCGGTATCGGCGCAGCGACCGGATATGGTCCGCAATGAAGGTCTCCGACAAGGGCAGGAAACCGCGTCTGTAAATGGCGACCATCGGCATATTGTCTGTCCGCACTGGGAAGATCGGGTTCGGACCCTTGGGACATATCCTAGGGGTATTCCCTCAATTCGCTGCTGCTTGTGCGGCTGTTATATCCAAAGCCCACCCCTGTTTCGAGTAAGGCATAACACCTATGCAGCGGAACCTAACCCCTTGTGTCTCGGTGATAATTGCCGCCTATAATGCGCAGGATACGCTGGTTCGCGCGGTCAATTCGGCGCTGGCGCAGCAGGTGCCGGTCGAAGTGCTGATCATCGACGATGCGTCGAGCGACGACACGCTGCGGGTGGCGCGGGGCCTGACGCGCATGCACGACAATGTCCGCCTGATCGTCAGCGCGGAAAATGGCGGACCTTCGGTCGCGCGCAACAGGGGGCTGGCCGCGGCGCAGGGCGAGTGGATCGCGATACTCGACGCCGACGATGCGTTCCTGCCGGGGCGGCTGCAACGCATGACCGGGGTGGCGAGGCGGCATGAGGCCGATCTGGTGGCCGACAATCTGCTGTTCTTCGACTGGCAGGCACAGGCCGTGGCGGGCCGGGCGCTCAGGCTGGCGGACGATCATGTGCAGCAGGTCGGCGCGGCGGATTTCGTCGGCCAGTGCATGACCGGCCGTTCCCCCTTCGACTATGGCCAGCTAAAGCCGATCTTCCGCCGCCGTTTCCTCCATGCGCGCGGACTGCACTATCCGCCTCACCTCCGCCATGGCGAGGATTTCGCCTTCGTTCTGGACTGGCTGCTGGCCGGCGCGCGCTTCATGCTGATGGGGGAGGGGCTTTACCTCTTCACGCAGCGCATCGGTTCGATCTCCTCGGACAGTTCGGGCCAGTCGCGCACCATCCTCAACCTCCAGGCCATGCGGGACCATACGCTGGGCCTGCTCGCCCGCCCGCGCATCCGGGCGGACAGGGCATTGGCGGGGCTGTTGTCGAAACGGGCGGACGCGATCCGCGACCAGGCGATCTGGAACCGCGCCTATCCGCACCTGCGCGCCCGCCGGCCGGGGGCGCTGCTGATGGAAATGCTGCGCGACCGGCGCAGTTGGCCGATGCTGGCCCGTCACCTGGTCCGGCGGCACAGGGCGCGGACGCTGGCGCGTTAAGGCCCCCGCAGGCAATATTCAGCCTTCACGGCCCCCCGCAATGCCATCCAGCGCACGGCTCAACTGTTCGACCCTCTGCGCGAAAATCGCATCGCCGCTCAGGAAAGCGGGCGCGCCCACCAGCCGATGCAAAACCGTCGCCATGCGCTCCGTCCGCCGCCTGTCCCACCGCGCCATCGCGCCCCGCGCGGCACGCTGCGCCGGCAGGCGCCCCGGCAGCGCGCGCAGGTGATGCTTCACCTTGGGGCGCACCGATTGCCATAGCGCATTGCCCTCCCGCCGCATCATCCGCCGATAATGCGCCATGGCGCTATCCCTGTCCGGCCGCGGCAGGCGGAAATCCTGTCCGATGCAGCGCTGCACCTGCCCCTCATAATAGGCCCGCAGGCTGATCGAAGGCAGCGCCACCGGCTCATAGGGCAGGTCCAGCGACAGGGTCCAGTCCAGCCATTTGAAGCTGTTGATCCGCCGGGACGACGCAACGGGCACCCAGGGCACCCGCATCGTATCCGCGATGATCGCGGCATGCATGGAATCCGCGATCACCAGCCGCGCCGATCGGATGCGCTCTATCACCCGATGCGCGCATTGCCGGGGATCGACCAGTTCCACGCCCGCCAGCCTGCACGCCCTTTCCCAGGGGCCTTCGTCCATCGCCTCATAATGGGGAATGAAGATCGTCCCGTGTCGTTCTTCCTCTGCCAGGGGCTTCAGCCGCGGCAGGGTCGACAGCAGCAGCGCACCATCCGCAACCGCCCGTTCTGGCCGCCCGACCACCTGCGCCGTCAGCGGCCCGCGCAGCGCCGTCACCTTCCACCGCCCGCTGTCGAAATCGGCGGGCACGGGACGATAGCCGATGCCGCTGGAAAACACCCTGATCCGTTTCGCCTGCGGCATGTCGTTGCCGATGATCGTGCCGATGCCGCAGAACAGCTCGCCATCATCCTCGTCCGACCAGCGGCCCGGCGCGAGTTCTTCCCATAGCCAGCCGTTCAGGTCGTCGCCGAAATTCCCCTGCGGCGCCCGGTAATAATAAAGCTTCACGCAGGCATCTCCCGCAGGGCCGCCGGGCGCAGCTTGCGGCGCAGGATTTCCGTCCAACAGCCGGGCAGGTCACGCCAGAGGTGCCGGTAGGCCCTTGCGATCATCGCCCGCTGCAGCCGGTCCATCAGGCCCAGGTAAAGCCGCGGATGCATCAGGATCGCCGCCAGTTCCATCTGGAAGCTGCGTCGCCGCTGCTGCGTCAGCATCAGGCTTTGCGCATCGATGCCGTCGATCGCCCCCATCAGCTCGTTCGCCCGGATCATGGAAAGGATGCGCCGCAGGTTGCGCCCGCCCAGCCGCTCATGCGCGTCGCGATACAGGTTGATGCCTTCGCCGCGCAGGCTGTTGGCGGAAAGCGAGAAGCAGATGCCCCGCGCCCGATGCGCGATCCGCGCCCACATCAGCCAGTCTTCCCCGGCATAGCGCAGGCTCTCCTCGAACCGGAGCGATCCCACCGCCGACCTGCGCAGGATCACGGACGATGTTTGGCACAGATAGTCGCGCACCATCGACGATCCGCCGCTCGTCCCGACGAAGCGATAGGTGCCGCGCGTCCCGTCGAGCAGTTCGACCCCCTTCTGCGCGGGCAGCGCCTGGAAAAACGCCATGGCCGCGAACATGGTCGTCGGCGGCATGGCGCTGTCGCAGAAGTAGAAATCATGCGCCGTGCCCAGGGTGTCGATCCCCCAGGCCAGATGGTGCGTCGACCATTGATCGTCGGAATCCAGAAAGGCGATATAGCCGGAATCCGGCGATAGGGCGTCCAGGCCATGGTTGCGCGCCGCCGCCGGGCCGGCATTGGCCTGGCGAATGATGCGCAGCCTGATCCAATCGGGCAAGGCGAGATTATCGACATCCAGGTCGGCCGCGACCGGCGAACCGTCGTCGACGACGATCAGTTCGACTTCGGCGGGCCAGGGAAGATATTGGCAGGCGACCGACCGCACAGCTTCGCGCAGCAGCCCGCGCTTGCGCTGGAAGAACGGGATGACGACCGAAATGCGCTTCGGCATGGTCGTCCGGCGCCGGGCCATGCTGGCGTCAGGCCGCATCGGCCCCCCGCAGGGCTGTGGTCGGGGCTGGCGGGGGCGTATCCTCCCAATCCTGCCCGCGCCAGGCATCCTTCAGCGCATGGACGATGAAGCTCAGATTGCCGCGCAGATAGCGGTCCGCGAGCCGGGTGGGCTCCTGAAACAGCCGCCACGCCCATTCGAACCGCGCCCGCTGCACCCAGGCCGGGGCGCGCCGCACCCGTCCGGCGAGGAAGTCGAGCAAAGCGCCGCCGCACAGCACGGGCCGTCCGAACTCCGGCGCCCAGCGCGCCGCCCAGATCTCCTGCCGGGGATTGCCCATGCAGGCGAGCACCAGATCGGCCTTGCTCGCCCCTATGCGGTCGCTCAGGCCCGCTTCCTCCTGCGGGTCGAAGAAACCATGCTGCATTCCCACGATCGAGAGCCGCGGGCACAGGCGGCGCAGCGTCACCGCCGCGCGCTCCGCCACGCCCGGCGCCGCGCCGACCAGGAACAGCCGGAGCCCTTCGGGATGGTCCTTCAGCAGCGCGGGGATGAAGTCCGTGCCGTTGAGGTTGACGGGAAAGGAGCGGCCATAGCGCAACCGGCTCGCCAGATCGACGCCGATGCCGTCGTTCAGCACCAGCGCATTGCTCAGCGCCCCGGCCAGCCGGTCGTCCTTCCGCGCCAGATTGGCCATATGGGCGTTGCAGAAGGCGATGACCTTCGGCCTTTGCGCGCGGACATGGGACCGGATTTCCGCCAGCGCCTCCGTCTGGGAGAGAACGGCGACCTTCACCGGACCGATGGCCCGCTGGCGATGGCCCAATATCTGGTCGTAGATATGCACGATGCGCGCCGAGACCTCCGGCCAGCTATAGCCGCGCAGCGGTTCGGCCGCGTCCTTCAGGGCTCCCTTGACCCTGGCGGTGCGGAAATCCTTGAGCAGCCGCGCGGCCGACAGGGGATCGTCGAAATGCAGGAGCGTGCCGACGCCCAGCTTCTCGCAGGACCGGCGATGCGCCGGAATGTCGCTGGCGGCGGGATAGAGGCCGGCGGAAACCGCCTCGATCAACGATATGCCGAACCCTTCATAGGCGCTGGCGGACGCGAAGATGCTGCTGCGCCCGATCAGCGCGCGAAGCACCTCGTCGCTGGGGCTGTCGTGGAATTCCACCTTTTGGGATACGCCCTGTTCGACGGCGATCCGGCGCAGGTCGGACAGGGCGACGCCCATGGGCTTGCCCGCGACGATCAGCGACCAGGCGGGGTCCAGCGCATTCAACGCGGCGAACCAGCGGATCAGCCGATCGATCCGCTTGTTGGGGGCGATGCGGCCGAAATAGAGGATCGCCCGCGCATCCGGGTCGGCGGCGGCCGCGAACTTGTCGATGTCGACGCCATTTTCCACCAGCGTCAGCCTCTGGCGGCAAATGCGCGCGAAACTGTCCTGATCCGCCTCGCTACAGGCGATCGTTGCGTGGAAGCGGCTCAGCGACAGGCGGGATATGCTGTGGAAATAGACCTGCTTCAGCCGCTGCGCATAATCTGTGTGGAAGAAGCCGCCATGGGTGCTGAGCACCATCGGCTTCTGGTGCAGAAAGCGCGTGAGGGCCAGGAAATCGACGAAGAAATCCATGGCGTGGACGTGGATCAGGTCGCAATCGCGCACATGGCGCAGCACCGCCGGCGCAATGGGATAGCGCCGTCCGCCGCGGAAGGGCAGGCGGATGACCTCCACCCCGCCGATCGTCTCCCGCGCGGGCAGTTCCGCGCCATCGCCGTCGAAGATGCGGTTCAGCGTGACCATGCGCACGTCATGGCCCGCCCGCGCCTGCTCCTCGCAGAGGTTGCGGGTGAAATTCTCCAGCCCGCCGATGCCCGGATGATATTGGCGGGAGATATGGACGATCTTCATGCCTGTTCCACGCTTCATGCCGTCACACGATCATGACCGTGCCGATCAACGGCATGCCCAGCATCGACAGCTTGTTGATCGTAGACTTGAGGTCCGCCGTGGTGGTGGCGTCGCGGCTGACGGCCAGTATCGCCACCTCCGCGCCGGCCGCTGCCAGGGCGAGGTCCTCGACATGGCTGGCGTCGACCAGGCACAGGTCGAAATCGGCCATCATGTCGGCCAGGTCCCGGCTGTCGGATGCGGCCGCCAGCAGGGACAGTCTGGGGATCGAGGCAGGCCGGACGAAGGCGTGGAGGTCATCCTCCGGATCGGTGGGCGTGACCGGCGTCTGGCCGAGCAGCCGGTGCTGGACGAAGTCCGACTGCTTCATGTCGACGAGCAGCGTCCGCAAGCCGCTCAGCGCCGCCGACACCGCGACATTGGCGGTCAGGATCGCCGCCTCGTCGACCGCGCCGACCGTGAGGACCGCGATGGAGGAGGGCGCCCGCCCGTCCGCCAGGCGGAGCGCGGCCAGCGTCGACTGTATGTCGCGCGCCTGCACCGCCAGCCGGTCTTCCGGGTCGCTGATCGCCACGACCAGCGGATCGACCTGGATCGGCCCCACGGCATTCATCTCGGGCTTTTCGCCCGGGCCGGCGGCGATGAAGATCGCGCCGGGCTGCTCGCTTCTCTCTGTGGATCGGAGTCTCATGACCATTTGGCTCCTTCAAGGCGAAGTTGCTGTCCGATGTGACGGAGGTCGGCCTGTCCCAGCACGGGCACGCCGGTCAGATATGTCATCGCATCGCGGCTGCGGACGCGGGGTTGTAGCCATTCCAGCAGGACCGCCGTGCCGATGGCGAGCATCAGGCCCAATATCGTCATCATCAGCAGCCGCACGGGAATGTTCGGCGCGTTCGGCAGCAAGGGCGCCTCTGCGGCGTTCAGATGCAGCACGTTCAGCGAAGGGATGCTGCTCTTCGCGCGCAGTTCGGCCATTTGCTGCGTCTCGGTCTCATATTGCTTCTTGGCCGATTCCACATTGCTTTCCAGCACGTTGAGCTTGCCCCGGTCGCCCGCGAGCGACAGCATGCGGGCGCGGTGCTGGTTCAGCAGCGACTGCATGGCGCCCCGGTTGGCCGCGGCGGCGGAACTGGCCGCGGACAGGCTGCCCGAAGTCTTGGCCGTTTCCTGCGCCAGTGCCGCCCGCAACTGGGCGAGCTGGGAATTGGCCGCCCGCATCAACTCATGGCTGGGCCCCAGTTCCGCCGACATCTGGCGGATTTCGGCCGACTTGGTCGCGATCTGCGCGCGCAATCCCTGGACCACCCCGCTCGACTGCACTTCGGGCATGCTCGCCCCCGCGGCGGCGCGGGCGCCCGCATCGGCGGCGGACGCTTCGGCGGTGGACAATTTGGACGACAATTCGCTCAGCCGCGTGCTTTCCGCATCGATCGCCCCGGTGGAGACAATGCCGTGCTCGCGCTGGAACTTCGCCAGTTCGCTCTGTGCGCTTTCCATCCGCGCCTCGGATTCGCTGAGGCGGGTCTTGAACCAGTCGGCGTAGCGCTTGGCGAAATCATTGCTCATCGACAGGCGGGTCTTGTTGAACGCATCGGCAAAGGCATTCGCCATCTCAGCCGATCTGGCTGCATCGGTGCTGCGATAGGCGATGTCGATGGTGCTGCCCGCCGGGCTGGGCGTGACCTCCAGCCCGCTCTGGACCCGCCGGTTCAGCCAGCCCTGGAATGTCTGGGTTCCGTTGGTCTGGTCGAACCACTGCCTGCGCAGTTCGGGTTCCTTGTCGAGGCCCAGCGCGCGGGTGACATGGCCGGTGATCGCCTCCCCGCGCAATATCTGCGCCTCGGTCGCCAGCATGGCGGCGGGTTCGCCGGCCGCGCGCGTCTCGCCCGGCAGCGGATCGGGCGCGCGCGTGTCGAACAGCAGCGTGGCCGACGCCACATATTCGCGCGGCGTCATCAATATCCAGATCGCGGTCAGCAGCATGACGCTGCAGAATATCCCCGCCACCAGCCGCCAGCGCTGCAATATCGCGCGGAATATGTCCAATATCAGCATAGTCACTATCCTATTCGATGGCAATCCGGCCTATTCGGCGGCGATCGGGCGATGAAGATCGTTCATGCTGATGATGTTCTCATCGATCTTCTCGCTGTTCTGCGCGGCGAACAGCATGGCCAGCATGAATTGCGGCGCCAGACTGTCCTGGAAGGCGATGCGATCCTCTGCCGCATCGATGATCAGCGCGTCCCGCAACTGGGACAGGATGCGCTCGCCCCGTTCATCCGCCAGCGCGTGCCGGGTGATGAAGCCGTGGGCGGCGGCGGTGCGGGCGATGGTTTCGATCATGCTCCAGTGCGGGCTGTTCGTCGCGATCACCTTGCGGAACAGCGCGGCGTCCTCCGCATTGGTGAGCGCCCAGTCATTGACGGCCCGCGCCACCCCGGCCAGCGTCGCGGGCAGGTCGACCTTCCGTTCCTTCCGCTTGATCACCTCGAAACAGGCGAGGGCGCAGAACAGCCGGACATGATAGGGCGATCCGCAGGCGAGATGGGCGATGGTCTCCCGGCTGGCATCGGTAAAGCCCATGCCGATCGACCCCGCGCCCTTGGCGATGATGTCGAACACCGCCTGGGATTCGATCCGCGAGATCGGGATCACCGACATGTGCCGCCGCAGGGACGCATGGCCCGCGATCAGGGCATCGACCCCCGCCGCGATGCCCACCGCGACGATATGAACCGGCATGGCCGCGTCGGACAGCATCTTCATCAGCCTTGCGACGTCATGTTGCACGGCGCCGTCGGTGATGCGGTCGAATTCGTCCAGGATCAGGATGAAGCGGCGACGGGCGCGAGGCGCGATCTGCTCGACCACGTCCCGCGGATTGACCGGACGGTCCACGGGCCAGTCGACCGGCGCCCCGGCCAGGGCATCGACATAGGGCCTGATGAGCGCCCCGAAATCCTGATCGGGTTCGCACGCCGAATAGAGCACGACGAAGCCCCGGTCGTCGGCCATATTGGCGAAGACCCGCGCCAGCGACGTCTTGCCGGACCCCCGCGCGCCGTAGATCAGGGCGTGATTTCCCCGATCCAGAACGCCCTCGACCAGCAGTTCCAACTGTTCCTGCCGGCCGTGAAGATGGCTGGAACTGGTGACGGGCTGGGTCGAGTTGAACCCCTTGCGGATGGCCGACCGCAACATGTCGGCCGTCGGGGGCGCCGGCGTGGCGGGTTCGGCGGCGGCGGCGGCGCGGATGGCCGCCATGCGGCGCGCCAGCTCCTTGCTCTGGGGCTTGGGCTTGGGCTTGGGCTGGGGCTGGGGCTTGGGCCTCAGCCACCGCGCTATCCAGGAAAACAGGGACATTTCGGGTTCCTTCCCAGCCTGATCAGAAGATGCGTTCCTGGACGGTGAAGACGTCGCCCGGCTTCACCAGCATGTCCAGGTCGGCGCGCTTGATCCTCTGGTTGCCGCGGTTGAGGCTGATCTTCTTTTCGGACCCGCCCAATGTCGGTCCGCCCGCCTGCGCCAGCATCTGGCGCAGCGTCATGCCGCTTTCATAGGTGATCTTGCCCGGCTTGTTGACCTGGCCGTAGATGAAGACGTCCTCCGCCTTGGGCACGAACAGCGAATCCCCGGGGCGGAGCATCTGCCCGGTTCCCGTCGCGCTGTTCAGGTCTTCCAGCGGGATGCGGCGGTCTTCCTCGCCCTGGCGCTGCAATATGGCGTAATCGGCGGCATCGGTCCGCGCGCCGCCGGTGCGGGCCAGCATCATCGCGATCGTCTGCGGCCGGTCCAGCGGATAGACGCCGGGATTCTGGAGATTGCCGAAGACGGTCACCGCCCGGCTGACATAGCTCACCACCTCCACATTGACGATCGGATTGACGAAATATCCGCCCGCCTTCAACTGATCGCGCACCTTGGTCGCCAGTGCATTGGCGGTCACGCCCTGCGCCACGACTTCCCCGACGCTGGGCAGGGTGACGCTGCCGTCCTCCTTGATCCGGGTTTTGACGTCGAACGGATAGGCGCCGAAGACGGAAACCCTTATCTCGTCATTGGCCCCCAATATGTAGCTGGACGCCAGCGCCGCGCCCGGCGCGGCATCGGCCGCCACCGCCGGAACGGCTGCGGAAAGGGACGCAAGGATCAGGACGGAAAGGGCAGGGAAGATCGGTTTCATGGCCAGTACCTCATAGATCCAGTCCGACGAACAGCAGTCCCGACGTGCTTTTGTACCGGAACTGGTCGACGGCCGTTGTTCGCCACTCATGGCGTATCTCCGCCCCGGCATTGAGGCGGCTGCGCAACTGGTAACGATAGCCGGCAAAGACCGCGCGGGTGCGGTCCGACCGGCGCAGCAGCGGTGTGTCGAGCTGCAATTCGCCCTTGAACGATCGGCGGCTGTAGCTTCCGCCCGCCGACAGGCCGGACCGCGCCCCCAGCTTCAGATTGCCGCGCAGGGTGAAGTCGGTCTGCACGATATAGGTCGCGCCCGTATTGCTCTGATTGCGGGAGCTGCGGTCGACATCCAACAGGATCGACAGCCGGTTGGAGGGGGTATAGACCGCCTGCGCCTCCACCCCCAGGCCGGAGAAGTCTGCAATGCCGGGCGCGCGCGGCTTGGTCTTGAAATAATTGGCGCCCAATTGCCAGCTCAGGCGCGGCGCCACGGCCCGGCGGAAGAGGATGCCCGCGCGGTAATTTTCCGCGCCGTCGCGCAGGCCGGGTATCGCTTCGTCGGCATTGGGGCGGCGGAAACGCTCATATTGGAACGTCGCGCGGATTTCGCCCAGGCTGGCCTTGGAATAGCCGATGCCCGCCATCGCCGTGGACGTGTCGATGTCGAATATCCGCCGCGAAGAGGCGCTGTTGCTGGTATTCAGATAGCCCACGGCGGCCACGGGGAAGAAACCATAGGGCTTCTCGCAGTCGACCGCGACCCTGTAATCCTGCGTCCGCTGCGTATTGCCGACGACCACGCCCTGATCGGAAAGGTTCGATTGCGCAAAATTCAGCCGCGCCCTGGGCTGCACATGGCAGTAACCGGATACGGACAGATCGGCATCGGCCTGAAGACTGATCCTCTCCCGATCGAGAAATTCGAAACGCTGGTGGAAATCATAGCCCGCCGACCCGATCACCGTCAGCCGGTGAAGACCGAATTGCCGGCGGTAGGTCACGTCGACGCTGGGCGTGATGCGCAGGTCGTCCTGCTCTCCGGCGACCAGGTCGTCATTCTGCCGCAGGATGTTGCTGTCGTAGAGCAGGCGCACGGTCGGCCGGACCCGCAATCCGTCGGGCGGAACCTCCACCTCGGTCTGGGACAGGGCCGCCTGCGGGATCATGAGGGCCGCCGTGGCGGCTGCGCTCATGACGGAAAACTGCTTCATCATGGCTCCCTTGCAACGATATATTTGCTGAGCACCGCGGCCTGCGGACGGGGGCCGCCGGTCGGCTGAACGCTCATCGGATAGCGGGCGCCCCACCATGCGCCGCCCGCCCAATAGGTCCATCCCATCCAGACGTCGCCATTGGCGCGCAAATGGGCGAGCAGAACCTCCAGCCCACGCAGGCAATTGTCGTCCGGCGGCGCGCCGAATTCGCCCAGGAAGCCGCGATGGCCATTGGTCCGCAGCCATGTCGTCGCACCCGCCAGCCGCGCGTCGATCAGGTCCGGACTGACGCAGCTCGTCGCCGTGCCGGAACTGTCGGCATCCAGATATTGGTGCATCTCGAACGCATAATTGCCGCCGGGATCGCGAAAATCGGCGAAGGCGAGCGCGTTGGAGTTCGATCCGCCCGTGGTCCAGCTATGCGCGCCGCTATATTTGGAACCCGGCACGAGGATGAGATTGGCCGCCCCCGTCCGCCGGATCGCCGCGACGCTGCCGTCCGCCAGCGACCGCCAGGCGGCGGGCGTCATGCCATAGGGCTCGTTCATCAGGCCGAAGGCGACGGCGCCATTGCCCTTGTAATGCTCCGCCAGCCGCTGCCACAGATCGGCCAGCATCGCCGACCCATTGGAAATCTGGTCCAGCCGCTGGCCGTCGTACCGGCCGTAATTATGCACGTCCAGCACGATGGTCCGGAACGGCGCCAGACTGGCGAACGACTTGTCGATCAGGGCCATCTCTGTCGTGGAAAGCGGCTTCAGCGGCTCCGGCTGCACCCGTTCCCAGAGGATCGGCACGCGGACGATCTGCATCCCCATGTCGATGAAGGGCTGGGCCGTCCTTGCGTCGGGATAGACATAATCCTTGCCGAAGACGCCAGGCTTGCGCGCGGAATTGAATTCCCCGCCTGCTATGTTGACGCCTGACAGGGGCGGTTGCCCGGCGGCGGGCTGCTCGGCGGTCAGCGGCAGGGCCAGCAGCATCAGCAGCGGCGCCATGGCGAGGCGAGTCGCCACACTCATCGGATGAAGCCCCTTTGTCGCCATGGCGATGCGCCTGCTTCCCCGCTAGGTGCTGAAGGGAAGGAGACATGATGAGCGCGAAAGGCGACCTGCTCGCAAAGGCCCCAGCCGGCGACGCCCCCGACAGGACGGCGGCGGACGCCCTGCCCTGGTTTCAGGGCGCGGACAGCGTGCCGACCCATTTCGGCATGGTGGGACTGCTCCAGGAAAAGGGGATGGTCGTGGATCTCGGCGCGCCCCAGCCGGGCGGCACGCGGCCGATCCATTACCGGCGGTCTTCCGGCGCGCTGCTGTCGATTTCCGTCCCGCTTTCCATGGCGGTCGCGGCGGGCGATTTCCTGCTCGTGAAGTCGCTGACCTGCCCCGACGGCGCGGTGCGGCCGGTCGCGGTGCGCCCGCCGGCCAGCCCGGACTGGATCGCCATAGCCGATCTGGAGGGCATATTGCGACACTATGGCGCGGGCGCATCCCGCTTCGTCCGATGGAGCGCCGGGGCGGGCGCGGCCTGCGGCATTGCCGCGCTGTGCGGGGTTGCGGCGCCCGTCACGGCGCTGGCGGGCATGGTCGCGGGCGTCGCGGCGTTTGGCCTCCATCGCCGGGACCGGCGCGACCGGGGCCGCGTCAGGCGCCTGATCGGCTGAAGCGCTCATACCAGCAGCCCTTCATTGCGATACCAGGCGACGGTGCGGCGGAAGCCCTCCTCCAGCCCCACGGCGGGCCGGAAGCCCAGCGCCTGTTCCGCCCGCGCGATGGAAAAGGCGCGGTTATGCTTGAAGAAGGTCAGGCGGCGGCGGTGCAATGGCGGCTGCACCCCCAGCGGCGCGCAGAGCAGTTCGCAGCCATGGGCGGCCAGGTTGACCAGCCCATAGGGCACGGTGCGCCGGGGCGCGGGCACGTTCAGCACATTGGCGGCGGTCGCGACATAGTCGCGCAACGGCAGATAAGTCTTGCCGCCGATGATGAAGGTGCCGCCCGGCGCCGCGTCGCTCGTCATCGCCAGCAGGAATCCGTCGACCAGATCGTCGATATAGACCGGGTGGAAATTCGGCCGCCGCGATCCGATGAACAGGAAACGGCCCTGCTGCACCATGCGGAACATCTTCAGCATGCGCGTGTCGCCCGGCCCGTAAATGGCGCAGGGGCGGATGATGACGACGTCCATGCCCGGCTGCATCATCGCGTCGCGGCACAGGTCCTCCGCCAGCAGCTTGCTTTCCTGATAGGGGTCGCGCGGGTCGAAGGGCGCGTTTTCGTCCGCCGGCGTCTCCGCCACATCGCCATGCACGCCGATGGACGAGCAATAGACGAAGCGCGCCACGCCTGCCCTGCGCGATTCCGCCAGCAACGCTGCCGTGCTGTCGCGATTGGCGCTCAGGAACTCCTCCCGCGCGCCTTCCGACCGGTACATGGCGGCGATGTGGAAACAGGCCGTCGCACCCTCCACCAGCCGGGCGAAGGCATCGGTGTCGGTCAGCGATCCGCCGATCCATTCGATGCCGCTCTCCCTTTCGGCGGCGCTGGGCGGACGGCGGGTCATGGACCGGACATGATAGCCCATGCCGATCAGCCGCCGCGCCAGCGCGCCGCCGGTGAAGCCGGTCGCGCCGGTGACGGCGACGATGGGGCGTCCGTCCGCGCTCATGCCTTCCTCTCCCGGTCGAAGCGCTGGAGCACCGGATTGCCGATCAGGCTGGTGACGCCGATGCGGCGCAATCCTTCCTCCACCATGCGGACCGGCTTCCCCGCAAGGCGGTGGAGGCCCATGGGCGCGCTGAACTGCTTGAAGCGGCGCCGGGGCGCGAAGCCGTTGCGGCGGAAGGCCTGCTCGATCCGGGCCGGCCAGAAGCTGCGATAGGTGCGCGTGTCCTTCTCGATCAGCCGCTTGATCGGGAAGGTCGCCGCCGACAGCGCATTGGCGCCCATCAATGTCGGATAATCGACGATGACGCTGTAGCGGGCGACGCGACAAAGTTCGTCGATCAGCCTGTCCGGATCGTCGATGTGCGCCAGCAGCCTGATGCTGGTGACAAGGTCGAAACGGCCGTCCGGGAAGGGCAGGGCCAGCAGGTCGCCGGTCACATAATCCACCCGGCCGGCATCGGCGCCCTGCAACAATTGTTCGGCGCAATCGGCCGTCGAGCCCAGCACCGTCGTCTGAATTCCCATGTCCAGCAGTCCGCCGACAAGCTGCCCATGGCCGCCGCCGACATCCAGCGCGCTCTGGTGGAGGGGCGGCCCATCGTCGACCAGATCGCGCAGGCCGCGTTCCTGGATGTTAAGCAGATAGGCGCCCGAAGGCCCCGCAAACCGGCGGGCATATTGGACCGACCCCGTTTCCAGATCGGGGGGAGGAAGCAAACCAGTCATGCCGCACCCGCGGTTGCTGCAATGCCAAAGAACGCAGGCGGACATGACTGGCCTGACGGCACGCACCGCCCGCGGGGCGGCAGGGGCCTGACCACGGACGCACCTTTCGTGCCGGGAAGGGCCTGCTTCCCGACATGGGGGCAGGCACGCCGCACGGTTGGGTGCCGCCAGCTGTAGACGTGGAAGCTGCTGTGCGTGGGGACGGGGGTCAGGCGTCGCTCGATCTCACGGGCGATTTCGGGGCGCACGCCCATGGGATTGCGCCACTGATAATCGGACACGATGACGACGCCGTTATCGGTGCAGTCGATGACTTCGGACAGGGCCGCCGGGCTGTCGATCAGCGGACGGCCGGTGCGGAAATCGCTGTTGAAGTCGGTCGGCGGCTTGAGCTCGCCCAGCCGGCTGTGGCTGATGAACAGGTCGAACGGCCCGATATGCGCCAGGGTGCGCAGGTCGTCGCCGGTGACGAGCAGGCTGCTGCCTTGCGCGATCCGCCGCAATTCGGGCGCCGCCCTGTCCCATTCGCCGTCGGGCACCGGCGCGGCAAGGGCGGCGGGCCCTTGCGCAAGGGTCGACGCCATCAGCCGGGCGGAATGGCGGTAGGCGACGTCGCCGCCCATCAGCAGCAGCATCGCCGCGCCCGCCAGCAGGGCTGGACGCAGCGTTCCGCCGCCGCCGAACCGTTCGACCAGCGCGCCGATTCCCAGGCCATAGGCCATGCAGATGAAGGGAAAGACATAATAGCTGTAGCGCCACGCCTTCATCCCCGCGAAACTGTGGAGCGTCAGGCACAGCATCGCCATGATCGCGCACAGGCTGGCCAGCGAGGGATTGCGCCGCCACGCCGCCGCCAGCGCAACGGGCCAGAGCAGCAGCATGGCGGGCATCTGCGCCCGGAATTCGCGCAGATAATAGAAGGCGTCGTCCTGCGATCCGGTCGCCCAGCGCTCGGCATGGCGATAGCTTTCCAGCGCTGGCCCGGCCTGCGACAGGGCGATGGTTGCGCAGGCCAGCGCGATTGCGCCCAGCACGATCAGGTGCAGCGGGCGCATCGCCGCTATCGTCGCGCGCTGGTCGAACAGCAGCCAGCAGCCCATGGCCAGCGCGGCAATCGCCGTCACCGGTTGCAGATGGGCCGCTATGGCCAGGCAGAGCGCCGTGGCGGCCAGCCAGCCGGGCCTGAACCGGCCCGCAGGCCGCGTGGCGAGGAAAAGGCTTCCCGCCGCGGCCAGTATCATCAGCGCGTGCAGGGCGTAGAAGCGGGCGAAATGCGCGATGTCGAGCGTGTAGCCGGCAAGGCCGAACAGCGCGGCGCCGGCCACTGCGCTCCATATGCCGCCGCTCTGCCGCAGCCAGTGGAAGACCAGTCCGACGCTGATGCCCGAAAAGAGCAGCGAGGGAATGCGCGCCACCCAGAGGTCGGATCGCCCGAACAGATCGAAACTGCCGCCGACGATGGCGGTGAACAGCCGCGCCCGTTCGTAACGGCCGTCCAGGATCGCGAAGCTGCCGTCCGCGGCCCAGCTGCGCCCCGCCAGCAGATGGTAGAATTCGTCGATATGGGCGGGGCGCGTCTGAATGGTCAGCCCATAGACCAGGCAGGCCAGCAACCCCGCGGCCAGGGCAGGGGCCGCTCCCGGCAGGGCCATGGACGCGCGCCGGCCATCCTGCGACGGCAGGGCGGCGTGCGATCCCAGATGCTCCGATGTGGTGGCCATGAATATGATCTCATATCCGGCAAAAGCCGACAGGATGTTCGATGGCGCAAGAATTCGATCTAACCGAATTTAAGTCAATATAGGGGAGAACGCCTAGCCGTAGGTATGACTACATAATGGTATGTTTCTGAAATTTATGTGAATGTGTTTCCAAGGTCGCTGAATCGATTGGCGTTGAACCCGATTGTGGAAATCATAAGGGGCATCGCCGGCAATATTATATAATATTGTAGGAATGGACGCATGGTCGATGTTTCGATTGTCGTTCCTCTTTATAATGAAGAGGACAATGTACGGCTTTTGCATGAAGCGATCAGCAATGCATTGACCGACTTCCGGCCCAGCTATGAAGTCGTGCTGGTCGATGACGGCAGCAGGGACGCGACCTTTATCCGCGCGGCGGAAGTCGCTGAGCGGGACGGGCGCGTGCGCATCGTCAAGTTCCGCGGCAATTACGGCCAGACCGCCGCGATGGCGGCCGGCATCCAGAATGCCCGCGGCGACATCATCGTCACCATGGACGGCGATCTGCAGAACGATCCGCTGGACATACCCCGCATGGTCGAACTGATCGACGCCGGGCACGACATCGTCGTCGGCTGGCGCAGGAAGCGGCAGGATGGCGGGCTGCGCGTCTTCGTGTCGAAATGCGCCAACCGCATCATGGCCCGGCTGATGGGCGTGGCGGTGCGGGACAGCGGCTGTTCGCTGAAGGCCTTCCGCAGCATCCTCATCAAGCAATTGCCCATGTATGGAGAAATGCACCGCTTCATTCCGGCCCTCTCCCGCCTGGCCGGGGCGCGTCTGGCGCAGATCGAGGTGCGGCACCATCCGCGCCAGTTCGGCGTCTCCAAATATGGCTTCTCGCGCATCTACAAGGTGATGCTGGACATCGTGTCGATCCGCATCCTGCTCAGCTTCGTGCGGCGGCCCATGGCTTGGCCGCGCCATATGATCGTCGGCATCACCCTGCTTGGCCTGCTGTCCGTCGCGGCGGCGGTCTGGGGCGGGGGGCTGGCGCTGCCGATGCTGGCCATCGGCGTGCTCTGGCTGTCGCTGGCGCTGTTCCTGCTGGGATGGGCGGTGATTGGGCAGATGCTCGCCAGCCTGACCGGCAATGTTTCGGGTTTCGCGTCGCTGGGCGCGAAACTGTCGGCCCAAATCAAATTGGGGGATTGAACAATGGTTGCCACGGCAAAGCTGGACCTGGTCGAAGTCATGGACATTTCCGTCATCGTCCCGGTCCTCAAGCGTTTCGACGATGTCGCCCGCGTCTATGCCGAATATCGGGACAGGGTTGCATCCTCGGGGAAAAGTTACGAGTTCATCTTCGTCATCGACGGACAGCCGGACTATCCGGTCGCCACGCTGGAACAACTGCAACGCGACGGCGAACCCATAGAGATCATCCGCTTCGGCCGGGAGTTCGGGGAATCCGCCTGCCTGCGCGAAGGCATCCGCCAGTCGAGCGGGCGGCACCTGCTGTTCCTGCCCGCTTATTTCCAGATCGGCGGCGCGGCGATCTCCGAACTTCTGGATCATCTGGACGAAGCCGACGTCGTCGCCGCCCGCCGCGACAGGCGGGCGGACGCCATGTTCAACCGGCTGCGCGGCTGGGGCTTCCAGAAGATGGCGCGCTTCGCCGGAGCCAAATATGACGATCCCGGATGCCTCGTCCGCGCCGTCCACCGCAGCGTCTTCGACGAAATCCCGATCCAGGATGAGAAGCAGCGCTTCCTGCCCCTGCTGGCGGAGGTGCATGGCTTCAAGGTCGTCCAGCTCACCCTGCCGCAGGCCGAAAGCGACGCTGGCCGGCCGCAGCACAAGCCGGGCGTCTATTTCGACGTGATGATGGACCTGATGGCGGTCGGCTTCCTCGTCCGCTTCATGCAGCGCCCCTTCCGCTTCTTCGGCACGGTGGGCGCGGCGTCGATCCTGAGCAGCCTGGTCCTGATGGCTTTCCTGCTGTTCCAGCGGGAGGTCAGCAATATCCCGCTGGGCGACCGCCCGCTGCTGGTGCTGGTCGTGCTGCTGCTGGTGCTGGGCATCCAGATCGCGGCGATCGGCCTGATCGCGGAGATCGTCATCTTCACCCGCGGCGACGGCAAGCAGCATTATCGGATCGAGAAGATCGTGGAGCATGTGTCCGCCGATGCCTGAAACCGTCATCATAGGGGCGGGCATCCAGGGCGCCACGCTGGCGCTCGCCGCGCTCGAACGGGGCGTGTGCCCGATCCTCGTCGATCGGGACGACCAGCCCTCCGGCGCGTCCGTCAACAGCTATGGCATCGTCCATGGCGGGCTGCGCTACCTCCAGTCGATGAACATCCCCCGCTGGGTGCGCAGCCGCCGCGCGCAGAACTGGTATATCGACCGCTACCCCCATCAGGTGCGGCCGCTGCGCTGCGTGATGCCGCTTTATGCCGGCGCCCCCCGCTCGCCCCGGCTGTTCGCCCTTGCGCGAGGCTTCGACCGGCTGCTGCGAACGGCGCTTGGCCAGCATGTGCCGCTTCCCGAAGATGGCGCCTGTTCGCGGCAGGAGGTCTTGCAGGCCTATGACGTCGCATCCCATGGCCTGCTGGGCGGCGCGGTCTGGTACGATGCGCAGTTGCTGAACCCGCCCGCGCTGTTGAGGGAAATGCTGGCCGAAGTGGAGCAGCGCGGCGGCGTCGTGTTGCGCTCCACCGAAGTCACCGGCCTGATCGAGCAGGGCGGCCGCCTCCAGGCCGTCCTGTTGCGCAACGCAAGCGACGGGCGCGAACAGAGGATCGCCGCCGACCGGCTGTTCGATTGCGGCGGCGCGCAGGCGGGACGCTGCATGGGGCCGGCGCGCCGGGTGCCGAGCGCGGCGGTCCTCGCCTTCAACCTGCTGATGGACATTCCCGCGCCCCCCGCCAGCGACGCCTACGCCCTGTCGCCCACGCCGGGGCGCGGACGCAGCTTCTTCTTTCGCCGTTATGGCGCCGCGACGCTCGTCGGCACTTTCTACCGTCCCGCGCCCGGCATCCTTTCGCCCGAACCCACGGCGGAGGATGTCCGGTCCGCCCTCTCATCCATCCGCCAGTGCCTGCCCAATGTCGAACTGGACGAAGGATCGGTGCTGGCCACCTATGCCGGCCTGCTGCCGGACCGCGACGGCAGCGGCCGGGCGCTTCATCCGGGCGACCGGCATCTGCGTCCGGGGCCGGAGGGCTATCATATGCTGGTCAGCGGCAAGCTGACCACCGCGCCGCTGCTGAGCGAACAGGTGGCGCGCCGCCTGTGGCCTGCCGCGCCCTTGCCGCGAACCGGCGGATGGCGGCCGCGCCATGCCTGAGCTGATGATCGACGCGCACGTCCATCTGCATCCCGGCGACGATCCGCGGGACCGGCTGATGCAGGCGCATGGGCGCATGATGGCGGCCGCCGGGAAGGACTGCCTGCCCGTCTTCATGCTGGCGGAGCAGCAGGGCTGCAACGCGTTCGGAATGCTGAAGGCATCGGGCCGGTCGACCGCGGAACCGGAAAGCCTGTGGCTGGAAACCGGTTCCGCCGACATATTGGTGCTGGCCGGCCGGCAGGTCGTCAGCGCCGAACGGCTGGAGATACTGGCGCTGGCCACCGCCGCCGGTTTCGCCGACGGCGCGCCGGCCGAACAATTGGTCGCTGCGATGGGCGCGGCGGACGCGCTGACCATCCTTCCCTGGGGCGTCGGCAAATGGGCCGGCGCGCGAGGACGGCTGGTCGACAGGCTGCTGGCCGGCGATCCGGAAGGCCGGTTGCTGTTGGGCGACAATGGCGGGCGCCCCGCCTTCTGGCCGGAACGCCGCTTCCGCCACCGGACGGTGCTGCGCGGATCGGACCCCCTGCCATTGCGCGGCGATGCGCGGCGGATCGGGACTTTCGGAACCATCCTGCATGGCGGGCTTTCGGCCGACCGGCCCGGACGCGACCTGCGCGCGCTCATCCGTTCGGCCGGGCGGCAGGAGCGGCATTATGGCGCTCTTGCAAGCCCGCTGCATTTCCTCGGCAACCAGCTTCGCCTGAGGATGGCCTCATGAAGATATTGATGCTGGCGCCCCAGCCCTTTTACGAGGAACGCGGCACGCCCATTGCCGTGCGCATGGCGGCCGAAGCTCTGGCGGCGCAGGGGCATGAGGTCGCGCTGCTGAGCTTCCATGAAGGGCGCGACGTGCCGATGCCCGGCGTGCGGCATCACCGCATCGCCGCCCCGCCGGGCGTCCGCAATGTCCCCATCGGTTTTTCGCTCGGGAAGCTGGTCTGCGACCTCTGGATGCTCTTTGCCGCGGTCGGCCTGCTTCGGCGTTATCGCCCTGACGTCATCCATGCCGTCGAGGAAGCGGCCTTCTTCGCGCTGCCCTTGTCCCGGCTGTTCGGAACGCGCCTCGTCTATGACGCGGACTCGATCCTGAGCGAGCAGATCGTCGAAAAATGGCCGCGGGCCCGCGCCATCGCCTGGATCGTCGAACGGTGCGAGCAATTCGCCTTCCGCCGCAGCGACCTGGTGATCGCCGTCTGCCCCGCCATCCAGCAGAGCGCCAGCCGCTCCGCAGCCGCCGATCGCATCCACCTGCTGCCCGACGTGGCGATGGAAGGGCCCGCCACCGCGGCGCCGGTCGAAGACCTGCGCCCGAACGCAAAGGATCGCCCGCTCGCGCTTTATGTCGGCAACCTCGAATCCTATCAGGGCGTCCACCTGCTGATCCAGGCGATGGCGGCGCTTGCGCCTGCCGAGCGTCCCGCGCTGGTCGTGATCGGCGGCAAGGCGGATCATGTCGCGCAGCATCGGCAACTCGCCCTGCAATGCGGGCTGGAAGGCGATGTGCGCCTGCTTGGCCCGCGCCCGCTCGATGGCCTCGGCCGCTATCTGGCGCAGGCCGACATCCTCTGTTCGCCGCGGCTGAAGGGCCGGAACACGCCGATGAAGATCTTCTCCTACATGGCGTCGGGCAAGGCGCTGCTGGCGACCAACATCGAAAGCCATTCCCAGGTTCTGGACGCGCGTTGCGCCATGTTGACGCCCGCGACGGCGCAGGACCTGGCGCAAGGGTTGCGGCGGCTCTGCGCCGACGACGCGCTGAGGGCGAGGCTGGGGGAGGCCGCCGCCGCAAGGGCGCGGCTCGACTATGGCCATGCCGCCTTCGTCGACCGGCTGCGGCGCGCCTATGCCGTGCTTTCGCCGGATGCGGGCACGCCCCCTCCGCCCACCGCGCTGGAGGCCGCATGACGGCGGTCGGCGCCAACGCGCGGGCGACCAACAAGGCCGCCTCCAGCCTGTTCGCCGCGCTGGGCTTCGGCCTGTCGGGCGCGGCCTTCACCCTGGGCATGCTGCTGCTGGCGCGGGAACTGCCGGTGGAGGCTTATGGCCGCTTCACCCTGGCCGTCGCCCTGTTCAATATCTTCGGCCTGCTGACGCCGCTGGGCGTCGACCAGCTGTTCCTGCGCGGACCGATGCGCGCGGGCAAAGGATTGCTGGCTTTCCTGATCTTCTCCGGCCTTGTGGTGGGCGGACTGGTGGGCATGGCGGCAGGCCTGCTGGGCGGACTGCATCCGGCGGAGGCATGGCTGACCGCGCTGGCGATTGCCGGCGGCGGGCTGGTCGCGGCGACCAGCACCGGCCTTCGCGCGCGGGCCGTGCCCGGCGCCTCCATGCTGCTTGCGATTTCGGCCAGTTTCGTCCTGTTGCTGGCCGGGACCGCGGCCGTCGTCTTCGGCCTGAAGGACGGGACGGCGCCTCTTGCCATATTCGCCGCCGGAAACATCGTCTTCGGCGCGATCGGCTGGGGCCTTCTGCGCCGCAGGGCGAAGGACGGCGATGCCGTCCACCCCGCCCGCCGCTGGCGCGAGGCGGGATCGATGCTGGGCCTCGTCGCCCTCGGCACGGTGTCGCTTCAGGTCGAACGGATCATCATCCCGATCCCGCTGGACCTGAAGGAACTGGCGCTGTTCGGCGTGCTGGCGTCGGTCGCGATCTTTCCCTTCCGCCTGCTCGCGTCCGGCGTCGGCTTCACCCTCGCCCCGCGCCTGATCGGTGCGCAGCGGGCGCGCCGGCAGGCCGTCGTGCTGGCGGAGGCCAGGCCGCTGCTGGCGGTGATCGTCGTGGCGACGGCGGGCCTTGTCGCCTGCGGCCCGTGGATCGCCGCCATAGTGACAGGCGGCCTCTATGCCATCGGCCCGGCCCTGATCCTCGCCGCCTGTGCGAACGGCGTGGGGAAGGTCGCCATGGCCTTCCCCCGGGCGATGCTCACGGCGGCGGGATCGCCCGCCGATCTGGTGCTGCTCAACGGATGGGGGGTGGTGGGTCTGGCGCTGACGGTCTGCGGCGCGCTGGCCGGGGCCGCCTGCGGAATCACCGGGCTGCTATGGGGGGCGACGCTGGGCGGCGCGATCCCGACGCTGTTCACGCTGCACCTCGCCTGGCGTCGGCTTGGAAAGGATTGAGAAATGACCACCCAGATGGGCTTTGCTGAGATGATGCAGTCGCTGCACGCCGGATCGGCGGCGCTCGACTACCGCAAGACCGGCCGGCTGCTGCGCGAGATGGAGGCGCAGGCGGGCGTGCACGTGGCGTTGATGGGCAATGTCACGCTGGACCTTCTCACCCCCTTCCTGCGCGTGGAGGCGGCGAAGGTCGGCCAGATGTCCGCATTCCATGTCAGCCCCTTCGGCCAATATATGCAGGACCTGCATGGCGAGGCGCTCCAGCGCTTCGACCCCCATGTCATCGTCCTGCTGCTGTCGGCGCAGGCGATGCGGCCCGACGCCTTCGAACGGTTCCACCAGCTCTCCGTCGAGGACCGTCATCGCCTGCGCGACGACATGATGGCGGAGGTGGAGGGCTGGATCGACAGCGCGGTCATGCGCACCGCGGCGACGCTGATCGTCGCCAATTTCCCCTGTCCTTCCAGTGCGCTGGGCGTCGCGGACCTCAGCAGCGATTATGGCGAGCGCGAATTCTTCCTGGACCTGAACCTGGCGCTGCTCCGCGCCGTGCGGGCGCGCCCCAGGGCGATGATGCTCGACGTGGTCGAGGCGATGGGCCGGGTCGGCACGCGCCAGGCGGTGGACCGGCGGATGCACTATATCGCCGGATTGGGCTGGACGGACGCGATGATGCGGGAATTCGGCGCGGTCTTCGCCCATGCGCTGGTCGGCGCGCTCGGCGCCGCGCGCAAATGCCTGGTGCTGGACCTCGACAACAGCCTGTGGGGCGGGGTGGTGGGCGAGGACGGCCCCCATGGCATCCGCGTCGGCCGCGGCGACATGGTGGGGGAGGCGTTCCGCGCCTTCCAGCTCAGGATCAAGGCGCTGAAGGAACGCGGCATCCTGCTCGCATTGTGCAGCAAGAACAATCCGGAAGATGTCGAGGAAGTGTTTCGCCTGCGTGACGACATGCCGCTGCAATTGTCGGATATGGCGGCGACGGCGATAGGCTGGGACAGCAAATATACGGGGATCGGGAAGATTGCGAGGCAGCTCAACATCGGTCTGGACGCGCTGGTGTTCCTCGACGACAACGCGGCGGAGATTGCGGCCGTGCGGCAATATTGCCCGGATGTCCATGCCGTGCTGCTGCCGCCCGATCCATCCGACTATGTCGACATATTGGACGCGCTGCCCTGGTTCGAGAAAAGCCGCCTGACGGCGGAGGACAGGGCCAGGACCGAACATTATGCGCTGGCCGCCGGGCGGGATGCGCTGTGCGCGTCCTGCGACCCGATGGACTATCTGCGCGGGCTCGACATGCGCGCGGCGATCCGCGACGCCGGGCCGGCCGACCTGTTGAGGGTGCATCAGCTCTTCAACAAGACCAACCAGTTCAACCTGACCACGGGCCGCCCCACCATGGGGGAGGTGGAGGCGATGATGACCGACCCGGCATGGCAGCTCATCGTGGCGGATCTGCGCGACCGCTTCGGGCAATTGGGCACAGTGGCGATCTGCGCCCTGAGGCGGGAGGGCGCGGCGCTCCATATCCGGCATTTCCTGATGAGCTGCCGCGCCATGGGCCGGGGCCTGGAACATGCCGTGATGAACGATGTCAAGCGCCGCTTTCTGGAAAGCGACGCCGCATCCCTGCACGGCAGCCATGTTCCGACGGCCAAGAACGGCCCGGTGCGCGGCTTTTTCGACGATCAGGGCTTTGCCGCCGCCGATGGCGGCGACCGCACCGACTATGCGCTTTGCCGGGCGGATGTCGCGTTCAGGGATTGCGACTGGATCATGCTGGAGACGAAATAATGGCTGTGAACATGGACGACCTGCTGAACCTTGTCGGCGACATCATCGAAGTCGATCCGTCCCGGATCGACCTGCGTCTCGACCGGGACGATGTGCCCGGCTGGGATTCGCTGGCCCATCTGCGGATCATCACCGCGTTCGAGGCGCAATATGGCGTGCGCCTCAGCATGGACCAGATCGCCGAGATCCGCACGGTGGAACAATTGTCGCGGACATTGGGCGAGGCGTGACGCCATGCGCATGGGTGTCGCCATACGCCGCTTCGCCATTCCGGGCTTCGTGCACAGCCTCTACCATCTGTTCGCCGGGCGCGCGATCGTCAGCCCGCGCGCGGAACTGGAATGGAGCAGGCTGCTGAAGATCGGCCGCAGGTCCCAGATCAGCTCCTTCGTGAAGATCAAGGCGAGCGAAGGGCCCGTGCGGATCGGGGAGCGGACCGACATAGGCTGCGGCGTGTTCATCGCCGGGCACAGCCATGGCATCGTCATCGGCGACGACTGCCTGATCAGCCCGAACGTCTCCATCATCGGCGTCAATTACCGCTATGACCGCGCCGACCGGCTGATCCGCGAACAGGGGTTGCAGTCGGGCGGCCCGACCAGCATCGGCAACAATGTCTGGATCGGCGCGGGCGCGGTGATCCTGGACAACAGCCAGATAGAGGATGGCGCGATCATCGCGCCCAATGCAGTGGTGTCGGGCCGGGTGCCGGCCATGTCGGTCATGTCGGGCAATCCCGCCAAACTGGTGTTCACGCGCCGATGAGACTGTTCGTCACCGCCCGGCTCGACGACCTCTATGCGCGATGGACCCGCTGGCGCCTGCGGGCGGCGGGCGGCAAGGCGGGCCGGGCCTTGCGGGTGCGCGGCGGCGTCCCCTATCTCGCCGGGCAGCTTATCCTGGGGGAGGCTGTGCGCCTGCGCAACGAGCCTGCCCGCATCAGGCTGAAGACCGCCGGAAACGGCCGGATCGTCCTGGGCGATCAGGTATCGCTCAACAGCGGCGTCACCATCTTCAGCGCCGCCAGTGTGGAGATCGGCGCCTTCAGCCGGATCGGGGATCATGCCAGCCTGTTCGACACCAGCTTCCATGCCGTGCATGAAGGGCATGCCGCCCGGCCCCGGCCGATCCGCATAGGCCGCAATGTCTGGATCGGGCGCAACGCCACGATCCTGCCGGGCGTGTCGATCGGGGATCACAGCGTCATCGCCGCGGGCGCCGTGGTGTTCCAGGATGTTCCCCCCCGCCAGCTCTGGCGCGGCAATCCGGCCAGTTTCGTCAAGCATGTCCGCGCGGGCGACGACTTCATAAGACAATAAGGGAAGCATCATGTCCGCAACCACGGGCGGCATAGCCGGGAAAATCCGATCGGGCATGGCCTGGTCGCTGGTCGAAAGCTGGAGCGTGCAGGCGCTTCAGTTCCTCGCCTTCATGATCGTCGCCCGCTATGTCGACGCCGCGGCGCTGGGCGTGGTCGCCATGGCGCTGCTGGCGGGGCAGTTCTTCCAGATGACGGTGCTGTCGGGCATCAGCGCCCCGATGGTCAGCGCCGGGCGCGACGATCCCGACCTGGACGATACCGCCTTCTGGATCGCCTTCGCCCTGGGCGCGCTGATGCTGCTGCTCACCCTGGCCTGCGCCGGCGTCGCGGAACGGGCGTTGGACCAGCCGGGCCTGGCATGGGTGCTGCGCTGGCTCAGCATCGCCAATTTCCTTTCCGCGCTGAACGTCGTGCCGCAGGCCTGGCTGACGCGGGCGCTGATGATGCGGCCGCTGGCGGTGCGATCCACCCTGTCGACCATGGCGGGCGCGCTGGTCGGCATTCCCATGGCGATGGCTGGCTATGGGCTGACGGCGCTGGTGATGCAGAATCTGGCGACCGCCCTGATCGGCGCCGCGATCCTCTGGGCGGCGTGCCCCCGGCGGCCGCGCTTCCGCTTCGCGCGGCAGAAGGGACGGGAAATCTTCTTCTACAGCCGTCATGTGACGCTGACGGGCATCGCCAATTTCTTCAATTCCAACTCCGACGTGCTGATCGTGGGCGTCGTGCTGGGCGCGGCGGCGGCGGGCGTCTATACGGTCGGCAAGCGCGCGCTGCTGGCCGCCAACTTGCTGCTGGCGCGGGCCCTCTCCCGCGTGGCCTTCCCGGCCTTCTCCCAGCTCAAGCACGATCCGCCGCGACTGACGGCGGCCTTCCTCAAGCTCGTATCCGCGACATCGCTGATCACCACCCCGGCCTTTGTCGGCATGGCGCTGGTGGCCGATCCCTTCATCCATCTCGTCTTCGGACCGCGCTGGGCGGGGGCGGTGCCTGTGATGCAATATCTCAGCCTCTTCGGCGCGCTCCAGGCGGTCGGCATCTATAACCAGTCGCTCATGCTCGCCCTTGGCAAGCCGCAATGGCAGACATGGCTCGCCGCCCTCTATGCCGTGGTGAACTGCACCCTCTTCTTCGCGACGGCGGATCAGGGGCCGGGCGCGATCGCCGCCGCCTTCACCCTGCGCGCCTGGCTGCTCTACCCGCTCTCCGTCCTGGGCGTGGTCCTGCTGCTGCCGATCGGCTGGGCAGATTACTGGCGCGCCGTTCGGCTGGGGCTGTTCGCTTCCGCGGCCATGGCGGGATGCGTTCTGGGCGCGCGGCCCTTTCTGGTCCAGATGGCCCCGGCCGAAGCGCTGACCGTCACCATCCTCACCGGAGCGCTGGCCTATGGCGTTGCGCTCCTGTTGCTCGGGCGAAACGCGCTGGTTCAGCTCCTGATGTTCGCCAGGGGCCGCTACGGCACGGCATAACCTATGTTAATATATTGCTCTTGCGCGATTTTATTGCCGTAAAGATGTAAAATTCCGTAGCAATACCTACTAGGCAATCCGTGACCATGCTGTTACCACTATTGCAACGCAGCAATTCCCCTTAAGCTATTTCCCTTAGGAAGGGCTGGCTTATGGGGATGACGCATGAGCGGAGTCGGGCCGATCCCGGCCTGCTCCAATAAAAACCAAGGTCGCAAGAAATAGTTCTGGGCTATAAGCGCGGAGTCAAAGACTATGCTTGCAACCGGTGCCGGGGAGCGCCTTCAGCGGCATTTCTCGCTGGCATTCATGCGTAATGCGTCGCGACGGTTCGTCCCCGCCGCGTGGGCCGCGTGGATTGCCGAAGTGCGCTGGAGCGGCCTCGGCAAATATATCGCGTCGCTGGTCATCGTCTTCCTCGCGTCCTCGTGGATTTTCCGCAACGGCGTCGCGTCGCTGACCGCCGGGGACTATGCCGTCCTCACCCTGATCGTGATTTCCGTCGCCACCCTGATGGGGATCGGCCCGGGCGCGGTCACCACCGCCGGCCTGCTGACGGTCATCTACGCCATTGTCGACGTGAAGATCAGGGGCGGAACCGGCGAGGACGGCCTGGCCTTCCTGCTGGTCATGGTGGCGGCCAATGGGGTGGCGCTGAAATCCACCTTCTGGCGTGCGCGGGCGGAACGGCAGGGCGCCTATGTCAACCGCCTGACAGAGCAATTGAAGCTGCTGACCGACGGATCGGTCAACTACGCCCTCTACATGACCGATGTGGAGGGGCGGGTCGTCCACTGGAACCGGGGCGCCGAACGCTTCACCGGCTGGGACAGCCGCGACATCGTGAACCGCCCGGTATCGCTGCTCTATTCCCATCATCCCGGCATGGAAGACAATATGGCCGAAGCCTTCGCCCTGGCCAAGGAGCATGGCAGTTGCGAATTCGACTGCCATTTCATCAGGAACGACCGCAGCAGCTTCATGCAGAACTGCGTGGTGACGGCGCTGCGCGACAACAAGGGACGGCTTCAGGGCTTCGCCAAGCTGGTGCGCGACGTGACGGCGGAACGGGCGCAGGAAGTCGCCCTTCAGGAACGCGAAGCGGAATTGCGGTCCATCCTGGAAACCGCGCCCGACGCAGTGTTCGTCGTCGATATTTCAGGGCGGATCGACTATATGAACAGCACCGCCTGCCGCATGTTCGGCTATAATCTGTGCGAGCTGGAAGGCGCGGAATTCGATCATCTGCTGACCGGAGCGCAGCCGCCGCGAGAGGTCCGCGACGAGCCTCTCCATGTGGAGAGCGACGGGCCGCTATCCTATCCGCGCAGGCTGATCGGGCGCCGCCGCAACGGCTCCAACTTTCCCATCGAGATGAGCTTCGTGAAGATGGAGGGCGCGCATGAGACGCACTATACCGCCTTCATCCGCGACCTCACCGAACAGGATGCGACCAAGGCGCGGCTGGAACTGCTCCAGACGGAGATGCTGCACGGCACCCGCTACAGCGCGATGGGCGCGATGGCCTCCATGCTGGCGCATGAACTGAACCAGCCGCTGACCGCGCTCGCCGCCTATATGGAGGGCAGTTCGATCCTGCTGATGCGCGGGCAGGAGGCGGACCGGCCGAAGCTGAACCGCATCTTCCGCTCCGCCGCGCAGGAAGCGGTGCGCGCCGGCGCGATCATGCGCCGCCTGCGCGATTTCGCCAGCGACGGAGAGGCGCTGCTGGAAATCCACGACGCGCAGGATGTGGCGCGCAGCAGCCTGGCGCTGATCGCCGCCATGGCGGAGGCGGCGGACGTCACCGTCGAAATGGACGTCGCGCCGGGCACCGGATCGATCTTTGCCGATCCGATCCAGATCCAGCAGGTGATCGGCAATCTCTGCCGCAATGCCATCGACGCCATGCGCGAGGAGCCGGAACGGCGGCTGACCGTGCGGGTCGCGGCGGCGGACGAACTCACCACGCATTTTCTGGTTTCCGATACCGGCTCGGGCATTCCGCCCGCGATCAAGGACCGGATTTTCGATGCCTTTGTCAGCAGCAAGGAAGAGGGGACCGGCGTCGGCCTGTCCATCTGCCGCACCATTGTCGAAGCCCATGGCGGACGGATCTGGCTGGAGCCGAGCGTCACGGGAAGCTGCTTCGGTTTCAGTCTCAGACGCAAGAAGGGAAACGCCATTGGAACCCACTAAGCTGATCCACATCGTGGATGACGAGGATTCGGTCCGCGCCGCGACCGCCTTCCTGCTGGAGCTGGAGGGCTATACGGTCCGCACCTGGCAGCGCGGCACGCATTTTCTGGCGGCCGCCGCGAACGAGCCGCTGGGGTGCGTGATCATGGACCTGCGCATGCCGGAAATGGACGGGATAGAGGTGCAGCGGCGACTGAACGAGGCGGAACTCTATTTCCCCATCATCATGCTGACCGGCCATGGCGACATCGCCTCCACCGTGACGGCGATGAAGATGGGCGCGGTCGATTTCCTGGTGAAGCCCTTCGAGCGGGAGACGCTGCTGCGCGCGGTCGAAAATTGCTGGACGCTGTTCCAGGATACCGGCGCGCGCCGTCAGCGGGCGGTGCGCGCAGGGGCCATGGTGGAGAAGCTCACCCCCAGGGAGCGCGACGTGCTGTCGGGGCTGACCATGGGCCTGCCGAACAAGCATATCGCGCTGCAATTGGGCATTAGCCCGCGCACCGTGGAAATCCACCGCGCCAATCTGATGTCCAAGCTGGAGACGCGCAGCCTGTCCGATGCCTTGCGCGTGGCGTTCGCCGCCGGGATCGGCAGGCAACTGGATTGCTGAGGAACACGGGCCGGCGATCGGCGGGCCGTTGTTTCCGGCCCGGATCGGGCCATCTCCCGAAATGGACCGCCCTCCGCCGCATTTCGCGGCCGGATGAGCGATAGGAGCGGTTCGACCGGCCATAATCCGATCGAACCGCTCCACCGCGCCCGGATGCGGAGCCTTCGTCCTCCGATCCCCGGCGCGTCGCTGCCTTCTCCTCTCTCTCCTGAAACTTCAGCGCCGCCGTCCTGCCGGCGATCTGATCGTGAACAGGGCATCGTCGGGCGCCGCCCTGCTCTTGACGACCTGCAATGGCGATCCGCCATAGGGGGGGTGCGGCAGGCTCGATTGCCTGTCCTGGCCCTCCACCCGGGCGGATGATTTCACCAGCCGCAGCGATGCCCGTTTCGCGCCCTGCGCCGACCGGCGCCATGTGCGTCCTCTCCGCTTCCGCCTGATAAGGTCCCAGGTGAGATAGGGCAGTGAAATGACCAGAAGATAAAGCGATGCCGGCAACCACAGCAGCGCGAAGAGCCGATCCCGCCACCCAATCCTTACAATGTTCCGCGACTTGTTCTGCAATCGCCAGAGATTACAGGACCCAAGCATCCATATCCCGGAGACGACCGCCATCGCGATAATCATTGCCATCCTGTTCCATCATCCAATCGCAGCTCTTTCGGCTGCTTCGCGAAGCTGTCCTGTATGAACTATAGATGAAAGGCGTCATCTGTCATCTACGCAGGAATACGCACCGGCTGATATTTCGGACCGTCGATCAACCCTCTGTATTCTCCCGGATTGCACCTGAAGCGACATTATGTCTGATTTAGCGCTGATAAGGATCAGGTCGCCGGAACAGATATTCTGCATCAACTGCGTTTCGATCGAATGCGTGCCACGGGCACGGAGAATCCTCCAGGCGCGCAAAATGAGGTGTGCATGTCGAGAATTGACCTGGCGATGGCGACTCGTCCTGCCGGCGGACGGGGCCCTGCCGCGGCGCATCGCGCCTTGCGAATCTGGCTTTGCCTTGCCCTGGCGCTGTGGGACATGGTGGCGTTGACATGCGGGCTGAGCGTCGGACTGGCGCTCGCGCCCGTGGCCGGGGGGCTTCGCGACAGCGGCGCCTCCGTCGCGGCGCTGCTCATGGCCTATCTCATCATCGCCTTTCACAATCAGGCCTATGATCCCCGCGGCCTGACCAATGCGACGACCAGTTGCCGCAATGCCGCGCGGGCCTTTGCCGGCACGGTGCTGATCTTCTTCCTCGTGCTGTTCGCGGTGAAATCGACCTCGACCTTCTCCCGCGCCGCCGTGCTGGCGGGGCTGGGCTGCGCCGGCGGGCTGCTGCTGGCGCAACGGCTGCTGTTGAGCCGCCTTCTCGAACGCCATTTCGGGGACCGGCTGTTTGCCGAACTGCTGATCGTGGACGACTGCCCGATTCCGGAAAATCCGGGCCAGATGGCCCTGGTGGACGCGCAGGCCATCGGCCTTCGCGCCGATCTGGACGACCCCTATATGCTGCACCGGCTGGGCATGTTGCTGCGCGATCACGACAGGGTGGTCGTCGCATGCCCCGCCGACCGCCGCGTGACCTGGGCGCAGATGCTGAAGGGCGGCAATATATTGGGCGAGATCGTCTCTCCCGAAGTCGAATCCATGGCGCCGCTGACGGTCGGGCGCTGGCAGGACATGGCCACGCTGGTGGTGGCGCGAGGGCCGCTGAACCTGGCGAACCGGGCGACGAAGCGGCTTCTGGACCTGTTCGTCACCGTGCCCCTGCTGATCGGGCTGATGCCGCTGATGATCGCCGTCGCCGTTGCGATCAAGCTGGATTCGCCCGGCCCCGTCTTCTTCCGTCAGCAACGGATCGGGCGGGGCAACACCCTGTTCAGCATCCTCAAATTCCGCAGCATGAAGGTGGAGCGATGCGATATGGACGGCGTCCGCTCGGCCAGCCGGACGGACGACAGGATCACGCGCGTCGGCCGCTTCATCCGCCGGACCAGCATCGATGAATTGCCGCAGCTCATCAATGTCCTTCTGGGGGAGATGAGCCTTGTCGGACCAAGACCTCATGCCATCGGGTCGACGGCGGAGGACATATTGTTCTGGCGCGTCGACCGCCAATATTGGAAAAGGCATGCGCTGAAACCCGGAATAACCGGTCTTGCGCAGATTCGCGGGTTCAGGGGCGCCACCGAAACCAGGGCGGATATTTTGCAGCGGGTGGAAGCCGATCTTGAATATATGAATGGCTGGAGCCTGATGCGCGACATCGTGATCCTGTTCGGCACCGTTCAGATTCTGGTGCACAGAAACGCCTTCTGATCCCTGGCAAGACTGCATTTCCGATCGATACCCTCCCCGGAACGACCGAATGCGCATTTCCCCGCAATGGGTAAGTGATCACACCGAATGGATCATCGCCGCCGCGCATGAAATAAATCTTCCATTATTGGGGAGCATCATGGATCGACGGACTTTCCTCGCCGGCGGGCTGGCCGGCACGGCATTGGCGGCCTGTCAGCGCGACAATGAACCGCGCATCGTCCAATCCTCGCGCAGGCCGATGGTCGGGCGCCGGACCTTGCGCGCCGATGTCGTCGTCTATGGCGCGACGCCGGCGGGCATCGTCGCCGCCGTCAGCGCCGCGCAGATGGGCGCGTCCGCGATCATCGTCGGCGGATGGCGGGAACGGCAGCCGGGCGGCATGCTGTCCGGCGGGTTGAGCTGGACCGATTATCGCGACATTGACGCCTTTGGCGGCCTGGCCCGTGCCGTGATCGAACGGCTCGCGGCGGCGGGCGGCATGCCGCGTAACCGCTATGCCTTCGATCCCGCCCTTGCCGTGCCCCTGTTCGAGCGCATGACGACCAGTGCGGGCGTGCCGATGGTCTGGTCCGACGGTGTGGAGGACGTCAAGCTCGTCGATCGCCGCATAAGCGAATTCTTCCTGCAATCGGGCAGGATCGTGCGCGGCCGCATGTTCATCGACGCCAGCTATGAAGGCGATCTCATGGCGCGTGCCGGCGTCGCGTTCAAGGTGGGGCGGGAGGCGGCCGACGCCGCCAATCCGCTCAACGGCTATCGCGGCGCGAAAAACGGCCATCTGGTGCGCGGCGGCCGTCCCGATGAGGATAGCATCGCGCCGATCAGCCCTTTCTGGAATGGCGAGGGCGGCGCGCTGCTGCCGCATGTCGCGGCGGCGCCCGATCTTCCCCTGGGCGCGGCGGACAAGGCGGTGCAGGCCTATTGTTTCCGCCTGACCATGACCAACCGTCCCGACCTGCGGCAGGACCTGCCCGCCCGCGCGCCGGATGGCTATGACGAATCCCGCTACGAACTGCTGTTCCGCGACCTGGACGCCCGCCGGCGCAAGGGGCAGATATATGGACGCGACTGGACCTTTGCCCGCGATCTGGTGAAGGCGGATGAGGTCGCGCCGGGCATTTACGACGTCAACAACCGCGCGCTGATGTCCATCGATGCCGTGGGCCTCAGCCACGACTATCCCCAGGCCGACTATGCGACGCGGGAGAAGATCTGGAAGGCGCATGAAGCCTATCTGCGGGGCTGGTTCCACGCCATGGCCTATGGCCGCGACCCGCGCATTCCGCCGGGCCTGCAACGCGAGGTGCGCGAATGGGGCCTGGTTCGGGGCCGGCACATCCATCCGCATCCCAACGACCTGCCGGGCTGGTCGCCGCAACTCTATGTCCGCGAAGCGCGTCGGCTCGACAATGGGCTGAACTGGTCGGGCAGGGACCTGTCGGACGTGGACGGCGCGGAGCCGCGCCGCAAGGGCATCGTCGCCATGGGCTCTTATTGGCAGGACAGCCATTCCACCCGGCGCATCGCGGTGCAGGACGGGGCGGGGCGATGGGGCATCTGCAATGAAGGCTCGATCATGTTGCGGACCGGCGGGAAATATGAACGCTCGCCGCTGCCGATGGACCTGATGCTGCCGCACCGGGACCAGTGCACCAACCTCATCGTTCCCTTCTGCGTGGCGGCGACGCATCAGGCCTTTGCCACGATCCGCATGGAACTGACGTCCATGGCGCTGGGCGAAGCGGCGGGCAGGGCGGCCGCCATGGCGCTGGGCGAAGATAATGTGCGCGATGTGCAGGACGTGCCGATGCCGGAACTCCAGGCCGCGCTGGTCGCCAATAAGGGCGTCATCCACGGCGTTTCCGCCTTCGAGGATTATCGGCGGCGGCTGAAGTTCCGGCTGAACCGGATGCTGGGAGGCTAAGGACAGAGGGGCCGATCCGACGGCATGGGATCAACCCCTCCCTTCCACCATGTTACCGCGCCCGCTTGAGCATGCCGTGCATGTCGATCCACCGCACGAAGGCGTCGAACCAGCCGGTGCTGGTGGTCGCCTTCGGATACATGCCGAAGCCGTGGCCGCCCTGCTCGTAAAGGTGGAATTCCACCGGGCGATGCGCCGCGCGCCAGTCGTCGATCAGCTTGAAGTCGCGATTGCCGAACAGCGGATCGTCGGCGGCGATGGCGGCGAACATCGGCGGCGCGTCCTGCGGCACGGTCATGCTGCCCAGCGGACCGTAGATATTGCCGATGAAGGCCGGCTTCGCTTCCGTGGCCGACAGCGTCGTCGCCATGGTCAGCATCGCCCCGGCGGAAAAGCCGATCATGCCGATCCGGTCCGGGTCGACATGCCATTGCGCCGCCCGTGCGCGGATCAGGCGGAAGGCGGCGGTTGAATCCGCCAGTTGCGGAGCAAGGTCGGTCGCTGCCGAGGCGGGAGCGGGCAGCGGCGTCCTGGCCACGCCGGAGAACATCTCCTGCATCGACCGTTCGAAACCCGCCATGTCGGCTGGCGTCTGGCGCAGCCGATATTTCAGCACGAAGGCGGCAACCCCCTTCGCCGCCAGCGCCCGCGCGACGTCATAGCCCTCATTGTCCATGGAAAGCGTGCGGAAACCGCCGCCCGGCGCGACGACGACCGCCGCGCCGGAAGCCTTGGCCGGATCGGGCAGGAAGGGCGTCAGCGTCGCAACGGTGACGTTGCGGGCAAAGCGGCTGCCATATTGGCGGTGCCAGCTTTCCTTCGCCGTGGCGCCGGGAAGTGCGCCGGTGCCCAGTTCGATCGCGTCGGGCTGGGCCGGGGCGGCAATGGGCGTCATCCTGTCGTCCTGCGCCTGACCCAGCGCCGGAGCAGCCAAGGCGCAGGCGGCGATGCCGATGGCGAAAGCGCGGGCGGCCGGGAAGCGGAAGGGGCGCCGCAATGCCTTCCGGGCAGATAGATGCTTCATCTCATCCTCCTGTGATTATCGTTATTGCAGGTCGAGCACGACCACGGACCGGGGCGGCAGCGCCACCGTCAGCGTGCCGCCGCTCACCTGCGCGCCGGTGAAGGCGGCGGGCTTCACCACCTCCGGCGCGTCGAAGCTGTTGTGCGAATTGATCGCCGGGGCGGTCAGGATGCGGCCCGACACATTGGCGGCGTTCAGCCCGTCCAGCTTCACCGTCACCATATTGGTCTGGTTGGGATCGAGGTTCGACAGCCCGACATGGACCTTGCCGTCCCTGGCCCGCACCGCCGATCCGCTGACCGCCGGCATGACGAACCTATCCTTGTTGTACCAGGGCGTGTCGATGTCGATCGGCAGCACCGTCGCGTCCTGCCAGGGCTTGTACATTTCGAAGACATGATAGGTGGGGGTGAGCACCATCTTCCTGCCTTCGGTCAGGATCATCGCCTGCAACACATTCACCATCTGCGCGATGGCGCTCATGCGCACCCGGTCGGCATGTTTGGCGAAGATGTCGAGGTTGACGGAGGCGACCAGCGCGTCGCGCAGCGTATTTTGCTGCCGCAGGAAGCCGGGATTGGTGCCGGGGTCGGGCGCATACCATGTGCCCCATTCGTCTACCGCCAGGAATATCCGCTTCTGCGGATCATATTTGTCCATCACCTTGCTATGGCCGGTGATAAGCTCGTCCATCTTCCATGTGGCGGCCAGCGTGTCGGCCCAGGCGGTCTCGTCGAAATTGACCGGATCGGCCTTGGGCGGCCAGCCGCCCTGGGGCAGGGTGTAATAATGGAGCGACAGCGCATCCAGTTGCTTGGCCGCGTCGCGCATCATCACTTCGGTCCAGTTATAGTCGCCGCCGTTCGCGCCCGACGCGATCCGCACCAGCGTCTTGCCGGCGGGAACCTTCAGGAAGGTCGAATAGCGCTTCGTCACGTCGGCGGCATATTCGGCGCGCATATTGCCGCCGCAGCCCCACAGCTCATTGCCGATGCCGAAGGCGGGCAGCGCCCAGGGTTCCTTGTGCCCGTTCTTCGCGCGCTCATCGGCCAGGCTGCCGGCGGGCGCGGTGATATATTCGACCCATTCCGCCATTTCCTGCGGCGTGCCGTTGCCGACATTGCCGGAAATATAGGCTTCTGCGCCGACCTGCCGCAGCAGTTCGAAATATTCATGCGTGCCGACGCTGTTGGGTTCGGTCACGCCGCCCCAATTGGTGTTGACCTTGATCGGGCGCTTGCCCTTCGGGCCGACGCCCTCCCGCCAGTGATATTCGTCCGCGAAGCAGCCGCCCGGCCAGCGGATCACTGGGACGGAGAGGTTGCGCAGCGCCGCCACCACATCGTTGCGGAAACCATTGGTGTTGGGGATCGACCGATCATTGCCGACCCACAGGCCGCCATAGATGCCATGGCCCAGATGTTCGGCGAATTGCGTGAAGATGCGGCGGTCATAGACCGGGCCGGGCCGGTCGGCATGGATGGTGGCGGTGGTCGGCTTGCCGGCGGTGTCGGCGCTGGCGGTCGTCGCCGCCAATGCGCTGGCGCAGAGAAGCAAGGCGGCGGTCGTGCGGCGCAGGGTCTTGATCATGGTCGTCCTCTTCGGAAAATGGCGGCGGAATGGGCGAAACCTATTTGGGCAGCGGGATCATCCGGGCGATGCTGTAGCGGGCCTGCTGGACCTGCACGCCGTCGCCCGGCTGGCCGCTGCCGACGCTCAGGCCATAATCGCCCGGTATCAGCCCGCGCTCCCCCGCCATGGTGACGAAGCTGAGGTCGCGGGGGCTCAAGGTGAATTCCACATTCCGGGTCTCGCCGGGCTTCAGCGTCACCCGCTGGAAGCCGCGCAGGGCAAGGCGGGGCGCGCCCTCGAACCGTGGCGGCGTGATGTAGAGCTGCGCGACATCGTCGCCCGCCCTTGCACCCGTGTTCGTGATGGCGGTGCGCACCTTCAGGCCATTCTCGACCGAACCGTTCACCGGCTCGACCGTCAGCGGGGCGTAGCGGAAGCTGGTGTAGCTGAGGCCGTGGCCGAAGGGATAGACGGGCTTGCCCCTGAAATAGCGATAGGTGCGCCCCTCCATCCCATAGTCGGTAAAGGGCGGCAGGTCAGTGACGCTCCTGTAGAAGGTGACGGGCAGTCGGCCGCCCGGATCGGCCTTGCCCGAAAGGACATTGCCGACCGCCAGCCCGCCGGATTGGCCCGGATACCAGGCTTCGACAATGGCGGCGGCATTCTCCTTCGCCCAGGACAGGTCGATGGCGCTGCCATTCATGGCGACGACGACCAGCGGCTTGCCCAGCGCCCTGGCCTTTTCCAGGAAGGCGCGCTGGTCGGCGGGCAGGTCCAGCGTCGTCTTGTCGCCGCCGTCGAAACCCTCCACCTTGACGGGCATCTCCTCGCCCTCCAGGTCGGAGGTCAGGCCGACCACGGCGACGACGACATCGGCATCCTTCGCGCCCGCTGTCAGATCACGGTCGAGATCGTCGGTAACGCGCTTCCAGAAGATCGCCGGGCTGGCGGCGACGCCGCTCTCGCCCTGCAGGCGGATGGCGTAGCGCTCGCCCCTGGTCATGCGCACCTCGACCAGCTTCAGCGGTTCCGCCCAGCGCGAATATTCGCTGGCGGAGACGACGGGCTTGCCGTTCAGCGAGACCTCGCCCTTCACTCCGGTCAGCGCCAGCCGATAGAGGCCGGTTTCCGGTGCGACCAGATAGCCGCTCCAGCACACCCGATGCTGGTCCGACACCTGTTTGAACTCGGCCGCCCGCGATACGATGCTGGTTTCGGTCCGCGTCAGCACCGGCCGGGTTGCAAACTGGTCCTTGCCCGTGGCGTTGAAATATTCGGCCTTGATTCCCGGCTTGCCGTCCGGCGTCAGCAGCGCGGTGCCGGGGACGAGGTCGCCGTCCGTGATCGACGGACTGAAGGGGATCACCGTCACGCTGTCCGCGCCCATGACCTGTTTCAGGCCCTCCGCGACCGAAATGGGCGGAGCGCTCTTGGCCGAGGAATAATTGCCGCGCAGTACGCGGGTCGCATCCGCCAAAGGCCCAGCCAGCGCGATTCTCGTCCCGGGCTTCAGCGGCAGGACGCCGTCATTCTTGAGCAGCACGAGGCTCTTTTCCGCGGTGCTCAGCGCCAGCGCCTGATGATCCGGCGTACCGATCGCGCTCGGGGGGATCGCGTTGGGCTTGCGGGAGGACAGGCCCGGCAGGTCGCCATTGCGGTATCGCGCGGAAAAGAGCCGGACGAGCGCGGTGTCGATGTCGCCCATGCCGATAAGGCCCCGCGCCAGCGATTCCTTGTATCGATCGCCAAGGTCGGTGCGTCCGCCCAGCGTCGCATTGTTGCATTCGCTGTCGACCCCGTAGCGCAGCGCGACGGCAACGCCGGTGGCGGCGTCGGGCGCATATTTGTGATGCTCGTAAATGTCGACCACGGCGTCGCAGTCGGACACGACATAGCCCTTGAAGCCCCATGCGCCGCGTAGATAGTCCTGCAACAGCATATGACTGCCGCAGGCCGGTTGCCCGTCGACGCGGTTATAGGCGCACATGATCGACCCGGCCTTGCCCTCGACAATGGCGGCGCGGAAGGCGGGGAGGTAGGTGTCCTCCAGATCGTGCGGCGTGGCGAAGATATTGTCGGTGTGACGGCTGGGTTCGGGGCCGCTATGGACCGCGAAATGCTTGGGCGTGGCGACGACCAGAGGCAGGTCCGGATCGTCCCCCTGCATGCCCTGGACGAAGGCGACGCCGATCCGTGCCGTCAGATAGGGGTCTTCGCCATAGGTTTCCTGCCCCCGGCCCCAGCGCGGATCGCGGAAGATGTTGATGTTGGGCGACCATGTGTCGAGGCCCGTGCCGATCCGGCCGAGATGCCCGGTCTGCCGTCCCAGCCTATGCAGCGCCCGGACCTCCGTGCCGATGGTGGCGGCGACCTGCCTGATCAACGGCGCGTCGAATGTGGCGGCAAGGCCGATAGGTTCGGGAAAATTGGTCGTGGGCACCGCCCCGATCGCGCCATGAAGGGATTCGGTCCACCAGTTATAGGCCGGGATGCCGAGGCGCGGGATCGCGGGAGCGACGTTCAGAAGCTGTCCGACCTTCTCGTCCAGCGTCAGCCTGTCGACGATCTCCCGCGCCTTGCCGTCGGCCTCCGCCCATATGTCCGTGGCCTGCGCATGGACAGTTGCCGGGGTCGCGAGGCACAATATCGCGCCGGCCGCGCGCAAGGCGAAAGCGGTCTTCATGATTATCTCCCCAAGAAGCGCGCTGTTTTCAGCGTCACTCGATATGTCTCGTCCGGTCGGTGGGGCGCGGGGGATGGCACTTCCCCCGCGCCCGGCGCGCTCAATGGGCCGCGCCGTCCTTCGTCCCCTTGGCGACGAAGGGATTGATGGTCCGGATCGTGCCGTCGGGATTATAATGCAGTTCGGTCACCTTCACGTTGCGCAGGCGGGTCTGGCCCGACAACTGGCTGTCGGCGTAGAACAGCCACCATTTCCCGTTCCATTCGACGATGGAATGATGGGTCGTCCATCCTTCCACAGGCTCCAGGATGCGGCCCTTGTAGGTGAAGGGGCCATAGGGTGAATCGCCGATGGCATAGACCAGATAATGGGTGTCCCCGGTCGAATAGCTGAAATAATATTTGCCCTTATATTTGTGCATCCACGACGCCTCGAAGAAACGGCGGTCATGGTCGCCGCCCAGCAGCGGCTTGCCCTTGTCGTCCAGGATCTGGATCGCGCGGGGCGCTTCGCTGAATTCCAGCATGTCGCCGGTCAGCTTCGCGACGCGCGGCGCCAGCGCGGGCTTGTCGTCCTGTCCCAGATCGGTCTTCGACCCATCGGGATCATATTTGCCGTCGACATTGCGCTGAAGCTGTCCGCCCCAGATGCCGCCGAAATACATATAGCTCGATCCGTCATCATCGGTGAAGACGGCGGGATCGATCGAATAGCTGCCCTTGATCGGCTGCGGCTGCGCCTTGAACGGACCCATCGGGTCCTTCGACGTGGCGACGCCGATGCGAAAGGCGCCCGCCTTGTCCTTGGCCGGGAAGTAGAGATAATAGGTGCCGTTCCTGTACGCAGCGTCCGGCGCCCACATCTGCTTGTCGGCCCAAGGCACGTCCTTCACATCCAGCGCCACCGGGCCGACCGTCACGGGGCCGCCGATCCTGTCCATCGACAGGATGCGATAGTCCCGCATCTCGAAATGGCTGCCCAGATCGTCCTCCGGCGTCGGCCCGTCGATGTCGTGGCTGGGATAGACGTAGATCTTCCCGTTCCACACATGGGCGGACGGGTCGGCGGTGTAGATGTCCGTGACCAGCGGCTGCGACAGATATTCGGATGCGTCGCGCTTCGCTTCGGCCTTCGGCTGGGCTTCGTTCGCCGGCTGCGACTGCTGGCATCCGGCGGCGAGCAACAGGGCGGCGAGCGGCAGGGCTTCCAATGCGCGCAACTTCATGGGCATGCTGATCCTCTCTGGTTATTCCCGCAACGATAGCGCTACCATTTTGCGAAGGCAATCTTGTACGACAAATTATATGGCCGTCAGACCGGTTGCAGTCCATGGGCCACGATCTTGTCGATCAGATCGCGATGGCGCGGCAGGCCGGCGCGCAGCTTCGCCGTCATGGCGGTATTTTCCCGCCGGGCGCGGTCCGCCAGATGGGCGTCGCGCGCCAGGGCGGGCCGGTCGACCTCTGTCCGGAATCCCATGCCGTAAAGCACATATTGGTAGCTCGCCGCCGGGAAGACCTCCTCCACCCGGTCGAACTCGTCGAGGAACCAGGGCGATTGGTAACGCCAGAGCAGCATCAGTTCCTTCAGACGATCGGGAATGGTCTCCTCCCGAACATTGTCGCGCCAGAAATCGCTGTCGGTGCGCTTCGTCAGCACATAATGCAGCTTCAGGAAATCGATGATCCGCCCCCAGCGATAATGGGTCGTGGCGTTGAAGCGCGAAGCGATGATGTCCATCACCTCGCGGCAGGCGGGCATCTGCTCGGCGATGATCTTGGCCGACAGTTCGATGAGGACGATGGCCGACGCCTCCAGCGGTTCGAGGAAGCCCGCAGCCAGGCCCACGGCGACGCAATTGCCCTTCCAGAAGGTTTCGCGATGGCCCGACCGGATTGCGATTTTCCGCGCGCCCAGCCCCTCGGCCAGCGGACCGATATAGGCGCGCAGTTCCCGTTCCGCCTCTTCGTCGGAAATATGGTTGCTGGAATAGACATGGCCGATGCCGCGCCGGGTCGGCAGGCCGATGTCCCAGATCCAGCCCGCGCTCTGCGCGGTGGAGATGGTGTGCGACGCCATCGGGCTGTCGGGCCGCTCATAGGGCACCTGCATGGCGAGCGCGGTGTCGCAGAACAGCACGTCGTTGCAGTCCCTGAACGGCACCTTCATCGCGCCTTCGATCAGCAGCGCCTTGAATCCGGTGCAGTCGACGAACAGGTCGCCCTCGATCTCGCCGGCCTGGGTGGTGCGGATGGCGCGGATGTCGCCATCCTCCTTCATCAGCACCTGCTCCACATCGGCCAGAACATGACGGACGCCCAGCTTTTCGCAGCAATGGCGTTGCAGGAAGGGCGCGAACTTGCCCGCGTCCAGATGATAGGCATAGTTGGCCAGCGCGTCATATTCGGCGGTCGCGATGGTCTTGGGCGCCAGGCCGTCGTCGCAGATGCGGCCCTGCGAACAGACGCTGTCGCAGAAACTTTCATCCCCCTCGCCCGCCAGCCAATGGGGGGCAAGGTTCACCTGCCCGAAATTCTGGGGCAGCATCAGGGGGTGGTAATAGCCGTCGTCAGGCGTTCCCGTCGTCCAGCGGGCGAAGCGCGCCCCTTGCTTGAAGGCGGCGTCGCATTCGCGGAACAGGTCGGTTTCGGAAATGCCCATGCGCGACAGGGTGGTGCGCAGCGTCGGCCATGTCCCTTCGCCCACGCCGATGATCGGCGTGTTGGGGGATTCGACCAGCGTCACGGTGAAGCCGTTGCCGATGCGGCTGCGATGGCGGGCGGCGATCACGCCGGCGGTCAGCCATCCGGCGGTCCCGCCGCCGACGATCACGATGTTGCGGACGGGATGAACCATGGCGACAGCCTTGATAGGGAAAGCGGGAAGGAACGCCAAAAAGGGAGGGGATGTCAACCGACATCCCCCCAGGGCGAGACAGGTTAGAAGCGGTAACGAACGCCTGCGGTGTACCGCCGGCCATAGGCATAGACGTCAAGCAACTGGTTGCTGAACCGGCCATGGGTGCTGACCGTTTCGTTGGTGAGGTTCAGCGCCTCGCCGAAGATGGTCAGTTGCTTCGTGATGTCGAAGCTGGTGCTGAGGTCGACCTGCAACGCCTCGTTCACGAAGGTCGGTTCGGCGCCGAAGGCCGAATTGTTCTGCGCCTGGCCGAAGGCCTGCAGATATTTGTCGCGCCAGTTGACGGCAGCACGGATCTGGAAGCCGTTCTTGTCGTAGAAGCCGACGAAGTTCGCGCTGTTGGCAAGGCCGGTCACCGCGAAACCGCTCTGCGACAGGTCGGTCCTGTCATAGGGCTTGTTCGTATCGACGAAGGTGGCGTTGGCATTGAAGCCGAAGCCGCTGTCGCCGAAGACATGCTGCCATGCCAGTTCCACGCCCTTGATCGTGGCGGACGGGCCGTTGACCCGCTGCGACACGGTGAAGACGGCCGGCTGGCCCGTCGTCGGATCGACCACGCCGTTGATGGTCTGGCGCTGCGTGCCGGCAACGATGAAGTTCGACACGTCCTTGATGAAGAAGTTCACCGCCGCATAGGAGTTGCGCTGATAATACCATTCCGCCGCGAAGTCGAAATTGTCCGCGAGGAAAGGCTGCAATCTTGGATTGCCCCCGGTCGCGGTCAGCGCGCCGACGCGCTGGCCCACACCGACGTTCAGAACGGGCGTCAGGGTGTTGAGCGAAGGACGGGTCAATGTCCGCGATGCGTCGAAGCGGAGGTGGAAATTGTCCGTGACCTCCAGCTTCATATCCAGACTGGGAAGCAGATAGGAATAGCTGCTCTTCGTCGAGATCGGCTGACTTTCGGAGAAGGTGACGTTGAGGAGCGTCGGGTCGGCGGCGCTGCCCGTAAGGGCAATGGGCAGGCGACCGACGCCGCTGGACGTCAGGTTGGTGATCTCCTCGCGAACCCCCGCATTGAAGCGGAAGGGCATCCCCGCAATCTCATGTTCGAAATTCACGCTGACATAGGCGGACCAGGTTCGTTCCCTGATGTCCTGGACGCTGCCGGGATCGAGCGCGAGGTCGAAGGCTCCCGTGAAATTCGGCCCGACCGTGGGATCGGCATAGTTGAAGCCCGGGATGTTCGTCGTCTGCGGATTGCCCAACCCTTCCAGATATTCCTGATAGGCGCGCGGGTCATAGGCCAGCAGTTCCGGCGGCAGATTGCCGGAGAAGCCCGGAATCCAGTTGTTCAGGCTGATCGGACGGCCATAAAGGCTGGTCGGGATCGGCACGCCCGTATTCCGGCCCGAAGGTGTGCCGTAGCCCGCATAGGCCTGCCAGAAATTATTGGCGAAGGTGTTGCGGTTCTCCAGCCGGAAGCGGTCCTCCATATAGCGGCCGCCGAACTTCACGCGGAAGCTGTCGTCCTCCCAGGTGCCGCCGAGACGGAATTGCTTGATCTCATCGGAGTTCTTCTGGACTGACCGAACGGTGACGTGCGAACCGATGATGGTGGGATCGCTCCAGCGCGACTGATCGCCGGCCGGGCCATAGGTCGTCAGTTCGGGGAAGCTGTTCTTGCTGTCGCCGGTCACGCGGACGCCCAGCGCCGTGCCGAGCAGGCCGCCATAGCCGATGTCGCCATTCTCGCTGCCGATCCGGTTTCCGGGGTTCTGCCGGCTCTTGGCGTAGGAGGCGTCCGCTTCGAACTTCAGATTGTCGGTCGCATCCCATTTCAGGTTGACGCCGACCTGATTGGTTTCCAGCAGACGGCTGTCGCGGCCGGCCGTGAAGTCGGTCGGCGTGCCCGCCTGGATGAAATTGATCGTCGTGCCGTTCTCGTCCTGCTCCACATTGCGCAGGTCGCCCTGGTTGAACCACATGCCGAAACCGGAAATGTCGGTCACGATCTTCTGGCGCGAATAATTGTCGTCGATGGTCAGCATCACGTCGTCCGAAGGCTGCCACTGGAAGGCGATGCGGCCGTCGATGCGTTCATCCTTGGTATAGCGCTGGTCGGCGCCATATTGCTGCTGATACCAGCCGACGACATTCTGCCGGTTGGTCGGGGTCGCCCAGGCGGCGGATTCAGTATCCGACGTCGGGGAACAGCTTGCGGCGGTGCTGCCTGCAAGCTGGCACGGCGCGAACCGGCCGCCCTGCCAACCCGAAACATAGACGCGGTTCACCTGGGTATCGCGACGGGTATAGACCGCGTCGACAAGGATGCCCATTGTGTCGTCGGCAAAGGTGGTGCTGAACAGGCCGCCGATCGTCGGCACGATCTTGCCGGCATCGTCCTGGACCGATCCGGCCGCGCTCATCGCGACGCGGGTGCCGGGGTGATCGAAGGGCTTGGGGTAGGAGATATTGACGGTTGCGCCGATCGAACTGCTCGACAAGGAAACGTCGGGCGTCTTGAGGACTGCCAGCTGGCCCACGAAGTCCGATCCGACAGTGGTGAAGTCGACCGATCGTCCACCGGTCGCCGTCGAAATCCTGCGACCGTCGATCAGCGTTTCGTTGAAGTCTCCGGCGAAACCGCGAACGGTGATGCCGTCCGGCTCGCCACGCGAACCGGCGCGATTGATCGATACGCCCGGCAGGCGCTGGAGCGACGCCGCGACGTTCGAATCCGGGAACTTGCCGATGTCTTCCGCAGAAATGACGTCGACGACGCCGGAAGAATCGCGCTTGATGTCGAGATTGCGCTGCAATGAGCCGCGAATACCGGTGACGATGATGTCGGCATCGCTGGCCGGCGCGGCGTCCTGGGCCGTGGCCGGAACGGCGATGGCCAGGACCAGCAGGCTTGCCGTCGCCGCAAGCGCGGCACGGCCGCGCGCCGGTTCGGCCTTGGTCATTCTATACGTCATGATCCTCCCCTTGTTCAGACAATATCTCGCCCGAACGCCGCGGCACTATTGCTGCGGCGATCATGTTTTCTTGATCAGGGTGATTTGTCCCGCTTTTCTAAGCGGATTTGATCATCCTCACCCAGGCCTTCTTTTTTTCTGCTGAAAATGGTAGCGCTATCTAAACGCGCGATCAAGCGGAATTGTAGGCGTAATCATTATCCGCCAGGATGCAGCCTCCGCATGGGGAAAAAGCCGGCCGAAGCGGCAAGCCGAGCGGCCGTCAACAAGGTGGGAGAGGATATGGAAGAGGTGGAACTGCTGAACAGCGAACTGCACGCAACCTTGCGGATGCGGCCCGCGAACGAGGGACGCGATCCCTTCGTCCGCATCGTGGTCGGCGAATTTGCGGCTGCGGCCGCTGCCTGTCCCCTGTTGTTTTCCAAACATGCGGAAACCGGCGCTTTCTATGCCGGGGCGCTGATGGGCTTCAAAAGAGGGGAATGTCTGATCGATTCGCCCGACGGCCGACCGGCATTCCGGCCGCTGGAGGCGGATCGCGAGGGCTTCTTCGCTCTGGGGGAGAGCATCGCCTTCGATCCCGCCCATGACCGTTTTGCCGGGCGGGAGGGCGAATCGCTGTTCGATGCGCAGGGCGCGCCCACGGCATCGCTGAAGGCCGTGCAGAATGCCTTGGGCCGCCTGATGGCAGGGGCCGCGGATACCGACGCCTTCATCGCGGAGATGCTGGCCCATCGCCTGATCGAGCCGATCGACATCTCTCTCAACTTCGATGATGGGGAAAGGCTGCGACTCGACGGGCTCTACACGATCAGCCTGGATGCGCTTGGCGATCTGGACGATGCGACGGTGCTCAAGCTGTTCCGGGCGGGGCATATGCAAAGCGCCTATGCCATGATCGGCTCGCTCCGGCACATCGCGCTGATGGCGCGCCGCCGCAATGAACGGCTGGCGGTGCCGGCCTGAACATGGGCGACGCCAGCCCCGTGATCGAGGCGTTCGCGGCGGCCGATATGACGGCGGCTGACGATCTGCGCGCATTCGCCGCCCTGTGCCGACCCGCGGCGATCCGCGGGCGGTTCAACAACTGGCCGGCAGTGGCGGCCGGCGGGCAGGGCGGGACGGCGGCGCTGCACTATGTCGCCCGATTCGCCGCCAGTTCGAGCGCCGAATATTTTACCGCGGGCGCCGAGCTTGGCGGACGTTATCATTATGGCGACGGCCCCGGCGGCTTCAACTTCACGCGGGAAACGGCCAGTATCGGCGATGCGCTGGGCCGGATCGCCGCCAATGCCGAAAGCGGGAGCGAAACCGCCTATCTGGGATCGCTGCCCGCCGATTCCCATTTTCCCGGTTTCGCCGAGGAGAATCCCTGCAATTTGGTGGGCGCTGGCGTTCATCCGCGCCTCTGGATCGGCAACCGGTCGACGGTCGCCTGTCATTATGACAGTTACGACAATCTCGCCTGCGTGGTGGCGGGACGGCGGCGCTTCACCCTTTATCCGCCGGACGCCATCGGGGATCTTTATGTCGGACCGGTGGACCATACGCTGTCCGGCCAGCCCGTTTCCATGGCGGCGGGCGCACCCGATGGAGCGGCGACCTATCCCCGTTTCGCGGCCGCGCGGGCAAGGGCCCTCGTCGTCGATCTCGCTCCGGGCGACGCGCTCTATCTGCCCAAGCTCTGGTGGCATCAGGTAGAGGCGCTCGACGACGTCAACATCCTCGTGAATTATTGGTGGGACGGGTTCGCGGCGGGCCCCGATTCGCCCTATGCGGCGATGCTGCTGGCGATGATCGCCCTGGCCGAGCGGCCCGAGCGTGAGCGCGCCGCGTGGCGCGCCTATTTCGATCATTACGTCTTCCGGCCGAACGGCCATCCGCTGGCGCATCTGCCGGAGGAGCGGCATGGCGTCCTGGGGCCGCTGGCGAAGGGCAATTATGGCCGTATCCGGACATTGGTCATGCGGATGCTGCGGGGCGCCTGAGCCTGGAAGACAGGAGCTTGAAGACAAATGACATGCGATGGAAAGGGGATGATGTGAAGAAGATGATCATGGCCGCGATGGTCGGATCGGCATTGGCGATGAGCGCCGCGCCCGGCGGGACGCAGGTGGCGACGGGCGGACCGCCGGCGGTGGCAGGCGCGAAAGCCGTGACCGTGGAGCGGATCAAGGTGCATGCGCCGTCCATCGAAGGCAATCTGGAGGGGGAGGCGGCCGACCGCGACGTCCTGGTCCTGTTGCCGCCCAGCTATGGCCGCGAACCGGGCCGGCGCTATCCCGTCATCTATGCGCTGCACGGTTATTCCATCGGGGTGGAACAATGGACGAAGGAAATCCATGTCCCGACGACTGTGCAGAATGCCTTTGCGAAGGGCTCGCGGGAGATGATCCTGGTGTTGCCCGATTCGAAGACTGTCCATAATGGGTCGATGTATTCGGGATCGATGACGACGGGAGACTTCGAAACCTTCATAGCGCGTGATCTGGTCCATTATATCGACACCCATTACCGCACCATCCCCCGCCGCGAAAGTCGCGGCCTGGCGGGGCACAGCATGGGCGGTTACGGCACCAGCCGCATCGGCATGAAGCATGCCGACATGTTCGGCGCCCTTTACATGATGAGCCCCTGTTGCCTGTCCCCGCGCAGCGCCGGGCAGATGGACGCGGCAGCGTTGAAGGCGCTGGAGGCGGTGAAGACTCCTGCCGATTCGGCTGCCTTGCCTTTCTTCCTCAGGGCGCAGCTTGCGACCGCCGCGGCCTGGTCCCCCAATCCCGGGAACCCGCCGCTCTATCTGGACCTGCCGGTCAAGGACGGCCAGGTGCAGCCGCAGGTTCTCGCCCGCTGGGCGGCCAATGCGCCCCTGGCCTTCGTCGACCAATATATCGGCAATCTGCGCCGCTACAGGGCGATTGCCATCGATGTGGGCGACAAGGACGGGCTGAAGGACGACGCACGGGCGCTTCACGAAGCACTCGACCGCTATGGCATCGCCAACAGCTTCGAAATCTACGACGGCGATCATACGAACCGGGTCGCATGGCGTTTTCAGGACAAGCTGATCCCGTTCTTCGCCAGCCATCTCGATTTCGGAACGGCGAAATAGGCGCCTTTCGGTGGTAGCGATAACAAATCCGGTTGCCGCCGGAGGAAAATGGATTATCCCTGCGCGTGACGGCCCGGGACAGGGCCGACAGGACAGGGAGGAGCGAACGGCCTATGTTTTCCCGCAACATCATCTGGCACTTGGGTTCGACCGTCAGTCTGGTCGCGCTGAGCGCGGCTCCGGCGTTGGCCGCGCCGCGCTTCGACCCCATGTTCGGCGATCATGCCGTCATCCAGCGCGATCATCCGGTGACGGTGACGGGCAGGGCCGATCCCGGCGAAGCCGTCTCGGTCACGCTGGCGGGTGAGGTCCGGCAGGTCCGCGCCGACGGCGAAGGCCGTTTCGCGGCGCAGTTCGGCCCGCTCGCCACCGCAGGACCGGTGACGCTGGAGGCCCGCGCTCCGTCGGGCAGCGCGGTCGCGCAGGATGTGGCGGTGGGCGACGTCTTCCTCTGTTCGGGCCAGTCGAACATGGAGCTGGAGGTCCGCAATGCGCAGGATGCGGTGGGCCAGATCCGCGCTTCGGCCGATGACCGATTGCGCCTGATGCTGGTGCCGCGCGCTGTGGCGGACGATCCGTTGCGCGACTTCCGGCAGGCGCCGTCCTGGCGCCCGGCCGGACCGGACAGCGTGGCCGATTTCTCAGCCGCCTGCTATTATATGGCGCGGGAATTGCGGAAGACGGCCGGCGTGCCGATCGGCGCCATCGCCAGCAGTTGGGGCGGATCGCGGATCAGCCCGTGGATGGGCGCGCGGGCGCAGGCGGCGGTCGGACAGGCGGCGCAATCGGCGCTCGTATCGCTGCATGGGCGCGATCCCTTTGCGGCGGAGCGGGCGGCCAGCGCCGAATGGGAAAAATGGTGGCGCAAGGAAACCGGGGATGCCGCCGGCAAGGAACCCTGGCAGCCGGACAGCAGCATCGCATGGCAGGACGTGCCCAGCATAGGCCCTTGGGAACAATGGGGCGTTCCCGCGCTGGCCGACTATAATGGCATGGTCTGGTTCCGCAGGGAGATCGAACTGACGGCGGCGCAGGCGAAGCAGGCGGCCACCCTCTCCCTCGGACTGCTGGACGATGTCGGCCGGGTGTGGATCAATGGCAAGCCGGTGGCGATGAGCGCCCGAAGCTGGCAGCCGAGCATGTTCGACCTGCCCCCCGGCGTGCTGAAGCCGGGACGCAATGTGCTGATCGTCAATGTGCAGGACAACTATGCCAATGGCGGCTTGTCCGGCCCGGCGGACGTCATGAAACTGGGGCTTGGGCAGGGGCAGGGCGGGGACCTGCCGCTGGGCGACGGCTGGCGCTATGCGGTGCCGGCCAGGTCGCCGGCGGGCGCGCCGCGCGTGCCGTGGGGCGACACGACCGGTTCGGGCACGCTCTACAACGGCATGATCGCGCCGCTGGGGTCGATAGGGTTGAAAGGCGTCGCCTGGTATCAGGGCGAATCGGACGTCGACCTGCCCGGCTATGCCGACCGCATGAAGGCGATGATGGAGGATTGGCGGCGGCAGTTCGGTTCGCCCGACCTCGCTTTCGTCGCGGTCCAGCTTGCCGCTTACGGCGCGCCGGTGACGCAGCCGGGGGAAAGCGGCTGGGCGGCGATGCGCCAGGTGCAATATCAGGCGATGGCGCGGGATGCGCATGGCGGCCTCGCCACGGCCATCGACCTGGGCGACCCGTTCGACATCCATCCGGGCGAAAAGCAGGAGGTCGGCCGCCGCTTGGCACGGGCGATGCGCGCCGTCGCCTATGGCGATCCGGTGTCGCGCACCGGCCCGCAAGCGGCGCGGGCGGTGGCGACGACGGACGGCGGCGCGGCGGTCGAGTTCACCGGGCTGACCGGCGGGCTGCATATGCGCAGCGCGAGTCAGGCCATCGGCTTCGAACTGTGCGGAGCAGCGGCCGGAAGCTGCCGTTTCGTACCCGGCCGGGTGGAAGGCACGCGCATCGTGCTGGCGGGCGACGGCCTGCCGGCGACGCGCGTGCGCTATGCCTGGGCGGAATCGCCGGTCGTCAACCTCTATGACGAAGCGCCGCTGCCGGTCGGATCGTTCGAGCTGCCGATCACGCGGTAACGGGTGGAGGGGGGATCAGCGCAGCAACGCTGCGTCCCCCCAGCTCACCGGAACGGCATTGCCCTTCGCGCCGTCAGCGCGGGCGACCAGTTCCAGCAGCTTGATCCCCTTCACATCCGCGGCGATCGCCTGGGCCGGCGCGCCCCGGCGCATCGGCGGCGTGCTGGCGAGCGGCTTGCCGTCGCCATAGAGGAAGAAGCGCACCGCCTGATCCCCGTCGAGCGCGCTGTCGTCCACGCCGACCTGCGCCGCAAAGCGGGCGAAGCCGGCGTTGCGCACTTCAAGCCGGCTGTTGGCCAAAATGCCTATGCCCGAGCCATAGGTTCTGCCCGCGATGACGAGCGGCTGGTTATAGGGGGTGAAGTCCGCCATCGCGCCGCCCCAGCCGGCATACATCGGCCGCTCCCCGATCCCGCGCGTGCCGCGCCAGTTGGGGATCGAGCGATAGATGGTGGGATCGGGTTCGGGCTGCACCACGCCGTCCGCCGCCGGATTCACCATGCCGGGCTGTTCGGACAGGTAGAGGCCGCCGGCCAGCGTCCGGTCGCCCCTTGCGCGGAACACGACCGTTTCGCGGGGAGCGACGCGCAGCTTCATGTCATGCGTGAAGCTGCTCTTCTCCCCCGTCCAGAGATTGGCGAGCGCGATCGGGTGGTCGGCGCGGAACTTCAGGTGATCGGCGGTCAGGATCGCGTCCACCGGCGCAAGGCCGCGATTGAAGAGGGCGACCGCCTTGTCCCCGTTGGCCAGCGTCTTGACGAGAATCTGGAAGCCGTCCGCGTCGAAAGCCATGACCGCCTGATTGCCGGCCGGGTCCTGGTTGAGCGCGATGATGTCGGCATTGCCGAAAATGTCGATCAGCGGCTGCGGCGTGACGCGCAGGTCCGCGCCGATCAGCAGCGGCGCGTTCATCATCGCCCATAGGGAGAAATGCGACTTCGCCTCGATCAGGTGGTTCGCATCGAAATCACCCTTGCCGATGAAGAGCATGTCGGGATCGTTCCAGCTTCCCGGATGCGCGTATAGGGCACGGCGGGCGGCGCTGTCGTAATTGGTGAGCATTCGTCCCCAATCCGGCGAAATGTCGTCGCTGGTGCGCGAGATGTTACCGACATCCTTGCCCCAGCTCCGGACATTGGCGCTGCCCCAGATGCAGAGCGAGAGCATATAGTCGCCATCGGCATTATATCGGGCAAGCGACTGGTTGATGTCGGCGAACAGCGCCTTGACCGCCGGGATGTTCGATCGGCTGATGCTGTGCTGGTCGATCAGCGGCGCCAAGGCGCGATATTGCCCACTCTTCACCCGCTCGGCGTCGGCGGCGTAGGCGCGGATGCCGCAGCCGTCGACCTTGATCGCGTCGAAGCCCCAGTCGGCGAAGAAGAGGCGGATATCCTGGTCGGTATGGCCGTAAAGGCCGACTTCGCGTTCTGCGACGCTGCCCTCGGGAAGCTGCTCGCTGCCATCGGCATAGGCTTGCGAGCAGATATTGCGGCCGAGGTCGGAATAGATGCCGGCCTTGAACCCCATGGCGTGCAGCCTGTCGGTTAGCGGGCGGAAGCTGGGATCACCCTTGACCCGCGCGGAGGGGAATTTGTCGGTGCGGATCATCAGCTTGCCGTCGCTCACCCGGCGCCTGATCCACCAGCCATCGTCGATGTTGATGTAACGATAGCCCTTCTGCGCGAGGCCGGTGTCGCGGATACGTTCAGCCGAGCCCATCAGCTTTTCCTCGTCCACATGGGTGAAGAAGGCGTTCCAGCTGTTCCAACCCATGGGCGGCACTTGCGCGCTGCCCGCCCGATAGGCGGACCAGCGGCCGGTGGGGGCGAGCGGGTCAGCGGTCTGCACCGGCGACTGCGCGGAAAGCGCGGTGCCGGCGCACAGCGCCACGGTCGGCAGGAGGAAACGGCGCAGGGTCATGCAAAATCCTTGAGCGTCAATGTGACCGGCAGGCCGGCCTTGAAGGTGAGGGGGCGGCTCTTCGTCCCGAGGCGGATGGTGCGGCGCCCGCTGAGTTCGGGGCGCATGATGGCCCGGTCCAGCCGCCCATCGCGCCAGTGGAGATCGATGCCGCAGCGGCCCCGCGCCCGCAGGCCGGTGACGCCGCCGGTGGGCCAGGCCGCGGGCAGCGCGGGCAGCAGGTCGATGACGTCGCCATGGCTGTCCATCAGCATTTCGACGATCCCAGCCGCGCCGCCGAAATTGCCATCGATCTGGAATGGCGGGTGGGCGTCGAACATATTGGGATAGGTGCGCTCCGACCCCAGCAGGAAGCGCAATATCTCATGCGCATGATCGCCCTCGCGCAGGCGCGCCCAGAGGTTGATGCGCCAGGCGGTCGCCCAGCCGGTCGCGCGGTCGCCGCGGATTTCCAGCGTGCGGCGCGCGGCGGCGGCGAGCGCGGGGGTGCCGTCCGGCGTGATCTGGCGCGAGGGGTGCAGGCCGTAAAGATGAGAGACGTGGCGGTGATTCTGTTCGGGCGCGTCGGCGTCCCAATCCTGCTGCCACTCCTGGAGCTGGCCCCGCCGCCCGATCCTGTAGGGGGCGAGCCCGTCGTGCGCGGCCTGCATTTCGCTGACAAGGGCGGCGTCCTGGCCGAGGATCTTCGCGGCCTCCATCGTCCGGGAGAAGAGGTCGCGCAGGATCGCCATGTCCATCGTCGGCCCGGCGCAGACGGTGCCGCCGTGGCCGTGCGGGTTTTCGGGGCTCATCGACGGATTGGTGACGAGGAAGCCGGTCGCCGGATCGCGCTGGAGCGTGTCGAGGAAGAAGCGCGCCGCGCCCGTCAGCAACGGGTAGATGGACGCAAGATAGGCGCGATCGCGGCCATAGTCATAATGATCCCACAAATGGACGCAGAGCCACGCCCCGCCGGTCGGCCACAGGCCGAACTGCGCACCGTCGATCGGCGCGGTGGCGCGCCAGAGGTCCGTATTGTGATGCGCCACCCAGCCGCGCGCGCCATACATGGTCCGGGCGGTGCGCGCGCCCGTGACGGCGAGTTCGCGCACCATCTCCACCAGCGGCTCGACACATTCGCCGAGCGCGACCGGCTCGGCTGGCCAGTAATTCATCTCGGTATTGATGTTGATCGTATATTTGGAGCCCCAGGGAGGATTGAGGCTGTCGTTCCAGAGCCCCTGCAGGTTTGCGGGCTGACCGCCGGGGCGCGACGAACAGATCAGCAGGTAGCGGGCATAGTGGAAATAGAGCGCGGCGAGCGCGGGATCGTCGCTGGTCTGCGATGCGGCGATGCGCTGGTCGGTCGGAAGCTGGGCGGCCGGCGACGTGCCAAGGTCCAGGCTGACGCGGCGGAACAGCCGCCGGTGCGCGGCGGCGGCATCCGCGGCGATGGTCGCGAAGGGGCGGTCTTGCGCACGGCCAAGCGTCGCGGCGGTGCCGGCGACGGGATCGCCGCCGACATCGTCGAACCGCCTGAAGCTGGTCGCCATGGCGAGGAACAGAGTGACCGACTTCGCGCCCCGGATGCTGAGGCGGCCGTCTGCGCCGTGGGTGGCGCTGCCGTCCTCCACGCGGGCGGTCAGGCGGGCGGCGAAGCGGAGCTTGCCCTCCATCCCCTTGGACGCGCCGTTGCGGCCGGTGAGCAGCAGGCCGGCGGCGCCGTCCGCAGCGACCTGAACGCCGCTCTGGGAGGAGCGGAGGGAAATATCGATGTCGAGCCTGCCGGTCGAGGAGAGGCGGACGGCAATCAGATTGTCGGCGGGGGAGGCGACCACCTGACGGACATGGGCGGCGCCGCCGGCGGTGAAGCGGGTGGTTGCCATCGCGCTGTCCAGATCGAGTTCGCGGTGATAGGCGGCCGCCTGCCCGACGTCCGGAAAATCGAGGATCAGGTCGCCCAGCGTCTGATAGGGCATTTGCGCCAGCGGCTTTGCCATCAGCGTCTTGTTGGCCAGCGCTTCGGCCTCCGCGATCCTGCCCGCGAAAATGAGTTCGCGCACCTGGGGCAGGTTCGCCTTCGCCTCCGGATTGACCGGATCATAGGGCTGGCCGGCCCAGAGCGTGCCTTCGTTGAGTTGCAGCCTTTCCCGCGCCACCCCGCCGAACACCATCGCGCCAAGGCGTCCGTTCCCGATCGGGAGCGCTTCCGTCCACGTCGCGGCGGGCTGCCGATACCAGAGCGTCAGCGGATGCTGCGCTCCAGGTGCGGCGTCTGCCGGCCGGGCGGCGGCGAGCGCGGCGGTGCCCGCGGCCATCGCCATCATGGTTTCACGGCGGCTGAGGCTCATGGACGCACGCCCTGCGGAAGCGGCATGAGGGTGAAGCTGTCGACATCGAGATAGCCGCCGGCCGGCGCGGGATTGTAGCAGGAAAGCGCGATCTGCTGCCCCTGGAAGGTGCCGGTGCGCCAGTCGAAGGCGAGCGGGAAGCTGCCGCCCACCTCCGCCCATTTCCGGTTGTCGAGGCTGTAGGCGACACGGCCCAGCTTCGCGTCGAAATCCATGTCGGTGCGCAGCCAGAGCGTGCGGCCGGCGATGGACAGGGACGGGACGCGCACCTCTGTCTTCGGCCCGTCCATGGTGCTTTCGGTCAGCATCATGCGCAGCGCCTTCGCACCCCCTGCGCCGCCGACGACCGAGAGTTGGGCGCTATATTTGCCGAAGCTGCCAAGGCCGCAAATGTCGCCCGGCCTGATGCCCGTCGTGTCGAGCTTCGTCACGGCGCGCATCCTTGGCCCCTGCGCCTTCTGCGTCAGCGTGTTGCGCGCGGTCCAGATGCCGTCGGCCTGCGTGGCGTGGAGGCGGAGGAAGCCGGGGCGCTGCGTCAGCGACCATTTGCTGTCGTCAGGATTATGATTCCACTGCCATTGCAGCCCGAGCTTCGATGCGGAGAAATCGTCCGAGGCGGGCGGTTCGGCAAAGGCATGGCCCTTGATCGGCTTGGGCGATCGTTCGGGAACGTGATCGGGCCTGTCGGGCGTGCCCCACCAGGGCCAGTCGTCCTTCCAGAAGATCGGGCTGATGTTGGTCATGCGCCCGATCGCGCCGGCATCCACCATGACGAAGCCGTACCATCTCCCGTCGGGCATATCCACGATCGCGCCCTGATGACCGCCGGTCCTGTCGTCGATCGATGGTTTGGTTTCCCACGGTCCCCACAGGCTGCGCGAGCGGGAGACGGTCATCGCCAGCTTGCCGGGAATGGCATTGAACAGATAGTACCAGCCATTGTGGCGGATGATCTTCGATCCTTCTGCGCCCTTATTGTAATAGGTGACCTTCGCGGCGGTGACGGCGCTCAAATCCTTGTTGAGCGTCAACAGCGTCACCGTGCCGTCGCTGCCGATCGAGGTGCCGAGATAGGCCGTTCCGTCGGCATCGATGAACAGCGCGGGGTCGAAGGCTTCCCGGTCGATCTCCCGATACGTCCACGGACCTTCGATCGTCGACGATCGATAGATGCGCGTCCTGTGACCGACCGGCGTGACCGCCAGATAGAACATGCCATTGTGGCGGCGCAGGCTGGCGGCATAGAAACCATGGCGATAGTCGCCGCCGTCCTTCAGGTCATAGCGCGGGTCGCCATCGAGCCGGTCAACCACATGGCTGACGATCCGCCAGTTCACCAGATCCTTCGAGTGAAGGATGGTGACGCCGGGGGAGTTTGCGAAGGTCGTGGAGACGAAATAGAAATCCTCGCCAACGCGGATGATGTCGGGATCGGGATAGTCGGCGAAGAGGACGGGATTGCGATATGTGCCGTCGCCCTGATCGGCGCGCCAGACCTGCGCGGGCGCGGCAAGGGAGAGGCTGGCGGTCAGCGCGACGGCGACCGGGCGGAGCATGGCGCGCTTCCTCATGGGGCGGGTGTGTAGTGATAGGGGCCGACGACCGTGCCCACGAAGCCCCCGGCCTTCCGGGTGCTGAGCAGCGTGGCGTCCACCCCCTGCTTCAGCGTCCGGGTCTTGCCGCCGGCGCCATAGTCGAACGCCACCGTCCCGCCGGTCACGCGCATGGTCAGGGTCACGGGTCCGTTCGTGGCGACGGGGGCATAGGCGACCAGCGTGTCGGCGTCCGCCGCATCGCGGGTGTAGAGCGCGACGACGGGCTGGCCGGCGATGCGGGTCAGGCCGAAGAAGAGGTTGCTGCGGTCGCTCTGCACGGCGGCCAGCCCGGCGCGGTCGCCGTCCTTGACCGGCGTGTAGCGCAGCGTGGTGGAGAAGGTGGCATTGGCATGCTGCTGCCGCCGCCCGATGAAGGCAGGGACGCCGTTCAGGTCCCCGATGGCCGCCCCGCTCTCCAGTTCCAGCGCGCCGTCCCTGATCCGGTAGAAGGGCTTGTGCGGGGTGCGAATGCCGATCCACTGCATGGGCAGGCGCGTGCCGTTGAAATCCTCGACATAGGAAAAGTCGCCGCTCGTCGGGATCGCCGGCCTGGGCTGCGGCGGAAGGTCGGGGCGCTTCGCCGCATGGGGGATCGCCTGACCGCGCGGCAGGATGATCGGCCAGCCGTCCTTCCATGTTACCGGCAGCAGGAAGGTTTCGCGGCCGATATTGTAATGGTCGTCGCCATCATAGGGACGCACGGCCAGGAAGGTCGCCCACCAGTCGCCCCTCTGCGTCTCCACCAGTTGGGCGTGACCGGCCGATCCGATGAAGTTCGACCGCGCGGGGTCAAGATCGCGCTGGGTGAGGATCGGGTTCCCCTCATAGGGCGTGTAGGGGCCGCGCAGATCCTTCGAACGGAACACGACCTGCGAATGGTTGACGCTGGTGCCGCCTTCGGCCGCGGTCAGATAATAATAGCCGTCCTTCCTGAAGATATGCGGCCCTTCGATCCAGACCGGCTTTTTGCTGATGTCGACGCCGCCGTTGATGAGTTGCGTGCTTTCCCCGACCATCTTGCCGGCGCGCCAGTCATATTCCTGAATCCAGATGGCGCGGTGCCCGTCATAGCGGGGCGGTTCGTTGGGCGCGCGGTTGTTGACGATATAGGCCTTGTCCCCCTCCCAGTAGATGGAGGGGTCGATCCCTTCGAACGGCAGCCATATGGGGTTTGACCAGGGGCCGGCAGGGTCTTTCGCCGTGATGATGAAATTGCCCCTGCATTCGACGCAGGTGTTGACGATGTAGAAAGTGCCCTCGTGCCAGCTGATGGCCGGCGCGAATACGGCCTGCGAAATGCGGCGGCCGTTGAAGTCGAGCTGTTCCGGCCGGTCGATCGCATTGCCGATCTGCGTCCAGTTGACGAGGTCTTTCGACCTGAAGATCGGCAGGCCCGGATAATGGGCGAAGGAGGAGTTGACGAGATAATAGTCGTCCCCCACGCGCATGACCGATGGATCGGGATAATAGCCGGTCAGGATCGGATTGCGATATTCACCCGGCTTGACCGCGATCTTCTCGATCGACTTTCCTTCATAGGCAAAGCGATCGAACCGGGCGGGCGCCGCCTCGGCGGTGGCGGCGCCCAGCATGAGCAGGGAAAAGGACAGCAGCGCAGAAGGAAGGGGTAAAAGGCCTAAGGTCCGGTGCGTCACGATCAATCTCTCCTGGAAGTGCCGACCATCCCGTGCGGCTCGCTTAGTGATAGCGCTACCAATCATATGTGTCGAGCGGGATGCTCAGTTCCGCGCAGGGCGCGCCGTTACTCCGGCCTCGGTCTGCACCACCGGTTTCAGGGTGCCGTCAGGATTATATTCCAGCCGCTCGACGGTGACGGCCCGCCGGCCGATAGCGCCGTTCAGATCGCCGATCGCAAGCGTGGCGTTGTGCAGGAAAATATACCAGTTGCCCTTAAATTCGGCGATGCCCGGATGGATGGTGAAGCTGTACTTGCCAGAGCCGGTGAGTTCGCCGCGATAGGTCCAGGGGCCGTCGAGGGACGTTGCGGTCGCATAGGATATGCGCTCGTCCCGATGCGTCGCCCTGTCGAGGGAGGCGTAGGTCAGATAATAGAATCTGCCGCGCTTGTGCAGCCAGGGGCCTTCCTCGAAAAGGGGCGGAGTGATCTCCCTGATGGGTCCGTCCAGCTCGATCATGTTGGACTTCAACTTCGCGATATAGGCCTGACGATTGCCCCAGGCGATCCAGCTCGTGCCATCGTCGTCCGTGAAGACTGTGGGATCGATGTCTTCCCAACTATGGGTGCCCTTTGGCGTCATCTGGTTGGTGATCAGCGCCGAGCCCTTCGCATCGACGAACGGGCCGGTCGGCCTGTCCGAAACGGCGACGGCGATCGCCTTGCCCGGATGCGTGTTGTCATGCTCGACCGCGGCGTAGAACCAGTAGCGGCCGTTCTTTCGGATGGTCTGCGACGCCCATGCATCCTTCTTCGCCCATTTGAAGTCGGACACCTTCATGATCGGGCCATGATCGGTCCAGTGCCGCATGTCCGTGGTGGAATAGACCAGCCATTCCTTCATGTTGAACATCTCGTCCCGCTGCGCCTCGTCATGGCCGACATAGAGGTAGAGGCGGTCGCCATCGACCATCGGCGCGGGATCGGCGGTGAACTTGTCGCGGATGATGGGATTGGACCCCGGCGCCGCGTCTTGCGACAGGGCAGGCGCGGCAATGGCGGCAAGGGTGAGGAAGGGAAGCAGCGACCGGCGCATGGATGGACAGTCCTTTTGATGTTCAGCTCAGGATAATGCGGCGCGCCGCGCCCTGCGGATCGTCGACCATGCGGCATTGATTGTCGAAGACCATGGTCGCGCACCGCGTCGCGTCGGTCGGCGTCCAGTTCAGGCCCGGCTGGCTGGGATTGCCGGTGCGGGCGAAATTGGCCCAGGCCGTCGCCATGGTGCGGGCCAGCTTCCGCGCTTCGGGCGTATTGCCGGTGCCCTGATCGCACAGCGCTGTATTGTCGAACACGAAGGCGAGGTCGGCGGTGTGCCATGCGCCAGCGACTCCGTCCAGCTGGGGCGACTGCCACTGGAAGAGATATTGGTACATCGGCGCGGCGCCCGGCTGCTTGTCGCGCAGGCCAACCATGGTCTGGATGCGATTGCGGTAGCCCAGGGAGTCCACGCCGTAGGAGAGGGTGCGGATCGCCTTTTCGGGGTGGTCCCGCTTCATCTGGGCGATAAGCGCGTCCGCCTTCCGTGCGCCATAGCGTTGGCTGAGGTCGGCGCGCCATTCCGCCTCGCCGGGATTCTGGCCGAACCGCATTCCCTCTTCGCTGGTGTTGCCGATCAGCATCGGCACGTCGCGGGAAACATCGGGCGCCACGTCGAAGAAGGACCGCACCGTGATGACCCGGCCGTCCATTGTCGGATTCCAGCCCACGCGCGGAGTGGTGGAGGGGCCGCCCACCCCGCGCGGGCCGTTGACCTGCTCGGCCACCTTGTTGCCCGCGGCGAAAAGCGTCGCCCAGTCCATCCTTTGCAGCGCGCCGATGTCCCGCGCGCCGATACCCAGTTCCTTGACGACCCGGCGCGAGAAATCGCGCGATTGCTCCAGCGTCGGAATATTGCCGCCGCCGCCCGATTGCGCCGCCGCGCGATGGATGAGACCCTTGCCCGACGGCATGCCCATCAGCGTCGTCACCTTGGATGCGCCGCCCGACTGGCCATAGATCATGATCCGGTCCGGATTGCCGCCGAAGGCCGCGATATTTTCCTGCACCCAGCGTAGCGCCGCGATGCAGTCGGTCATGCTGACATTGACCGATTCCTCATAGGGCGCGCCGCCCACCTCGGTCAGGTCCAGAAAGCCCAGCACGTTGAGGCGGTGGTTGATCGACACCTGCACCACGTCATGATGCCGCGCCATCTGCGCGCCGTCGTGAGAGGCGAGTTCGTAGGAGGAGCCGAAGGCGAAGCCGCCGCCGTGGAAATAGACCATGACAGGGCGATTGCCCGATAGCGAGGGCGTCCATATGTTGAGCTTCAGCATGTCCTCGCCAAGGAAGCCGTCGGTCCATTGCTGGAGGAAGGTGTGTTCCTTCGCGCGAAAACTGTGCAGCGTCTGCGGGCAGTTCGCCCCATAGGCGAGCGCGGGATAGGGATCGGCCCAGGGCTTGGGGGGCCTGGCGGGAAGCCAGCGGTTCTCTCCCCCCGTATCGTCGCCATAGGGTATGCCCTTGAAGGTGAAGACGTCCCCGGCGACATAGCCGCGCACCGGGCCATAGCGCGTCCTCGCAATGGCGTTGCGCGGCGTGGTGCAGGTTCCCGCACCGCCCGAAATGGCGGTCGAGCGCGGAGCGGCCGCTGCTTCGCCACCCAGCAGCGCCGCCGCACTGCCCAGGGACGACGCCAACAGCGCCTGACGTCGATCGAAAAGCATGGCCCGCTCGGTCATCCAGCATCCCCTTGTCGATTATGATGCCGGCGTCCAGGATCGACCGGCGCTAAAATCCTATACGATCCAGAGGGCTGGTCAATAACTCACACAAATATTTTATGCGCCGTCGCCCGCCGGGGGATGACCCGGCGAACGCCTCTCGCCGGGCTCCGGCATCTCCGCCGATCCATGTCCTCTTTGCCCCTTTGCCGCAGGCGATCCTTGGCTTAGATCACCGTTTTGGGTTTGTCGAAGACATGGGGTGGGCATGGCGAAACCGGAGCGTCCGGCGCGCGGGGCGACGATCGTCGATGTGGCGGCGCGGGCGGGCGTGTCGTCCATGACGGTGTCGCGCGTCATCAATGGGCGCGCGGGCGTGAGCGCACAGGCGCGCGCGGTGGTGGAGGAGGCGATCAAGGCGTTGGCTTACACGCCGAACGTCGCGGCCCGCAGCCTGGTGACGTCCAGCGAACTGCGCATCGGCGTGATCTATTCCAATCCCAGCGCCGCGTTCATGAGCGAATTTCTGACAGGGGTGTTCGAGGAAGCGTCCGCCTGCAGCGCGCGGCTCGTGCTGCTGAAGGGGGAAGGGGGGCGCGCTCCGTCCGCCGCCGCGCTGGAAGACTGGATCGAATCGGGGATCAGCGGCGTGCTGCTCGCTCCGCCGCTGGGCGAAGCGCCGGATGTGCTTCGCGTCCTGCGGGCCAGGGGCTGCGTCATGGCGGCGGTGGGCGCATATCAGTCCCCCGATACGATTTGCGTGCGCATCGACGATCGGGCCGCGGCCTATCAGATGACCGGGTTGCTGCTGGACATGGGGCATCGCCGACTGGGGTTCATCCTTGGCAATCCCGATCAGGCGGCAAGCGCCGAACGCATGGCTGGCTTCTACGCCGCTGTCCGGGAACGGGGCGGGGTGGAGGTGCAGGTCGCGCAGGGCGATTTCACCTATATGTCCGGCCTCGCCGCTGCCGAGCAGTTGCTGGGCGCGGCCAGTCCGCCCACGGCGATCTTCGCGAGCAATGACGACATGGCGGCGGCCGTCGTGTCCGTGGCGCACCGGCGCCATCTGGACGTTCCGGCGGAACTGACCGTCGTGGGGTTTGACGATACCACAGCCGCCCAGACGCTGTGGCCGCCGCTGACGACCGTGCACCAGCCGGTGCGGGATCTGGCGGCGGAGGCCCTTAACCTGCTGGTGGCTCAGATCGCGGCGGGCGCCCGCCGTTCCCGCGTTCCCCGCGAGAGGATTCTGGAGCATCGGATCGTGCAGCGTCAGTCCACCGGAGCGCCGAACTCTTCCTCCACATAGACGAAGCTGGCGAAATCCGCCGGATGGGCCTGGCCCGACAGGTCCTGGCAGGCCATGCCGATGAAGGCGCCGGTGAAGTTGGGCAGGCCGGGGTGGGTGACTTCGTCCGACAGGATGCTGGCGTCGTGGACATCCGGAAGGATGTGCCAGTCTTCCCCATCGGCTCGCCAGGCGAAGCGCAGCCGGTCGCCATCCACGGCGGCGCGCAGATCGATCGCGCCGTCGGGCAGCCGGTCGGCGACGATGTCGAATCTGTTGCCCTCCGGATTTTCGGGCGAAGCGGAGAGGATCTGGAGCTGCCGCCGGCCTTCCTCGGCGCTGACGCATAGATAATAGAATTTGGTGCTGTTATAATAATAGATGAGGCCCGCCGCCTGCTGGAAGCTGCGGGGCTCGAAGGAGAGCGAGGTCGTCGCGGTGAAGCGGAAGGCGGTCTGCCGCCGCGCCACCAGCGCCTGCTCGAACAGGCTGCCGACCGTTTCACGCCCGTAAAGACGCAGGAAGCCGGGCCGGGCCGTCAGGCTGAACAGCCGTTCCGGGGCGGGGCTGCGCAGCCATTGCAGGTCCCGCGGCAGTTGGGGAAGGTCGAAGCGGCCGTCCCAGCGTTCGATGTCCCAAGGGGCGGGCGGCAGGTCCGGCGCAGGCGGCGTCCCGTCGGGCCGCGCGTCCCCGTTGACGGTGCGCAGCCAGCCATCCTCGCCCCACAGCATCGGTTGTATCGCGGTTTCGCGGCCCATGATGCAGCGTTCGCGCCCCGGCAGCGGACGGCCGCACAGATAGGCCAGCCAGGTGCTGCCATCCGCCAGTTCCACCAGATCGCCGTGGCCGGCGCGGGCGATGGGCAGGTCCTTGCGGCCCGCGCTGGTCAATATGGCTCCATCCGGATGCACTTCATAGGGGCCGAGCAGGTCGGGCGCGCGCGCCATGACGACGGCATGATCCCAGCCCGTGCCCCCTTCGGCGACCAGCAGATGATAGAAGCCGCCATGCTTGTAGAGATGCGGCCCTTCGGTAAAGCCGCGCTCCGTGCCCCTGAAGATCAGCGTCGGTTCGCCGACCAGCTTCAGCGTCGCGCGGTCCAGTTCCTGCGCTTGTATGCCGGCGAACCGGCCATGGCCGGGCCGGTGGTCCCACAGCATGTTGAGCATCCAGCTGCGCCCGTCATCGTCATGGAATAGCGCCGGGTCGAAACCGCTGCTGTTGAGGTGCACCGCGTTCGACCATATGCCGTCGACCGTTTCGCAGGTGACGACATAATTGGGGAAGTCGCGCAACGACATGCCCTTCGCCCCCTGGACGGTGGTGGCGCCGTAACGCTTGACGTCCGTGAAGACCAGCCAGAAGCGGCCGTCCGCATGGCTGAGGTCCGGGGCCCATACGCCGCAGCCGTCGGGATCGCCGCGCATGTCGAGCTGCCCCGCGCGGTCGAGCGGGCGGGCGACGAGCCGCCAGTTCACCAGGTCGCGGCTGTGGTGGATCTGCACGCCCGGATACCATTCGAAGGTGGATGTCGCGATGTAGAAATCGTCGCCCACGCGCACGATCGACGGATCAGGATTGAAGCCCCGCAAAATGGGGTTGGAAATGTTTGTCATCGAGGCTTGCGCACCAGCGTCCACAAAATGACGGCGCCGACCAGGTCGAGCACGCCGAGCAGGATGAAAAAGGGCTCATAGCCGACCTGGTCGACCATCTGCCCAAGGGAAAGGGAAAAGACCAGCACCCCCAGATTCCCGGCCAGGCCCGCCATGCCGGCGGCGGTCGCCACCTCATTCCTGGCGAACAGGTCGGACGCCAGGGTGATGACCGTCACCGACAGGGTCTGATGGGCGAAGCCGCCGAGGCAGAGCAGGGCGATCGCCGCATAGGGATTGGTGGCAAAGCCGACAAAGGCCATGCCGGTCATCAACAGGGCGCCAAGCGTGAAGGCCCAGCGCCGCGCATCGACAAGGTCGATCCCCCTGCGCTGGAGGAAGGCGACGACGGCCGGGCCGAACAGGCATCCAAGGTCGGCGGCCAGGAAGGGCAGCCAGGCGAACAGCGCGATTTGCCCAAGATCGAAGCCGCGCACGCGCGCGAGGTAGAGCGGCATCCAGAAGGACAGCATGCCCCAGACCGGATCGGCCAGCAGGCGGGGAAGCGCTATGCCCCAAAGGTCGCGCCGCCGCGCAAGGGCGAGCACAGCGGGTTTTTCGGCGCGAGCGGCCAGGCGCTGTTCCTGGTTGTTCAGGATATAGTCGCGCTCCGCTTGACTCAGCCGCCGGTGCCGCATCGGGCTGTTGTAATGGAGGAACCAGAGGACCGACCAGATGAGGCCTATGCCCCCCGCCACGACGAAGGCCAGCCGCCAGCTATGCACCATGACGGCCCAGGCGACGAGCGGCGGGGCGAAGACCGCGCCGAAGGAAGCGCCGATATTGTAGATGCCGCCCGCGATGCCGCGTTCCCTGGAGGGGAACCATTCCGCCACCAGCTGCTGGCCGGCGGGCTGGGCCGATCCTTCCGCCAGGCCGAGCAGCCCGCGCAGCGCGGCGAATCCGAACCAGCCATTCACAAGGCCATGCGCCATGGTGACCAGCGACCAGACCGCGACGCATATGGCGAAGCCAATGCGCAGCCCTACGCTGTCGAGGAAATAGCCGGCCGCCGGCTGGAGCATCACGCCCAGTTGGAAGGCGCCGGTTATCCAGCCATATTCGACGTTGCTGATCTTCTGTTCGGCAAGGATCACGGGCGCGGCAACGCCCAGCACGGAACGCGACAGATAATTGATGACCATCGCGCCCACAAACAGGCCGATGATCGTCCAGCGGAACTTGCCGACCAGCGTCAACATGGCGGCCTGCCCCAGCGCGAGCCGCGAAATCGCCTGGGTTTTCGGGCGATGGGAGCCGGGCCGCCGTCCTCCACGGACTTGGCATGGCGGCGGCATTTGTGGTTCGAAAGCAACATCCCCTCCCGATAATCTTGTATGAGTATTGACAATAATCCTCCTCCAATCAATAGGCATTGTTAGCGCTAACTAAAAATCAGTCGATTCCTTGTTATCGTTTGACGGTGAAGGCGCGCGGCCGGGGCGACAGCCCCGCATTCAGATGCAAAGCATCATTTTATTGGGGAGAGCAGGATGTCGGATTTCCAGTTTCAACGCCGTTTGATGCGCGCGGGTTGCGCCATGGCAAGCATGGCCGCGCTCGGCATCGGCCTTGTCCATGCGCCCGCTTTCGCACAGGCGGCGAGCCAGGCTTCGGCGCCCCAGAATGGCGAAGAGCGCGCCAGCACTTCGGACATCGTGGTCACCGGATCGCGCATCAAGGCCAGCGGCTATACTGCGCCGACGCCCACGACCGTGATCGATGAAACGTCGATCCAGGCCAATGCGCAGCCCAACATCTTCACCACCATTGCCCAGTTGCCGTCGCTTCAGGGCTCAAGCGGCACCACGGTCAACACCTTCAGCACCTCAAGCGGCCAGCAGGGCCTCAGTTCCTTCTCGCTGCGCGGCGTGGGCGCGATCCGTACCCTGACGCTGATCGATGGCCAGCGGGTTGTCGGCGCGAACGTGACCGGCGTTCCCGACGTCAGCCTGTTCCCGCAATTGCTGATCCAGCGCGTCGACGTGGTGAATGGCGGTGCGTCGGCCTCCTACGGATCGGACGCCGTGGGCGGCGTCGTCAACTTCATCACCGACACCCGCTTCAAGGGGCTGAAGGGCAATATCCAGGGCGGCATCAGCAAATATGACGACAATGAACAGGTGCTCGTCCAGCTTGCGGCCGGCACCAGCTTCCTGGACGATCGCGCGCATCTGGTCGTCAGCGGCGAATATGCCAATGAAGACGGCGTGGGCGGTGGCGACTGGGGCATCGGCCTGGCCGGCGGCCGCGACTGGTTCAAACAGACCAGCCTGATCGACCGTGGCGTCATCAATGACGGATCGCCGCGCTATGTGCTGCGCGATTATGCGCAGGCCTATAACTACACCAAATATGGCCTCATCACCTCCGGCCCGCTGCAGGGCACGGCGTTCGACCAGAACGGCAACCCGTTCCAGTTCAACTATGGATCGAACGGCGTCCCCGCGCGTGACGGCACGACCAATGTGCGCGGCTGCTTCCCCGGCTTCTGCCTTGGCGGAGACCTGTCGGGCAATGTCGATGCGGGCCGTTCGCTCCAGTCGTCCATCGAACGCATCAACACTTATGCACGCCTCGGCTTCGACTTTGCCGATAATGACGAACTCTACTTCACCTTCAACTTCGGCCAGGTGAAGACGCAGAACCAGCCGGTGGGCGGCATGAACAAGCCGGGCCTGACGATCCAGTGCGCCAATCCGTTCGTGCCGGCGTCGATCAAGGCGGCCTGCGCGACGGCGGGCATCACCAGCTTCGGCTATGGCACCAGCAACGCCGCGCTGGGCAACACGCAGGTCAACACCGACCGCCGCCAGTATCGCGCGGTGATCGGCGCCAAGGGTCAGTTCGACTTCCTGGGCACCGAATGGTCGTACGACAATTATTATGAGCGCGGCACGAACTATACCGACATCGATGTGTCGAACATCCTGCTCACCAACCGCTTCAACGACGCGATCAACGCAACCACGCTGAACGGCGCGGTGGTGTGCGCCAGCGCCGCGGCGCGGGCGAACGGATGCCAGCCGCTCAACATCTTCGGCGGCAACCCGTCGGCGGCTGCGCTCGCCTATATCATGCCGGAGAACGGACCCCGCCAGCGGACCCGCCAGACGCAGGACGTGATCAGCATCAACATCTCCGGTTCGCCGGTGGAACTGTGGGCCGGACCGCTGTCGATCGCCTTCGGCGGCGAATATCGCCACGAATTCTATCGCGTGAAGGCCGATCCCTATGGCGTCGGCACCAATTTCCAGCCGAGCGAACCCGATTATCCGTTCGATCCCACGCTGCTGCCCGGCGGCAACAACTGGTACGCCGGCAATTACAAGAGCGGCGGCGGCGCCTATGGCGTGAAGGAAGCCTTTTTCGAGGCCGATCTGCCGGTCCTCAACAGCGACGCGCTCGGTCGCGCCAACATCAACGGCGCGGTGCGCGTGACCGACTACAGCACGTCCGGCACCATCTGGGCATGGAAGGTCGGCGGCACATGGAACCTCCCGATCGAAGGATTCCGCCTGCGCGGCGTGACGTCCAAGGACGTCCGCGCGCCCAACCTGTCGGAACTGTTCGCCGCGCCGGTCACCACGACATTGCCCAATTTCTTCGACCCGTTCCGGGGCGTCAATGTGCTCGCGATCCAGAACAGCATCGGCAACCCGAACCTGCGTCCGGAAACGGCGCGCAACACGACGGCGGGCATCGCCTTTTCCGGCGCGTCCTGGCTGCCGGGCCTCAGCGTTTCGTTCGATTATTACAAGATCAAGATCAAGGACGTCATCTCCAGCCTGGGCGCGGGCGACATCGTCAACCTTTGCTTCCAGAATGTCCGTCCCGAAACCTGCAGCGCGTTCAACCTGAACAACCAGCAGGGGCCGAACTTCATCAATGTGCAGGCGTTCAACCTGGCGTCGATCGATACCAGCGGGTTCGACATAGAGGCGAGCTACCAGTGGCGGCAGCCTCTGGGCCTGCCGGGCACCCTGACCCTGCGCGGCCTTGCGACGCATGTCAGCAAGTTCGTGACGGACTCCGGCCTGATCGGCACGATCCCGGTCGACAGCGCGGGCGTCAATACCGGCAACACGCCCGACTGGAAGTTCCTGGCGATCCAGAGCTACGAGAATGAGAAATTCTCGTTCATGATCCAGGAGCGCTGGTTCAGCGACGGCGTGCTGGGCCACCAATATGTGGTTTGCCAGCCGGGCACCTGCCCTGCGTCCACCAACAATCATCCGACCATCGACCAGAACTTCATGCCCGGCGCCTTCTACATGGACATTGGCGGCACCTATAATGTCACGCCGCAGGTGACCGCCTATTTCAAGGTCGACAACCTGTTCGATCGCGATCCGGCCAAGTCGCCATTCTTCGTCAATCCCGCGCTCTACGATGTCGTCGGGCGCATGTATCGGGCAGGCGTTCGTTTCCGTTTCTAGGACATGGTGCGGGAAATCGGGAACCGGTCTTCTGCTCATGACCAGGTCAACGTCTGAATGAAGACCATGCTGTCGGTCGAAGCGACACCGGCAGCATGGCGATGAACTGGGGAGAGGTTTGCGTCCAGAGCTTTGCCTGGGCCAGGGCAGCGGCGGTTTTCCCCTTCCCCCGCCTTGCCCCATGCCTCTCCTCCCTCTTCTTCCGCGGCATCGGGCCGCTTGCGCCGGGCCGTCAAGCGCGCAATCCCTTCCTTCCACCGGGAATATGTGGTAGCGCTCCCAAAATAAGAGGCGAGAGGGTGGGATGGCAGGGGATATTTTTCCGTCGCTGACGAACATATTGGCGCCCCACGGGCCGCCGGTCAGCGCGAAGCTGCTGAGTTTCGCTCCCGGCGACTACAGCATCCATTTCTTCCTGCAACTCGCGCTCATCGTCCTCGCCTGCCGGGGGGTGGGCTGGTTCTGCCGCAAATTCCTGGCGCAGCCCCAGGTAGTCGGGGAAATGATCGCCGGCGTGATCCTGGGGCCCTCGCTGTTCGGCGTCGTCGCGCCCGACCTGCAGGCGATGATCTTTCCCAGGGAAACCAACAATGTGCTATACGCCGGCGCGCAGTTCGGCGTGGCGCTTTACATGTTCCTCGTCGGCCTGACGCTGCGCCTGGATCATTTCCAGTCGAAGGCCCGGAACGCGGCGATGGTGTCGGGCGCGGGGCTGTTCGCGCCTTTCGTCATCGCGATCCTGATCACGCCCTGGCTTGTCACCGTTCCCGGCCTTTTCGCGGAGGGCATAGGTCAGGGCAGCGCGACGCTCTTCATGGGCGCATGCATTGCCCTGACCGCCTTTCCGATGCTGGCGCGGATCATCAACGAACGCGGCCTTGCCGACAGCCCGCTCGGAACCCTTTCGCTGACGGCCGGGGCGTTCGACGACGCCGCATCCTGGTGCGTGCTGGCCGTGGTGCTCGCCCTGTTCGGCGGCGGCAGCGGCGTTGCCGTTCTGGCGATCGTCGGCGCCTTCCTCTATGTCGGTTTCCTGCTGCTGTTCGGTCGGCGCCTGCTTGCGCCGCTGGGGCGCGCGGTAGAGGCGCAGGGCGAAATGAGCATGACCGTGCTGGCGATCACGCTGGCGCTGTTCTGCCTGTCCGCCTTCATCATGGACGCGATCGGCATTCACGGCATATTCGGCGGCTTCATCCTGGGCGTATTCATGCCGCGCGGCTTGTTCGTGGCGGAACTGAGGAAGAAGGTCGAACCGCTGGCCGTCGTCATCTTGCTGCCGATGTTCTTCACCTATTCCGGGTTGAACACGCGCCTCGACATGGTGAATTCGCTTTCCTTCCTGCTCATTGCGCTCGGCATATTGGTCGCCTCCATCCTTGCCAAGTTCGGCGCCTGCTATGCGGCGGCGCGCCTGTCGGGCGAGGATAATCGAACCGCGCTGGGAATCGGCGCGCTGATGAATTCGCGCGGACTGATGGAACTCATCATCATCAATATCGGCATTCAGAAGGGCATTATCGAACCCGCGCTGTTCTCGATGCTGGTGCTGATGGCGATCGTCACCACCATGATGGCGGGGCCGCTGTTCGAGATAGTCTATGGAAGGCGCGCGCGGGCGGAGGGGGAATTGGGTCGGCTGGGGGCCGCGGCCTGATCTCCCTGTCGTGAGCCGCCCCTAGAGCCAATCGACATTCAGAAGATGACGAGCCGAGCCGAAGGCCACCGAAGGTAAAATGGTGGTTTTCCGTGACCCGGAGCGCAGCCTACTCAAAGTAGGTGAGCACCGGAAGCACGGAAAAGCGTCATTTGCAGGCCGTCAGGGCTGAATGTCGATTGGCTCTAGGCCGGCCGAATCGGCACGACCGCCAGCATATCGGAGGATGTCAGGAAAAGGCGTCGCCCGGCGGCGTCCAGCGCGCAGTTCGCCACCGACTTGCCCGTCCCGACCAGCCCCAGCGCCCTGCCGTCCGGGGCGAGTATGTGGACGCCCCCCGGACCTGTGGCGAAGACATGCCCATTGCGTGAAACCTTGATGCCGTCCGGCAGGCCGGGCAGGCCCTTCTCCTGTTCCGCGCGCATGTCGTGGAACAGGCGCTGACCCGTCGGAAAGCCGCGTTCATCGAGCGAATAGGCCAGAACCTCCGGCCGCTGCTCATCGGACAGCGCAAGATAGAGCGTCCTGCCGTCCGGCGATGCCGCAACGCCATTGGGGCGGCGGTGACTGCCGTCCAGCAGCGACAGCGCTCCGTCCGGACCCAGCGCATAGAGGCCGCAATGCTCCAGTTCCCGCAGCGCAGACCTATCGCCATCCGTCAGCCCATAGGGCGGGTCGGTGAAATAGATCATGCCCGACGGCGCGACGCACAGATCATTGGGGCTGTTGAACCGCTTGCCCTGGAACCGGTCGGCCAAAATGGTCCGGGCGCGCGTGCGCAGGTCGATTCGCACGATGGCGCGCGTGCCGCTGTCCGCGGCGATCAGCGCGCCGGAGGAATCGATCGCCAGACCGTTGAGGCCCGGCTCCCTGATGCCGGGCGGCACGGGGCCTTGCAGGCCGGAAGGCGACAGGAACGGACGCGCCCCATCCTTCGGCCGCCAGCGATACAGGATATTGGACGGCGGATCGTTGAACAGCAGGCAATTGTCCCGCGGCGCCCAGACCGGACCCTCGGCCCATTTATAGCCCCTGGCGAGGACGGTCACGGCGGCGGATGGCGCGACGATCCGGTCCAGTTCGGGGTCGAGCCGCCGGATCGAGCCGATGGGGACGGCCACCGCCGCGCCCAGCCGCGCGCCGACCGGCAGGCTCGCCAGACCGGCCAGGAACATCCGGCGCGACGTCATGCCCTTATGGCGACCTCTCGCCGCTCGGCCGCCGAACGGTAGATCGCTTCGATCACGCGCATGTCGGCAAGGCCTTCCTCGCCCGGCACGATGGGGGTCGTGCCGTTGACGATGCATTCGGCCATATGATCGAGCTGCCCCGCAAACTGGTTCTTGGCCGTGGGCGGGAGCGTGCGCGGGGTCGTGACGCCATCCTTGCGGATCGACATGCTCTGCCCCTGATAGGGGGTCGCCGGTTCCATGTCGATCCAGCCCTGCGTGCCGATGACGCGATAGCCATTATGGGAGGAACTATAGCTGGAGATGCAGTTGGCGACGATGCCGGATGGAAAGCGCAGCAGGAAGCCGATGCGGTCCTCCACCGTCTTGAAGCGGGGATCGGCTTTGTCCGTGGTCTCGACGGCGCTGACCGAAACCGGCTCTTCCCCGGTCAGGTAACGGGCTGCGTTCAGGCTGTAGATGCCGATGTCCATCATCGATCCGCCGCCCGACAACGGCCGGTCGAGCCGCCACTGGTCCGGCCGGGCCGGAAAACCATGTTCGGCGGTGATGAGGCGGGTGGGGCCGACATGGCCGCCGCGCGCCAGTTCGATGGCGAGCCGGTTATAGGGTTCGAACCGCGAACGATAGCCGATCATCAGCTTCGTCCCCGCCTTGCGGCAGGCGGCGATCATCGCCTCGCACTCCGTGACGGACACGGCCATGGGCTTTTCACACATCACATGCTTGCCCGCCTGCGCCGCGCGGATGCTATATTCGGCATGCATGCTGTTGGGCAGCACCACATAGACGACGTCGATGTCCGGATTGTCCCGGATGCGGTCGAAATCGGCATAGCTGTAGCGGTGGGTCGCCGCTATGCCATATTGCGCGCCATATTGGTCCAGCTTGGCCGGCGTGCCGCTGACGAGGGCGACCAGCCTCGCATGCTCGCAACCCGCGAAGTTCGGCATGATCTGGCGCGTGGCGTAGGAACCCAGCCCGACAATGGCATAGCCGATCTTGCGCGCCGGCGCCGCGCCGGCGCGCGTTGTCATGCCGGCCAGAACCATTCCGGCGCCAAGGCCGCCCAGGATTTCACGACGGGAAGTGGTCGCCACGCGAAGCTCCCTTTTTTCTGGAGGATGAATGAGGGGTCAGTCGGCGGCGCGGCCAAGCGCGGGGCGCAGCCAGCCCAGATTGCGCGCGACGATGGCCGCCTGGGTGCGGTTGCGGACGTTCAGCTTCCGCATCAGCGCCGTCATATGAACCTTCACCGTGGCTTCGGCCATGCCCAGTTCATAGGCGATCTGCTTGTTCAGCAGGCCCGAATGAACGCAGCGCAGAACCTTCATCTGGGTGGGGGTGAGCTGGGGCGGTTCGGCCGTCCTGATGCCCTGGGGCCTCTGATCCTGATGACCGAGGCTGTCATGCAGATCCAGCGCGATGTGCATCCTCTCTCTCCCTGTTTTGCCGGGCGCTGTCCTGCCCGGCGCTATTCTACCCGGCCTATTCCGCCAGGCTTGCCGCGGCAGCGCGGTTCGCGCACTGCCATGTCGGATTCGATAACGCTAACATACCGGAATCGGTCAGACAGCTTCAAGCGAAAAATGCGATATACGACCCCATATCTGTGGTTTTGCGCTGAAATCATGGCTATGACCTGTCTAACAGGTTTAAGCAGCGGCTGATCTCCGCATGGCCCTATCACCATATAGAAGAGAGGGGAGAGGATGGCGTTAACATCAGTTATGGCGGCGGTGGCTCCTCATCCGCCGGTCGCCCGCGTCGGTGCGGGAGCAGGCGCCGCATGAGCCCGGCGGACTATCGGCTGATCTTCTCGGCCATTGCCGGCATCGCGCTCTCCATCACGCTCATCATCCGGGGGCGGCTGCATCCGTTCGTGGGCCTGCTCTGCGGCGCCTTCACCGTGGGGCTGCTGGCGGGCCTGCCGATGGAGGAAACCGCAAAGGCGGTGGAGAAGGGCGCGGGCGCCATCCTGGGCGGCACGGGCCTTGTCGTCGCGCTTGGCCTCGGCCTTGGCGCGATGCTCCAACTGTCGGACGGCGCAGGCGGACTCGCGCGCGCTGCGCTGCGCATTTCAGGCATTGGGGGCGCGCCCTGGGCCAGCCTTTTCACCGCCATCGTGATCGGTCTGCCCCTCTTCTTCGAAACGGGGCTGGTGCTGCTGCTGCCGATCGTCGCTTCGGCGGCGGCGGCCTTGCCCAATGGGCAGAACAACGACACGGCCAAGCTCCGCCTGATGCTGCCCGCCCTGTCGGGCCTGTCGGTGGTCCATGCGCTGGTGCCGCCGCATCCCGGCCCGTTGCTGGCCGTGAACGCGCTGGGCGCCAATCTGGGCCTGACGCTGGTCTATGGCCTGATCGTCGGCATCCCCACCGCCATCATCGCCGGCCCGCTGCTGGCCCGCTTCACCGCGCCCGGCGTGAAGCTCAGTCCGCCGCTGCTCGATCCCGTGCGCGTCGATGTCGCGACTCCTTCCGTCGGCCGCGCACTGGCGGCCGTGCTGCTGCCGGTCGTGCTGATCGCGGCGGGGCAGGCGGTCGCGCTGATGCCGCCGGACATGGCGGCGCTGTTCCACTGGCTGAGCTGGATCAGCGATCCGGTCGTCGCGCTGCTCGTGGCGGTGCTTGTCGCATTGCCGCTGCTGTTCGGGCGACGCATCGCCGACCGCAGTATCCAGAACGCCATCTGGACGGAGGCGATGACGCCCGCCGGGGGCATCATCCTGGCCATCGGCGCGGGCGGCGCGCTGAAGCAGGTGCTGGTGACGGCGGGGCTTTCCGACATGCTGGTGCGGCTGGCGCAGGGCGGCGCGATCTCCCCGATCCTGCTTGCCTGGGGCGTGTCCGTCTGCATTCGCCTGGCGACCGGTTCGGCCACGGTGGCGACGATCACCACGGCAGGCGTCATGGAGGGGCTGGTCGCCGCATCCGGCGTGCAACCCGAATGGATGGTCCTTGCCATCGGCGCGGGTTCGCTGTTCTTCTCGCACGTCAACGATCCCGGTTTCTGGCTCGTGAAAAGCTATCTTGGCACCGACATGCCCGGCACTTTCAAGACCTGGTCGATCATGGAGACAGTCGTCGCCGTCGTCGGCCTGCTGCTGGTGCTGGCGGCGAGCAGTATCTTCTAGCAAGGGGGGCAGCCATGACTTCGACAGACAGGCAGGTGTCCCGATGACGCAGGCGCGGCTTTCCGACCATGCCTATGCCGGCATTGTAGAGATCATCAAGGCGGAAGGTCTGGAGGTCGGTGAACGCCTGCCCTCCGAATCGCGGCTGGCGGAGATGTTCGGCGTCTCCCGCGCCATCGTGCGGGAAGCTTTGGTGCGGCTGGCGTCGGACGGCATAACGGAGGCGCGGCGGGGCGCCGGCTCCTTCGTCAAGAGCCGCCCGTCGGAACGGCTGACGGCCTTCATGCCGCTCAGCGAACTGCCGACGACGCTCGGCAGCTATGAGGTGCGCTTCGTGCTGGAGGCGGAGGCCGCGCGCCTCGCCGCCACCCGGCGGACGGGGCATGAAATGGCGCATATCGAAGAAGGGCTGGCGCTGTTGAGCCAGGCCCTGCTGTCCAGCGAGCCCGCCCATGCCGAGGATATGGAACTGCACCGCCGCATTGCGGAAGCGACCGGCAATCCGGCCTTCGTCATCACCTTCGATGCGCTATACGGCGATGTAGAGAAGATCATGCGGGCGGGCGTCGACATCTCCCGCTCCCGCCCGCCGGAGGTGATCGCGACCATGCTGCGCGAGCATGAGCTGATCGTCGACGCGATCCGCGCCCAGGACCCGGAGGGCGCCGCGCTCGCGATGCGCTGGCATTTGTGGGAAGGACGCCGCCGCCTGATGCCGTGAAGCCAATCAGCGCAGCCAGTCCAGCGTCAGATCGCGCAGCGCGCCGGGCGGCGTGTCGGTGGTCAGGATCATCGCGCCCTCGTCCGGCTGCGGCCGTTCCAGCGTCGCCAACTGGCTGTCCAGCAGGCTGGCGGGCATATAATGGCCGGGGCGGTTGCAAAGGCGCGCCAGCAACTGGTCCCGGCTGTTTTCCAGCAGGACAAAACGCACAGGCGCGCCGATCGCCGTGCGCAGCCGGTCGCGATAGCTTCTGCGCAGCGCCGAGCAGGCAAGGACCGCCGCGCCGTTCGCCGCTATCGCATCCGCCGCCGCTTGCCCCAGACGGTCGAGCCAGGGCCAGCGATCCTCGTCGGTCAGCGCCCGCCCGCCGCGCATCTTCTCCACCGCATCGGTCGAGTGGAAACTGTCGCCCTCCAGAAAGGGACAGGCCAGCGCTTCGGCCAGCAGGGCGCCCAGCGTCGACTTGCCGCAGCCGCTGACGCCCATGACGATGACGGCGAGCGGCAAGGAGGGGGCAGGATCGGCGGATGATGGCAAAATGGCGTCCCTGGCAGGCGGGCGATGGCGCCCTGATGACGCACCGCCCCGATGTCCCTTCGCTATAGCTTTGCCGGCAGAGGCATGAAAACTACGACCTTTGTCGCAAGTGCCAAGCGCCGGCCCCGGCCTTAGCCATGGGTCGAGGCGACAACTATTTCGGGAGACGGTGATGATCGGACGCGCCATGATGGCGGCTCTGCTGGCGGCGACGGCCCTGGCGGGGGCCGAACAGGCACAGGCGGAGCAGGCATCCTCCGCGGGCCGCTCGGTCTTCCCCCTTGCCCCCGACGAACCCGATGCCGTCACCGTCAGGGCGAAGGGCGACGGCCGCGCGGACGACAGCGCGGCGATCCAGCAGGCGCTCGACAAGGCGCGGGACAGGACCGGCCATGGCATCGTCTTCCTGCCGTCCGGCACCTATCGCATCACGCGCACGCTGGTGATCCCGGCGGGCGTGCGCGTCTATGGCGTGGGGCCGACGCGCCCCGTGATCCTGCTGGGCGCCAATACGCCCGGGTTCCAGCAGGGCGTGTCGACCATGATCGTCTTCGGCGGCGGCGACCAGTATAATGTCGGCCAGGTGCCCGTGCCGGTGCCGACCGTCGTCCCGCGCGAAAAGGTGGTGCGCGACGCCAATTCAGGCACTTTCTATTCCTCGATGAGCAATGTCGACATAGAGATCGCGCCGGGCAATCCGGCGGCGGCGGGCGTGCGCTTCCGCATGGCGCAGCATGCCTTCCTCAGCCATATGGAATTCCGCCTCGGCACCGCCTTTGCGGGCGTCTATCAGGCGGGCAACGTCATCGAAAATGTCCATTTCCAGGGCGGCCGCTATGGCATCGTGACGGAAAAGACCTCGCCCGCCTGGCAGTTCACCCTGCTCGATTCCACCTTCGACGGCCAGCGCGACGCCGCCATCCGGGAACATGAGGTGGACCTGACGCTGGTCAATGTCGCGATCCGCAACACGCCCGTCGGGATCGAGATCGACCGGGGCTATGGCGACAGCCTGTGGGGCAAGGATGTCCGATTCGAAAATGTGTCGAAGGCGGGCGTCATCATCTCCAATGAGAAGAATGTCTTCACCCAGGTCGGCTTCGAAAATGCGCTGGCGGTGAACAGCCCGGTCTTCGCGCGCTTCCGCGACAGCGGGCAGGCGGTGAACGGCAAGGGCAGGGCCTATAGGGTGGCGTCCTTCTCCTACGGCCTCGCCGTGCCCACGCTCGGACGGACGGGCGAGTACAGGACGGAGGCGGAGGTGGAGGCGCTGCCCGCCATGCCCGCGCCCAGGACGCCCGCCATCCGCGACCTTCCGGATATGGCGCAATGGGTCAACGTCCGCACGCTGGGCGCGATGGGCGACGGCAGGGCGGACGACACCGCCGCGATCCAGAAGGCGATCGACAGCCACCGCATCCTCTATTTCCCGACCGGCTTCTACAAGGTCACCGACCGGTTGAAACTGCGCCCGGACAGCGTGCTGATCGGCCTGCACCCGGCGATCACGCAGCTTTATATTCCGGACAACAATCCCGGACATGCCGGCCTCGGCACGGTGCTCCCCATATTGGAAAGCCCCAGGGGCGGCGACAATATCCTGTCCGGCCTCGGCCTCTTCACCGGCCGCGTGAACCCACGCGCCTCCGCGCTGCTGTGGCGCTCGGGCGAGAACAGCCTGGTGGACGACGTCAAGATCATGGGCGGCGGCGGCACCCCCACCGCAGACGGCACGATGCTCGGCAGCCTGCGGGTCCACACCGGCGATCCCGTCACGGACGACCGGCTGGACGCGCAATATCCCAGCATCTGGGTCACGGACGGGGGCGGCGGCACCTTCGTCGATGTGTGGAGCCCCAACAGCTTCGCGCAGGCGGGTTTCTATGTCACGGACACCCGCACGCCGGGCCATGTCTATGAAATGTCGGTCGAACATCATGCCCGCAATGAATTCGTGCTCGACAATGTGCATAATTGGGAGTTCCTGGCGCCCCAGACCGAACAGGAAGTGGGCGACGGGCCCGACGCCATCTCGCTCGACATCCGCAATTCCAGCAACCTGCTGTTCGCCAATTATCATGGCTATCGGGTCACGCGCACCTATGCGCCGGAGGAAAGCGCGGTGAAGCTCGCCAATTCGGGCGACATCCGCTTCCGCAACGTCCACATCAACGCCGAAAGCGGCTATGCCACCTGCGACGACGAAGGCTGCGGCACCTTCCTGCGGGCAAGCAAATATCCGTTCGACAATGCGATAGAGGATGTGACGCGCAAGCTGTTCGTGCGGGAAAGGGAGTTTGCGAAGCTCGACATCGGACCGGCGGGCAGCACCATCCCTGCGCCGCCGCCCGGCGGCACGAAGGTCGATAAGCTGGAGGACGGCTTCTGGTCGATCTCCGGCGCGGCGGTGGACCCGCAGGGCGCGCTCTATTTCATCGACCGCCGGTTCCAGCGCATCCACCGCTGGAGCGAGGACAAGGGGCTGGAGATCGTGCGCGACCATGCGCTCGACCCGGTGAACCTTGCCATCGACGCATCGGGCCATGTGATGGTGCTGTCCTCCCTGGGGCCGAAGGCGGGCGTCTATTCCTTCGATCCGGCGGGGCCGAAGGATGCGATGACGCTGATCCGGCCCACTCCGGTGCGCAACGCCGCCGCCGCCCGGACATTGCTGCCGGTCAACTGGTGGAACAATGGCGAGTTTCGCGACCAGCTCGACTTCGGGACCTATCGGTTCACCACATTGGCGGAGATGTTCGCACGCGACGTGGGAACGCCCAAGGCGCAGGAATATCTGTCCCCCGACGGCAGCCTGTCGCTGCCCGCCTTCCGCACCTGGCAGCAGGGGCCGGTCGACCACAGCGGCTGGCGCTGGTCCGACAGCCTCAACGCTTATGGTTTCGTGTCGGGCAAGCCGGGCGAGCGCCTGTTCGTCACCAATGCGTCGGAAAATGTCACCTATAGCGGCACGGTGGGCGCGGGCGGCGCGCTGACCGATCTTCGCCGCTTCGCCAATCGCGGCGGGGAAAGCGTGGCCGTGGACGGACGGGGCCGCGTCTATGTCGCGAACGGGCAGATCTTCGTCTATGGGCCGGACGGCGGGGAAAGCGGCCGGATCGACGTGCCCGATCGTCCGTTGCAGATCCTGTTCGGGGGCCCGGACAGGCGCACGCTGTTCATCCTGACGCACCACGCCCTCTACGCGGCGAAGCCGTAGGAAAACGCCCCCACGGCGCGCCTACGACCTATGTCGTAAGTGCGGCGCGGCGGGCCGGGGGCTAATCTTTGCGGCATCGCCGGGCATGGGCGCAGCCGGCCGGCAACGGGCGGCCAGATATAAAAGGGGAAGGATCAATGAAAGTGACGATCGCAATCCATCGACATCTGGCCGGCGTCAGCCTCGCGGCGGTGGCGAGCATGGCTCTGGCCGGCGCGGCCCGGGCCCAGGACGCGGCCACGCCGCCGACGGCCGCGCCCCAGGCGCAGACGGAGGATGCGGGCGCGGCGCGCAATGCCGACATCGTCGTCACCGGGTCGCGCATCACGACCAGCGGCTTCAACGCGCCCACGCCGACCACGGTGATCGGTGAGGAGCAGATCGCCAACAATGCGCAGCCCAATATCTTCAACACCGTCGCCCAATTGCCTTCGTTGCAGGGATCGACCGGCGCGTCGACCGGCACCTTCAGCACGTCGAGCGGCCAGCAGGGCCTCAGCTCCTTCTCCCTGCGCGGCCTGGGCCCGATCCGCACCCTGACCCTGCTCGACGGCCAGCGCGTCGTCGGCGCGAACGTCACCGGCGTTCCCGACATCAGCATGTTCCCGCAGCTTCTGGTGAAGCGCGTCGACGTGGTGACGGGGGGCGCGTCGGCCTCCTACGGCTCCGATGCGGTCGGCGGCGTCGTCAACTTCATCACCGACACCCGTTTCGAAGGGTTCAAGGGCAATATCCTTGGCAGCATCACCAAATATGGCGACGATGAAACCGCGCTGGTGCAGGCGGCCTGGGGCAAGTCCTTCCTCGACGATCGCCTGCATGTCGTGCTGAGCGGCGAATATGACCATGAAGGCGGCGTGGGCGCCGGCGACTTCGGCACGGACCTCGCCGGCAGCCGCGACTGGTATCGCGCGACGACGCTGATGAACACCGGCCAGCTCAACAACGGCCTGCCGCAGTTCAACTATCGCGACTATGCACAGCCCTATCAATATGCGCGCTACGGCCTCATCAACAACGGCCCGTTGCAGGGCATCGCCTTCGACCGGAACGGCACGCCCTATAATTTCAACTATGGTTCGGGCGGCCAGCCGCTCGGCAACGGCCAGGTCAGCAACTGCTTCCGCGGCAACAGCTTCTGCCAGGGCGGCGACCTGTCGGGCGCGCCGGGTTCGGGCGCCTCTCTGAAATCGGCGCTGGAGCGCATCAACGGCTACACCCGGATCGGCTACGACTTCGCCGACGACAATGAAGCCTATGTGACGGTCAATGTCGCGCAGGTGAAGACCAGCAACCAGCCCAGCCCCGGCTATAACCGGCCCAGCCTGACCGTCCAGTGCGCCAACCCGTTCCTGCCGCAACTGGTGCGCGACCGCTGCGCCACGGCGGGCATCACGGAATTCAGCTTCGGCAGCAGCAACGGCGCCTTCCCCGATCCCCGGGTGCACACCGACCGCAGGCAATATCGCTTCGTCGGCGGGCTGAAGGGCAAGATCGGCGTCGGCGGAACGGACTGGAACTATGACGCCTATTATGAACATGGCATCACCATTTCCGACATCAGGGTGCGGGACATCGTCCTCCAGAACCGCTATGTCGCCGCAACCAATGCGATCACGCTCAACGGCGCCGTCGTCTGCGCCGATCCGGCGGCGCGGGCGGCGGGTTGCCAGCCGATCAACATCTTCGGCGGCTTCACCCCTTCGGATGCGGCGCTGGCCTATGTCGCGCCGCATGAGAACGGACCGTTCCAGCATACGAAGCTGACGCAGGACGTCGCCAGCCTCAACTTCTCGGGCAATCCGTTCGAACTGTGGGCTGGGCCGGTCTCGGTCGCGTTCGGCGGCGAATATCGCCGCGAATTCTATCGCGTGAACGCCGATCCCTATGGCGCGGGCGTTTCGCCGCTCAGCCCCAACAGCCCCGACTATCCGGCCGATCCGCTGCTCAATTCGACGCTGGGCAGCAACTGGGCGGCCGGCAACTACAAGAACGGGCGCGGCAAATATGAAGTGTGGGAAGGCTATCTCGAAGTCGACCTGCCGCTGATCGACAGCGACGCCATGGGCCGCGCGAACCTCAACGGCGCGGCGCGCGTCACCAACTACAGCACGTCGGGCACGGTCTGGACGTGGAAGGTCGGCGGCACCTGGGACACGCCGCTCGACGGCATCCGCCTGCGCGCCGTGACCTCGCGCGACGTGCGCGCGCCGAACCTGTCGGAACTTTTCGCGGCGCCCACGGTGACGACGCTGCCCAACTTCAACGATCCCTTCCGCAACCAGGCGGTGCAGGTGTTCCAGAACACCATCGGCAACACCAATCTGAAGCCGGAAGTGGCCCGCAACACCGAACTCGGCATCGTGCTGGCGCGGCCGTCATGGCTTCCCGGCCTCAGCCTCTCCTTCGACTATTACAACATCAAGCTCAGCGGCGTGGTCTCCACCCTGTCGGCGGACCAGATCGTCCGCTTCTGCTTCGAGGGCAACCAGGCCTTCTGCGGCGGCTTCCAGCTCGACGGGCCGCAGGGCACCAATTTCGTCAATGTCCAGCCCTTCAACCTCGCTTCCTGGAAGACCAGCGGCTTCGACATAGAGGCAAGCTATCAGTGGCAGCAGCCGCTGGGCCTGCCGGGCAGCTTCACCGTCCGGGCGCTGGGCACGCATATCCGCAAGTTCATCGTCAATGCGGGCATTGCGGGCGTCGACCCGGTCGATCAGGCGGGCGCCAACAACGGCAATACGCCGGACTGGAAATGGCTGGCGGTCCAGACCTACGACAGCGGCCGGTTCAGCTTCACGGTGCAGGAACGCTGGATCAGCGACGGCACCTTCGGCAATCAATATGTCGTCTGCCAGTCGTCCTGCCCGGCCTCGACCACGAACCACCCGACCATCGACTATAACCGGATGAAGGGCGCCTTCTACGTCGACATCGGCGCGACCTTCAAGTTCGGCGAAAACCTGTCGATCTACGGCAAGGTGGACAATCTGTTCGACAAGGACCCGGTCGCCGCGCCGCAGACCAACACCGGCCTGGACATCAACCCGGCGCTCTACGACACGCTGGGCCGCATCTACCGCGCGGGGGTTCGCTTCAACTTCTGATCTGCCACTCTCTCCCCCACCTCGTCCCGGCCTTCACCGGCCGGGACTTCTTGTAACTGGAGTATGTCGATGGTTCGTGGATTGAGCGGGGCCTGCGCGTCGGTGCTGCTGTTGCTGGCGGCGGCTGTACCCGCTCACGCTTCTCCATCCGTCTATACCGTTGCGCCCGACGAGCCGCGCGCCGTCACCGTCAAGGGCGCGGGGGACGGCCGGGCGGACGACAGCGCGGCGATCCAGCGCGCCATCGACGCGGCGGCGGAAAAGGGCGGCGGCGGCATCGTCTTCCTGCCGGCCGGCACCTATCGCATCAGCCGGACGATCTTCCTCTGGCCGGGCGTCCGCATCTTCGGCATCGGGGAAAGGCGCCCGGTCATCCTGCTCGGCCGGAACACGCCGGGCTTCCAGCGCGGCGTCGCCCATATGCTGATGTTCACCGGCAGCAAGCGCCAGACCGACCGGGACACGCCGCCCGCCGCCTTCCCCCCGGCGGGCAGCGTGCCGTTCAACAGGACCATCGCGGACGCCAATCCCGGCACCTTCTATTCTGCGCTCGGCAATATCGACTTCCGCATCATGGACGGCAATCCGGCGGCCACCGCGATCCGCTTCCACTCCGCCCAGCACAGCTTCGTCAGCCATGCCGATTTCGACATCGGCTCGGGCCTCGCCGGCCTCTACCATGTGGCGAATGAAGCGGAAGACCTGCATTTCCGGGGCGGGCGCTACGGCATCCTCGCGGAAAAGCCGTCCCCCGCCTGGGGCTTCGCGCTGGTCGACGCGACGTTCGAGGGACAGCGCGACGCCGCCATCCGCGAGCATGAGGCCGGCCTGACGATGGTCAACGTCGCCTTCCGCAACGTGCCGGTCGGGATAGAGATCGACCGGGGCTATGGCGACTGGCTCTGGGGCCAGGACCTCCGGTTCGAGAATGTGGCCAAGGCGGGCGTCGTCATCTCGAACGAGAAGAATGTCTATACCCAGATCGGCTTCCAGAATGTGCTGGCGGCCAACACCCCCACCTTCGCCCGTTTCCGCGAAAGCGGCCGCACCGTCGCTGGCAGGGGGCAGAACTACAGGATCGCCTCCTTCACCCACGGCCTGACGCTGCCGGGCGTCGGCCGCATGGGCGAGTACCGGACGGACATGCAGGCGGAAGCCATGGGCGCGCTGCCGGCCCCGTCCGCTCCCGCCATCCGCCCCTTGCCGCCCGTCCCGGAATGGGTGAACGCCCGCACGCTCGGCGCCAAGGGCGACGACAGGACCGACGACACCGCCGCCATCCAGAAGGCGATCGACAGCCACCGCGTCGTCTATCTGCCCGCCGGCTTCTATCATGTCAGCGACACGCTGCGCCTGCGTCCCGATACGGTGCTGCTGGGCCTGCACCCCAGCCTGACGCAGATCGTGCTGCCCGACGGCGCGCCCGGCTGGGCAGGGGTGGGCGCGCCCAAGGCGCTGGTGGAAAGCGCGAAGGGCGGCGATGCGATCGTCGCGGGCCTCGGCCTCAACACCAACGGCGCCAATCCGCGCGCCACGGCGCTGCTGTGGAAGGCCGGCGCCCACTCCATGGTCAACGACGTCAAGTTCCAGGGTGGCCACGGCACCGACCGCTTCGACGGCAGCCGGGTCAATCCCTACAACAACAATGCCACCGGCGATCCCGATTCCGCCCGACGCTGGGCCGGCCAATATGCCAGCCTCTGGGTGACGCAGGGCGGCGGCGGCACCTTCGCCAATATCTGGAGCCCCAGCACCTTCGGCCATCCCGGCATCCTGATCTCCGACACGGAAACGCCCGGCCGCCTCATCCAGGCGTCGGTCGAGCATCATGTCCGCACGGAAATCGGCCTGAACCGCGTCGCCAACTGGGAACTGCTCGCGCCGCAGACGGAGGGTGAAGCGGGAGAGAGCGGCGACGCCGTGGCGCTGGAAATCAGGGACTCGCGCAACATATTGGTCGCCAATTTCCACGGCTATCGCGTCACCCGCACCAGGGAGCCCGCACCCGCCGCCATTACCCTCTATAATTCCCATGACATCCGTTTCCGCAACGTCCATGTGAATGGCGAAAGCGGCCTTGGCACCTGCGACGAAAATGGCTGCGCGACCTTCCTGCGGCTCACCAAATTCCCGTTCGAAAACGCCATTCGCGACGTCACCCATGGGCTGGACGTTCGCGAACGGGAGTTCGCCGTGCTGGACGTCCCCGCCCGGCCGGAGCCGGTGAAGCCCGCCAGCTTCCTGGGCGGCAGGGTGGAGAAACTGGCAGACGGCTTCCATTCGGCGGGCGGCGGCGCGGTGGATGCGCAGGGCCGGCTCTATTTCATCGATCGCCGCTTCCAGCGCATCTGGCGCTGGTCGGACGAAGGCCGGCTGGAGATGGTGCGCGACGCCTCGCTCGATCCGGTCAACCTCAGCATCGACCGTTCCGGCAATCTGCTCGTCCTCTCCTCCTACGGGCGCAACGGCACGGTCTACAGCGTCAGGCCCGGCGCGCCCGACGGCGAGATCAGCGTCATTCCGGCAACGCCCGTCGCGCCCCACGCGGGCAGGGCCACGGTGCTGCCGGTCAACTGGTGGAACAATGGCGAGTTCAGGGACCAGATCGATCCCAGGACCTACGAATTCACGACGCTTGCCCAGATGTTCGCCCGCGACATGGCGGCGCCCAAGGCGCAGGAATATGTCTCGCCCGACGGCAGCATCGCCCTGCCTGCCTTCCGCACCTTCGCGCAGGGTCCGGCCGACCATCGCGGCCTGCGCTTCTCCGATTCGCTCGACAGCTATGGTTTCATCCAGGGGGAGCCGGGCAGGCGCGTCTTCCTCACCAATGGTTCGGAAAACCGCACCTACAGCGGCCTGGTGGGCGCGGGCGGCGCGATCACCGACCTCAGGCCGTTCGCGGATCGCGGTGGGGAGGGGGTCGCGGTGGACCCGCAGGGCCGGGTCTATGTCGCGAACGGGCAGGTCTTCGTCTATGCGCCCGACGGCAGGGAGGTCGGCCGCATCGACGTGCCGGAACGGCCCTTGCAACTGCTCTTCGGCGGGGAAGGCGGCCGAACCCTCTTCATCCTGTCGCACCACGGCCTCTATGCGGTGAAGCCGGGGCGCGGGGGCTAAGCTCCGGACCGCCGCCACCGTGGAGCCGCGCGAAGCTGCCGGGCGGACAGCCCAGCCGCTTGCGGAACGCGGTGCTGAAGGCGCTGGCGGAATCATAGCCGATTTCCTCCGCGATCCGGCCCAGGGACCTGTCGCCCCGCAGCAAGGCGTGTTTGGCGATCGCCATGCGCCAGCGCGCAAGATATTCGATCGGGCCGCAACCCAGCGCCTCACCGAAGCGCGCGGCGAAGGCGGAACGCGACATGCCCGCCACGCTTGCAAGCTGCGCGACGGTCCAGGGCGCGCGCACATCCTCATGCATGGCCCGCAGCGCGCGGGCCAGCGCGGGATCGCGCATCGCGCCCAGCAGGCCCCGATGGTCCGCTTCCCCACCGCCCGGCCGCCAGCGAAGCGCCTCCACCAGCAGCATCTCCAGCAGGCGCCGGGTGATCAGTTCCTTGCCCGGATGGCTGGACAGGCATTCGTCGGCCAGCATCCCGATCAACTGGCCGAAGCGCGTGGCGCGGCCCTGCGCTGCCGGGATATGGATCAGATCGGGAAGCAATGACAGCAGAAGGGGGGCGTTGGCCCGCTCGAACGCGAAGCTGCCGCCCAATGCGATGAAGTCCGGATCGCCTGGCTGATCCCCGTGCCCCACCGCTTCGCCGCGGGGTTCCACCCAGGTGCAGGGAAGACCCGCTTCGCTGCTCAAGGAAAAGGGCGGGGTGGTCGGCATCAGCAGGAAGTCGCCCTGCGCCAGCCGAAGCGGTGCGCCCCCTTCGAAGGCGACCCAGGCTTCCCCCGCAAGGATGATCGTGAAGCCGGGCGCGTCATGCGCGCGATAGCGAACGCCCCACCGCCCGCGCCCCGTGATCGGCTTGGCGATGGCGGCGCTGGGTCCAAGCAAGGCGATGATGTCGCTAAGGGGATCCATGTTATGGACGATCCGTAATCTTATATGGATCATTGATTATAGATCGTCCGAAACGGTCCGTCTATCGGTCATGCATCGACATCGAGCGAGGCAGACGATGAGCAAGACGATCCTGATCACCGGCACTTCTTCGGGCTATGGCAAGGCCACGGCGCTTCATTTCCTCTCGCAGGGATGGAATGTCGTCGCAACCATGCGACGGCCCGACCCGGCCCTGTTCGGCGGCCATTCCGAACGCCTGCGCCTGCTGCCGCTGGACGTCACCAGCGAGGACAGCATAGCCGCGCTGGTCGCGGCCGCCGGCCGGGTCGACATAGTGGTCAACAATGCGGGGATAGGCGGCGTGGGCGCCTTCGAAGCCATGCCGATGAGTCTGGTCCGCCAGCTCTTCGAAACCAACAGCATCGGCACCATGGCGATGTGCCGCGCATTCATACCGCAGATGCGCGAGCGTGGATCGGGCATGATCGTCAACGTGACGTCCACCGTGGCGTTGGGAGCCTTTCCGCTCGCGGCGGCCTATAGCGCGACCAAGCATGCGATCGAGGGATTCACGGCTTCCCTCGCGCATGAACTCGCCTATTTCGGCGTTCAGGTGAAACTGGTCGAGCCGGGCTATGCGCCCACCACCCGCTTCGGCGCGAACGCCATCATCCCCGTGACCGACCTGCTGCCCGGCCGATATGCGGATTTCGCGCAACCGATCCTCGCGGCCTTCGCGTCGCCTGCCCTGACGACCAGAGAGAGCGACGTCGCGCAAGCCGTCTGGACCGCCGTTCATGACGGGACGGGTCAGCTCCGCTTTCCGGCGGGCGCCGACGCGGTGGCGCTGGCGGAGGGACGCTGATCCTGTTCCGGCGAACCCACGCCCCAGCTCAGCAACACCCCGCCCAAGATCATGGCCATGCCGGCAAGATGGTATCCGAACAGCGGTTCCCCAAGGATCAGGGCAGCCAGCACGGCCCCGAACAGCGGCAGCAGGCTGATCGTCTGTCCGGCGGCGCTGGCGCCCACATGGCTGACCGCGGCGTTGAACGACATATAGGCGATGATCGAGGGAAAGATCGCGACATAGGCGATGGCGGCCATCACGCTTCCGTTCCAGTGCATCCGCGCGATCGCCTGCGTCTCGCTCAACGCGCCCATGCCCATCGCCAGCGCGCCGATGGCGAAGGTCACGAACAGAAAGACCAGCGGGGCGATGGGCGGGCGCAGGCGCAGGCAGGCGGTATAGACCGCCCATGCGCCACAGCCGCATAGCACCAGCAGGTCTCCGATGCCCAGGCGCAGCCGCAGGATTTCGGACAGATCGCCCCTGAACACGATGAATGTCACGCCCAGCGTCGACAGCGCAATGCCCGCGACCCGGCGGAGGGGCGCTCTGTCGCCAAAGGCGATGCGGCTCACGATGACGACGAATGTCGGGATCAATCCCTGCAACAACAGGCTGTTGGCCGCCGTCGTGTGGCGAAGGCCCGAATAGAGGAAGCCGTTGAACGCAGCGACGCCGGCCAGCCCCAGGAACAGGATCGTGCGCCAATGGCGGCGGATCAGCGCGCGCTGGGCCATGACGGGACGCCACGCAAAGGGGGCCAGGATCAGCAGCGCCAGCATCCAGCGGCCGAAGGCCAGCGTCAGCGGCGGAATTTCGCCCCGTACCGCGCGGCCGACTATCGCATTGCCCGCCCAGAACGCCATGGTCATGCCCAACATGGCATAGGCCCGCACCTGCAAGTTCAAATCCTGCCGCCCTTTCCTTTGGAGCACGCCGCGTCAAATCGGACGCAGGTCGCGCGCTCCAGTTTTCCGTTGTCGCATCCTTTCAGGCCGAAAACCGGTTCCCACCCTTCGACAGGTTCAGGACAGGCTTTTCTGCACGACGCACGCCAACTTCGGTCAGCCGTTCCTTAGGCGGGCAGGGGCCGAGAGGCCAGCCTGCTTTCGCTCCTGTTTTTCGCGGCCGTCTGCTTCGGCTGGCGGCGGGGCAGCGGGCTATGCCAATATCTTGAACGGCTGCAACTGGGCGAACAATGCCTCGCGGCTCCTCACGCCGGTCTTGGAATAGATGCGGCGGATATGGGTTCTGACCGTTTCCAGGGATATTTCGAGATTTCCCGAAATCTGTTCGGCGTTCATCCCGCTCATCATGGCGCTCAATATCTTATACTCGCCATTGGTGAGCCGATAAATGTCCTTGACGTCGCCCGACACGATCGACTGGTCGATGAAATGTTTGGCGGAAAAGAACATGATGCCGATCTGCTCGCCCTGTTCTCCCCGCCCGCTTGCCCCGATCGGCCTTCCGCGAAGGATGAGATAATCGTCCGCAACGGGTAGAATGACCATGGAGGAAGATGCGTCGGACCCGGCATGGGCGGCGAACAGCTTGAGCCGTGCGTGGTTTTCCGGTTGCAGGGCGAAGAGGCGGCCGTCCTGTTCCTGCAATTCGGACGAATGCTGCAGCAGGGCTGTGGCGGCCCGATTCTGCCAATGCAGCCGCAAGGAGCGATCGATTATCGCGTGCGGAATGGGATCGGCGTCGACCCAGCTCGCAAAAATCGATTCCCCATCCGCGATGGAGCCTTCAGCCACACATACCCCCCCGGCAGCAGCCTCTCAATCTTGATCTATATCGGTCGAATCGACAGCTATTACGTCGGATATAGAGAAATTGAATAAATTGTCCTTAACAAATTAACAGCCCTTTGTCCCGATCTCGTACATGATCGAGGCGATCTGGGTCGATCTGGCGGAAACTATGCCTTTCATCCGCCTGAATCCGCGACTTTGATGATCGAAGGGTAAGATGCGCTTGTTGCCTGTTAACCATTAAAGCGGCGTCATACCCAATATTGAGTATTAACTTTCGTTAGATATATATTAATACTTTCGACCAGCTCCAGGGGTGGGGAAAGAGAGTCGCGCGTCCTCCCTGAAGTTACGGTCCGGAGCAAACCCATTGGAGACGGGGGCGGTTCTGGCCGATTTTCGTAACAGATGGGGAAGTATTCCATGAAGAAGATGATCCTTGCCTCCGCGGCAGCAATGCTTGTCGCGAGTCCGGCCCTTGCGGCCAACTCGGCCACCGACCAGTTCCAGATCAATGCGCAGATCCCCGAAACCTGCACGATGCAGAACGTCAATGACGTGAACCTCGGCGCGCTGAACATTTCCACGACGGCCGGCAATGGCGCCCTGCTGCTCAGCAGCGATGCGACGCAGAACACCAACCAGTTCTGGGTGAGCTGCAACAAGCAGAACCAGATGACCCTGTCCGGTCCCGCGACGCTCCAGGGTTCGCGCGCCTTCCAGGCGGGCGTCGACGACGCCGGCTTCACCGACAAGCTGAACTACCGTGTCGAGGCTCTGAACTATTTCACGAGCGGTGCGCAGCCCAGCTTCTCCAGCGCGCAGGGTGCCCAGAACCAGACCAGCCGTGGTCCCGTTCACCGCCAGGTGCGGCTGGCTGCGAAGGTGCTGTCGTCCGAAAACACGCTGCGCCCGCTGGCCGGCAATTATACTGGCACCGTTACCGTCACCGTCCAGACTGCGCTCTGAGGCATGGCTTGGATCGGGATTCGCAGACGTTCCTGATCCCGTCGCCGCTCTGACGCGCAATCCATTTCAAGATTCAAGGAAATCCTTATGAAGAAGCTCCTTATGGCCGCCACGGCCGCAGCAGTCCTGATGGCCGGCACGCCCGCTTTCGCTGCCAACACCGACAGCGACACCTTCGACATCAACGCATCGGTCGCCAAGACCTGCACGATGGAGAATATCGGTGACATTCAGCTTGGCACCGTCAACGTCAACACCAACGCCGGCAGCACCGCGCTTTTCATCAACGACGTCGCCAGTAGCTCGACGAACTCCTTCTACGTGTCGTGCAACGACACGAACAGCATGACCATCTCGTCGGCCAATGCCGGTCGTCTGACCACCAGCACCCCGCTGACCGGCGCGGATGCGGGCTTCAAGAACACGATCAACTACTCGCTCGCCGCCGACAATTACCGTAATGGCGGCCTGCTGCAGCAGCCCGGTTTCCGCCGTTCGGCGCTGTTCGGCCTGGTCCAGCTCAACAACGGCGCCTCGCGCGGCGCGCTGCATCGCCAGGTCAAGTTCGACGCATTGGTCGATCCTCTGAACAACCTGGATGCTCGCCCCGTGGCTGGCACCTACACCGATACCGTGACGGTCACCGTCACCGCGAGCTGATCGCAGCATATCACGGGAATTGGGGGAGTCGTTCATGGCTTCCCCGATTTCCGCCGTTCATGATCGAGGGGGGAAGAGGACGATGTTCCTCAAATGGGTGAAATTCGTTCTGCCGCTGCTTCTGCTGACGGGCATGGCGACCGGCGCTCAGGCTGCGCGGGTCACGCCGATGTCGGTGGATCTGGAGCCGCAAGGTACGCGGTCCACGGCGCGGATCGAGGTCGCCAATAATGAAGACCGCCAGTTGCCGATGGAAGTGCGCATGTATCGCGGCGTCATCGGGGAACGCGGCGAACTGACGCTGGAGCCCGCCGACGACCGGTTCATGGTCTTCCCGCCCCAGACGCTGATCGCGCCCAACGGCAAGCAGGTCTTCCGCATCCAATATCTGCCGGACGGCCCGCTGACGCAGTCGGAGGTCTATTATGCCGCCGTCAGCCAGATCCCGGTCCAGCTTCCCGCCGAACAGTCGCGCATCCAGGTCGTGATGCGCTTCAACGTGCTCGTCAACGTCGTGCCCGACGGGACGACGCCCGATCCGGTGGTCGCCCAGATCGCACCGATTTCCCGGGAGGTCGAACTTGGTCCGGACGAAAAGGCGCCGGAGGACAAGGATGTTCGCAAGACCAGGACCGAAAACGGTCTGGAAGTGCGCATCGAGAACAAGGGCAATCGCTATTTCCCGGCCGGCCGGTCCGGTTGGACCATCAGCGGCGTCGATGGCGCGGGGAAGCCCTATAGCGCGGAATACAACGCCGCTCAGATGAGCGAAATGATCGGAATGGGAATCGTCGCCCCGGGTCGCGCCCGCGTCTTCTTCATCCCGACTCCGGAAAAGATGGCGGCTGGGGCGACGGTGACGCTGAAGCGCTGATCCATTGAACATGCCCGAGGGGGGGCAGGGTGAAACATCTACTCTTCAGCGTCGCCACAGGCGCATTGGTCGCATCGTCGACTATCGCGCTGGCGCAGGCGGCCGGGCAGCCAAGCGCAGGCGCGCAGCCCCCGGCTGCACCCGCACCGCCGGGTTCCGCGCCGCGCCCTGCGGACAAGGGCCTTCAGATGACCCTGCCCCTTTTGCGGCAGGGCAATGTCTATGGTGACGTCTCTGCGACGGTCTATATGGACGGCACAGTTCTTTTCGACCGCCAGTCCCTGATCGAGCATATCGCACCCCTGCTGTCGGAAAGCGGACGGATCAAATTCGCCGCCGTCTTGCCCGGCACGCCTTCCGTGTCGGTCGCGGACGCGGAAAGAGCGGGCGTCACCCTCATCTACGATTCGTCCGAATTGCAGGTGCGCGTGGATCGCATCGACGGGACCATGGTCGCTGCCCAGGCCTTGGGGGAGGCCGTGCGTTTCTCGCTCCCCGCGACGACGCTGGAGCCGGAGATGTTCAGCGCCTATCTGAACATGATCGGGGACATGCGGGTTACGGATTTCCGCGACTTCGAAAAGCCCGCGATGATCCTGCAGGGCGCCATGCGCTATCGCGGCGTCGTTCTGGAGTTCGACGGCGGTTACGACCAGGCGCTGACGGGCGGAGGCGGCTTCTACCGGCGTCAGGCGCGGCTGGTCTATGACGAATATCAGAAGCAGCGGCGCTGGACGGCGGGCGACCTTCAGCTCAACGGCCTGTCGATCACTTCCGGCACGCTGCTGGGCGGCATCGCTGTCGAAAAGGGCAGGCGGACCTTCACTGGCAGCACGCCGCTCGTCCAGCTTGGCGGGCAACAGGTTCTGCTGGACCGCGATTCGACCGTCGATGTGATCGTCGACGGCCAGCAGGTGGAGCGGTTCCAGCTCAATTCGGGCACTTACGACCTCTCCCGGCTCCAGGCCCAATATGGCGGCCGCAATGCCCAGCTGTATGTCACCGATGTCAGCGGGCGGCGGCAGATCACATCCTTCGACTCCTATTTCAACCCGTCCGATCTGGTGGCGGGCGAAACCGAATATGGCGCCGCACTCGGCTTCGTGCCGACCGACTTCCGCGCTCAGCCGATCTATGGTCATTCTCCCGCGCTGTCGGCCTATTATCGCCGGGGCATCAGCAACCGGCTGCTGCTCGGCGGCGCGGTGCAGGCGGGGGATGATGTGCAATTGGGCGCAATCGAGATAATTTCCACGCCGCGCACCATCCCTGGCCGCTTCGAATTCTCCAGCGCCATCAGCACGGGGCGGGGCACCGGCTATTCGCTGCGCGGCGCCTATTCGCTGCAATTCGGCTATGGCATCCAGGGCAAGCAATTGTCCGTCAGCGCCGATTATCGCAGCAGGAATTTCTCGACCCTGTCCGACGCCATCGGTTTCGGGCGCTTCCGAACCTTCACGCTGACCGCCAATTACGGCCAGCAACTCAGCGAGCGCACCAGCCTGGTCGTCGGCGGCAACTGGTTCGAGCGGGAGGGGTTGAGGGGAACCAAGCTCGCCTTCGTCGATGTCATGCACCGGGCGTCTCGCTTCCGGCTGACCGGTGGCGTGGAATATGGCAAGGACGTGTTCGGACGCAGTTTCGGCGCGCGCATCGCGCTGGTCGTGCCCTTCGGCCAGAAGACGCGGGCGGAGGCAGGTTATAACAGCCGCCGGGACGATGCGCGTCTCACCCTGACGCGCAGCTATGACGATACGGTCGGGTCCTTCGGGTACGACATCGCGGCGCGCAATTCGGACGGCATGGCTTCGGTCGACGGGTCGGCGACCTATATCGGCAACCGCTTCTATTCGCGCTTCACTACCATCTCTTCGGGCAATGGTTTCTCGCGCATCGACGACCGGCAGGACAGCCGCCTTCAGATCGGTACCTCGATCGCCATGGCGGGGAACAGCATCGCCGTCGGGCGGCCGGTTTCCGACAGCTTCCTTGTCGCGAAGGCGCATGAGGCGCTCAAGGACAAGCAGGTCGTGGTGGGACAGTCGGTGGACGACGGCAAGGTGGAGGCGCAAAGCGGCACCTGGGGTCCGGCCATGGACGGGCGGCTCAACAGCTATAACCGTCAGAGCATTCAATATGACCTGAAGAACGGGACGGAGGGCTATGACATCGGCACGGGCGTGCACACCGTCAATCCGCCCTATAAGAGCGGTTACAAGCTTGTCGTCGGCAGCGACGCCAACATCAGCGCCTACGGCTTCCTCTATTATCAGGGGGAGAAGGTCAGCCTGCTGGGCGGCACCATTTCGGCGGTGGACGATCCGGACTTCGAGCCGCAACCCTTCTTCACCAATTCGGCCGGCCGTTTCGCCACGCAGGGCCTTCGTCCCGGCAAGAGCTATCGCGTGGAACTGCGCAATCCGGACATGATGTTCACGATTCATGTCCCCGCCGACACAAAATCCTTGCTACAACTGGGCGATGTGACGGCCCGCCCCGCCACCGGGACACAGGAGTGAATATGATGCGCCGATTTTGCCGCTGCCTGGGTTTCGCATCGCTCGTCATGCCGGCCCATGCCTGGGCGGAATGCCAGCCCTCCTTCATCGAGGGGCCTCGCGAGGTCCGCCTTGCCGCCGGCGACGGCATGGACCAGCGGCAGTTGACCGAACCTTTCCGCATCATGATACGCAATGACGGCGACAGTGAATGCCGCCTGCGGCTTCGGGTGACGCGGGATCTGGGCGCATCCGACGCCTCTTTCCCCAACTACACACTGAACGGCCCGGGCGGAAACATCGCCGTGACCTCCGCCTCGCCTGCGGATGTATCCAGCGGTGGCGGCGTCGTCATTCTGCAGCCGCATGCGCGCAGCCCGGTCGGCTATACCGTCAACGTGCCGGTGAACTGGGGCATGCGAAGCGGCGATTATCGCCAGCAGCTGATCTTTGCCCTGTCGGAAGACATCGGCAACACGCCGCTGGATACGGCGCAGGTTCGGTTGAAGCTGGAAATTCCGGCGACGGCGCGCATTCGCTTCGCCGGCGTCGGCGGGGAAGGGGGAGCGGCCCGGATCGACCTGGGCGAACTGTCCACCACCATGCCTACGGTGTCGCAGCCCTTTGCGGTGCGCGTGCTCAGCACATCCGGCTATCAGCTACGTTTCGCATCGCAATATGGCGGAATGCTTCGGCGGACCGATGGGCCGGACGTCATTCCCTACCGGCTGTTCGTGGATGGCCGCGCCTTCAACATGGCGACCGGCGATCAGATCAATGTCGGTGAGCATACCGGGTCGCAGGGCGACGTGCATGCGGTTTCCATCACCGTCGATCCGGACCCGACCTGGCATGCCGGCAAATATACCGACCGGGTGACCGTCGCCGTTACGCCGATCTGATTGCGGGGTTGCCCGGTCCCGGCCGGATCAGAAATAAGTGATGGTGAGATTGATCGCCAACGGCGATTGAAGCGCACTATATTGCACGCCGATCGGGCGCATGCCGAATTTGGCGCCGACACGGTTGGCAACCGGCGTCCAGCCCGATGCATTGAGCTGACGCGAAAGCCCGGCATAGCTGAACCGCACCTGCTCGTTCGGCGCCAGTTCGCGATAGGAAGCGACAACCTGAAAGCCGTCCGCACTGTTGCAAAGCTCCATCACGCTTCCCGACTGAAAGCCCGCACCCTCGCTTAGCTGAACGGGATCGCTGTCGATCTCGCAATAGGCCGGAACCACGGCCCTGACAGCGAAGGATCCCTTCGCGGTCTCGGCCGCGGTGGCGGGGTTGGCCAGCAGCAATGCCGACGAAAAGATGGTGGACGCAGCGCATAGTCGAACGAATGTCATATCCGGCCCTTTCGGTTGCCGTTCGTCTAACATCCGCGAATTAAGGAATGCTTGATGCATTATCCTTAACGAACCGTCTCCGACGGGCCGAAATATGGCCGAAATCGGCTGAACGAAGAGGGGAAGGGTTTGGAGACGTTCCCGCTCTCGCGTTCAGCCGAGCGAAAAGCGGGGAAGTATCCGGATTTCGCCAACGCAGTGTATCACTTCGGTTCCGGCAGTTCATCAGTCAAAAATGTAAACCATCCGTTACGGACTTTCGACCTTTTGGGTGATGCCCGATGGAGGGGCTATGCGCTGATCCAGTCCCTGCGCAGCGCCTTGCCCGCGAGCGCCATGAACAGTCCGGCCAGCAGGTAAAAGCCCAGCGCCGCGACGATCGCATAGCGCAGGGCTTCGTGGCCGAATTGCGGCGTCAGCGCATCCGACAGCGCGCCGACGCTCCAGCTGCCAAGGCCCAGGCCCACCAGATTGTTGATCAGCAGGAAGGTTGCCGATGCGCTCGCACGCATATGGGCGGGCACCAGATGCTGGACGGCGGTCAGCACCGGGCCCAGCCAGACATAGACCAGCGCCTGCGGGATTAGGAACAGGCAGAAGGCGAAGGCCACGCTGTCCGACAGCACGCCGATGACGAACAGCGGCATGCCGACGATATAGCTGGCGGCGGGAACCCAGGCATAGGCGGCCCTGTCGCGTCCGCCGAGCCGATCCCCCAGCCAGCCGCCCAGCAATACGCCCGCCACGCCGCCGGCCAGCAGCAGTGCGCCGAGAAACTGTCCCGCACCCATCAGATCGAGGCCGAAGCTGCGCATCAAAAGGCTGGGGAGCCAGAAGGCGACGCCATAGCCGCAAAGCGACGAGCAGGCCGCGCCCAGGGCAAGCAGCCAGAAGCTGCGCTTGGCCGCCAATATGCCGAAGACGGCGGAAACCGGTATAGCATCGGCCTGCATGTCGGGGCGAGCCGGCTCCCGGACGGTGAGGCGGAAGATGGGCGCGATGATCAGGCCGGCCAGGCCGACGACAATGAAGGCCGTGCGCCATTCGACCGTCTGCGCGATATAGCCGCCCAGCAGCACGCCGCCCGCCGAGCCGAGCGGAATGCCGAGCGAGTAGATGGAAAGGGCGCGGGCGCGCTGGCCTTGCGGGAAATAGTCGGAGACGACGGCATAGGATGGCGCGACGCCGCCTGCTTCCCCCACGCCGACCCCGATGCGGAACAGGAACATCTGCGCGAAACTGCCCGCCATGCCGCACAGCGCGGTGAAGCCGCTCCAGACCGCAAGGCTGGCGGTGATGACCCATGTGCGGCTGGTGCGGTCCGCCAGCAGCGCCAGCGGGATCGCCAGCGTCGAATAGAGCAGGGCGAAGGCGATGCCGCCCAGCGCGCCGAGCTGCGCGTCGCTAAGGCCCAGTTCCGCCTTGATCGGCCCGGCGAGGATACCAAGGATCTGCCGGTCGAGGAAGTTGAAGGTATAGACCAGCAGCAGCATGGCGAGGACGATCGCGCGATAGCCTTTGCCTGCCGTTTCCTGCGCGCGTCCGGTCATGCTGCCGCTGGTCCCTTGCAAATTAGAAGCGGAAGCCCGCCGTGATCGTCCAGGTGCGCGGGTCGCCATAATAGACAGTCTGGATGTTGCCCACGCTGGAAAATTCCTGCCCGTCGGTCTTGTACAATTCCTTGAAGGCATTCTTCACCGCGCCGCGCAGATAATATTTGCCCTCCGCGAAATCGGCCTGAACATAGGCGTTGGCGATGGTATAGCCGTCTTCCTGAAGGCCGGGGCGGTTGTCCACCGACAGCCACTGCTTGTCCACGAAGCGCATGTCCCCGCCCAAGGTCAGCGACGCGCTGCCCAAGGGAATGCTGTAGTCCGCCGCCAGCCGCACCGTCATGGGCGGCGCGAAGGGGGGCTTGCAGGTGATGGCGTTGCCGGTCGGATTGCAGGAGAAGGCGGGCGCGCGGCGGCCGTCGTTGAACTCCTTGTAATCGGCGTTGAGATAGCCGACAGAAGCCGCGACGTTCAGGTTGCGCATGGGTTTTACCGAAGCCTCGAACTCGACGCCCCAGATGCGCAGCTTGCCTGCGTTCACGACGGGGAAGGAGCCGCCCGCGATGCCGGTGGTGCCGCCGCCGACACGGGCCTGGAAGTCCTTGTAGTCGGAGTAGAAGGCGGCCGCGGACAGATTGACCCGCCCGCCCAGGAAGCTGCCCTTGGCGCCCGTCTCATAGCTCCAGACCGTCTCCGGCTTGAAATAGGGGATGATGGTGGTGACGCCGTCCACCACCTGCGTCACGTCGCCCAGCCCGTTGACGCGGCCGTTGAAGCCGCCCGACTTGAAGCCCTTGGAAACGGTCGCGTAGAGCAGCGTCTCGCGCGTCGGCTTGTAGGATAGGGTCGCCATCGGCGTCCACGCGTCGAAATCGACATGGTCTAGGTCATTATAGGGCGCCGGCAGGCTGCCGGGGAAGAGGAAGGGCGCTGTCTGCGCGCCGGCGAGCACCGTATAGGTGGACCGGTTATACTCCTTGCGTTCCTTCGTGTAGCGCAGGCCTGCCGTGATCGAGAGCTTCCGGGTCAGATCATAGGTCATCTGGCCGAAGGCGGCGTAGCTCTTCACATTCTGGTGATCGTCGATGAAGCGGGTGAAGGTCAGCGGCAGGATAAGGCCGGGAGCGGCCTGAAGCTGAAGATAATTGTCGTCATAGCTTTCCTGATGGGACCGGATCGTCTCATTCAGATAATAGAGCCCGAACACGCCCGACAACGGGCCGCTGTCATATTTGAGCTGCAGTTCCTGGCTGAACTGCTTCTGATGCACGCCGACGAAGGCGTCCGCCACTTCCAGTTCGGTGGCGTCGAAATCGATGTAATAATCCGGGCGCAGCTTGCGATAGCCGGTGATGGAGGTCAGCGTCACCGCGTCGTTCAGTTCGACATTGGCGGTGAAGGACAGGCCCCAATGGTCGAGCCGCTGGCCCTGGCCCGGCGCCAGGCTGGTCGACGCCTTGTAATCATATTTGCCATAGGGATAGGCGGGCTTCACCACCGGCACCCCGATCACCTGGAAGGCGGAATTGTAGAGCACGTTGGTGAGCGGCGCGGTGGCATAGCCCAGTGTCGGCGCCGTCCGCTGGCGGGTATAGTCGCCCGACAGGATCAGTTCCACCCGGTCGCTGGGTGTGGCGCGCAAAATGGCGCGGCCGGCCTTGGTGTCGCGATCATTATATTTGCGGCCGGTCAGAGGATCGGTGACAGTGCCGGCGCGCTTGTCATAGACGCCCGCGATGCTGAGGGCGAGCTTGTCCTGCACCAGCGGCGCGGAGACATAGCCGTTCGCCAGCCAGGTGTCGTAACTGCCATAGGTCAGGCTGCCCATTGCCTTGAAGTCGGTGGTGCTGGGCTTGCGGCTGACGATGTTGACCGCGCCGCCAATGGTGTTCTTGCCATAGAGCGTGCCCTGCGGGCCGCGCAGCACCTCCACCCGCTCGACGTCGAACAGGTTCACCAGCGCGCCCTGGATGCGGCTGAAATAGACGCCGTCGACATAGGTGCCGACTGCCGGATCGAAGGTCTGGAGCGCGTCGGGCTGGCCGATGCCGCGGATGAAGAAGTTGGAATTGGAGGTGGAGCCGCGTCCCTGCACCAGATTGACGTTCGGCACCGCCCCCTGAATGCCCGACATGTCGTTCGCCTGGAGCCGGGCGATGCTTTCCGACGAGATGGCGGTGACGGACACCGGCACGTCGAGGATATTCTCCTCCCGCCGGCGAGCGGTGACGATGATCTCGCTGCCGCTGTCGAATGCGGGCGTTTCATTTTGCGCGATGGCTGGAAGCGAAACGGCGCCGCCCCATGCTGCGGAGGCGAGCGCGGCGATACGCAGGGAATGGCGAGCCTTCATGGACGGTTCCTCTCCTGAAATACGCCCGGAAATCCGGGTCGCGGGACTGTTCCTGCGATTCGATAATGAAAGTTGAACCAACTTTCAACTTGAAATAAGGACGCATGACGGGAACAGGCCGGATGCGGCAAAAAGATCACGGATGGGGAGGATGACGGATGACGGATTTGCTGGGCGAAAAGGACAAGACGCCGCGCACCGCCCGCGGGGAAAGAACCCGCCGGGCGCTGTTGTCGGCGGCGGCCGAGGAGTTCGGGGAAAAGGGCTTCCACGAAGGGTCGATCAGCGGCATCACCCGGCGGGCAGGCTGCGCGCTGGGCAGCTTCTACACTTATTTCGACAGCAAGGACGACATCTTCCGCGCGCTGGTCGCGGATATGTCCGGACAGGTGCGGGACTATGTCGGGCCGCGCATCGCGCAGGCCCGCGACGGGATCGATGCCGAACGGCTGGGGCTGCTGAGCTTTCTGGAGTTCGCGCGGAGCCACAAGGAAATCTACCGCATCATCGATGAGGCGGAGTTCGTCGACCAGGCGGCCTATCGCACCCATTATGAGAGCACGGCGTCTCGGATATTGGTCCGGTTGCGCGAGGCGGCGGCGCGCGGGGAAGTCTCCGGCGAGCCGGATGAAATCCATGCCTGGGCGATCATGGGCATGAACGTGTTCCTGGGCCTGCGCTTTGGCGTTTGGGACGACAGCCGCCCCGTTCAGGAGGTGGCCGCGATCGCCAACGCGCTGATCGAGCGCGGAATCGGAAGCGGCGGCAGGGATGGAAATCCTGACAACGCCTGACGGCCAATCTCCATGAGTCCTGGAGGCATTCCACCCATGATCTCATCCGAATTTGCGCGAGATCATCCGGAATAGCCTTAAATTGTAGCAATTGAGCAACTATCTTCTTCCTACCGCAGTCGATCCTAATCCAGGTTGCATTCCAGCCAGCGTCCCTCAACCCCGATCGCGCGTTCAGCGGCAGCGCCGATCTTACTGCGGTTCGGCGCGACTTCTTCCTGTGAGGGGATCGAGCAATGCGAACCAATTCGGCTATCATCCACCGCGCCCTCTGCAATAGCTCTGCACTGACGGCCTGTCTGGCGAGCCTCAGCCTGATCGCCCCGGCGGCGGCGCAAAGCAGCACTGCGCAGCAGTCCGACACGCAGACCGCGCCCGGACAGGCCCCGGCCCCCACGACCAACTCCGCCGAACCGAGCGAGGGCGACACGATCGTCGTGACCGGGTCCATCCTGCGCACGACGACGGCAGCGACGCCATCGCCCATCACCGTCGTCAATGCCGAGACGCTGGAACAGCGCGGCATCAACACCACGCAGGAGGCGGTGCAGCGGCTGGCGTCGAACAACGGCCCCGCGCTCACCAACTCCTTTTCCGCCAATGGGGCCTTTGCCGCCGGCGCATCGGCGGTGTCGCTCCGTGGCCTCAGCACCAACTCGACGCTGGTCCTGTTCGACGGCCTGCGCGCGGCCTATTATCCGCTGGCGGACGATGCGACGCGCAATTTCGTCGACCTCAACACCATTCCCGACGACATCGTCGACCGGATCGAAGTGCTGCGCGACGGCGCGTCCTCCACCTATGGCGCGGACGCGATCGCGGGTGTCGTGAACGTCATCACGAAGAAGCAGATCACGGGCATATCCGGCCGGGCGGAAGCGGGCATCAGCCAGCGGGGCGACGGCGCCAATCACCGGCTCAGCCTGACGGCGGGCTGGGGCGATCTCGATGATCAGGGATTCAACGTCTATATCAGCGGTTTCTACTTCGATCAGGCGGCGCTCTATAACCGCGACCGGCGCTATCCCTATAATTCGCAGAACCAGTCGGGCATCTGCCGCGACGGCGTGTGCGGACCGTCCATCGGGCCGAATGGAGGATCGATCAATCCTTCGACAGGCGGCTATTCCGGTTTTTCGACCACCACCGACGCCAGCCTGTTCGCCACCACCTTCTTCGTGGCGCCGGCCGGTCCGGACAATGCCGCCGAAACCGGCCGCTACCAGTTCCTCAACCCCGCCGCCGGCTGCATCGCCGGGGAGACGCCTTATACGCTGACCCCACAGGAATTCGCGGCGGACGCGCGTGCGCCCGGAACCGTATGCCAGGGCGATCTCGTCAATCAATATGGCGTCATCTCTCCCAATATCGAAAGATGGGGCGGTTCCTTTCGGGCGACGGGACGGATCACCGACGACATAGAGGCCTATTTCCAGGCGAATTTCCTTCAGAGCAATGTGAGCTTCACCGGCCTGCCCGCCAGCATCCGCCGCAACGGCCCGGCCGGCATCAACTTTCCCCGCTTCAGCACGGCGGCCGCCGCTGGCGGCGCCAATTCCGTCGGTTCGCTTGTCCTTGCCCTGCCGGTCTATGTCTGCCCGCTGATCAATAACTTGCCCGATCCCAATTGCACCGCCGCCAATCCGGCTGCCCGGCTCAATCCGAACAATCCTTTCGCGGCGCAGGGGCAGGTGGCGCGCATATTGGGGCGCATACCCAATATCCAGGAATATAATGAGACCCGCAGCCGCACCTATCGCGCCGCTCTGGGCGTTACGGGCAAGTTGTGGGACGACTGGGACTTCGCGGTGAATGGCGTCGCAATGCGCACCGACCTGCGGCGGACGCAGAACGGTTATATCTATATCCAGAATCTTCTGAACGTGATTGCCGACGGCAGCTATGATTTCGTCAACCCTTATGCCAATAGTCAGGCGACGCTCGATTATCTGTCGCCAGACAATGTGACGGATGCCAATTCCCAGCTTTATGCCGTGGAGGCGACGCTCAGCGGCAATCTGTTCGACCTGCCAGGGGGACCGATGCAGATCGGCGGCGGGCTTTCGCTGCGCTATGAATCCATCGATGCGCCAAGCGCCAATTCGGACGTCAACGGGCCGACGCAGCGTTATTTCGTCCTCAACGCCTTCGGCACCAAGGGCCACCGGACGGTCCGTTCGGCCTTTGTCGAGCTGAATGCGCCGGTGCTGGAGTCGCTCGAGATCAACGCTTCGGGCCGCTATGACGATTATTCGAGCGGACAGCACGCCTTCTCTCCGAAGGTCGGGGCGAAGTTCACGCCGATCCGCCAGGTCGCGCTTCGCGGCACCTGGTCACGCGGCTTCCGCATCCCCAGCTTCGCGGAGGCCAACGCCATTCCGACGACCGGCTTCGTCACGGCCGCTCAATCGCTGTACAACGACGCCTTCCTGTCGCAATATGGCTGTTCCCTGGCGACCTTCAACAGCTGTCCGGCCTATATCAGCAGCGCCAGCTATGGCCAGACCACGCTGGCCAGCCCCGACCTGAAACCGGAACGGTCGACCAGCTTCACCGCCGGCATCGTCGTGGAGCCGATCCGGAACATTTCCCTCAGCATCGACTATTTCAACATCAAGAAGACCGGCGCGATCACCACGCCCAGCAACCGCCCGGCGCTACTCGCTTATTATGCGGGCCAGGTGGTGCCATCCGGCTATAATATCATCGCGGATGCGCCCGCGCCCGACTTTCCCGGCGCGACGCCGCGCGTGGCCTTCGTGCAGTCGCAGCTTATCAACGCCAACACCATCCGTTCGGAAGGACTGGACTTCGCCGCGAGGGCGCAGATCGACCTCGGCCCGGACATTCGCTTCACCTCGGCGCTGGAGGCGAGCTATATCATCAATCTCAGCACGACATTTCCGGACGGCACGACGGAATCCTATGAAGGAACGGCCGGCAACTTCAACCTGACCGCCGGATCGGGCACGCCGGAATGGCACGGCAACTGGCAGAATACGCTGGAATGGGGGAAATGGACGGTCAGCGCGACAGCCGAATATTTTGGCGGCTATAATCTTTCCGCCGCCGACCAGGGGACGGAGCCGGGCGATTGCGGCCTGCTTTCCGCGCCTTTCGTGAAGTGCGACGTGCCTGCCTATATCACGGTCGACCTGACGACCAGCTTCAAGGCGTCGGATCGCTTCACCTTCTACATCAATATACTCAACCTGTTCGACGATCTGCCGCCGATCGACCCCGTCACCTACGGCGCGAACAACTATAATCCGGTCCAGGGTGGACTGGGAATATTCGGGCGCTCCTTCCGGGCCGGCGCGCGGTTCACCTTCTGAGAGTTTGGGAGGACCGGAGGAGGAATTCTCCGGTCCGGGCCCGGCATCTTCATATCCGCCCCCTGCGATCATTCAGCTTTGCCCAGCCTGCGGCACCCCAATCCATGGTTGCGCGTTGATCCGGTACGAAGAAAAGCAGCGAGGATGCCATGATGAAAATCGGAAAGAAATGGATGCTTGCAACGGGCCTCATGCTTGCGCTTGGCGCCTGCACGACGGCAACCCCCTATCAGCCGGCCGGGCAGAGCCGCGCTGCCCCCGGCGGCTATGCCGACGAGCAGATCGAGGCGAATCGCTTTCGCGTGACCTTTTCCGGCAACAGCATGACATCGCGGGAGACGGTGGAGCGCTATCTGCTCTACCGCGCCGCGGAACTGACGCGCCAGCGCGGCTATGACTGGTTCGTCATGGCCGACCGCAATACCGAGAGGCGCAGCCGGACCTATGTCGACCGGCCGTTCGCGCCGGGCGCCTTCGGCTATTGGGGCCCATCCTGGCGCTATTATGGGCGCGGCTTCGGTTGGCGGAGCTGGGATCCCTATTGGGGCGATCCCTTCTGGGACAGCCGGATCGATGTGCGCACCGTGGACCGCTATGAGGCCAGTGCAGAAATCGTGATGGGCAGGGGCCGCAAGCCCGCAGATAATGTCCGCGCCTTCAGCGCCGAAGAAGTGATGACGAATCTGGGCCCCAATATCGTCCGGCCCAACTGACCGCAGGCGGAATAAAAAAGGGGCGGCAGCGCCATGGCGCTGCCGCCCCTTCTACGATCCGGCTTAGCAGCTGGAGTTGCGATCGATGGCGCGGCCCGCAAGTGCGCCGGCGCCCGCGCCGATGATCGTGCCGGGAGCCCGGTCGCCGCGGGTATCGACCGCGCGGCCCAGCAGCGCGCCCGCGACGCCGCCCAGCAGCAGGCCGGTCGTGCCGCCCGACTTGCGGCAGCGATAGCCGCGGTCGTCGCGATAGGAACGGTAGTCGCGATAGTCGCGGCGGTCGGAATAGCGAACCCGCTCGTGGCGATCATGGCGGTGCCAGCCGCCGTCGCGGGCGAAGGAAGTGGCCGGAACCGCCGCAGAAAGGGTCGCGGCAGCGGCAGCGATGGCGAGCATGGTCTTGCGAATGGTCATGACTGGTCTCCTCTTACCTCGTCGTTGACCGCCTTATTCCATGCCGCACATGCGCCAATCCTGAACCGGCTTGTTATCAATGGTTAAGCTGGGGGCCGGCGCTATGCGGCCCCGGTGCTGCCGCGCACGACAAGGGCGTGGGGCAACATCAGGCGGGATTGCGGCCCGGCGCTTTTCTTTCGGAAGGATGGGTCGACCAATATGTCGACGGCGGCGGCCGCCATTTCCGCCTTGGGCTGGCGGATGGTCGTGATCTGCGGCCAGGCCGCGCGCGAGGAGGCCGAATCGTCGAAGCCCGCGACGGACAGCGACTGGGGCACGGCTATGCCGAGTTTCATCGCGGTGATGAGGACGCCGAGCGCCATGTCGTCATTGCAGGCGAAGACGGCGCTTGGGCGGTCCGTCCGGTCCAGCAGCGCTTCCCCCCGTTCCAGGCCGGAGCGAAAACTGAAGTCGCCGCGCAGCACCGCATCTTCATCGACCGCAATGCCGGCCTCCGCCATGGCCGCGCGGAAACCTTCCTCCCGCCGGGCGGACGCGCTGTGGCTGAGCGGCCCCTGGACCAGGCCGATGTGGCGATGGCCAAGGCCGATCAGATAGGCGGTCATCTCCCGCGCCGCGCCGCGATCGTCCATGCGCACCGCGCCAGAATCGGGCGATTCGCCGGATGGGGCGATCAGCACATGGGGCACGTCGGATTCGCGGAACAGGTCGATCAGCTCAGCCGCATCGCAAATGGGCGGGGCGATGATCGCGCCATCCAACCGGAGGCTCGCTATGCTGGCGCGGACATGATCCTTCCAGTCCGGCCGGTTCAGCTCGACCGGCTCCACCACCAGATGATAGCTGCGTTCCCGGCATCGCAGCAGCGCCCCATGCTGCACATCTGCGGCATAGCCCGAAACGGGATCGTCGATGAACAGGCCAAGCAGATAGGAACGGGAACTGGACAGGCTGCGGGCAAAGGCATTGGGCCGGTAATTGAGTTCCGCCACCACGCGCTGCACCGCTTCCCTGATCTCGGGTCGGACATGGTCCTCCCCATTGATGACGCGCGAGACGGTCTTGGGGGAAACGCCGGCGCGGGCCGCGACGTCCTTGATCGTGACGGTACTCATGGGCGGGTCTCCTGCGGCCGCGCGCACAGGGCCGCGAACTGGGCGATGAAGGCATAGCAGGCGGCGGGCAGGATCAGCGCGGGCAGCAATGCCGTCGCATCCGCCAGCGCGCCGGTCAGCAGTGGAACGATGGCCCCGCCGACCACCGCCATGCACAGCCACATGGATGCGACCGGCGCCTGCCGTTCGTCTTCCGGCAGGGCGAGCGCGTAGATCGTCGGGTACATGATGGCGTTGCAAAGGCCCACGGCCAGCAGGGCGCTGGCGCCGGTGACGCCCGGCAGGACGATGGCGGCGGTCGTCAGGACGGCCGCCCCGAAGGACACGGCCATCAGCAGCCGCGCCTCCGCGATCCGCTGCATCGCCCATGCGCCCAGGAAACGCCCCACCATCGCGCCGCCCCAGTAGAGGCTGACCAGTTGACCGGCGAGAACAGGCGCCGCGTCCAGCCGGTCCGGCCGCATCAGGACGGTGGGCAGCAACGCGCCTATCGCCACCTCCGCGCCGACATAGACGAAGATCGACGCCGCGCCCCAGCGCAACCGGCGGGAGCGCATTACCCGGAACATCTGCCCGATGGAGGCGAATCGGCGCGATTCATCCTGCTCCAGCAAGGCGCGATTGCGGAAATAGGCGAAGGCCAGCAGTCCCGTGACCAGCGCCGTCCCCGTAAAGGGCAGGGCCGCGCCGACATGCCGCGCCGCCTGCGGGTCCAGCTCGCCAAGCAGCAGCGGCGCGCTGAGCAGCGGACCCAGGACGGTGCCGAACGAATTGAAGCCCTGAAGCAGCGTCAGCCGGCGCGCCGCGCCCCGCGAAGGTCCGATCACGGCCACGACGGTGTTGGACGCGATCTGAAGGAAGGTCTGCCCCGCCGAAACGAGCAGCAGCGCCCCCAGCACCATGGCGAAGGACAGGGCGTTCTGGGCCAGGGTCAGGGCCAGGCATCCCGCCGTGATCACCGCCAGGCCGGCGACGATGGCCCGCATGTAGCCGGCGCGCACGATCGACCAGGTGATCGGCAGCGCGAAGAGCATGTAGCTGGAATGAAAGGCAAGCTGGACCAGCAGCGCGCCCTTGTAGTCCAGGTCCAGCATCAGCTTGAGCTGCGGCACCAGCAGGCTGACGGACGATGTCAGGAAGCCCCCGGTGAAGAACACGCCGATGGACAGCCGGAAAAGCCGGCTGTCCACCTGCTCTTGATCGGAAAGGGGCGGGGATGACGTGACGGCCACCATGGAAAGAGGCTTTGGCTGAACCTTGGAGAATATAGTGAAGCCGCAAAGCCGTTCCGGCGCAATATGGCAATATATGACAACGATGTCAAAAATCATGTTGACATCGTTGTCAGGCTTGGGTCAATAGGCGCCCACAGACCATGTGGGTCCAGGGAGAGAGATGATGAAAAGCTTTGCGCTGGCCGCGAGCACCGCGCTTGCATCCGCAACCTTGTGGATGACCCCCGCCTTCGCACAGGATGCAGCGCCCCAGACGGCGCAGCCCGATTATGGCAGCGACATCATCGTGACGGCCACCCGTCGCGAAACCACGCTGCAATCCACCCCCATCGCCGTGTCCGCCTTCGGTCAGGCGCAGCTCGACCGGCAGCAGGTGAAGGACGTCACCGACCTCGCCCGCTTCGTCCCGTCGCTCCAGTTCAACCAGCAGGGCGACCAGTCGGCGGTGCTGCTGACGCTGCGCGGCATCGGCAACGACAGCGCCTATACCGAAGTGGCGGACCCCGAAGTCGCCATCTATGTCGACGGCATCTACTCGCCGCGCGCGCAGGGGGCGTCTGTGCTGATGTACGACATGGAGCGCGTCGAGGTGCTGCGCGGCCCGCAGGGCACCCTGTTCGGCCGCAACGCGACGGTCGGTGCGCTCAGCCTCATCTCCGCCAAGCCGAAGCTGGGCGAGTTCGGCGGCAATGTGGAGGTCGTCGCGGGTAATTACGACCGTCTGGGCGTGCGCGGCGCGATCAACATCCCGGTCACCGACACGCTGGCCTTCCGCGTCGCCTTCGTCACCGACCGGCATGACGGCTATGCCGATTTCCAGCCTGCGCCGGACGTGCCCGGCATCAACCGCTCGGCCTTCATCACCACCGGCAAGAAATATTATGCCGCCGACCAGCAGTCGGGCCGCGTCTCCATGCTCTGGCAGCCGAGCGAACGCTTTAGCTGGAACCTGTCGGCGGAAGGTTTCCTCGACAATGGCGCGCCGGTCATCGGCCTGCTCCAGACGCCGCGCCCCGGCACGAAGCGCTGGTCGACGCTCAGCGACACCGCGCCCGACACCGACCGCTATTCCGTCGCGGTGCGCAGCACCATGAACTACGATGTCACCGACGGCATCCAATTGAGCTATATCGCGGGCTGGTCGCGCATCGGCGGCTCGACGCAGACCGATGCGGACGCAGGCGCTCTGCCGCCGACGGGGCAGGTCGACGCGGACGGCAACGACCTGCCGCTCGGCGCCTTCGGGGAGAACCGGACGCTCTCCTCGCGCTACGATTTCCAGAGCCATGAGGTCCAGCTCAAGTCGACCGGCGAACAGGCGATCGACTGGATTTTGGGCGCCTATTACAGCCATGAGAAGAACCGCATCCGCTTCGACATCGACCAGCGGAACGGCTATCGCGACGGCACCTTCAGCTGGGCGGGCAGCTTCATCCAGGCGAATCGCCAGATCGACAGCCGCGCCGTCTTCGGCCAGGCGGTCTGGCATGTCAGCGACGCGCTGCGCGTCACGGGCGGCCTGCGCTACACCTCCGACAAGAAGGAGGATATCGGCGGGCGCAACGTGACCTTCTCCGGTTGCCCCGCGACCCTGCCCGCCGACGCGTGCCAGGGCGGCATCTTCGGCGCCTATCCGAACGCCACGGCGGATGAACTGGCCGCGCTGCTGCCCGGTTTCTCCATTTCCAGCAACGATGTGAAGGGCAAGTGGGACAAGCTCACCTATCTCGCCCGCGTCGATGCCGACCTGGCGGAGGATGTGCTGGGCTATGCCAGCATCAGCACCGGCTTCAAGTCGGGCAATATCCAGGACAATGCCGGCCTGACCGATCCGGAAACGCTCACCAACTATGAAGTCGGCCTGAAGTCGCGCTTCCTCGACCGGCGCGTCACGCTGAACCTCGCGGCCTATTATAGCGACTTCAAGGGCTATCAGGTGAACCAGGCCGTCACTTTCCGCGACGATGCGGGCAATGTCGTGCGCAGCCAGATGATCACCCAGAATGCGAAGGGCGCCAAGGCCTATGGTCTGGAGGCGGAAATGGTGGCGAACCTGACCGACAGCGACCGGCTGCAATTCTCCGGCACGCTCCAGAAGACCAAGCTGGAGGAACTGGAGAGCGTCGACGGGCGCCTCTACGACGGCGGCAAGCTGTCCTCCATCGCGCAGCTCAAGGGCAATGAACTGGCGCATGCGCCGCGCTTCTCCGCCACGCTCAGCTATGAGCATGATTTCGAACTGGCGAGCGGCGCGAAGATCACGCCCCGTTTCACCACCCATTATGAGACCAAGAGCTGGCTGAGCTACTTCAACGGCGATGCGAATCCCTTCGTCAATCCCAACGATCCGGCCGACAATATGCCGAACCGCGGCACCAACGGCACCGATTGGGACCGCCAGAAGGCCTATTTCCGTTCCGACGCATCGATCCGCTTCGTGTCGCCGGACCAGAAATATTCGGTCGAAGCCTTCGTCCAGAATATCGAGAATGGGAAGATCCGCACGGGCGCCGGTTCCTTCGGCGCGCCGCGCTACGACCCGGTATTCCTGTCCAACCTCCAGCCGCCGCGGACCTGGGGCGTGCGCGCCCGGGCCAACTTCTGACCGGCTGACGAGGAGAAGTTGAGATGACGGCCGACATTCCCTCCCCCGGTCGGATCGTCATCGTCGGCGGCGGAACGGCCGGATGGCTGTCCGCCGCCACCTTCTCCCGCACGCTGGGGATGCGCGACGTGACGCTGGTGGAATCCAGCGAGATCGGCATCATCGGCGTGGGCGAAGGGACCTTTCCCACCATCCGCTCGACCCTGGCGGGACTGGGCGTTGGGGAGGGGGAATTCCTCCGCTCCGCCGATGCGACCTTCAAGCAGGGCGTGCTGTTCGACGGCTGGGCCACGGGCGCGGACAGCTATTTCCACCCGTTCAACATGCCCATCGGCGGCGAGGATGAGGCGCTGCTGCCCCATTGGCTGGCGATGGAGGGACAGCGCGCTTCCTGGGCCGACAGCGTCACCGTGCAGGAACGGGTGATCCGCGCCGGGCGAGCGCCCAAGCGGGTGCAGGACCCGGATTTTTCCGGTCCGATGAACTATGCCTATCATTTCGACGCGGCGCGTTTCGCGGACTATCTGCGGACGATCTCGCTCGCCGCCGGTGTCCGGCGGATCGAGGGCATGGTGGCGCATGTCGAACAGCGGGAGGATGGCGACATCGCCGCCCTGACCCTCAGGGACGGGCGGCGGGTAGAGGGGGACATCTTCATCGACTGTTCCGGTTTCCGCGCCCTGCTGATCGGGAAGACGCTGGGCAGCGGCTTCGTCGGCTGCGGCGACACGCTGTTCAACGACCGCGCGCTGGCGATGCAGGTGCCCCATGACCGCCCGGACGCGCCGATCCGTCCCTATACGCTGGCGACCGCGCATGAGGCGGGCTGGACTTGGGACATCGGCCTCCCCGAACGGCGGGGCATCGGCTATGTCTATTCCAGCCGCCATTGCTCCGACGATGAGGCGGAAACCGTGCTGCGCCGCTATGTCAGGCCGGGCGGCGAGGCGCTGACCCCGCGCCAGCTTCGCTTCGCTACTGGTTATCGCGAGCGGCAATGGATCGGCAACTGCATCGCCATCGGCCTGTCGGCGGGTTTTTTCGAGCCGCTGGAATCGACCGGCATCATGCTGATCGAGGCGGCGCTGCGCATGGTGGGGGATTTCCTCCTGCCTGCCGGAAGCGCCAGCGACACCGCCGCCCGCAATGCCGCGGCGCGCCGCTTCAACAGGCTGATGACGGCGCGGTTCGAACGGATCGTCCGCTTCCTGAAGCTGCATTATTGCATTACCCGCCGCACCGACACGGCCTATTGGCGCGACAATGCCGATCCGGCCTCCATCCCGGCTGATCTGCAGGACCTGCTCGCCCAATGGCGGCACCGCCCGCCCTCGCGCTTCGATTTCACGGTCGATCTCGAAACCTTCCTGCCGCCCAGCTATCATTATATCCTCTACGGCATGGGTTTCGAAACCCGGCTGGCGGGCGGCATCGGCCGCTATCCCGGCGGGCAGGAGGCGCGGGCCGCCTTCGCCAGGGTGGCCGGGGCCTCCGGCGCCGCCGTCTCCCATCTTCCCGACCATCGTGCGCTGCTCGACCATCTGCGTGGGCGGCAACCCTCTGCAAGAGTATCCTGATGACGCGCAAACCGCTGATCGCTTCCCTGCTTCTTGGCGTCGCCGGCCTGGCCCATGCGCAGCCTTCCCCGCCGGTCCCCGCCGCCAGTGCCGGCAGCAACCGCGCCCTGTCGCCGGAAGCACGCGCCAGGGCGCTGGTGGCCGCCATGACCATCGAGGAGAAGCTGGCGATCATCCACGGCTATTTCCCGCCGCTCGCCCGGCCTTCCCAACCGATCGCCATGATCCCGTCCGCAGGGCACATCCCGGGCATCCCGCGCCTCGGCATCCCGACCCTGCGGGAGAGCGACGCGAGTCTGGGCGTCGCCAACCAGATCGAGCAGCGCAAGGGCGATACGGCGACGGCCCTGCCGGCCAGCCTCGCCACGGCGGCCACCTTCAACCCGGCGCTTGCCTATGCGGGCGGCGCGATGATCGGCGCGGAGGCGCGGGCCAAGACCTTCAACATCCTGCTCGCGGGCGGCGTCAACCTGACCCGCGATCCCTGGAACGGGCGGAATTTCGAATATCTGGGCGAAGATCCGCTGCTGGCCGGGGTGATGGCGGGCGAGCATATCAGGGGCGTGCAGAGTGCCCATATCGTCTCAACCATCAAGCATTTCGCGTTGAATTCGCAGGAAACCGGCCGCACCGTGCTGGACGCCCGGATCGACAGGGCGGCGCTGCGCGAAAGCGACCTGCTGGCCTTCCAGATCGCGACGGAGATCGGCGATCCCGCCTCCGTCATGTGCGCCTATAACAAGGTGAATGGCGATTATGCCTGCGAAAATGACTGGCTGCTCAACCAAGTCCTGAAGAGGGACTGGGGTTATAGGGGCTGGGTCATGTCCGACTGGGGCGCGGTCCATTCCACCGGGAAGGCGGCGCTGGGCGGGCTCGATCAGGAATCGGGGCAGGAACTGGACGATGCGATCCATTTCGGCAAGCCGTTCGAGGAGGCTGTGAAGGCCGGCCGGATTCCCGCGGCCCGGCTGGACGATATGGTGGAGCGCATCCTCCATGGCGTGATCGCCAGCGGCCTGATGGACGATCCCGTCCCGGAAAGCCCGCGCCAGATCGACTATGCCGCCCATGCCGACATCGCCCAGCGCGCGGCGGAGGAGGGCATCGTCCTGCTGAAGAATGAGGGCGATCTGCTGCCGCTGGCGAAAAGCGCGCGGCGGATCGTCCTGATCGGCGGCCATGCCGATGTCGGGGTGCTGTCGGGCGGCGGATCGTCGCAGGTCCGCTCCGTCGGCGGGGCTCCGGTCGAAATTCCGCTGACAAAGGGGGCCGCCGCCTCCTTCGCGCGGATGACCTGGCATGCTTCCTCGCCGCTGAAGGCGATCCGCGCACTCGTGCCGCAGGCGGAGGTCAGCTATGTCGACGGCGGCGACCCAAGGGCCGCGGCCGAAGCGGCGCGTCGGGCGGACCTCGCCATCGTCTTCGGCTGGCAATGGCAGACGGAGGCGCAGGACCCTGACAATATGCGCCTGCCGGACAATCAGGATGCGCTGATCGAAGCGGTCGCCACTGCCAACCGGAAGACCATCGTCGTGCTGGAGACGGGCGGCCCTGTGGAAATGCCCTGGATCGCGAAGGTGCCGGCGCTGGTGCAGGCCTGGTATCCCGGCCAGCGCGGCGGCGAAGCCATGGCGAATATCCTCTTCGGGGACGTCGCGCCTTCGGGCCGCCTGCCCATCACCTTCCCGGTGCGCGCCGGTCAGGCGCCGCGTCCGGAACCGGCGGGCCTAGCCGAACTGCACGCGGCCGAGGCCCGCCGGGACGCCGGGGACAAGACCAATTACGGCATGACCGGCGGCGTGGCGCCCTTTGCGGTCGATTATCCCGAAGGTGCGGAGGTCGGCTATCGCTGGTATGCGATGAAGGGCGTGAAACCGCTTTTCCCGTTCGGCCATGGCCTGACCTATACCAGCTTCACCTATGCCAATCTGGCGGTGCAGGACGGCGCGGCGCTGACCGTCAGCTTCGACGTGACCAATGCGGGCAGCCGTGCGGGCGCGGACGTTCCGCAACTTTATGTGCAGGCGAAGGGGAGCGCAGGCATCGCCGCCTGGCGGCTTGCCGGCTTCGACAAGCTCAGCCTGTCGCCCGGCGAGACCCGGCGCGTCACCATGACCGTCGACCCACGCCTGATCGCGCGCTTCGAGGAAGGGAGGGGCTGGCGGCTCGACGGCGGCAACTATGCGCTGGCGGTGGGGCATCATGCGGGCGACGCCGCGCTGAAGGGCGTGGCGAGGCTTAATGCCAAGAGCCTGAAGCCCTGATGGGGGCGGTTGGCCCAAGTGCAGAATGTGCTCCTGCCTCCGCGGGAACGCATTGATGCCCGGACAGAAAAAATTCCGCTATTTCGCCAGCATGAAGGCGACCTTATTCCAGGAGACGACATGACCATCGGCCTTTCGCCCGTTTCCCTGACCGTCCTGACGGTCCTGCTCGCGGCATCCGCGGCGGCGCAGCAGCCCGCGGCCTCGGTTGCGCATCCCGAACTCTGGCCCAGGGTGGATGCCCAGCCCAAGCGCGACCCGGCCGTGGAAAGGCGCGTCGACGCATTGCTGAAGGCCATGTCGGTCGAGGACAAGGTCGGCCAGCTCATCCAGGTCGACATCGGCTCCATCACCCCCGCCGACGTGCGGACATACAAGGTCGGATCGGTCCTGAACGGCGGCAATAGCGGCCCTTATGGCGACGAATATGCTTCGCCCGCCAAATGGTTGAAACTGGCGGACGAATTCTATGAAGCCTCCATGTCCCGGAGCGACAGGGGCCCGAAAATCCCGATCATCTGGGGCACCGATTCCGTCCACGGCAACAACAACATCGTCGGCGCGACGCTCTTCCCGCACAATATCGGCCTGGGCGCGGCGCGCGACCGCGATCTCATCCGGGAGATCGGGCGCGTGACGGCGCTGGAGACGGCGGCGGCGGGGCTCGACTGGACCTTCGCGCCGACGCTGGCGGTGGTGCAGGACGACCGCTGGGGCCGCACCTATGAAAGCTATTCGGAGGAGCCGCAGATCGCCGCCGACTATGCCGGCGCGATGATCGAGGGCGTGCAGGGCAAGGCCGGCACCAGGGATTTCCTCGCGCCCGATCATCTGATCGCCACCACCAAGCATTTTCTGGGCGATGGCGGCACCGGCGGACGCGACCAGGGCGATACGCGCGTGTCGGAGGAGGTGCTGCGCGACGTGCATCTGGGCGGCTATCCCGCGGCGATCGAGGCGGGCACGCAATCGGTCATGGCCAGCTTCTCAAGCTGGAACGGCGCCAAGATGAGCGGCAACAAGTCGCTGCTGACCGACGTGCTGAAGGATCGCATGGGTTTCGACGGCTTCGTCGTGGGGGACTGGAACAGCCATGGGCAGGTGCCGGGCTGCTCCAATGAGGATTGCCCGCAGGCGATCAATGCCGGGCTCGACATGTTCATGTATTCGGGGCCGGGCTGGAAACAGCTTTACGACAACACGCTGCGGGAGGTGAGGGCGGGCACGATCCCGATGGCGCGGCTGGACGACGCCGTGCGGCGCATCCTGCGGGTGAAGATCCGCGCCGGGACGTTCGAGCGGGGGCGCCCCTCCACCCGCGCCTTTGCCGGCAAGTTCGACGCCATCGGCTCCGCCGGCCATCGCGCCGTCGCCCGGCGCGCCGTGCGGGAATCGCTGGTGCTGCTGAAGAATGAAGGCGTCCTGCCGCTCAAGGCCAATGCCGACATCCTCGTCGCGGGCGAGGCGGCCGACAGCATCAGCCAGCAGGCGGGCGGCTGGTCGATCACCTGGCAGGGGATCGACGTGCCCAATTCGGCCTTTCCCAACGCCCAGTCGGTCTGGAAGGGGATAGAAGAGACGGTGAAGGCCGGCGGCGGCACGGCGCGCTACGCCCCCGACGGCCGCTTCACGCAAAAGCCGGACGCCGCCATCGTCGTCTTCGGGGAAAAGCCCTATGCGGAGTTCAAGGGCGACGTTCCCAATCTGGAATACAGCCCCGGCGACAAGCGCGATCTGGAGATGCTGCGCCGCTTCAAGGCGGCGGGCGTGCCGGTGGTGGCGGTTTTCCTTTCCGGTCGGCCGCTTTGGGTGAATGCGGAACTCAACGCATCCGACGCCTTCGTCGCGGCCTTCCTGCCGGGAAGCGAGGGCGGCGGCGTGGCCGATATGCTGTTCGCCGGCGCGGACGGGAAGCCGCGCCATGATTTCCGCGGGAAGCTGAGCTTTTCCTGGCCGAAACGCCCGGACCAATATGTGCTGAACCGCCGCGATCCGGGCTACGATCCGCTTTTCCCCTTCGGCTATGGCCTGAGCTACGCCCGGCCCGGCAAAGTAGGGACGCTGGACGAGAGCCGCCCCGCCGGCATGGCGGCGGCGACGCCCGGCACCTTCTATGGACGCGGCCAGACGCCGCCCGGCTGGGCCATAGAGGCGGAGGGCGTCACACAGAGCGGCGTCGACCGCCGCGCGCAGGAGGACAGCCGTCGCTTCGTATGGAAGGGGGCAGGGCAGGTCGCCTTCGTCGCCCCCCGCGCCTTCGACCTCTCGCGCGAGAGCAACGGAGAGATCAGCCTGGTCGTCGAATATCGGGTGGACGCAAAGCCGGCGGGGAAGATGACCGTCGGCCTGCAAAGCGGGCAGAGCACGGTCGAACTGCCGATCGGCGGCGCATTGTCCTCCGCAAAGCCCGGGGAATGGTCTCGGCTCGTCGTTCCGCTGCAATGCTTCGCCAAGCGCGGCGCGGACATGCAGGCGGTCACCGCGCCGCTCGTGCTGCGATCCAACGGCGCTGCCGACATCAGCATTTCGGACGTGAAGCTGGACTATGTCAGCGTGCCGATGGACGCCTGTGGCGACGCGGCGCCGCACTGAGGGGAAGGAGCGATAAAGCAGGTTAAACCCTATTCGGTTGTCGCCCTGTGGTGAGGATACCGTCCGGACATGGCACGTTGAGACCCTCGAAGCAGGAGATCGACATGCAGAATGACGGACAGCGCGGCGAATCGACCCAGGACCCGGCGGAGGGCCGCAATGACGTGCCGCCGCCGGAAAAGGGTTCGCCCGGCGGCGATGCGGGCCAGGCCGACGATGAAGCGGCGGAGCGCGTGGAGAAAGCCGAGGACAGCGATCCCAATCCATTGGCGCCGCCCGTCAATACGGAAGCGGGCAGCTAGAGCAGATGGAGTCATCTGCTGGCTCGGAAAACGCGATAAACACAAACCTAGAGCAGTCGAGCCGATGCAATCGGATCGGAATCTGCTTTGGATATGGTGCGGAACTGCCCGTGCTGAGCCCGTCGAAGGGAGGGGCCGGTTTTCCGCCTGAAAGGATGCGATAACGGAAATTCGGATGCGCGTGCCCCGCCTCCTGCCTGACGCAGGGCGCTCCAGCCAAATGCTTCATCAACCGGAGAGCAGCGGGTAACGCATGCGCCAGTCGTCCAGCAGCGCCTCGATCGCGGCGATTTCCTGAAAGCTTCCGGTCGGCGCGGCGGCCCAGTTGCAATGCGGATGCGTCGCGCGGCTATAGAGCCGGATCGGCCCCACCAGCCTGCGCCAATGATGTTTGCTGCGTCCATGATCGCGCACCAGACGGGCGACGATCAGTTCGACGAGTTTGTCAGCCGTCATTCTCTTTTCCCTCGGCGCAAGGCCATTGTCCCGGCAGTTCCAGATAAGCCTCCAGCTCCCGCCAGTGCCGGTCCCATCCGGGTCCGCGCCGTTCTTCCGGCACATGGGCCTCCACCATGCGCCTGGCCCGCGCCACGACATTGCCGGCGGGTGCGCGCAAACGGTCGAGAATGTCCCTGATGCCGTCTGTCATGAAGATCGCCGCCGCATCCATCGCTGATAGGAGCAGGCGTGCCGGCTTTCAACTTTCCCGAACCGACTGGCCCGCCTGACCTCGATCAGGCAGAGGGAGCGCGCCTTTCGGTTCGTCGCGCAGCGGCAACAGCAGTCCGCAAAACATCCATCCACTATTGTCAATCATAATGATAGAGAATATGTCATGGGCAGGAGGTTTCCCATGCGCCCATATGCCCCTGAACTGACCGCTTCCGCGACGATCCTGACCGTGCCTGGCCTGATGAACAGCGGGCCGGGGCATTGGCAGACGATCTGGGAAGCCGAACTGCCCAATTGCCACCGCGCCGAACTGGGCAGTTGGGACGCCCCGCAGCGCAATAGCTGGATCGGCAATCTCAACCATGCGATCGATCGCATCGATGGCCCGGTCATTCTGGCCGCCCATAGCCTGGGCTGCCACGCCGTGACCTGGTGGGCCGCGTTCGAATGCCGCGAATGGAGCGAAAAGATCGTCGGAGCCCTGCTGGTGGCGCCGCCTGAACTCGAATCGGGCGCCGTCGACTCCCGCCTGCGCGGCTTCGCGCCGACGCCCAAGGCGCTGCTGCCTTTCCCCTCGATCCTCGTAGCCAGCCGCAACGATCCCTATATCTCCTTCAGCCGGGCGAGGCTGCTCGCGCAATTCTGGGGCAGCCGTTTTGCCGACGCGGGAGAGGCGGGGCACATCAACGCCGATTCCGCGCTGGGCGATTGGACGTTCGGACGATTCCTGCTGTCCCGGCTCGGTCAGCCTTTCGAAGATCAGGGAATGGATGGCCAGCGCATCGCCGGCGAGCGGGAACGCAGCGCGGAGGCGACGCTGCTTTACGGCGTCTGACCATTGCCTTCCTGTTGTTGAATGGCCGCTGGACGGAGGCGAAGCGGCGCGGTTGAGCTCTCCGCCGGCCTTCGCCTGTTCCTCCTCCCCACGCTTCGCGCGGGGAGGATGTCCGTTTGAAACGATGCGGCGACAGAAATGTCGAGCGCGCGGCCAGCGTCCGCTTCAACGCGGCGCGCCCTAAAACTTGACCTTCATCCCCAGGCGCACGGTCCGGGGCTCCACGACCCGGCTCAACCGCCCTTCCTGCGGACCCGTCATGTCGAAAGCGGGAATATAGGACTCGTAAAAATAAGCGATGTCCTTGTCCCGGCTGTCGAAGATATTCAGCAGCTCCCCATAAAGTTCGATCCGCTTGCCCTTCCACGCGCCGCGGGCGTTCACCACCGTGCTCCCCTTGTCCCGCACGCTATTGTCCTCGATCAGCGGATAAGGCCCCAGATGCCGCACCCGCAGGCTCGTCTCCCAGCGCCCCAGCACGACAGCCACGCCCGCCGAAGCGGCATTTTCGAAGGCATTGGGAATCCGGTCCCCATTGTCGTAGCGCGAATGGCTGGCGGTATAATTGCCGTCCAGCGCCAGCCAGGGCAGCGGCCGCCAGAAGGCGACGATCTCATAGCCATGCCGCTTGCTGGCGCCGGTCGGCTCGACCGCGTTGCTATCCCCGACGAAGCGCAATTCGCTGCCCACATTCAGCCACCAATAGGTCGCCGTCAGGCTGGCCGAACCGATCTGGACCCGCCCGCCCAGCTCCTTGCCGGTGCCGCGCACCAGCACCGGGACAGGCGTGTCGACATTCACCGCCCCCCGCACATCGTTGCTGTGGAAGCCACGGCCCCAATTGGCGTAGAGTTCCAGCGCGGGCGCGACCCGATAGGCGAGCGACGCCTTGGGCGACAACAGGCTGTCCGACCCCTTGCCTTCGCCCAGAGCGGCGGCGGCGGCATCCCTTGCCCGCACCGCATAGCGATAATGATCGCCGCGTAGTCCGCCCGTCACGCGCAGGCCGGGCAGCGGCTGCCACGTCACGTCGCCATAAAGCGCCAGCGACAGTTCCTCGACATGATAGCGGCCGAGCGAGGAGAGGAAGGCCCGGTCGGCGGTGCGCGACACCCCGACATTGCCCATATGATCATAGCGATCCTCCGTCCCGACGCCGAAGTCCAGCGTGGACCCCAGCGACCAGCGCTTCTCCGCCGTCGCGCCGATAATCCAGCGGCGGTCATATTGGCGGATCTGCGCGCTGCTGCCGTCCGGATCGGCATAGGTCGGGTTGGAATACATCGACCAGTCATAATATTGCGCATAGCCATTGGCGCGCCAGTCCGCCTGCGTCACCGCGACATTGCCGACGAGGCGCGTCGTCGCCCCCCGCGCCGAGGGATCGGGCGAGCAGAACATATCCGCACAGACCGGCGATCCGACGATCCGTTCCGGAATCTGCTCGGTCGGCCGCCATGTCGCGCGATAGGCATGCAGCGTTGCCTCCACCGCCCCCGCCCGATATTTGGCGAAACCGGCATAATGGCGCAGATGCTCCGGCTCCTCCCATGGCCCGTCATAGGCCTTGGCCTGCGCCACCAGCGTCAGTT
>NZ_CM191258.1:195000-635000 GCF_005406185.4 Sphingobium sp. RSMS | reverse complement strand
ACGTGCACCGAAGCTTAGGGTTCAGTCTTTTGACTGAGCGGTAGCGGAGCGTTCCGTAGGCCGTTGAAGCGGGAGGGTAACCGACCGTGGAGGTATCGGAAGTGCGAATGCAGACATGAGTAGCGATTAACAGTGTGAGATGCACTGTCGCCGAAATTCCAAGGGTTCCTGCTTAAAGCTAATCTGAGCAGGGTAAGCCGGCCCCTAAGACGAGCCCGAAGGGGGTAGTCGATGGGAACCACGTTAATATTCGTGGGCCTGGTGGTGTGTGACGGATGGCGTAACTTGTTCGGCCTTATTGGATTGGTCCGGGCAGGGAAGTTGTCCCAGGAAATAGCCCCACCGTATAGACCGTACCCTAAACCGACACAGGTGGAATGGTAGAGTATACCAAGGCGTTTGAGAGAAGTATCCTGAAGGAACTCGGCAAATTGCCTCCGTACCTTCGGAAGAAGGAGGCCCCACATATGCGCAAGCACTTGTGGGGGGCACAGGCCAGGGGGTAGCGACTGTTTAGCAAAAACACAGGGCTCTGCTAAGTCGGCTTCAAGACGACGTATAGGGCCTGACGCCTGCCCGGTGCCTGAAGGTTAAGAGGAGGAGTGCAAGCTCTGAATTGAAGCCCAGGTAAACGGCGGCCGTAACTATAACGGTCCTAAGGTAGCGAAATTCCTTGTCGGGTAAGTTCCGACCTGCACGAATGGCGTAACGACTTCCCCACTGTCTCCAGGATATGCTCAGCGAAATTGAATTCTCCGTGAAGATGCGGAGTACCCGCGGTTAGACGGAAAGACCCCGTGCACCTTTACTGCAGCTTCAGAGTGGCATTAGGAAAGAACTGTGTAGCATAGGTGGGAGGCTTTGAAGCCGGGACGCCAGTTCCGGTGGAGCCATAGGTGAAATACCACCCTGTTGTTTTCTGATGTCTAACCTCGCACCGTCATCCGGTGCAGGGACCCTCTGTGGCGGGTAGTTTGACTGGGGCGGTCGCCTCCTAAAGAGTAACGGAGGCGCGCGATGGTGGGCTCAGGACGGTTGGAAACCGTCTGTTAGAGTGCAATGGCATAAGCCCGCCTGACTGCGAGACTGACAAGTCGAGCAGAGACGAAAGTCGGTCATAGTGATCCGGTGGTCCCTCGTGGAAGGGCCATCGCTCAACGGATAAAAGGTACGCCGGGGATAACAGGCTGATGATTCCCAAGAGCTCATATCGACGGAATCGTTTGGCACCTCGATGTCGGCTCATCACATCCTGGGGCTGGAGCAGGTCCCAAGGGTTTGGCTGTTCGCCAATTAAAGTGGTACGTGAGCTGGGTTCAGAACGTCGCGAGACAGTTTGGTCCCTATCTGCCGTGGGCGTCGAAATTTGAGAGGAGTTGACCCTAGTACGAGAGGACCGGGTTGAACATGCCTCTGGTGTACCTGTCGTCCTGCCAAGGGCGCAGCAGGGTAGCTATGCATGGACGGGATAACCGCTGAAAGCATCTAAGCGGGAAGCCTCCCTCAAGATAAGATTTCTTCGAGCGGTCGTAGACCACGACCTTGATAGGCCGGATGTAGAAGTGTGGTAACATATGGAGCTAACCGGTCCTAATTGCTCTGATCGCGCCTGAGAGTCCCACCATCAATGACAACACTGGATACAAACCAGCGTCAGCCATCGAGCGTGGTGATCAACCTCATGCCAGATAAACAAACCAACTCATTTGATGACGCGTTTCTCAACCGAAACGCCCAAGTGCACGGCACCGATTAAAACCCGAAGCGCAAGCTCTATTGCTTGGTGACCATAGCGTCTGTGACCCACCCGATCCCTTCCCGAACTCGGACGTGAAACCAGTCTGCGCCGATGGTACTGTGGCTCAAGCCCCGGAAGAGTAGGGCGTCGCCAGGCATTATAGCTCGCGCTTCACATTAACCCATTCGCAATCTCCTGCGCCCAGGCGCAATGCCCCCCAAGCGCACCCCCTCAGGTCGCGCTGGCAAACCGGCAAACCACCAGCCCAAATCATACCTCAAACCCACCCTCCAACCCTGGGTAAATCACCCATGGCGCTGGACCAACGCGCTGAAAGCTCTACCGGCTGCCAAAGACGCGCGCCCATCATCGTCAGGGCCGCACCCGCGCTTGCGCTTAGAAACAGCAGCGCGGCCAGCGCAAATTCCGGCATGGTCATGTCCGCTGCCGGATTCTCCATGACCAGCCTGCGCAGCAGCCCGCCTTCTGGCCAGGTGGAGATCAACAGGATCAGGCCCGCCAACCTCAACCCGATCCTGGCCACCAGATGTTCATGCCAGTCCGACATTTGCCGCATTCTCCTTCCCGGAGAATGTTCAATTGCGCATTCCCGCATAGCTTATCGAGAGCGAGAACCGATCGTCCGCGTTGAAATTTCATAGGATTCGGGGGAGTTTTCCGGCATTCCTATGCGAATCCTATGCCGATCGCATAAAGCCCCACTGGAAATATAATGCGGCTTCATGCGATGGGCGGCCCGGCAACAGCGAGTGACGGTACGGATGACGGATCGAGCGGGCGAGGGGGTGGGCCATAGCCATCCGCAGGGGAAGTTGTCGCTTCTGGCATTGGGGGCGCTGGGCGTGGTGTTCGGGGATATTGGCACCTCGCCGCTCTATGCCCTGAAGGAGAGCTTCGTCGGCCACCATCCGCTGGCGGTCGATCCTGCCCATATCTATGGCGTCTTGTCGCTGGTCTTCTGGACCATGACGCTCATCGTCACGGTCAAATATGTGTTCATCATCATGCGCGCCGACAATCATGGCGAAGGCGGCAGCATGGCGTTGCTCGCCCTGATCTCCCGCAAGCTGGGGGAGAGCCGATGGACGCCGACCATCGCCATATTGGGCGTTCTGGCGGCAGCGCTATTCTATGGCGACGCGATCATAACCCCCGCCGTATCCGTGCTCTCGGCCGTGGAAGGGCTGGAGACGGTGAATGACGGATTTGCGCCCTTCGTCCTTCCCATCGCCATCGTCATTCTGATCGGGCTGTTCCTGATCCAGAAACATGGCACCGCCCGGGTGGGCGCGCTGTTCGGGCCCATCATGGCGGTTTATTTCCTGGTGCTGGCGGCGCTCGGCATCCTCAACATCGTGCGCCATCCGGGGATTGTCGCCATCGTCAACCCTATGTGGGCCATCCATTTCTTCGCGCTCGATGCGAAGCTCGCCTTCCTGGCGCTGGGTTCGGTCGTACTGGCGGTGACGGGGGCGGAGGCGCTCTATGCCGATATGGGCCATTTCGGGCGCAAGGCGATCAGCATAGCTTGGCTCTACGCCGCCTTTCCCTGCCTGCTGCTCAATTATATGGGCCAGGGCGCTCTGCTGCTGGACCTGCCTGAGGCGGCGGAGAACCCCTTCTTCCTGCTCGCGCCGGAATGGGCGCGGCTGCCGCTGGTCATATTGGCCACGCTCGCCACGGTGATCGCCAGCCAGGCGGTGATTTCCGGCGCTTTTTCCGTGACGCAGCAGGCGGTGCAACTCGGCTTCCTGCCGCGCCTCAAGATCGCGCATACCAGCGCTTCGGCGGCGGGGCAGATCTATGTGCCGCTGGTCAACTGGGCGCTGCTGTTCCTGGTCGTGCTGCTGGTTCTGGGCTTCCAGTCGTCGAGCAACCTGGCCGCCGCCTATGGGATTGCCGTCACGGGGACCATGGTCATCACCACCTGCATGATGGCGGTGCTGACCTTCAGCGTATGGCGCTGGAACAGGCTGCTCGCCGCTGGCGTGACGGGGCTGTTCCTCACTGTGGACGGCGCCTATTTCCTGTCCAACGCGACGAAGATTCCCGATGGCGGCTGGTTCCCGTTGCTGGTGGCGGCGGTGGTGTTCATCATCCTGACGACCTGGTCGACCGGGCGGAAGATCATGAACTTCTATCTGCTGGAAGGAGCGATGGAGGTCGAACTGTTCATCCAGTCCGTCTCCGGCTCCCTGAAGCGGGTGCCGGGCACGGCGATCTTCCTCAATTCCCGTGTGGAGGGCGTGCCGCCGGCGCTGCTGCACAATGTGAAGCATAACAAGATATTGCACGAGCGGGTGATCATCCTGACCGTGCGGACTGAGGGCGTGCCTCATCTGCCGCTCACCGGCCGTTCCGAAGTGACGGAACTGGGGGCAGGCTTCTACCGCGTGGTGCTGCGCCACGGCTTCATGGAGGAAGTCGACATTCCCGCCGCGATGAAAGCGGTCCAGGGCTGCGGCGGCCCCATCAATGTCAGCCAGACCAGCTATTTCCTCAGCCGCCAGACTTTGATCCCGTCGGAAAAGCCCGGCATGGCGATCTGGCGGGAAAAGCTGTTCGCCTGGATGATGCGCAATGCCGTGACGCCCATGGATTTCTTCAAGCTGCCGACGAACCGGGTGGTGGAACTGGGGTCGCAGGTCGAAATCTGATTCCCCTTCATTTTTCAACTTCACCCCGTCATTCCCGAAGGCGGGAACCCATCCCCCGGACGTGCCGCCAGGGGCTTCTTATGGAGGGTGGATTTCCGCTCCGTGGCGATGATGACTAGAGGGAGGAGGGGGGCTCAACCCCCATCCGCTTCCTTCAACCGGTAGCCGATCCCCAGTTCGTTCGCGATGATGCGGGGCCGCTGCGGGTCGTCCTCCAACTTCTGCCGCAGGGTTCGCACCAGCACGCGCAGATATTCGACATGATGCGCATGCTCGTTGGGCCAGACCTGCGCCATGATCTGCTGATGGGTGATCACCCGCCCCGGATATTTCGCCAGTTGCGCCAGCACGCCATATTCCTTCGGCGTCAGATGCACTTCCTGTCCGCCCCTTGTCACGATCCGCGCCATCAGGTCGATCGCCACATCCCCTGCGCGGACCATCGAAACGCCGCCATCCTTGGTCATGCGGTTGCGCAGCGCCACGCGCACGCGGGCAAGCATCTCGTCGGTATCGAAGGGCTTGGTCAGATAATCGTCCGCGCCCAGGTCCAGTGCGGCGACCTTCTGCTCGGTCGCGTCGCGCGCCGATATGACGATCAGGCTGGCGTCCGAATCCCGTTTGATGAGCGGCACCAGCTCCAGCCCGTCGCGGTCGGGCAGGCCAAGGTCGAGCAGGCAGATGTCGGGTCGCTCCTCCCGCAACTTGTCCAGCGCCTCGCGCGCATTGGCGGCCTCCACCGTCGCATGGTCGGCGCGGGTCAGCGCCGCGTGGATCAGGCGACGGATTTGCGGTTCGTCATCGATGATCAGCACCTTGTGGCGACCGGATGAACGGGTGGTCATGACATGTCCTCGTCAGCAAGCGGAGACAGGATCGAGGCCTGCGGAAAGCGCAGGGTGAAGCAGGCGCCGGGCGGATCGGCCCGGTTGGCGGCCGATACGCCAAGCCCCATCGCCTCGGCAAAGCCCTTGACGATGGCAAGGCCAAGGCCGGTGCCATGCTTCGCCCGGTCCGACCCCTCCATGCGGGTGAAGGTGTCGAAGACGCGCGCCTCGCTCCCCGGCGGGATGCCCGGTCCCTGATCGATCACCGACAGGGTGATCGCGTCGGGCAGCCGCTGGCCCTGGATGGTCACGGGCGTATCCGGATCGGCATAGCGCCCCGCATTGTCGAGCAGGTTGATGAGGATATGGTGCAGCAGCGTCGAATCGACCCGCACCAGCGGAATATCGGGCAATATGTCGACCTTCACCTCATGCCGGCCAAGCGACTGGCGCGTATCGTGGATGGCGCCCGCCACCGCGTCAAACAGGTCCACGGGCTCCAGCTTCAGCGGCAGGGCGCCCGCCTCCACCCGCGCCATGTCCAGCAGATTGGCGACGAAGCGGGTCAGCCGCAACGCCTCCGCCTCCACCGTGTCGGCAAGGTCGCAGGGGTGCTGGCGCTTCAGTTCATGCGCGGCGGAGATGATGGTGGTGAGCGGCGTGCGCAGGTCGTGCCCGACCGAGGAGAGCAGGGCGGAACGCAGCCGGTCGCGCTCGCGGATCTGGCGGGCGTCCAGCATCTCCTCCTCCAGCGCCATGCGGTCGAAGGCGATGGACGCCTGGTCGAGCAGGCTCATGAGCAGCGGCAACTGGTCGGACCGCAACGGCTCCCCCGCATCCTCCCGCGCCAGTCCCAGCACGCCCAGCACGCCGCGCGTCGTGCGCAGCGGGTGGAACAGCCAGTCCGACGCCGTCAATGTGGAGGAACCGCGCCCGGCGGGCTGCTCATTGTCCATCGCCCATTGGGCGGCGGCCTTCTCTATCTGCTCCAGCCGGTCCTCCGGCGGCACGGCGGCGCGCAGTTGCGGACCGTCGGGGGATGGGAGGAGGAGGACGGTGCGCACGTCGAACATTCGCCCCACTTCGGCGCAGATGGCATGCATCAGCTCGTCCTGGCTGGCCGCCGCGGTCAGTTGCCGGGAAAATCCCGCCAGCGCCGCATTCTGCCGGGCGCTGCCATGGGCCAGGTCCGCCTGGGCGCGGACGCGGGCGGCGAACTGGCTGGTGACGATGGCGACGCCCAGCAGGACGAGGATGGAGATGACATTTTCCGGATTGCTGACGGTCAGCGTGCCGGTGGGCGGCAGGAAGAAGAAATTATAGGCGAGGCTGGAAAGCAGACCCGCGAACAGCCCGGCGCGCAGGCCGAAGCTGGCGGCGGCGAACATCACCGGCACCAGATAGAGCAGGGCGATATTGCCGAGCGCGATGGTCTGGACCAGCAGCCGCCCTATGGCGGTCATCAGCGCGATCATCGCCGTGGACCAGAGATAGTCGGCGGGCTTGCCCCATGGCCCCATGCGGGCGGTCCGGCGGGGCGGCGCGAACCGGTCGCCCGGCAGGACGTGGATGGCGACGTCTTCCATGGCGCGGACCAGACGGTCGACCACCGACCCGTGCCGCAGTTCGAACCACCAGCTTCGGCTCGCCTTGCCGATCACGATCTGGGTGGCGCGGGCGTCCGCCGCATATTGGCGCAGCCCCGCCACGACGCTGGGGGCGGGGATGGTCGCGGTCGTTCCGCCCAGGCGCGATGCGAGCGCCATGGTGTCGGCCAGATGGCCGCGCTCCTCCGCCGTGAAGGCCAGGCTGCGCTGCGTTTCGATATGCACGGCGGTCCAGGGCGCCTTCAGTGCGTCGGCCAGCCGCTTGGCGGCGCGGACCAGCCCCTGCGCGCTCGGCAGTTCGCTGATGGCGACGACGACCCGCTCGCCCGCCGCGAAGCTGCCTGCCAGCGCATGGGCGCGCACATAGTCCAGCATCTGCGCGTCCACCGCCTGCGCGGCGCGGCGCAACGCCATCTCGCGCAGCGCGGTCAGATTGGACTTGGAGAAGAAATGGTTGAGCGCCCGGCTGGCCTCCGCCGGGATATAGACCTTGCCCTCCTTCAACCGATCGATCAGCTCGTCGGGCGGAATGTCGACCACCTCGATCTCCGCCGTTTCGAGGATGGAATCCGGCACCGTCTCGCGCACCCGGACGCGGGTGAAGGAGGCGACGACGTCGTTCAGGCTTTCGACATGCTGGATATTCACGGTCGAATAGACGTCGATCCCGGCGTCGAGCAGCTCCTCCACATCCTGATAGCGTTTCGGATGGCGGCTGCCCGGCGCGTTGCTGTGGGCGAGTTCGTCCACCAGCACCAGCCCGGGGCGGCGGACGAGGATCGCGTCCAGATCCATCTCGCCCAGGCTATGGCCCTGATGATCGACTGCGCGCCGGGAAATGACCTCATGGCCGTGGAGCAGCGCTTCCGTCTCCCGCCGGCCATGGGTCTCGACCACGCCCACCGCCACGTCGACGCCGGCCTTCAGGCGCTGCATGCCGTCGATCAGCATCTCATAGGTCTTGCCGACGCCCGGCGCCGCGCCGAGGAATATCTTCAGACGCCCGCGGCCTTCCCGCGCCGCCTGACGCAGATAGGCTTCTGGATCGCGGCGGTCCGGTTCGCTCATCCCGCCTGATTAGCGCCGATGCCATCCAGCCGTCGATTGATTTCGAGGACATTGACCCGCGCTTCCCCCAGAAAGCCCAGAAGCGGTCGCTCTATGCTCCGGTCGACCAGCGCGCGAACCTGGCCCGGCTCCAGACCGCGCGCCTTCGCCACCCGCCCGACCTGAAAAAAGGCCGCATCGGGGCTGATATGGGGGTCCAGCCCCGATGCGGAGGTTGTCACCAGATCGGACGGAACGGGACGACCGGGTGAGTGCAGGGCCTGAATGTCGCGCGCGACGCGGTCGGCCAGCGCCCTGCTGGCGGGCCCCAGGTTGGAACCGGAGGAGGCGAGCCCGTCATAGCCCTTGCCCGCCGCCGACGGACGGGAATGGAAATAGCGGTCGCTGGCGAAATTCTGGCCGATCAGCGTGGAGCCCACCGGTCTGCCGCTCTGCCTGATCAGGCTGCCATTGGCCTGGAACGGGAAAAGCGCCTGCCCGATGCCGGTCAGCGCCAGCGGATAGGCGATGCCCAGCAGCAGCGCGAAGAGCAGCGTCATTGCGAGCGCGGGTCGAAGGGAGGTTTTAAGGTCGGTGAACATTCTGCTATCCTTTCCGCCGTCCGTCACGCCAGACCCAGTCCATTCACGGCAAGGTCGATCAGCTTGATGCCCGCGAACGGCGCGACCAGCCCGCCCAGCCCATAGATGGCGAGGTTCCGCGCCAGCAGAGGCCCGGCGCCGATGGGCCGGTAGGTCACGCCCCTCAGGGCCAGCGGCACCAGGCAGGGAATGATCAGCGCGTTGAAGATGATCGCGGACAGGATCGCGCTTTCCGGGCTGGCAAGGCCCATGATGTTCAGCACCCCCAGCCCCGGATAGAGCGCCACGAACATGGCGGGGATGATCGCGAAATATTTGGCGACGTCGTTGGCGACGGAAAAGGTGGTCAGCGCGCCGCGCGTCATCAGCAATTGCTTGCCCAGGCCCACCACCTCGATCAGCTTGGTCGGATCGCTGTCGAGGTCGACCATATTGCCCGCCTCCCGCGCGGCCTGGGTGCCGGTGTTCATGGCGACGCCGACATCCGCCTGCGCCAGCGCCGGGGCGTCATTGGTGCCGTCGCCGCACATCGCGACCAGCCGGCCGCCCTCCTGCTCCTTGCGGATCAGGGCCAGCTTGTCCTCCGGCGTGGCCTGGGCGAGGAAGTCGTCCACCCCCGCCTCCGCCGCGATGGAGGCGGCGGTAAGGGGATTGTCGCCGGTGATCATCACCGTGCGGATGCCCATCTGCCGCAGTTCCCCGAAGCGTTCGCGAATGCCCGCCTTGACGATGTCCTTGAGGAAGATCGCGCCAAGCAGCCTCCCATCCTTCGCCACTGCCAGAGGCGTGCCGCCCGCGCGGCCGATCTCGTCGGTGATGCGGCGCAGTTCCTGGGTTGCGGCTTCCCTGTCTAGGGCGGGATTGGCCCGCAGGATGCTGTCCACCGCCCCCTTGTGGATGGTCGAACCGGCCAGCGTTACGCCGGAAATGCGGGTCTGTGCCGTGAAGGGAACGACCACCGCGCCTTCGGGCAGCGCATCCGCGCTCTGCCCGAACTTCTCCCGCGCCAGCAGGACAATGGAGCGGCCCTCCGGCGTTTCGTCGGCCAGGCTGGCGAGCAGCGCCGCTTCCGCCAACTCGGCCGGGGACGTTCCGCCGACGGGGCGGAACTCGGTCGCCTGACGGTCGCCGACGGTGATGGTGCCGGTCTTGTCGAGCAGCAGCGTGTCTATGTCCCCCGCCGCTTCCACCGCTCTGCCCGATTTGGCCAGCACGTTGAAGCGCACCAGCCGGTCCATGCCCGCGATGCCGATGGCGGAGAGGAGGGCGGCGATGGTCGTGGGAATCAGCGTGATCAGCAAGGCGGCGAGGATCGCCACCGGCACGGCGCCCCCGGCATAGCTGGCAAAGCCCGGAATCGTGCCCACGGCGATCAGGAAGATGATGGTCAGGCCGACCAGCAGCAGCGTCAGCGCAATCTCATTGGGCGTCTTCTGCCGTTCGGCGCCCTCCACCAGCGCGATCATGCGGTCCAGAAAGCCCTGTCCCGGATTGACCGTCACCCGCACCCGAATCCGGTCGGAAATGACGCGCGTGCCCGCCGTCACCGCGCTGCGGTCGCCGCCCGCCTCCCGGATCACCGGCGCGGATTCGCCGGTAATGGCGGCCTCGTTGACCGAAGCGACGCCGGCGACCACCTCTCCGTCGGATGGGATGAGGTCGCCGGTTTCGACCAGCACGACATCGCCCATCCTGAGCGCGCTCGCCGGGACGGTCTCGACCGCGTCGCCCTTCAGCCGCCTGGCCGTCAGTTCCGCCTTGGTCGCGCGCAGCGAAGCGGCCTGCGCCTTGCCCCGTCCTTCGGCCAGCGCCTCGGCAAAGGTGCCGAACAGAACCGTCAGCCACAGCCAGGCCACCAGTTGCAGCTTGAAGCCAGGGGCAAGATGATCCTGCCCCACGGCCAGCAACAGCGTCAGCAGCACCGCCACGGCGGCGGTCGTGAACATCACCGGGTTGCGGATCAGGTCCCTGGGGTTCAGCTTGCGGAAAGCGTCGCCCATCGCGGGCAGGATGAGGTCGGCGGTGAAGAGCGATCGGGTTTCGGACCGGGGCATGGGCTTGTGATCCTTAGAAGAGCTGGCCACGGACCATCGCGAGATGATCGGCCATGGGGCCAAGGGCAAGGCCGGGGAGGAAGGTGAGGCCGCCGACGATCAGCACGATGCCGACCAGCAGCCCGGTCCACAGCGGCCCCGTGGTGGGGAAGCTGCCCGCGGTTTCCGGCGTGTACTTCTTCGCCGCCAGTCCGCCGGCTATGGCCAGCATGGGTATGATGATGAAGAAGCGGCCGATCCACATCGCCACGCCCAGCAGGCCGTTGTAGAAGGGGGTGTTGGCGGTCAGTCCGGCAAAGGCCGATCCGTTGTTGGCGACCGCGCTGGTGAAGGCGTAGAGGATCTCGCTGAACCCGTGCGGTCCCTTGTTGAGCGGGCCGGCAAGGCCCGCCGGCAACACGCTCGCGATCGCGGTGAAGCCCAGTATCGCCATCGGCAGCACGGCGATGGCGAGGACGGCGAGCTTCACCTCCCGGCTCTCGATCTTCTTGCCGACATATTCCGGCGTGCGGCCGATCATCAGCCCCGCCACGAACACGGCGAGGATGGCGAACAGCAGGAAGCCGTATATGCCCGCGCCGACGCCGCCGACCACCACTTCCCCCAATTGCATGTTGAACAGGGGGACGAGGCCGCCGATGGCGGTGAAGCTGTCATGCATGGCGTTGACCGCGCCGCAGCTCGCCGCCGTGGTGATGACGGAGAAGAGGGCGGAGGCGGCGATGCCGAAACGCACCTCCTTCCCCTCCATGTTGCCGCCGGGAACGCCCAGATGATGGAGGACCGGATTGCCGGCCGCCTCCTGCCAACAGGTGATCGCGACGCCGGCAAGGAACAGGACCATCATCGCAGCGAGGATGGCCCATCCCTGCCGCACATTGCCCACCGCCTTGCCGAAGCTGTGGGTGAGGCCGGCGCCGATGGCGAAGATCGACAGCATCTGCACGAAATTGGTGAGCGCCGTCGGATTTTCGAACGGGTGGGCGCTGTTCGCGTTGAAGAAGCCGCCGCCGTTGGTGCCCAGCATCTTGATCGCCTCCTGACCCGCGACCGGTCCCAGGGCGAGCGTCTGCTTCGCGCCTTCCAGCGTCGTGACCTCGACCGGTCCCGCCAGCGTCTGCGGCACGCCGCTCGCCATGTAGAAGATCGCGAGGAGGACGCAGAGCGGCAGCAGCAGATAGAGCGTCACCCGCACCATATCGGCCCAGAAATTGCCGATGGTCGCGCTGCTGCGCCGGGCAAATCCCCGGAACAGCGCAAAAGCGAGCGCAATGCCCGTCGCCGCGGAAAGGAAATTATGGATGGTGAGCGCCAGCATCTGGCTGAGGTTCGACATGGTCGATTCCCCGGCATAGCTCTGCCAGTTGGTGTTCGAGGTGAAGCTGATCGCGCTGTTGAAGGCGAGATGCCCGCTCACCGCGCCCAGATGCTGCGGGTTGAGCGGCAGCACCGCCTGCATCCGCAGCAGCGCATAGGTGAGGAGCAGCAGCGCCGTGTTGAAGACCAGCATATGCACCGCATAGCGGCGCCAGCCCTGTTCCTCCCGCGGATCGATGCCGGAAAGGCGGTAGAAGCCGCGCTCCACAGGGCCGAGCAGGCCGTGAAGCGGCGTGCGGCGTCCTTCGTAAAGCGCGAACAGCCAGAGGCCGACCGGCTTCACGAGGATCAGCAACAGGCCGACAAAGGCCGCGATCAGCAGCCATCCCTGAAAGGTCATGGAACGCGCCTCCCTAAAAGCGTTCGGGCCGCGCCAGCACGGCGACCAGATAGAGGAGGAGGCCGATGGCGGTGAATGCGGCGAGCCAGAGGTCGATGGTCATGGCGCCCGCCCTCACGCCCGCCCGCACAGCGCGGCATAGCCGAGGCTGGCGGCGAGAAGGATCAGGATCAAGCCGATCCAGAGCATGTCTTGCATAAGGAAACTCCCGCAGCCGAAGCTGTCGCGCGGGGTGCGGGACGGGCCATCGTCTGCCGCCGCTCAATTAGGACAGGGCGGCGTTTGAAATCGAGAGAGGGGAAAAGGGCAGGGCATAGAAATTGCGTATGAAAATGGCGCGCGGCGCGGGTTCCGGCCATCATGGCCGCAGGACACGGCCGGCCGGGTCACGGATGGACGAGGACGGCGCCGTCTTTGCAGATGAAGGGGAACGGGATCATATCCGGTTCGATTGGCGACGATGGCTGACAGTCGCGCCTGTCGCGCATAGACTGGGGCCGGTCACGGGCTGAACGGAATTTCGATGGTTTACACCGACATCGCCAACCGCACCTATAATCATAATTGGCGGCTGGACCCCATTGTCCGCAGCCTGCTGGACACGGATTTCTACAAGCTGCTGATGCTCCAGATGATCCGTCACCTCTACCCGGATGTGCAGGCGACCTTCAAACTGATCAACCGCACGCAATCCGTGCGTCTGGCCGAGGTCATCGACGAGGGCGAATTGCGCGCGCAGCTCGACCATGCCCGGTCCGTGCGCTTCGGGAAGAAGGAACTGATCTGGCTGGCGGGCAACAGCTTTTATGGCGAGCGGCAGATGTTCAGCCCGGATTTCATCGCGTGGCTGGCCGATTTCCGCCTGCCCGACTATGACCTGCGCAAGGTCGACGGCCAATATGAACTGTGCTTCCACGGCCCCTGGACCCACAGCAGCATGTGGGAAATCCCGGCGCTGGCGATCATCAACGAATTGCGATCCCGCGCGGCGATGAAGGGACGGGGGCGGTTCGAACTGGACGTGCTCTACGCCCGCGCCAAGGCGAAGCTGTGGGAGAAGGTGGAGCGGCTGGCGCAACTGCCCGACCTCGTCATATCCGACTTCGGCACGCGGCGGCGGCACGGCTTCCTCTGGCAGCGCTGGTGCGTGGAGGCGCTGAAGGAACGGCTGGGCCGCCGGTTCATCGGATCGTCCAATGTGCTGCTGGCGATGGACGCCGATCTGGAGGCCATCGGCACCAACGCCCATGAGCTGCCGATGGTGCTGGCCGCCCTGGCCGAGGGGGATGAGGGGCTGGCCGCCGCCCCCTATCGCGTGCTGGAGGATTGGCGCAATCATTATGCCGGCAACCTGCTGGTCGTGCTGCCCGATGCCTTCGGCACGGCGGCGTTCCTGCGCCATGCGCCGGACTGGGTGGCGGACTGGACGGGTTTCCGCCCCGACAGCGCGCCGCCGATCGAGGGGGGCGAGCGGATCATCCGCTGGTGGCGGGAAAAGGGACGCGATCCGCGGTCGAAGCTGCTGATCTTCTCCGACGGCATGGATGTCGACAGCATCAAGGCGACCTACCGGCATTTTGCCGGGCGGGTGCGGATGAGCTTTGGCTGGGGCACCAACCTCACCAATGATTTCAGGGATTGCGCGCCCTTTGCCACGACCGGGCTCGATCCGATCTCGCTGGTGTGCAAGGTGGTGGAGGCCAATGGCCGCCCGGCGGTCAAGCTGTCCGACAACCCCGCCAAGGCGACAGGCGAGCCGGAGGAGATCGCCCGATATTTGCAGGTTTTCGGGGGAGAGGGACGTCTGGAGAAGGAAGTGGAGGTCTAAGGGCGGCAGGGGCCAGGCTGCCGCGATTGATCCTTTCCCCCCACCCGGACGTTCCACGAAGACAGGAGCCATGACGACCCGATGACCGATACGCGCGCTCGCATCAACGCCATCGGGTGCGCCGTCCCCGCGCTGGACATGCATGCACCCTTCATTCGCTGGGCGACCGGCCAACTGGACGATCCGCGCGAGCGCCGGCTGTTCCAGCGCATGGCGGAGCGGTCCGGCATCGGGCATCGCTGGTGCGTGCTGCCGCCGACCGCCGAGGGCGGATCGCCGGTCGATCCCGGCGGCTTCTACGCGGGCGAAATGCCGCCGACCTCGCTGCGCATGCGCTGCTATGCCGATCATGCGCCCCGCCTGGCGATGGAGGCGATCGCGCGGTTGAGGGCGCAGGTGCCGCTCGACCGGATCAGCCATCTGGTGGTGGCGAGCTGCACCGGCTTCGTCGCCCCCGGCATCGACCAGATCATTGCCGAACGGCTGGGGCTGGAGGGGGTCGAGCGCACATTGGTCGGCTTCATGGGCTGCTATGCGGCGGTCGCGGCGTTGCGGACGGCGCGGCACATCGTCCGGTCGGAACCCGATGCGCGGGTGCTGGTGGTGACGGTCGAACTGTCTTCCCTGCATTTCCAGCCGGAATGGCAGATCGAGCGGCTGCTGATGATGCTCCAGTTCGCGGACGGCGCGGCCGCCGCTCTGGTGACGGGGGAGGACGCCGGCGTCGCGATCGACCGGCCCTTCTCGCTCAACCTCGCGGATTCGGCGGAACTGATCCGCTGGGACATAGGGGATAGCGGCTTTGTCATGCACCTGTCCGGAGAGGTGCCGGGGCGCATCCTGACGGCGCTGGGCGATCCCTCGGTGCGCCGCCGCCTGTGGGGAAGCGACGATATGGCCGGGATAGACCGATGGGCGGTGCACGCAGGCGGCCGGTCGATCCTGGACGCGGTGGAGCAGGGACTGGACCTTAGCCGCGATGCCCTGGCGCCGTCGCGGAGCGTGCTGGCGCGGTTCGGCAACATGTCCTCCTCCACCCTGATGTTCATCCTGCACGACATGCTGGCGGACGCGGGGCGGGGGGTGGCGCTGGCCTTCGGACCGGGACTGGCGGCCGAAGGATTCCGTTTCGAAGGGCTGGCATGACGGCGCGCCTGCCCGCTCTGGTCGTCGGTGGCGGACCGGCGGGCGCGGCGGCGGCGATCGCCCTGGCTCGGGCGGGGGCGCAGGTGCATCTCCTCGACCGCCGGAGCGGCCCGCATGATGGCGTGTGCGGCGGCTTCCTCGGCTGGGATGCGCTGGCGGCACTGGGCGATCTGGGTGTCGACGCGGTCGCGCTGGGCGCGCGGCCGATCCGGCGGTTGCGGCTGGTGGCGGACGGCCGGCATCTGGAACTGCCGCTGCCCCATGTCGCGGCGGGGCTGTCGCGGCGGACGCTGGACGAAGCGCTGATCGCGCGCGCGGCGCGGGCGGGAGCCGTCGTCCAGCGGGGCCGGGCGGTGCGCGCCGCCGACCCCGCAGCGCGTTCGATCCGGTTCGACGATGGCGGGCAGTTGGCCGGCGATGCGCTGTTCCTGGCGACGGGCAAGCATGAATTGCGCGGGCTGGCCCGCGATCTCACCGCCCGGCGGGAACCGCCCTGCGTCGGGTTTCGCGCGACCCTGCCCGGCAGCGCGGACCTGACGGGCGTGATCGAGATGCACCTGTTCGACGGCGGCTATGCCGGCCTGCTGTTGCAGGAGGATGGCACCGCCAATCTCTGCCTTTCCGTTGCGCGGGACCGGCTGTCGGATGGCGCGCCCGCGCTGATGCAGGCGATCATGGCGGAGGCGCCCCATCTGGCCCGCCGCATGGCTGGAAACATGCCGCCCTCTTTTGAAGCGATTGCCGGCGTGCCCTATGGCTGGCGCGCGGCGGCGAGCGTTCCGGGACTCTTCCGCATCGGGGATCAGGGCGCGGTGATCGCTTCCCTGGCCGGCGACGGCATCGCCATCGCGCTCCACAGCGGGACCAGCGCCGCGCAGGCCTATCTGCGGGGTGGAGCGCAGGCGGCGATGGGCTGGCAGGACCAGTGGCGCCGCCGCAGCCGGCGGCCGCTGGCGATTGCCGAAGCCTTGCGCCACGGGGCGGCGGGACCATGGGGACGCGGGCTGCTGATGCGGCTGCTGGGCCTGATGCCGGGGCTGGGCGTTCAGGCCGCGCTGCTCACCCGCATATCCGCTCCACGCACAGGCGGAAGGAAAAGCGCCGCACGATCCGCACATCGTCCAGGCTGATGCCCGCCTGGGGCAACAGCTCCGCCCAGTCGCCGGGGCGGAAGGACCGGGCAATGGACAGCCGGCCATCCTCCCGCACGATGCGGTGGACGCGCAGCAGGCGGGCGAGCAGCGGAAAGCCCCAATGGGCAAATCCATGCCGGTGCAGGTCGCAGATCAGCCACCCCATCCGCGCCTCCGCCTCCATATGGCGCAGGAAGGTCATCAGTTGCGCATCCGTCATATGGTGCGTCACCTGGCTGGAGATGATGAAGTCGAACTGCTCCGGCTGGTCCAGATAGTCGCCGGCCCGATAGTCGATGGCAAGTTCGGGCGGAGTCGCGTGGCGGGCCGCGGCAAGGCTCTTTTCATTGAGGTCGACGCCGATCAGCTCGGCCTCTATCCCGCGCTTCCGGGCCCAGCGGGCGACCGCGCGCAGGACGTCGCCGTCTCCGAAACCGACATCGAGCAGGCGGAAATGCCGGGCCGGACCGACCGCGCGGTTGAGGAAGGCGATGGTGGGCCAGGCAGTGAAGGTCCAGCGGTTCACGCGGGCGAGGTCGTGCAGCACCCGCTCATAGACGGCGGGGTCCAGGTCCGGCGCGTCCATCTGCTCTTCCTGCCGCGAACGGATCGAAAGGTCGGCCATATGCCCTCTCTTCTTCTCCGGCATCATAGCATATCTTCATGGGCATGGAGGTGCATGCCATGGGATATTTCACCGCGCTCCTGATCATGGCGGCGGCGGCCTCGCCGCCGTCCGTCGAGGGCCGTTGGCTGACCGAGGACCGGAAGGGCGTGGTGCAGATCGCGCCGTGCGGCGGGCAGATGTGCGGTCGGATCGCGCAAGTGCTGGACAAGGGACCGGGCGTGCCGGCGACCGATGTCAACAATCCCGACCCCAAGTTGCGCGGGCAGCCGATATTGGGCCTGCTCACCCTTTGGGGTTTCCGCCGCGACGGCGCGATCTGGAAGGGCGGCCGCGCCTATGACCCGAAATCGGGGCGAAGCTACCGCGCGACATTGGGATTGAACGCGGACGGATCGCTCAGGCTGACGGGATGCGTGCTGTTCCTGTGCCAGTCGCAGCGCTGGACCCGGCTGCGCTAGAGCACGCTGCGCTAAATCGGACGCAGGTCGCCATGGGCTGAATCCCCTCACACCCTAGGACCGGCGCTGTCCTTCTCCCACAGGAAGATGCCGTAGCGCATCGCGCCGGTGCGCAGCGCCAGGATCAGGCGCGGCAGGCTGAGGATGAAGTCGCGGTTCCGGGTCCGGGGATTGAGCGCAAGGCCCCGCAGGGCCGGGTCGCGGATCATGGCCACCGCCAGCCGACGCAGGCAGATCGTCCAGGTGCGGCGGACGCGGACGCTGGCATCCTCATGGTCGCGCAGCGCGAACCCCGCTTGGGCGGCCAGCGCCTCATAATCCGCCCGGCTGCCCATGCCGGGAAGCCGCCCCTCCCGGCAAATGGGTCGCAGCAGGTGGCGGACTTCCCATGGCCGCGCGCCTTCGCCCTCCAGCCAGGCGCAGACGACCAGCCGCCCGCCGGGCCGCAGCACCCGTGCCGCTTCCGTGAAGAAGCGGGCCTTGTCGACCATATGTTCGGAACTTTCGATCGCATAGGCGCCGTCGAAACCCGCATCGGGCAGATCATTGTGCAGCCAGTCCCGACGCAGGCAGGTGAAGCGGGACAGCGCACGCGCGCCTGCCACCTTCTCCTGCGCGGAGGAGAGGGTGAGGCCCGTGACATGGACGTCGTGCCGGGCGACGATCCGGGCGGCGGTGGCGCCATAGCCGCATCCTATGTCGCACAGCCTCTGTCCTGGTTCCGGCGCAAGCCGCGCCTCCACCTCCTCGACGAGCGCTTCGGCCGCTTCGGCGGGGCTCTCGCTCCCCCTCCGCCAATAGCCATGATGCACATGCTCGCCCCAGATCCGCCGGTAGGCGAGGTCCAGTTCGTCATAATGAACGGCGACGCCCGCCGCGGTAGAGGGCATATCCGGCACGATCATGCCGCCTATATCCCTTGCCCGGCGGGCAGGCGCAACGAATTTTCAGGGCAGGGCCCCCGCCTTCATCCCGCCGCCGCGAGCAGCCTGGCGCTGAGCGCGGGCCATTCGGTCATGTCCCAACCCTCCGGCGTTTCGCGGGTCATGATCTGGTCCGCGCCGAAGCAGTTGGAAAGGTCTATGTCCTCCGCCTTCACGAAGCTGCGGTCGGAAAGCGAATAGAAGGGCCGCACCACCGGCAGCGTCAGGTCGTCGGCATTCTGCTCGACCACGATCGCCAGCCGGTGCGAGCGCAGGCGGACCAGCGATCCGATGGGATAGATGCCGACCGCGCGCTGGAACGCCTGGAAGATTTCGGGGTCGTAGAGCGTCTGCGCCTCGTCCAGCATCAGCAGCGCGCGGGATGGGTCCTCGCCATGACGGTGGATGCGGTTGGACGTCATCGCGTCATAGGTGTCGCAGATCGCCGCCATGCGGGCGAACCGTCCGATTTCATCGCCCTTCAGCCCATGGGGATAGCCGCTGCCGTCCAACCGCTCATGGTGATGGAGGCAGACGTCCAGCACGGCGTCCGGCATTTCGCCGCCCAGCGCCAGGAATTCATGCGCCAGCGTGGTGTGGCTCTTCACCACCTCCCATTCCTCCGGCGTCAGCGGACTGTCCTTGTCCCAGGTTTCCTGCGGCACATGGCCCATGCCGACGTCCATCAGCAATCCGGCAAGCCCGGCCTGCTGCACCTCTTCCGGAGAGAGGCGGAGCTGCTGCGCCAGGCTGATCATCAGCGCGCAGACCGACAGGGCGTGCAGATAGAGATATTCGCTGGTGTTCTTGAGCCGCGTCACCGCCATGAAGGCGTGGGGATTGCGCTGGATGGAGCTGGAGATCTCATCGATCATCGTTTCCAGCCTGTTGAGCTTGATCGCATTGCCCAGTCGGGAATCGTCGAAGATCTTCTGCATCGCGCGCACCGACTTGCGGGCGAGGCGGTTGGCATGAACCATCTCCGCCTTGGCCGGCAGCCTGTCCTTCGACAGCGGGTCGAACGGACGGCTGACGGGCGGCGGCGCCCCGCGCCGGGCTATGGTGGCGCCCGCACGGCCGAACGGACGGTCACGCTGGTCGGCAGCCGGCGCGCGGGGCGGGGCGGGCGCTTCGCTGGGCTTCAGGTCAGCGCCGCGAGAGGTGTCTATCTGCACCCATTCGACCTTGCTCGCCTTCAACGTTTCCAGTTGTTCGGCATCCTCCAGCAGCATCCTGCTCTTCCAGAAGGGGTGGGCGAACCATGACCCTTCCATCTTGTGGAGGAACATGCCCAATTCGACATGCTCGGTACGAATTCTCTTCAACATGATGATGCGCGGCCCCGACTTGAAAGTCCCTCCCGTCCGATCCGAAGCGCGCTCTCCCGTCCCTGCCGGACTCCTCCCCCGGAGCATGTCGCGCTTCCATCGGACAATATGGACTTTTAGAGCATCGTGCGGAAAAGCCTGTCCTGAGCCCTGTCGAAGGACGGGAACCGGTTTTCTGCCTAAAACGATGCGACAACAGAAACTTGGAGCGCGCGGCCTGTGCCCGATACAAGGCAACGCGCTCCAGCGCGGCATTTCGCTCCCAAAGCCTTGCGGAAAGGTTAAATTCCCTATTGCCAGCCGAGGCCGAGCGCCTTTTGCAGGGCGATATAGTCGGCCGTCATCGCCGCCGTTCCCTGGGTCAGCGCCTGAGCCGCCGACAGGCTCTGCCGCTCCGCGTCGAGAAGCTGGATGCGGGTGGCCGTTCCCGCCTCGAAACGCTGGCGCATCAGCGCGGCGGCGCGCTCAGCCGAGGCCTTCGACCGGGCGGCGCTGGCGACGCTCAGCCGCCGCGCGCCAAAGCGGGAAAGCGCGTCCTCGCCGTCGCGCAGGGCATTGAGCACCGCCTGCCGATATTGCGCGGCCGCCTCGTCCCGGACGCCTTCGGCCTGTCCGACCCGGGCGGCGTTGCGGCCGAAATCGAGGAAGCTCCAGCTCAGGCGCGGCATGGCGATCGCCGCCAGCGTGTCGAGGTCGACCAGATCGCCCGGATCGGTGCCGCCGATGCCGATCAGGCCCATGAAGCTGAGGCTGGGAAAACGCGCGGCCTCCGCCACGCCGATCCTGGCGGTGGCGGCGGCGAACTGGCGCTCCGCCGCCCTGATGTCGGGGCGGCGCCTGAGCAGCGCGGCGGGATCGCCGACCGCGACCTGCGCGGGAGGCAGCGGCACGGGCGCGGGCGCGGCCAGCATGGCGTCGAGCGCGCCGGGCGCTTCCCCGGCCAGGGTAGCCAGCGCGTTCAGATAGGCGTCGCGCTCCGCACTCAGCGGCAGCAGCGCGGCGTCGCTCTGCTCCAGCTGGTTGCGCTGCTGTTCCACCTCCAGCGCGGAGGCAGTTCCCCCGGCGTGGCGCTGTTCCGTCAGGCGCAGCATCTCGCGCTGCCGGGCCGTGGCCTGCTGCGCCAGCGCGATACGCTGCTGCCGGTCGCGCAGATTGACATAGGCCTGGGCGATTTCGGCGGTCAGGCTGACCTGCGCGTCCGCGACATTGGCCTGCGCCGCCTCAACCTGGGCCCGTGCCGCCTCCACTCCCCGCCGCCGGCCACCCCACAGATCGACCTCCCAACTCGCGTCGAAGCCCAGATTGTAGAAATTGAGCGACTGGCTGTCGCCGCCATCGGAACTGTCCTCCTCCGAATTGCCGAGGTCGACGCCGGGCACGGTGGCATGGACGTAAAGAGCGGAGGCATTGACATTGGGAAGGGCATTGGCGCGCTCCGTCCGCAGCGAGGCGCGGGCCTGCCGCACCCTTGCCTCCGCCACGGCCACGCCGGGACTGGCGGCCAGCGCGCGGCTTTCCAGCGCGTCCAGCACCGGGTCGCCCAGCGCCGTCCACCAGGCCGCGGCGGCGGGCGCCTGCGGGCCGGCGTCGGCGGGCGCCCTGACGAACTGCGCCGCCGGGCTGACCGGCCTGGCCGCTTCCGGCCCTTGATAATCCGGCCCGGCGGTGCAGGCGGCGAGCGTCAGCAGCGGGAGGATGGCCGGAGGAAGGACGGTCTGGGGGAAACGCATGGAACCAGCCTCAATGCATCGCGACCGCTTGCCCCTTGGGCAAGGGACGCAGGAACAGCACCAGCGGCAATACGGCGATGATGCCGACCGCCAGCATCGTGAAGATGTCGTTATAGGTCATCACCAGCGCTTCCCGCTGGATCGTGCCTGCCAGCGATCGAAGCGCGGCGTCCTGCCCGCCCAGCGAATGGGCGAGGCCGCCGATATAATCCTGCACCTGCCCGCTATTGGCGCTCAGGCTTTCCTCCATGCGGCGGCTGTGCAGCCAGCTTCGCTGGTCCTGGATGGTGGCGATGCCCGCCAGCGCCAGCGATCCGCCCAGATTGCGGACGGCGTTGAACAGCCCGGCGGCATCGCCCGCATCCTCGCGCGGGACCGATGCGATGGCCGCCTGGTTGAGGAACAGGAAACCGAATACGCTGCCCACGCCGCGCAGCAATTGCGACTCGACGAAATCATGGCCTACCGCCTGATTGGTCAGCACCGTGTCGACCCAGCAGCTCGTCGCCATGACGAGCAGCCCGGCGCCCACCGCGATGCGGATGTCGAGGTGCCGGATCAGCAGGGGCGTGAGCGGCATCAGCATCAGGCTCGGAATGCCGGACAGCAGGACGATGCGGCCCGATTGCAGCGCGTCATAGCCGGCGATCGCCGCCAGGAACTGCGGAATGACGAAGGCGGTGCCGTACAGCATCATGCCGATCACCAGCCCCATCAGCGCAACGGCCCCGAATTGCCGGTCGAGCAGCAGCTTCAGCCGGATGACGGGCCTTTTCGCGAAATATTGTCCGGCGAACAGCAGGATGAAGCCGATGCCGGAGATGACCGACATCAGGACGATCTCGCTGCTCTGGAACCATTGTTCCCGCTGCCCCTCCTCCAGCACGATGGTAAGGCCGCCCAGGCCCAGCGCCATGCCCGCGATGCCCAGCCAGTCGGCCTGCCGGAATTCGCTGAGGCGCGGCTTTTGATGCGGCATCGTCACCAGCAGCAGGGTGATCAGCACGATGCCCACGGGCAGGTTCAGGAAGAAGGCGTAGTGCCAGCTTATATTCTCCGTCAGCCATCCGCCGACCAGCGGGCCGAGCACCGGCCCAAGAATGGCGGTGACGCCGAACAGCGCATTGCCGATCGGCTGCTGCGAACGGGGAAGGCGCGTGGCGATGATGGTCATCGCCGTGGGGATCAGCGCGCCGCCGGTAAAGCCCTGGCCGACGCGGCCGATGACCATGGTGGTAAGGTCGCCGGCCACGCCGCACAGCATCGAAAAACCGGTGAACAGAAAGGCGGCGGCGAGCAGCAGGGTGCGCAGCCCCAGCAGCCGTTCCAGCCAGGCCGCCAGCGGAATGACGATGATCTCCGCGACCAGATAGGATGTCGCGATCCAGGTGCCCTCCGTGCCGCTGGCGCCGATCTCGCCCTGGATCGTGGGCAGCGCTGAATTGACGATGGAAATGTCCAGCGTCGCCATCATCGCGCCCAGGCTTCCCGCGATGACGGCCAGCCACGCGGCGGTGTCGGCGCGTTCGGGAAGGGGCGGCGCGGCCGGAGCGGCGGTGGCGTTCATCGGCCGATCCGGGCGTTATGCCGCTCCTGCTCCCGGCGGATCTGCGCGGCGGCGTTCCGGGCCGAACGGGTGTCGACGGACACTTCGACGGACATGCCGGGGACCAGCAGCTTCCGGGTTTCGGGGCCGGCGCTGACGGCGATGCGCACCGGGATGCGCTGGACGATCTTGGTGAAATTGCCGGTGGCGTTCTGCGGCGGCAGGACCGAAAACTGGGCGCCGGTGCCGGGCGCGATGCTGGCGACCCGTCCGGGCAGCTCGATCCCGGGCAGCGCATCCACCGCGATCGTCACCGGCTGGCCGACGCGCATCAGGCCCAGTTGCGTTTCCTTGAAATTCGCCTCGACATAGAGGCTGGCCTTGGGAACCAGCGTCATCAGCCGGCTGGCGGCCTGAACGAACTGGCCCTGCCTGACGCTCCTGTCACCGATCCGCCCGTCGACCGCCGCCCGCAATATCGTCGCCTCCACATTGGTGCTGGCGGCCGAAAGCTGCGCACGCGCGGCCTCGCCCTGCGCTTCCGCCTGCCGCACCTGTGTCTGCAGGGTGGCGATCCGCTTCTGCGCGCTGGTCAGTGTCGCCCTGGCCGCCGCGGCCCTCGCCCGCGCCTGGGTCGCCTGGTTCTGAAGCTCCGACAGGCGCTCGCGGGTCTCCGCACCGCTGGCCGCCAGCGGGCGATAGCGCTCCACCTCGCGCGCGGCGAAGGTGGCATTGGCGTTGGCGGCGTTCAGATCGGCCTCGGCCTGCGCGACGGCGGCGCGTTGCTCAGCAATCTGGGCGACGACCCCGGCCGCATTGGCCTTGGCCACGTCGATCTGCGCCACGGACTGGGCCGCCTGCGCCCGGTAATCGCGCGGATCGATCTGAACCAGCGGCTGGCCGGCCTTCACATCCTGGTTCTCATCGACGAAGACGCGGTCGACATAGCCGGACACCTTGGGCGCGACGGTGATCGAATCGGCCTGGATATAGGCGTCGTTGGTCGATTCCTGATATTTGCCGAAGGTTTCGAAGCGGATGAGCCACAGCACGCCGCCGCCGATCAGCGCCAGCGCCACGAGCAGCAGGATCAGGCGTGCACGCGGGCTTCTGAGCGCGGAGGAGCGGCTCTGGCCCGAGTCGTCGCCATGGGGGGGAGAAGAAGCCACTGTCTCAGAACTCATCGATGGAACCCGCAGATCGCAATACCGTCCCCTATGCTCGCGCTTGCACCATAGCGCAATACCATTTATTGCGGTTCCTCATGAATGGCGCCGACGAACAGCTACTGACCGACCTGTTTCGGGTCATCACATTGATCCGCAGATCGTTCGACCGCGCGATGACGGAACAGGGCGCATCGCTCGCCCAGACCAAGATATTGATGTGCATAAAGGCGCAGCTGGGAACGGCGCGCGCCGCCGACATTGCCGAGATCATGAATCTCGCGCCGCGCACGGTGACGGAGGCGCTGGACGGGCTGGAGCGCGAGGGCCTGATCCAGCGGGTGCCGGACAGGGACGATCGGCGGGTGAAGCGGCTGGCCATCACTCCGGCCGGAGAGGCGGCGGTCGCCGTGACGGAGCCTCTCCGCCTGCAACTGGGGGGAAAGCTTTTGAAGGCGCTGAACCCTTCGGAACGGCGGCATTTCCATGCTGCGCTGCAAAAATTATTGCAGGGACTGGACGACGCCTGACCTTTTGATTCGCGCGATATTCTCTGTTATCATCGCCCCGCCCGACCGGCATAAGCCCGGCGGCAAGGGAGAGTGCGATGGAGCGTATGCATTACAGCATGTGCCAATGCAGCGTCGGGTTGCTGAGCCTGTGCAGCGCGTCGGCCCTGGCGTTGACCGGCACGCTTTATATCCTCCTCCACTGACGGCCCGCGGGCAATCGTCCGGAACGACGCGCCGCGGGGTCGAATGCGGCGCGCCCTGAATATCAATCCTTTTCCACCTGGCCCACATCCCGCACCGCGCCGCGCGCCGCATTGGTGGTGAGCGCCGCATAGGCCCGCAGGGCGGGCGACACATGGCGCTTGCGGCCGAACGGCTTCCACGCCTTCGCGCCGCGCGCCTCCATTTCCGCCTTGCGGGCGGCGATGACGGCGTCGTCCAGGTCCAGCCTGATCACGCGATTGGGAATGTCGATGAGGATGGGGTCGCCGGTCGCGATCAGCGCGATCAGCCCGCCTTCCGCCGCTTCGGGCGACACATGGCCGATGGAAAGGCCCGAAGTGCCGCCGGAAAAGCGCCCGTCGGTGATCAGGGCGCAGGCCTTGCCCAGCCCCTTCGACTTCAGATAGCTGGTCGGGTAGAGCATTTCCTGCATGCCCGGCCCGCCCTTGGGCCCTTCATAGCGGATGACGACGACATCGCCCGCCTTCACTTCATTGCCCAGGATGCCGGCGACCGCAGCGTCCTGGCTTTCATAGACCCGTGCCGTGCCGTGGAAGGTCAGGATGGATTCGTCCACCCCGGCCGTCTTCACGATGCAGCCTTCGGGCGCGATATTGCCGAACAGCACGGCCAGCCCGCCATCCTTAGAAAAGGGATGCGCCGCGCTGCGGATGACGCCGGTCTCGCGGTCGGTGTCCAGTTCCTCCCAACGGGCGTTCTGGCTGAACGCCTGGGTGGTGCGGACGCCGCCGGGCGCGGCGCGGAAGAAGTTGCGGACCTCCTCGCTATTGGTGCGGCCGATGTCCCAGCGGTTGAGCGCGTCGCCCAGCGTCGGCGCATGGACGGTCGGCAGGCTGGCGTCGACCAGCCCGGCGCGCTCCAGCTCGCCCAGGATTGCCATGATGCCGCCCGCGCGATGGACGTCCTCCATATGCACGTCATTCTTGGCCGGCGCGACCTTGCAGAGGCAGGGAACGCGCCGTGACAGACGGTCGATGTCGGCCATGGTGAAATCCACCCCGCCCTCATAGGCGGCGGCGAGCAGGTGAAGCACCGTATTGGTCGACCCGCCCATGGCGATGTCCAGGCTCATCGCGTTCTCGAACGCGGCGAAGGTGGCGATGTTGCGGGGCAGGGCCGATGCGTCGTCCTGTTCGTACCAGCGCTTGGCGAGGTCGACGATGGTGCGGCCCGCCTCCAGGAACAGCTTTTCGCGGTCGGCATGGGTGGCCAGCGTCGATCCGTTGCCCGGCAGCGACAGCCCCAGCGCTTCGGTCAGGCAGTTCATCGAATTGGCGGTGAACATGCCGGAGCAGGAACCGCAGGTCGGGCAGGCGGACCGCTCGATGACCTTCACTTCCTCGTCGGTATAGCTGTCGTCCGCCGCGACGACCATGGCGTCGACCAGGTCCAGCGCGACGGTCTTGCCGCGCAGCTCGGTCTTGCCGGCCTCCATCGGACCGCCCGAAACGAAGATGGTCGGGATGTTGAGGCGCATCGCGGCCATCAGCATGCCGGGCGTGATCTTGTCGCAGTTGGAAATGCACACTAGCGCGTCGGCGGTATGGGCGTTCACCATATATTCGACGCTGTCCGCGATCAGGTCGCGGCTGGGCAGCGAATAGAGCATGCCGTCATGGCCCATGGCGATGCCGTCATCGACCGCGATGGTGTTGAATTCCTTGGCGACGCCGCCCGCCGCCTCGATCTCCCGCGCGACGAGCTGGCCCAGATCTTTGAGGTGCACATGCCCCGGCACGAACTGGGTGAAGCTGTTCGCGATGGCGATGATGGGCTTGCCGAAATCCTCGTCCCTCATGCCGGTGGCGCGCCAAAGGCCGCGGGCGCCCGCCATGTTGCGGCCATGGGTGCTGGTGCGTGAACGATAATGCGGCATGGGTCTGTCCTCGGTTCCTGTCCGGCCGCCTTACGCCTTCGCGGACAGGTTGTGAAATATATTGCAGCCGCGCTATAAGGTCGCAGGATGACTGACTGACATGGACCTTCGCCAGCTCAACCATTTCCTCGCCGTGGCGGAGGAACTGCATTTCGGCCGCGCCGCCGAACGGCTGGGCATGACCCAGCCGCCGCTCAGCCAGTCGATCATGGCGCTGGAGCGGGAACTGGGCGCGCCTCTCTTCACCCGGACCAAGCGGCAGGTGGCGCTCACCCCCTTTGGACGGCAATGGCTGGAGCATGTCCGGCCCGCCGTGGGGGCCGTGGCCGACCTCGCTGCCGTGGCGCGGCGCCTGCAGGCCGGGACGGTCGGGCGGATTGTCCTCTCCTTCGTCAGTTCGGCGGACTACAGCATCCTGCCCACGTTGGTGCGGCGCTATGCCCATGCTTTCCCCAGGGTGGACATGACGCTGGTGGAAGCGACCAGCGACGTGCAGGTGGAGGCGCTGGTGGAAGGGCGGACCGACGCCGGGCTGCTGATCCCGCCCGCATCCGGCCTGCCCGCGGCCATCGATTATCGCCCGTTGCTGCGCGAGCCGCTGGTGGCCGCCGTGCCGGAGAATTGGGTGAAGGACGGCCGCCTGCTGGTGGAGGACGGCAGGCTGGCCGGGGAGGGCTGGCTCGACCAGCCGCTGCTGCTCTTCCCGCGTCACGTCGCGCCCACCTTCCACGATCTTGTCATCGACCATTATCGGGCCCAGGGGCGGGAGCCGCACGTGCGCCAGCGGGCGATCCAGATGCAGACGATCATCAGCCTCGTCTCCGCCGACATGGGATTGGCGTTGGTCCCCGCCTCGCTACGCAACCTCGCGCGCACGGGCGTGCGCTATCTGCCGCTGGCCGGCCTTGCCCCCATGCTGGAAACCGGCCTGGCGTGGCGCCGGTCGGACGAGGCGCCGACGCTGCGCGCCCTGCTGGGCATCGCCCTCGACATGGCCGGGGGCTGATCGCCTTATCGGACGACCGCGCGCGTATAGAGGTGCCAGGTGGCATAGCCCAGCACGGGCAGCACCACCGCCAGCCCCACCAGCGCGGGCAGGGCGCCCAGCACCAGCAGCGCGACCACGATCAGGCCCCAGGCCGCGACCGTCACCGGATTATGCCATGCCACGCGGCAGGATGTGCGCACCGCGACGCCCCAACTGACCGGCTTGTCCACCGCCATGGGGAAGGAGACGACGCTGACCGCCAGCGTCAGCAGCGCGAAGCCGAAGCCGACCAGATTGCCGAGCACGATCATCTGCCAGCCCTGCGACGTGCCGAATATGGCCGACAGGAAAGCGCCCACGGAGGATGTCGAGCCGGGCACATTTTCCAGCGTCGCATGATAGATGAACCAGGCCGTCGCCATCCACGCCATGAACAGCAGCGCCAGCACGCAGGTCAGGTCGAACAGGGCGGACCCGCCCGGCTTGCGGATCACGTCCAGGAAATGGCGCCAGCGCGCGTCCAGCCCGGCCTCCCGCCGCCGCGCCAGTTCGTAGAAACCGCTGGCGAAGGCCGGCCCCAGCAGGATCGCGCCCGCCACCAGCGGAAAGATCAGCGGCAGGATCGACATCCGGCTGGCCGACATGATCGCGAGCGCGACGATGATCGGATAGATGAAGCCGATGAACACCAGATCGCCCCTTTTGGCGAGGAAATCGTCCCACCCCTGACGCAGGGCGACGCGCAGGTCGTCGAACGTGATGGTGCGGATGGAAATATCTTGCCCGGCGGACGCCGCCTGGGACGGGTGAGCCATTGCCATGGTTCGCTCTCCTGACCGAAAGCCATGAAGCTCCTGTTCTTATATGTCCTCTGTCGGGACATGCGCGCTTTTCCGGGGCGAGCATCTCTCGGCATGAGGGAGCGCCTCATGGCCAATGGCGGCATCCTACACCCGGAACAGGGCGCCCGCCAGCCCTTTGATGCCCCCCGCGGCTTCGCCTGTCGCGCCACTGCTGGATGATGCGCCTCCGGCATGTTTCTCAGTTATTGTGAATGTTATTTCGTTCAGCGATTTTTCGACGGTCCGCTTCTGCGAACAGAACGACAGACCTGCGTCACGCGGGCAATCGGGAGGGATGACATGCGCGTTGCGTCGACCAGACTTGCCCTGCTTTCAGGTATCGCCTTCGCCGCCATGGCTCCGCCGGGTCCATCCTTCGCGCAGCAGCAAGGTGCGGCGGCCCCGGCGGATGGCGCTTCGGAACCGCCGGACGCCGCCCCGGCCGGCTCCCCGATCCCGGCCCCATCCTCGCCTCCCGCGCCGTCCGATCCACCGGTGGAGGCCGACATCGTCGTTTCCGGTTCGCGCATCGTGCGGGACGGCTTCAACGCCCCCACGCCCATTTCCGTGATCGGTGCGGAGCAGGTGCAGAACCGCGCCGCGATCAGCATCGGCTCGGTGCTGCAGGAGGCGCCCGCCTTCCGCCCCAGCCAGAACCCGTCGGCGGCGCGCACCTTCACCAATAGCGGCTATTATGCCGACCTGCGCGGGCTGGACGCCAACCGCACCCTCGTCCTGGTCGACGGCCATCGCTTCGTGCCGACGTCCAATGTCGGCACCGTCGACCTCAGCCTCATCCCCACCTTCCTGGTCGAACGCGCCGAGGTGGTGACCGGCGGCGCGTCCGCCGCATGGGGCTCCGACGCCGTGGCCGGCGTCGTCAACATCATCCTCGACCACAAGCTGACCGGGCTTCGCGGCGAAGCGCAGGCCGGCATCTCGGAGGAAGGCGACGGCTATAACATGAAGGTCGCTCTCGGCGGCGGGACAAGCTTTGCCGACGGCGCGGGCCATATCATCCTGGGCGCGGAATATTCCTATGACGAGGGGGTGGGCGACAATTACACGCGCGACTGGGGGCGGGAGGAATGGTGGTTCGTCACCAATCCCAATTTCGCCACCAACGGCCAGCCCGCGCGCATCTGGACGAAGAACGTCCACTACGCCTCCCAGACGCCCGGCGGCCTGATCGCCACCGGACCGTTGCGCGGCACCGCCTTCGCGCCGGACGGCACCCCCTTCCAGTTCAACTTCGGGGAAGTATGGGGCGACGACCAGATCGGCGGCGACGGGTACGGCATCGGTTCCTGGACCGGCGTCAACATCAGGCAGCCGCATGAGCGCGTCGTCGCCATGGGCCGGGTCAGCTTCGAAAGCGGCGACACCAGCTTCTTCGCGGAGGGCAACTACGCCCATGTCGACTGGACCGTGCCCAGCATCGGCACGCGCAATTTCGGCACTCAGTCGCCCAGCACCAGCGCCTTTTCCCCCATCGTCGTCAGCGCCGACAATCCCTTCATCCCGGCGGCGACGCGGGCGGCGATCGACAATTACAATGCGACGCGGCCGGCCGGCGCGCCGGCGCTCACCAGCTTCCAGCTCGGCCGGTTCGGGACCGAGAATTTCCAGCAGATCGTCAGCAAGGCGAATGAGACCGCCCGCGGCCTGATCGGCGCCGAAGGCTCCTTCGGCGGCATCAAATGGGACGTCTATGCGCAATATGGCCAGAACCGGTTCATCCGCGGCGTCATCGGCCAGCGGATCGAGGCGAACTGGCGCCGCGCCATCGATGTGGTGAACGTGACGCAGAACGGCGTTTCCACCCCCGTCTGCCGCGACCTGCTCAGCCCCAACGCCGCCATCCGCAACGCGGCGGCGGGCTGCGTGCCCTATAATATCTTCGGCACCGGCACGGCCAGCGACGCGGCCAAGGCTTATGTGACCGGCCTCTCGCTCCAGCATCAGAAGACGACCCAGACGGTCGTCGCCGGCAATCTCCAGGCGGAACCCTTCTCGACCTGGGCGGGCCCCGTGTCCATCGCGACCGGCATCGAATATCGCCGGGAGACATTGCTCTCCATCCCCAGCCCGCTGGAGGCGGCCCGCGCCTTTTCCAGCGCCAACTCCGCCTTCGTGGACGGATCGTTCGACGTGAAGGAAGGCTATGTGGAGCTGCTCGTTCCGCTGGCGGCGGACAGGCCATTCTTCCGCCATCTGGATGTCAACGCCGCCGCCCGCTACGCCGATTATAGCGGCGCGGGCAGCGTGTGGACCTGGAAGGCGGGCGTGAACTGGTCGATCACCGATGAATTCCGCGTCCGCGCCACCCGCTCGCGCGATGTCCGCGCCCCCAATCTCACCGAAATGTTCACGCCGGAAAGGAATCAGAACGCGCGCATCATCGACCCGGTCACCAATACGGCCTATACGGTGCGCACCTTCTCCGTCGGCAACAGGAACCTGGAACCCGAAGTCGCCAATTCGCTGACGGCGGGGTTCGTCTATCAGCCGCAATGGGCATCGGGCCTGCAATTGTCGGTCGACTATTATGACATCGACATAGACGGCGTCATCAACACCTCCGTCGCGCAGGTCGTCCTCGACTCCTGCGTCGCGGGCGACGCCAGCCGCTGCGCCTTCATCACCCGCCCCGTCGCCAACGGTCCGATCACGGAGATGGTGACGCCCTATCTGAACCTCAACCGGTTCCAGACCAGCGGCGTCGACATCGAACTGTCCTATCGCATGCCCCTCGGCGCGGGCAATCTCAGCACGCGGCTGCTCGCCACCTATGTCTGGGACTACAGGCTGACGGACACGACCGGGGCCATCGATCGTTCCGGACAGAATGGAACGCCCGTCAATGGCGGCACGGTCGGCATGGTGGACCTGACGATGAACGCGACCATCGCCTATGACACCGACGATTTCGGCGTGAACCTCCAGGCGCGCTACATCAACGACGGCAAGATCGACACCGCCGCCGTGCCGGGGACGGCGACCAGCCTCAACATCAACAGGATTCCCAGCCGCATCTACTTCAATCTGGGCGGAAAGCTTGTCCTGACCCGCAGCGAGGACAACGACAGGAAGGTGGAACTGTTCGGGACGATCGACAATCTGCTCGACACCGATCCGCCATTCCCTTCCTTCGACGGGACCTATTATGACCTGGTGGGTCGTGCCTATCGGCTCGGCGTGCGCTTCCGCTATTGACGCCCTTGGGGGAGAATGACGATGCGCGGTAACAAGGCGGCTCTGGCCGCAGCCATGGCGGCCCTGGCGTTTTGCGGATGCGCCGCCGCACCGTCGGCGGCGGTCAATGCCCCAACGGCTCCGGCCGAACCGCTTTCCGTCTTCGGCCATCGATCCGTGCTGGAGTTCGGGCCGGCTCTGCTGGCGGCGAAGAATGCGCCGCCCGGAACCGTCGTCACCGCCAGCGGCGGGGTTCCCAACCTCTGGGCGGCGCCCGACCCCGCGCTCGCCGCTTCGGTCGGCGGGCATGCGGAGGGCGCGCCGCCGCCGCCCAATCCCGGCATGGCCGATCTCGCCGGCAATGCCGAAACGCAGACGCTGCGCATGTCGCTGAAGCATCCCGACGTCCGCATCGTCGTCACCACGACGGAAGGCCTGTACCGCATCGTCGCCCGGCGCTCCTCCGGCATCGCCTCCGTCGCGGACCTGAAGGGAAAGCGGATCGCGGTGTTCGTCAACACCTCCGCCGCCTTCTACCTCCACAGGCTGCTGAAGGGCGCGGGGCTGGGCGAGGCGGACGTCACCATCGTTCCCCTGACCGCCAGGGCCGGTGCGGACGCGGTGATCAAGGGCGCTGTCGACGCGCTGTCGACCTGGGAACCCGAAGCGGAACGCGCGGCTCTCGCGCTGGGGGACAATGGCCTCAGCATCCAGCCCAAGGGCGCCTATCGCGAAATATACAGCCTGAACGCCAGGGCCGGGACGCTCCGCGATCCGGCGAAGCGGAAACAGGTCGTCGCCTTCCTGCGCGAACTGCTGGCCGGCTGCCGCAAGGCGGAGGAAGATCCCGGCGAAATGCAGGCCATGCTGGCGGAACGGACCGGCCAGAATCTCGAACTCATTCGCCAGTCATGGCATCATCACCGCTTTCCCTGCGCGCTTCCCGACGACCTGCTGGACGTGATGGTGGAGGAGGAGCAGTGGCTCGCGAAGATCGATGGCCGCCCGCCGCGCGACCGCGCAACGCTTTCCCGGCTGATCGACCCCAGCCTGTTGCGGGAGGCGCGGGCGCGCTGAGCGGCAGCGCCCGCGTTCCGCCCTCAGGACGCCGGTTCGGCGTCCAGCCGGACCACCCCCGCCACGCCGTCGCGCGCCAGGGGATAGCGGCTCAGCACCAGCGGATCATGGCCGGGAATGATGTGGTTTTCCGAACTCGCCAGTTCCCGCATCCTGTCGAAGCCGAACAGCATGTCGGTCATGCTGTCGAAGGAGGGGAAGGGCCGCGCCTGCTCGAAATTGGCGTAGAGATGCGCGGCGTCGGAACCGAGCACCACCCAGCCGCGCCGGGTCTTCACCCGCACCACCTGCAATCCGCGCGTATGCCCGCCGACCCGGTGCAGGGTCAGGCCCGGCGCCAGTTCGCTGTCGCCATCGTGGAATTGCAGGCGGCCGTCGAACAGCCGCCCGATCATCGCCTGCACGTCGCCGGGCTCATAGGCGTGGCGCAACGGCTCGTGGCACATGCAGCGGCCGGTGCAATAGGCCATTTCCGCATCCTGCACATGGTACCGCGCCTGCGGGAACATCGCATGATTGCCCGCATGATCGAAATGCATGTGGGAAATGATGACGTCGCTGACCGCGGCGGCGTCGATGCCGATGGTCTTCAGCCCTTCGTTGACGGGCCGCACCAACTGCCGGTTGCGCTTGATCCCCATGGCCGCGTCGAAACCGGTGTCGAGTATATAGGTGCCGTGGTCGCCCACCATCGCCCAGACGAAATAGTCGAGCGGCATCGGCCGGTCGTGCGGATCGCCGCCGACGAAATTGGCCGATGCGGTGCGATCGTGATGGCCGTACTGGACGGCATAGACCTGATAGCAATCCTCCAACGACTTCCCTCCCAAATCTCGCGTCAGGCGTTCAGCCGATCTCGACGCCGGCCCATTGCTCCACGACCCGCGCCATCATCGTGAAGTCGGCATCCGCGCCGAACTGCGCCGCCGTGATGTCCAGCATCGTCTTGGCCAGATTGCCCAGCATCATGGGTACGCCCAATGCCTGCGCTTCGTCCAGGCAAAGGCGGACGTCCTTCAGCGACAGGCCGGTCGCGAAGCCGAAGTCGAATGTGCGCGGGACGACGGCGCGGGGAAACTTGTCCCGGGTGGCGCTGTTCTGCCCGCTCGACATGTTGAGCACGTCCAGCATCACATGCGGGTCCAGCCCCGCCTTGACCCCCATCGCCATCCCCTCCGACGTCGCGGCCAGCGCCACCACCGACATGATGTTGTTGATGAGCTTCATCGTCTGCGCCTGACCGGGCTGCATGCCGACCGGGATCACCTTGCCGAAATGGGAAAGCAGGGGCGCGACCTCCTCCTGCACGGCTGCCGGCGCGGCCAGCATCAGCGTCAGCTTGCCCGCCAGCGCCCCGGCGCGCCCGCCGCTGACCGGCGCGTCGGCGAACGACCTGCCATGCTGCGCCAGCAGGCCCGCCGCCTCGGCAGAGGCGCGCGAACCGATGGTCGACAGGTCGACCACGATCCCGACCCTCGTCCCCGCCAGCTCGGCCGCCACTTGCCGGACGATCTGGGGGGAAGGAAGGCTGGTGAACACCATGTCGGCCCGGTTGCCGACCTCCTCCACGCTGTCGCCGGCCAGGCCGCCCGCCGCCGCGAAAGCCGCCCGCGCCGAAGGATTGACGTCATAGGCGATCACCGCATGGCCGTTTTCCAGCAGCCGGGGCGCCATGGCGCTTCCCATGCTGCCAAGGCCGATAAATCCCACATTCCGGCTCTGCGTCATCGACTGCTCCTCAAACATCGCCCTGCCGCTGGCATCAGCGGGCCATCCATCCGCCCTCGATCGGCAATATGGCCCCATTCATATCCGTTCCGGCGGGGCCGCACAGCAGCAGCAGCACCTCCGCGACGCTGTCGACATCGACGAACCGGCCGCTGGGCTGCTTCCCGTCCAGGAAGCGCGTCTCCGCCTCCGGCCGCGTCAGCCCTTCCTCGATCATCATCCGCTCCAGCCGGTCGGACCAGAGGGGCGTCAGCACCGACCCGGGCATCAATGCATGGCAGGTGATCGGACTGCCCGCCGTCTCCAGCGCGGTGGCGCGCGTCAGTCCCTGGATCGCGGTCTTGGTCGTCACATAGTCCACCCGGTTGACGGTGCCCCGATAGCCATAGACCGACGTCATGTTGAACACCCGTCCATATTGCGCCTCCCTCATCTTCGGCAGGACCATCTGCGTCGCAAGGAAGGCGGCGGTCACGTTGACGGCCAGCGCCTCGGTCCATTTGTCGATGGGGAAATCCTCGATCCGCGCGAAATGCCGGACGACGGCGTTGTTGATCAGGATATGGACCGGACCCAGCGTCCGCTCGGTATGGTCGACAAGGTCCCGCACGGCCGACGCCTGGCGCAGGTCGGCGCGGCAATAGACGGCGCGCACGCCATAATCCCGCTCGATCGCCTCGCCCAGGCAGGCGGCTTCCTCCGGATCTTCCAGCCCGTGCAGCATGACGTTCGCGCCGGCCGACGCCAGCTTGCGCGCCATGGCCTGGCCCAGCCCCCCGACCGATCCCGTGACCAGCGCATTGCGGCCGGCGAGTCTTCCTGCGTCATTCATGGTCCGTCACCGTCAGTTCGGTAAAGCGCGACACGTCTTCGCACCGGTCCAGCGCCAGTGCGGCGTCGACAAGGCGCCGGGCCTGCGCTGCGGTCAGCGTTCCCGCCACATTCTCGTTGAACTTCGCCACGATCTCATCGGTGGTCATCGGATTTTCCGACGATCCGCGATTATGTTCCTCGATCTCCTCAAGGACGGTGCCGTCGGTCAGTTCCACGGAAATCACCCCCTTGAACTGCTCCGGGCCGGGGAGGGACCCGTCGACCCGATATTCGACCCGCCGCGCCAGGGAGAGAATGGCCTCGTCGCGTAGATATTCCGGCTGATAGGCGTCCTTCCCCAGCCTGCCCCGCACCAGCGCCTCCGCCAGCGTATATTGCAGGCTGACCCGCCCGTGCGAATCGGTCAGCGGATGCAGCTTCTCGCCCTGCGGCTCGCACACGATGCCGACGATATAGGGCGCGACATCGCACCTTATGGCGCGGATGCGCTCTGCCGACAGGCCGTGACGCTCGCGCAGCCGCAGCAGCGCGCTGACATAGGGATGGATGACATGGGCGGCGGGAAAGGGCTTGAAGGAGGCGTTCCGGCTTTCCCATTCCTCGCCCAGCGCATCGGTCAGCCGGCGCCAGTCGGGTGTCACGGCCTCGTCCTGAAGATGCGACGCATAGAGGCCGAAGCGCCCCTCCAGCACCTCGGCGGGACCGGTGACGCCGGCCTCAGCCAGTGTCGCCGCGGCGATCCCGCTCTGCGCGGCCCAGCCGGGGTGCAGGAATTTGGACTGGGTGCCGTCCACCCAGCATTGGATCAGCCCCGCGGCGAAGCTGCCGGTGATCCCGGCGGCGCGGATCATCGCATCCTCCTCCAGCGCCAGCATCTTTCCCGCAAGCCAGCTCACGCCGAACGGCGCGAACAGGCCGGAGGGGTGGAATCCCCGTTTGTGGAACTGACCCGGCGCCAGGCTGCCGACGCGGCAACTGATCTCGTTGCCGATGGCTATGGCCAGGATCGCGTCGCGCCCGCCGCAGCGCAGGCGGTCGCCCAGCGCCAGCGCCGCCGCGACGGCCGGGCTGCTCATGTGCACGATCGATTCATTATGGGTGTCGTCATATTCCAGCGCCTGCGACAGCGCGCCGTTGGCGAAGGCCGCGCCCGACACGCTCGACCGCGCCGCCCCGCCCCAGATGCGGGCCTCCGTTCCGGGATGCAGGCCGGCGGTGGCGCTGCGCACCGACATGCCGAACGGGCGCTGGCTGCCCGCGATGGAAAGCCCCACCACGTCGATGACGCGCAGCATGGTCGCGGTCACAACATCGTCGGGCAGATCATCGAACCGCATTTGCCTAACCCAGGCCGACAGTTTTTGCGAAGCGGCTATCACCCCTCGGACCCCTCCAGATCGTTATTGAAGATACCGGTATCACGATTGGGATACGCCGCGAACCCGCATGGCACAAGTCCCAATTTTCCTGGGCGGCAGGTTCGGCCCGGTTTTCGGTCGGGCGGGGCCAGGCGCGCAACGGCCCTCCGCGCTACGCCTGTCCCGCGCTCCAGGGCATTCTCAGCGTCGCAGATTCCAGTTGGTCACGGCTTCATCGTCGATCTCCGCACCGCTGACGGCCGCCACTCTCGCGAGCATCATATAGGTGCAGGTGATGAAGAGGATCTCGAACAGGGTGGGCAGGCCGAAATATTCCTGCATGGCCGCCAGACTCCTGTCCGAAGGGGAAACGTCCGACACCAGCTCGCTGACGAAATCGCACAGGCATTGCTCCTCCGCCGCGAAGACGCTGAAGTCGCCGCTTTCCAGCCCCTGCCTCTCCCGCTCCGTCAGGCCCAGCGCGGCGGCAATGCTTTCATGATGATAGATCTCATAGTCGGAACGCGACAGATAGGCGACGCGCAGGATGATCAGCTCGCGCTGGCGTGGCGTGATGCTGATGTCGAAGATGGCGGCGCGGCCCAGTGCGCGCTGCGGCGCCCAGAAGGGGTCGGGAGCATGCATGGCCATGCGCGATATGTTCAGCACGCGACCGAACGCCCCGGACAGCACTTCGCGCTTCGTTTCCGACAGGCCGGCGGGGTCTGGATAAGGAATGCGTGTCACGAAATCTCCTGTTTCCGGGTCCTGCCGGCGCTTGCGGACAGGGCAGCCAAGAACGGCACGGCATTTAGCGGATTTCGCGCAATTCCAGCACATCGGGAAAGCATTGGCTATCCAATAACATTATGCTGAAGCGACGGCATATGGCATTCTTCGCGAACTTTGGCCCTAGCTAAACCGAACCATCCTATGGTACCGGTATCTCATAAAGATTCAATGAGGATGGTGAAAAGGATCGGGAGCGGCCGCCTTCCCAATGGCTGCGCAACGCCTTTCCAGCGCCGCTTCAAGCGCCAATCATGATCGAGAAGGGTGTTTCCATGTCCGACAATCTCTTTACGCTGCTGGGGCGCAAGGCATTGGTCGTGGGATGCGACAGCGGCATAGGATTGGCCTGCGCCCGCGCCATCGCGGCAGCCGGCGCCAGCCTGGTCATGTCCGGGCTGGAAAAGGAGAGGGGGGAGGCATTGGCCCGTGAAATCGCGTCGGACAGCGGGCAATCCGTTCATTATCGCGCCGTGGACGTCCGCGATGAGGCAAGCGTCGAAGCCCTGGTGGCAGCCGCGACCGGGATCATGGATGGCCTGGACATCGCGATGAACAACGCCGGCATCCCCGGCCCGGCGGCGGCCATTCAGGATCTGGCGGCGCGCGATTTCGACAATCTGTTCGCGATCAACGTGCGCGGCGCCTGGCTGAGCATGAAATATGAGATTCCGGCTATGCTGGCGGCGGGGCAGGGGGGCTCCATCATCAACCTCGCCTCGACCGCCGCGCTCTCCGGCCTCGCCTATGTCGGCGCCTATTCCGCCAGCAAACATGCCGTCGCAGGGCTGACCAAGTCCGCCGCCATAGAGCTTGCCCCCCACAATATCCGGGTGAACGCGATCGCGCCCGGACCGGTCCAGACCGACCTGCTGCACAATATGCGCGCCGGCCGCAGCCAGGTGAGCGACGTGCGGCCCGCATCCGTGCCGATGGGCCGCGTCGCGCAGCCGGAGGAGATGGCCGGCACGGTGGTCTGGCTGGCTTCGCAGGCGGCATCCTTCGTCACCGGATCGATCATATCCGTCGACGGAGGCGTGATCGCCGCCTGAACGACCATGAATTCACGATAGCAAAGACCATAAGCGCCCCGGAAAGGGCGAATAAGCGGAGGTGACGGAGATGGCGCCGGAGGCAATCAGATGAGCGGTGGAGCCCCGATCGATGCGGTGCGCACGGGTTCCGGCCCGGAAGCGGCGGTGGGCGCAGCGCTCGATAGCATCACCTCCGCCCGGCTGCGGATCGTCCCGCCGCTGCTGCTGGGCTTCGTCATGCTGTTCGATTCATGGGACAGCATCGCCATCGCCTATGTCATGCCCTCGCTCACCCGCGAATGGGGCCTGACGCCGGTCGCCGCGGGCAGCCTGATCTCGGCCGGCTATGCCGGGCAGTTCGTCGGGGCGATCCTGCTTGGGTCGCTGGCCGAACGCTTCGGCCGTATGCCGGTATTCCTGGTCTCCGTCGTCTGGATGGGATTGCTGGCGATCTTCTGCGCGCTGACGCCGGGCTATGGCGCACTGTTTGCCCTGCGCATCGTCCAGGGCGTGGCGATCGGCGGCGCGCTGCCGGTGTCGATCACCTATATCAACGAAATCGCGCCCTCCGCCACGCGCGGCCGCTATTTCGGCATATTCCAGTTCATCACCATGGCGGGCTATGCCGCCGCATCCTTTTCCAGCACGGTCGTCATCCCTCATCTCGGATGGCGCTGGCTGTTCGCCTTCGGGGCGATTCCCCTGCTGATCCTGCCGGTGGTGCTGCTGCTGCTCCCGGAATCACCGCGCTGGCTGGTGCGCAGCGGCCGGGCGGACGACGCGGCGAAGGCGCTGCGCAAGTTCGGCTATGCCGCCGCCGATCCACAGGCGCTCCGTTCGTCCGAACCGTCCGCCGGGCCAGCGCCCCGCCTGCCCGCGACCATATTGTTCGCGCCCGAATTCCGCCGCCGCACGACCGTCGTCATGCTGCTCTGGTTCTTCACCTCCTTCGCCAGTTTCGGGCTGACGACCTGGCTGCCGTCCATCTATGTGTCGGTCTTCCATATCCCGGTGGCGACGGCGTTGCGCTATTCCGCGACGGCCAGCCTGCTGTTCCTGGTCCTCGCGCCGACCATCGCGCTGGTGATCGACAGCGTGGGCCGCCGTCCGCTGGCGATCGGCGGATCGCTGATCGCGACCGTCGCGCTGCTGACGCTGGGCTTCACCCTGCCGAAGGACGTGGCGATCCTGGTGCCGCTGGTGATCGCGGGTCAGCTCTCGATCTTCACCGGCTCCATCGTCCTCTGGCCCTATACGGCGGAAACCTATCCCACCCATGTCCGCGCCGTCGCGCTGGGGCTCAGCAGTTCGCTGGCGCGCGGCGCATCCACCCTGACGCCGGTCGTGGTGGGCGCGATCCTGGCCAGCGGCGCGTCGGTCGCCATCGTCTTCGGCATATTCGGCCTCTGCGCCGCCGGGGCGCTGATCCTGTGGGTCACGGCCACGCGGGAAACCGCCCGGATGCGGCTGGACGCGATCTGATGGCGGCCACCCTGCAAGCCGGGCTGGACCCCGACGCCCGCGCTGTGCTCGACCTCATGGAGGCGAGCGGCCGGCCGCCGCTCCATCTTCTGAGCGTTGAAGAGGCGCGGGCGGCGATCCGCATGTCGCTGGAAACGCTGGGAAAGCCGCCGCCGCCCGTCCGGGAGGCGGATCTTTGGGCGGACGGGCCGCGCGGCCCCGTTCCCCTCAGGCTCTACCGGCCCATGCAAGTGCCGGACGATGCGCCTCTGCCCGCCATGCTCTATTTTCACGGCGGCGGCTGGATGACCGGCGACCTCGCCTATGGCGCATGGTTCTGCGCCTCGCTGGCGGAGCGGGCCGGGATCGCCATGCTGTCGGTGGACTACCGGCTGGCTCCGGAACATCCCTTTCCCGCGGGGCTGGAGGATTGCATGGCCGCGCTCCGCCATGCCCGTCGCGATGCTGCGGCGCTGGGCATCGACGCAGGACGGATCGCCGTCGGGGGCGACTCGGCGGGCGGCAATCTCGCGGCCGCCTGCGCGCTATGGGCACGCGATGAAGGCCTGCCGCTCAGCGCGCAGATATTGATCTACCCCGTCACCGATCTGGTGGAGGAGCATGAGTCCTACCGCCGCAATGCCGATGGTTTCGGCCTGACCGCGGACATGATGCGGTGGTTCCGCACGGCCTATCGCAACGGAGCGGACCCCGCCGATTGGCGCATGTCGCCGCTGCGCGCGCCCCGGCTGGAGGGTGTCGCGCCGGCATGGGTGCTGACCTGCGGTTTCGATCCCCTGTGCGGCGAGGGCGACGCCTATGCGGATCGGCTGGCGGCGGCCGGCGTGCCGGTGAAGCATATCCGCCATGCCGACCAGATCCACGGCTTTTTGATGTGGCCGAAAATGATGCGCGCATCCGACCGGGCCTTGTCCGGCATGGCGCGGGAATTGCGCGCCAGGCTGTTCGCCTGAGCCAGCAGGAGAGCTTGAATATGGCAGAAGACCCGATTTTCGACACCCATGCGCATCTGATCGCGGATGACGATGTCGCCTATCCGCCGTCGCCCATGCGCGGCACGACCCATGTCACGCAGATGAACTACACGGCCACCGCCGAATGGCTGATCGACCGGATGGACCGCAATGGCGTCGGCAAGGCATGCATTGTCCAGCGCGGCCATGTCTATGGTTATGACAACAGCTATATCATCGATTCGGGCAGGAAATATTCCGACCGTTTCGTGCCGGTGGTGATATTGGACGCGCAGGACCCCGAAACGCCCGCCAAATACCGGGACATCGTGTTGAACCACGGCGTGCGCGGCCTGCGCTTCGCCCAGACGCATTTCGAATTCTTCGATACCGCCTGGATGAATTCGCCCAATGCCATGGAATGCTGGCGGACGGCGGCCGAACTGGGAACGCCGGTGGCGATCATCTTCTTCCGCAGGCATTTGTCCTGGGGGTTGCCGGCCCTGAAGTTCATCGCGGAATATCTGCCGTCGCTGAAGATCATCGTCGATCATATCGGCACGCCGCACACCCTCTCCAACCCGGAAAAGGCGCGCTATGTCGCGGCGGGTCTGGACAGCAGCATGCCGCCGCCGCCGGATTTCGGCATTGCCGATACCATCTCGATCTTCGAAGGGCTGCCCAATATCAGCTTCAAGTTCACGGAGATCAACATGGAGCGGCTGGCCGACCAGAAGGCGGAACCGGCCGCGTTCATCCGGCGGCTGGCGGATGTCTTCGGCGCGGACCGGCTGATGTGGGGCTCCGATCTGGGCCAGAGCGAATGGCCCTATGAGGAAAAGGCGGCGGCGGCGCGAAGGGCGGCGGCCCAACTCGGCCCCGACGAACGCCGCGCCTTCCTCTATGAAACGGCGGAGAGGCTTTATGAGCGCTGAGGTCCAGATGAGCGCCGAGGTCCGGGTCGACACGCACGCCCATATCTGGGGGCCCGCCATGCCCTTCTGGAGCAGGGCGTGGAAAAGGCCCGACTATGCCTATACGGTGGAAACCTATCTCGACACGCTGGACGCCAGCGGCGTCGATTTCGCGGTAATCGCGGCGGCCAGCCTGTTCGGAACCTATAATGACTATGTCATCCGCGCCCTGCGGCAGCACAGGCGCCTGCGCGGAACCGTGATCGTCGATCCGGAAATCGGGATGTACGATCTGGAGGGCATGCGCCGCGACGGGGTGGTGGGGGTGCGGTTGCAGCTTTTCCACACCGACCTGCCGGATTTCGCTGCCGACGGCTATAATCGCCTGTTCCACCGGCTGCGCGACATGGACATGCATGTCCATGTGAATGTCGAGGCGCACCGTCTGCCATCGGTGCTGGACGGCCTCAGGCCCAGCGGGGTCAAGGTGGTGATCGACCATTTCGGCTGGCCGGATGCGGGAAAGGGGCTGGACTGCCCCGGCTTCCAGGCGGCGGTCCGGGCCTGTCAGGACGGCATGGCCTGGGTGAAGCTGTCCGGCGGCTTCCGCCGGCCCGATCAGGACATAGCCCGTATGTTCGCGCAGGCCTATGTCGAGCGGGTCGGGACGGAACGGCTGTTCTGGGGCAGCGACGCGCCGTTCGTGGGGGCGGAAGGGACGGTGACGCATCGGCAGACGCTGGACCAGCTTGGCTATTGGCTGCCCGACGCGGCGGTGCGCGCCGCGATCCATCGCAGCGCCCATGATTTCTACTTCGCCTGACCGGAGCGGGTGGAGGGAAGCTTGAAGACGCCGCTGCCGCGTGCGACAGCACCATCGGGCCCCAGCAGCACGCCGTCGCAGAAGGCGAGGGACCGGGTCGCGCGCAGCAGGCGGACGCGGGATTCCAGCCAGTCCCCCGGTTGCGCCCCCCGCATGAAGTCGACGGACAGCGATATGGTCGGCGCGTGGGACACGGCACAGCCCGCCTGCGCGTTTTGGCCCAGGCAGACGTCGAGAATGGATGACAGCCAACCGCCATGGGCGAACCCGGAATAGCTGCAATTATGCGGCGCGACCCGGAAACCCAGCCGGACGGCTTCCTCCGCCGCGGGTTCGAAGGGGTCCGCGATATAGAAGGGACCGTTCAGATGCTGGAAGGGATCGACGTCGGCGCCTTCCTTGACGCGCCAGCCGGGCGGGGCGGATTGTTCGATAGGGCTCATGGGGGTCTCCATTGTCGCTTGCCGCAAGCGTGAGATACCGGTACCAATTTCTCTAGGGACAGGATGATGGAAAGGCAAATGATATGAAGAAGGGAAAGGTCATCATAAGCTGCGCGCTGACAGGGAGCATGCATACGCCGACCATGTCGCCGTTCCTGCCGGTCGCGCCGGAAAAGATCGCCGAGGAGGGCATCGCGGCCCACCGGGCGGGCGCGGCGATATTGCACCTGCACGCCCGCGATCCGGAAAATGGCCGTCCGACGCCGTCTGCCGAGGTCTTCATGCAGTTCCTGCCGCAACTTCACGCGGAAACCGACGCTGTGATCAACATCAGCACCGGCGGCGGACCCGGCATGACGTTAGAGGAAAGGCTGCGCGCGGCGGTTCAGGTCAGTCCCGAACTCTGTTCGCTCAACATGGGCTGCATGAACATCAACCTGTCGGAACTGGCGAGCCGCCACGACTTCAAATATGACTGGGAAAAGCCCTTTCTGGAGGCGACGGAAGATCTGGTCGCCAAGAACACCTTCCGCGACATACGCCACATCATCGAGACATTGGGTCCGGGCGGCACCCGGTTCGAGATGGAATGCTACGAGATCGGCCATCTCCACAATATCGCCTTCTTCGCGGACAAGGGACTGCTGAAGCCGCCTTTCCTGATCCAGTCGGTGCTGGGCGTGACCGGCGGCATGAGCGCCGACGCCGACAGCGTCTATTTCATGCGCCAGACCGCCGACCGGCTGTTCGGCGGCGATTATATCTGGTCGCTGTTCGGCGCTGGACGGCACCAGATGGGCGTGTGCACCATGGGCGCGCTGATGGGATCGAGCGTTCGCGTGGGACTGGAGGACAGCCTGTTCATCTCCCGGGGGCAACTGGCGAACAGCAATGCCGACCAGGTGCTCAAGATCCGCCGGATATTGGACGAGCTGGGCCTGGAAGTCGCAACCGCGGAGGAGGCGCGCCAGATGCTGGGGCTGAAGGGCCGGGCCAATATCAACCTCTGATCCGCCATTCGCCCTGATCTGGGTAATGGTCCAAGAACCGTCATGCTGAACCTGTTTCAGCATGACGCAGGATTCGATCGGGAAAGATGATTATGCGGGCCCTGAGCCTAAATCGTCTCCAGCTTCCGCCGCGCCGTTTCCGTGGTGGCGAAGATCCAGAGCAGCGCCGCCCCGAAGGCAAAGGCCGCAAATGCGCTGTAGACCAGTGAAATGGCGGCCCCGGTGCTCAATATCACGCCGACGAACAGCGGCGTCAGCATGGACGCGGCGCGCGCCATCGAACTGGAAACGCCCATGCCCACCGCGCGCAGATGCGTGGGGAAGCTCTCTGCCGTATAGGGCCACTGGATGAAGGAACTGAGCGCGCTGCCCAGCGTGCCGACCACCACCAGCGCCACCAGCGGTCCGGTCTCGAAGCGGAAGAGGGCAAGCGACAGCAAGGCCAGCCCCGCCGCCAGGCAGCCGCCGATCGCATAGGGCCGCCGCCCCACCCGATCCATGGTCGCACCGATGAACGGCGTCGCGAGCAGGAACAATATGGGCGTCGCCGCCGCATAGCGCAGGGCGTCCGCCAGCGCTATGCCGTAAACCGTCACGAAGATCGACGGCGCCCAGGTGGTCAGCCCGAAATTGGTGAAGGCGACCGTGAACCAGATGCTCATCAGGATGATCGTCGATGCGCGCTGTTGCGGCGCGAACAGAGCGGAAATCGGTATCCTCGCCGGCTCCCGAAGGCGCGGCGCGGCCTGCCGCAGGTCGCCGTCCGACAGGTCGATCCTGCCCCCCAGCTTCGCCAGCGCGCCCGGAACCTGCCCGGCGCGGCCGGTGCGGGCCAGCCAGCGCGGCGATTCCGGCAGGGTCAGCATCACCACCGGCAGCAGCAGCAGCGGAATGCCGCCCAGCCCGATCAGCCAGCGCCATCCCAGTTCCGGTATGATGACCGTGCTGGACAGGGATGCCGCCGCATAGCCGCTCATGCACAGCCACTGGAAGATCATGAAGTAGCGGCCGCGGGTCATCGTCGGCGCGAGTTCGTTGATATAGGTGATCGATACCGGCAATGCCCCGCCGATCGCCAGTCCCTGGACGAAGCGGATCGCCAGCAGCGCCTCCGGCCCCGGCGCCACCGTGCAGGCGATCGCCAGCGTCGCCATCGCCAGGACCGATCCGACGAACACCGGCATGCGCCCGAACCGTTCGGCAAGCGATCCCAGGGCTATGGCGCCCAGGAACTGGCCGATATATCCCGAGGAGATGAGCGCCCCCATCATCGCGGGATGCAGCCCCCATTCGCGCGACAGCGACGGCATGACATAGGCGATGGCGATGCTGTCCCAGGAATCGAACAGCATGATGAAGCCCATCAGCAAGGGCGCCAATATGCCGACGCGAAAGGTGCGGAGATTGTCGAGCGCCTCCCCCACGCGCAGTTCCAGCGGACTGGCGGCCGTCCTGTCGGCATGAGCAGCGGTCAGGCTGTCCATCTTGCGATCCTCTCCCTTTACGATCGGAAACGAAGCGGTTTCCCGCCCTTGCTTGTTGAAGCGTCTTAGCCTTCCGGAAAGCCGGGCGCAATGATACCGGTCTCAACATTCCAAGCATGCAGGCGCGCGGCTTTGTCGCGATGGTCGCGGAAGCGCGGCGGAAGAAGCGCCGCCGTCCCTGTTCCGGCCCCGAATTTCCGTCCATTCAGGCTGATGGAGCGCGGATTCCCCACCCGCAAGCGCGCCGGAACGACGCAACGCCCGCAGCTTAGCCGGTTCAGCAAAAAATCTCGTCCTATGCTATATCCACAAATTATGCTCCGATCATGGGGCCCGAACATGCGGCATAGTGAAGAGGCGCTTTTCCTTGCCTGAACAGGCAGCCAGGGCCCGAAATCATGGCTGCTGTCCTGCGCCAGACCCGCCGGCATCGCAAATTTCCGATCCGGCGCCATTTGACAGCGCCCTGTCTCTGAGATACCGGTAACACATATTCCGCCACCGTTGAGACGTCGCCTGGCAGGAAAAATAAGAGGAGGAGGGGTGAAATGAACTTGCAGGGTGCATTGCTTTGCCGCAGCTCGGCCTTCGCGCTGACATGCGCGACCATTGCGGCGCTGTCGCCGGCCATGGCGCAGGACAATCCTCCGCAGGCGCAGTCGGACGCCGCCGCAGGCGTCAGCGATGCGGACATCGTCGTCACCGGTTCGCGCGTCGGCCGCAAGGGCTATGACGCGCCGACGCCGGTCAATGTCGTGGGGGAAGAAAGGCTTCAGCAACTGGCGATCGACAATGTGGCGGATGCGCTGAACCAGATTCCGTCCTTCCGCCCCATCAATACGCCGGCTTCGACCTTTTTCCGCGTGTCCGGCAATATCGGCGCCCGCACGCTCGACCTGCGCGGGCTGGGCGCCACGCGGACGCTGACGCTGGTGGATGGCCGCCGCTTCGTGCCCAGCGCGGATGACGGCACGGTCGACATCAACGGCGTCCCGTCCATGCTGATCCAGCGGACCGAAGTGGTGACCGGCGGCGCATCGGCGGCCTATGGCGCGAACGCCGTGTCGGGCGTCGTGAACCTGATCCTCGATACGAAGCTCAACGGCTTCAAGGCGAATGCCAGCTATGGCATCAGCCAGCGGGGCGACGCCTCCAGCCTGTTCGTCGGCGCGGCGGGCGGCACGGATTTCGCGGGCGGGCGCGGGCATGTCGTCGCGGCGATCGAATATGCAAGGGAAGGCGGCATCGGCCCGTGCGAGGAACGGAGCTGGTGCACGCGCTACACCAATTATGTGCCCAATCCCGGCTATAACACCGCCACCCGGACCAGCACCAACGGCCTTCCGGCCACGCTGGTCCTTCAGGGCACGTCCTTCGTCTATAATGAGAACGGCATCGTCGTCGGCGCGCGCAAGCCCAATGGCACGGGCGGCACGATCACCCTGGGTCAGCAGGTGCTGAACACCGGCGCCACCTCCCTGCCCAATGCGTTGCGCGGCAAGCAGTTCGATTCCAACGGCAATCTGGTCCCCTATCAGTTCGGCAATTATCTGAGCGGCATATTGCAGCAGCTCGACGACCCGACGCAGCCCTATGCGCTGGGCCTCAGTCCGCTGCCGCTGATGGTGCCGACCAAGCATGTGTCGGGGACGGTGCATGCCGATTATGAACTGACGGATTCCATCACGGCTTCGGTCGAATTCATGTATTCGAAGGTCACGGGCGGTCCGACCGCGCGTTCCGCGCCGCTCGACGCAGGTGTCGCGATCAATATCAACAATCCCTATGTGTCCGATGCGACCCGCGCGACCATCCTCGCCGCCGATCCGGCGATCACCCATCTGGTCATCAATTCCTCAAGCTGGGCGCTGGGCAGCCTGTCCAAGGCGACGAGCAAGGTGGATACCTATCGCGGCGCCTTCGCTCTCAAGGGACAATTGTCCGACCAGTGGGATTGGGACGCCTATTACACCTATGGCCGCGTCGACAGCCGGGTCGGCGCCGACAACAACCGCCTGGCCGAATGGAACAACGCGCTGGACGTGGTGTCCGCGCCCGCCGGCCTTCCGGGCATAGCGGCGGGCACGCCGATCTGCCGGTCCACCATCGCCAACCCGGCCAATGGCTGCATACCGATCAACCTGTTCGGCTTCGGCAATATCAGCCAGGCGGCCATCGACCGCTATATCGTGCCCGAATGGCAGACCCGCCGGTTCGAACAGCACGCCGCCGCCGTCAATCTGCGCGGCTCGCTCTTCTCCACCTGGGCCGGCGACGTGAAACTCGCGCTGGGCGGCGAATGGCGCCGCGACACGGCGGAGGGAGAGGTCGATCCGAATACGGCCGCGGGACGGTTCATCGCCGCCAACGGCTCGGCGCTTCCCTTCACGAAGACCAGCGTGGTCGAAGGCTATCTGGAAGTCGCCGTCCCGCTGCTCAAGGACTCTCCGCTGGGGCGGTCGCTCGATGTCGACGGGGCGATCCGCCAGACGCATTACGATCCCTTCGGCGACGCCACCACCTGGAAGCTGGGAGCGGTCTACCGCCCCATCGACGACATCACCTTCCGCGTGACGCGCTCGCGCGACATCCGGGCGCCATCCGCCCGCGAATCCAGCCCCAACGCAACGACGATCCAGCTCCCGCTGCCCGATCCGTTCGTGGGCGGCACGACCAGCCAGTTCGTGGTGACGGGCGGCAATCCGGGACTGAACCTGGAAAAGGGCGACACCTTCACCGCCGGCGTGGTGCTGAGGCCGTCCTTCATCCGCAACTTCAACCTGTCGATCGACTATTATGACATCAAGGTGGAAGGCGCGATCGACTCCCTGACCGGCACCGCGATCGCCAATGCCTGCAAGCAGAAGAACCTGCTCTGCAACCTGATCCAGTTCAATCCGAACGGGTCGATCAACACCGTCTTCTCCAATTTCCAGAACCTCAGCAAGCTGCATGCGGAGGGTCTGGAACTCGTCTCCGACTTCCAGGTGCCGGCTCTGGGCGGGAACTTCAATTTCCAGGTCAACGGCAATTATGTGATCGACCTGTCGACCATCGACGCGACCGGGGTGAAGACCCAGCTCGACAACTGGACCGGCAATGCCGGATCGGTGACGAACATCCAGGGCGTGCCGCGCTGGAAACTGGACGGGGTGATCACCTATTCGCGGCCGACCTGGTCCATGACCTTCCACGGGCGCTACATTCCCCGCGCCCTGCTGGACCCGACCAAGATCGGGCCGGAACAGGACGGCTATGACATCAACGATCCCAACAGCATCAGCGAGAACCATATTTCCTCGCGCTTCTATCTCGACATGACGGGAACGCTGAAGGTCAACGAGTCCTTCGAGATTTTCGGCACGGTGAACAATGTCTTCGACAAGGACCAGCCGGAGGAACTGCGGCTGATCGGCAATCCGTTGCATTTCGATCCGATCGGGCGTTTCTTCAAGATCGGGGTGCGGACGCGGTGGTGACGATATGGGGCGGGTACTGGAGGTAATCGATGTACGACAAGACCGACCTTCGTTCGACACTGGCTGGCTCGCCCGCCGGGGCCGCGCCGGTGGACCGGCTTTACGACGCGGAATATGGCCTGTTCTACCGCGATCCGCCGGTGGAGGAGGATGCCCGCGGCAAAAGCTGGTATGTGCGGGGGCAGAATTTCGTCATCGCCTATAGCGAGGCGCTGCCCGGCGCGGTCTTCGAACGGACCGGGCAGGCGGACGAATATATGGTCCTGCTGCCCGATGAAGACACCCCCGCCATTGCCGCCGCGGGGGACCGGACCGAACGGAGCGGGGGATATGCGCTGTTCGTCATGCCGCCGGGGGACAGCCGGCTGGTGCTGGAGAAGGGCGGGCGCGTCGTCCGCATCTTCTCCGCCCAGTCGCCCGATCTGGTGGCGAAATGCCCCAATGCGGACGCCTATGCGGATCGGCATGCGAACATCCCGCCCTTCCGGCCATGGCCGGAACCGCCCGACGGGTACAGGGTCCGCCACTATTCGCTCGACGTGCCGGTCGAAGGCGGCCGGTTCGGCCGCATCTGGCGTTGCACCACGATCATGCTCAACATCCCCAACAGGCAGAAGGGACCGCGCGATCTCACCAGGGTGTCGCCGCACCATCATGACGATTTCGAACAATGTTCGCTCGCGCTGGAGGGGGAATGGCGGCACCATATGCGCTGGCCCTGGGCCGTGGACATGAACAAATGGCATGACGATGTCCATGCCGCGGTGGACTCGCCATCGGTGACGGTGATCCCGGCGCAGGTGATCCACACCTCCACCTGGCATTCCGACGTCAATCAACTGGTCGACATCTTCGCGCCGCCGCGCCTCGACTTCTCGCTGAAGCCCGGATGGGTGCTGAACGAGAGCGACTATCCGATGCCGGCGCAATAGGAGGGATGTTTTGGATCGCAAACCAAGCTTGATCGATCGGCTGAAGGCGAAGGACGCATTCCTTGTCGGCACCTGGGCGAAAATTCCCTCGCTGGAGACGGTCGAACTGATCGGCCATGCCGGTTTCGACTTCGCCGTGGTGGACATGGAACATGCGCCGCACAGCTTCCAGTCGGCTTATCAGGCCATCGCCACGGCGCAGGCGGTCGGGCTCTACGCGATGGCCCGCCTGCCGGACCGCAGCGGCGGCGCGGTCCAGAGGCTGCTCGACGCGGGCATAGACGGGCTGCTGGTCCCCCGGGTGGAGACGCCGGAGATCGCGGCGGATGTGACGGCGGCCATGGCCTTCCCGCCACTGGGGTCGCGGGGCATGGGCTATACCTCGCGGGCGGCCCGCTGGGGGCTGGACAGCGCGGCCGACTATCTGGAGCGGGGGCGCAACCATGTCATGCGCGGCGTGCAGATCGAGGATATGGGCGCATTGGAGCAGATCGAGGGCATATTGGCCGCCCCCGCGCTCAATGCCGTGTTCATCGGCTTCGGGGATCTGGCGCTGAGTTCGGGCCTGCCCGGATCGCACCCGACCCTGCGCGGGCTGGAGGCGAAGGTGCTGGCGGCCGCCAGGGCGAAGGGCGTGCCCTGCGGCACCGCCGTGCAGACGCCGGAGGAAGCGGTGCGCTGCCGCGAGGCAGGCTATTCCTTCGTCATGATCAGCGCCGACACGACCCTGTTCGCGCATGCGGCGCGCAGATTGATGGACGACACGAGAAATGCGTTGGGGCGCTGAAAGCAAAGAGGCGAACATGGTTTCACTATTGGACGAAAATGTCGCGGATCAGGCGTTGGAGGATCGGATTTCCAGCCTGCTGGTCGGCGCGGTCGACATGCATTGCCATAGCGGCCCGTCGGTCATGCCCCGGTCGCTCGACCATATGGAGGCGTTGCAGGATGCGGCGGACGCGGGCTTCCGCGCCATGCTGATCAAGGATCATTATTATTCCGCCACGCCGATCACCGAACTGCTCAACCGGACGCACGGCCATTTGAAGGTGCAGTTGTTTTCGGGCGTGCCGCTCAACAACACCACCGGCGGCTTCAACAAATATGCCGTCGATCACGGCATCGCCCTCGGCGCCCGGCTGGTGTGGATGCCGACCTTCGCCTCGAAGAACCATGTCGAGGCGGACCAGAAGCGGAAAAAGGGCTTCCCCCACACCAGCAAGCCGCTGCTGCCGCCCGATCCGCTGACGCCGCTCGACGCCAACGGCGCGCTGAAGGACGAGGTGAAGGAGATACTCGACATCATCGCGGAACATGACGTGATCCTGTCCGGCGGCCACCTCCATATCTCCGAAATCTTCCCGGTGTTCGAGGAAGCGCGGAAGCGCGGCGTCAAGCGGCTGCTGGTGAACCATCCCACCTTCATCATCGGCGCCTCGCTGGACGACATCAGGCAGTTGGTGACGATGGGCGCCTATATCGAACATTCGCTGTGCATGTTCATCCAGATGATCGGCCGCGAACAGGCGATGTTCCCGCCGGAGGAGCTGGACGCGCTGATCAGGGCCGGCACGGTCGACCGCACCATATTGGCGTCCGACCTGGGGCAGGTGGGCAACGACCGCCCGGTCGACGGCTTCCGGGGCGTGATCCGCAATTGCATCGGCCTTGGCTATTCGGACGAGGACATCCGCAAGATGATCTCGACCAACGCGCTGCGGCTGCTGGGCCTGGAGGATTGAAGGGGACTGACGGCCTGCGCGGCGCGGGGGACCGCGCACGCCGTCAGATTATCATGGCACGCCCCGCCAAGTTACGGTAACGAGCTTCCATCTGCGGAGTGCATCCCTCCGCATGAAACGATGCGAAACGAGGAGCCACTTGCCGGTATCGAAGAAAGCCAATGGGACGATCCGGATGCGCGACGTCGCGGAGCGCGCGCAGGTCTCCCGCATGACGGTGTCGCGCGCGCTGAACAGCCCGGAATCCGTCAATGAAACGCTGCGCAATCGCGTGCTGGAGGCGGTGCAGGAACTGGGCTATGTCCACAACCATCTGGCGCGCAGCCTGTCGTCGCGCCGCTCCAACGTCATCGGCCTCGTCCTGCCCAGCCTGGAAAACTCCATCTTTTCCCAGACGGTGAAGGGCATATCGGACGTGCTTCGTCCGCTCGGCTATCATCTGATGGTGGCGGAAAGCTCCGACGATCCGGAGGATGAGGAGCAGGTGATCGCTGCCTTCCTGGCGCAGCGCGTGGGCGGGCTGATCCTGCATTCGACCAACCATTCGCCCACGGCGGTCAGGATGCTGAAGGCGTCGGACACGCCGGTGGTGGAAAATGGCGATTTCCCGGTCGATCCGGTCGACATGGTGGTCAGCTATTCCAACCGCGCCGCCGCCAAGGCGATGACGCTGCACCTGGCGCGGCTCGGCTACAGGCGGATCGTCTTCGCCGGGCTGGCCGCCAATCCCCGCGCCGCCGAACGCCAGCGCGGCTTTCAGGACGCCCTGGCGGAGATCGGGCAGAAATCCGACCGCAAGCATGTGGTCGCCGTCTCCCGCGGTTTCGGCGGCGGGACGGAGGCCATTTCCTATATCGATGCGAATGTGCCGGACGCCGACGCGCTGTTCTGCGCGGGCGACGTGCTGGCCGTCGGCGCGCTGCTGGAATGCGACAGGCGGGGATGGGCGGTGCCCGGCCGGCTCGCCATCGCCAGCTTCGACGATCTCGACCTGATGCGCCACGTCAGCCCGGCGATCACCTCGCTGCGCCTACCCCGATATGAGATCGGCCGGCGCAGCGCGCAGATGATCCTCGACCGGATCGAGGAACGCACCATGCCGGTGACGACCATCGACCTGGGCTTCGAAATCGTCCAGCGCGCCAGTTCCTAGAGGGTTTTCCAAGCAGCCGGATCGGATCTGCTCCAGAGCGCGCGCTCCGGTTTTCCGTTGCCCCATCCTTTCAGGCAGAAAACCGGCCCCATCCTTCGACAGGCCCAGGACAGGCTTTTCTGCCCGATGCTCCAAGGAGCGGACCGCTGACCTTTCACCGGGGCGGGCTGAATTCCCGCGCCTCACTCCGCCGCCTGATCCACTTCCGCAAAGGCTTCCCGCGCGATCCGCGTCGAATCCAGCCCCGCAGGCACGCCGCAATAAATGGCCACCTGAAGCAATGCTTCGCGTATCTCATCGCGGGACAGGCCGTTGGTCAGCGCCGCCTTCACATGCAGTTTCAGCTCATGGGGCCGGTTGAGCGCGCTGATCATGCCGATGTTGAGCAGGCTGCGGTCGCGCCTGGACAATCCCTCCCGGCACCATATCCTGCCCCAGCAATATTCGGTCGACAATTGCTGCATGGGACGGCTGAAATCGTCGGCATTGGCGAAGGACCGTTCGACATAGTCGGCCCCCAGCACTTCCTTGCGCAACGCCAGTCCGCGCTCATAATCTTCCGTTGCCATGATGATCTCCAATGAAAGAACTCAAGAGGCAGAGTGCTCGTAAAAAGGCACGTTTCCTCGTTGATTGGTTGATGCTCTTGTGTCCGTGGGCGCCAGCACGGACGAGTTGTAGCTTTCGAGGCCAGGCGCCCTGTCCTCGTTTCGGCATTGAGCCATTCTCCAATCCGTGACCTTACCTTGTAGGCTCGATCACATTCCGGTGTTCGGCTCTCGGCTTCCCATTCTCCTTGAGAGTGCGGCCCCGCGCTGCGGGGTCCACTAGATCATCATCAGGACAGCCGAGAAGGATCAGACGGTCGCTCCAGCGCGTCGCGGCGCTCATAGTCACGCTGGTCGCGCAGCATCTGGTAGGCGATCGTCAATAATTTGCGCGCCACGACGACCTTAGCGCGGTTCGCGCCCTTGGTGGCCTTCAGGCGCTCGTACTCGAACTTGAGGGCAGGCTCTGCCCGCATGGCAGGAATGCTGGCTTCCACGAAAGCCCAGCGCAGCCACTTATTGCCAGCCTTGATGATCCGCCCGTTCCAGCATTTGCCGCCGCTCGCATAGGTTGAAGGCACCAGGCCGGCATAGGCGGCGAGCTTCTTGGCCGAACGGAAGCGTGTAACGTCGTCAATCTCGGCCGCGATCAAGCGCGCGAAGAACTCGCCCACGCCAGGGATCGTCTTGAGACGGTTGACGTCCGCATTGTCTTTGCTGAAGCGGCGGATCGTCTTCTCGGACTCGCGGATCCGCTGGTTGATGTCATCGATGAAGGCGAGCGCGCGATCGATATGCTCGCGATCGATCGTCGACACCGAAAGCAGTTCGAGTTGGCCCCGCCCCATCTTGCCGAACAGATCCGACATCTCCCGCAGCGCTCGGGTCTGGTCCGGGTAGCGGTCGAAGATCGTCACCACCCGGTTCTTCACCATCGTACGCAGCCGCACGAAGAAGATCCGCTCTCGCAACGCCTGGCGCAGTTCGCGCGCGGCCTCGCAAGGGACATAGGACTCCGGGATCAGATCGGCCCGCAGCAGATGTGCCAGGATCGTCGCGTCAATCTTGTCGGTCTTGATCTTGGCGTCGGCAATCGCCTTCACCTTGAGTGGATGGGCGAGAATGACATCGTCGCACAGCTCATCGAGCCAGTCGTACATCACCGTCCAGTTGCGGCTCGCTTCCATCACCGCATGGCTGTTCTCCAGATAGGGCGACAGAAAGCTGGCAAGCGAGCGCGGGTCATTCTTCACCTTGCCTGATCGCAGAACCTTTCCACCGCCATCCTGCACCACCAGATGCGTATAGGCTTTGTGGTAATCCACGCCGATATGATAATCGTAAGACATGGGTGCATCTCCATCGCTGATGAGGTTCAGCAATCCATTCAACGATCGTGACGCCACGAGGGGGTGCACCCTTGTCTCAGCAGTGATGGTCACCGCTCCATTCCTTCACCAAAGCTAATCGCTTTCATACCGGCTCCTCTGCCGATGGTTTGAACCGCTATTCGGGCTTGCCGAAAGACTATGCGGATGCGATACCGGTAACAACCATAAAAATCACGACATAAGCCCTATTTTTCAGGAAGGATCGAGGATGCGGCTGGATGGGAGGATTGCCGTTGTGACCGGCGCGGCGCGCGGCATTGGACGGGCGATTGCACGGGGGCTGGCCGAAGCGGGCGCCCATGTCGTGCTGACCGACGTGCAGGAGGGGGAAGCCGCCGAAGCGGCGCGGGCCATCGCCGGCGCAGGCGGCCAGGCCACCGCCTTCGGTCTGGACGTTTCCGATGCCGCTGCATGCGAAACGCTGGCGGCGCGGCTGGAGCGGGATGTCGGCCCGGTCTCCATATTGGTGAACAATGCCGGGGTGATCTTCCCCGGCCGCATCGATGAGCCCGGCGCGCGGGAAAAATGGGACCGCACGCTGGCGATCAATGTCGGCGGCCCGTTCAACATGTGCCGGGCCTTCCATCCGCAGCTTCGCGCCACCCGGGGGTCGGTGATCAACCTCGCCTCCATCCGCTCCTTCGTCGCCGCGCCCAATGCGGCGGCCTATGCCGCGTCCAAGGGCGCGGTGATGCAATTGACCCGGGCGCTGGCAGTCGAATGGGGCGGGGAGGGGATCAGGGTCAACGCCATCGCCCCCGGCTTCATCGAAACCACGCTGGTTCCGGACCGGGAAAAGACGGCCGACCGCGAAGCCGCCATCCTCGCAAGGACGCCGCTGCGCCGCCAGGGACAGCCGGACGAGATCGCAGGAACGGCGGTCTATCTCGCCTCGGACGCGGCGCGCTATGTTTCGGGGGCGATCATCCCGGTGGACGGCGCTTATCTGGCCGGGTGAGAAGAGGCCATCCGACCAGATCGCAGCCGCGATGTCGGCTCTTCCCCTCCCCTTCAGGGGAGGGGACTGAGGGTGGGGGCGTGCCCCAAAGGAAAACCAAGCCTTTAGAGGCACGCCCCCACCCGAACCGCCCGGTTCCTATCCCCGAATAGCCAGAATCTGATCGTCATAGGTCGCCGGATCGATCGTCACGTCGATCAGCGCCGGACGCCCGCTCGCCAGCGCATCGGCGAAGGCTCCGGCCAGTCCGCCTTCCTCATCGACCCGGCGGGCGTGCCAGCCGAAACCGGCGGCCACCTGCGCAAAATCGGTGTGGGAAAAATCCACCCCCGCCGGAGCCAGTTGCCGCCGCCGCTGCTTGGCCCCGATCAATGTCAGGCAGGAGTCGTTGAACAGGACGACGACAGGCTTTGCGCCGCTCTGCACGGCGGTGCCCAGTTCGCCCAGGCACATCATCGCGCCGCCGTCCCCCGTGAAGGCCACGGTGGTGCGGCCCGGATCGGCCAGGCTGGCGGCGATGGCCGCAGGAATGGCGAAGCCCATGGTCGAAAGCCCTCGCGAGATCAGGGACTGGTTGGGTTCGTCGCACCGCCACATATGCAGCACCGGCAGCATATGCGCGCCCGCGTCGATGGTGATGCGGCTGTCCGCCGGCACCGCCTGACGCGCCGCGCGGACCAGCGCCGCCGGGGAAATGCCGCTGCCGCCGAAAATCTGCGCCGCCGCCCATAATGCTTCCTTGCGCCGCGCCAGCTCTCCCGGCTCCCACCCGCTGCTGTCCGTCGCATCGTGCAGGGCGGCGATGGAAGCGGCTATGTCGCCCACCACGGATGCGGTCGGCGCGAACAGCGGATGCTCATAGGCGTGGTTGGTGAGTTCGACCGTCGGAACAGCGCCATAGCGCCAGGGCTGCGGCGGTCCCTCGACCGGATCGAAGCCGTAGAGGATGATGAGGTCGGCCGACCTGATCAACGGCTGTTCGGGCACGCCATTGGCGTAGAGGCCCAGCCCGAGCGGCGCATTTTCCGACACCACCCCCTTCGCCTTGTAGGTGGTGAGGACGGGACAGCCGGTCGCCGCGACAAAGGCGCGCAAGGCGGCGGTTCCATCCGGAGACCGCGCCTGAAGCCCCGCCAGCAGGATGGGACGGCGGGCCGCGGCGACCAGCCTCTTCGCCTCCGCCAGCGCGGATGGGCCCGGCGCGGGAAGGCGGGCTGCGGGAAGGCGGGTCGCGGAAAGGGGGGCGGGCGCCGCTTCGGCCCGGCGGCGGATGAAGGAACCGGCGACCTCCAGATAGGCCGGGCCCGGCGGATTGCCCATGGCGGCGTCGATCAGCCGGTCGACCTCCGCCATGGGATCGCCGTTCCGCAGATTGGAGGAAGCGCGCAGCATCGGCGCCAATATCGCCGTCTGGTCGATCCGCTGATGGCTGATATAGGCCTGGTCGTCTTCATAGCCGTCCGCGATCAGCAGCATCGCGGCACGATCCAGATCGGAATAGGCGACGCCATTGGCGGCGGCGGCAAGGCCCGGCCCCCGCGTCGTCATCGCCACGCCGGGCGCTCCGGTGATTTCGGCGGTGACGCAGGCCATCATCGCCGCCGACGTCTCCGTCCGCGTCAGGATGAAGCGCATGCCCTGCTTCTCCGCCGCGGCGATGAAGTCCAGATTGCACTCGCCCCCCGGCACGCCGAAGATGAAGCGCACGCCCTTTTCCGCGAGGCGGGCGACAATGGCCTCGCTTACCGTTCCAACGGTCATTCTGTCTTCCTTCCGGGCGCATGCCCTGCCAGATCGGCTTTATCAGATCGGCTGTTCCAAAGTGGGGGCGCTGTCCTCCAGCGTCACCCGGCGCATGTCGCGCGGATATTTCTTGTCGTCATAGCGCGTGCCGCGATGCATGGTGCAGCGATTGTCCCAGATGACGAGGTCCCCGACCGCCCATTGATGCGCATAGACGAACGGGCGCTGGGTCGCGAATTCGGTGAGTTCCCGGATCAGCGCCATGGCTTCGGGACGGGGCCAGCCCTCGATGGCGCCGATATGGGCGGAGAGGTAGAGGGCAAGCCGCCCGGATTCCCTGTGCAGCCGCACCAGCCGTTGCGGCACCGGCGTGCACCGTTCGACCTCCTCCGGGCTGAATGCGTCGAAACCCATCTGCTCGCGGGAATAGATCAGCGAATGACAGGCGATCAGGTCCTTTGCAATGGCCTTGAGTTCGTCCGGCAGATGGTCCCATGCGACGCGGGTGTCGATATATTCGGTGGCGCCGCCGACCGGCGGGATGACGCGGGCCTGGAGCATCGACCAATAGGCCGGCGTCGGCTTGAAGCTGCTGTCGCTGTGCCACAGCAGATTGCCCAGATTATACATGCGCCGCCGGTCGTCCGCGCCCCAAATCCGGCCGTCCGGGCCCAGATTGGAGATGTCGTTGATCTTCATATTGGCGATGCGGCGTCGTTCCTGGTCAACCAGCGTCGGCGTCTCCTCGATGGTGCCGAACTGTTCGGCGAAGGCGGCCTGTTCGTCGTCGCTCATCATCTGGTTGGGGAAGACGACCACGCCATAACGGTCCATCGCGCCCTTGACCGCCGCCTTCTGCTCCTCCGTCAGCGGCCGGCGCAGGTCGATCCCCTCCGCCCGCGCGGCGAAATGGGGATGGACCGGCGTGCATGTCAGCATATCGTTCCTGTCCAACATGGTCGAATGACTGGACATCATCTTCTCCTGTCAATTGCGCGGGGCCCTGGCCCCGAAAGCGATTTGGTACCGGTCACAAACCTGTCTCTCACAAATGCGGCCCCGGTTCAAGCAAGAGACAGGCAGAGATATTTCAGCTCCAGATAATCATCCAGCCCGTAACGCGACCCCTCCCGGCCGATGCCCGATTGCTTGACGCCGCCAAAGGGCGCCACTTCGGTCGAAATGAGGCCGGTGTTGATGCCGACAATGCCGGATTCGATGCCTTCCGCCGCGCGCCAGATGCGGTTGACGTCGCGCGCGTAGAAATAGGCGGCCAGTCCGAATTCGCTGTCATTGGCAAGGGCGATGGCTTCGGCGTCGTCATCGAACTTCACCAGTGGCGCCAGGGGGCCGAAGGTCTCCTCCTCCAGCACCTGCATGCCCGGCTTCACGTCGCGCAGGATCGTCGGGGTGAAGAAGCGCGGGCCGTCGGGGGCGGGACCGCCGCCCAGCACGATCCGCGCGCCCTTCGCCACGGCATCGTCAACGTGCCGCTGGACCTTCGCGACGGCCCGTTCGTCGATCAGGGGACCGATGTCCACGCCGGTGCGGGTCCCTTCGCCGACCCGCAGTTTCGCGGTGGCGGTGGCCAGCTTCCCGGCAAAGGCGTCATAGACGCCCGCCTGGACATAGAAGCGGTTGGCGCAGACGCAGGTCTGGCCTGCATTGCGATATTTGGACTGGATCGCGCCCGTGACGGCCGCATCCAGATCGGCGTCGTCGAAGACGATGAAGGGCGCGTTGCCGCCCAGTTCCAGGCTGAGTTTCTTGATGCTGCGGGACGCCTGCTCCATCAGCAGCCGCCCGACCGCCGTCGATCCGGTGAAGCTGATCTTGCGGACCACGGGATTGCCCGTCATTTCGGCCCCGATCTCCCGCGCGTCGCCGGTCACGACGTTGAGAAGCCCCCGGGGCACGCCCGCCTCGTCAGCGATCTGCGCTATCGCCAATGCGGTGAAGGGCGTGAGTTCCGAAGGCTTGAGCACCACCCCGCACCCAGCCGCAAGCGCCGGGGCCAGTTTGCGCGCGACCATGGCGGCGGGGAAGTTCCAGGGGGTGATCGCGGCCACGACGCCCACCGGGTGCTTCAGCACCATGATGCGCCTGTCCGGCATGGGACCGGGAATGATGTCGCCATAGGCGCGCTTCGCTTCCTCCCCGAACCATTGGAAGAAGGACGCGGCATAGGCGATCTCGCCCTTCGCCTCCGCCAGCGGCTTGCCCTGTTCCTCGGTCAGCAGGGCGGCAAGATCGTCGGCGCGCTCCAGCATCAGGGCGGCGATGCGTTGCAGGATCGCGGCCCTTTCGCCGGCCGGGCGCGCCGCCCAGGCGGGCATGGCCATGGCCGCCGCTTCTATCGCCCGCCGGCTCTCCTCCCGCCCCAGCGCCGGAACGCGGCCGATGATCCCGCCCGTCGCCGGATTGTCGACCGCGATCCACTCCCCATTGCCGACCCATTCACCCGCGATGAAACATTGTTCGCGCTTCACTGACCGTCCTTCGCCCGCATTCCGCCCGCACCCGCACTCGTCGCATCAATCCTTCAGGCTGCCGGGACTCCATTTCTCATACCACGCACGCGGCGGCACGGTGGTCGGCGTGTCGCTCTTGAACAGGTTGACGAATTCCCGCGTGCGGAAACGCCAGCGGCCATCCTCGCACAGCAGCAGATGGTCGATCTGCTCCGCGATCTGGATCGGCGCGTGGGAGGGCAGCACCGGCGTCCCGTCCCCGGCGAACAGCATCATGACATTGTTCGTGCGCGCCAATCCGGGCTCGATCAGCTCGGCGCGGAAATTCGCGATGACATGGCGGTTGACGCGCGGCCCCCGGCTCTGCCGCCAGACGTAGAACTGATGGATCGCCTCGCGCCCCTTCAGGTTGAAGAAGGTGGCGTCCTCCAGATAATAGTCGCGGGTGTCCAGACCGCCATTGACGTCCACCTCATACCAATAGTCCGTCGCATTGGCGAGCAGGAGCTGGGTCAGCATGATCTTTTCTTCGGATGTCATCGCCAATTCCGTCGTCCTGTCCCTGCCGGCGCTATTGTCGCAGCGGGGGATGCCTTCCCGCCGCTCTCTCACAAGAACATAGAATAGGGCATGACGCCCTGTCCGATCACCTTTGGTTATACTCGCGCCAGAATACTTATTTTTTCCGCCGATGGGATTTTGCCACCGAAGATGGCAGGTTGAGGGGCCGCCGTGCGCGGGGCGGAAGAGGAGCAGAAGGTGAAGAGCGGACAGCATGACCGGGCGCTGGAACACTGGCTCGACGGATTTCAGGCCGCGCTGGCTGCCCGCGACACCGGCGCCGTCCTTGCTCTTTTCGCGCCCGACGAATGCTATTGGCGCGATCTGGTCGCCTTCACCTGGAACATCGCGACGATGGAGGGGCGCGAGGCCATCGGTAAAATGCTGGACGCGCAGGCCGATCCCGTCCTCCCCTTCACCGCGCGCCCGGAAGGCGGCGCCGCCGAAAGGGACGGGCTGATCGAAGGCTGGTTCGATTTCGAGACCGGCGCGGGCCGGGGCAAGGGCCATGTCCGGCTGAAGGACGGCCGGTGCTTCACCCTGCTCACCGCCCTGCAGGAACTCAAGGGCTTTGAGGAGCCGGGCGGGCGTCGCCGGCCGGAGGGCGTCGTCCATCGCGCCATCAAGGACCGGGAAACCTGGTCGGAGGCGCGGGCCGCGACCGCCCGGACGCTGGGGACGGAGGTGCAGCCCTATTGCCTGGTCGTCGGCGGCAGCCAGGGCGGGCTGGCGCTGGGCGCGCGGCTGAAGCGGCTCGGCGTCCCGACCCTCATCGTCGACGCGCTGGAAAAGCCGGGCGATGCCTGGCGCAGCCGCTACAAGTCGCTCTACCTGCACGATCCGGTCTGGATCGACCATCTGCCCTATATCCCGTTCCCGGACCATTGGCCGGTCTATACCGCCAAGGACAAGATGGGCGACTGGCTGGAAATGTATGCCCGGGTGCTGGAACTGGACTTCTGGGGCTCCACCCGCTGCACCAGGGCGCATTATGACGAAGCCGCGAAACGCTGGACGGTGACGGTCGACCGGGCGGGGCGGGAAATGGTCCTGCGCCCGGCGCAGCTGGTGCTGGCCACCGGATTGTCGGGCATCGCCAACATGCCCGTCTTCCCCGGCGCGGACAGCTTTCGCGGGGTGCAGTGCCATAGCAGCCAATATGCGGATGGCGCGGCCTTTGCCGGCAAGGCCTGCGTGGTCGTGGGTTCCAACAACTCCGCGCACGACATTTGCGTCGACCTCTGGTCGAACGACGCGAAGGTCACGATGATCCAGCGGTCGCCCACCACCGTCATCAAGGCGAGCGCGCTGCGCCGCATTTCCGAAGAAGGCCCCTATTCGGAGAAGGGGATCGCGGCAGGGATCGATACCGACCGGGCCGACCTGATCACCGCATCCACGCCCTTCCGCCTGAAGGAAGCGATGGACCGCCATAATTGCGACCGCATACGCCGGGAGGACGCGGCCTTCTACGAACGGCTGGCGGCATCCGGCTTCCAGTTCGATTTCGGGGAGGACGGGACGGCCATAGCGGGCAAATATATGCGCCGCGCCTCGGGCTATTATATCGATGTCGGCGGCTCCGACCTGATCTGCGACGGAGAGGTCAGGGTGCGGAGCGGCGTCGGCGTCGCCTCCATCGCCCCCGGCGGCCTGGTGCTGACCGACGGCAGCGAGGTGGCGGCCGACGCGATCATCTACGCGACCGGCTACGGCCCGATGGACGGCTGGGCCGAGATGCTGATCTCCCGGGAGGTCGCTGAAAAGGTGGGCCGCTGCTGGGGCCTGGGATCGGGCACCGCCATGGACCCCGGTCCCTGGGAGGGGGAGCTTCGCAACATGTGGAAGCCGACCCGGCAGGAGGGGCTGTGGTTCCATGGCGGCAATCTGGCCCAGTCGCGCTTCCACTCGCTGCATCTCGCCCTTCAGATCAAGGCGCGGATGGAGGGGATCGATACCCCCGTCCACCAGCCCGAAGCCGTGATGCGGGCGCCCCTCTGCCTCCCGGAAGACGGCCTCATGGCATCGCAGGGGGCATGAGCGGCGGCTGCACGGCCGCTCCATCCGCAGATCGTTCCAGCCGGGGCAATTACCGCGTCGTCGCGCTGATCGTCGCCAGCACCATGATCATGGAGCAGATCGACGCGACCGTGCTGACCACCGCGCTGCCCACCATCGCGCGGGACTTCCGGGAACCGGTCAATGCCCTCGGTCTGGTCCTGACCGCCTATCTGCTGGCGGTGGCGGCCTTCATCCCGCTGAGCGGCCGGCTGGCCGACCGGTTCGGCGCGCGGTCGGTATTGCGGGCGGCGATACTGGTCTTCATGGCGGGCTCGCTGCTCTGCGCCTTTTCGACATCGGCAGCCCAGATGGGCATGGCCCGCTTCGTGCAGGGCGCGGGCGGGGCGATGATGACCCCGGTGGGGCGGATCGCCCTGCTGCGCGTCACGCGCAGGCAGGATCTGGTTTCAGCGACCGCCTGGCTGGTCACGCCTGCGCTGCTGGGCCCGATGCTGGGGCCGCCCATAGGCGGGCTGATCGTCACCCATCTGGACTGGCGCTGGATATTCTACGTCAACCTGCCGGTCGGGCTGGCGGGGATCGCCGCCATCTCCCTCCATATCGACAATGGCCGCGCCGATGCGCCCGGACGGGCAGACATTCCGGGCTTCCTGATCTGCGCCGCCGGCCTCGGTACCCTGCTGCTCGGGTGCGAAAGCGCGAGCCAGCCGGGGCGGCTGGGGCAGGCCTTGCTGCTGCTCGCCGTCGCGGGCGTGATGGCCGGAACCTATGTCCGCCATGCGGCGCGCCGGCCCGATCCGCTGCTGGACCTCACCGTGCTGCGCGACCGGTCCTTCCGCCTGTCGCTGATCGGCGGATCGCTGACCCGCATCACCCAGGGCGCGCAGCCCTTCCTGCTGCCGCTGATGTTCCAGGTGGGATTCGGCTTCAGCGCGGCGGTGAGCGGGGCGATCATGCTCGCCACGGCGGTGGGATCGCTGGTGTCGAAGGCCATCGTTTCCCCGGTGCTGCGCCGTCTGGGCTTCCGGCGCAGCCTGATCGTGAACGGCCTGCTGTCCTCGCTCTGCTACGGGCTGGCGGCGGCGTTCCGGGCGGACTGGCCGGTGCCGCTGATGATGGCGGTCCTGACGCTGGCGGGCTTTTTCATGTCCTTTCAGTTCTCGGTCTACAACACGGTGGCTTATGAAGGCGTGGAGGCGGCGCGGATCAGCCGTGCGTCCAGCCTCTATTCCACATTCCAGCAATTGCTGCTGTCGCTGGGCATCTGCACCGCCTCCGTCGCGATCCAGGCGAGCATGGCCGTCCGCGGATCGGCCACGCCCCACCGGGAGGATTTTGCCGCCGCACTGGTCGCCGTGGCCCTGATCTCGCTGTCGGCTTTCTTCGTGAACCGGCGCTTCGCCCCGGATGCCGGATCGGCCATGAGCGGCCATGTGCCGCGTGCGGAGCAGGACAGACCGAAATGAACGCCTATTGGCCAATCCAAGACATTCCCCTCCCGCAGGCGGGAGGGGTTAGGGGTGGGCGCGAGCGCAGCGAGCTTCCAGCTTAGCCGTTGAAAATTCACGCTGATGTCGCGCCAGCCCACCCCCTAACCCCCTCCCGCCTGCGGGAGGGGGAATGTCCGCTTTCCACCAAAAATCAGTCATCCAGCCTCTTCGGAACGCAGCCAATCCACCTAATAGAACCGGGCCGGATCGGAGGGCGTCCAGGCGGGCGGATGCAGCGCCAATATGTCGGTCATGACCTCCACGATGACAGGCGCATCCTCCTTGATGGCGGATCGCAGCGCGGGGCCCAACTCGCCCGGCCGCTCGACCCGACAGGATTTGCAGCCGAACGCGCGCGCGGCGGCGGCATAGTCGACCGGGGAGAAGCGCCAGTGATGATCATGGTCGGCATTGTCGGCCCAGACCGGCTTTTCCTGGCTGAGGCCGTTATTGTTGGAGACGATCGTGACGGTGTTGATGCCGTAACGCCGCGCCGTCTCCATTTCACTCATATGGTACAGGAACCCGCCATCGCCGGTGAAGCACAGGACGGGCCGGTCGGGCTGCGCGCATTTGGCGCCGAGCGAGGCGGGATAGGACCAGCCGAGCGATCCGGCGGCGCGCAGCAGGCCCTGCCCGCGCCGGTCGAGATAGATGTGGCGCGCCGCCCAGGCGGCGGCATGGCCGGTGTCGACCACCAGAAGCGCGCCTTCCGGCAGTTCTTCCGACAGGATGCGGCACAGGCGTTCGGGACGGATCGGCAGGGCGTCCGACATTTCGGCCGGCGCCGCCGCCTGCGTCCAGTCCGCGCGCAATTCTTCCACATGCCGCAGCCAGTCCCGCCGTACCGGCATGTCCGTCAGCGCAGCGGAAAATTGTTCCAATATGGTTTTCGGATCGCCGCAAAGCGCGGCCTGCAACGGATAGTTGCGGCCCAGTTCGCGGGCGTCCACGTCGATCTGGATCGCGGCGATGCCGGGTTGGGGCACCTTCCAGCCGGTGGTCGTCATGCTGCCCGCCATGGTCCCCACGAAAAGGACCAGATCGGCCTCGCTCACCGCCCGGTTGGCGGCTTCCCGCGAATAGATGCCGCAGACGCCGAGCGAGAGCGGATCGCTTTCCCGCAACACCGCCTTGGCGTCGAGCGAGGTGGCGAGGGGCAGCCCGTGCCGCCGCACAAAGGCCGCCAGCGCTTCCTGCGCGCCGCTCGCGCGGATGCCCGATCCAGCGATGACGACGGGACGCATGGCATGGCGCAGCAGGTCGGCGGCGCGGCGGATGTCGGCGGCGGGCGCGGCATGGCGGACCGCCGGGCATGAAGCGAAGGCCGGATCGGGCAGGGGCGCAGGGTCCATCGGATCGTTCAGCACTGCGCCGGTGAAGCCCGCCAGTTCCAGATGGACCGGGCCGGGCGCGCCGCCGGTCGCCACCCGCATGGCCTGGCCCAGCATGTCGGGCAGGCGCGAGACCAGGTCGATGCGCGACGTCATCTTGGTCAGCCCGGCGAAAATGGGCTGCTGGTCGACCTCCTGATATTGGTTGCGGTCGCGGGTGGCGGCGGTGCTGCCGCCGGTCAGCGCCAGCACCGGGGATCGCGCCATCAACGCGTCCAGCAATCCGGCGGCCAGATTGGCCGCGCCGATCTGCTGCGCCCCGCACAGGCCGATCCGGCCCGAAGCCCGCGCATAGCCGTCCGCCATATAGGCGGCCGCCTTCTCGCCATGGGCGACGACGGGCAGGACCCCGGCGGCCTGCATCGCCTTGACCGCCCCGGGCAGCAGCAACGGGACATGGAAGAAATGAGTCGCGCCGCAGGCCGCAAGCGCGTCGGCTAGATACCGGTCCCCGCTATACACCGGCTCGGGCGATCCTGCGGGCCAGCACCCGCGCTGGCGAACCGTCGCCTCCGGCGATGGGCAGGGCGCCGAACAGGAACTCGACCCGATCCCCGGCGAAGGCGGCGTGCCCGGTCAAATGCTCGCAGATCAATATGCCGTTGGCGAGCAGCGTGCGGTGGACCGGCCAGTCGAAACCGGGTTGCCGAAGATGATAGACAAGGTCGGGCGTCGCGAAGTCGCAGGCCAGCATCTTGATGCGCCTTTCCAGCAGCCATGTCGCGGCTTCGGGGCTGAAGCTCGGATGCCGTTCATAGTCCGGCGTGCCGAAGCGGGCGGCCCAGCCGGTGTCCACCGCCAATATGTCGCCCGCCTGCAGGAGCGGGCGGCATTGCTCAAGCTCCGCGACGGAGATGATCTGGTCCGGCCCTTTTTCGATGCGCCAGACGACGCCTTCGCCGCTCAGCCGCTCCGGCGGGATCGACGCCATGTCGGGCGCGTCCTCGAAATAATGCAGCGGCGCGTCGACATGCGTCCCGGCATGCGCGACCATGTGGATGTCGGTGACGTTGAACGGGTCCTGGGGCAGCGAACGCAGCTTGCCGAAGCTGGGCCTCGGAAAGATCGACGCGCAGGGCATGTCCGGGCCGACATCATGGGTCAGGTCGACCCAGGGACCGGCGGGCTGGACCGGCCTGCTTGCCGGCAGGTCCAGCCAGCCTATCCAGCCATCCGGCGCCTTGGGGCATTGATCGCACATCGGCTCATCCTCTTCTGCCGTTCAGGTCTGCACCTGGAACGGGTCCCGCTCGCTTTCGGACAGGTTGATCATCACATTCTTCGTGGTCAGGAATTCCTTCAACCCCTCTTCGCCGCGCTCGCGGCCGAAGCCGCTGTCCTTCACCCCGCCAAAGGGCGTCTGCACGGCCACGGCGCGATAGGTGTTGACCCACACCATGCCGGTGCGGAGCGCGGCGGAAACGCGGTGCATGCGGTTCAGGCTCTGCGTCCAGATGCCCGACGCCAGGCCGAAGCTCTGGTCGTTGGCGATGGCGATCGCCTCCTCCTCCGTATCGAAGGGGATGATGGAGAGCACGGGCCCGAAAATCTCCTCCTGCGCCACGCGCATGCGGTTGTCGACGTCCGCGAAGATGGTGGGCTTGACGAACAGCCCGTCGCGCAGAATGCCGTCGCGCGCCGCTTCGCCCCCGGTGATCAGCCGCGCGCCGTCCGCCTTCGCGGACTCGATGAACGACAGGATGCGGTCGAACTGCGGCCGGTTGGCCGCCGTGCCCATCTCCGTCGCGGGATCGAGCGGATCGCCCAGCCGGATATTCGCCGCCCGGCGCGCCAGTTCTTCCACCACGCCGTCATGGACCGACCGCTGGACCAGCAGGCGCGACCCGGCGATGCAGGTCTGCCCCGTCGCCGCGAAAATGCCCGCCAGCGCGCCCACGGTCGCCTTGCCCAGGTCCGCATCCTCGAAGATGATGTTGGGCGATTTCCCGCCCAGTTCGAGGATCACGGGCGTCAGGTTGCGCCCGGCGGCGGCGGCGATTTCCCGCCCGCCATGGCTGCTGCCGGTAAAGCTGATCTTGTCCAGCCCGCCGCCTTCCACCAGCGCCCTTCCGGTACGCGCGTCCCCCGTGACGACGTTGAACACGCCCTTGGGGAATCCCGCCTCCTCCACCAGCCGCGCGAATTCCAGCGTGGTGACGGACGCATGCTCGGACGGCTTCACCACCACCGCATTGCCCGCCGCCAGAGCCGCCGGCACCTTGTTCGCCAGCAGCGCGATGGGGGAATTCCATGCCGTGATGACGCCGATCACCCCCAGCGGCTCCATCGTCGCATAGTCGAAGATGTCGGACCGGTCGACGGGAATGACCTTGCCGAATATCTTGTCGGCATAGCCCGCGAAGAAGCGGAAGACCCGCGCGCAGAAGCGCATCTGCGATCGGGTTTCGCGTATCACCTTGCCATTGTCGGTGGACTCCAGCCTGGCCAGCCGGTCGGCGTCGCGGTCGATCAGGTCGGCCAGGCGGTGCATCAGCCGGGCGCGCTCCACCCCCGGCACCCCGCGCCAGCGCCGTTCGAAGGCCTCCCGGGCGGCGGCGACGGCGGCGGCGACGTCGGACGGACCGGCTTGCGAGATTGTCGCCCAGACATTCTGGTCGAACGGATTGACGGTGGGAAAGCGCTCGTTCATTTCCGGCGGCACCCACTGCCCGCCGATGAAAAGGTCGTAATCCTGCCGCTCAGCCAATGTCATCCTCCCGCCTTTGGCACAGTCCTAGCCCGCCGACGCTATGCCCTCCAATATGTTTCCGGTGAGCGAGAATAACGGAAGCTTATGGTGCCCCCCGGTTCCACCATAAGCAGCGCTTCTCCTGAATGCCGTTTGGATATTGGCCTTCGATCCCCTCGATCCGGATGATTTCGCATCGGAAATGCGCGCAGGACAGCGGAGCATGGGAGAGGTGGAATGGCAATCCGGAAATTGATGAAGCTTTTGGGCTGCGCCGTCGCGATGACCGGCGCCATGGCCGTGCAGGCTTCGACCCTGAAGGACATATGCGGCGAATGCCGGTTCGAAAAGCTCGTCACCTGCGGCCAGTTTCTGGAAGGGATCAATTTCGACGGCAATGGCGACATCTGGGCCGTCAGCCTGTTCAACGGCGCAATCGTCAAGGTCGTCGGCGGCCAATGCGTCACCCAGCTCAGCACGGGGGGCAATCCCAACGGCGCGCGCTTCCATAAGGACGGGCGGTTGTTCATCACGGACAATGCGCGCGGCATCCTGACCTATGATCCGCGGTCCCGGTCGCTCACAGTCTTCGCGGACAGGGTGGAAGGCAAATCCTTTGTCGCCAACGACCTCGTCTTCGACGAACAGGGCGGCATCTATGTGACGCTGGCGGACAATTCCAATTATCTCGACCGGGTGGGGCGCGTCGCCTATTTCGCGCCCGGCACCCGTTCGGCCAGGATATTGGCGGACAGGCTGCCCTATCCCAATGGCGTCGCGCTTACGCCCGACGGCAAGTTCGTCAATATCGGCCTCTACGGCGCGAAGGCGATCATGACCATGCCGTCGGTCGCCAATGCGCAGAGCAAGCGCGGCCCCTATATTCTGGCGCATACCGATGGCGGGATCGGGCCGGACGGCATGACCATGGACGCGGACGGGCGGCTCTATTGGGCGGAATTCCTGGCCGGGGCGGTGGGCGTGGCCGATATGGACGGCTTCACGCTCGGCTATATGAAGTTGCCGAAGGAAGCCGGCCGCTGGACGACGAACCTCACCATCCATGACGGCTATCTTTACGTGACGGAGGCGGAAAAGGGCGAGATCTGGCGCACGCCGGTGACGGTGAAGCCCCAGTCCTGACCGGCGCCGACAGTTTCGGCATGCGATAACGATATGCTGCTCCTCCGCGATTATATTGTATTGCATGCTACCCGGCCATAATGTCCGGCCAACCAGAATATCGATGAGGGATGCAGCGTGAACGCAAGGGCTGGCCGGAACGAAGGGCCTTATGATTTCATCGTCGTGGGTGCGGGGTCGGCCGGATGCGCGGTTGCCAATCGTCTGTCGGAGGATGGCCGGGAACGGGTGCTGCTGATCGAGGCGGGCGGGCGCGACAGCAGCATCAGCATCCACATACCCCTGATGGTCGTGAACCTGCTGAAGGACCCCAATCACACCTGGCCCTTCATCACCGAACCGCAGGCCGCGCTCAAGAACCGCACCCAATTATGGACGCGGGGGCGGGTGCTGGGCGGCTCCAGCTCGATCAACGGCAATGTCTATGTCCGCGGCGATCCGGCGGAATTCGACAGTTGGGCGGCGCTGGGCCTGCCGGGCTGGGGCTGGTCCGACATGCTGCCCTATTTCAAGCGGATGGAAAGCTACCGCCAGGGCGATCCGGCGGTGCGCGGCCATGACGGGCCGATCGGCGTCACCAGCCTCAAGCATTTCGACGCGCTGGCCGATGCTTTCGTGGAAGCGGGCTGCCAGGCCGGGTTCGACTATGTCGAGGATTATAATGACGGCCATTATGAGGGCGCGTCCTATCTGCAATATTCGACCAGGCGCGGTTTCCGCTCCTCTTCGGCGGTCGGCTATCTGAAGCCGGCGCGGGGCCGTCCCAATCTGGACGTGATGGTCGACGCTCTGGTGACGCGGGTGATCATCGAAAACGGCGTGGCTACGGGTGTGGAGGTCCGGCGTGGCAATGAACTGACGCGCATCGACGCCCGCAAGGAAGTGATCCTGTCCGCAGGCCCGGTCCAGTCTCCCAAGCTGCTCGAGCTGTCCGGCATCGGCAATGCGTCGCTGCTGCGCGAATATGGAATAGAGGTGATCAGGGACATGCCCGCCGTGGGCGAGAATTTGCTGGACCATCCCAATACCCGCCTGACATTCGAATGCACCAGGCCGATCACCATCAACGACGCCTTGCAGCGCCCGACGGTGAAGGTGAAGGAAGGCCTGAAATTCGCGCTGTTCGGCAAGGGGCTGTTGTCGATCTGCTCGGCGGTGGCGCATATCGTGATGCGCAGCTCCCCCGATGAACCGCGCGCCGACCTGAAGCTTCAGCTTCAGCCCTTTTCCGGCAAGGATCGCTACGCGCGCAGGCCGCAGGACGGGCTGGACGCGCATTCGGGCTTTACCGTGGGCGTCATGGGCCTCAGGCCCCGCTCGCGCGGCTGGACGCATATCCAGTCGCCCGATCCCGTCGCCTATCCGAAGATCGACCCCAGATATTGCGACGATCCGCATGATGTCGGCGTGCTGCTGGCGGGGATCAAGGCGGTGCGGAACGTCGCCTCCCATCCCGCGATGCGGGCGATGATCGTGCGGGAGACGCGGCCCGGTGACGCCACCGTCACCGATGAGGAGATCATCGACTATATCCGGGAAACGACGCAGACCACCTGGCATATCGTCGGAAGCTGCAAGGCGGGGACCGATGCGGAGGCGGTGGTCGATCCGCAACTGCGGGTGCGCGGCGTCGGCAATTTGCGGGTGATCGATTCCTCCATCTTCCCGACCATTCCCTCGTCCAACACCAATGCGCCGACCATCGCGCTCGGGGAACGGGGCGCCGACATCGTGCTGGCGCAATGGCGCAACGACAGCCGGGCGGCCGCATGATGCGCATCGAGAGGATAGAACTGCACGTCACCGAACTGCCGGTCCGGCTGAAGCGCACATTCTCCAGCGGCAGCTACGACACCGGGCCTTCGGACCAGTTGCTGGGCAAGCCCGTCCTGCTCAAGATCCATGCGGAGGGCGTGACCGGCATCGCCCAGATCCGTCCGATCAGCCCCGGCCATTTCGTCGCCGATACGGTGCATAGCGTGATCGGCGCGATCAGGGACATCTACGGACCGCTGCTGATCGGCAAGCGGGTGTGCGACCTGGAATCGATCGACGGCCTGCTGACATCGCGGCTGGCGGGCAATCCGGCGGCGCGGGCGCTGGTCGACATCGCGCTGCACGATGCATTCGGCAAGGCGGTGGGCCTGCCCATCCACGCGCTGATCGGCGGGCGGGCCAATGCCGCGATCCCGCTGGAATGGTCGGTCAGCCTCTATGACGATCCCGCGCAGATGGTCGCGGACGCCCGCCGCGCCGTCGAGGAATTCGGCATCCGGGTGCTGTGCCTGAAGGCGGCGGGCAAGGGCGGCTGGCGGACGGACGTCGCCAATTTCGAACGGGTGCGGGCGGCGGTCGGGCCGGACATCATGATCGGCGTCGATCCCAATACCGGCTGGACGGCGGCGGACACGGTGTCGGCTCTCAACGCCCTGCGCCACATGGATGTGGGCTATTGCGAACAGCCGGTGGAGCGGGCCGATCTGCGCGCCATGGCCGCGATCCGGGCCAAGGCGGGCGGCGTTCCCATCATGGCCGACGAAAGCCTGTTCACGCTCCAGGACGCGGCCCACATCGCGGATGCGGCGGCGGCGGATGTATATTGCATCAAGCTCTACAAGGTCGGCGGCCTGACCCCCGCCCGCAAGATCGCGGCGCTGGGCGAGGCGCACGGCATCGGCATCAATTGCGGAGGGCTGGCGGTCGCCTCCCAACTCGAAGCGGCGGCGGCCGCGCATTTCTGCGCCTCGGTCCCGGCGGCCCGCACCTTCGGCGCGGCGGAGTTCGTCTTCGGCGTGGGCGTGCTGGGCGACGATCCCCTGATCGCGGAAGGCGCCATGGCGATAGAGAATGGCGCTGTGACGGTTCCGACGGGGCCGGGCCTGGGCCTTGCCGTCGATGAAGCGGCGCTGCAACGCATGACGCTCCAGAAGCTGGAAGTGACCGGGTAGATCGGCGCCAACCTCTGCCGATTGGGTGCAAAGCGGACACCCACTTACCCCTCTCCCTCGAGGGAGAGGGCTGCGCAGACTTGGCAGCTTGCTGCCTAGTCGTAGCCGGGTGAGGGGGTTGCGATCCAGGGGATCGCACGGCCCGCAGGCCCGCTCCCCCTCATCCAGATCAGCCTGGGCCCCTTCGTCGCCAAGGCTTCCTGTCCTTCTCCCTCAAGGGAGAAGGAAGGTCCTGAATCGGCCAATTCCCGTCGCCCGAACCCGCTTCCTATCAGCCGCTTGTCCGTTCGAATGCCTTCGTAGAGACATGGTGCGCCGGATGAATTCTAGAGCCAATCGACATTCAGCCCTGACGGCCTGCAAATGACGCTTTTCCGAGCTTCCAGTGCTCACCTACTTTGAGTAGGCTGCGCTCAGGGTCACGGAAAACCACCATTTTACCTTCGGTGGCCTTCGGCTCGGCTCGTAATCTTCTGAATGTCGATTGGCTCTAACCCGCCACCGTCTGGAATTCATGCACCGCGCGCCTTACCCGCAAGGGCGTCAGATTCGGCGCGACCGAATGCACGAAGTCCAGCAGGAACGACCGCAAATAGGTATTCCGCCGCAGCACGATCTTGATCGTGCTCGACGGCAACAGATGCGATGCATCCCGCGCCCGAATACCGACATCGCGCTCCGGGTCATAAGTCATGGACGCCAATATCCCAATTCCCAGCCCCATCCCCACATAGGTCTTGCAGACATCGGCGTCGATGCCGCTCATCACGATCTTCGGCTCCAGTCCGGCGTCGGAAAAGGCCTTCATCACCTTCCACCGACCACTATAGCGCGTGTCGTAGGTGATGATCGGATAGCGCGCGATCTCCTCCAGCGTCAGTTCCGGCACGGCCAGGATCGGGTGGCCGACCGGCGCGACGATGCAGCGGTGCAGGTCGAAACAGTCGAGCTTCACCAGATTGGGGAAATCCCGCGTCGTTTCCGTGCCGATCGACAGGTCTGCGTCGCCCGCCTCCACCAGCGCGCAGATTTCCTCCGGGTCGCCCTGCTTCAGCACCAGCTTCACGTCGGGATAGCGGGCGACGAATTTCTCCACCACCTTGGGCAGCACATAGCGGGCCTGGGTATGCGTCGTCGCGATGGTGAAGACGCCGCGATTGCCCGAATGCATGTCCTCCTTCAGCGACTTGAGCGCGGCGACGTCCGTCGCGATGCGCTGCGCGATGGAAAAGACGACGCGGCCCGGTTCGGTCAGGTCGATGATCCGGTTGCGGGTGCGCATGAAGATCTCGAAACCCAGTTCCTGCTCCAGCAACTGGATTTGCCGGCTCACCCCGGGCTGCGAGGTGTTGAGGGCATCGGCCGCCGCCGAGAGATGATTGTTATGCCGCACGATTTCAACGACATAGCGGAGCTGTTGCAGCTTCATCCGGCCATCCTCACCATAAATTTTTGATATGGCAGAATGCTATAATATTCCGTGCGCGCATAAAGCAATCCCCTAAAAGTGGCTGGCATGACAGCGGCGGGGCAGCCTTGTGACCGGTCTCACCGGCGTACCCGCCCGCTTGCCTTGGAGGGGAGGGCGGCAGCGCTTTCCTGAATCAGGGATTGGCCTGGATCAAGAGGGACGGGAATGCCGGAACAGCAACAATCCGATTTCGACATCGTGGTCGTGGGCGGCGGCAATGCCGCGCTCTGCGCCGCGATCAGCGCCGCCAATGAGGGGAGCCGTGTCCTCCTGCTGGAACGTTCCCCGGTGGAGGAGCGGGGCGGGAACTCCGCCTATACCGACGGGCTGATGCGCACCGTCTATGACGGCGCCGACGACATCCGCGCCTATTGCCCGGATCTCACGGACGAGGAAGTCGCGGTCAGCGACTTCGGCACCTATACCGAGGAACAGTTTTTCGACGACATGGGCGAGATCACCCAATATCGCACCGATCCCGACCTGTGCGAAATCCTGGTGAAGCGCAGCCGGGAGACCATCCTGTGGATGCGCGATCAGGGCGTCCGCTTCTTCCCCAATTTCGGGCGGCAGGCCTATCGCGTGAACGGCCGCTTCAAATTCTGGGGCGGCGCTACCATCGCCGTGGCCAGCGGCGGCCCCGGCCTGGTGGATGCGCTGTACAATGCGGCGGAACAGCGCGGCGTGGAAATCCGCTACAATGCCTGGGTCCGCGATCTGCTGCGCGACGAAAGCGGGATTTCCGGCGTCACGCTGCTCAATGGGCAGGGCGAGATCGAAACCATCCATGCGCGGGCCGTCGTGCTGGCCTGCGGCGGGTTCGAGGCGAATGCCGAATGGCGCGCGCGCTATCTGGGGCCGGGCTGGGATCTGGCGAAGGTTCGCGGTTCGCGCTTCAACACCGGCGACGGCCTGTCCATGGCTCTCGCCGCCGGCGCGCAATCCTATGGGCACTGGTCGGGTTGTCATGCCGTGTCCTGGGAACGCAACGCGCAGGATTTCGGCGATCTTGCACTGACGCCACAATATCAGCGTCATTCCTATCCGCTCTGCATCATGGTCAATCGCGACGGAAAACGATTTGTCGACGAAGGCGCCGACTTCCGTAACTACACCTATGCGAAATATGGGCAGGCGGTATTGCAGCAACCCGGACAGGTGGCATGGCAAGTCTATGACTCAAAGGTCAATCATTTGCTGCGCGACGAATATCGCACGCGTCAGGTCACCAAGGTCGTCGCCCAATCCATCGAGGAGCTGGCCGACAGGATCGGAGAAATAAACAAGGATCAATTCTTGGAAACGGTCGCGGAATTCAACGCATCGGTGAAGACCGACATGCCGTTCGACCCCAATATCAAGGACGGACGCAGCGCCTCCAGCAACGGCGTCGTCCGCAGCAACTGGGCCAACAGCATCGATACCCCGCCGTTCGAGGCCTATGCCGTCACCTGCGGCGTCACCTTCACCTTCGGCGGCATCAGGGTTTCGACGGAAGGCGAGGTCATCGACACCAACGGCCACGCCATTCCCGGCCTGTTCGCGGCGGGGGAGATGGTCGGCGGCATATTCTACTTCAACTATCCCGGCGCCAGCGGCCTGACGAGCGGAGCCGTCTTCGGCCGCCTCGCAGGCGGCAGCGCCGCCGCCTACGCCAAGTCCGCATCGCGGAAGCCCGCGCTGTCCGTCGCCTGATCCCTTATCGAAGAAAGTTCCTCCATGAACGCACCCAGCAAATTCGTCGTCCCCGGCGCGACCCGCGACATCGCGGATTTCGCCGCGACCCTGCAATATCGCGACATTCCCGACGACCTGATCCTGAACGCCAAGCAGTGCATCCGCGACAGCCTGGGCTGCGCCGTGTTCGGCGCGCCGACCCCCTGGGTGCAGGCGGTGGTCCGCACCGTCGGCCTTCTCGGCCAGAAGCCCAGCGCCAGCGCCTGGGGCATGAAGGTCAAGGCCGATCCGCTCGGCGCCGCCTTCATCAACGGCACGGCGGCGCAGGGCTATGAACTGGACGATTGCCACGACCAGTCCATGTCGCATTATGGCGCAGGCGTCGTCCCCGCCGTGATCGCCTGTTCGGAGGGGGCGTTCGGCGCCTTCACCGGCAAGGACATGATCCGCGCCACCGTCGCGGGCTATGAGCTGGGCACGCGCATCGGCAACACGGTCAGCCCGTCGGCCTTCCATCGCGGGTTCCATCCCTGCGGCCTCACCAGCACCTTCGGTTCGGCGGCCGCCATCGCCAAGCTGCTGGACCTCGACACCGACCGATATGTGAGCGCGCTGGGCCTGGCGGGCAGCCAGGCGGCGGGGCTGATGGCGTCGCAATTCGGCGCGATGGCCAAGCGCTTCCATTCCGGCAAGGCGTCGCAGAACGGCATCATCGCCGCCCTCTGCGCCCGCGAAGGGCTGACCGGCGTGCGCGACGTGCTGGAGGCGCCCTATGGCGGCTTCTGCTCCACTTATTCCGCCGAATATGATCTGAGCTTCGCCACCGACGGCCTGGGCACCGATTGGGAGATGCGCCGCAACGGCTTCAAACGCTATTCCTCGCTCGCCAGCAGCCAGACCACAGTGGACGCCCTGCGCGCCATCCGAGAAAAGGCGGGCATCCGGGGCGAGGACGTGGAGAAGGTCCGCGTCGGCACGACCGAGATGGTCTTCGTCCATTGCGGCTGGCCCTATGTCCCCAATGGGGAGACGATCAGCGCGCAGATGAACCTGCCCTATACCGGCGCGGTGACGCTGCTGGAGGGCAATGCCTTCATCGACCAATATACGGACGAAAAGCTGACCGATCCGAAGATCATCGACCTCGCCAACCGGATCGAAGTCTATGTCGATCCCGAACTGGACGCGCGCGAGAAGCACCAGATGCGCGCCGTCCGCGTCACCGTGACGATGAAGGACGGGACCGAGCATTTCCACGAGCAGACCTATCGCAGCGGCCATTGGCGCAATCCGATGTCGGACGAGGTGCTGAAGGAGAAGTTCCGCGATCTCGCCAGCCGTCAACTGACCGGGGAAGCCGTGGCCGAGATCGAACGCATCATCGACAATCTGGAAAATGAGGAAGCGCCCGCCATCGCCCTTGGCGCCGCGCTGCAACAGGTCCGCTGACATGACATTATCGCAGACATTCGGTGAATTCGCCGCGCATTTCCCTTCGGCCGGGATGCCGCCCGAAGTGCGGGAGGCGGCGCGCTGGCACATGATCGACTCGATCGGCGTGTCCATCGCCGGGGCCAATCCCAAGGAGGAAAGCGGCGCGGCCTTCGGGCGTCTCGTGGCGCAATGGGCCAAAGGAAAGGGCGATGTGAAGGCCGCCTCCCTCTTCGGCTTCGACGGGCAGGCCCGCGCCGAACTGGCGGCGCTGGTCAACGGGTCGTTGGCCCAGGCGCTGGAGATGGACGACAAGCATGGCTCCTCCCTGGCCCGTCCCGGATCGACCGTCGTGCCCGCCGTGCTGGCGGCGGCGGAGGCGGAGGGCCTGTCCCTCGCGGCGGCCGTCGACGCGGCCGTCGTCGGCTATGAGGTGATGATCCGGCTGGGCTTCGTGGCCGGCGACCGCTTCCTGGAGCGCGGCTATCATACCAGTTCGCTGATCGGCTCCTTCGGCGTGGCGGCGGCCATCGGGCGTCTGCGCGGCGCGACGCCGGGGCAGATCGCGGACGCCATGGGCATTGCGGGCACCTTCGCCTCAGGCATTCAGGAATCGACCCGTACTGGCTCGACCTCCAAGATATTGCACGGCGGCTGGGGCGCGCATGCGGGCATGCTCGCCATCGACCTCGCCATGGCGGGGATCACCGGTCCCGACACGGTGTTCGAAGGCAAGTTCGGCTTCTTCGAAACGCACCTCACCCCGATCAGCGGCCAGCTCGACTTCGCCCGCGCTGCCGAGGGGCTGGGCACGCGCTGGTACCTGCCGGAAACCGCTTACAAGCCCTATCCCTGCTGCCAGTTGCTGCACGCTTTCATCGAGGCATCGAAGCAGGTGCTGGCCGACTTTGCCCGCGATGGGGTGACGGTGGCGGAGATCGAGAGCGTGCATTGCCAGCTGGCGGAGCCGGGCCTGACGCTCGTCACCGAACCCCGCGACCGCAAGAAAGCGCCGAAGACGCCGCATGAAGGCCGGTTCAGCCTGTTCTTCGGGGTCGCGGCGGCTTTGGTCGATGGCGATGTCGGGCTGGAGACCTTCCTGTCCGAGCGGCTGGACGATGATCGCATCCTGACCCTCGCGCAGAAGATCGAGGCGTCGGTCGATCCGGAGTCCGACTATCCGGCCCATTGCCCGGCGCGGCTGACCGTGCAGGCGGCGGGGCGCCGCTATTTCAGGCATGTGCCCTATCATCCCGGATCGCCGGAAGCGGCCCTCTCACGCGCCGAGGTGCTGGCGAAGTTCGAGCGCAACACGCGCTGGCATTTCGGGGACAGCGCCGTGTCGGTGGCCGAAGCCATGGGCGAAACGCCCGAGGCGGAGTCCCTGTCGGACATGCTGCGTCCTATCCGGGCGGTCGAAACGCTGCGTCAGGCGTCATGAGCGTGGAGCGGTTCGACCGGCTGTTCATCGGCGGCGAATGGGTCGCGCCCCGCGCCGCTGGCCGAATCGCGAGCATCGATCCTTCCACCGAGGATGTCTGGGCGGAGGTCGCATCCGCCGATGCGGCCGATGTCGAGGATGCGGTCGCCGCCGCCCGCGCCGCCATGGCCGGTCCATGGGGCCGCACCGCGCCGACCGAACGCGGCGCGCTGATCGCCCGGTTCGCGGACCTGGTCCGCCGCGACGCCGCCCGGCTGGCCGAGATTGAGAGCCGCGACAATGGCAAGCCGCTGCGCGACACGCTGGGCGAGGTGCAGCGGGCGGCGGACTGGCTGACCTTCTTCGCCGGGGCAGCGGACAAGGTGAATGGGGAGCAGATACCCTATCGGCCCGACGCGCTGGCTTATACCAGGCTGGAGCCGGTCGGCGTGGTGGCGGCGATCCTGCCGTGGAATTCCCCCATCTCGCTCGCCTCATGGAAGCTGGGGCCGGGCCTCGCCGCCGGCAACGCCATGATCCTGAAGCCCGCCGAGCAGACTCCGGCCAGCCTGCTCGCTCTGGCGGCGCTGGCGGAAGAAGCGGGCTTCCCCGCCGGCGTCGTCAATGTGCTGTCGGGCGACGGCGCCGTGGGCGCGGCGCTTTCCGCCCATCCCGGCGTCGCGAAGGTCAGCTTCACCGGATCGCATGAAACCGCGATCCGCATCATGCAGGGCGCGAGTGCGAACCTGAAGCGCTGCTCCTTCGAATGCGGCGGCAAGTCTCCGTTCATCGTCTTTGCCGATGCGGATTTCGACAGGGCGCTGTCCGTCGCGACGCACAGCGCCTTCCGCTCGACCGGGCAGTCCTGCTCCACCGCATCGCGCATCTTCGTGGAGCGGCCGATCTATGAACGTTTCGCGGCCGGCCTGGCCGAGCGGGCGAAGCGGATACGTCCTGGCCCGCCCTTCGATCCCCGCACCCATATCGGGCCACAGACCTCCGCCGAACAGCGGGACAAGACTGAAGCCTATATCGGTCTGGGACATGAAAGCGGCGCGCGCCTGCTGGCGGGAGGAGGACGGCCGGAGGGCCTTTCAAGAGGCTATTTCGTCCAGCCCACCGTCTTTGCCGATGTCGACAACCGGTCGCGTCTGGCGCAGGAGGAGATATTCGGGCCGGTGACGGCGGTCATGCCGTTCGATGGCGAGGAAGAAGCCGTCTCCCTTGCCAACGACACGCGCTATGGGCTGGTCGGCGGCTTGTGGACCAGGGATGTGTCCCGCGCCCATCGCGTCGCCGCCCGCATCGAAAGCGGCCTCGTATCGGTCAACACTTTCCGCCCCGTGCACTTCATGCTGCCCTATGGCGGGTATAAGATGAGCGGGATCGGGCGCGAAAACGGGTTCGACGCAATCCGGGAGTTCACCGAGACCAAGACGGTCGTCATCGATCTGTCCCACGCGATTCCGCCTGATCCATTTGCGGATTGAGGACCACCGAGACCCGAGGGCAAGTCGATGGACAGTTGTCGGTCCCGGGAAATCGACATGACATAAGTTAAACCTGCCCTTCATCCCCAATTCCGCTGGAACGGAAGTCGGCCGAGCCCGTTGGATCGGAGCTGCCGGCCAGGTAGCCCAGTGGAGCTTCTTCATGAATGAGATATTCCAGTACGCGACCGCCGATCCCGGTGCGGTCGCGTCGGGACGCTGCCTGACCGTTGTCGAGCGCAGCCTGTATCGCGGCGCCCATATCTTCGGCATGCGGCCGATGGTGCGCATTCAGGTGGACCTTGGCAGGCTGGAGGCGTGGCCGACCGACCGCCTGCCGCTTTTCACCGAACAGTTGCTGGCCCGCCTGCCCGGCCTCGCCAATCATGGTTGCAGCTATCGACAGGCCGGCGGTTTCGTCCGGCGGCTGCATCAGGGGACATGGCTCGGCCATGTGATCGAACATGTGGCGCTGGAACTCCAGACCATGGCGGGAAGCCCGGTAGGCCGGGGCAAGACGCGCTCCGTCAGGGGGAAGCCGGGGTTCTACAACATCCTTTTCACCTATGGCGACGAACAGGCCGGCATGGCGGCGGGCGCCTTCGCCATCGCACTGGTCGCTTCGCTGCTGCCGGAAGGTCTGGGCGAGGTGAAGGGGCTGGAGAAGCTGGGCGTTCAGATGCCCGCCGATCCGCAGGATGCCGAAGCCCTGATCCGGTCCTTGCGGGAGATATTGCGCCGGAACGCGCTGGGTCCGACCACGGCCTCGCTTGTGGCGGCCGCCCGGCGCAGGGGCATCCCGGTCACGCGCCTCAATGAGCAGAGCCTGATCCAGTTCGGCTATGGCAGCAGGCAGAAGCGCATCCGCGCAAGCATCACTGGCGACACGTCGCAGATCGCCGTCGACATCGCAGGCGACAAGAGCCTGACCAAGAAGCTGCTGGACGAGGCCGGCCTGCCGGTCCCCAGGGGCGTGGTCGTGCGTTCCGAGGAAGAAGCCGTCGGCGCGGCGCGGCGGCTGCGCATGCCTCTGGTGGTGAAGCCGCTCGACGGCAATCATGGACGCGGCGTCACCACGCAGGTCCGGGACGAGGCCGCGCTTCGCGCCGCGGTGATGCGCGCCCGGCAGCATGGCCGCCGGGTCATCGTGGAGGAGCAGCTGCCCGGCCACGATCATCGCATCCTGGTGGTGGCCGGGAAGGTCGTCGCCGTGGCGCAGCGCATGCCCGCCGAAGTCGTGGGTGACGGCTTCAGCACCATCGGCCAGCTTATCGACCGGGTGAACGACGATCCGCGGCGGGGGCGGGGGCATGAAAATGCGCTGACCCGTATCGTCGCGGACGATGCGATGATCGCCCTGCTCGCCCAAGGCGGCATGACGCTTGGAACGGTGCCGGGCGTTGGCAAGAGGGTTCGCCTGCGCGACACGGCGAACCTTTCCACCGGCGGAACGGCGGTGGACCGGACCGACGACATCCATCCGGACAATCGCCTGATCGCCGAACAGGCGGCGGCCGCCGCCGGACTGGACATTTGCGGGATCGATTTCCTGTCGCCCGACATAGCCCGCTCCGTGGGGGAGACGGGCGGCGGCATCGTGGAGCTGAACGCCGCGCCGGGTTTCCGCATGCACCTCGAACCATCGAACGGCAGGGCCCGCGACGTGGCCGGTCCGGTGATCGACGCGCTCTTTCCGCGTGGCCGCTCCAGCCGCATCCCGATCTTCTCCATCACCGGGACGAACGGCAAGTCGACCACGGTGCGCATGGTCGGGCGGATACTCTGCCAGCATGGCCTGAACGTCGGCATGACGACCACGTCCGGCGTCTATTTCAACGGCCATCTGCTGAAGAAGGCTGACGCCAGCGGCCCGCGCAGCGCGCGCATGGTCCTGCGCAACCCCTCCGTCGATGTGGCGGTGCTGGAAACGGCGCGCGGCGGCATATTGCGGGAGGGGCTGGGCTATGACGGGGCGGATGTCGGCACCGTGCTCAACGTCACCGCCGATCATCTGGGCCTGAAGGGCATCGATACCGTGGAAGCGCTGGCCGACGTCAAGGGCGTCGTGGTGGAGAATGTCGCCCGCAGGGGATTTTCGATCCTGAACGCCGACGATCCCATGTGCCGGCGCATCGCCCGCCATGCGCGGGGACGGATCGTCTGGTTCTCGCTCGAAGGCGGCGCGCGCATGGCGGAAATGCTGCGCCGTCACCTGCTGGCGGGCGGCCTGGCGGTCACCCGCGATCCGGACGAGACGGGCGGCACCATCGTCATCCATCGCGGCGAGGAGCGGATCGCCCTGATGCCCGCGTCGGAAATCCCGGCGACGCTGGGCGGCATAGCGGAATTCAACATCGCCAATGCGCTGGCGGCGGTGGCGATGTGCTTCGCCCATGGCGTCCCGCTGGACGCGATCCGCGAAGGGCTGCGCGCCTTCACCTCCAGCTTCGAGGAGTCGCCGGGGCGGCTCAACATGATGGAGCGGGACGGCATCCGCATCATCGTCGACTATGCCCATAATCCTGCCGGCCTGATCGCCCTGGGGCAGGTGGTCGACCGGCTGCGCGGCGCCCATGGACGCGCGGTGGGGATGGTGAGCATTCCCGGCGACCGGCGCGACTGCGACATTGTCGAGATGGGGCAGATCGCGGCCGGCGTCTTCGACGAGATCATATTCCGCGAGGCGCCGGACGGACGCGGCCGGCCCCGGGGGGAGACCAATGCCCTGTTGTCCCAGGGCGCGTTGAGGGCCGGCATGCCGAACGAGCGCATCCACCGGATCGTGGATGAGTTCGAGGCGGTCGAGGCCGTGCTGTGCAAGGGCCGGCCCGGCGACCTGCTGGTGATCCTGCCCACATCGGTCGAAAAGGTCTGGCGACAGGTACAGCAATTCGGGTCGCCGGCGGCGGCCGGAGAGCAGATGGTGCCGGCCCATGTCTGAATGGGCCCTGATCGTCCATGGCGGGGCGAAGACGATCGACGCCGCGCTGCACGACCGTAACCGCGAAGGGTGCCGGGCAGCCGCCGCGGTGGGCGCGATCGTGCTGCAATTCGGCGGCTGCGCCGTCGCGGCGGTTGAGGCCGCCATTCGCGTCCTTGAAAATGACAGCATCTTCAACGCCGGCTTCGGCTCCGTCCTGAACGCCGACGGCGCGGTCGAGATGGACGCGGCGATCATGGACGGCCGCGATCTTTCGGTGGGGGCGGTCGCGGGCGTCCGCCGCATCCGCAACCCGATTGTCGCCGCGCGTGCTCTGATCCCGGCCCGGCCGGTGCTGCTGGCTGGAGAGGGGGCGGAACGCTTTGCGGAGGAGCAGCAGATAGCGCTGTGCGATCCCGCCGAGATGATCGCGCCCGACCGCATGGCATCGGAATATGCCAAGGCCCATGATACCGTCGGCTGCGTCGCGATCGACATGCAGGGGCATATCGCGGCCGGGACATCGACCGGGGGTTTGCCGGGCAAGCATCCGGGCCGGATCGGGGACTCGCCGCTTCCCGGTTGCGGACTTTATGCCGATGACGGCATTGGCGGCGTGTCCCTTTCCGGTGACGGCGAAATGATCATCCGCACGACCATCGCCGCGCATGTCATGCACGCGCTGCAAGCCGGACCGCTCTGCGCCGCCGCCGAAACCGGCCTTGCGCAGCTCGACCGCGTGGGCGGGGAAGGGGGCGCGATCCTGATCGACCGCCACGGGCGTTTCGGCGTCGCGCATAACAGCGACCATTTCGCGGTCGCGATCCACGGCAGCCGCCTTGCCGAGCCGCATGGCGCTGTCCACCGACAGGAACTGGAGGGTCTGCTTGATGGCTGAGGAAGGAGGCCCGCTGATCATCATCGGCGGGCGCGAAGACAAGGAAGGCGAAAAGCGCATCCTGAAGGAAGTGGCCGAGCGGGTGAAGGATGGGAAACTGGTAATCGCCACGGTGGCGAGCCACCAGCCCGACGGCTATTTCGAATCCTACCGGAAGGCCTTTGGCGATCTGGGCCTTGACGATCTGGTGGAACTTTACGTGCATGAACGGGGCGAAACGCTGGAATCCAGCGCGGCGACCCTGTTCGAAAATGCCAAGGGCATTTTCTTCACCGGCGGGGATCAACTGCGCATTTCCAGCCAGATCGGCGACACGCCGGTGGAGAAGATGGTCCGGCAGATTCATCTGGAAGGCGGCGTGGTGGCGGGAACGTCCGCCGGCGCATCGGTGATGAGCGAGACCATGCTGGTCAAGGGCAGTAGCCAGGAATCGCACCGCATCGGCGACCTGCACATGGCCCCCGGCCTGGGTCTGATCCGCGATGTCATCATCGACCAGCATTTCGCGGAGCGCGGGCGCATCGGCCGCCTGATGGGAGCGGTGGCGCAAAATCCGCGCGTGCTGGGCATCGGCATCGATGAGGATACCGCCATCCTGGTTCAGGGGCACCGTTTCTGCGTGATCGGTTCCGGGGCGGTCTATATCGTCGACGGCTCCGGCGTCACCCACTCCAATATTGCCGAAGCGAGTCCGGAACGCACCCTGTCCATGCATGACGTCCGCCTGCATGTCCTGAGCCAGGGCGACTGCTTCGACCTCAAGCGGCGCTGCCCCGAAGCGCCAGGTTCCAATCAGGCAGGGGTTCGGCATGCATGATCTCTCTGCCTTCCGGAAGGCTGAAATTCCCCCTCCCGCCATGCTGGCGCGCAAGCCGGAAGATGCGGCCATGGAGGAAGAAGCGCTGCGCGAACTCCTGTTGCTTCTGAAGAAGCGGCGCTATGCCTTTGTAACGCCGACGCCTCTTTCCCATTCGCGCATATTGGCGCGCGACGCCGCCCGTCCGGCGCGTGACCTGCGCGATGTGTTCGGGTGGAACCGGCCCTTCTCTCCCGACCTTCTCGATCGCTCCGTAATGGAGTGCCTGAAGCGGGCGGAAATGGTCGAGCACCGGGCGGACGGGATGATGAGGAGCCGCGTGCGGGTTTCCTCGCTGGACGATGACCTGTTCCTTCATTCCAGCTACCCCACGGTGGATCGCGATGCCGTGTTCTTCGGCCCGGACAGCTACCGGTTCGCGCGCTTGATCCGTCAGGAGCTTGCGATGCGCCCGGCGCGGCGCGGGGCGCGGATCGCGGATATGGGCGCCGGTACCGGAGTCGGCGCCATCGCCGCTGCCCGCTCATGCCCCCAGGCCTGCATTGTCATGACCGACATCAACGCATCCGCCCTGCGTTTCGCGCGGATCAACGCGGGCGTGGCCGGGTTCGGCGCCGGCTATGTGCTGGCCGACACGCTGGACCCGGTGGCGGGCGATTTCGACCTGATCGTGGCGAATCCGCCCTATATCAGGGATCGGCAGGGCCGCGCCTATCGCGACGGCGGGGACGGGCATGGCGCAGCCGTGGCCTGGAGGATGGCCGAAAGCGCCTTGTCCCGGCTGAAGCGGGAGGGTCGCCTGCTGCTCTACACCGGCAGCGCCATCGTCGGCGGGGCGGACGCCCTGTGCGCAAGGCTGTCGGCGCTGGCGGAAAGCCGGGATTGCACCCTGTGCTATAGCGAAATCGACCCGGACATATTCGGGGAAGAGTTGGAAAGCTCGGCCTATCGCGATGTCGAACGCATCGCGCTGGTCGCCGCCATCTTCACGAGGCGCAACTGACGTGCCCCGCAACTGGCCATTTCCCCACATTCCGAATTCGTCCACGCGGCCTAACCCATGGCAAGGAAAATCGGCTTTCGGAACCAGGATCAGGAACGGGAGTCCCGTTCTCGCGCTTATCGGTGAACAGGCTGACAGGAGCGATCATGAACAAGAGCCGCGGGGGCATGCGAACGCCCTGCACCCATATCGTCATCACGGGCGCGTCGAGCGGCATAGGCCAGGCCACGGCACAGGCGTTCGCAGCCCGGGGAGGAAAGCTGGTCCTCGCGGCACGGGATGGCGAGGCGCTGGAAGCCGTGGCGGAGACGTGCCGCAGGGCCGGGGCGGAGGTGTTGGTCGTACCGCTCGACGTGGCGGATGCGGATGCAGTGCGTCAGCTCGCCCGGTCGGCGCGCGATTTTTGCGGGTCGATCGACCTCTGGTTCAGCAATGTCGGCGTCGGAGCCGTCGGCAAGTTCGTGGACGTCCCGATGGAGGTGCACGAACGGACGATCCGTTCCAACCTCATCGGCCATATGAACGACGCCCATGCGGTGCTGCCGATCTTCATGGCCCAGCGGCACGGCATTTTCGTCAACATGATCTCGCTAGGCGGATTGACCGGCACGCCCTATGCCGCCGCCTATGGGGCGAGCAAATTCGGCCTGCGCGGCTTTTCGGACGCATTGCGCGCGGAAATGACCGAATGGCCGGACATCCATATTTGCGACGTCTATCCGGCCTTCGTCGATACGCCCGCGCTACACCACGCCGGCAATTATACCGGCAAGGCGCTGACCGCCCCGCCGCCCATACTCGATCCAAGGAGGGTGGCGGCCGCCGTGGTGCGCCTGGCGGACCGGCCCCGCGACAGCCTGCTGCTGGGGACGCCGACCTGGGCCGTGCGGTTCGCCCATCCATTTGCGCCCTCGCTGCTCAGCCGGATCGGGAATCTGGCCTTCGGGCGCTATTTTGCCTCTGCGGAACGCGCGCCGGTCACGCGCGGCAATCTGTTCGATCCGCCACGGGACAGCGGCGGTATCGACGGCGGGTTCCGCAAACCCGCGACGGAACGGCGGAAGGCCGCCCTGGCTACCGGCGCGGGTGTGGCGGCCGGGGTTCTGCTACTCGGCCTGCTGACGCCGCGCCGGCAGCCCGGGCGTTAGCGGAATGACGAAGCCCCTGGATTGCCTCGTCGTGGGCGCTGGCCCCGCCGGCCTTACGGCGGCCATCTATCTGGCCCGCTTCCATTTGAGGATCAGGATCGTGGACGCGGGCAACAGCCGCGCTGCGCTGATCCCGCATACCCGCAATCATGCAGGCTATCCCGGCGGCATATCGGGCCGGGAGCTGCTCGCGCTCATGCGCCGGCAGGCGGCGGAATTCGGCGGTGAGGTGACGGAAGGGCTGGTGACGGGACTGGAGAAGGACGGCGATATTTTCCTGGCGCATGTCGGGACCGAAACCTGGCAGGCGCGCAGCGTCCTGCTGGCGACCGGCGTGGTGAACAATGCGCCGCCCATATCGCCCGATGTGCACGATGCCGCGCTTCGGCAGGGGCTGTTGCGCTATTGTCCGATCTGCGACGGCTACGAAGTCACCGACCGGCGTATCGCCGTCATCGGAACGGGCACGCGCGGGACGAACGAAGCGATGTTCCTGCGCACCTATTCCCCCGACATCAGCTTGATTTCACCTGAGGGCGATCATGAACTGTCCGCCGACCAGCGGGTAAGACTGGAGGAGGCGGGCATCGCCCTGGTGAACGGTCCTTGCGAACCGCTGCGCATCGATGGCGAAAGCATATCGGTGCCGACGCCGAATGGGGCGCAAGCCTATGACACGGTTTATCCGGCGCTTGGCTCGATCATCCGGTCGGAACTGGCGGTGATGCTGGAGGCCGAAGCGACGGACGACGGCTGCCTCATCGTCGACGACCATCAGCGAACGAGCGTGCCGGGCCTTTATGCGGCCGGCGACGTGGCCAAGGGCCTGGACCAGATCAGCCATGCCATGGGGGAGGGGGGCGTCGCCGCCACGACGATCCGAAACGATCTGGCGGCGAAGATTTCGCTCTTCCGATAAGGCGCGTTATCGCCCGGACCCATTTTGTGCCGCGGAGGAACCTGAAGATCCCTGCGTTGCCGTGGGACTGTCGCTGGCGGAAACGGCGCCCCGCGTGCTGGTCTCGCCATCCGTCATGGCGCTGCCGGGGCCTTCGCCGGGAATGCCGTCGGGCACCGTGCCTGCGGTCGTGTTGCTCGGCGCGAAAGTGGAATCACCGGAATCGCCCTGATCGGAAGGCGCACATGCGGCCAGTGCGACAATGAGAAACGCGGGAGCCATTTTCATAACATCTTCACCCCTGATGGCTGGTTTATTCTGCAACGACCCGATTTCACGGCCGTTCCGGCAAATCCGTTATCGCGTAAAACTATATTAGATCATCGTGCAGAAAAGCCGTCGCGAACCTCTCGAAGAATGGGAACCATGCTGAATGGCATGTGTGACACTTTACCGAATTCGCGCGCGGGGGATTAAGTGTCACGGCTGATTTTTCGGAAAGGAAGAGCATTCTTCGCGGCACCGGGCAGGTCACGACCATTGGCCGTTCAGATCGAGCCCCAGGAAATGGCAATGGACCGCGAAATCCCACGCGCTTGCCGGGTAAAGTGTCATCCGTGCTTTTTGTTGGAAGATCGCCGCAGAGGGGGATTCACACGGACTCAGCATGTGCTAGATTCCACATATGTTCCACCAGCCTGATCTCTTCGAGCAATCACCGGCGGCGTCCCGGCCGCCATCGCTGCCCGTGACGTCCGCGCTTCCCGATCTTGTCGAACGCATATCGACGGTGTCGAAGCGGCCCCGCTATGCATTGCTGGTGTTGAAGCTGATCGCTCAGGAAGCGGGTTCCAACGACAGCGTGGGACCTTATGTCGGCAGCGGCAAGGGGAGGGTGCCGGTCCGTGACTGGCTTTGCCAGGCGCTGGCGCCTCTCGCGCAACGGGATTGTCGGCGTCGCGCCATGATCGATGCGGTTCACGCCGATCTGATGTCGCGTCCGGGCAATATGGCCGATCCCGAAGAGGTGGAACGGCAGCTCGAACAGGAAGTTCAGTCGCGAATATTGCGATCGGGACGGACGAATGTGAGCCGGGTCGTATCGGACCTGGTCCGCGCCGGCCTTTTGCGCCGCCACTATCAGGGGTATCGGGTCGATCATCCCAATCGCGGGGCGCAGCGCGAAGCGGTCTATACCATCACGCCAGAGGCCAAGCGCGCGCTCCAACGCCATTGAAGGGCGCCGATAATGGCGGTGGCGCTTCCCGCAGGAGCGATTTCGCGAACCGGCGCGGACTGCCCCTTGGTTTGCGCGGCGCGCCGGGTTATCCGCGCAGGATGAGCGGCGAAACCATGACGACAGGACAGGCAGGGAAGCGCTGGCAGGGCGGTCGGCTGCCGCGCGCGGAGGTCGACCGGCGCATCGACTGGCTGCTCGACATCGCGCTGGAGGAGTTCGCGTTGACGGGCTTCGGCGGCACCAGCCTGGACCGGCTGGTCGAGCGTTCGGGTGTCAGCAAGACCACCATCTATCGCCGTTTCGGCAGCAAGGAAGGGCTGTTCACCGCGCTGATCCATCGCAGCATGGAAGCGGTGCGGTCCGGTCTCTGGGCGCTGGAACTGGATGTGGCCGACCCCTTGGGAACGATAGAGCGGTTCGTCGCCACCTATACGGAGGTCGCGATATGCCGCCCGATGGGGCGGACCCTGCTCCAGATCGCGGTGGCGGAACGGCGCGACTTTCCTCATCTGGGCGCGATGCTGCTTGCCAATGCCTATGAGGGCTTCCGGCCGATCAGCGATTATTTCGAACGGCTGATGACGGACGGCGTGCTGCGCCCGGGCGATCCGCAGGACGCCGCCTTCGACCTGCAAGGCCTCATCACCCAGGGATTTCGGGTGATGGTCGATGATATTGGCTTCGTCCACCGCGAAGGGCGGGCGCGGGAAATCGCCGGAAGGTTCCTCCGCGGCTGGTCCTGATGCCGTTCGGCATTCCTTCGTCCGGCGGATAGATCATATCCATGATGCATGGCCATCGTCGCTGACCGGCATCGTCGCGCCGGTCAGTAACGGCTCCGCCATCGTTCAGTCCACCAGCCGCTTCACTTCGCGGTCCCGATCGAGTGTTGGGTCGAGATAGCGCCCGACCTTATAGTCGCCGGCAATGGTCGTGCGGCGGGCGCTGCGCTTGCAGTCGAGCGGAACGCCATTGGCGGAATGCACGATCCGCCAATTGTCCCAGACGACCATGTCGTTTTCCTGCCATTTGTGGAAATAGGCATGGGCTGGATCACCCAGATGCGCCGCCAGCTCTGTCAGCAGCGCATCGCTTTCCGCCCTTTCCATGCCCAGCACATAGCGGGCATGCATGGGCGAGAGTTTCAGCACCTTCCGGCCCGTTTCCATCTGGGTGATCACCAGCGGATGGACGACAGGCGGGAAATTGTAATGCGATCCTGGCTTGACCGTCGCGCCGACATCAAGGCGTTCTATGTCAGTGGGGAAGCCGAATTGACCGGAACAGAAATCGGGGTTGAATTCGTAAACGACCTCCAGCCCCTCGATGCGTTTCTGCATGTCCGGCGACAGCCGGTCATAGGCCTGGATCGCGTCGATGAAGCCGGTTTCCCCCATGGTGCGGGCCGGTTCCGTCATGCGCAGCACGGCGCCGCGCACGATTGTGGGCATGAAGCTCTGATCCCAATGCCAGCCCAGCCAGCCTGCGCGATCGATGCCATCCACGCGATAGAAGGGGTTGGGGCGGCCCGAGGGGTCCTGCGGATCATAGGCCAGCGTCATCATGAACTGATTGACGGGATCGTTCAGATCGGCCGTGGCTGCGGGTTCCATTTCCCCGAAGATGGTGCTGAGGCGCATCTGCGCCATGTCGTCGTTGCGGACGTCGCGGAAGAGCAGGATTCCCGCGTCGATCCATGCATCATGGATCGCCTTCCGGGTCGCGCCGTCCAGATCGCGGGTCAGGTCCGCGCCGACGATTTCCAGTCCGAAAGGTGCATCGAGCGGGCGGCGTTCGATGGTGGTGGCGATGTTCAGCATGCGATCGGCTCCGGTTGCAGGATGAGGCGGCGCAGATCCTGCACCGCGCGATAGGCGTCGCGCACCGCTTCACCGATCCGCGCAACCTGCGCGGCGTCACCGATGCGGATCATCGGAATGTCGAGACCGGTGAGAGCGTCCGGCAATTCGCTGTCGGGCACCAGACCATGGGCCAGCAGCAGGGCCGCGGCCGGCTGATCCGTCAGTGCGCCATCGCCGGAGAGCGTGACATGCTCGCCATCGACGGCATGCAGCGTCGTGTTGTCGAGGATGCGGATGGCCGCATTGCCATGCAGCCGCTGCAACAGAGCGCCACGGTAAAGCACTTCGGCGTTGCGGGCGAGGAACTTGGCGTCGGAACGGGTGACAAGCAGCACATGATGTCCGTCCTGCGCCAGATACTCCGCTGTCTCCGTTCCCGTTTCACCTCCGCCATAGATGACGATCGGCCGTTCAGGGGTCGATGGCGGGACATCCGTTTCGCCCATCAGCACTTCATAGGCCGGCGCGGTCGGCAAATTGCCCCAGTTCGCAAGGTCAAGCGGCGCCAGCCGCGAACCATTGGCGAGGATCAGGACGTCTGGCTGGTCCTCTTCAATCACCTCCCGCGTCGCCTGCGTCCCGACGCGCACGGTGATGGTGCTGCGTTCGACCCGGTTCAGCAGGAATTTATGATACCAGAACAGCTTGTCCTTTCCGGGAGGAACGGCCGAGGTGATAAGATTGCCGCCCAGACGCTGGCGCTTTTCATACAGGGTGACGGCAAAGCCGACCTGATCAAGAAGCAGGGCCGCGGCCATGCCGCCCGGACCCGCGCCGATCACCGCCGCCTTCAGGCCATTGGCGAAGCGCTCCAGTTCCGCTTCCGTCTCCTTGCCGCAACGGGGGTTTTCCGCGCAGGCGACCGACCGACTTTGCGCCAGTTCGCGAATGCACCAGTTGCAGGAGGTGCATGGCCGGATGTCGTCGACCAATCCGCGCTGCGCCTTGATCGGCCACATCGGATCGGCCAGCAGCGCGCGACCCAGCGACACGATGTCGGTGTCGCCATTGATCACTGCCTGCTCGCATTTGTCGGGCCAGCGCATCACGCCTGCGGTGATTACCGGCTTGCCGGTCGCTTCCCGGATGCGGCGGGCATAGGGCAGGCGATCCCCTTCCTCGACCGACATCGGCTCCAGGATGAGATGGGCGCTTTCCAGAAAGCCCCAGCTGATGTCGACGGCATCCACACCGGCTTCGCAAAGACGCGGAGCAATCTTCTCGCTGTCCTCGATGGTGATGCCGCCTTCAACGCCGTCCACCACGGACATCCGGTACATCAGCGGCTTGTTCCCGATCTGCGCCTTCACCGCCTTGATGACTTCGGTGGGAAAGCGCAGCCGGCGTTCGAAATCGCCGCCCCATTCATCGTCACGATGGTTCATCAGCGGGGAAAGAAATTGCTGGATCAGATAGCCATGGGCGCCATGCAGCATCACGCCGTCATAGCCCGCGAGCATGGCGAGCCGCGCCGTATTCGCATAACGCCCGATGATGTGGTGGATTTCCTCATCCTCCAGCGGCCGGGGCACGGCGTTCATATAGATGCTGTTAAGAGGAATCGCGCTGGATGAGACCGGCTGGCGGCCGATCACGCTTTCCTTGGTCTGTCGCCCCGCGTGCGAAATCTGGATGACCGCCTTCGCTCCGGCCGCGTGAATGGCGGCGACCAGTCGCGCGTGACCGGCCTTGAACCGGTCATTGTCCAACCGCAATTGCGGCACGTTGGAACTGAAGCCGGTTTCCGCGTCGACGCAGGTGAATTCCGTGATGATAAGGCCGGCGCCGCCCCGCGCCCTCTCGCGGTAATAGGCGATGATCGCTTCGTTCACGCCGCCGTCGGGTTCGCCCAGATGCGTTTCCATCGGGGCCATGGCGATGCGATTCTTGAGCGTCAGATTGCCGATCCGGAACGGATCGAACAGGCGCGGATAGGCCATGCTTCCTCTCAGCTTATTATTGAAGTCGCCTCCTTTCTAGCATTGCTATCTGAGCGGATAATCACCACAGTTCGAGACGCATTATGCAATGATGAGAGATAATCATGGATCGGCTGACGGGTTTGGAAGTATTCGTAGCGATCGTGGATTCAGGCAGCTTCGTCCGTGCCGCGGAGCGGCTGGCTCTTTCCCCGACCATGGTTTCCACCCATCTGGCCCGGCTGGAAGACCGGCTGGGCGCGCGGTTGATCCACCGGACGACACGCCGCTTCGCCCTCACCCCTCAGGGCCATTTGTTTCTGGAAGAAGCGCGATCCATTCTGGAAGCGGTGGAACAGGCCGAAAGCCGGATGCGGATGAGCGACATGGGCCCTAGTGGCCGCGTCGCGCTGGACGCGCCGGGCGCGATCGGCCTGCGCTTCGTCGTGCCGGCCCTGTCGCAGTTGCGCGCCCTTCATCCTCGCATCGTCCTTGACCTTAGCGTCGGGGACCGCAGCATGATGTTCCGGCCCGAAGCGTTCGACCTGCTCATCCGCGTCGGCGTACCGGCGGAAGGGAAGGGGGAAGTCGTCAATCTGGGCCGTACCCGTTTCGTGCAGGTGGCTTCGCCCGATTATCTGGCGCGTCGCGGCGAACCGGTGACGCCTGACGATCTTCACGATCATGATTGCGTGCTTTACGCCACGGTCGATCGGCCGGTTGGTCAATGGCGATTCGTTCGCGGAAAGGAGCGGCGGTCGCTACGCCCAGCCAGCGTCGCCACCTTCAATCATGGTGACGCCATAGCCGCCGCAGCGGTCGCCGGAGTCGGCATAGCCCAGACGCTGGAAATGCTGGTCGCTCCGGAACTGGCATCGGGTCTGCTGAAGCCGGTATTGACGGAGTGGAACCGGGAAAGCGTCGACGTCCAGCTCTTCATTCCCCAGGATCGCATGAAGCGTCAGGCCGTCCGCGCCGTGGCGGAGTTCCTGCAAAGCCGGGTCGACTGGGGCAGTTCCGCCTAGAGCCAATCGACATTCAGCCCTGATGGCCTGCAAATGACGCTTTTCCGTGCTTCCGGTGCTCACCTACTTTGAGTAGGCTGCGCGCCGGGTCACGGAAAACCACCATTTTCGGCTCGTCATCTTCTGAATGTCGATTGGCTCTAGGCCGATCGGTGTCGCAGGGCCGCGACGATCAGATCGATCAGCAACAGCGCCTGGACCGATAATGTACGTCGAGCGAGGGATGCCACCACCAACTCCAGCGGCTGAGCGACTGGCAGACCATGAATAAGCGCGTATCGATCGTCGGCCAAAGCCTCCGCCGTGATCCAGACAGCGTCGCTTGCCAGTGTAACCAGGCCCGCAATCTCGAAATTGTCGCAACTGATCGTGGGCGCGTAGATCGGGCTGCCGCCTGTTCCGCCGATGATGGGATAGCCTGCGATGTCCTCCTCCCCCACCGTGCGGCCGGCAAGGGGATGGCCGCGTCGCACCAACGCGCCCAACCGCGTCCGGCCAATGCGCCTGAAGCTGAGGTCAGGCCGGTCTTCCACAAGGACATGGGCCAGGACGGCAAAGTCCAGTTCCCCTTCCTGGAGCAACGCCTGGAGTTCCCCGACATCGCCCAATTTCGTCCGCACCCTCAGGCCGCCATGATCGCGGGCGACATGGGACAGCATGGTCTCCAACAGCAATGCAGCGGCGAGGGGGCCGAAACCGCAACATACTTCCCCCGACCTGCGGTCGGAAAGCAGCGCCATATTGCGTTCAAGATTCGCCATCTGGCGGAGCAGCGGCACCGCGTCAGCCAACAGCGCTTCGCCGGCGCGCGTCGGATATACGCCGTCGCGCCCGCGGTCGAACAGGCGCAGGCCGATTTCCGCCTCGGCCGCCTGGATGCTGCGCGTTAGAGCCGATTGCGTCACGCCAAGGCGGTCTGCGGCCAGGCCGAAGTGCCGTTCCTGACTCAATGCGACGATATGGCGAAGTTTACGGATGTCCATGTGCTGAACTCATCGAAATCACACTGTCAATGAATTGGAAGCCTCCCCGAAGCCAGCCTAAATTGCCGGACAAGGAGAGAAACAATGTCCTATTATGGTCCGGTGCTTGCCGTGACGGCGATCGTCCTGGCAACGGAAATTCTCATGGGCCGCCATCGCGGCATTTATCGTCGCGACGATATATTGGTGCTTGGCCTGTGCGCCCTGCTCAATCCGCTGGTCACGCGAATATTGGCCGGGCTGTTGATCGCTGGCGCGGCCGCGCTGCTGCTGCCGCAGGGGAAGGGTGCGCTCGCCCACCTTCCCTTGCTGCCCTCCTATGTCAGCCTGTTCCTGCTGGTGGAATTCGCCTTCTACTGGGGACATCGGTGGGCGCATGAGGGGCAGCGCCGACCGACGCTTCGCTGGTTATGGAAGATACACCGGACACATCATGCGGGGCGGTACATGAACGTGCTGGTGACACAGCGCATCAATCTGTTCTGGTCGTTCGTCGTGCCGACCGCATGGATTACGGGCTTTGCGGTCTATCTGGGGCAGGGGATCGCGGTGGGCCTCGTCATTCTCACCATCTTCTGCTGGAACCTCATCACCCACAGCCATTTTCGCTGGGATGACGCCATCCGGCGACATCCGCGTTTCGGCACCTTGTTTCGCGCGATCGAGCATCTGCTGATCAGCCCGGGCATGCATCATAGCCATCATGGCTATGGCAAGGACGGCGCATCCTATCGCAACTATGCAGTCACCTTCGCTTTTCTCGACTGGATTTTCGGAACGCTGCACATTCCGCAGGGGCGGCCCTGGCGCTATGGAGTGCCCGGTGCGCAGCCCCATTGGGCGGAGGAGGTGTTCTATCCGCTGGTGCGCATGCCCGCCAAGGCGAAGGAAAGCGGAGAACCGCATGCGGCGGATGCGGGGGAGGGGGCAGTGGCCTGAGCAGCCACAGGATGCGTCGGGTCCGAAGATATTGGCGTCGCGCCCCGCGGTGAAGCCAGAGCTTGACGGAACTAGTTTACCAAGTGCATCATATCTTCATAAATTGGCGGCTTAAAACCAGATATAAGAACGATCGTTCTATATGACGGTCGATCCGGTTGGTGATAGCCGGGCCTGCATGGGAGAAGGATGTGATGCCCCTCGACACTGGCGATTATTTTCTGTCCGCCGCCAATCCGGTGGCCAATGTCGACCAGCGCGATCTCGAGAGGCTCGCCATGCGGCTGTTCGAGCGGCCGGACGTCAGGGCGGCTCGCGCCCGTGCGGAGATCATGTGGCGGCGCGTGACGGACAGGCTCATGCCTGCCGACCAGATGGCGCTGTTCGACGACCATGTTTCCGATTATTGTTTCAAATGCACGCTGGTTGCTGCCAATACGGATGCCAATCATCCCCGCATATTGCGTGTATATAGTGAAGGCGGCCAATGGTTCGGACATAAGGTACCCGGCGCGAAATGGGGTGGAGACAATCCCAACAACGCCTATCGCATCATTCCCGTCGCGGCTGGCGGACGCTATGAATTGACGGGGCAAAGGCAGGTCGAACCGTCCACTTACGTCACTTTCCAACTGGTCAGCAACAGCACCACGTCCGCGACGCTGGTATCGCTCGAACAACTTGACATGGAGATTGACGAGGACGGCCGGTACAGGCTCACCCTGGATGATATGCCTGCCGGGAAACGGCGGAATCATCTCCTGATACCGGCAGGAACGCTCTACCTCTTCATCCGCGATTCCATGGGGGATTGGGAACGGCAGCAGCCCGATGCGTTGCAGGTGCGCAGGCTCGACCCGCCGACGCGACCCCCGCTGACGGAAGATGAACTGGCCGCTACAGCCATTCGCAATATCCTGTCCGATGTATTCTATGCCTATTATGCCCAGCGTCTGTTCTTCAACGGCCCACAGATGATGACGCCGCCCGAGGGAGCGGGGTCTGTGGGCGGACTGGTGACCCAGCAGGGCAGCCTGGGCCACTTCACGTTGCGCGAGGATGAAGCGGTCATCATCACGGCCAATGCGGCGGGCGCAACCTATCGCGACATCGTCCTGCATGACCTGTGGTTGCGCAGCCTGCCCAATCGCGACAGGCAGATCAGCCTGACCAATGCGCAAATGGCGCCGGATGCGGACGGACGCTTCACCTATGTCCTCTCCATGGCGGATCCCGGCGTGCATAATTGGCTGAATCCATGCGGGCTGCATGATGTGCTGGTCCTGCACCGTTGGCAGGGGTTCCCCGATCCCGGTGCGGAAGCCCCGTCGATCGAAAGCCGGAAAGTGGCGTTGGCGCGGCTTGAGGAGGCTTTGCCGCCAGCGGTTGCGAAGGTGACGCCTCGGCAAAGGCAGGCACAGATCGCGCGCCGCCAGGCTGCTTATGACCGGCGCTTCGCGGTCGATTGAGCGGAAGGTCGCAGGGTCTTCACAGATCGATTCAGCCTGATCATCGCAGATGCGCTTTGAGCCGCCACTTGTTGGTGCCCAACCGCTGTAAAAACTCGATCGAGCCTTGAACCGGCTTTTTCCGTCCGAGGCCATGGTCGGAGAGATCACAAATACGATCTATGTAGGCGCACTTGCATGCAATATGCGCCGTAGTTAGCCTTGCACCGTTCTGGCGCTGATATGCCGGATCAAGGACAGGCGGTTGAAGCCGCCGGCATCCAGACCGCGAGAACGGCGGATGTTCTGTCCGAAGGGGAGGGACGATGCGATCTGCGCGGCGCCTGGCCATATTTCCGGACATGATCCGCCTGCCTCATCGTTCGCGATGCGGGCAGGTGCTTTCTTTGTCTCGGCATGCTTCCGCCTGCTCCGGATCACGCGCGCCGGGTTCCCGTGCATCCTTGGAACCGTTCGGGAGGCGCATTCGCATCGCTCGCTCATAGAACAAAATCATAGGGAGAGACGTCCATGAAAAAGCAGCTTCTTTTCGCCAGTGCGGCCCTGTCCGCCCTGTCCATGCCCTCTCTTGCCAGCGCGCAGGATCAGGGCGGCCGCGCCACGGCTGGAGATGCAGACATCGTCGTGACCGCCACACGGCGCGAACAGCGACTGCAGGAAGTGCCGCTTGCCGTCACCGCGCTGAGTGGAGACACGCTGCGCAGCCGGGGTATCGAAAATCTCAACGATCTGGGGCCGGGCAAGATCGCCGGTCTTACTTCCTATCCGCTCAACGGCACCGAGACCGGGGTAGCGCTCCAGATGCGCGGCTATGGGACATCGGATGCGTCCCAGGGCACGCAGGACAATGCCGTGGCCTTCTATATCGACGGCATCAACATTCCGCGAGCCCAGGGCGGCGCGCTCGACCTTATCACGCCTGAACGCATCGAGGTGCTGCGTGGGCCGCAGGGACAGTTGTTCGGCCGCAATGCGGAGGCGGGCGTTGTGCAGATCGTTTCCCGCCGGCCAAGCGGCGTGCTGGGAGGAGACTTCCGCGCCGGCATCGGCAATTTCGATGCCTATGAGCTCAAGGGGCGTCTAGACATGCCGGAAATCGCGGGATTCCGTATTCAGTTGTCGGGCATGTACCGCAAGCGGGGTGGGTATTTCCGGAACGTCAAGAGCGCTCTCCTGCAAAACATAACCCCCGTTTCAAGCCCTTATTCATCCTTTCACTGGAAGACTGGAGACTATGACAGGGACTTCCGCCAGCTCAAGACCTATGGCGGCAGGGTTGCGGTGGAACGCGATTTCGGCGATCTCAACATCTTCTATGCCTATGACAATGTCTGGGCAAAGGACGATCAGGCCTTTCCGCAAATCCTGGTATCTCCCAATATCGGCACGATCGAGAACCCCAATGGCGGCATCACCGTGCCGCCCACAGGCCCGGCCACGATCTTCACGACCGATGGAGGACGCTATCAGCAGTTTCCGCTCGATCTCGACAAATATCCCGACAGAGCGCCCTTCGCGATTCCCTCGCTCTATTTCATCACGAAGAATCGCGGTCATGTGCTGAACCTGACCTATGGCGCCAGCGACGCGCTGACGCTGAAGTCGATCACCGGATTGCGTCGCTCCATCAACTATGGCGGGGCGGTTACGTCATTGGGAACGTCGCCCGTGCAGGCATGGGCCAGCAATTATCTGGATTCCAAGGTTTTCAGCCAGGAACTTCAGGCGATCTACACGACGTCCAGCTTCAACGTCACGGTCGGCGGCATCTATTTCTACGAAGATGTGCAGGATGAGCGTGATTCCGGCTTTTCCACCAATTGTCCGGCGGGCATAGCGGGAGCGCCCTGCACGCCGGGCGGTGGCCCCAGCCGCGCGCCCTATTACAGTCCTTTCGCGCCCAATGGCGGCTTCATCCGCCAATTTTCCAAGACGAACGCCTATGCGGCCTACGGTCAGGCAAGCTGGACGCCGCCCATATTGGAAGAGCGGCTGGAACTGACCGCGGGCCTGCGTTACAGCGACGACACCAAGAGGGCCCGGCGCGACATCTTCAACGGTGTGATCCTGCCGACGCAGTTGCGCAACGAGGCGAAGGAAAAGCGCGTCGATCCCGCCTTCACGGCCAAGGTCAAGCTGACCGAGGACATGAACACCTATGTCCGCTATGCCTCCGGCTTCCGGGATGGCGGCGCCAATGTTCGTTCGCAGGTGTTCACCGCCTATGGCACCGAAGTTTTGAAGTCCTGGGAAATCGGCATGAAGTCCCAATGGTTCGACAGGCGCGTGACCTTGAACATCGCGGCCTTCAAATATAAGGTCGAGGATCAGCAACAATCCATTCAGACCAGCCCGGCAACGAACCCCAGCATTTCCGACACGTTCAACGTCACCGTTCCCTACAGGGCAAAGGGGCTGGAAGTGGAATTGAGCGCCCGGATCGTGCCGGGGCTGAGCCTGGCGGCGAACTATACCTATGTCGACAGCAACAAGCGGTTGATCGGGATCGATCCGCGGACACTGACCACGTTCAAACCCAATGGGACGAGCATCCTGTCGTCGGGTCCGTGCGCGGCGGCCCCGGCCGGCAATTGTGCCGGCGCCCTGGTCGTATCGCCCGCCGATATGGCGGCCCACCCCGGCGCATCCTTCCTCCAACTGCTGGGCGTAGGCGCGGCCAAACATGCCGGCTCCGTTTCCGTGGACTTCAGCCGGCCGCTCGACCCCGGCGTCTTCAACATCCATTTCGACTGGACGCGCAGCTCGAAAATGACATGTTGCGCGCCCTACAAGCTGCTGACGGTGGTCAATTCGACCGGAACCGCCGCTTCGCCTTCGCCGCGCTATAATCCCGGCGTTTTCACCAACCGCATCAATATGCGCACGGGCATCTCCGAAATCCCGCTTGGCAACGGGGTGAAAGGCGAACTGGCCTTCTGGGTCAAGAACCTGCTGAACCATGTCGATCTGGGCCAGCTATTCCCTGCGGGCAATGCGCTCAATGCGTCGCAGCCCTATCCCCAGGCGGCGACCTATCTGCAACCGCCAAGGACGATGGGCGGCGAATTCCGCGTCCAGTTCTGATCGATCGGGGGATCGGCCATCTGCCGGTCCCCCATTCGCATGCATTATCCGCAGCTTCAGCACAATATCAGTGGCATCGCGAAATCGGAGCCGCCCGCCGCGCCGGATGGGGAGGGAAGCGGATCGCCGCCGTTCCGGACGAGGGCGCGATAATGGCTCGCACTCATCCCGCTATGGTGGCGGAACGCCTGCTGGAAGGATTTGAGATCGTTATAGCCGATCAGCGTCGCGATCTGCGAAACCGGGCGATCGGTATCGCGTAGCTGCGACTGCGCGCTGCGCATCCGCACCAGCCGCAGATAGTCCCGCGGCGTCATGCCCAGCTTCGCGCGGAACCGGCGGATCAGTGTCTGCGGGCTCACCGCAAGATGCGTCGCGAGCATGCCGATATGCAGCCCGCGCGACGCCCGTTCGGAAAGCCACATCTGCGCCGCTGCCACCAGGGGATCGTCCGACAGGCCGGGCCGGTCCGATTCCATGCCCATCGCGTCCGCCAGCGTCCCTGCCATGGTCGGTGACAACAGCCTGCCGATCAGGCGGGTGAGCAGGCTCATTTCGTGCGTCATACCGCGGGCCATCATGATCCGGTCGACTTCGGCAATGGGGTCCGTCGTGTTGACGCGGATATGCGGATAACGCCTGCGGAATTCCGCGGCTGCGCCTCGCGTCACCGGCACGGGCCCATTGCCCGTCAGCCCCGCCTCCGCCAACAATTCTATTCCCCGCCCAGTGGCGGACAGATGCGCGCCGCCTGCATATTGACTGCGGAGCCAGTCGATCACGGAATGGAGTTTGGCAAGATATTCCGGCGTCTCTTTCTCCGGACAATAGAAGTCGGGCACGTGGATATAGAGATGGGGCCTTGCCTCCAGCCCGTCTTCCACTTGCAACTTCCATCCGCCCAGGACCTGAATTGGCCTTGGGCTTGGTCCCAACAATTTGGCGCGTGTGTGCATGCCGATGTCGTCTCTTGTTCGAAACTGATCCGCCACGCGCAGGCGCATCTGGCCGAACAGATCCAGGAACAAGCCGATACTGGCGAGACATGCGCCGTCAAATCCGATCACTGCAATATCGCGAGCCATACAGGATGGTAATTTACCCCCGTCATGATGTCAAAACCGCACCTGACGCCAGTGCCAGGAGAGTCGCATGATGCATGCATAGAAAATAGGCCATGGACTTGGCCATTGGGAGAGTTTCGCATGATCGAGCAAATGGCCGGGCGCGCAACAGGCGCGCCCGAGACGGCATTTTCATGTCTTCCGACACGTGATGGGCCTGGGCAGGACCGGGCCTGATCCATGCCGCAACCCACTAAATTCTATCCACGCCTCAAGGGGCGTTCGGCCATCGTCACGGGTGCGGGAACCCAGGGCGACGGCATCGGCACCGGCCGCGCCATCGCGATGCTGCTGGCGGGGGAGGGCGCGCATGTCGCGCTGGTCGACCGCGACAGGGAAAGCGCGGAGGAAACGCGCCGCCGCATCGATGCTGCCGGTGGACAGGCCTTCACGCTGGCCGGCGATGTCACGGTCGATGCCGACTGCCGCCATTTCGTGGAGCAGGCGGTCGCGCATACCGGGCGGCTCGACATATTGGTCAATAATGTCGGCATATCCGATCCCGTTGCATTGGACGCGGCGGACGAGAGCGGCTGGACGCGGGTCATCGACGTCAACCTCAAAAGCGCGATGCTGATGATCCGTCATGCCGTACCGGCCATGAAGGCGGCGGGCGGGGGATCGATCGTCAACATTTCCTCCATCGCAGGGATGCGGGCCCATGGATCGATAGCCTATGGCCCGTCGAAGGCGGCGATGGCGCAACTTGCCGCCGAAATCGCCGTCCTGCATGGCCGCGATGGCATCCGCGTCAACACGGTTGCGCCCGGCCATATCATGACGCCCCATGCCATGCATGTTCTGCCCGAAGGTCTGCGTACATTGCGCCGGGCCATCGCGCCGCTGGGCATCGAAGGGGATGCCTGGGACATCGCCAGGGCAGTGGCTTTTCTGGCGAGCGACGATGCGCGCTTCATCACCGGCGTTCTGCTGCCCGTGGACGGTGGCGTCACGCGGATCGGCCCCATTGCCGCGCATTTCCTGGCCGAAGCGGAACTGGCGGCCGACGCGGGAACAGAAGGACCGAATCAATGAGCCAACTGGATGAAAAACAGGAATCGGGCGTCGCCTTCATCACTGGCGTCATGGGCGAACGCTTCGGCGGCGCCTTCAACGAAACCGCGACATCGGACCGTTTCGGGTCGGATATTACCCGCATGGCGGCAGGCTGGGCCTTTCACGATGCCTGGCGGCATGAAGGCATCAACCGCAAGCAAAAGAGCATAGCCGTCATCGCCGCGCTGATTGCGTCGCGTCAATCGCTGGAGCTGAAAAACCATGTCAAGATCGGCCTGGCCAATGGCCTGACGGTGGAGGAACTGGAAGGGCTGCTGGTCCAACTGACGCCCTATGTCGGCTTCCCCTGCATCGCCTCTGCCCAGACAGCGGTGATCATGGCCATGCGCGAGGCCGGCATATCGCCCGAAGATCTGCCGACGTCGGAGGAACGCGGCCTGCTGTGACGCGGCAACCGACCGGCCCGGCGGCGAGGCGGTCACGATTTCACAACAAAAGCGAACATCAATGTTTCAGGGGAGGTTGTCATGAAAATTTCGAGTTTCTGGATGTCGTCCTGTGCCTGCCTGCTTTCGGCGGCTCCGGCAATTGCATCGGCGCAGGCGGCGCCCGAACAGGAACTCCAGCATGCGCAGGCCGCCTTCGGCAGTGACGACATCGTCGTAACGGCACGGCGGCGCGAGGAACGGTTGCAGGATGTGCCGCTCTCCGTCAGTGCGGTGTCAGGCGCTACGCTGGAGCGCGCCAATATTTCGAATGTCGCGGGCCTCAGCCGCGTGGTCCCCAGCCTTGTGTCGGTTCCCGGACAGGGTGGCAGCCGTTCGCTGCCCAATTTCGCGATCCGTGGCCTCAGCCAACAGGAACTCACCCTGCTCGCGGACCAGTCCGTTTCCACCTATATGGGCGACATCGTGCTTGCGCGCACGCAGGGGGTCAATGGCGCGCTGTTCGACATAGGATCGGTGGAAGTGCTGCGCGGGCCGCAGGGCACGCTGTTCGGCCGCAACACGACCGGCGGCGCCATCATCATCCGTCCCAACCGGCCGACCGACAATTTCGAAGGCCGCGTCGGCGTCACCTACGGCAATCTGGACACCTTCATCGTGGAGGGCATGCTGAACGTGCCCCTGTCGCCCAATATACTGGTGCGCGTCGCCGGCCAGCGTCAGCGCGACGACGGCTTCGTCTATGACGAGATATTGGGCCGCAACGTCAACGACACCGCGCAGGAGGGCGTGCGCGCCTCCGTGCTGATGAAGAACGACAGCGGCGTCGAATCGCTGACCGTCTATAATTATTTCCACGAAGACGATGGCGGCACGGCAAGCTTTCTCGCCAAGGTCCGTTCCACCGGATCGCTGAACGGCGCCGCCGTCCGCGCGGCGCGTGGCTATCGCCCGCTGGAGCAGTTGCTGGCCGAACAGCAGGCGCGGGGCCCCTATCGCATCGCCAATGGATCGAACATCTTCACCAAGGTGGAGACGCACGACATCGCCAACACCACGACCATTCCGCTCAACGACATGCTGACGGTCAAGAACATCGTCGGCTATCGTCACGTCAAGGACAACATCTTCGACGATATGGATGGAAGCATGAATTCGTTGCATCCACAGCAGCGGATAGACTGGACCGCGCAGTTTTCGGAAGAGCTGCAACTGCTGGGCGAAACCGAAAACTTCAACTGGATCACCGGCCTTTATTATTTCTGGGAAAAGGGTCGCAACCAGGGTCTTTCCACGGTTGGCAGCGTCGATCCGGGCCTGGTCGAGCCGGAAGATATTTTCGGCTATCCCACCGCTGCGTTCAGCAATACCGATGTGGCGGGCCGCAACCGCAGCTTCGCCGCTTTCGCGCAGGGCACCTATCGTTTCAACGACAGCCTGAGCCTGACGGCCGGCGTTCGCTACAATCGAGACAAGCGCGAGGCGACGATCCGCAATCGCACGGCCACCGCATGCCGTTTCACCCGCGACCTCGACAATAATCCCGCGACGCCGGAAACCGCCGTGCCGCTTTCGCAGTGCGAGTTGAACGTGGGCGACAGCTTTTCCGAAGTCACCTACAATCTCAGCCTGGAATATAAGATCGCGCAGGACAAGCTGATCTACCTTGCGCACCGGCATGGCTACCGCACCGGCGGCTTCGGCGCCCGCGCCTCGACCGAGGCCGGGCTGCGCCGGACCTTCAGGCCGGAAACGGTGGACGATGTCGAATTGGGGGTGAAGGCCGACTGGCGCATGGGCGGCATGTTCCTGCGCACCAATCTGGCCGCCTATTACGCCAAATATAACGACATCCAGCGGTTGCTGACCGATCCGCTGGCCTTGCCCCCCACCACTGTCACGACCAATGCGGGCAAGGCGCGCATCTGGGGCATCGAAGCGGACATATTGTTCCGTCCGGTGCCCATGTTGGAACTGTCGGCCAACTATGCCTATACCAACGCGAAGTTCACGAAGTTCATCTATCCGGACGGCAGCGACCACAGCAACGATCCCTTCGCCCGCGCGCCGCGCAATGTCTACACGCTGGGCGCGCGGCTGCTCGCACCGCTGGACAGTTCTCAGGGCGATGCGTCCATCGGAATCAGCTATTATCATACCGACGATTATGTCGGGAACGATACGGTTGTGCCGGGCTATACGGATGCAGAGGGCTATAATCTGGTGAATCTGGACGCGAGCTGGAACCGGGTCATGGGATCGGGCTTCGACCTCGCCCTCTATGTCAACAACCTGACCAAGAAGAAATACGACTTCCTGCTCATCAACCTCGACAGCCTGGGCTACACCAGCCACACGCCCGGCCTACCGCGGACTTATGGCGTGACCCTGCGCTATCATTTCTGAAAAAGGGGGCGGCTGCCCCGCATCCGTCCTGTTTCGCGGGACGGATGCGGGTCGGCCTGGCCCGACGTTTATGGGAAGACCGGACATGGCCGACATGATTACTTCCACCTCGCCTGATACGCCGCCGATGCGCGAGCTCAGGACCGCCAATCATCTGCTGGGCGATCGCGCGGCGCTGGATGCGGCATGGGATCGGGACGGCTACTGGTTCTTCCGCGACGTGCTGGACAGGGATGCTGTCGGCCGGTTGCGCGCCGTCTACCTGGATGTCTTGCGCGACCTGGGAGTCGTCGACCCTGCGCGCGACGACGCGGCTGTGTATAATGGCGCACCGCTCGACGATTTTCCGATCCGCAACGACGGCACGCCGGCCACCGATCCGCTGCTGGCCCGCTATCCGCGGGATCAATTCGTCGCGGAGCCCGCGATCCGCGCCTTTTTCGAGGAGCTGTTCGGGGAAGAGGTCTTCTGGGTGCCCAATACCGAATATCACGCGCTGCCGCCGGGCACGGGTCGGCCGGACTCGCGGTTCAACTTCGTCCATTGCGATGGTCCCAACAACAAGGGGCTGCCACTGAAAATCTGCTGGATGCCGCTCGCTCCAATCGATGAGGAGACGGGCGGCCTGGCTGTTGCCGAAGGGCTGCACCGTCCCCGGATGAATGATTTTCCCCGGCCGCCCCAAGGCATCGGCGACGATGTGATCCCGGCCGATGCCTGGTGCCGCGCCCTCTACCAACCCGGCGACCTGCTGGTGTTCAGCCTGGAAACGCCCCATAGCGGACTTGCCAACCGGTCCGACCGCCATTTCCGCCTGTCGATGGATATTCGCGGCATGCCGAAATCGGGCAATATCCCGACCGTCGGCACGGTCGCCGCGCTCGACGCCTGCGCCATCGCCGTGGAAACGAAGGAGGGGGAACAGCGCACCTTCCGCATCGATGAGGACAGTTTCTGCCGGATAACCCGAGGACGGCTGACGGGCATGCCGCTGGCGCTGGAGGAAATCCCGCAGCTGGTGAAGATCGGTGATCCCGTTTATGTCGCATCCGACCACGGCACCGCCATGTTCATCCGTCCGCAGCACTGAAACATCCGGCGGAACAGCCGGCACGTCCCGGCGCCATAAGGCCGGTCGTACGGACTTGTGATGCATTGTCGGCGCCCGCGTGAAAGCCGTTGCCCGAACGGGATCGATCCTCTCTACCTGACTGTCGAACAGGGCAGCAGGCATGGGAGAGGTTCATGGAGGTCATGGCAAGCGGCCTTCTGATTCCGGAAGGGCCGGTGGCGCTTTCCGATGGATCGGCGCTGGTGGTGGAATTGGGCGATGGGCGCCTCAGCGGCGAAGTCGCCGCCACGGCGTCGGGCCACATCATGGCGGACAGCTTCGCGGTGGAGGCGGGCGAACATGTCTGCATCGGCTCCATTGGGCGAGGCGGTATCACCATCGTCGATCCCGCCATTGGCCTGCGCGGCGACATGCCGATCGATGATAGCATGGTGACGAACATCGCCTTCGGCGCAGAGAATGGCCGGGATGTCTGGATCACGGCAGCCGGAACGGGTCGGCTGCTGCGCGGCCGTTCGCCCCGGCCGGGTCTGCCGCTCGCTTTCGCGGCATGAGGGGCGAGCACCGATCATGACCCATCCGGCAAGACTTCGACCCCGATCTGACCCAGCAGCCGTGACGGCCGGCGATGATGCGATAGTCGGGCGTGTCATGCCCCCGCAACTGGATGTGCTGGACGCTCGCTCCCGCATTCTCGACGCCGCGGCGCATCTGTTTCGGCGGGAGGGTTTTTCCGGCACGTCGATGGACGCCATTGCCGCGCTGGCGCGCATGTCGAAAAGGACGCTCTATGCCGGCTTTCCGGACAAGCGCGCGGTTCTCGAAGCGGTTCTGGCGCAGTTCATCGCCCGCCGTTTCGCCATGATCGAGCGGATCGGCCGCGAAGCCGCGAGCGACGAGGCTATATTGACCCGCATGGTCGGCGCCCTCAACGCGATGGCCACGGACGAGGATGCGCTCGCCATGTACCGTTTGCTGGTGGCAGAAGCGGCGAATCTGCCTGTGCTGGCACTGGCGGCGAACCGGAACGGGCTGACGCAGGCGCAGGCCATGCTGCGCCAGCCTCTCCTCAATTGCGGCGTACGTGATCCGGATAGGGCCGCCTGCTTCCTCTACGACCTCGCCGTGCTGGCCCCGATGCATCGCCTGTTGGTGGGTACGGACAATCTGCACATGGACGTCGCCGCCATAGTCGGACTGGTTCTTCAGGGCGTGAAGGGAATGTGAAGCAGGGTCTTGCTCCGATCGCGGATGGCCGGGAACGGCTGTGCCGGCACCGGGCGCGTCGGCGGCTGACCCTCAGCCCTGGGCGGGATTTCTTAGGCTATGTTGCGATCTGCCGGACCATCCCATGCGAACCTTATTTTCCGCCGGGGTCAAGCGCTCCATGGACGCCGAATTCCCCGCCGGCGCTGCGATGACGGGGAAGGGCATGTCTTGCTGCAAACGCTCGTCGGTCATCTGGTCGCCTGCCTGTTATCGAAGCTGCATATGGAGGAGGCTGCATGAAAGAACCCTGGTTGCCGTTGGTCCCTGAAGACGTCACCGCCTCCTGGCTGGGCGACGCGCTGGCACCGCGCTATCCCGGAACGCGGGTCGAAAGGCTCGACGTCCACGAAATCCTTTGGGGCACGGGCACCAAGATGATGGTGACGGCGACCTATAATGATGCCGGGCGGGGCCATGGCCTGCCGCGGGCCTTGTGCATCAAGGCGGGTCTTGCCGAGCATCGGGAGCTGGTGAAATTCTGCTACCAGACGGAGGCGCGCTTTTTCGCGGAGCTGGCGCCGCGCCTGCTGCTGGGGCTGCCGCAAATCCTCTACGCCGCGGCGAATGCCGATCAGGGGATGGTGGTCATGGAGGATCTGCGACCGACCGGCGCCCATATCTGCCGCGTGCAGCAGCCGCTGACCCGCGATCAGGCCGCCGCTTTCCTGGACGACATGGCCGCGTTGCACGCGCGCTGGTGGAACAGTCCCGCGCTGGAGGACGATGGCGATCTTGGCTGGCTGATGCGCCATGATCCATTGCCGGACGAAGCCTGGGGCGATTTCGGGCGCGGTCAGCTCCAGCCCGAAACATGGGCGCATTATATGGGGCTGCCCCGGTCGCTCGGCATTCCGGCGGCTTGCCGCGACCGGGACGGGGTTCATGCGGCGCTGCAGGAATTGCGCCTTTTCGGGGAGCAGGGTCCGCGTTGCGTCATCCATGGCGACGCGCATCTGGGCAATATGTATCTCACCCGGGAGGGGCGGCCGGGCTTCCTCGACTGGCAGACCACGCGTCGCGGCCATTGGGCGCAGGACGTGACCTATTTCTACATCTCCGCGCTCGATCCGCTGGACCGGCGGGCTTGGGAGAGGGATCTGGTCGCGGGCTATCTTGCCGCGCTGGCCCGCCATGGCGTGGCCCATCCGCCGTCCGAGGAAGAGGCATGGCGCGCCATCCGCGCCCATATGGTCTATGGCCTGTTCTACTGGATGGTGAATCCGGTCGAATGGCAGGCGGAGGAGAATAACGCCGCCACCGCGCCGCGTTTCGGCTGGGCGGCGGTCGATCATGCCGCCCCGCCACTTGGTCCGCTTTAAACCGGATCAGGCGTCCGCACGAACCGGTTCTGGATCGAGCCGAACAGATAGTCGCGGTTCGCCTGCTCGTCGAACGCATCCAGCGTCCAGCCGCCGGGATGGATGCTGGTGCGGATCGCTTCAGGTTCGGGGATCAGGGCCACTTCGTCGCCCTGGATGTAGAAGTCCCGCCCGCTGACATGGGCGGCGGCATCGGTGCACAGCCATACGACCAGCGCCGCGACATGGGCGGGCAGGGCGGTCATGCGCGGCTGCGCCATCGGCTTGTTCCACAGCAGCGGAATGCCAAGCCGCGCCGATTCAGCGATGGTCTCGTCGATTTCCGGCGTATGCGTGCCCGTCAGATGCGACACCGGGCGGATCAGATTGGCGCGAATGCCGAATTCCCCCAGGTCGCGCGCAATGGTGCGGGTGAAGCCCAGAAGGCCTTCCTTGGCGGCGGAATAATTGGCCATGCCCCAATGGCCGAAGCCCGATGGCGACCCCGTATTGACGATTACGCCGGACCGCTGCGCGATCATATGCGCCGCCGCGGCGCGGCAGGTGAAGAAGCTCGACGTCAGACTGACGTCCATGCAGAGATTCCAGTCCTGGTCCGTCATCCGGTCTATCCGCGCCGGGCGGACGATCCCCGCATTGTTGACCAGAATGTCGATCCGGCCGAAGGCATCAATGGCTGCCTGCACCGCCGCCTCGCCGCCCTCGCGGGTCGCCACGCTGGAACATTGGCCAATCGCCTCGCCACCCGCGTCGCGTATCTCCTGCGCGACGGTTTCAGCCAGCGATGCGTCGCCGCTCTCCGTGCCATAAGGGCCGCCGCCCAGATCGTTGACGACGACCTTCGCGCCCTGCTCCGCCAGCAGCATCGCTTCGGCCCGGCCGATATTGCGGCCCGCGCCGGTCACGACGGCCACCTTGCCCTTCAGTCTCTGCATATCCTGCTCCCATCAGTTGTGCCGGGAGAGTAGCCGCTGGCACCTTAAGACCCTAATCACCGACGTGATGATTGCGCCTGACATGCTTCCCGACGATGCCCGGCTTCGCCACAAGATCAGCGCCAACGGAGCGCGTCGATGATCCTGGCCGAATGAAGGAGATGCAGGGGTGAAGGCGATCGTGATCAACCGCCATGGCGGCCCGGAGGTGTTGGAACCTGCCGATCTGCCGCCACCGCAGCCCAAGCAGGGGGAAACGCTGGTGCGCATCCTGGCCGCGGCCGTCAATCCGGCGGACGGCAAATGGCGGGCGGGCCTGTTCGAAAGCTTCGCGCCTGTCGGTTTCCCTCATGTCCTGGGCTATGACGTGGCGGGCGAAGTCATCGGCGGGGAGGGCTTTGCGCCCGGCGCCCGCGTCTTCGGCATGCTCGATCCGTTTCGCAAGGGCGGCTATGCCGAGCAGGTCGCCGTGGCCGCCGATCATCTGGCGCCGGTGCCCGATGGCCTCGATCTGCCGACCGCCGCCGCGATACCTACCGCTGGCCTGACCGGATTGCAGATGGTCGAACGCGGGTTGGACCTTCAGGCGGGCCAGAGGCTGATGCTGACGGGCGCGCTGGGCGCCGTCGGCCGTTTCGCCCTGTTTGCGGCGAAGGAGCGGGGCGTCCATGTGACCGCCGCCGTCCGCGCCGCTCATGTCGAGGCTGTGCGCGCTCTGGGTGCTGACGATGTGATCGCCCTGGGCAAGGAGGATTGGAGCGGCGCGTCCTTCGATCATGTCATCGACACTGTGGGCGGCGAAGCAGTCGGCGCGCTTTGCCGGCATCTGAAGCCCGGCGGCCGGGTGCTGACCGCCGCCACCACGCCGATCCCGAGCGACGAATTGCCGTCTGCGCCAGAATTTTTCGCGGTCGTCCCGAGCGGTCCCGACGCCGTCCGTCTGGGCGCCGCCGTCGCGCAGGGCAGGATCGCCGTGCCCATCGCCCGCATCCTGCCGCTCGATCAGGCGGCGGAAGCGCAGCGGCTGGTCGATGCGGGCGGATTGAACGGCAAGGTCATCCTGACGAACTGAAAATCCTTGCGATAGCGCAGTCTTCAGTGCCGCATCGTCAACCGGCCAGCGCAGCCAGCGCCGATGCCTTTTGCGCCAGCGCCCCGCGCATATCCTCTCCCACCGGCAGGCGCAGGGGCAGCGTTTCGCCGTCCAGCGCCGCCAATATCGCCTCCGCCACCGCTTCCGGCGGGCTGGCGGCGGTGGCGTAATAGCCGTCCAGCACCGTCTTGCCCTGCCCCGACAGAAAGCCGTAATCGGCAATGCGGAGCTGCGCCTCGCGCGTGCCATGGCTGATGAAGCGGGTGGCGATCGCGCCCGGCTCGACCAACATGGTGCGGATGCCCAGGGCTGCAACCTCCAGCGCCAGCGTTTCGGTCAAGCCTTCCAGCGCGAATTTGCTCGCGCAGTAAGCGCCGAGGCCGGGCGTGCCGTTCAGACCGCAGCCCGACGACAATTGAACGATCGTGCCCGATCCGCGCGAGCGGAAATGCGGCAGCAGCGCCTGGGTCAATGCCCAGGGACTGAAGAAATTGACCTCGAACAGCCCGCGCGCATCATCCAGATCGACCTCCTCGACCGCGCCGAACAGGCTCTGCCCGGCATTGTTGACCAATATGTCCACATGCCCGGCCGCCAGCGCTTCGCATGCAAGCCTCAAAACCTGCCTGGGATCGCTCATGTCCGCGACGATTCCCCTGGTGCGGCCTGCGCCCTCCGCTTCGAATGCGCTGATCGCTTGCGCGTCGCGGGCGGCGCCAGTGACATGGTCGCCCCGCGCCAGAGCGGCTTTCGCCAACGCCGCGCCGATGCCGCTCGAAATGCCTGTGATCAGCCAGCGCCTCATATCCCGTCTCCTCGCCCACTCGCCCACTCGCCCCCAGACGTCTCAGAAAAGCGCGAGGTCGACAATCGGAGGGGGGAGAAGCGCGTAAACAATGCATGCTTGATGCATGTCCCTATCGACATGGATGCCGTCTGCCGCTCAGCGCTCTATCCCTCGCAGGAACAATGCGACCACGCGGGTCGCCCATTGCTGCCGAAACGCCTCGTCCGTGAAGTCGTCGGTCAGGAGGAAACGCAGCCCCCCATTGGCCAGATTGATGAAGTGCTGGGCCAGTTGGGCGGGATCGTCGATCTCGTACCCCGCCTCCCGCAAATGGGTGAGATAGGCGGTTATCGGCGCCACCGTATCAGCGATATGGCCGTGCAGCCGCTTGGCTATGTCGGGGAAGCGTTCCTTCGCGGCGATGGCGAGACGGAGCAGGGCGATCCGCTCCGCCTCCGCCACTTCGCCGGTGATGCGAAGGGCGAAGTCCGTCAGCACCCCGGCGGGTTCCCGCCCCTCGGTCGCGATGCTTCGCACATCGCTGCGCATGGACGCGACGCTGTGGAGGGCGACGGCCTCGAACAGCGCGGCCTTGTTGTTGAAGCGGGCATAGATTGTCGCCTTGCTGACCCTGGCGACGGCGGCGATATGGTCCATGCTCGCGCCGGCATAGCCGTGCATCAGAAAGGCGCGCGCCGCTGCCTCGATCAGTTCGGCCTCGCGCACCGGCGCATCCGCATTGGTCGGCCTCCCCCGGCGCGGTCTTGTGATGTCTTCGCCGGGCACGCTTGCTCCATCGAAATAAAACTATACCGTTTATTTTATTAAATGCGAGTCGGTCGCGCAAGAGCGATCAGGGAGAGGGGAAGATGAAGCGGGTCATCCTTTTGCGCGGACCGCGGTCCGTCATGGCCGCATCCGTGCCTGAATGGGCCGCGGCGCAGGCCTGGGCCAAGGCGGCCGAGCGGATCGTCGTGCATAAGGGGCTGAATGCTCCGGCTGAGCCCGGCGCTGTTCCGACGCCGCCAGTTTACGATGCGGTGATCGAACTTTGGTCCGACGCCGCGCTCGATGCCCACAGCATCCGCTCCGATTGGAAAGAGGTGGAGGTGCGCTCCTCCGCCCAGATCGTCGGCAAGGCAGCGGCTGCGCGCTTGCCGATCGGCATCACGCCGGGCCTTTCCCAGCTTTCCTTCATCCGCGCCATCGAAGCTTTGCCGCGACAGGATGTGGAACGGCACTGGGACGAACATATCCCGCTCGCCTGCGAAATCCATGTCGGCATGAACCGCTATGTGCAGGATCGTTTTTCGCCGGCGGTTCCCTGGTTCGGCATGGCCCATCTTCATTTTCCAAGCGAAGCGGCGCTGCGCGACGGGTTGTTCAGAAGCCCGGAGGACATCGCCGTGATTACGGCGGACGTGGCCGAGTTCGTCAGCGATTACGCGACCATGATCGCCATCGAGCATATCGTGAAAGCATAGGAGAGGCAGGCATGGACCTTGGACTGGCAGGCAGGCGCGCGCTGGTGACGGGCAGCAGTTCCGGCATCGGCGCGGGCATAGCCCGACTATTGGCGGCGGAAGGCTGCGCCGTGATTGTGCATGGCCGCGATGCGGAAAAGGCGCGTGCCGTGGCGGATTCGATTGGCCCCGGCGCCTGCGTGGCGATTGGCGATCTTTCCACCGATGCTGGGGCGGACGCGGTGGCGAAGGCAGCCGGGGAGGTCGACATATTGGTGAACAATGCCGGCGGCGCCGTGGGCACCTCTGCCATGCATTGGACGGAGGTGGACGAAGAGGGTTGGGAGGGTACCTATCAGCTCAACGCCATTGCCGCCGCGCGGTTGATCCGGCGGCTTCTGCCCGCGATGCAGGCGAAAGGATGGGGCCGCATCATCAACATCGCCAGTGCCGCGGCCACGCAGCCCATTGCCTTCGGCCCGGATTATGGCGCGGCCAAGGCGGCCATGCTGAACATGACCGTCAGCCTGGCGAAGGCACTGGGACCCTGCGGCGTCACCGCGAACAGTGTCAGCCCCGGCATGATCCTCACTCCGGCGGTCGAGGCCTGGCTCGGCAATCTCAAGCGGAACATGGGCTGGGGCGACATTTCCCTGGAGGAAGCAGAAGCCCGCGCCGCTCGCGAGTTGACGCCGATCCCCGTCGGCCGCATCGGCCGGGTCGAGGAGATCGCCCATGTCGTCTGCATGATCGCGAGCCCGCATGCCGGGTACATGACCGGCGCCAATGTCCGCGTGGACGGCGGTCAGGTCCAGAGCGTCAACTGAGTGCCCTGACGCCTGTTTTCATCGAATAGCCGATCTTTCTTGCCCATGCTGGCGCCGATCCGGCGAAGGGATAGGATCGCCCCGGCTGCCGCTTGCCGTGGATGACCGCCTGTTCGCGCGTGACGAACGCGTGGGCCGAAAGAGAATGGAAGAAGAGGATGGACATGACCGATTTGCGTTTCGACGGCCGCGTGGCGATCATCACCGGCGCAGGCAACGGTTTGGGCAAGGATTACGCGCTGGAGCTTGCCCGGCGCGGCGCGAAGGTCGTCGTGAACGATCTGGGAGGCAGCGGATCGGGGCAGGGGCAATCGCATAATGCGGCGGACCTGGTGGTCCAGGAAATTCGCGGCAAGGGCGGGGAAGCGGTCGCCAATTACGACAGCGTGTCGACGCGACAGGGAGGCGCGGCCATTGTCCAGACCGCGCTCGATGCCTTCGGCAAGGTCGACATCTGCATCAACAATGCAGGCTTCCTGCGCAATGGCCGGTTCGAAGATCTGACCGATGAGCAGATCGACGCGATCATCGACGTGCATCTGAAAGGGGCCGTCTATGTCGCCCAGCCCGCCTATCGCGCAATGCGTCGAAACGGCTACGGCCGGTTCCTTTTCACCGGTTCGGCATCCGCCATGTTCGGCCACGCCTGGCAGGCCAATTACGCGGCGGCAAAGGGCGGCCTCATGGGCCTCAGCCATATCGTCGCCATAGAGGGATCGGCCTATGGCATCACGTCGAACCTGCTGCTGCCCACCGCGCAATCCCGGCTGGCAGCGGAAATGGACGCTGGTTTCATGGAAATCCCCGCCTTTGCGGAGGCGGTGCAAGGCGCCGATTACGCCGCGAGCGATGGCCGCATCGAAGTGGCGTTCAATACGCCGCTGGCAGTATATCTGGTCAGCGAACAATGCACTTCCACCCACGGCATCTATTCGCAGAATAGCGGCCGTTACGCGAAGGTGCGCATCTGCGCCGCCGATGGCTGGGTTGCGCCGATGGGGCCTATGCCGCCCAGCGTGGAGGATATTGCCGCTCACTGGGGCAGCGTCACGGACGACGCCATCGTTCATGAACCTCTGACCGTCTATGATGAATTCACCGCCGTCGCCAAAGCGGCGCGCCGCCAAGGCCTGATCTGACCGGAACATGCCTCGCGGTCGCTGGCGGACCGGGCATCGAGCTAAAGCATCGGGCGGAAAAGCCTGTTCTGAGCCTGTCGAAGGGCGAGAACCGGTTTTCCGCCCGAAAGGATGCGGAAACGGAATTTGGAGCGCGCGACCTGCGTCCGATTCAGTGCAGCGCGCTCCAGACCTGGCGGTGCTACAGCCCGCCGATGAATTCGCGGTCGAACCGCTGGTGCAGGTCGCCCAGCAGCCGGGACAAGGTCTGCCGGTCGGTGGGGCTGAGTTGGCGGAAGAAGCGGACCAGCTTCGACTGCGCGGCAATGTCGACAATGGCTCGCTCGATGAGCACGCGTCCCGGCGGCGTCAGCGCCAGGTCGAAAACCCGTCGGTCCTCCGGGTTGCGCTGGCGCTTCAGCAAGCCCGCCTTTTCCAGGCGCGCGATCCTGGTCGAGATCACGGCATTGGATATATGGAGGGTGGAGGCGAGATCGGTCGCCCGGTGCGGCATGTCCTGATCGATCGCCAGCGTGCCGAGAAGGTCGAGATCAGCGAAACTATATCCCAGCTTGCCCGCGATGCCGTCCAGATCGGTCGTGACCAGATGCCCGACCGTGAACAAATGCCAGAGCGGCCCGAAATGCTCGCTCTCCATCTCGGGCATGCGCTGTGCATAGAAGGAACGGCCGGCGTTGAGTTGGTCCAGAGGCTTGCGAGGCATGTTCGCGCTGCCCTCCACCGGCATGGAAGCTATCGACGGCGGCTCAGGGCCAGCACAGGTCCAGACTGAGCACGCCGTTGACCATGCCCGTCGCCAGTACCGGCTTCGTTCCCGGCTTGATGCGGAAATCCGGAATGCGGCTCAGCCATTCCTGGAGGAAAATGCGAATTTCCCGCCGCGCCAGCACTGCGCCCGGACAGGCATGGGCTCCGTTTCCGAACGCCGCGTGCACCGGCTTTTCACGGCTGAAATCCACCACCAGCGGATCTGCGTTCACCCGGTCGTCCGTACCGACCCAGAGATTGGCGGGCAATATGCGGTCGCCCGCCTGGAAATATACGCCCTTATATTCGAGGTTCTCGGTAATCACGCGGGACGTATTGGCCAGACCGTGGCGACGAATCATCTCCTCAATCGCATGCTTGATGAAATCCTCATCATCCAGCCGCTCGACCAACTGACGGCGATGACCTGGATTCAGCGCCAGGAAACGGGCGATGAAACCGATCATGCCGGCCACGGTGTCGAGCCCGCCGAACAACACCAGCGTTGCGTAACTGACGGCCTCCATCTCGGAAATCCGACCTTCACCGACATTGACGTTGACCAGCTTGCTCAGCAAATCCTCTCCGGGATTGTCGCGACGGGCGCGAATTTCATCCATCAGATAACCGCCCATTTCCTGCTGCGCCTGCAACCGTATTTCGGCGGTGTGGCCGCGCACCGAACGTTCCGCGATCGGCAACAGGCGATGCTTGTCGGAGATCGGCAGATCGACCAGTTCCAGGAAGACGTGGATGGGGAGGATCTTGGCGAAATCCTCGATGAATTCGCATTCGCCCCGCGGCAGCACGCGCTCTATCGCCTCCACCGCGACATCGCGCACCTTGCTCTCCAGTTCGGAGACCACGGCAGGCATCAGCGACTGCATCAGCGGGCGCCGGTATCGCGCATGTTCGGGCGGGTCCATCTCCAGCGGGATCTGGCGCGGCGTGCCTTCCGGCATCGGGGGCAGGACGATGTGCTTGTGCGAGAAATGATGATAGTCGCGCTGCATCGCGATGATGTCGTCGCTGCGGGTTGCAACCCAGTGACCGCCATTATGGGGGGTCCAGAATATATCGGGATTGGCCTGCTGGATCGCGGCATAGGCCGCCTGCACATCCTCTGCCGACCCCGGAATATCGTAGATGTTGAAATCGCGCACCAGCGCGGCCGGTACATGGTCGGGACGCGGTGCCAGCTCGCCTTCAGCCACGCTTGTCATGTCAGCGCTCATTCTCTGTTTTCCCTCTCCGAAACTGTCTTGACCCAGGGGGCAGGCGAGGCAAGGGCCGCGTCTGCGGATGGGTCAGGATTTCACAGATGCGATGGATCGCGGCTCCTGCCGGCCGCCGCCCCTCAATCCTCCGGCGCAATCGCGACGCGCAGGCCGTCCAGCTCCGCCGTGAGAGGAATCTGGCAGGACAATCGCGAATATTCGTCGCGATGTTCGGAACTGTCCAGCAGGTCGCTTTCATCCTCGCTGACCGTCGGCAACAGCCCGAAGAAGGCCGGGTCGACCTTCACATGGCAGGTCGCGCAGGAACAGCATCCTCCGCAAAGCGCCAGCATCTCGTCGATCCCGGCATCGCGGATCGCTTCCATCAAGGACAGTCCAGTTTCGGCGGCAATTTCCCTTTCCGCGCCATCGCGGGTGGTGACGATCACATTTGGCATATTGGGTCCCCTGGATGAAGATCAGTCGCCGAAGCGGACATGGAGATGCCTGGGCACGCGCATCATCGAACCGCGTATCTCGGGCCGCGGCTTGTCGGGGTCGAAGCGCAGATTGGGCAGATGATCCAGCACCGCATGCAGCGCGCGGGTCATCTCCACCCGCGCCAGATGCTGGCCGACGCAGATATGCGGTCCGCGCGAGAAGGAGAAGTGCGCCTTGCGCTCGCGGAAGATGTCGAACTTGTCGGGATCGGGGAAGATCGCCGGGTCGCGATTGGCGGCGCCCGCCACCACGTCGAGCAGCGATCCGGCCGGAATTTCGACGCCGGCAAGCACCACATCCTGTTTCGCCATGCGAAGCTGCACGGCGACGGGGCCGTCCCAGCGCAGCGCCTCCTCGATCGCGACGGGAATGAGCTTTCGGTCCTCCCGGATGGCGTCGAGCTGGTCGGGATTTTCCAGCAGCGCGGTCAGCAGCACGCTGGTCCCGCGATAAGTGGTGTCGCCCGCCGCGTTCATCAATTGCCGCAGGAAGGAGATCAGCACCAGCGGCGGCAGATAATCGCCGTCCACTTCGGTATTGGCGAGCAGGCTGACCAGATCGTCGCCCGGATTGCGCCGCCGTTCGTCCACCAGCGCGGTGAAATATTCGCCCAGCTTGCGCGATGCCTCCTGCGCCTTGTCGATGTGCATATAGTCGGTCTGGCCAATGGCCAGCCGCTGGAAGGTGCGTACGTCCGATTCCGGGAGATCGAGCTGCTGATAGATCACCTCGAAAGGATAAAGCAGGGTGAATTGTTCGATGAGGTCGGCGCGGCCGGTGCCCATGAACCTGCCCATCAATTTATGAACCACCGGATCGACGATGGTTTCACCCCATGTTTTCACATATTGGGGCAGGAATATTTTCTGGAAGATCTTCCGCCAGCGGCCATGTTCGGGATTGTCCATGACGCTGATGCTGCCCTGGCCGAAGGTTTCCCCGATGTTGAACCTGTAGCCATGGTTGGAAAAGCGGTCGGTGTCGGTCAGGACCGTCAATATCTCGTCCGAACCGACGATCGTGAACATTTTGCGATCCGGGTAAGTGGCGGATTGCAGGCCCATTTTGGGGCGGTAATCGCCTTCCAGCACCGGGGTCTGCGCCCGCCATTTCGCGATCTTCGCATAGGGATCGAGCGTGTCCCCGAAATTGATGTCGTCCGCGCTGAACGGATCGTAGCTCGGATCGTCATATTCCTGAATTCTGACGGCGGGTTCCATGACCGGAATCTCTCCTATGAAGCATATGCTACATAAGTCCGGCCATTCGGGCTGTCAATCGATGGGCGGCCCCACCAGCGACTGGGCGATCAGTTGCTCCAGCACGTCCAACACGGCCTCACGGCCCGGCGGATCGGGGAAGAGCGCGTCGCGCAGGATCACGCTGGCGGCGATCATGCCGAAGCCCAGACGCACGCCGATGCCAAGGTCGAAGGGCGGATCGATCCCCGCCAGCGCATAGCGTTGACGGACCTGATCGACCGATTGCTGGAAAAAGGGCGCAAGGCCGCGCAGGCCCGGCGCCGTATCCTCGCCGCCGCTTGGCGGTCCGGCCAGCAGGGCGCGGAACATCGCCTCATTGCCTTCGAACAATTCATAGACCTGCCGGGTGAAGCGGCGCGTTTCCGCCTGCCTGGGGAATGGCGCGGTGGGATCGGGATGGAGTTCGACGAAGTCGGCCATCAGCGCGTCGAACGGCGCGATCACCACTTCATTGAACAGTCCCGCCTTGTCGCCATAATAGCGGAACAGCAGGGTTTCGCTGACGTCGGCCAGACGCGCGATCTCCCGCGTGGTGGTGCCGCCATAGCCGCGCTCCGCGAACAATTGCCGCGCTGCGTCGCAGATGCGCTGGACCACATCCTCGCGCGTGCGCCGCCGCCGCCGCATGCGCCCGCCATCTTCGGCGGAGGCGGTTTCGTCTGTCAGGATTTTAGCGATTGCGCCCCTCCAAGATAATGTCGGCCGCGTTCCATGCCGACGCCATGATCGGCCCGTTGGTATTGGCCGAAACCATCATAGGCATGATCGATCCATCCATGACGCGCAAGCCGTCGACACCCTTCACGCGCAGTTTTTCGTCGAGCACCGCATCGTCGAAATTGCCCATGCGGCAGGTGCCGCAGGCGTGATAGCCCGCCTGGCCGATCTGGCGGAAGGCCGAGAGGATTTCATCGTCGGTCCGGAGCGATCGGGTCGGCTCGCGCTCCCCCGCGATCATCGGCGCGATGGCGGGACGGGACATCCAGTCGCGCAGATAGCGGTGCATCGCGACCGTGACCGCGCAATCATAGGGATCGGTCAGATAGCCCGCGCGGATCTTCGCCGGGGCCATGGGATCGGCCGCCGTGATCCGCACGGATCCTTCGCTCCGCGAGCGCAACGGATAGCCGAACAGGGTGATGCTGTGCGCTGCATCCGCGACCATATTGCCCTTGGCGTCCGGCGCCGCGACGGCGGGGGAAAGCAGGATTTCGATGTCCGGCGTCTCCGATTCCGGCAGCACGGTCGCGAAGGCGCCGACATTGCCGTAGCCCGCCGCCATCGGCCCGGTGCGGGTCAGATAATAGCGCAGCACATTGCCGACCAGTTTCAGGCCGGCCAGTTCCTTGTTCTGGCTGTGCGGAACGGCAAGGTCATAGACCATGGAGAGCAGGCGGTGTTCCAGCATATGTTCGCCCACGCCCGGACTGTCCGCCACGACGGGAATGCCCAGGTCGCGCAACAGTTCGGCCGCCCCGATGCCGGAGCGCTGGAGGATTTGCGGCGACATCAGCGCGCCCGCGCTGACGATGATGTCGCGGCCGCTGGCGAAGTCCTGGGCGACGCCGTTCACATGGGCGCGGACGCCGGTTGCGCGCTGGCCGGTGAACAAGACCTTGTCGACGATCGCGCCGGTGACGATGCGCAGATTGGATCGGCCCCGCGCCCGCTTCAGAAATGTCTGGGCCGCGCTCTGTCGCTTGCCTTTCCAGATGGTGCGCGGGGTATAGCCGACGCCTGCCCGGCCCGACCGGTTGAGATCGTCGACGCGGGGGACGCCCATCTGCTCGCCCGCCGCGATGAAGGCTTCGGTCAGCGGGTCGCGCATCGGCTCCACCGAGATGCGCAGCGGCCCGTCGCCCCCGCGCAGCGCGTCGCCGCCCAGCTCATGCCCCTCCATGGCGCGGAACGCCGCGCCGATCCGGTTCCATCCCCAGCCTTTCGCGCCCAGCGCTTCCCAGCCGTCATAATCTTCGGGCTGGCCGCGGAAATACATCATGCCGTTGACGGAAGAGGAGCCGCCCAGCATCTTGCCGCGTATCCAGGTTTCGGCGGGAATGCCCTCATGCTCCTCGGTCTGGAAATACCAGACATGGCGGGGGTCGGTGTAGAGCTTTGCGGCGCCGCGCGGCATGTGGATGAAGGGGTTGCGGTCCTCCGGCCCCGCCTCCAGCAGCAGCACGCTGTTCGCCGGATTTTCCGACAGGCGGTCGGCCAGCACGCATCCGGCGGAGCCGCCGCCGACGATGATATAATCATAGGTCATCAGAGCGCCGCCCGGATGGCGTCGCCAATGATGGTGCGGCTGTCTTCCGCAATATTGACCGTATCGAACATGCGGTTGTGGCAGATGCCGACCGCCAGCTTCAGGTCGGGGTCGGCCCAGCCGATATTGCCGCCCATGCCCGGATGGCACAGCGCCCGCATGTTGCGAGGGGCAGATACGGGCGGATTTTCCGCGCCGCCCAGCCAGAAGCCCGACCAGGCGATCGGCACCACCATGCCGAAGAAGACGGGATCGGCGTCCTCGAAATGCGGGCGCGGCGCGGCGAAGCTGGCGACGCGTTCCTCCGACAGCAGGCGGACGCCGTTGAACTGCCCGCCATTGGCCAGCATCGCCCAGAAACGGGCGTTGCTCCGCGCGTTGAAGATGCCGCCGACCGCCGGAATGCAGGCGCGGCGCACATAGGGGCGTTCGAACGGATCGGGCATCAGGTCGACGATCAGGGGCTGCGCCTCCCGCATCATATTATTGTCCGGGGCGACATAGACGGCGGCGGCGTCCAGCCTGGCGATGCGGGGTTCGACGGCATCGGCTATGCCCATCCACAGATCGGCGGCGCCCAGCGGGTCCGCTATCTCCTCCTTGATGAACTGGCCGAAGGGGCGGCGTTTCGGATCGGTCCGGCGCACCACTTCGCCCACCATCCAGCCGAAGGTCATCGACTGGTAGGAGGAACGGCTGCCGGCGGGATAGACCCCCTCCATCTCCGCGATGCGGCGGCACATCCAGTCCCAGTTGGTCATCAGTTCGGGCGTCACGTCGGGCGGCATGCGCAGCACGCCAGACACATGGGAAAGGACGTGGCGGAGGGTGACGTCGCCCTTTCCGGCCTGGGCGAATTCGGGCCAGTAGGCGGCGACGGGCGCATCATATTCGACCAGGCCCCGTTCGGCCTGGATATGCAGGGCGGTGGCGGTCACCGCCTTCGACACGGAATAGACGTTGAACAGCGTGTCGCCGTCGACCGGCCTGCCCGTGGCGGCATCGGCAAGGCCCGCCCAGCAGTCGACAATCTGTTCCTCGCCCAGCCAGGCGCTGACCTGAATGCCGATTTCCTTGCCCTCCGCGACAAGCTGGTCCAGCACGTTCTGAACCGCGTCGTTGACCTTCGTCATCCTTCCAATCGCCTTTCCTGCTTGCCATGGCGTCGGCGCCAGTTATCAAGTATGCACTTGATAGCACGGAAAAGGACGAGGGGAAGAGCGATGGGCGAGGCGTTCGACAATATCATAATGACGCAGGATGACGGGATCGTCGAATTGCGCATCCACCATCGCGGCGGCCCGGCCAAATGGGCGCTCTGGGGTGGGTTGCACAGGGAACTGGGCATCGCCTTCGCGCAGGTCGCCGCCGATCCCGACGCGCGCGTGCTGCTGATCACCGGCACGGGCGACAGCTTCTGCGCGGAGTTCGACATGGACTGCGACATGCCGCAAATGAGCGCGGCGACGTGGGATGTGATCTTCCGCGAGGGCAGGGCGCTGCTCAACAATCTGCTGGCGATCGAGATACCGGTGCTGGCTGCCGTCAACGGACCCGCCTTCATCCACGCGGAGATCGCGCTGCTGGCCGATGTCGTGCTGGCGGCCGAAGAGGCCGTCTTTGCGGACAGGCCGCACGCGCTGGCCGGCGTGGTGCCGGGCGACGGCGTGCACAGCATCTGGCCGATGCTGCTGGGGCCGAACCGCGGCCGTTATTTCCTGATGACGGGGCAGGAGATCGGCGCGGCCGAAGCCCTGTCGCTGGGTCTGGTGGGGGAGGTGCTGTCGCCCGAAGCCCTGATGCCCCGCGCGTGGGAACTGGCCCGCACGATTGCCGCGCGACCCGCCATTGCCAACCGCTATACCCGCATGCTGCTTACGCGTGAGATCAAGGGGCGGCTGGCCGCGGAACTGGATCAGGGACTGGCCATGGAGGGCATGGCGATCCTTGCGGGGATGCAGGGACAGGCGCGATGATCGCCGCACCGTGTCCATCGCCATTCAGTCCACGAAAAGACATGATCAGTCCCAGGCGACAGGCAGTTCGCGTTGTCCCCAATAGATCCAGCTATCGATCCGCTCGGGACTTCCCGTCAGACGCAGATCGGGCAGGCGTTCGACCAGCTTCCGCAAGCCGACCTGCGCCTCCAGGCGGGCGACGGGCGCCCCCAGGCAGAAATGAACGCCATAGCCGAAGGACAAATGCCGCTTCACCTGGTTGAGCGGCCGATCCATGATGAAGCTGTCGGGATCGGGGAAGATGTCCGGATCGCGATTGGCCCCCATCATCGAGAACATGAGCTTGCTGCGTTCGGGCAGCTCCGCGCCATGCATCTGTACCGGGCACAGGCTGGTGCGGAAATGGGAATTGATCGGCGGGTCGAAGCGCAGGCTTTCCTCGAGCACATTTTCCACCAGATGCGGCTCGGCCTTCAACCGCTCCCACCGGTCGGGGGCTTCCAGCAGCCGCCAGACCACATTGGTGAGCAGGCTGGTGGTCGTTTCCTGCCCTCCGGTCAATAGCGCGGTGCAGATCTGGAACAATTCCATGTCGTTGAAGCGCCGACCCTCCACGCGGCTGACGAGACCGAGCGAGATATAGTCGAACGGCAGCACCGTTCCCCAATGTTCATGGGTCGGTTCATCGATGCCCGCGTCGCGCAACAATTGCCTGCGCGCTTCGATAAGGCCCATGAAATGTGGCTGGATTTCCGCGATAAGCGTCTGTTCGGCGTTCGGATTCCTGTCGTTGAACAGCAGCGACTGCAATTCATCCGCCCAGCGCTTGTAATCGGCATGGAGCGCCTGGTCAGCCCCCAGCATGAAACACATGGTCCGGGCAGGCAGCGGGAGGCAGAAGAGATCGTGGAAATTGCCCTGCTTGTCCGCCCGACTTTCCAGTCCGGAGACCAGATCTTCCGCAATCGCCTCCACCTCCGGCAGATAATAGCGCATGCGGGCCGGCGTCATCCCCCTGCGCAGGGCGGCGATATATTCGAGGTGGAAGGGGGGATCGGTCAATATCCCGAAATCGCTGAACGCTTCCCAATCCATGGGTGCATCGCCCCATTTGAACGACCATGTGGGATTGTCGGACAGGATCTTGTCGCGAATTTCCTTGTAATCGCTGGTGATGTAGAACTGATATTCCTCTCCCTTATAGTGATAAAAGGGACATTGGGCGGCAAGCGCCGAATAGGCGGGGCCAGGATTGCGGATCGTTTCCGGGTCCAAAGGATCGAAGACATGATCGACCGCAGTCTTGAGCCGCCGTTCCTTGGGCTCCTGTGTCTTCGCCCTGGTGATTTCTGTCATCCCATCCTCCGTCATGATGCCGGACGGAAGCATAAGGCGTGCTGTTCCGGGATTGAACGAAAAGTCCTTTAGGGGCCTAACTATCGGTGGAGTCTCCGGGCGGCCATTGGTGGGACAGCGTTTAGTCCTTGTGTCGAGGATAGCGGCCCATCATCAGGTAAACGCAGCCCGCCGCCATGAAGCTGGGCAGGACGAACAGGCTGGAAGCGGCCGCGATTTTATTTAACATAAGATATATTATCGTACTTTCGTGGTGTAAGCGCCATTTAGAAATGTCACCCTCTGCAAATTAGAGATGTCACTGGTGGCATGGTGCTCCCTGGATGCAGGGAGTGCGCGGATGACGGTGGTATCCATGAGCCATGGCGAGCTTACACGCTTCGATACGCTGCTACGGGTTGAACGTCGCGAGTTGCGAGCCGAGGATGCAGCGACGCTACTCGGCTTGTCCCGGCGGCAGGTTTATCGGTTGCTGATACGCATGCGTGCAGACGGTGCGCCAGGCCTGGTTTCGCGTCGTCGCGGGCGCCGTAGCAACCGTTGGCTTGGCGATGGCTTTCGCGACCATGCGATTGCGTTGGTCCGAGAGCATTATCATGATTTTGGGCCGACGCTGGCGGCTGAGTATCTGGCGGAGCGCCATGATGTGCACATTTCCCGCGAGACGCTGCGCAAGCTGATGATCGAGGCTGGTCTGTGGAAGGATCGTGCAGCGCGTCGTCCGCGCCCGTATCAGCCGCGTTACCGCCGGGATTGCCGCGGCGAACTGGTCCAGATCGACGGTTCGAAGCATTGGTGGTTCGAGGATCGCGGCCCGCAATGCACCCTGCTCGTCTATATCGACGATGCAACCAGTGAGTTGATGCATCTCCAGATGGTCGAGAGCGAGAGCACCTTTTCCTACATGGAAGCGACCCGGGCCTATATTGAGCGGCACGGCAAGCCGGTGGCTTTCTACTCCGATCAGCACAGCGTCTTCCGCAATTCCCGCGCCAGCGCGGCGCGCGGCGACGGCATGACGCATTTCGGCCGCGCGCTTGATGCGCTGAACATCGAGATCATCTGCGCCAACTCACCGCAGGCCAAGGGCCGGGTCGAACGGGCCAACGGCACGTTGCAAGATCGGCTGGTCAAGGCAATGCGCCTGGAGGGCATATCGTCGATCGAAGGCGCGAATGCCTTCCTGCCAGGCTATATGGTTCGGCATAATGCGCGGTTTGCCCGCCCCGCTTTTGACAGTCGGGATCTCCACCGCCCGCTCGCCCCGCATGACGATCTGCGCGCGATCATGGTGTGGCGGGAACAGCGCAGCGTTACCTCGGCGCTGACATTGCATTACAACAAGGCGATGTTCATCTTGGAACCGACCGAGATCGCCCGGAAACTGGTGCGCAAGCGGGTGATGGTGTGTGAATATCCCGATGGCCGGCTGGAGATCCAGCATGAGGGGCATATCCTCCCCTACCGGCATTTCGACAAGATGCGGCAGGTGAGGCAGCCGACGATCGTGGAGAACCGCCATCTCGATGCGGCGCTGCTGCTGGCGAAGGAGATCCAAGCGATCGCACCGCATCACCGGCAACGGAACAACAATGCTCCCGCCCGGCATGACCAGCCCACGCATCTGTTCCCCGAACCGGAGGTGCCGGTGAAGATCGATGGACGCAGGTTGGGCGGAGCCAAGCTCAAACGTCGTCCCCGTCTCAGCCAGGCGGAGTTACGGGCGCGCGGCACGCTGGAATTTGTGAAGGCCCGTTAAAGACTGTCCGACCGGCGTTGACCGGGCCCGCTGCCTGCGCAGCGGGTCCATGCCCTTCCCCACCACTGTCACGCCACCAGCAGGGTCTGCGCTGCGCTATCCCGAGGGCTCCACGCAGCCCCTGCTGCCCTCAAAGGGTGTCATTTCTAAATGGCAGAGATTGTGACTTCTCTAACCGGCAGGAACAGAGCCTGTAAGCGGGTGGATTCTATTTCGAAGTGCGAAATCCTAGGTTTTATAAGGGTTTGATCCCTTTTCCAGGAAGGCACGCAATGAACGGCTATCAGCATCTGGGTTTGGACGAGCGGCGCGACATTTATCGATTGGCAGCAACCGGACGGTCAGCACAGCAAATTGCTGACGCGCTGTGTCGGCATCCTTCGACGATTTATCGAGAGCTCAAGCGCAACCGCCATCTGGATGAGAATCCGCTGTTTCGCGGCTATTTTCCGACTGTCGCACAGACCATGGCGCGCGGGCGTCGAGTTCGTGGCGGGAAGATCGCTCGCCAACCGGAACTCGCCGCTTATATCGCTGATCGCTTGTCGGCCGCCTGGTCGCCAGAACAGATTGCGGGTTACCTGCGGCGTCATCGGGGCAACCGGGAGGCGGTGTGCCACGAGACCATTTACCAATATGTCTATGGACCTGATGGACGCCACCAGAAGCTGTGGCGCCATCTTCCCGTTGCCCGCCGTTCTCGACGGCAGCGCTACGCTCGTAAGCCACGCGGTCTCCATATTCCTGTGGCCAATACGATCGGCGCACGTCCGCAGGAAATTGCGGATCGCAGCAGCTTCGGACATTGGGAAGGCGATCTCCTGATCTTCCGGAGAGAATATGGCAAAGCCAACCTCACCTCGCTGGTCGAACGCTGCAGCCGCTTCACCTTCCTCGCGCGTAATCCGAGCCGACATTCTGCCGGTGTCATGGCCGGGATCGATCGGCATTTGCGCGGCATCCCCCCTTCCCTCCGGCGTAGCATCACCTTTGATCGCGGCACGGAATTTGCGGCTTTTGCGACACTGCGAAACAGGCTCGGCGTCACCAGTTATTTCTGCTTACCGTCCGCGCCCTGGCAGAAAGGCGGCGTGGAAAATTGCAATGGCCGAATACGGCGCTTCCTGCCCTCCAACACCGACATTGCGCTCCTGTCGGACAAAGAGATCCAGGCCGTCGCCGATCGCCTCAACAGCACACCCCGCAAGTGCCTGGGCTATCGCACCCCGCACGAGGTCCTGGGAGAACAGATCGCCCTCCTCAAGGCCGGATAAATTTTGCCATCCGGGGTGGGGCTCGCCCCACCCCGGATGAAATGCTACGCATCACCTCGGGTGTCGCGCTTCAAATGGAAACCGCCAGCGCCGGATAGAAATGTCACCCTCTGCAAAATAGAGATGTCACTGGTGGCATGGTGCTCCCTGGATGCAGGGAGTGCGCGGATGATGGTGGTGTCCATGAGCCATGGCGAGCTTACACGCTTCGATACGCTGCTACGGGTTGAACGTCGCGAGTTGCGAGCCGAGGATGCAGCGACGCTACTCGGCTTGTCCCGGCGGCAGGTTTATCGGTTGCTGATACGCATGCGTGCAGACGGTGCGCCAGGCCTGGTTTCGCGTCGTCGCGGGCGCCGTAGCAACCGTTGGCTTGGCGATGGCTTTCGCGACCATGCGATTGCGTTGGTCCGAGAGCATTATCATGATTTTGGGCCGACGCTGGCGGCTGAGTATCTGGCGGAGCGCCATGATGTGCACATTTCCCGCGAGACGCTGCGCAAGCTGATGATCGAGGCTGGTCTGTGGAAGGATCGTGCAGCGCGTCGTCCGCGCCCGTATCAGCCGCGTTACCGCCGGGATTGCCGCGGCGAACTGGTCCAGATCGACGGTTCGAAGCATTGGTGGTTCGAGGATCGCGGCCCGCAATGCACCCTGCTCGTCTATATCGACGATGCAACCAGTGAGTTGATGCATCTCCAGATGGTCGAGAGCGAGAGCACCTTTTCCTACATGGAAGCGACCCGGGCCTATATTGAGCGGCACGGCAAGCCGGTGGCTTTCTACTCCGATCAGCACAGCGTCTTCCGCAATTCCCGCGCCAGCGCGGCGCGCGGCGACGGCATGACGCATTTCGGCCGCGCGCTTGATGCGCTGAACATCGAGATCATCTGCGCCAACTCACCGCAGGCCAAGGGCCGGGTCGAACGGGCCAACGGCACGTTGCAAGATCGGCTGGTCAAGGCAATGCGCCTGGAGGGCATATCGTCGATCGAAGGCGCGAATGCCTTCCTGCCAGGCTATATGGTTCGGCATAATGCGCGGTTTGCCCGCCCCGCTTTTGACAGTCGGGATCTCCACCGCCCGCTCGCCCCGCATGACGATCTGCGCGCGATCATGGTGTGGCGGGAACAGCGCAGCGTTACCTCGGCGCTGACATTGCATTACAACAAGGCGATGTTCATCTTGGAACCGACCGAGATCGCCCGGAAACTGGTGCGCAAGCGGGTGATGGTGTGTGAATATCCCGATGGCCGGCTGGAGATCCAGCATGAGGGGCATATCCTCCCCTACCGGCATTTCGACAAGATGCGGCAGGTGAGGCAGCCGACGATCGTGGAGAACCGCCATCTCGATGCGGCGCTGCTGCTGGCGAAGGAGATCCAAGCGATCGCACCGCATCACCGGCAACGGAACAACAATGCTCCCGCCCGGCATGACCAGCCCACGCATCTGTTCCCCGAACCGGAGGTGCCGGTGAAGATCGATGGACGCAGGTTGGGCGGAGCCAAGCTCAAACGTCGTCCCCGTCTCAGCCAGGCGGAGTTACGGGCGCGCGGCACGCTGGAATTTGTGAAAGCGCGCTAAGGCCGCGCTGACCGAGCCCGCTGCGTGCGCAGCGGGTCCATGCCCTTCCCCATCTAAGTCGCGCTTCCAGCAGGGTCTGCGCTGCGCTATCTCGAGGGCTCCACGCAGCCCCTGCTGATCGAAAGAGTGTCATTTCTATTTGGCAGAGATTGTGACTTCTCTAAGTAGCAGGAACACGTGGATTTTGGCGTTGCTTCCTTCCTTCTTCCTCCTCCTCCTCCATCGGCCGTGCAGGTATCGCTTATCTGAAATGTGGCGCGGTGCGGGACGAGACGGCTTGGCACATGGGCGGCCATAAGTCAGGCTTCCGTGCTGACAGGATGCAATGGCCGCGATGCAGGCTTTGCGATCGAACTGCTCAATCAGATCACAGGCCCGAAGGCCAAGTTGAGAGGAAGCATTCATGCCCGACTATGATCTCATCATCCGGGGGGGTAGCATATATGACGGCAGCGGCGGAGAGCCGTTCGTTGCGGATGTCGCCGTCAAGGACGGGTTGATCGCGGCGGTGGGCGATGTCCAGGGCATCGCGCGGGAAGAGATCGACGCCGCCGGCCGCATCGTCACGCCGGGTTTTGTCGACGTGCATACCCATTATGACGGGCAGATCACCTGGGAGAACAGGTTGGCCCCCTCCTCCGATCACGGTGTGACGACGGTGGTCATGGGCAATTGCGGCGTCGGCTTCGCTCCCTCCCGTCCCGAGCATCGCAGGTTGATGATCAAGCTGATGGAAGGCGTAGAGGACATTCCCGAAGTCGTCATGGCCGAAGGCGTGCCGTTCAACTGGGAAACCTTCCCCGAATATCTGGATGCGCTGGAGAAGCGCGAAAGCGACATCGATTTCGCCGCGCAATTGCCGCACAGTCCTCTGCGCGTCTATGTGATGGGCGAACGCGGCGCCAATCTGGAACCGCCGACGCCAGAGGATCTGGCGGAAATGCGCCGCCTTACTGCGGAGGCGATCCACGCCGGCGCCATTGGCGTCACCACGTCGCGCAGCTATGCGCACCAGTTCCGCGACGGTCGCCCCGCCCCTTCGGTCAAGAGCGAGGACCAGGAAGTGCTGGCGCTGGCCGAGGGCCTGCGCGACGCCGGCAAGGGCGTGTTCCAGATGGTGCCCAGCTATGACGTGACGGCGGCCGAGCGCATGGACCTGCTGGACGACATTGCGCGGACGTCGGGCCGCCCGGTTTCCTTCACCTTCATGCAGACGCCCAAGGGCGAAGGCGACTGGCAGGAAATGGTCGCCCGGCTGGAGGCCTCCAAACATAAAGGCCTGGAAGTGCGCGGCCAGATCATTCCGCGTCCGACCGGCGCGCTGCTGGGCCTTGAACTGTCCATGCATCCCTTCTCCTTCAACCCCAGCTTCCGCGCTATCGAGCATCTGCCGCTGGAGGAGAAGGTGGAACGGATGCGCGAGCCGGCCTTCCGCAAGAAGCTGATCGCGGAGGAGCCGGACGATCCGCAGGCCTTCTTCGTCTATGTCATCTCCGATCTCGACGCCATGTTCGTGCTCGGCAATCCGCCGAACTACAATCCCCGCAGCGACGAGAGCATCGGCGCCCGCGCCCGCGCCATGGGCGTCGATCCCAAGGAATTGATCTATGACGCGCTGCTTCAGCGCGACGGGCGGGAAGTGCTCTATCGTCCTCTCGGCAATTCGGAAGGCGAGAAGTTCGAAAGCTCCGGCCGCAATCTGGTGAAGAACGACAGAACCTTCCCGGCGCTGGGGGATGGCGGCGCGCATTACAGCATGATCTGCGACGCCGCCTACACCACCTACTTCCTGACCTATTGGGTGCGCGACGCCAAGGGCGACAGGAAGGTCGACCTGCCCTACGCCGTGCGCAAGCTGACCTATGAGCCGGCCCATGCCGTCGGCCTGCACGACCGCGGCCTGATCAGGCCGGGGTACAAGGCGGACCTCAACATCATCGACATGGAAAGGCTGCACCTCTACGCCCCGCATGTTGTCTACAATCTGCCGACGGGCGGCCGCCGCCTGCAACAGCGGGCGGACGGTTATGACGCGACGATCGTGAGCGGCGTGGTCACCTATCGCAACGGCCGCTCCACGGGCGCGCTGCCCGGCCGCCTCGTGCGCGGGGGCAAGGAAGCGCCGGAAACCGCGCCCGAAAAGAGCCTGCAGCCGGCCTGAGGGATCAGGGCGGGCGAAGCGGACCGCCGCTTCGTTCGCCCATGCACCGACAGCGCAGAGGGGATTGCCATGACCGAACTCACGCCCGACCTCATCGCCTTCCTTCAGGAGATGAAGGACCGCACCGCCATTCACGACTGCCTGCTGCGCTATACGCGCGGCGTCGACCGGCACGACCGCGAACTGATGCTGTCGGCCTATTGGCCCGACGCTTTCGACGATCATGGCGTTGCGGAAGGCTATGCCGCCGATTTCGTCGACTGGGCGATCGGATGGCATGGCGAATTCCAGACCAGGCATCATCACGCGATCAGCAACCACACGGTCGAGATCGACGGCGACACGGCGCATGGGGAAACCTATTATACTTTCTGGGGCGAGAATAAGGGCGCACCGCCCCAGCTCAGCTTCGGCCGCTATGTGGACCGGTTCGAAAGGCGCAACGGCGAGTGGCGCATTGCCGACAGGGTCTGCGTCAATGAAATGACGGCGACGCTGACGGCGGCCGAAATTCCCGACGAATGGAAGGCGCGCATCTTCAGCACCGGCCCCAACCGGCGCGACAAGAGCGACATCTCCTATGTCCGGCCGCTGGTGCGCAAGGCCGCGGCGGGCTGATTTGCCCGCTCCACTTGCCGAATATATGGATATGACAGGTTCAACATCTGACCAGAGGATATTGCATGACCGCACGAACTGTCGTCGTCACCGGCGCTTTCGGGATATTGGGCGGCGCCGTCGCTTCTGCCTTCGCGGCAGCAGGAGACAGGGTGGCGCGGGTCGATTACGCCCCTGCCCCGGCGGAGACTCCGGCGGGCTGCCTCGACATGGGCGGCGTCGATCTGACCGACTTCTCCGCAACGCAGAAGCTGGTGGCGGACATCGTGGAAGCGCTGGGATCGATCGACGTGCTGGTCAATGTCGCGGGCGGCTTCATATGGGAGACGCTGGCGGATGGAGGCAGCGCGACATGGAACCGCATGTTCGCGATGAACGCCACCACCTGCGTCAACATGACCAAGGCGGCCCTGCCGGAACTGGAGAAGGCGGCGCAAGCCCGCATCGTCAACATCGGCGCGGGGGGCGCCGTCGTCGCCGCCGCGGGCATGGGCGGCTATGCCGCATCGAAAATGGCCGTGCATAAATTGACCGAGAGCCTGGCGGCCGAACTGGCGGGCAAGGACATCACGGTGAACGCGATCCTGCCCAGCATTATCGACACGCCGACCAATCGCGCCGACATGCCGGATGCCGACTTCAGCCAATGGGTGCAACCGGCCGCGATTGCCGAGGTCATCCAGTTCCTTGCCTCGCCGGCGGCACGCGCCGTCAGTGGAGCGTTGATTCCGGTGACGAAGGGCGGTTGAACGTCCCCGCCCTGCCGCAAAGGAAGCGGCAAGCGGGCGCGATCGCCCGCCTGGCCGTCAAATGATTTCGAACAGCGCGGCGGCACCCATACCGCCGCCGATGCACATGGTGACGACGGCGTTCGTCGCGCCCAGCCGCTTGCCTGCCAACAGGGCATGGCCGGTCATGCGCGATCCGGTCATGCCGAAGGGGTGGCCGATCGAAATGGCGCCGCCGTCGACATTGACCCTGGCCGGATCGATGCCCAGCCGGTCGATGCAATAAAGCGCCTGGCTGGCATAAGCCTCGTTCAGTTCCCAAATGTCGATGTCGGATACCGAAAGCCCGGCCCGGTCGAGCAGCTTCGGCACGGCGAAGACCGGCCCGATGCCCATTTCGTCCGGCTCGCATCCAGCCACCTGCATGCCCTTGTAGAGACCCAGGATCGGCAGACCGCGCCGCGCCGCTTCGTCCGCATCCATGATGATGCAGGCGCTGGAGCCGTCCGACAACTGGCTGCAATTGCCCGCCGTCACCGAACCGCCTTCGAACAAGGGCTTCAGCTTGGCGAGCCCCTCCATGTCCGTGCCGGGCCGGTTGCATTCGTCCTGCGTCAGCGTGACCTTTTCCTGACCCGTGACGGCGAGCGCCTTGTCCACGACATTCTTCGTTGTGGCGACCGGCACGATCTCCTCGTCGAACCAGCCTTTGTCCTGGGCTTTCGCGGTGCGAGACTGGCTCGTCACGGCGAATGCATCCTGCGCTTCGCGGCTGATGCCGTAGCGGCGGGCCACGATGTCGCCGGTCAGGTTCATCGCCATGTAGATTTCGGGCTTATGGTCCAGCAGCCATTCGTCCTTGCTGCGAAATAGGTTGCGATGCGGGTCGACCAGGCTGACGGTTTCCACGCCGCCGGCCACATAGACGCCCCCCTCCCCGCTGCGGATGCGCTGCGCGGCGATGGCGATGGTCTGTAGGCCGGAGGAGCATTTTCGATCCAGAGTCATGCCGCACACGCTGATCGGCAGGCCCGCGCGCAACGCAGCCTGGCGCGCGACGTTGGAACCCACAGCGCCTTCGCACCGCGCCGATCCCAGCAGGACGTCATCGATCTCCGCCGGATCGATTCCGGCACGTTCCACGGCGGCGCGGATGGAGTGCGCCGCCAGCGTCGCGCCATGGATATTGTTGAGAGCGCCCCGGTGCGCCTTTCCGATCGGCGTGCGCGCGGTGGCGACGATGGCCGCATCCTTCATGCTTCGAAATCTCCCGTCAGAAGCTGGGGCGCAGATAGGGGCTGATGGCGCGGCTTTCCATAAAGGCGCTTGCCTCATCACGTCTTTGATGAAGCCGCGCGCCATTCTTGACCCGGACCATGCCGGTCCACAAAGCAGGTTTGACAAGAAACAGGGAGCGCTCCCCATGACCATCATCGTCGAAAAGCAGGGTCCGGTCGCGATCGTGAAGCTTGACCGCCCGCAGACCAAGAATGCGATCACCCAGGAGATGCGCGGCCAGCTATATGGCGCGTTCGAGGACATCGCGATGGATCAGGACGTGCGCGCGGTCATCCTGACCGGAGAAGGTGGCGACTTCTGTTCGGGCATGGACGTATCGGGCATGCGCAAGGGCGGCGTCACCGGATCGATGGACCGGATGTACACGCTCAACCGCATCGCGAAGGCCATATATTCGCTCAAGAAGCCGACCATTGCAGCCGTGCCGGGCATATGCGTGGGTGTGGGCTTTTCCTACGCGCTGGCCTGCGACATCGTGCTGGCGGGCGAACAGGCCCGCTTTGCCGCGATATTCCGCAACATCGCATTGGCGCCCGATGGCGGCCTTGTCTGGCACCTGCGCCAGTCGCTGGGCGTGCAGAAGGCCAAGGAACTGGTCTATTCGGGCCGCATCATCCGTGCCGACGAAGCGGTGGCCATGGGCATCGCTTATGAGAAGGTCGCCCAGGATGCATTGATGGACCGGGCGATGGAACTGGCGGAAAGCTTCGCGTCCGGCCCCAGCATCGCCATGGGCATGGCAAAGCGCCAGTTCGATCTGAGCTGGAACAACGGGTTCGAGCAATATCTGGAGCTGGAGGCCGCGATCCAGCCGCTGATGAGCCGCACCGAAGACCATGAGGAAGGGCTGGCCGCCTTCCGTGAAAAGCGCAAGCCGCTGTTCCGGGGCGAGTGATGCGGATGCTCCAGCCCGAAGCGGAATGGCGCGCGCATCTGGCCGAGGGTCGTTTCATGATCCAGCGCAGCCGGTCGACCGGCGGCCATGTTTTCTACCCCCGCGTCATGGAGCCGGGCACGGGCGCGGAGGATCTGGAATGGGTGAGCGCATCCGGGGCTGGAACGGTGCATGCCGTCACCATCGTGCGCAAGAAGGACCCGGCCGACAGCTACAGCGTCGTTCTGGTCGACCTGGCCGAAGGACCGCGCCTCATGAGCCGCGTCGATGGCGTGCCGGTCGATGACATCCATATCGGCATGGCCGTCAGGGCCAGCATCATCCAGGAGGGGGACAAGCCTTTGCTCGTCTTCGTGCCTGCATGAGCATGGGCAATGGATTCCCGCGCGGGCGCGCCGCGATCGTGGGCGCGTCGACCTATGGCATCGGCCAATGCCCCGGCCTGTCCGCCGTGGACATGGCGGCGAAGGCCGCGCTGCTGGCGCTGGCCGATGCGGGCATTGCCCTGTCGGAAGTGGATGCGCTCTACACCTCCGCGCCCTATGAGGCGCTGGGCGGCATGGAACTGGCCGAATATCTGGGCCTGACGCCGAAGGTCACCGACTGCAACCGCACCGGAGGCTCCGCTTTCGAGGTCTATGTGCAGCAGGCGGCGCTCGCGCTGGAGGCGGGGCTGATCGACTGCGCGCTGATCGCCTATGGCTCAAACCCGGCGAGCAACCCGCCGCCCGGCGTCGGCATGACGCGCCAGAGCCCGTGGGAAGCGCCGTACAAGCCGCTCGCTCCCCTCTCCTCCTATGCGCTGGCGGCGAGCCGGCACATGCATCTCTACGGCACTACCCGCGAGCAACTGGCCGAAGTGGCGGTGGCGGCGCGGCAATGGGCGCAACTGAACCCGGAGGCGGCGGTGCGCGATCCGCTGAGCGTCGAGGATGTGCTGAAGGCGCGGATGGTGTCCGATCCGCTGACCGTACGCGATTGCTGCCTGTTCAACGACGGCGCGGCCGCCGTGGTGATGGTGCGCGCCGACTGGGCAAAGGATTGCGCCAGGGCGCCGGTCCATGTGCTGGGCGCGGCCCATGCCGTCACCCATCGCGAAATCAGCTCCATGCCCGACCTCACCGTGACGGGGGCGGCGATTTCCGGTCCGCAGGCCTTCGCGCAGGCCGGGGTCAAGCCTGCCGACATGGACGTGGCGATGCTCTACGACGCCTTCACCATCACGCCCATTCTGTTCCTGGAGGATCTGGGTTTCTGCCCCAAGGGGGAAGGCGGACGCTTTGTCTCGGGCGGCCATGTCGCGCCGGGCGGCGGGCTGGCGCTCAACACAAATGGCGGCGGCCTGTCCTGCGTGCATCCGGGCATGTATGGCCTGTTCCTGCTGGTGGAAGCCACGCGTCAGCTTCGCGGCGAATGCGGCGAACGGCAGGTCAAGAATGCCCGTCTTGCCGTCGCGCATGGCAATGGCGGCGTGTTGTCGAGCGAAGCGACGGTCGTGCTGGGAACCGCCGAAACCGTATAGCATGGCGGAATGGGCGCGCCCTGCCCTCCTTCAGGCGGGTGCGCTCAACACCAGCCGCACCAGTTTCTCGACATCGGTGAGCAGCGTCTCCATCTCCAGCGCGGGCTGCTCCTCGCCAAAGCCATGCTTGTCGAACAGCGCCACCGCATTCCACATCATCGCCCCCGCCAGCGCGATGCGGGCCCGGCCCAGTTGCGGCGGCAGCCAGGCCAGCGCGGCGTGCAACCGCTCCAGCAGGGCCGCGATGCTGGGCGCGCCGGGCCGGGGGATGCGCGCATCGAACGGATCACTGAGCAGGCCCGCCGCGCTCATGTGCATCATGAACCGGATATGGGCATGCGGCGTCTGTTCATCGTCGAGGAGGAAATAGGGCCGCATCATGCAGCGCCAGGCGGTGAAGGCGTCAACATCCTCCAGCGAGGGACCGCTTTCCCGGATCATCCGTGCGCGCTCCGCCTCCGTATCGCGAAGTCGCATGTCGATGACGGCGCGCAGCAGTTCCTCCACGCTGCCGAAATGATAGCTGACGGCGGCGGTGTTCTTCTGCCCGGCGGCAATCGCGACGGCGCGCAGCGTCGCCACGCCGATCCCCGATTGCGCCACCAATGTCTCTGCCGCGAGGCAAAGCTGCCGGCGGGTGATTTCGCTGCGGGAAGTGGAGGCCATGGCGATGCTTGTAGCTGGCCCGCAAAGGATGGCCAGATCTCAAATTAAAGCATTTGCTTTATTTTTGTCGGAGCTTATGATGCCTCCCAGGAAATTGAGAGGATTCCCCCATGATCATCAGCACCATGCCCGGTCCCTTCGGCGCCACCGTCGAAGGCGTCGACCTTTCCGTCCCCCAGAGCGACGAGACCTTGCGCGCCTTGATCGCGGCGCTGCACGAACATCAAATTCTCGCGATACGCGGGCAGCGGCTGACCGATGCGGACTATGTCGCTTTTGGCCATCAATGGGGCGACCCGCTGATGTTCCACCTGCCGTCGCACAGGAAGGATGACTTTCCGGAGATGATCCGGATCACCAATGCCGCCGCCACGCCCGAGCGCTATCGCGACGGCGCCAAATTCTGGCATCAGGACAGCAGCTATGAAGCGGTGCCCGCCAGCGTGACCATGCTCTATGGTGTGGAAACGCCCGATGAAGGCGGCGAAACGCTGATCGCCAGCACGGTCATGGCCTATGATGCGCTGGACGAGGACATGAAGGCCAGGATCGACGGGCTCACCGGATTGCATTGCCTGGGCGGGTCCCCGGCCCTGCCGGGTGAGAAGATCCCCTTCATTCCGGAAAATACCGCGCGGCACGGCATTGTTTCGCATCCGCTGGTGATGCGTCATCCGGTGACGGGTCGAAAGGCGCTCTATCTGTCCGGTTCGGCCTTCGGCGCGGAGGGGCTGGACGTTGACGAGGGGCGCGCGCTGATCGACCGGTTGCGCGCCCATTGCACCCAGCCCCGGTTCGTCATGCGCTACAAGGTCGAGGCCGGCGACATCTTCCTGTGGGACAATTTCCAGGTGCTGCACAGCGCCACGCCGATCGAATATTCCGACGAACCCGGCAAGCGGCGGCTGCTCTACCGGATCAGCACCAAGGGCACGCCCGCGCTGTGCAGGCCGGCCGATCTGGCGGCCTGACGGATCAGCCGGGGTCGAGGCGCCAGTCGATCCGCTCCGTCAGGAAGGCGAGCGCGGCCTGCACATGCGGCAGGGCGACACGATCCGGGGCGCCCATCAGCACGACAGGCAGCCGGGGCCAGTTCGCTTCCGGCAGCAGCGGGATCAGGCGACCGGCGCGGATATGGTCGCGGGCCAGCATTTCCAGCGTCTGGCCGACGCCCAGACCGGCGAGGGTTGCGGAAAGTATCGCCGCGCCGTCGTTGAATGTGAAGGCCGTCGGCGGTCGCACGCGGACGGTGCGGTCGCCTTGCCGCAATTGAAGCGGATTGCCGCCCGGCATTTCCACGCTGGCATAGAGTATGGCGCGATGCTGCGTCAGGTCATCGGCTTCCGACGGCTGGCCGTGCTGTGCGATATAGTCAGGCGATGCCAGGCAGATCAGCCTTGTCGTGCCGAGCGTCAGGGTCTTCCATCCCGTGGGCGGCGCTTCGCCCGCGCGGATGACCAGGTCGAAGCCGTCGACGCGAAAGAAAGTCCCTCGATCGCCTAGCGTCAGGTCGAGGATCAGCTGCGGATGGGCCCGTTGGAATTCGGCCAGTGCTGGCATGATGAACGCCTGCCCCATGGAGGCCGGGGCATCCAGCCGCACGCGCCCCGCTATGCCTGCCCCCGGCCGCACCGCCATGTCGGCCGTGGCCACGGCGTCCAGCGCAGCCTGCGCATAGGTCAGATAATGGCCCCCTTCGGCGGTCAGGTCGACGCGGCGCGTCGAGCGGTTGAACAGCCGCACGCCCAGATGTTCCTCCAGCCGCCTGACATGCAGGGTGACCATGGGCGTCGAGATGTTGAGGCGCAGCGCGGCGCGGGTGAAGGAACCGGCCTCAGCCACGGCGACGAAGGCCTCCATCGCGGTCAGTCGATCCATCTTCTGCTCCTGCCGCGGTCAGCGACGGTCCAGAGCCGCAGGCGGACCGGAATAGGGAAATGCGAGGAAGCGTTCGGCAAGGCTGTGGAAGTTCCGGATGGTCGAGCCGTGCATCCTACATCGGAATGCCGCGCGGCATAGGCTTCCTCCCCATCTCATCGGCCTTTTGATGTCTGCCGCGGCGTCCTTGCCGCATTGCATGCAACCCTGCACAACATGATCCGGAGAGGAGTCCCGGATGAGCGGTTTTCTGGACGAACGCGCCAATCTGGCCGGCAAAGTGGCGGCCGTCATCGGCGGCGGGGGCGGCATTGGGGCAGGCATATCGCTGGCGCTGGCCAAGGCGGGGGTGGACCTTGCGATCTGCGACATCGATGCGGCTGCGCTGGCGGGGACGGAGGAAGCGGTCAGGTCCATGGGCCGCCAGGTCACGGCCATGGTCGTCGATGCCACCGACGAAGCCGCGCTCGACGCCTTTTACGACGAGGTCGAACGCGCCTGCCCGCGTCTCGACATAGTGGTGAACGTGGCGGGCGGAACGAAGCGGCAATTGCTGTCCGAAGCCAGCCGGGCCGACATCGCCCGGGACATCCATCGCAACTATGGCTATGTCGTCCAGTCGGTGCAGCGCGCCGTGCCGCTGATCAAGCGTTCCGGCGATGGCGGCAGCATCGTCAATTTCACCACCATAGAGGCGCATCGCGGCGCCGCCAGCTTTTCGGTCTATGCGGGCGCCAAGGCGGCGACGACGAACTTCACCCGTTCGATGGCGGTGGAACTGGGCAAGGACAGGATCCGCGTCAGTTGCATCGCGCCGGACACGACATTGAGCCGGGGCAATATGGCCGCCATGCCCCCCTCCTTCGCGGAGGGTTTTGCCAGGCTGCCCGCTCACGCCCAGGGCAAGGGCCTGGAAATGTACATCCCCAGGGGCGAGCAGCCGCCGGTCGATGCGCTGGCCGATGCCGTGCTGTTCCTGGGTTCGGACCTGTCCACCTTCGTGTCGGGCATGACGCTGCATGTCGACGGCGGCACCATGGCGGCGGCGGGCATGCTGGACTGGCCCTTTGGCGACGGTTTCGTGCCGACGCCGCTCGCAGGCACGCTGGCGCGCCTCTACCGCGATGGAGATGAGGCATGATCCTCTATGCCGTCACCCTTTCGCCCTTCGCCGCCCGCGTGCGGCTGGCGCTGCGCGTCAAGACGCTGGACTATGCCATGCAGCCTCCGCCGGGCGGCGGCACGCGGTCGCCCGAATTTCTTGCGATCAATCCGATCGGGAAATTGCCGGTGCTGGTGACGGACGACGGGCTGGCGATTGCCGAATCGGAGACCATCATCGACTATCTGGACGAGCGCTTCCCTGCTCCATCCCTATTGCCCGCCGATACGGGCGAACGGGTGCGGATGCGCAACATCATCCGCAGTTTCGAACTCTATGCCACGCCTGCCATGTCGCGTTTGTTCAAGCAGATGGACCCTGTGACCCGCGACGAGGCGACGGTCGCGGCCGAGATCGCCAATTGGCGCAACGGGCTGGCGCTCACCGACCGGTTCACGGCAGACGCCCCTTTCGCCGCGGGCGGCGCCATCAGCAAGGCGGACTGCATATTGCTGCCCAGCCTGTTGCTGTGCGAGGTGGTAGCCCAAATCTTCGGCCTCGACGATCCTCTCGCGGACTGCCCCAATCTGGCGGGCTATCGGGAGAAAGCGCGCCGGCATCCGGACATGGGCGCAATCTGGACGGAGACGGCGGACGCGCTCGCGGCCATGAGAGCGGGAAAATGATCCGCCGAAAGACGAGACGTCCCCAGAACCGCATTTCGTTCAGAACCGCATTTCGGCTCTCAGGTGAAGAGGTCGGCCGCCGCCAGCCGGTCGGCGATGAAGCGGCAAAAACGCGCTGCATCCGCACCGTTGATCACGCGATGATCATAGCTGAGCGACAGAGGCAGCATCTGCCGCCACGCAATCCCGCCGTCATCCCCCGGGACCGGCACCGGCCGGGCGCGCGTGACGCCCAGAATGGCGACTTCGGGCGCGTTGACGATTGGCGTGAAGCCGGTCCCGCCGATATGGCCCAATGATGTCAGGGTGATGCAGCCGCCGGACATTTCCGCCATCGACAGGCCCTTGGTCCGCGCCTTGTCCGAAAGGGCGACAATCTCCTCCGCGATCTGCGTCGCGGATTTGCGGTCGCAGTCCCGAATGACCGGCACCAGCAGGCCGCCCGGCGTGTCCACCGCCACGCCCACATGCACATATTTCTTGAGCGTCAGCATGCCGCTCGCCGGATCGAGCGAGGCGTTGAATTGCGGAAAGGCGGCCAGGCCGTCGGCCAGCGCCTTCACCAGCAGCGGCACGGCGGTCAGCTTCGTGCCGCCCGCCGCGTTATGCGCCTTGCGCCGTTCCTCCAATTGCGTGATGTCCGCATCGTCCTGATGGGTGACGTGCGGAATGGCGACCCAGTTGCGGCCCAGAAAGGCCGCGACGAATTTCTGGATCTTGCTGAGGGGGCGCTGCTCGACCTCTCCAAAGACTGAGAAGTCGCCCGTGGGCCAGGGGGCCAGACCTGCCAGGAGATCGTTCATATGCGCTCAGGCCCCGTTGGCTTGAGGAATGTGAAGCGCGGGCTTTCCATGTCGATGGAATCCGTCAGCCGCATGGTCGGCGCCGCCGCGAACACGCTATTCAGCAGGGCTGCGGGATCGTTCGTCTCAACCTCATAATCGGCAACGAACAGGCCGGTTTCGGTTCCGGTCATGTCCAGTTCCCTGTAGCGGGTACAGGACAGGATGCCCGGCAACCGGCACATCTCGACCGAGTGGACCTCATCATACCAGCGGTCATATTCGGCCTCGCGCCCGGCCACCGCGCGCGAGGTGACATGCAGGATGTAGCGCATCGGGCTTAGCCGATGGTCGCCAGAAGGGCGCCGACCTCATAGGTTTCCCCGATCTGGGCGATGATCCTGAGGGTGCCGCTGGCGGGGCTTTCCACTTCCTGCGTCGATTTTTCCGATTCCAGCGCATAGAGCGGCTGGCCTTCGACGGCCTGGCCGCCATCTTCCACCAGCCATTCGGCCAGCGTGCCTTCATTCATCGAAAAGCCGATCTTGGGCAGCAATACTTCAACAGCCATTGGGAACTCCCTGAGCGATATTAGGATTTGACGAGGGCCTCTGCCGCCGCGACGATGTCGGCGGTCTGCGGGGCGAAGGCGGTTTCCAGCGGTTTGGAGAAGGGCACCGGACAGAAAGCGCCCCCCAGCCGCTTGACCGGAGCCTTGAGCTTGCCGAACAGTTCCTCGTTCAGCACCGCCGCGATCTCCGCGCCGGCGCCGAAGGGCGTCACCGCCTCATGCACGATGATGGCGCGGCCGGTCCTGGCGACCGACTTCACCACCGTTTCCTTGTCCCACGGCGCGATGGTGCGCAGGTCGATGAGTTCGGCGGAGATGCCCGCTTCCTTCAGCTTGGCGACGGCGGGCATCGCCTCCTGGATCATGCGGGCATAGGCGATGATGGTGACGTCACTGCCCTCGCTCAGCACATTGGCCTTGCCGATAGGCACGCGATGGCCCTTTTCCGGCGCGTCGGCGGGCGACCAGTAGGTGGGCAGATTCTCGATGAACAGCACCGGATCAGGATCGTCGATGGCGCTGCGCATCAGGCCATAGGCGTCCTTCGGGCTGGAGGGCGCGACCACCTTGATGCCCGCCGTATGCGCGAACCAGGCTTCCAGATAGTCGCAATGCTGCCCGCCGCTGGCGAAACCCGTTCCCGTCATGGTGCGGATGACGATGGGCACATGGGTCTGCCCGCCCGACATGAAGCGCAGCTTCGCCGCATGGTTGACGATCATGTCCATCGCCACGGTCGTGAAGTTCATCAACATGATCTCGGCAATGGGCTTGAAGCCTACCAGACTGGCGCCGATGGCCGCGCCGATGATCGCCTGTTCGGAAATGGGCGTGGAGCGCACACGATGCTCGCCAAAGCGCGACGACAGTCCCTTGGTGACGCCGCAGACGCCGCCTTCCTCCGGATCGGCCAGGTCTTCGCCCAGCGCGATGACATTCTCATCCTCCTCCATGGCGTCCGCGATGGCGGCGTTGATGCCCTGGAGGATATTCGCCTTGGCGGCCTTCACAATATTTGCGGGGGCCATTGGGGTCTCGGCGTTCATCAGGCCATCTCCTCCGCGAACACGTCGCGCTTCAGTTCCTCCACGCCGGGGAAGTCGCTCGCCAGCGCGAATTCGACCGCTTCGTCGATCTCCTTCTCTATGGCGGCTTCCATTTCGGCCAATTGCTCCTCCGTCGCGACGCCGGTTTCGATGAGCTGCGCGCGGAAGCGCGGGACGGGATCGTTCGCCATCGCATCGGCCTTGCGCGCCTTGTCCATATAGGCGTCGGCATCGCCGAAGACGTGGCCGAAGAAGCGATAGGTCATCGCCTCGATCAGCGTCGGCCCCTCTCCGGCGCGGGCGCGGGCGATCGCCTCCTGCGCCACGGCGTACATTTCGAAGGGGTCGTTGCCGTCCACCCGTACGCCCGGCATGCCATAGGCGGCGGCGCGATCCGCGACCTTGACGTTGCTGGTCTTGTCATAGGCGGTGTGCTCGCCCCATTCATTGTTCTGGCACACGAAGATCACCGGCAGTTTCCAGACGGCGGCCAGATTGAGCGATTCATGGAAGGCGCCGATATTGGCGGCACCGTCCCCGAAGGAGGCGACCGTCACGCGATCGTCGCCGCGCAGCTGCGATCCCCAGGCAAGGCCGTTGGCGATGGGCATGGTGGACCCGACGATGCCGGTCGTCACCATGATGCCCTTGGCGGGATAGGTGACGTGCATCGGACCGCCCTTCCCCTTGCAGGTGCCGGTGGTGCGGCCGGCGACTTCCGCCCACAGATCCTTGAGCGGCAGGCCCTTGGCGAGCTGGTCGTGGCTGCCGCGATAGATGGTGCAGATATAATCCTCGTCCGTCAGATTGACCGAAATGGCGCTGGGGATCACCTCCTGACCGCGCGGGCTGTAATAGGGCATGACCAGCCGCCCGTTCATGATGACCTTGCGCGACCGTTCGTCATTCGCCTTGATCAGCGCCATGCGGCGGTAGATCTCTAACTGGGTCGCCGCATCGGGGGTTGCCCTGTTGCTCATTTCAGACGTCCTTTCGAAAGGCCGGATTTTCGCTATACGCCGTCCAGCATCTGCCATGTTTTGGCGGGCAGGAAAGCCCCGCCCCTGCCATATCGCAATTGTGAAGGATGAGGCGGCGTCCCTATTCCGGCCGGGGACGGCGGGCGCGAAGCTCTATCCGCCCCTTGCCGAACGGCGCGTCGCGATTGGCAAGCGCTTCCTTCAATCCCTTTTCCGCCATGTCCTTGCGGAACCGGCTGCGGCGCGGGCCGGTGCTGAGATGGGCGCGGGCGTCGAGTTCGGCGGCATAGCGCAGGGATTGTTTCGCCCCCGCCAGCTCCATCTGCGCATTGACGACGCGCTTGTGCGTGGCGAGTATTTCCGCGTCGACGCTGCCGATGCGGCGCACCATCTCATCCGCCTTGAAATCCAGTTCCTCGGCCGGATAGGCTTCCAGCACCATGCCGATGCACGCCGCGTCGATGCCGCTGATCGTGTCGCCGGTGAACAGCATGCGCTTGGTCCACTGCGGACCGCAATGATAGAACCACAGGTTCGTCGGCGGCGTGCCGTTGGCGCGGGCGGCGGGGAAGCCGATCTTCGCGTCGTCGGCGGCAAGCACGATGTCGCAGGAGAAAGCGAGGTCGGTGCCGCCCGCCAGGCAATTGCCCTGCACCTTCGCCACGATCGGCTTGTGCAGGTCCAGCATGATGGAGGTCAGCTCCTGCTGCCGCTCCAGATTCCAGATGTCGTCGTCGATGGTCCCCGCGCGGCTGCGATAGGCGGCGGGATCATAGTCCGACGCCGTGTCGGCCGCGCCGCCATAGCTGTCCGTCAGGTCGTAGCCAGCGCAGAAATCCCTGCCCTCGCCCGAAAGCAGGATGACATTGGCGTCCCGGCGGTCGTCCGCTTCCAGCAGCGCCTGATGCAATTCCTTCAGCATCTGGCCCGACAGGGCGTTGCGCTTTTCGGGGCGGTTCAGGGTGATGCGGGCCACATTGTCGCGCACCGCGAAGCCGATGCAGTCCGTCGATTTCAGCCATTTCATGCCCATGTTCCGCTCTCCAAATCCCTATCGCGCCAGCATAGCGCGCTCCGTGCCGCGCTGGCGAGGCTGGCCCCGCCGCCTATCGGCCATGTGATCCTTGCACCCTCCCCGTCTTGCCCCGTCCGGGTGGAGGGCGCAGTCCTGCCGCTTATGCAAAATGCAAAGGCGAGGATGGCGGACGTGCCGGCGGGCTTCCACCGGCTGGACCGGATGGACGATGTGATGGGCGGCTTCGACCCGGTTTACATCCGCCGGGAGGCGGACGGCCATGTAACGCTGGGCTTTCATGTCGGACAGCAGCACTGCAACCCGCGCGGCCATTGTCATGGCGGCACCTGGGCCACGATGGCCGATGTGGTCATGGGCGTGAATGTCGGCTTCGTGACAGGACTGAGCGGGCCCACCGTTTCGATGAGCATCGACTTCCTGGGCGCGGCGGCGGAAGGCCAATGGGTGGAAGGACGGGCGGAGGTTCTGCGCTGGACGCCCAACCTTGGCTTCGCGCAATGCCGCTTCAGCGCGGACGGCGAGACAGCGCTGCGCGCCAATGCGGTCTTCCGCCGCAAATTCCCGCCCTATCGCGACTTTGAATCGCTGATCGCGCGGTCGTCGGAACAGAATGGATAAGGAGAGCATCATGGGCCGTCTGTCAGGCAAGGTCGCTGTGATCATGGGCGCGACGCGGGAAGGCAATATGGGACAAGCGATCGCCAATCGCTTCCTGGAGGAAGGCGCGCATGTCGTCGTGTCCGGTCGCGGCCAGAAAGGGCTGGACGCGTTCGCCGCCGCGACCGGAGCCACCGCCATTCCGTGCGACATCCGCAGCCGCGACCAGATCCAGTCGCTGGCGGACGCGGTGCTGGCGCGGCATGGCGCGATCGACATCGCCGTCAATGCGGCGGCCATCGGCTTCCTCGCGCCCTTCGAGGAGGAGACGGAGGAGCAGATCGATTCGATCCTCTCCGTCATCTTCAAGGGCGGGCTGTTCTTCATGCAGGTGATGGTCGGCGCGATGAAGCGGGAACGGCCGGACGGAAGGGGCGGCGCGATCGTCAACATCTCTTCCGCCGTGGCCGACATCATGTCCGACGATCATTGCAGCTATATGGGCGCCAAGGCCGCGCTCAACCAGATGACGCGCTTTGTCGCCTATGAATATGGCAGGCATGGCATCCGCGCGAACATTCTGGCGCCGGGCCTGACCATCACGCCGATGCTGGGCGGGTTCAACGTGCCCGGCATGGTGGAGGCCTATGCGAAGGAATATCCGCTGGGCCGGATCACCACGGTGGAAGACATCGCCAATGCGGCGCTGTTCATGGCCAGCGACGAATGTTTCATGACAGGCCAGACCTTCCATGTGACGGGCGGGCTGACGCTGCGCCGCAATCCCACCACGGAGGAGATCATGGCCTCCATCGCCGCCCATGACGGCGCGTCGCCGCAGATGTGAGCCTGCTATGGCCGTTTGTTGCCGAACGGTTGGCGGTGAATCCATCCGATCGGGCGGGCAGGGATCAGACTGGCGATGATCCGGGCCGCGTGGACCCGCGACATTGACTTGCGCCATGTGGGCGCGGGAAGCTGATGGCAAGGTCTCAGGAGAGGGCAGCAATCGTGAACCAGCCAGCCGCCGCGCTACAGCCGAAGATCACCCGCAGGAAAAAGGCAGGTCCAGAGGATTTCATCCCGAAGGAAGATTATGTCAGCCGCGATTTCGCGCGGCTGGAACAACGGCGGCTCTGGCCCCGCACCTGGCAGATGGCCTGCCGCGAGGAGGAGATTCCCCGCGTCGGGGATTATGTGACCTATGACGTGCTGGACGAATCCATCATCGTCGTGCGTGTCGCCGCGGACCGGATCGCGGCCTATCATAATGCGTGCCAGCATCGCGGCCGCCGCCTGACGGAAGGGTGCGGCCATGCCGCCCGCCTGTACTGTCGTTTTCATGGCTGGTCCTGGAAGCTGGACGGCACCATCGCCCATGTGGTCGACCGCGATAATTGGGACGGCGGCCTGAAGGACGAGGACATCGCCCTGCCGCAAGTCCGGGTCGATCGCTGGGGCGGATTCGTCTTCATCTGCATGGACGGGGATGCCGAACCGCTGCTCGACTTCCTGTCGCCCATTCCGGATGTTTTCCGCAATTATCCGTTCGAGAAGATGCGCTATCGCTGGTACAAGCGCACGGGCATCGACTGCAACTGGAAGACCGCGCTGGAAGCCTTCAACGAAGGCTATCACGTCCAGACGACCCATACCCAATTGCTGCCGGTCCACGATGACGAGGCCCTGTCCTTTGCCGAGGGGCGCCATGGCAGTTACCAGCTCGCGCCGGGGCGCATTTCGCTGGGCGAGCGTTCCCCCCGGCTTGCCAGCACGCAGGTCGACTATCGCCGCAACGTCCGCGACTTCGTCCTGATGCTGGAGGAGGATCTGAAAGCCTCGATCCCGCCGCACATGGCGGAACTGGCGGACCGGCTTGTCGATGAACTGCCGGAGGACGCATCCCTGCTCGACGTGCTGATGAAATATGGCCAGATCGCCTTCGAGGCGGCGCAGGAACGCGGCATCCCCTTCCCGTCGCTGACGCCCGAGGAGATCGGGCGGGCCGGGGCGGACTGGCACCTGTTCCCGAACATGGTCTTCCTGCCCGCGCCCGATGCGATGCTCGCCTATCGCGCGCGTCCCGACCGCAATGATCCGGAACGGTGCATCTTCGAAGTCTATTCGCTGGTCCTCTATCCCGAAGGACAGGAGCCGCCGCTGGAACGGCAGGAATTCAAGGATTGGCGCGATCATGACGCCTGGGGCCTGATCCTGACGCAGGATTTCGAGAATATGACCGAAGTGCAGCGGGGCATGCGCTCCACGGGCTTCACCGGATCGCGCACCAATCCCGTGCAGGAACGGAGCGTGTCGAATTTCCACCGGGCGCTGCGCGAGTTCATCGGCGCCTGACCCCAAAAGATTCAAAAGGAGAGAATATGGCTGGCAGATTGAGCGGCAAGGTCGCGATCGTCACCGGCGGCGGCCAGGGCGTGGGTCTGGGCATCGCGCAGGTTTTCCTGCGGGAAGGCGCGAAGGTGCTGATCACCGGCCGCACGCCCGACAAGCTGGAAGCGGCGGTCGCCGGCTTGAAGGCGGAGGGCGGCGAAGCGGCGTGGATCGCGGGGACCGCCGGCGTGCGCGCCGATGCGGAGGCCGCCGTCGCCAGGGCGGTCCACCTGTTCGGCGGGCTCGACATATTGGTCAACAACGCCCAGACGTCCAAACCCGGCACCATGTTCGAGGATACGGACGACGCGCTGTTCGCGCTGACGATCGAATCCGGTCTCTATGGAACGTTCCAGCATATGCAGGCGGCCGTCCCCCATATGAAAGAAAAGGGCGGATCGATCATCAATTTCGGTTCCTATGAGGGGATTCATGGCGGCGTCGGATTCGCCGCCTATGCCGCGACCAAGGAGGCCATTCGCGGCCTGTCCCGCACCGCCGCGCGGGAATTGGGCAAACATAAAGTCCGCGTCAATGTGATCTGCCCGGCCGCGCTCAGCCCCATTGCCGAACAATGGGTGAAGGACTTCCCGGAAGAAGCGGAGAAGGTCATGAAGCTGGTCGCGCTCGGCTATCTGGGCGATTGCGCAGAGGACATCGGCCCTGCCGTGCTGTTCCTGGCGAGCGAGGACAGCCGTTATGTGACGGGCCAGACGATCAATGTCGACGGCGGGCAGATGATGCTGTGAGCGGGATGCTCGACCTTTCGGGCCGCACCGCCATCGTCACCGGCGGCGCCAAGGGGCTGGGCCGCGCCTATGCGCATTGGCTCGCCGCCCATGGTTGCGCCGTGTTCGTGAGCAACCGCCCGGCGCCGGACGGCTCATCCTCGGCGCGGGCCGTCGTGGAGGAGATCGTGGCGGCAGGCGGCCGGGCGGTCGCGCATGGCGGGCCTGTGCAGATGCCGCAGGCCGCCGCCGAAATGGTGCGGATCGCCGGGCGGCATTTCGGCGCGCCTGACATTTTCGTCAGCAATGCGGGTGTTCAGGCGTTCCGCGATTTCGGCACGGTGACGCTGGAGGAAATGGATGCGTTGCTCGACATCAACCTGCGCGGCGTGCTGGTGGGGCTGAAGGCCGTGTGGCCCGCCATGGTGAAAGCGGGCTATGGGCGGATCGTGCTGACCGGCTCCAGCGCCGGACTGTGGGGACAGGTCGGATCGGCCGATTATGCGGCGTCCAAGGCGGCGATGGTGGGCATCGCGCGTTCCCTGGCGATCGATGTCCCGGCTGGCGCGGACCTGTGCGTCAATGTCGTCGCTCCCGCCGCCTATACGCCTATGTCCTCGGGCAGCATTCCGGCGGAATGGGCCGACTATGCCTCGCCCGATCATGTCGCGCCGGTCGTTGGCTGGCTATGCAGCGACAGATGTTCGACCTCGGGCGGCATCTATCATGCGGGCGCAGGCCATGTCCGCCGCGTCCAGATATTGGAAGGGCCGGTTCGCCAATTGTCGGAAGGCGACATCGACAGCGTGATGCGGGGCCTGACCGCGCAGCCCGAATGGACCAGCTCTTTTGCGTCCGGCGCGGAGATCATGCCGGAACTGGTGAAGGCGATGACAGCATGACCATCGATTTTTCCGGCCAGACGGCCATCGTGACGGGAGCAGGCGGTGGCATGGGGCGCGCCTATGCGCTGGAACTGGCGCGGCGCGGCGCCGCCGTGGTCGTCAACGACTATGGCGGCGGCGTTCTGGGCGAACAGAATGGCAGTTCCGCTCCAGCCGAAGCGGTGGTCGCGGAAATCACGGCGGCGGGTGGGCAGGCGATCGCCAATGGTCTGGCGGTCGGCACGGCGGCGAATGCGCGGGCCATCGTCCAGGCGGCCCTGACTGCCTTTGGACGGATCGACATTCTGGTCAACAATGCCGGCACGGGCATTGCCGGGCCCTTCACCGCCCATGATGACGAGGCGATCGAGCGCCATTATGCGACGAACCTGATTGGCGGCCACCATCTGATGCGCGCCGCCTGGCCGCATATGGCGGCGCAGCGTCATGGCCGCATCCTCAACGTCAGTTCCAACGGCGCGCTTGGCGTCGGCGGCAATGCCCCTTATGCCGCGGCCAAGGCGGGCATGCTGGGCCTGACGCTGGACGCCGCGATCGAGGGCAAGCCGCTGGGCATATCGGTGAATGCCGTGATGCCGACATCCTATTCCCGGCTGATCGAGCAGATACCCGATCCCTCCACGGTCGCCTGGTTCCGCGACAACCTGCCGCCCGAGAAGGTGGCGGCGGCAATGGCCTGGTTCCTGAGCCGCGATTGCACCGAGACCGGCCGCATCCTGCTGACGGGCGGCGGTCGCCTGTCGAGCCTGATCTTCGCGGAAACAGGGGAGATTTTCGACGCGGAGATCAGCGCCGAGCGGGTCGCCCAAAGGATTGGGGAGATCGGGGACGAAAGCCTGCTCACGCCCGTGCACAATCAGGCGGAAGCAGGCGCGCGCTATTTCCGCCATCTGCCCTGGACGGCCGCCGAGACGCCCGATTTCGGCCCGGACGTGGAAAGAGGCTGAGCGAGGATCAAGCGCGCCGCCGCCCGTGCAGGGTGATGTAGATGGCGGTGCCGATGATCAGCGCCGATCCCACATAGGTGCCGGGCTGCGGCCATTCGCTGAACAGCATATATCCCAGCGCCGTGGTGAAAAGGATGCGGACATAGTCGAGCGGCCCCATCAGGCTCGCTTCTCCCAAGGTCATGCCGCGAATGTAGCAGGCCTGGGACACGACGCCGAGCACGCCCATGGCGGCCAGCAGCAGCGCATCCCCGGCCGTGGGCATGCGCCAGCTGCTCCAGGCCAGCGGTGCGGTGAAGATGAGGCCCAGCAATGTCGACCAGGTGAGAAGCGACAGGTCGCTATGATCGCGCGTCATCTGCTTCACGCTGATCACCGACCAGGAGACGAGCAGCGCGGCCAGCAGCCCCTGGGCCGCCGGCCAGCCGATCAGCGAATGGGCGGAGCCGGGCGCGATGATGATCAGCACCCCGGCAAAGCCCGCCAGCGTAGCGAAGAGCCTTTGTCGATCCAGCTTTTCGCCCAGCAACAGGGCGGCAAGCGGCACGAGGAACAGGGTGCGGGTGAAGGACAGGGCGTTCGCTTCCGCCAGTCCCAACAGGTGAAAGCTGTTGAAGGCAAGGATGATCGACAGGCTGGTGGCCGCACAGCGCAGGATCATCAGCATCGGCCGGCGCAGCATGAAAGCGCGGCGGGGCCGCCGCAGGATGAAGGGCGCCAATGCGATCAGGCCGACGCCCTGCCGTACGAAATTCTGCGTTGCCGACGAATAGTCGTCGCCCAGCAGCTTCACCAGCGCCATGGCGATGCTGTAGGCAAAGCCGGAGGCCAGCATCCACAGCGCCCCGCGCGCATTGTCGTGATACCCTTGTCCGCCACCGTTCATCCCGCCCCGTTAGACGCACTCGGGACGGGAGGATAGATTATTCGGCAAGTATCGGTCCGGTGATTGGCGATGTGCTGATGTACCGGGATTGGATGTCGAAGCGGCTTGGCCATGCCCGCCCTCAATCATCGGCGCCGGACTCGAAGGTCCGGCGCCGATGACACTTCGATCAGAATTTGTAGGACAATTCCATCCCATAGGTGCGCGGTTCGCCATAGACGGAGGAGATGTAGCCGGCCTCATTGTAAATGCCGATCACGCCCACACGATAATAGCTTTTGGTCAGGTTGTTGACGAAGGCCGCCGCGCCCAGTCCGGTACCGAAGATATTGTCCCAACCCGCGCGCAGGTTGACCAGTTCATATCCCGGTTCGGTCGCCAGCACGTCATTCTTGTCGAGATGCTGTTTGGTGCGATAGCTGACATTGGCGTTGAGGTTGATCGCGCCCGCATCGCCCGACAGGGGGATCTCATAGCTGACATTCGCGCCCATCTGATGATGGGGCGACCCGACCAGCGCGAATTCGCCCGGCTGGCGGCCTTGGCTGATCTCCACGCCGACATAGGAATAGAAGGCGCTGATGTTGAGCGGACCCGCGATGAGGCCCAGTTCCAGCTCGCCGCCATAATTTTTCTGCCGGGCGGTGTTGTCGATGATCGTGTTGACATTGCCCGCGCTGTCGATGGACGATGTCTGCTTCTGGACGTTCTTATAGTCCTGATAGAAGATGGCGAGACTGCTGGTCAGCGTGGCGCCGCCCAGCGGATGGCGCGTCTTGAGCCCCACCTCATATTCCTGCACGGTTTCCGGATCGAAGGGCTGCAATTCTTCGGTCGACGCCGCCCGCAGCGAGAAACCGCCCGAACGGAAACCGCGCCGGGTCGAGATATAGGTCGTCAGATTCGCGTTCGGTTCATATTGCAGCGTGACGTCCCAGGTGAAGGCGTCCCATTTCTTGCTGTTGGTCTGCGGGCAGTCGGCCAGCGTCGCGGGAACGAAGGAGGTCGTGCCGGTGTCCACGCGGAACAGGCATGTGCCCAGATTGGGATAATAGGCGAAAATCCGCGCATTGCGCTTGTCGGTCGTGTAGCGGATGCCCGCCGAAACCTTGAACTGGTCGGTAAAGGCATAGGTGCCCGCCGCGAACAGCGCGAAAGTCTTCGCCTTGCCGCTGCCCGCATAGGCATTGAGGAAAGTCGCGGCCGGAGTGTTGAGCGGCAATCCCGAGCCGGCTATCGCCAGTTCCGGGAACTGGCTGGACGTGGAACCATCCTTCCCCTTCTCGACGAAATAATAGGCGCCCAATACATAATCCAGCCGGTTCTCGATCGCCTTGCCCTGGATCTGGAATTCCTCGCTGAACTGTTCGATGCTGCGATAGCGATTGGAATTGATGAGATAGGCGGGCACGCCATCCAGGTCCATGACCTGGTCGAAGTCCAGCTTGCGATAGCCGACGATATTCTTGAAGGTGATGGTGTCGAGGCTGTAGGTGGTGCGGTTCGTGACGCCCCGGTTCTTCAGCCGTTCAAAAGGCTGGGTCTGATAGGCGTCGAGCGTGCCGCCCGTTCCCGATCCCGATGCGAAGCGATAATGCGGCCGCGCCTGTTGTGCCGCGAACTGGCCGACGACGTCCGATACCGGAATGCCGAAGCCGCGCAACGTCGCATATCCGGCGATGGCGGGCGCCGCGGGATTGGCGGCGGTGCCGACCAGCGCCGTGCCATGTTCGTTCGTCTTGATATAATCGACGATCGTATTGGATTCGAATTCAGGCGTCGGCGCGAAGCGGATCGAGGTTCTGAAAGTCTGGTAATCCTGATCGTCATAGTCGCGACCGGTCAGAACATCCCTGGTGAAGCCGTCTCGCTTCCTGATCTTGCCCGCGAAACGCACGCCCAGACCTTCCGTAAGGGGCAGGTTCACCATGCCGTAAATATCGCGCATGTCGTAATTGCCGATCTGGCCGCGCAATTCGGCATGAAAATTGTCCACCGGCTTGTTGGGTTCGATCAGCACCGCGCCGCCGGTCATGTTGCGGCCGAACAACGTGCCCTGCACGCCCTTCAGCACCTGGGTCGATTGCAGGTCGTAGAGCGCGTAGGCGAAGCCGACGCTGCGGGCCTGGACCACTTCAGCGAAATAGGTGCCGACCGGCGGATCGGTGAGCAGTTGCGATTCCTGGGTGCGCTGACCGCGAATGGCGAAGCCCAGCTCGTTCCGGCTGGTGCCCTGGTTGGTGAGGCTGAGCGAGGGCACGCGGCTTTGCAGCCCCAGCGCGTCGCTGACGCCGCTTCGCGCAAGAGAGTCGCCGCTGACGGCGGTGATCGAAATCGGCACGTCCTGCAACGCTTCCTCGCGCCGGCGGGCGGTCACGATGATGTCGGACGCCTGGGCCATGCCCGAGTCCTGCGGTGCGGCGTCCTGCGCGGCGGCTGCGGTGGCGAAGAGCGATGTGGCGGCAAGCAATGCGGACCGGAACATGGTCATCCTTCCTCTCCTGATCGTCCGGCACTGGCGCCGGTCTGGCCGCTGTTGCGGCTCTGGGGAACGATCATGTCGAAAGGATATTTTTACTCAATCGTCCCGAGCGTCGGGACGAGATTGATCGCAGTCATGATATTTGCCCGCGACCCCGTCAGCTTTCCGCGATGAAGCCATGGCCTGCGAGCGGTCCGATCCCCACGACGCCGCCATCGACCGCCAGTTCGACGCCGTTGACGAAGCGGGCCTCGTCGCTGGCGAGGAACAGCACCGCCTGCGCCACGTCCCAGGCGTCGCCCTCAATGCCGAGGGGGCTGACCTTCCGCCGCATCTCGCGCATATCCTCTGACATGTAACGCGCTGCATGGGGCGTCATGACATGGCCGGGCGCCACGGTGTTCACCCGGATGCCGTCGCGGCCATGCAGCACGCCGATCTCGCGGGAAAGCTGCGCCATCGCCGCCTTGGACGGGCCATAGGCGATCGCCCCCATCGCCCTTATGCCCGCCAGCGAGGAGATGTTGACGATCGATCCCCCGCCGCCGCGCACCATAGGGGGAATGGCCGCCTGGCTCATCAGCATCACGCTGGTCAGATTGGTGGTCAGCGTCCGGTTCCACTGGTCCAGCGTCATGGTTTCGAGCGTGGCCGGTCCCGAAATGCCGACATTGTTGACCAATATGTCGAGCCTGCCGAATGCCGCAACGGCCGCATCGACCAGCTTTCCGCAGACGTCCGGGTCACCGACATCGCCTCCAGCCGCAACGGCGCACCCACCATCGGCTTTGATCCGTTCCACCGTTGTCTGCGCCCGCGCCGGGTCCAGATCGGCGCAAACAAGTCGTGCGCCTTCCGCTGCCATGAGCAGGGCGATGGAACGACCGATACCGACATCATCCCCTTCCGCTCCAGCGCCGGTGACGATCGCCACCTTTCCGGCAAGACGGTCATAATGGCGGATCGGTTCGGGCATGCGGGCTCTCTCCTCGTCGGTCGCGCAGATGGACCCAAGCGCGTGATCCGTCCAGCGTGCAAGACCTGCTGTTCGCGCAGGGCGGGGCAGATTGACAGGGAGTATTTGCGCATATACCGGCTATTTTCTCTCAGTCATGGCCTTTGATTTCGCCCTTGTCGCGCTGCCCGGCGCCTATTTCAGCAGCATCGGCGCGCTCGTGGACAGCTTCCTGATCGCCCGCGACCGGGTGGAGCATGTTTTCGCCGGCGAAGACCAGATGCGCATGGAAACGAAGCTGCATATCCTCTCCGCCGACGGCGGGCCGGTCGTGCTGGGCGATGGCCGATCCTTTCCGGTCGACGGCCCCGCGAACCGGGATGAACCGATGGCTTTCATCTGGCTGCCCGCCTTCCGCGCCGGGGGGCGCGAGCCATTGGAACGCCGCCTGGCGGAGGCAGGTCCGCTGCTCGACTGGCTCCGCCGCCAATCGGCGATGGGCGCGGTGATCGGGGCCAGCGGAGCGGCTTCCACCCTGTTGATGGCGGGCGGTTTCACCGCCGATCTTGCGGTTCCGGTGGCGCGGGCGATGCAGCCGCTGACCCGCATGCTTTTCCCCCGCCAGCCGTTCGAGGAGCGGTTTGGGCTGGTGGATCACGGCCATCTGCTGATCGGCAACGGCATGGGCAACGACCTGCAACTGATCATCCGGGTGCTGGAGCGGATGATCTCCCCCGACATTGCCCGATGGCTCTCCTCGATCGTGGGGCAGGACTATGAGGAGAAGGAACTGCTGGCGCCCGACCCTTTGGTCGCCCGCGCGCAATTGTGGATCGAGCAGCGTTTCACCGGGCCGATCAACATGGCCGAACTGGCGGGGCATCTGTCGACCAGCCCGGCGACGCTCAACCGCCGCTTTCACAAGGCGCTGGGCCTGTCGCCCAAGGCCTATGTCGGGCAGCTTCGCTTTCAGGCGGCGGTGCGCATGCTCGAAAAATCCACGCGATCGGTGGACCGCATCGCGCAACTGGTCGGCTATTCGGACAGCCGACTGTTTCGGGCGATGTTCCGCCAGCATGCCGGCATGACCGCTAGCGAATGGCGGGCGAAACCGCGGCGAAAATGAAGCCTGACTGACAGGCCCCGCCCTGTTCGGGAGGGGCCTGGCCCCGATCAGCCATTGCCGCCTACGGCATGGTGGGCGGCGATCCATCCGAAAATGAAAGACGCGCCGATGCTGGCGCCCGCCGCCGGGTAGCAGCGGCCCATCACCGAAGCGGTGGAATTGCCGGTGGCGTAGAGACCCTCGATCACCGATCCGTCAGCCCGCAGGACACGGGCATTCTCGTCGGTCACGATACCGCCCGACGTGCCGACGTCGCCCGGCACGATCTCCATGACGTAGAAGGGCGGCTTGTCGATCTTGCCCAGATTGGGGTTCGGCTTGACCGTCGGATCGCCAAAGCAATTGTCATAGCCGCGCCCGCCCCGGTTGAAGTCCAGATCCTTGCCGGTCTCGCAATAACCGTTGAACTTCTCGATCTCCGCCTTCAGCCCGGCGGGATCGATGCCGGTGATGCGCGCCAGTTCCTCGATCGAATCCGCCTTCTTCATCATGCCGCTGTCCAGCCAGGACTGCGGCGTCTTGCCCGGCGGATAATAGCCCCAGGCGTAGCGCTTGCGGTGGCGGCTATCCAGGATGACATAGGCAGGCACGTCATTGCGGTACAGCCGCTGGCCATTCTCCATATAGGAGCCGCTTTCGTTCAGGATGCGGCGGCCATGGCGGTTGACGATGATGCAATGCGGCTTGGAAATGTCCGTATTATGCATGTTCGCCGGTCCGCCTTCGGGCACGACCGTGCCGGGAACCCACCATGCCTGGTCCATCAGGTCCAGTGCGGCGCCATGTCTTTCGGCAATCTGGATCAGCTCTCCGGTGTCGCCGGGATTGGCGTTGGTCCATTCCACCGAACTGGGTTGAGGACCATATTGCTTGCGCATCTCCGCATTGCGGGAAAAACCGCCCGCATTGATCAGCACGCCATCGCGGGCGCCGATGCGCAATGTCCTGCCGCCATGCTCCGCGATGACGCCGACGATCCTGCCGTCTTCCTCGATCAGCTCGGTGACGCCATGCTCCGTGCGCATGTCGACGCCGGCCTTGTCCGCCAGCATCAGCAGACGCCCCTGCAATGCGCCACCGAAGCTGAGTATCGGTTTTCCGCGCCTGGCGACGACACGCATGCGCCATAGCAGCTTCAGCCCCTCCCACATGCCGCGGGGGGTCCGCGTGGCGAGGCCGATAATGCCCGCCTTGTCCGTCGGCAGTGGCATCACCATCGGCCCGAGCCGCAGCTTGTCGAACAGCGGCCCCATCTCCCGCGCATCCAGCATCGGCGCGCCGATGGAGCGGCTGCGCGTCACGCCGCCGGGCCGGTCGTCATAATAGTCCGACCAGCCTTCGGTGTGCAGCCACTTCATGCCCTGCTCTTCCAGCCATTTCAGCATGACCGGCCCGTTGCGCAGATAGGCCTCCTTGCGCTCCGGCGTGGCGCCCGGCCCGCCATCGTTGCCGACGGTCGCATCCATATAGGTGCGGGCCATCTCATGGCTGTCCTTGATGCCCTTGGCCCTGATGATGTGATTGTTGGGCACCCACAGCACGCCCCCGGACATGGCGGTGGAACCACCCAGCCTGTCGGTCTTCTCCAGGATCAGCGGCGTTTTGCCGATGGACTTCAGGTACAGCCCCGCCGCCATCGACCCGCCGCCCGAACCGATGATGACGAAGTCGGCCACCTCGTCGAACTTCGTCTCGTCCATTCAGTCCGCCTTCCCCATATAGTCATGATAGACGCGGTGGAAATTGCTGATCTCCACCTCCTGAACGGGATTGGTCCGGGCGGTCCTGAAGGCCTGCGACTTCATGCCCTTCTGCACTTCCTCCATATTCTGGAAGTCCTGCTCAAGGATGAGGCCCCAATTGAGGGCGCGCCATTGGCCGTCGCTGCCGTCGCCGCCGTCTTCCACCTCGACCTTGGGCTCGGCGCCCGGCGCGTAACGCTCCAGCACATTGACCTCGAAGATGCACTTGTCCGGGTCGTCGCCATAGGGGCGGGCGCGATAGAAGAGCACATTGGTCGCCTGTTGCAGGAAGACGAGGTTGGGGAAGATGTTCCAGTCGGTCCCCGCCTTCATCAACTGCTCCCCGCTGATCGCCGGGAAGGGACGGCCGCTCCTGGCCGATTCCTCCGCATGGAACTGGGCGAAGGCGCCGTAGAGCGCGAAGGGATCGACGCCCTCGGGCAATTCCATCAGGCGCTTGCCCGCCGCCAGCATCTCCTGCGTGGTGGTCGCCTGGAGCGTGTCCCAGATTTCCTTGTTGAACTCGTAGAAACCCTTGCGGATGTCCCCGCTCTGGTCGCTGACGCGCGGGCTGGGCAGGCCGAACAGCGCGGTCGGCGCATAGCCGAACATCGCATGTTTCCCATAGGCCTTGGAATAGGTGTAATCGTCCTGGTAGGCGAGCAGCTGGCGGTGCGTCGTCTGCACATGATAGCCCTCCATGAAGGCCTCCTGCGCGGTCTTCCAGTTGCAGGGCATGACGATGCGCTTGCGCCAGGCATAGCGCATATGCTCGATCTCGAACGGGTCGAGGATCGTCTTGGCCTCGCCCAGGAAATCCTCCAGGCTTTCGCTGTCCGGGTCCATGTTGATGAAGACCCAGCCGCCCCATTGCCCGACCTTCACCCGTTGCAGGGCGACGTCCTCGTCCGGCAGGGCATCGCCCCAATCGTGGCGGTCGACAATCTCGGTCGGCTTGCCGTCCAGGCTCCACTGCCAGCCATGATATTTGCAGTGGAACTTGCCCATCCGGCCGCAGCCTTCCGTCAGGCGGCGGCCCCGGTGAGGACAGACGTTGAAATAGGCGGCGATCGTCCCGTCCTTCTGGCGGACGACCGCGATCGATTCATCCGCGATGTCGTAGGTGTAGAAATCGCCGGGATTGGGAATCTCTTCGGCGCGGCAGGCGACCTGCCATATCTTGGGCCAGAGCCGTTCCTTTTCCAGCCGCACATAGTCGCGCGAAATATAGGCGTCGACCGGGATGCGATCGGCCGTCACCGCGACTTTCTGCCTGGAAACGCTGATCATTTCGTTCATTGTCCGATCCTCTCCTTGGCGGGACGCTTCAGCCTTTCAGCCTTTTGCGGGGCCCTGAGGGAAACGCATGTCGAATACGCCTTCCGCAATACGGTTGAGCAGCACTTCTATCGCGCCGCCTGCAATCATCCACCCCCGCGTGCGGCGCAGGCAATATTCGACCAGGCTGTCCTGGCTGTAGCCCGCGCCGCCCATGATCTGGATCGCCTCATTGGCGCATTCGAAACCGGCGCGGTTGCACGCGACCTTGGCAATGGCGGTCTCTTCCGGCGAAGGCAGGCCCGCGTCGGCATTGGTCGCCGCACGATACAGCAGCAACTGGGCCGCATCGAGTTTCAGCTTCATTTCCGCAAATTTCCACTGCAACCCCTGAAATTCGCACAGCGCCTTGCCGAACTGCCTGCGCGTCTTGGCATGCTCGACCGCCGCGTTGAAGGCGTAGCGGCCGAGCGCAAGGCTGCGCGCCGTGTTGCCGATGCGTTCGACGTTGAAGCCCGACATCTGCTTCTTGAAGCCGCCCGGCCCCAGCAACACCTTGTCCTTGGGCACATAGACATTGTCGAAGAACAGCGGGTTCCATTCCTCGCCCGACAGGAAACGGATCGGCTTGCCGAAGCTGAAGCCTTCCTGGCCGCGCTCGATCAGCACCGATCCGATATTGCCGGTGCCCGGCCCATAGCGGACATAGACCAGGAACACGGTGGCATGGGTGCCGTGGGTCGTGAAGATCTTCTGCCCGGTGATGCGGTAGCCATCGCCATCCTCCACTGCCGTGGTGGTCAGCTCTGTCACGGCGGAACCGGCATTCGGCTCCGTCATGGCGACCGAAATCAGCCCCTCGCCGCGTAGCAGGGGGGCCAGATATTGTTCCTTCTGCGCGTCGGTGGCGAACTGGGCGAAAGTGCGGATCGCCCCGAAATTGCCCGCCTGCACGACATCCGCAGACCGGGGGCACACCGACGCGATCGTCTCGATCGCGATGACCGCGTCCATCAGGCTTCCGCCCAGACCACCCTTGTCCTCCGGCACGGTGATGCCGATCAGGCCCTGTTCGGCCATCATCCTGGCCACGTCCCACGGATAATCGTCGCTATGCGCGCGCTCCAGCGCTCCGGCGGCCAGATGGCGCTGCGCGAAGGCGGCTACCGCGTCGCGGAACATGGTCTGCTCTTCATTCAGGTCGAACTGCATTCGATCGCTTCCCATAGGGCGGCTCATATGCCGCGGATAAACTGCTATCCTCGACCTAATCGGGGATGATCGCGATGCGAAGATTACCGCTACGATCCTTCACATTCACGATGCATCGCCGCCGCCCGCCGCCCCAGCTTGACAGTTATGACCGGCAAATAGCTTGTGGGGACAGGTTTCAGACGCATTTTCAAGACAGGGCCCCTCGATCCAGCCATGACCCAGATCAACGACAAGATCTCCACCCGCATCGAAGGCGATATAGGTTTCATCGTCAGCGACAATCCGCCTGTGAACGCGCTGGGCATCGGCGTCCGGCAGGGACTGGTCGGCGCGCTGGAAGAACTGAACGCCGACCCGGGCGTGAAGGCTATCGTGCTTTATTGCGCGGGACGGACCTTCTTCGCGGGCGCCGACATCACCGAATTCGGCAAGCCGCGCCAGTCGCCCACCCTGCAGGACGTCATCGCCGCGCTGGAAAGCTCGGCCAGGCCGGTGGTCGCCGCGATCCACGGCACCGCGCTGGGCGGCGGGCTGGAGACGGCGCTGGGCTGCGCCTTCCGCGTCGCGATCCCTTCCGCCCGGATGGGCCTGCCCGAAATCAACCTGGGCCTGTTCGCAGGCGGCGGCGGTACGCAGCGGCTGCCGCGCCTGATCGGCCCGGAAAAGGCGCTGGAGCATGTGCTGTCCGGCAAGCCGGTCGGCGCCAGGCAGGCATTGGAACTGGGCATTGTCGATGCCGTGGAGGAAGGCGATCCCGCCGTCATCGGCGCCGCCTTCGCCCGCCGGGTGATCGACGAAAACATCCCCGCCGTGCCGGTGCGCGACCGCGATGAGAAGCTGGCGGCGACCCGCGCCGATCCGTCGGCCTTCGACACGCTGGCGAAGAAGCTGACGGCGCGCAGCAAGGGCCAGGCCGCGCCGCAGGCCAATATCGATTCGATCCGCCGCTCCTTCACCATGAGCCTGGACGAAGCGCTGGCGATCGACGCCGCCGCCAATCGGGAACTGATGGCGGGCAGCCAGTCGCGCGCTCTGCGTCACCTTTTCTTTGCCGAACGGGAAGCCGCCCGCATCCCCGGCCTGCCGGAAACCGCAAAGGCGCGGCCCGTGCAGAAAGCCGCGATCATCGGCGCGGGCACCATGGGCGGCGGCATCGCCATGTGCTTTGCCGGGGTCGGGGTGCCCGTCACCGTGGTCGACACGACGCAGGAAGCGCTGGATCGTGGTCTGGAGCGGGTGAAGGGCAATTACGCCACCTCGGTCAAGCGCGGGTCCATCGGTCAGGCGCAGATGGACGAGCGCCTTGCGCTGATCGCGGGCGCCACCGACCGCGCGGCGGCGGCCGACGCGGACATCGTGATCGAGGCGGTGTTCGAGGATATGGACGTCAAGAAGGAGATTTTCACCGATCTGGAAAAGCGGGTGAAGCCCGGCACCATCCTTGCCTCCAACACCTCGGCGCTCGACGTGGATGAGATCGCGTCGGTGCTGGAGCGTCCGCAGGATTTCGTCGGCATGCATTTCTTCTCGCCCGCCAATGTCATGAAGCTGCTGGAGGTCGTGGTGGCCCGGCACAGCAGCCCCGAGGCGATCTTGACCGCGATGGCGGTGGGCAAGACGATCGGCAAGGTGCCGGTCTGGTCGGGCAATTGCGACGGCTTCATCGGCAACCGCATGGTCGCCAAGCGCTCCGCACAGGCCGAACGGCTGTTGCAGCAGGGGGCCTTCCCGCAACAGGTCGACGCCGCCCTCACCAATCTGGGCTTCCCGATGGGGCCGCTGACCACGAACGACATGTCCGGCCTGGACATCGGTTATTCGATCCGCAAGCGCCGCGGCACCCCCTTCCCTATTGCCGACGCCATCGTCGAGAGCGGGCGGCTGGGACAAAAGACGGGCGCAGGCTATTATCGCTACGAACCGGGCGACCGCACGCCACATCCTAGTCCGGAGACGGAGGCGCTCATCATCGCGACGTCGGAGAAGCTGGGCATCACCCGCCGCGACATAGCGGAGGAGGAAATGGTGCAGCGGCTGCTGTTCCCGCTCATCAACGAAGGGGCGCGCATTCTGGAAGAAGGGATCGCGTTGCGGCCGTCGGACGTCGATCTCGTGTGGATCAACGGATATGGCTGGCCCCGGCATCTGGGCGGGCCCATATTCTATGCGGACGAAACCGGCCTGGCGACGATCGTCGCCAAGTTGCGCGAGATGGCCGCCGAAACGCCGGGCGATCCGTCGCTGCAACCCGCCGCGCTTCTGGTAGAGCTGGCGGACAGGGGCCAGAACTTCGCCGACTGGCAGAAAAGCCGCGCCGCGGCCTGAACGAGACAGAGAATATTACAGGGATTTTTCGGAGACGATTATGAGCGACAACGAGTTTCAGCGCGACATCGACTATAGCGAGTTCGACTTCTTCAAGGTCGAAATCGCCGAGGACGGCGTCACCACCGTCACGATGAACGATCCCGACAAGCTGAATGCGGTGGGACCGCATAATCATTGGCAGTTGGAGGACATCTGGCTGAAGCTGGCGCGCGACGAGCGCGTTAAGGTCATCGTGCTGACCGGCGCGGGCAAGGCCTTTTCCGCCGGGGGCGACATCAAGCTGATGGCCGAACGCGCCCAGACCGAATATGGCCTGAAATATGCCCTGCGCGTGCCGATCAACACGCTGCGCATCTGGGACCAGATATTGATGACGCCGCAGCCGATCATCGCGGCGGTCAATGGCGACGCCATCGGCCTTGGCACGTCGCTCTTCGCCTTCTGCGACATGAGCATCGTCGCGGAGGACGCCAAGCTGGGCGACACCCATGTGCGCGTCGGCCTGGTGACGGGCGACGGCGGATCGGTGATGTGGCCGCTGCTGGTCGGGCCGCAAAAGGCCAAGGAATATCTGATGCGCGGCAAGCTGCTGAACGGCAGGAAGGCCGAGGAGATCGGCCTGGTCAACTATGCCTTCCCCAAGGAGCAGGTGCTGGAGGAAGCGCTGAAGATCGCGCGCGAGATCGCCGGACAGCCGATGTGGGCGGTCCGCTGGTCCAAGGCGGCGGTCAACAAGTGCATCCGCGATCAGGTGAACCTGACGGGCGAATTGTCCATCGCCTATGAAGCGATGACGATGCTGACGCAGGATTACAAGGAAGCGACCACCGCCTTCGCCAACAAGGAAAAGCCGGTCTTCAAGGGATATTGATCGCCATGGCCGCCTATCGCGACGCGGACAGCATAAGCACCGTCGCCGCGATCGGCGGCGGCGTGATCGGCAATGGCTGGGTCGCTGCCTTTCTGGGCAGCGGCCGGGCCGTGCGCCTTTACGATCCGATGCCCGGCGCGGGCGAACGCACCCGCGCCCATGTTGCGGGCGCATGGGACCAGATGGTCGAACTTGGGTTGGCCCAGGCCGACGACGACTGGTCTGCGCGCCTTTCGGTCCACGACACGGTGGCCGACGCGCTTGCGGGCGCGGATTTCGTGCAGGAAAGCACCCCCGAACGCACCGAGGTCAAGCAGGCGCTGTTCGCTGATCTTGACCGGCTGGCGCCCGCGGATGTGCTGATCGCGAGCAGCACGTCGAGCCTGCCCGTCACCGAGTTGCAGGCCGGCCTTGCGACCGCCGATCGCTTCGTGTTGGGCCATCCGTTCAATCCCGTGCACCTGATCCCGCTGGTCGAAGTGGGCGGCGGCGAACGGACCGCAGAAGAAGCGGTCGACATCGCCTTCGCGCTTTATGCCGCCATGGGCAAGCAGCCGATCCGGCTGAAGCGCGAGATATTCGGCCATATCGGCAACCGGCTGACCGCCGCCATGTTCCGGGAGGCGGTTCGGCTGGTGGCGGAGGGTTATGCCAGCATCGGTGACATCGACAAGGCGATGAAACACAGCTTCGCGCTCAAATGGGCGATCCAGGGGCAGTTCACCACCTTCCACACATCGGGCGGCGCGGGCGGTCTGGCCGAATTCCTTCCCAAATTCGGGCCGGGCATCGTCAGGCGCTGGGAAAGCATGGCCGATCCGCCGCTGGCCGACCCGGCCTTGCAGGCGATGCTGGTCGAGCAGATGGAGGAAGCCGCTGCCGGGCGAAGCGTGGCGGAAATCGCCGCCCGGCAGGACGAGAAGCTGATGCAGATGCTGAAGCTGCTGGCGCCGGACAATGAGCAATAATAGCCGAAAGTAGACGAAAATCATCCCACCCTACCGATCCCGGCCATGATAATATGGTCCCGTCCCGGCGCCTCCAAAGGTTGGCCGGTCCGAGTGGAGAGGAAGGAAGAGATGACCGTCGATGTGATCAATCGCCCGGAAGCCGAAGACCTGCATGTGCAGGATGTCGTCGCGGCGGGCGAACTGGAAAGCTGCAACCATCTGCTGGACGACCCGGAAGCGCTCAACCGCTTCTACGAGGAGAAGGGCTATATCCTGCTGCGCGGCGTGTTCGATAGGGATACGGTGGCGCGCGCGCGGGATGAAATGCTCGCGGTCGCTGCTCAGATGGGGCTGGTCGAGCCGGGCGATCCCACCGGCAAGTGGACGGGCAAGCCGTCGGTCGGCGGCATGGAGGAAAGCGATCTCTATGCCGGGATCGCCGCCCGTCTGATCGAGGACCCGGCCAATCAGGCGGTGATGGAAAAGGTGCTGGGTGAACCGGCCTGCTCCGTCCCGATCGTGCAATATCGGACCTATCCGCCCCAGAGCAAGCTGGGCACCGTGCATCAGGACGGCTTCTACAGCCCCGGCATTCAGGATTATCGCCCGGTCTGGGTGTCGCTGACCCCCTGCACCCGCGACATGGGCGGGCTGGCGCTGGCGGTGGGCCAGAACAAGCGCGGCTATTTCCACAATGTCGGCAAGCCCAATCCTTTCCCGATCCCGCGCGACGCGATCCCGGCGGAAAGCTGGGCGACGACCGACTATATGCCGGGAGACGTGCTGGTCGTGCATCCGTGCACGCCGCATTGCGGCCTTCCCAATAATAGCGACCGGCTGCGCGTCTCCTTCGACTCGCGGGTGCAGTCCGCCGCCAACCCCAGCGCCATCGCGGCCACCGTCAAGTCCTTCACGCCCACGACCGTCACCGTGGATGCGGATCGCGTCGGGGAGATCACGCTGAATATCGACAAGGACAGCTATTTGCGGCCCATCGATCCGGGCGTGCGCGAGAGCTTCGATGGCTTCGTCACCTATATGAAGCCCGGCATGCGGCTGGTCGTGGTGCGGGATGGCGACCGCGCCGTCATGCTGCGCAAGGCGGCGGAGGGATAAGGGCAAGGCGATGAACGATGCCGTGAAGCTGTTGACGCGCATGTTCGGCTTCACGGAAGAAGGCCGGCACCGTCGCGACATCTTTCCTGTCGGAGGCGAAAGCCGGCCGTCGCCGGCGGACTATTTCCATCCCGATGTCGTGCACAGCCTGTTCGGCCCCAGCGGCGCGAAGGAGACGCTGGTCGGGCGCGACGCCTTTCTCGCCTTCGCGGCGTCCTGCGCGGAGGCTCTGGCGGAAAGGCGGGACGAGATCATCGCCATCACCTGCGTCGACCGGCAATGCGCCTTCGTCCACGCCCGCGCCTACCGCAAAAGCGCGGCGAATGGCGAGGACATCCATTATGAATGGGCCATGCTCTACCGCGTGGAGCAGGGCCTGATCACCTATGGCGCCGACATGCTGGATGCCCCCGCGCAGGCCTTTTGGGGGCGAGTCCGTCAGAGGCCTAACCCCAGTTCGACTTTCTAGGCGGCGTGGGCAAATTCAGGACTCGCTGAACTGAGTAATTTGGGTGGAAGGCGGACATTCCCCCTCCCGCAGGCGGGAGGGGGTTAGGGGGTGGGCTGGCGCGGCATCTGCGCTGTTTTGCAACGGCTAAGTCAGAAGCTCGCTACGCTCGCGCCCACCCCTAACCCCTCCCGTTTACGGGAGGGGAATGTCTTGGATTGGCCATTTCCCGCCATTCCGAAACTCTCCACGCGGCCTAACCGCCTGGAACATGCGCCCTATGCTGACGGAAACGCGCCGATCCCCGTCAGCGACATCAGCAACGACCCTCAGGCAGAGGCGGGATAGACGCCGCGCTTTTCCACGAGACGGGCGAGATGCCAGTCCCGGTCGCCCAACAGCGCGTCGATGGCGGTCAGCCGCTTGAAGGCATGGCCGACCTTATATTCGGCGGTGATGCCGATGGCGCCATGCATCTGCACCGCTTCCTGCCCGATTATGCGGCCTGACTTGCCGATCTGCGCCTTGGCTGCGGAGATGTTGCGGCTTCGTTGATCGGCATCGCTGTCGAGCGACAGCGCCGCAAGGATCGCCATGCTGCGCGACAGTTCAAGCTGCATCAGCATTTCGACGGCGCGATGCTGGAGCGCCTGGAAACTGCCGATGGCGACGCCGAATTGCTGCCGGGTCTTGAGATAGTCGACGGTGACATCGAACGTCTCCGCCATGGCGCCGACCGCTTCCGCCACCAATGCGGCGCTCGCTTCCTCGAACACGCGGGACAATATGTCTTCCCCCTGCCCCGTCGCGCCGATGAGCGCGTCTTTCGGGACATTGACGCCCGACAGGGCGAGCGTGGCGACCGGCACGCCATCATAGCCGCGCTTCCCCTCGACCGTCACGCCAGCCGCCGCCGCATCCACGAGGAAGAGCGAAAGGCCCTCTGCCGTCATCGCGCTCACGATGAACGTATCGGCGCTCTGCCCATGCAGGACCGCGATCTTGCGGCCATCGAGCGTCCATCCATCGCCCGACGCAGACGCGGTCGTGCGCGCCGCCAGCGTATGGCGCGGCAGGCCCTTCTCGCCATGCGCCAGCGTCAGGATGCGCTCGCCAGCCGCAATGCCCGGAACGATGTCACCGCGCTGCTGCGCTGACGCGCCATGGCGCAGCACGCCGCCCGCCAGCACCACGGTTGCGAAATAGGGTTCGACCATCAGGCCGCGCCCCAGCGCCTCCATGACGATCATCATCTCCACGCCGCCGCCGCCGAAGCCGCCATCTTCTTCCGCGAACGGCAGCGCGAGCAGGCCCATCTCCGCAAGACCTGCATAGGCCTCCCGGCTCCAGCCATCGGGCGTCCTGAGCGCATGTTCGCGCTTCTGGAAGTCGTAGGTTTCCGCCACGAACCGCGTGACGGTTTCCTGCAGCATCTTCTGTTCGTCGTTCAGGTCGAAATCCATGGCGCGTCAAAGTCCCAGCATGGTCTTGGCGATGATGTTCTTCTGGACCTCATTGGACCCACCGAAGATCGACACCTTGCGCATCGTGAAATAGAAAGGAGCGGCAGCGCCGATCCAGCCATCGTCCGGATCGTTCGGCGCATGGTCATGGTCGGGCATGGCGAGGCCAGCCGGGCCTGCCAGCTCAGCGACCAGTTCGGTCATGCGCTGCTGCATTTCCGTGCCCTTGACCTTCAGGATGGACGCCGCCGCATTGGCGCCGCCGCCATGGGCATCGGCGGCGACGACGCGCAACTGGGTCAGTTCCAGAGCGCGGAGTTCCACCTCCACCTCCGCAAGCTTGTGCGCAAGGCGGCGCTGTTCTTCGTCGGTCAGGGTGCCGTCCGCGGCAAGGCGGCTCTCCAGCGCGCGCAGTTGCGAAAGCCTTTCCTTGGAAAGACCGATGCGGGCGATGCCGCTGCGTTCGCTGCCCAGCAGATGCTTGGCGACGTCCCAGCCCCGGCCTTCCTCACCGATGACATTCTCCACCGGCACGCGCACATCGTCGAAGAAGACTTCATTGGCGTCATGCTCGCCGTCGATCGTCTCGATCGGGCGGACGGTGATGCCCGGCGTCTTCATGTCCAGCAGCAGGAAGGTGATGCCCTGCTGCTTCTTGCCGCTGCTGTCGGTGCGGAACAGGCCGAACATCCAGTCCGCATGCTGGGCCTGTGTCGTCCAGATCTTCTGCCCGTTGAGGACATAATGATCGCCGTCTCGAACCGCCGTCGTCTTGAGGCTGGCAAGGTCGGAACCGGCGCCGGGTTCGGAAAAGCCCTGGCACCACCAGATGTCGATATTGGCGGTGGCCGCCAGGAACCGGTCCTTCTGCGCCGGCGTGCCGAACTTGCACAGCACCGGACCGATCATGTTGACATTGAACGGCGATCCTTCCGGGGCATGGGCCAACGCCATCTCCTCCTGAAAGATATAGCGCTGAGCCGGGGTCCAGGCCTGCCCGCCATATTCGACGGGCCAATGCGTCACGGCCCATCCCCGCGCGTTGAGGATGCGTTGCCACCGGACCGTATCCTCCTTGGTCAGATGATCGCGGTTGATCATCTTGCGCCGCAGATCCTCTGGGAGGGCATCCTTGAGGAAGGTCCGCACCTCATCGCGGAAGGCCGTTTCCTCGGGCGTAAAATCCAGTTTCATCGCGCTGTTCCCATATAAGAACCCCTTCCCCAGCAGGCATCGGGCTTCCAAGTCAACGGCGCGACCAAGGCCTTCACATGCCCGATATCATTGCGTCAGATCGAACAGCACGCGCCCGCCCCCGCCCGTCCGGGCAAGCGCAATCCCCTCCTCCACACGGGACAGCGGAACGATGGCGCGCACCGGCAGGGACGGCGGATCGGCGGCATGGAGCGCGGCCAGTTCCCCGAACATGGCGTGCACGCCCTCAACACCCATGGCTTCCTCCGCAGGGCGAAGGCTGAAGCCCAAGATCGAGAGACCGCCGCCGGTCAGCAATTGCGAACGAACCTGGATCGGTTCGCCGGAGAGATGGCCGAACAGCAACAGCCGGCCGCCCGGCGCCAGGCAGCTTGCAAGCCGGCCGGTCGCCGCGCCCGCCACGCAATCGAGTGCGGCGCGGACAGGCCGCCCGCCCGACGCCGCCAGTGCGCGCTCCGCCAGACCGTCGCCGTCCAACAGCGCATCGGGTGTCGCGGGATGCGGCCTTCGCACGACATCGACAACCTTGACGTCCATGCGCGCGGCAAAGGTGCGAACCCAATGCGCCACGACCGATCCCGCACCATTTTGAATGATCGCATCGCCCGGAAGCACGCCAGCATGGCGCAGGAGCAGATGCGCAGTAGGAGGGTTGATGCGCAACATCGCCGCCTGCACGGGATCGAATCCGGCCGGCAGAGCTATCAGATGGCGACGGGGCAAAAGGCGCATCGCACACCAGTTGCCCCGACCAAGCACCATCACCAGATCGCCCGGACGAAGGTCGGCAACGGCTTCGCCTACTGCCTCCACCAGCCCCGCGCCCTCGGCTCCCAGCGGTTGGTCGTGCGGCAGATCAAAGGAATATCGGCCTTCAATCGCCAGAAGGTCAGCCGGATTGACAGGCGCATGGGCCATGCGCACCAGCACTTCATCGTTCCGGGGCACGGACGGCGCCGGCGCCTCCGCAAGGCGGACACGCCCCTTTCCGCAGGGCAGCACCGCGCGGTTCACGCCGATACCGGCCCTGCGCTCAGGCGAAATGCCGCCGGTAGCTGGCGATCTTGATCGTCTCGGGCATTTTCACGACATTGCTGCTGTCCCGCTCCAGCCCGTCTTCCTCCTGATGCAGTTCGGCAATCCGGGCTTTGCGGCTGATCAGCAGGTCCAGCATTTCCTGTCCGCGCTCCGCAATCACGGACGGACGGGCGATGACGCTGACGGTCAGCCGATCCATATTCCGGCCGAAAGGCAGCAATACAGCGACGCAGCCGACCCCGTCCCGATCCTGTTCGATGGCCCAGCCCTTTTCACGCAGCACGGCGAATTCGGACAGAAGCTCGGCAAGGCGGACATGCCGGGACAGGTCTGTTTCCTCCGCGTTCAGGCGGTGAACCGCGGAACGGATGCCTTCATTGCGGTAGCTCGAAAGCAGCAGCCGCCCCTGCGTGCTGTGCAGGATGGAGAGCTGATCGCCCGCATGAGCATCGAGCGCATCCTCATTATTGCCGTGGATGACATGCAGATGCTGCAGCACATAGTTGGAACTGGTCGACAGCAGCACCGTTTCGCCCGTCAGCTTGGCGATCTCGTCGATTGCGGACAGCACCGGCCCGCCACGGAACAGCGAAGGCTTCACCCAGGCGCCGAGCAGGGCGACCCGCGCGGTCGGACTGTAGGTCCGGCGAACGCGATTATAGTGGAGATAGCCCAGCCGCGTCAGGCAGCGGAGCAGTTCGGATGTGCTGGATTGCGGATAGTTCAGCGTGCGCGACATTTCCATGACGGTGGCGACGCGGCGATCCTGGTCGAAATATTCCAGGATCTCCAGCACTCGATGCGCGGATTTGATGGTCCGGGATGCGCTGGTGGCCATTGGCTTTCCTCTTCCTCCCGCGGATGCATGAAATTGCATCTGCTGCACGGATTTTCGTACCGCATCATGAATATAATGTCCAACGGTTTTTCGAATTGCGTTCGAATTTTCGAACAGCTATGCAATGCGAGTTGAGACCGGAAAGGTGAACAGGGGACGATGCAGCAGGCCAAATCAGAGGAAACCCGCGCCCGCGGACCGAAGGCGATCACCCGCGTGCTCGATCTGCTGGCCCTGCTGGCAGGCAAGCAGGACGGCATGAGCCTGGCCGAACTCAGCGTGGTCATGACGGTGCCCAAGAGCACATTCGTCGACACGCTGCGGGGTCTGTGCGACATGCATTATCTGTCCTGTCAGGAGGGGCGATACCGACTGGGTCCGGCGGCCTATCATTTCGCCAGCCGGATCGTGCGCCATTGGTCGGCGCCGGAACTCATCCGCACCCTGGTCAAGCAGCTCGCCTCCGAAACCCGCGAGTCGGTGGGGTTCGCCATTGCCGATTGGGAAATCGGGCAGGCCATCTACACCGAGGCGAGCAACAGCCCGCAGCCGGTGCGATATGCCATGCAGGCAGGGCTGCGTGCGCCGCTCTACGCCAGCGCTGCCGGGCGCGTCCTCATGGCCTTTGCCAGCCCCGAACAGGTGGAGGAATATCTGGCCCGCGCCCATCTCAGGAAGTTGACGGACAGCACGCGGACCGACCCCGATGTCATCCGCGCCGGCCTCGCGGCGATACGCGAACAGGGCTATTGCGCCAGCTTCGGGGAGATGTTGAGCGACACCGCGGCCCTGGCGGTGCCGGTCATGGGCCCTGACGGCGATCTGCTGGGGGCGCTCATGCTGGCGGCTCCGCTGGACCGGATGAAGCAGAATTTCGAACGGCTTCTGAATGCCACGGTGGAGGCGGGCCGCCACGCCTCAGCGGGAAGCTGACGCGCGGCGACGGGTCGGATCAGGTTCAGACCGGCAGGCCCATGAAGCGCATGCCGTTTTCATACATGACCTTGCGCACATCCGATGCCGACAGGCCCCTGCACGCTTCCTCCGCGAACAGGCGCGGTTCCGCGACGCCTTCCGCATGGGGATAGTCCGATCCCATCAGAACCCAATCGGCATTGCCGACCTGATCGATGATGGATTTCAGATCGTCCTCCGGATAGGCGACGACCGACACATGCCGGGCGAAAATGGCGCTCGGCCGGTCCTTCAACTGGCCGGCGGGCCAATGGCCGTTCTTTGCGATGCCCCGGCACTTGTCCATCTTCACCAGCATGGACGGAACCCATTCGGCGCCATTTTCGGCCGACAATAGCCTTACATTGGGAAAGCGTTCGAAGAAGTTCCAGAAGATGAAGCTCGACAGCGTCTCGATCACCGGCCGTTCCGAATAGCCGTGCATCCACACGAAGGCGGACTGCCGGATGCGCGACTGCTGCATCCCCTCCCCCCACAGCGCCATATGATCCTTCATGTAGATGGCTTCGGAAACATGGAAGACGACGCGGATGCCGGCTTCATTGGCGATCGCCCAGAAGGGATCGTGATCGGGATGCGCGGGCGCCTTGCCGTTATAGGGGCCCATCGGCATCAGGATGAGCTTCGCGCCCTTGGCGACGACATCCTTCAGCGCCTTGCAGGCTTCCTCGACATTGTCGAGCGTCATGATGGGGCATGAGAAGATGCGGTCGTTGTAATTATACTTCCACTGGTCGTACATCCAGCCATTATAGGCGTTCAATACCGGATAGGCATAGCGCGGGTCGTCCAGGAAACTGATGGCCGTGATCATGTTGCCGACGAAGAGGATTGACGAACGCACATCCCAGGCATCGAGCAGTTTCACCCGTTCCCCCGGCTCGACCATGGCCGGGGTCTTGGGCACATGCATGTCGATCTCGGCCTTGCCTTCCTTCATGGCGCGCAGCCATTCATGCAGCTTGCCGGGCGCGGGAACGCGGCCATCCTCGAACAGATGGTCGGCGCTGATCTCCACCTTGCGCGGCCCCACATACATGGCGAAGTCGCCGTCCGGTCCTGTCTTGAACGTGACGCCATAACGTTCGGCGGCGTCTTGGGGCAGATATTTCGTCCAAGCCTCATCCGTTTCCCAGAAATGCGTATCGGCATCGAAGATCGGACCGGAATAAACGGGCGAAGTTTCCGCCGCTTCGATTTGTGCAGACATGATGTTCCTTCCCCAAAACCATGACGTTATTCGATATGATCTGGACCACGCCGCCATCAAACCGGGGCGCCCAGTGTCGAAACCTGTAAGTGTCGAAATCTATATAGGCATGGCTGCATGGCGCGAATATCGGCCCCGCCCTGCCATCACATAGGCGATGGGATGCCGATGCCATCAGATGGCCGATCAGTGTGTGTTACCCTCCGATGGCGGTGGCGGCGTTATTGACGCGGGCACGCCGCCACCCATAGGCCAGACAATCAAAACGCATGGAGGCAATGGATGGCTGAGCTGGACGAGAAACAGAAATCGGGCGTCGACTTCATCAGCGGCATCATGGGCGAAGGGTTCGGCAACGCCTTCCGGGAGGCCTGCACCGCTGACCGTTTCGGCTCGCCCATTCCGCGCATGGCGGCAAGCTGGGCCTTTCACGACGCCTGGCAGCATCAGGGCCTTGCGCCCAGGGAAAAGAGCATGGCCGTCATATCGGCGCTCATCGCCATGCGACAGTCGCTGGAACTGAAGAACCACGTCAAGATCGGCATCGCCAACGGACTGACGGCGCAAGAGCTGGAGGGATTGCTGGTGCAGCTTACGCCCTATGTCGGCTTCCCCTGCATCGCCTCCGCCACCACGGCGGTCATCGAGGCCATGCGGGAAGCCGGCGTGTCCCCGGACGTGCAGACGGCGGAGGAAAAGGGGCTGTTGTGACCGGCGCGACGACCATGGCGAATCCGCATTTTTCCGACCTGCCGAAGACGCTGGAACACACATTGCCGGAAGTCATCGCGCATGTCGCGGCACGCTATGGCAGCACGCCCTTCATCATAGGCGAGGACGGGGCGCGGATCAGCTTCGCGCAATATAAGGACCGGGTGGACGGTCTTGCCCGCGCCCTGATCGCCCATGGCGTCGCCCATGGCGACCGGGTGGCGATCTGGGCGCCCAACAGCCCGGAATGGATGATCGCGGCGGCGGCGGCGGAAAGCATCGGCGCGATCATGGTGCCGGTCAACACCCGCTTCAAGGGTGGGGAAGCGCTCTACATATTGGCGAAGACGCGCGCCAAGATCCTGTTCACCGTGACGGGATTTCTGGGCAATGACTATGCCGCCATGCTGGTTCAGGCGGGCGGCGGCGCAGGCGAAACCGGGCCGGTGCGCGACCTGCCGGGGTTGAGCCATATCGTGGCGCTGGACGGGCCTGCCTTCGCCGCCTTCCAGCGGGAACAGGCGGACGAGGCAGAGCTGGTGGCGCGGATCGCGGCCGTGACGCCGCAAACGACCGCCGACATTCTTTTCACCAGCGGCACCACCGGGCAGCCGAAGGGCGCGATGCACAATCATGGGCAGGCGCTGTGGGTGCCGGCCATCTGGAACGAATCCAACGACCTGCGGGCCGGCGACCGCATGGCCATCGTCAATCCTTTCTTCCACAGCTTCGGTTACCGGTCTGGCTGGATTTCCGCGCTGGTCGCGGGGATCACCGTCTATCCGCTGGCGACATTCGACGCGGAAGCGCTGCTGGGGCTGATCGAGCGCGAGAAGATCAGCGTGCTGATGGGACCGCCGACCATCTTCTTCTCACTGATGGAACATCCGCATTTCGGTGCGTTCGACATCTCATCCCTGCGGGTCGGGCATACGGGCGCATCCAATGTTCCGGTGGAGCTGATCCGCGCCGGGCGGGAGATATTCGGGTTCGACCTGTTCCTGACCAGCTTCGGCCAGACCGAATGCACGGCGCTGGCCACAGTCAACTATCCCGACGCCAGCTTTGAAACCATTGCGAAGACCGTCGGCAAGCCGCTGCCCGGCGTCGAACTGCGCATCGTCGATGGGGACGGCAATCCGCTGCCTCCCGGAGAAAGCGGCGAACTGCTGATTCGCGGGCCAGTGGTCATGCAGGGCTATTTCGAGGAGCCGGAGCAGACCGCGGCGACGATCGACGCGGATGGCTGGCTTCATAGCGGCGATGTCGGGTGCATTGGCGAGGACGGCACGCTCCGCATTCTCGACCGCCTCAAGGATGTCGTCATCGTCGGCGGATTCAACGCCTATCCGGCGGAGATCGAGAATATCCTGCGCAAACATCCCGCCATCGCTGATGTGTGCATCATCGGCTGGCCCGACGATCGCATGGGCGAGGTCTGCGCCGCCTGCGTCATCCTTAAGGCAGGCGCAGCGCTGACGCTGGCTGAACTGACGGCCTGGAGCCGCGAGCAGATGGCGAATTACAAGGTGCCGCGCCATCTGTTCCTGGTGGATGACTTTCCGCGCACGCCCTTGGGGAAAATCCAGAAATTCCTGCTGCGCGATCAGGCGAAGGCCCGATCCGCCGGCTGACCACAGAGCGGAAGCGAGCATGACCATGAAGTTCAAGGGCGATTTCTATCAGATCGGCGTCGTGGTGCGCGACATCGATGCAGGCATGGCGCATTATCGCAATCTGCTGGGCCTTGGGCCTTTCTGGCGGCTCGATACCGATTATGAAGGGCGCTATCGCGACTGGCGCGGGCGCTTCGCCAATAGGAACGCCTTCACCAAATGGGGCGACGTCTATCTGGAAATGATCGAGCCGGTGGTCGGCCAGGGGAATGCCAGGGAATGGCTGGAAACGCGCGGTGAAGGCATTTTCCATCTCGGCTATGCGGTCGACGACCTGTCGCAGCGGCCTGATGGCGTCGATTGCGTGTTCGAGAGTTGGGGCGCCAAAATGCCCAATGGCGATGCGGCGGTGATCCACCTCGATACGGTGGAGCAGCTTGGTTATTATGTGGAGCTTTCGGACCGGGCTTTGGCCGATAAGCTGAACGCCAGAATCGACAAGTTCATGAATGAACTGGCGATATGAACGCGCGCTGCGTCTCCTATTTGCCCTAGGGCAATAGGAGACGCAGATCGTGGTCGAGCGCCGCCTGCCCGAAGCGGGCGGCATAGGCGGTGTTGACGGCCTCGGTCTGGAAGCGCACCTCATTGGTGAGGAAGATGAACAGGCCCCACAGAATGGACCGCCTGTAGTCGAGCCAGGCCGCTTCCCAATCCAGAACGGGACCACCCTCCCGCGCCAGCGCGTCGAGATAGATTCGCAGCAGATCGCCTTCCCATGCGGCGCGGTCGGCCAGGTCCGCGGCGCAGACGATATGATAGGAGACTTCATGGTGCCAGGCGGTCTGCGCCACCTGTGCGTCGAAATAGCCGGGCGTGCCGTCCTCCAATATGTAGAGATTGCCCAGATGCGTATCGCCATGGATCAGGCAGCGGGGCTGGGCGCGCTGAATCTCCCCTATGGTCATCAGCGCCCGTTCCATCCAGTCGCGGTCGTGCAGCCGGGTGGAGACGGCCGCGCCACGCGGCGAGGCCATATAATGCGCCCAGACATCGGGCAGGAGATAACGGCGCATATAGTCCAGCCCCCAACCGTCGAACCGGCTGGCGATGTCGGCCCAGCGGCCACCGGGCCGGAAATGGGGTGAAGCCCAGGTCGCGGCATGATAGGCGGCCATGGTCTCCATGCGGCGGGTGATCTGGTCGAACCGCTGCGGGCGCAAGGCGTCGCAGAAATCGACGCCGGGGCGCTTCAGATCCTCCATGATGACGATGGACTGGTGCGAATGGGGGTCGGTGCCCGCGAAATAGGCGCGCGGCGACGGCATGGGGATGAGCGGCTGGATGTCGGCGTAGAAGCGCGTTTCATTGGCGTACATCGCCGCCATCTTAGGGCTATGCTCCTCAAAGCCGCCCTTGACGATCAGGGTTTCGCCAATCTGCCCGGCGCCCTCCCCTTCCACGGCGAGGCGAACGCGAATCTTGGTCGAGGTGCCGAGAATGACATCGATCACCTGCGATTCAACAACGGATATATGAGGCAGCCGCTGGCGCAAGGCGCGGGTCAGCCACGCGCTGTCGATCTGCTGCGGCGTCAACGGCAGGGGTAGCGCATCGGCGGGATAAGCCTCACTCATCATTCTCTCCAGCGTCGTTTCCGCACAGAATGCCAGACGGCGGCGTGCAAGAAAAAGGGGACGCAGAACTCTGCGCCCCCTTGATGCTTCACGGCCCGGTCCGGATCAGAATTTGAAGCCGACTTCCACGCCATAGGTGCGCGGTTCGCCATAGACGCTGTTCTGGAAGCCCAGCCCTTCCGCGATGAGGCCCAGCACGCCGATGCGGTAGGTCTCGTTCAGCGCATTGTTGACGAAGGCCGCCACCGAAGCGCCCGAACCGCCGACATTGTTGAGTTCGGCGCGCAGGTTGATCAGCGAATAGGCGGGCTGCACGCCCTGTATCTCGAAGTCGTCGAGATAGATCTTGCTGCGCCAGGTATAGTTCAGGACGAAGTTGAGCTGGCCCAGATCTTCGCTGACCGGCGGCGAAATGGTTGCCGTGGCGCCGAGCTGATGCTTGGGCACGCCGCGCTGCTCGAACTCGGTCAGGCCGTTCAGCACGACCCGGCCTGCTCGGATGTCGACCTTCGTATAGGAATAGAAGGCCGCCAGCGAGAAGCTGTCGGTGCTGAAATTCGCCTCGAACTCGCCGCCGACATTGCGCTGCTTGGCGGTGTTGTCGACGATGGTGAAGACATTGCCGTCGATGAAGGTCGCGCGCTGCTTCTGCACGTCGCTGCCGTCCTGACGGAACAGGGCGGTGCTGGTGGTCAGGCGGCCCGCGCCCAGCCGGTGGTTGGTCTTCAGGCCGATTTCATATTCATCGACGAATTCGGGCAGGAACGGCCGCAGCGTGATCGCGTCGGTGGCCCGGGTCGAAAAGCCGCCCGCGCGGAAACCATGGCGATAGGACGCATAGGTGGTGACTTCCGGGCTCGGCTCATATTGCACCGTCGCGTCGTAGGTCCATTCCTTGAACGACTTGCTGTTGGTGAAGGAACATTGGCTGAGCGGAACCCGCTGAACGCCGGCAGTCGACGTATCGGTGTCGAACGAGCAGCGGCCGAAGGTGCCGTCAGCATTGGGATAGTTGGGCTGCGAAGGCGAAACGGTGATCTTGCGCTTGTCATAATTATAGCGAAGACCGCCGGACAGGCTGAGCTGATCCGTGACCTTGAAGGTGCCGGCGACGAATGCGGCCGCGGTGCGCGAATAGCCTTCGCCCGGATTGCTGGTGACGAACAGCGTCGCGTCTGTCGTCGCAGGATTGAGGCCGGCTCCCAGGATATTCAGTTGAGGCAGCGTATTGGCGAGCGAACCGTCAATGCCCTTTTCCTCGAAATAATAACCGCCGACGATGAGGTCGAGCCGGTTTTCGAACATCTTGGCCTGAAGTTGCAGTTCTTCGGAAATGTTGCGTGAACGCGCAAACTGATAAGGGGCGATCAGGAAGGCGGGAATGCCGTCATAATCCTGAACGGTATCCCGACGCTCCTTGCGATAACCGAAGATATTCTTCAGCGTCAGGCCGTCGGCCAGATCCCAGGTCGTCTTGTTGGTGATGCCCCAGTTCTTGATGCTCTCCCGCGGCAGGCCGAACACGTCGAGATTGCTGCCATTGCCCGACCCGGAATTGAGCGTGAAGCGGCGCGAGCGGAAAAGCTGCTGCGCCTCCGCGAACTGACCCGGAATATCCGCGAGTCTGGCATAGTTGTTGAGAGCCGAAGGATAGTTGATGGACGTCAGGAAAGACGCCGTGCCGTTTTCCCGCGACTTGAACCAGTCGAATATGGTCAGCGATTCGATGCCGTTGCCAGGCGAGACCAGCGCCGACACGCGGAACGTGTCGTAATTCTGGTTGTCGAGGCGCAGGCCGCTGCCGATGTCGCGCGCCCAGCCGTCGCGTTCGCGGGTCTTGCCCGCGAAGCGAAGGGCGACGGAATCCCCGACCGGCACATTCACCATGCCGAACAGGTCGTGCATGTCGTAATTGCCATATTGGCCGCGCACTTCGCCGGCGAATTCGCCCAGCTTCGGATGAGCAGGCTCGACCAGCACCGCGCCGCCGGTCATGTTGCGGCCGAAGAGCGTGCCCTGGACGCCCTTCAGAACCTGAACCGATTCCAGATCGTAAAGGCTGTTGCCGAAACCATAGGGGCGCGGCTGCACCACTTCAGCGAAATAGGTGCCGACCGGCGGGTCGGTGAAAAGCTGCGTTTCCTGCGTGCGCTGGCCGCGCAGCGAGAAGGCGACGGTGTTGCGCTGGCTCTGCGCGCTCGTGATCGACAGCGAAGGGGTGCGATACTGCAGACCCTGAACGTCGGTCACGCCCGAGCGGGAAAGCTGTTCGCCCGAAATGGCGGAGACGGAAATCGGCACATCCTGGAGCGCTTCGTCGCGACGGCGCGCCGTGACCACGATGTCGCCGCTCGACACGCCTTCGGCCTGCGGCTGCGCATTATCCTGCGCGAAGGCAGGCGCGGATATGAACAGGGCCGCACAGGTCGCGGCAAGATAGCGTCGATAGGTCATTGCATCCTCTCAAGGACTGGATGGAACCGGCCAATAGGCTCTGCTCTGAAGCCGGCGAACGGATGAAAGCCAGCTAGCCTCATTTCCGGCCATGCCAAACCCTTGATTAGCGGATGTTATGCATCATCAGATACACGATCTTCTGATCGCCGGAGGAAGAGGATGAAGATTTGAGCGGATGGTTGATTCCAGGCCACAGTTCGACCGCCGGCTTTTCGCTTTCCATTCCTTACGGTTACATGGGCATCAACATTCCGACCAAAGCAAATCTCCAGATCTTCGTCGGATGCTTTTGTCCGGCCGGCCGGATATTTTCACTCAAACGCTGATCCTGCGCGACCAGGCGGCGCGCCGCGCGCGGAGTTGATCCTCGCGCTGCTGCCGGTTCGTCCGCGCGATGCCGGCGGGCAAATGCGCGTCCAGCCGGTCGAAGGGCAGGATGTCGAGCCAGTGAATCGGCCCAGCGCCCTGCTGCGTTTCCGGCAGACCCTGCCAGCGGATCATCGGCAACAGGTCGCGCAATCCGTCCGTCTGCACCCAATTGGCGACGCCCGGATCGCGCGCCGAAACGACCGCGGTGATCAGCCCGTCGGCATCGCGCGCCGATTGTGCCGCGGAGAGGCCGCTCTGCAAAAGATGCGCGTCGATGGACCGGTACCACCACATCGCCAGTTGCAGGCTGCTATAGGCCGCGCCGGCGGGGTCGAAGCGGATGATCGCCGCCTGATCCTCCTCCAGACGAAGCCTTCCAATGCTGCTTGCCTGGGTGACGAGGCCGCCGACGCTGGCCGTGCGCACGGGTTGCGGCATGCTGTTGGCCGGACGTGCCGCCGACAGGCGGAAAAACCAGAAATAGAGCGGCACCTCTTCCCGCGCCCGCCGCAGCGCTTCGTCCAGCCGCTGCTCGAAGGAGAAATGCTGGGCGCCGGCCGCGTCGATCCGTTCGATCTCCAGAGCCAGTGGCGTCTCTCTTTCCCAATCCATCATCGAATCGCGCACGAACAGGAATTTGACGCGTGGATTGGTCGTCATGTGGTTGCGCCGCCCATTGGCGGGCTGATCGTCTATGGTGATCGTGAAGCGACCGTCCTGCGTCACATCGATGCCGGGCAGTTCGACTGTCTGGACGGTCATCGATGTGCCCCAATTCTCGACGAGCGTGAAGGACACATGCGCCGGGCAAGCGTCGATCACCCGGCCAGTGATCCGATAACGGCCGCCATGTGCGATGCCCGCGAGGCGATAACAATTGTCGGGATTGTCGCCGCCCATCCGCGCATCGGGCACGACCGCGCCATTCCAGCCATGGCCCGGCATGAAATTACGCACGAAGCGAGGCCGGATCGGATCGCGGGCCGCCGCCTTGAACAGGTAATTGCCCATCCACGCATCCATCGCCGCGTCGAAAAGCGGCTCGACCTCCGGCGGCACGTCGCTGCCATGACCCACGCGCCAGAGCTGCGCGCAATGGTCGCGCGCTGCCCTGGTTGCCGCATCGTCCCACATGGCGCGAACTTCCGCTTCGGCGGCGAACTGATCCGCATTGGCGATTGGATTGGTCATCAGCCCTCTCTCATGTCGGCATTCGGCATCAGGCCGAACGTCAGGCGAAGCGCCCCAGCCTGAACCGGCGCGAATAGCCCTCGAACGCCGTCTCGATCATCTCGCGGGTGAGGCCGAAAGGCTCCAGCGCATAATCGTAGCGGCCATAGCGGTTGGAGGCATTGCCGGGATCGGCCAGCCAGGCCCGCATCCGCGCTTCGAATTCCCGTGTGCAATCCAGTTGCCAATGGCCATAGGCGCGGCGGATGACGTCCACCGGATCGCGCGTCAGGTCGTGGAAATCGACATGGAAGATGCGCGGATCGTCCACCAGCGGATTTTCCATCGTTTCGGACAGCGATGCGGCGATGCTTTCGACAAAGGCGGGGCCAAGAGCCTGGAAATCCATCTGCCAGTTGGTGATGCCGCCATAGAGCACGGCCGTGATCGCCATGATCGACGGATGAACCTGAACCGGGTCCCGGTGCGGCCAGATGCACAGCGCATCGGGATAGGCTTCGAACAGCGCGTCCAGAGCGAACTGGTGATAGATGCCCTTGACCACCCAATGACTGGTGGGCTGCCGCCACTGCAACTGCTGGAGGAACTGGCGGTGGAAGCGGTAGGCATCGGCAATATTGCTGGCGTCGAGGATCATCGCCAGCGCAGGCAGCTTGTACAGCAGCGAAGGATAGGCGTTCTGGAAGTCGAGGGTGAAGATTTCCTCGCATTCGATCGGGCAATGTCCGCGCTTGTCCCAATAGGGGTGCAGGGTCAGCAGACCGGGCGAGCGCATCAGCATCTCGTCCAGTTCCCGGGCGGCCAGTTCGATCCGTTCCGGCGTCGCTGGCACCTCGCCCGGCGGTGGACTGGGCGAATGGCTATGCCACCAGAGCGGTGCGCGGGCGCCAATATCCTCGGCCAGTAGCGAATGGATGAGCGTGGTGCCGGTACGGCCGAAGCCGATGACGAAAATGGGTCGCTCGATCTTCTCCTCGGCAATGGCGGGAATGCGCTTGCGGTCGGCGGCCAGGCGCAGGCGCGTCGATAACAGCTTGCGCAGTTGCAGTTCGACGTCGGCCTTCTGCTCCGCGCGCAGAGGGGGCTGGTCGTTCAGCCAGGCTATGAACCGCTCGACCCGTCCGACCAGCGCGGGATCGGGCGTATCGAAATGGCCGGCGATCATCTGCGAGCTACGAATGAGAGCCGAAGCGTCTATGCCGGTCGAAAGGGTAGCGACATTTCCAACCTTTTCCGACCTGCTCCGCATCATCCGCTCCTATTTAGTTTACCAAGATATGGAAACTGGATCGGATTGGCGCAGAAAAGTCAATGAACCGGCAGAACATCACATATCTGGAGGAGGAAATTCGGAACGATCGTTCTTATCGGCAGCGGCCACGACCGCTTCCGCGACCGTCAGGGATTCTATCATGGCCTGATATTGCCGATCGCTGAGCACCGTTGGCCAAAGGATGTGCGGAGCGGTGCGGTCGACCGCCACCAGCCTGGTGAGCGCGGCTCGACCTGCATGGGTCAATTCGATGAACAGGCCGCGCCGGTCGTCCGGATTGGGAACGCGGCGAATGAAGCCGAGCGCCTCCAGCCGGTCGACCCGCTTGGCGACGCCCGCCAGCGACATGAGGAAATAATGTTTGAGTGCAGTCGGCGCGATGCGATGGGGCGGCCCCACGCGGTACAACGCATCGAGCAGGAGCACGTCGCCCGAGGTCAGCCCCTCCCTTGCGGCGGACTGCGTCATATGCCGCTCCATGCTGCGGGCGAGGCGCAGCAGGCGCGTGGTGACGGAATAGGCGCGGACCAGCACGGGATCATAGTCGGTCGCCCAGGCTGCCAGCGCGGCCTGAAGCGGATCGGGATCGTGCCGGCCATTATCGTTCGGACCCGTATCGTTCAAGTGCGGAGCATCGCTGACCTGCGCCTGCGGGTCGGGCAGGATGCGAAAGGCCGGGCCGGGCGCCAGCCGCCGGTCGGTCGACCAGAGCAGCGCGCCCGCCTCGATCAGTTGATCGACGCGCCGGGATGCCGAGGATTTGCTGGCATAGTCCCACAGCCGGGCAAGACCAGCCATGGATGGAATGGTGCGATGCACCGCATAATGCGCCTCCAGCGCGGCGCGGCATGCCTCAAGGTCCCGCCGCCCTTCCCCAGTCCTGGCCCTTCCCGTCATCGCCCCACAAAGCCATAGGCCGATACGATCCGCAAGGGGCGGGCGCGATCCGCCTGCCCGGCCAAGGACCGAAATTCCCGCCCAGGCGAATTTTCCTGCTTCGGGAAAACCCGTTCCTGCCTGCGCGGGAACACTTGTGCCTCGACCCTGATCGGGACAGGCATTTAGCCGAAGATGCTGTTCCCGAACCGCTCGCCATGCTGGATCAGGTCGCCATATTGCTTTTCGATGCACATCAGGCGCCGGAAATAATGGCCGATCGCATATTCATCGGTCAGGCCATAGCCGCCATGCACCTGAATGCCGTTGCGCGAGACGGTCTGCCCGGCCTCCCCGACGACGAGCCGCGCAGCGGAGAGCGCGGCGGATCGCCTCGCCTCATCCTGATCGGCATTGGCCAAGGCATGGTAGAGCATGGATCGCGCCTGATGGGCCGCGACGAAATTATCGGCCATGATATGCTGGATCGCCTGGAAGGAACCGATCGCGGCACCGAATTGCTTCCGCTCCTGAACATAGGCGCCGCAGATTTTGTTCGCTGCCTCCATCGCGCCCACCGCCTGGGCCATCAGCGCGATCGAAGCGCGGTCGATCGCCTCGCGCAGCACCGCCGAGCCGCGATTGCCGCCGATCAGCAGAGCCGCGGACGGCAACTTTACATCGGCAAGGACGATGTCGGACGCGCGGGTGCCGTCGATCAACGCATAGGACCGGGCGGAAAGGCCGGATGCATCGGCGGGCACGAGGAACAGGCCGATGCCCTCCTCTCCCTCGATGCGAGCCGAGACGATCAACTGCCCCGCGCCCGGTGCGTCGAGCGCCATGATTTTAGTACCCGACAGAATATAACCGTCGCCCGAAGGACGAGCCTGTGTGCCCGTCACTTCGACATCGAGCGGATGAGCGCCATTTTCCTGATGCGCGAGCGCGACGCGCAGCGTGCCGCCCGCGATCTCCCCCAGCAATTCCAATGCGCGCGCCTCGTCCGCCGCCTGCTTGAACACATGATCGGCCAGGACGACCGTGCTGACATAGGGTTCGGTCGCCAGGGCCTTGCCAAGCGCGATGTTGAGCAGCGCAATATCCTCCATCGTGCCGTCCAGACCGCCCGCAGCCTCGGGCACCGGCAGGGCGAGCCAGCCCAGTTCCGCGAACTGCGCCCAGCGCGCCTCGTCAAAGCCCAGCGCGCTCGATCGCTGATGCCGCCAATATTCGACGTCGGCATTTTCGGACAGCAGCCGATCGGCGCTGTCCAGAAGCATCGCCTGAATGTCCGACTTCGCGAAATCCATTGTCCCTGTCTTCCCCTCAAAGGCCGAAGGCGAGCCTGGCCAGAATATTCTTTTGGATCTGCTTCGAGCCGCCATAGATGGTCGCCGCCCGGTTGATCAGCGCCACGGTGGTCCGGCCGGGCGCATAGTCGGGCCACACGTCGGTGGGCGCCGGCGGCGGGACGGGCGCGGCGTCGAAGAAGCGCAGCGACTTGGCGCCCATGGCGTCGACCTGCAACATGGTGATTTCCTGTTGGAGTTCCGAGCCCCTGATCTTCAGCACGGAGGCGGCGGCAGCCTCCGGCGCGTCCAACTCCTCATGCGCCAGCACGCGCAGCACGGACCATTCCAGCGCGAGCAGATCCGCCTCCGCCTTCGCGAAACGGGCCCGGAGGGCGGGATCGTCCGCGACGCGGCGGCCGCCCACGCTTTCGCCAAGCGCGATGTCCTTTGCGCGGGCAAGCTCACGCTTGCTCCAGTAAATGAAACTGGACGTGGTACGCTCATGCTCCAGCAGGAACTTGGCATAGGTCCAGCCCATGCCCGGCTCCCCGATCAACTGGTCGGCGGGCACTTCGACATTGTCCAGGAACACCTCGCACAGATGCGCCTCGCCATTGATCTGCGGAATCTGGCGCACGGTGATGCCCGGCGTGTCCATCTTGATGATCAGGAAACTGATGCCGCGCTGCGGCTTTACAGTCTTGTCGGTGCGGACCAGGAAAAAGCCCCAGTCCGCATGTGCGGCGCCGCTGGTCCAGATCTTCTGCCCGTTGACTATATATTTGTCGCCGACCAGTTCGGCGCTGGTGCGCAGCGAGGCGAGATCGGAGCCCGACCCCGGTTCGGAAAAGCCCTGCGCCCACATCGTCGCGCCTTCGCGGATCATGGGCAGGAACCTGTCCTTCAGATAATCGGAACCATAGGTGTAGAGCACCGGCCCCAGCATATGCGTGCCGCCCCAGTCGAATTCGGGCGCGTCGGCCCTGTACAATTCCTCATTGAAGATGAAGAGCTGCATCGGAGTCCAGCCGCAGCCGCCAAACTCCACCGGCCAGTGCGGCACGGATCGGCCATGGGCGTTGAGGATGCGCATCCATTCCAGCAAGTCGGGCACGGCGGCGTTGTTGGCGACCTTCCGACGCTGGCGCTCCTTCATGTCGGCAGGCAAGACGCTGTCGATAAAGGCGCGCACTTCCGTCCGGAAGGTTTGAAGATCGGGATCGAGGCGCAATTCCATCGGATCGGCTCCGGCTGACTATAGGGTGATACCCGATTTCCATGGCCTGCACTCCCCGGGGGTGCAAGCAGGGCGGGGAGCAGCATCATCCATGCGATGGTGCGGCGGCACGATTTGACAGCAGATAGTCGTCATGATGAAAATCATACATGCAAAATGCAGATAAAGAAGATGCGGGTGCGGAACGCGGCAGTCTGATATGGATTTCGGGCGCGACCGAGGGCATCGGCCTGGGCCTGGCGCGCAACGTTCCCTATGGCGATGCGCGCATCATCAATTTGTCGCGGCGGCCGCATCCCCATCATGAGAGCATCTTCCTCGACCTGGCCGATCCCGAGAGTTGGGACAATGTCGGCGCGCATTTTGCCGATAGCCTTGCCAATTTTCGGGGTGCCCGCGCGATATTCATCCAGAACGCGCATATGAAGGGGATGACGGGCTTTGTCGGAGAGGTGCCGCCGGACGATTATGCCCGCGACATCACCGCGAATGTCGCCGCGCCATTGCGGCTGGGAGAGATGTTCCTGCGCGCGGTCGGAGAGAGCGGCTTTGCCGGAGAGGCGGGGCTGGTCATGATGTCCTCTTCCTCCGCCCGCTCTCCCACCATCGGACAAAGCGTCTATTGCGCCGGCAAGGCCGCCCTGGAAATGTGGGTGCGGGTGGCGCGCCGGGAACTGGCGATGCGGGATAGACGCAACGTCTGGGTCACGGCGGTGCGGCCCGGCTTCGTCGACACCCCCCTCACCCGGCATGTCGCGGCGATGGCCGACGACCATTATCCGATCGCTTCGCAGATGCGCAGGCAGATGGAACAGGGCATCGGCGTCATGGACATAGACAGCGCGGCGCGCCAGATCTGGGCCGCATTGCCGACGGACCAGTCGCTGCTGCTGTTCGGTGAGCAGGTGCGGCGGGAAGCCTAGAGTTTGTCCTGCCCAGGCGGGGTGGATAATTCCAGACTCGCCCGACTGAGTGATTTGGGTGGAATCAGGACATTCCCCCTCCCGCAGGCGGGAGGGGGTTAGGGGGTGGGCTGGCGCGGCACCTGCGTGAATTTTCAACGGCTAAGTCAGAAGCTCGCTCCGCTCGCGCCCACCCCTAACCCCTCCCGTTTACGGGAGGGGAATGTCTTGGATTGGCCATTTCCCGACATTCCGAATTTGTCCATGCAGCCCAGTTTGAACCGCGTTCCTGTGCAGGAGCAAGTCGCGCTTCAATCCAAAGCATCGCTGACTGAGAGAGGCGGCGGCGCCACTCCCATCAGCTTTCTGCAAGGATCAGGTCGGAACCCTTCTCCGCAATCATCATCGTCGCCGCATTGGTGTTGCCCGACACGACGGCGGGCATGACCGAGGCGTCGACGACGCGCAGGCCTTCCACGCCATTGACCTTCAGCGTGCCGGATACGACCGCATCCGGGCCGACGCCCATGGCGCAGGTGGAGGTGTGATGATAACCGGTCGACCCGCTCGCCCGCGCAAAGGCCAGCAATTCCTCGTCGCTCTGAAGCGCTGCCCCCGGCGTCAGTTCATGGTCGAAATAGGGCGCGAGCGCGGGGCTTTCCATCACGCGGCGCGCCCAGCGCAGCCCGCCGACCTGAGCGCGGCAGTCCGCCTCCGCCGACAGGAAGTTGGGCTTGATCGAGGGCGCGTCATGGAAGTCGCCGCTCTTCACATGGATGGAGCCCTTCGACTGCGGCCGCATCACATAACCGCCCACCGTCATCCCCGGCAGCTTTTCCATCGTCATGGCGCCGTTTTTGGCCAGCGCCTCGAAATCCACCGTGGCGGGGCTGGCGAAGAATTGCAGGTCGGGCAGGTCGAGCGCCGGATCGGATTTGAGGAAGGCCGTCAGGTTCGACCCGCCCAGCGCCAGCAGTCCGGTACGGCTCGCGGCGAAACGGATCATCTGCCCCACCAGCGGCAGGCCGCGCGACATGGCGTTGAAGCTGGAAGCGCCCGGCTTGAGGCGAGCGCGGACCATCGATGCATAATGGTCCTGCAAATTCTCACCGACGTTCGGGCTGTCCACCAGCGTCGCGATGCCCAGCGCCCGCAGGCGTTCGCCCTGGCCGATGCCGGACAGTTCCAGCAATTGGGGCGAATTGATCGTGCCGCCCGAAAGGATGACTTCGCGGCGGGCGCGCACCTGCCGCAGCCGGCCGCCCTTCCAATATTCGACGCCCACGGCCTTCCTGCCTTCGAACAGGATGCGCGTGGCGTGGGCATGGATGATGACCTGGAGGTTAGGCCGCTTCATCGCCGGGTGCAGATAGGCGACCGCCGCCGATACGCGCAGGCCCTTATGGGCGTTGAGCCGGACCCGCGCCACGCCCTCCCGCGTGGTGCCGTTCAGGTCTTTGGCGACCGGGGCGCCCGCTTCCTCGAACGCTTTCGTCATGATGTCCAGCATCGGGTGCCGCATCGGCACGTCGCTGATCTTGAGCGGGCCTTCCTGCTGGTCGCGGCTGGCGCCTTCGCCCTGCTGGTTCTCGATCCGGCGGAAATAGGTTTCCGCTTCGTCCCAGCCCCAGCCCGTCAGCCCCCTTTGCCGCCAGCCGTCATAATCTTCCGGCAAGCCGCGCACCCAGAGGATGCCGTTGATGGAGGAGGAACCGCCCAGAACCTTGCCGCGCGGGAAGAAATGCTGCCGGCCGTCCGAACCCGGATCGGGATCGGTCATGTAATTCCAGTTTATGCGCGGGTCCTTCAGCATCCTGGTGAAGCCGGCGGGCACATGAATGTTCATCGTGCTCATCGCCTGCGCGGGATTGAAGAGATTCTGCAACGGCCGGTCGTCGCCGCCCGCCTCCAGCAGCGCGACCTTGTGGCGGCCGTTGGCGCTCAGCCGGTTGGCGAGCACGCAGCCGGCCGATCCGGCGCCGACGATGACATAATCGGCTTCCGCCTCCACGCTGCTCTGCGCCTCGACCATGCTGCCTTTCTCCTTATCCTCAGCACCGTGCATAGCGGGGAGGGATGAAGGGTGCGCAAGCCTTATGTCGGACTTTACCGACGAACATCGCCCTTATGATGGCTTGGCGGATGCCATCGAAATCCGGGGGTCGCCAGCGCTATGACTGCATCGGGACGTAGTCTTGGCCAAGGATGAGGATAAGAATGACGGGGCTTTTCTCGCTCGCGGGACGCACGGCGATGGTCACGGGAGCCTCCCGCGGCCTGGGCAGGGCGATCGCGCTGGGGCTGGCGGACGCGGGAGCATCGCTGATCCTCGCGGCGCGGGACGGCGCGAAGCTGGAGGAAACCGCCGAAGAAATACGGGCGGCTGGCGGGCGGGCGCAAACGATCGCGTTCGACCTGGCCGATCTGGACGCGGTGCAGGCGACGACCGACAGGCTGAACGCCGAAGGCGCGGCCATCGACATATTGGTCAATAACGGCGCCATCGGCGGATGGGGACCGCTCCACGAGTCCACCCTCGCCCATTGGGAGAATATGTTCGATGTGAACGTATCGTCCATGTATCTGCTGTGCCGCGACCTGTCGAAAGGCATGGCGGCGCGCAAATGGGGGCGGATCATCAACTTCGCCTCCTACGTCTCCGACACCGGGCGGCCGAACCTGTCCGCCTATGTCGCCAGCAAACATGCGGTGCTGGGCCTGACGCGATCCATCGCGGCCGACCTGGCGCCCCATGGCGTCACCTGCAACGCCATCGCGCCCGGGTTCTTCGACACGGACATGGCAGCGCCCACCGTCGGCCATCCGGAGCGGGCGAAGATCTTCCGCAGCGCCATAGCGCTCGACCGCTTTGGCGATCCGAAGGAGATGGTCGGCCCCGTCCAGTTCCTGGCGTCCGACGCATCGGCCTATATCACGGGCCACATGCTGCCGGTCGATGGCGGCGTCGCCAATATCCTGTCGCTGCCTGTCGTGGTCGAGACCTAAGCAGCCCCCTTTCTTTGCCGAATCCAGAAGGAAAATCGCGCATGACCGATACGCTTCTCCACCTCGCGAACCCCGAAAAGCTGTTCATCGGCGGCGACTGGTCCCCTTCTTCGGGATCGGACGGTATCGAGATCATCTCGCCCGCCACCGAGGAGAAAGTGGGCCGCGTCGCCAAGGCGACCACCGCCGACATGGACCGCGCCATCGCGGCGGCGCGCAATGCCTTCGACAACGGCCCCTGGCCCCACATGACCGGGCCGGAGCGCGCCGTCTATCTGCGCCGCATCGCTGAGGAAATGGCCAGGCGCAACGACGATTTCGCCCGCGCCTGGTCGCTGCAGGTGGGCATGCCCTATTCGCAATCGTCGATGACGGCCCCCTTCATGAGCGGCTATTACACCTATGCCGCGGACCTTGCCGAAAAGGGGTTTGAGGAGGTGCGCCCCGCCATGGCCGGCGGGCATGCCATCGTCGTGCGCGAGCCGGTGGGCGTCGTCGCCGCCGTGGTGCCATGGAACGCGCCGCTGGCCACGCTCTCCTTGAAGGTCGCCTTCGCGCTGGCGGCAGGCTGCACGATCATCGCCAAGCCTTCGCCCGAAACGCCGCTGGAAGCGTTGATCCTGGCCGAATGCATCGCGGCGGCGGGCGTGCCCGAGGGCGTCTTTTCCGTCCTGACGGCGGATCGCGACGTGTCCGATTATCTGATCCGCCATGCAGGGGTGGACAAGGTGAGCTTCACCGGTTCGACCGCCGCCGGCCTGCACATCGCCTCGGTCGTCAGCGCCCGGTCGGGACGCATCACGACGGAACTGGGCGGCAAGTCCGCCGCCATCATCCTGGACGATGCCGACATCGGCAAGGTCGTGGAAGGGATCATGCCGAACCTGGTCGGGCTGTGCGGCCAGCAATGCGCCGCCTTCAGCCGCATATTAGTGCCCGCCTCATTGAAGGGCGCGGTGGAGGAAGCGCTCGCCGCCGCCATGCAATATGTGCAGGTGGGCGATCCTTTCACCGAAACGACGCAGATGGGTCCGCTCGTCACTCAACGCCAGCACGGCCGCGTCTTCGACTATATCCAGCAGGGCAAGGCGCAGGGCGCCCGCATCGTCACGGGCGGCAACCGCCCCGCGCATCTCGACAAGGGCTGGTTCGTGGAGCCGACCCTGTTCACCGACGCCAGCAACGACATGACCATCGCCCGCGAGGAGATTTTCGGACCCGTCGGCACGATCATCGCCTATGGCAGCGAGGAAGAGGCGATCGCCATCGCCAACGACAATATCTACGGCCTGTCGGGCGGCGTGTTCACGCAGGATGTCGAGCGCGCCTACAAGGTCGCCCGCCGCATCCGTACCGGCAATTTCGGCCATAATGGCCGCGTCATCGACTACACCATCCCCTATGGCGGCTTCAAACAGTCCGGCGTGGGCCGCGAGGGCGGTGAGGAAGGGTTGCACGGCTTCACCGAGATCAAGGCCGTCTTCATGCAGGACCTGCCTGCCCATCTGAAGGGCTGACCCCTTGCACGCGCGCGTGGATGGCCCCGCCGACGCCCCCGCCCAGACCAGTCACTGGCCGGACAATTATGGTCCGGCCAGCGCCTGGTGGACCGTCTTCATCCTGATGATCTTCCAGATCGTGTCGATGATCGATCGGCAAGTCATATCGGTGCTGATCCCGGAGATGCGGGCCGACCTTGGCCTCAACGATTTCCAGATCAGCCTGGTGCAAGGCCTGTCCTTCGCCCTCTTCTACGGGCTGATGGGGCTGGTGATCGGCGGGCTGGTCGACCGTTATTCGCGGCGCGCGATCATGTTCACCGGCATCGTGGTCTGGTCACTGGCGGCGGCGGGCACAGGGCTGGCGCGCAGCTACAGCCAGCTCTTCGCCGGCCGGCTGCTGGTGGGCGCGGGCGAGGCGGCGGTATCCCCCGCCGGGCAGTCGCTCCTTGCCTCCATCTTCCCCCGTCATCGGCTGACGACGCCGATCGCCTGCCTTTCCGTGTCCGGCGTCATCGGCATATCGCTGTCCTACGCGCTGGGCGGCAACCTGCTCGCGCTGTTCAGCGCGGAGCCGTTGAGCGGTCCGTTCGCGGGACTTGCCCCCTGGCGGCAAGTCCTGGTGGTGACGGGTCTGCCCGGCGTGGCGGTCGCGTTCCTGGCCTTCGCCTTTCGCGAGCCGAAGCGCCGCAGCCAGCCTCCGCCGGATCTGCAGGCGGCAAGCTGGGGCGCCTTCTTCCGCCATATCGGCGCGCATCCCCGGCTGATGCTGGGGCTGATCCTGGGATCGGCGGTGATGGCCGTCGCCATTCAGGGGACGATGGTATGGACGCCGACCTATGCCCGCCGCGTGCTGGGCGTCAGCGCGGCGGAGGTGGGAACGATGATGTCGGTCGCGGTCGCGCTGGGCGGCATCGTCGGCGGGCTGTCGCTGGGCGTGCTGATCGACCATCGCTTCGCGCGCGGCACCCGCGACATGGCGCTGCGGTTGCTGTGCGGCTTCTGCATCGCGATTCCCCCGGTTCTGGCGGCGGCCTTCGCAGCCGGCAATTTCGCCCTGCTGTTCGGCGCGATCACGCTGATGATGATGACCATGGGGTCGAGCTACGGGCCGACCATGGCCGCCGTGCAGATGATCGCGCCCATCGAGATGCGCGGACGCTTCGCCGCGCTGATGGTTTTGGCGTCCAATCTGTGCGGCTATGCGCTGGGACCGATGCTGATCGGTTTCCTGACGGATTATGTCTATGGCGATCCCATGAAGCTGGGCTGGGCGATCATCACCGGCCTGCTGACCGCCGGACCGCTCGCGGCCTGGATGGTCTGGTCGGCGCGGGCCGATTTCCTGCGCCATCTGGATCGATGAAGCCAGCCATCACAACCACGGTGATGCCAAGCTTGTCCTTCCTTCGAAGGCAAGTTCGGCCCATGCTGCAACATGGCATCGGCACCAGAATCCTGACGAAAAGGCCATCATGACGACGACTATTCCCGCCCTCATGCGCAGCGCCGCCGCGCGTCACGGGGACCGCCCGGCCCTGGTTTCGCAGACTGACGGGGCGATCAGCTATCGCGAACTCGACCGCCAGGCCGATCTGGTCGCCAAGGCCCTGATCGCGGACGGCGCCCGGCCGGGCGACCGGGCCGCCATCTGGGCGCCCAATATGTGGGAATGGGTCGCCATCGCCATCGGCATCCAGCGCGCCGCGGGCGTGATGGTGCCGCTCAACACGCGCCTGAAGGGCGGCGAGGTGTCGGACATCGTGCGGCGGGGACAGATTGTCCGCCTGTTTTCCATCGGCAGTTTCCTGGGCCGCTATTATCCGGCCATGCTGAAGGACGAAGCGATGCCCGGCCTGCGCCGCCGCATCGTGTTGCGCGCCGAACCGCAGGAACTGGGCGAAGGCGAAATCGGTTTCGAGGATTTCGTCGCGCTGGCCGCAAACAGCAGCGACGCGCAGCTTGCCGAGCGCGAGGCGATGGTGAAGCCCGACACGCTGGCCGACCTCATGTTCACGTCCGGCACGACGGGAGCGCCCAAGGGCGCGCTGTTCGATCATCGCCGGTCGCTGGGCGGCGGTCAGGCATGGGTCGACATCGCCCGGCAGACGGCGGACGACCGCTATGCCGCCTTCGGTCCCTTCTCGCACAACGCATCCTACAAGGCGGGCTGGATCGCATCGCTGATCGCGGGCAGCACGCTCTATTGGCCCGAAGCCTATGATCCGGCGAGCGTGCTCGACCTGGTGGCGAAGAACCGGATCACCGTTATGCCCGCGCCGCCGACCGTGTTTCAGGAAATGCTGGCCTTTCCCAACTGGCGCGACTGGGACATTTCGAGCTGGCGCTTCATGTCGACGGGATCGACCGTCGTGCCGATCGAACTGATGAAGCGGCTCCAGGCCGAAACCCCGATCCAGGAGATCAGCACCGGCTATGGCATGACCGAATGCTGCGGCTCCGCCACGCACACCCGACCGGGCGATCCGATGGAGCGCATCGCCTATACGGTCGGCACGGCGATCCCCGGCACCGAAATCCGCGTCGCCGGGCCGGATGGCCGCTCGCTGGGGGTGGGAGAGCCGGGCGAAGTGCTGATCCGCGACGACAAGCTGCTGATCGAATATCTCGACAATCCGGAGGCGACCCGCGCTACGCTCGACGCCGATGGCTGGCTGCATTCGGGCGATGTCGGCTGTCTGGATGCGGACGGGTATCTGAAGCTCACCGACCGGCTGAAGGACATGTATATCGTCGGCGGCTTCAACGTCTATCCGGCGGAGATCGAGAAGCAGATGACGGGCCTGCCCGGCATCCACCAGTCCGCCATCATCGGCGTGCCCGACCAGCGGCTCGGCGAAGTGGGCCATGCCTTCATCGTCCGGGCCGCCGGTTCCTCCATCACGGCGGAGGAGGTGATCGGCTGGGCGAAGGCCAATCTCGCCAATTACAAGATCCCTCGCGGCGTCACCTTCCTCGACGCGCTGCCGATGAATTCGACGGGGAAAGTGATCAAGTTCGCGCTGAAGGAACTGTATAAAAGCGCGTGACCGGGAAGAAGAGGCGTCAGCGCCGCGCGCCCCGTCATTTCTGGCGAACCGTCAGCTCAGGCCTCCGCCGGTCCCGATTTTTCGAACTGGCGGAGAAAATCGAACAGCCGGGGCGGGGTTGGCTTTTTCCCCGGATCGTACCAGGGCAGCAAGTTCTTGAGCAGTTGTGGGAAAAATACCCTGAGCTGGAAATTGTTGAGCGCCTTGATGTCGCGATCAAGCGCGGCTTGTTGGGCAGGCGTCATGCTTTTCTTGTCCTGCTCGATCAGGTAGGAAAACATGCGGTCCATGAAACCCCGCAAATGAACCATGGCATAGAGGCAGCCATAGACACGGTAGAAATAGCCGTTCCAGATCCTGCCCCACAGGCCGCGGCTGTAAATCCGGTGATAGATCTGGAAGCAGACCTCCCGATGTTCGAACTCTTCGGCCATATGCCATTTCCAGAATGCCACGGCATTGGGGTCGGCGCCTTCGATCAGCGCATCCATCCGCTCGAACCAGATGCCGCCCTGCACCGCGCCCAGCGATTCGAAGCCGTCGGCATAGGCCAGCATGAATTTGAGCGAACGGTTCTTCAGGAAAGCGTCCAGATCGTCGGCCAACTTCTTCTCGAACTCGGCCAGCCGGGGATAGCCCTGCGCCGCGATCACCTTGTTGAACTTCTGATGCTGGCGGTAATGCTGCGATTCCTGGCCGATGAAGGCGGCCATGTCCTCGCGCAATTGCTCCGAACCGGCAGGCAGGCGTTCCATCGCGATGTTCAGCACCTTGATCAGCCAGGGTTCGACCGGGGCGGGAATGATCGACGTCGCGTTTTGAAACTGGGCGAAGGCGATATTGGGCGCCCAATGCGCGCGCACCTTCGAAAAATCGATACGTGGATAGCGTATGATGATGCCCACGGACATCCCCTCTTTCTTTCGTTGTCATCAAGGATACGCCATCGTACCACCGGCCCGTTCTCCCGTCATGACTGCCCGGGAGTCCGATCATGACTGTGATGCATCCGCCCATGGATATTCGGCCAGGGGATGGAAGCATTATGAATCGGCCGATCATTGAGGAGAGGCCCTTTGACTCCCACCCCCTTCCGCATCGACGTGCCGCAGTCCGTGCTCGATCATATCCGGCACCGGCTGGCGGACAGTCGCATCGGCTATATGCCCGACGATCCCGACCAGTGGAAATATGGCATGGATGCGCGCTATCTGGCCGAGCTGGTCGATTATTGGCGCACCACATATGACTGGCGCGCGGAGGAGGAGAAGCTCAACCGCTGGCCGCAGTTCATGGTCGAGATCGACGGCATCCCCCTTCATTTCTATCATGTGCGGGGCAGTGACACGCACAGGCCGCCGATCCTGCTGACGCATGGATGGCCGGGATCGGTGGTGGAGTTCCAGGAGGCGATCCCGCTGCTGGTGGAGGCGGGCTTTTCCGTCGTCGTGCCGTCCCTGCCCGGCTATGGCTGGTCGGGCCGGCCGCCGCGGCCGATCGGCCCCGCCCGCGTCGCCGCCTTGTGGCGCGTCTTGATGGTGGACGTGCTGGGCTATCCGCGCTTCTTCGCGCAGGGGGGCGACTGGGGATCGGCGGTGACGACGCAGTTGGGCATCAGCCATGCCGATGTCGTGGCGGCGATCCATCTCAATTTCTTCATGGCGCCGCCGCCGCATGCCGATGCCGATGCGGAACTGCTCGACTATTGGGCGCTGGTCCGCACGGTGATGGAGGCGGAAAGCGGCTATCATCACGAACAGGCCACCAAACCGCAGACCATCGGCCTTGCGCTGCACGACAATCCGGTCGGCTGGGCGGCCTGGGTGGTCGAGAAATTCTGGCGCTGGGGCGACACCAAGGGCGATATAGAGAGCCGGTTCAGCAAGGATCATCTGATCACCAACCTCATGTCCTATCTTGTCACCGACAATGTGATGTCGTCGATATGGATGTATTACGGCCTGAACGGCGACGCGCTGGCGGCCGGGCCGGTGACAGTGCCCACCGCGCTCGCCCATTTTCCCGGCGAATTCTATCCCATGCCCAGCCACGCCCTGGCCAAGCGGCAATATCATGTGGTCCGCATGACGAAGATGGACGCGGGCGGGCATTTCGCCGCGATGGAGGAACCCCAGGCGTTCGCCCGCGACGTCGTCGCATTTTTCGAGAGCCGGATATGACGCTGGAACCGAATGGCGTGCTGCTGGCCGAGGAAGCCGGCGAAGGCATATTGCTGCTGACGATGAACCGGCCGGCGCAACGCAATGCGATCGATCTCGCGCTGCTCGACGCCATGAACGCGGCATTCGATGCTTTCGTGCAGGACGACCGCTGGCGGGTGGGCGTGTTGACGGGCGCGCCGCCCGCCTTCTGCGCCGGGCTGGACCTCAAGACCTTCTCTGCCCCTGATGCGCCGCGCCAGGGCGTGACGGCGCTGATCCAGCGCGTACCGCGCCTAGGCAAGCCCATGATCGCCGCCGTCGGCGGTGCGGCCTATACTGGCGGGCTTGAGCTGGCGCTGGGTTGCGACTTCATTCTGGCCAGCGAGAATGCCCGGTTTGCCGATACGCATGCGAAGATCGGCGCGTTGTCCGGCAGCGGCATGGGGTCGCGCCTGCCCCGCGCCGTGGGCGCGCGCTTCGCCCGCCAGATGATATTGAGCTGCCAGCCGGTCGATGCCGCCACGGCCTTGCGCGTGGGCCTGGTCAATGAGCTTCTGCCGGCTGCGCAACTGCTGCCCAGAGCCATCGAGATTGCCGGGGAGATCGCCGGGCTCGATCCCGGCCTGATCCGCATGTCCAAGAGCGTGATCGATCGCGGAACGGAAGGCACGCTGGCCGACGCGCTGGCGATCGAGACGGAGGCGCTGCAACAGCGCAAGGCCATGGGCGCCATGGCGTGGAGCAGCGCGACGCCCGGCTGAAAGAAAGGGGGGTGAACCAAAGATCCGCTCCCCTTCCCTTACCCCTTTTCCGGTCAGATGCCCCAGAGCTGGGCCGCCGTTTCGCCCAGCACCTTGCGCGCGGCGGGCTCACCCACCGTGTCGAAGATGCGCTTCATGATGGCGTCGCTGCTGCCCATCACACCTTCCGGATGCGGATAGTCGGTCGACCACATCACCCGGCCATCCCCGATGCGCGCGATATTCTCCATCGCGACATCGTCTTCCATGAAAGTGGTGTAGCAGTGGTTATGCCAGTACCAGCTCGGCTTCTGCGCCAGCTTGGGCCGCAATTCGGTCGCATAGTCGCGTGCGACCTTGTCGGCATTTTCCAGCGTGCCGGGCACCCAGCTCGCGCCGCCTTCGGTGAAGACGACGCGCAGGCCGGGGAAACGGTCGAACAGGCCGGAGAAAACCAACTGCCCGAACAGCCCGGTGAAGGGCATCAGATTGGCGTTCAGGTTCGCGCCCAATGAGCCCCGGCCGCTATATTGCAGATAGGCGCCGATATGGAAGGAGACGGGAAAGCCGCTTTCCTGGATCGCTTCCCAGAACGGGTCCATATCCTTGCTGTTGTAGCGCACGCCCTTGGGACTGACGGGAATGTCGATCGCCTTGTAGCCGAGCTGCTTCAGCTTCTGGAGATAATCCTTCGTTCGTTCCGGCCACAGGAAGGTGGGCAGCAGCGCGACGGGGAACAGCCGGTCGGGCGCCGCTTCCTTCCATTCCGCGGCCCATTCATTGCAGACATCGACGCAGCGATACCAGAATTCCTTGTCCGGCATGCGGATCAGGCTGTTGAGGCGGCCATGATAGATGATGGCGGCGTCAATGCCCTCCGCGTCCATGTCCGCCAGGCGCTTGTCGACATCCCAAAAGCCCTCGCGCCCTTCAGGGAAGGTCGGCGGCAGGCCGGGGACGTCATAATTCTGCCCGTCGACTTCGAGATGGAAGCCCGTCTCATCCTTCCAATATTTAGGCGCGCGATCTTTGTCCGCGCCCTTCAGCCGGTTTTCCCACAGCCCCGGTTCCTCGATCAGATGATCGTCGCTGGAAATGACGCGCATGCCGGCGGGCCTCTCCCACGATCGGGCCGGCATGACGCGGTCCTTGGGCCACGGGGTCGCGGTGAAACTATTCATCCTTTTCCATTCCTTCTTGGGGATCTCGTCCGACACGGGGCTGCCGTCCGCCACCCCCGTCTTGCTCGCCCTTATAGCATGGCCGAAGGAATAGGCGCCGTTATGGGCGGGTTCCGGGCGATGTCATCAGACTTCTGATGAGTTGTCGAAAGTCCATTCAAGATCATTGTTCAATGATATTGAATAGTTTTTTCGAAAATTGCCCGATTATAGGGGCAATGGATAAGGTTTAACATGAGCGCACTGGTCCGCCGTTATGGCCCGGCCGCATGCGCGAGGAGAGAATGATGCTGAAAGAAGACGAGGTTCAGGAAAGGGCCGGGCTCAAGGTCCGCGCACTCAGCCCCGGTTTCGGTGCGGAGATCATCGGCGTCGATCTGTCGCGCCCGCTGGACGACAACATGGCAAACGCAATCCGCGACATATGGATCGAGGCCGGACTGCTGCTGTTCCGCGATCCCGATGCCGATGACGAAGCGCAGATGCGGCTGAGCCGTCTGTTCGGGGAGATGGAGCCGGCTGCGACCGCCGATATGAACGATCCCAATAACCAGTTCATGATGACGCTGAAATATGACCCGGCGGACGACAAGCCCCGCTTCCAGACCGATTATCATTTCGGCGGGCATGACCGGGCGGGCTATATCCCGTGGCATTGGGACCAGAGCTTCATGCCGACGATCGTGCGCGGCGCGGTGCTCCGCATGGAGAAGCCGGCGACGCAGCTTGGCCGAACCGGGTTCATCGATGCGATCGAAGCCTATGAGCGGCTGTCGCCCGGAATGAAGGAGAAGATCGACGGCATGGAGGTCGTCTATCATTTCGTGACGGACTTCATGCAGTGCAAATATGGCGTCCCGGCCGATCTCCGTGCCTTGGCGCGCGACACGCCTTCTGGCGGAACGAAATATGATTTCCCGCCCGTCGTCCACCCGATGGTCATCACCCAGCGGGAGACCGGGCGCAAGGCGCTGAAGATTTCGCCGCTGCAGGCGCAGTATATTCTGGGCATGGATCGGGCCGAAAGCGATTCGCTGCTCGCCGAACTGGCGGGGCATCTGACCGATGAGCGACATGCCTATTTCCACGACTGGCAGAAGAACGACATGCTGGTATGGGACAATTGGCGGATGATCCACCATGCGGAGGGCGTGCCGTTGAACGTCCCACGCAGCGCCCGACGCACCACGATCATGGGCGACTATGCGGTGGGCCGCTATCTCGATCCCACGCTCGACCGCAACCGGGCCGTCAAGCGGATCGTGGATTGACAATCAGGGGAGCGCCTTGTCACCGCCTTCGGGCCGTGATGGGGCGCCTTTGGCCTATCGTCCCGAAAAATGCGGCGGCCGCTTTTCCATGAAAGCGGCGGTCGCCTCGCTATAATCCTCCGTCATCGTGCCCAGTATCTGCGCCCGGTTCTCCGCCTGGATCGCGGCTTCATAGCTGTTGGCGTCCAGATTGGCCCACATCAATGCCTTGGTATGGGCGACCGAATAGGGGCTGTTCGCCAGAACGGAGCGCGCATAGGCGATGGCGTCATCGATCAGCGACTGCGGATCGGACAGCGATCGCACAAGGCCGATGCGCTCGGCTTCCTCCGCCTCGATCGCGCGGCCGGTCAGCAATATGTCGAAGGCTCGCGCCGCGCCGATCATGCGCGGCAGCAGATAGGAGATGCCGCTCTCGCCGCCTGTCAGCCCGATCCGCACCGCCGCCACCAGAAATTTCGCGGCGGGGGTCGCGATCCGTACATCGGCGCTGAGCGCGATCGCCATGCCCGCACCCACAGCCGGGCCGTTGACAGCCGCGATCACCAGTTTCGGCATGGACCGGATGCGTCCGCCCATGCCGGCGAACAGTTGTTGCCAGTGAAGTTTCTCGATGACGCCGCTGCTGCCCGTCTGGTTACGCTGGTTGGACGCCGCGAGATCCTGCCCTGAACAGAAGCCTCGCCCGGCGCCGGTGATGATGACGGCCCGGCAGGCGGCGTCGGCCGCCAGTTCGTCCATCAGCCCGTTGAAGCGGGCGACCGTCTCCCGAAGCAGGGCGTTCATGCGCGCGGGCCGATTGAGCGTTACGAGCGCGATTCCCTGGCCGTCCGTCAGCCGTTCGACGACAATATCCTCGGCCATCATCCTCTCCCCAACATGGCCATGACGGTGCCGCCGCCGTCGACCCGCTGGCAAGCCATGGCCATGGTCTCTACACATATGCGTAGAAATGGAATGCGGCTGTTCCCATCGCCCGCTTTCGCGCAGGAATGGGGCATGAGCCCGCACCCGCCCCCTGACGCCGCCGGTACATCCCAATTGCATCTGATCGCGCAGGAATGGAGGCGCGCCTGGCGTCCCGGCGTCGCGGCGCTGTTCGCAGGATCGCTGGGCTATTCCCTCTATTCTGCGGTTTCCAGCCTGTTCGTGGAACCCTTGCAGCAGCAGTTCGGCTGGTCGCGCGGGGATATCGCCTTCGTCCACAGCTTCGGCCTGATCATCGCTTTCATCGCGCCGGTCATCGGCCGAATGACGGATCGTCACGGCGTCAGACCGATATTGTCAGCGGGCCTGCTGCTGACCGCCATCGGTTATGGGCTGCTCGCTTCCATGGGCGGATCGCTCGGCTATTTCTACGCGGTGCATTTCGGCTTTGCGCTCGTCGGCATGGCGACGACCGGCATCACCGTCACGCGCATCCTGAGCGGCGCGTTCGAGCGGACGCGGGGGACCGCGCTCGCCATAGGCCGGTCGGGGCTGGCGGTCGCGGGCGCGTTGATGCCGATGGCGCTATACCCGATGATCCTGCGCTTCGGATCGTCGGGCGGCTATCTGCTGCTTGCCGCCTTCATCCTGTTGATCGCGCTGCCTCTCATCTGGTTCTGGGTGCCCTCACGCACTGCGGAGCTGCGGTCCGGACGCACCGCGCTGCCCCGCGCTGACAGCGCGCTGTCGCTGCTGGCCAATGGCAAGGTCCGCATCCTCATCGCGGCGTCCGTTCTCAACTATGTGCCGGTGGTGGCGTTGCTCTCCCAGATGAAGCCGCTTGGCGTGGAAAAGGGGCTCGATGCCGTCGCCGCCGTGGGCGCGGTATCGATGATGGGCGCGGCTGCCGCCATGGGCGCATTGCTCAGCGGTGTCCTGGTCGATCGCTTCTGGGCGCCCGCAATTGCCTTCATCCTGAATTTCGCGCCTGCGGTCGGTTGCCTGCTGCTGCTCCAGCACGATGTACCGCCCGCGCTTTTCTATGGCGCGGTGCTGATGATCGGCCTTGGCCAGGGGGCGGAGATCGACATCGTCGCCTTCATGATCGCGCGCTATTTCGGGCTGCGCAGCTATGCCACCATCTACAGCCTGTCGACGCTGGGCATCGCGCTTGGCGTCGCGGTAGGCGCCAGCCTGATCGGCATGGCCTATGATCGTTTCGGCAGTTACGACATTGCCCTGCTGGCTTGTTCAAGCAGCTTCTTTCTCGCCGCCTTGTTCTACCTGATGATGGGGCGCTATCCGGAGGGCGGCCAACCGGACTAGAGCCAATCGACATTCAGCCCTGACGGCCTGCAAATGACGCTTTTCCGTGCTTCCGGTGCTCACCTACTTTGAGTAGGCTGCGCTCCGGGTCACGGAAAACCACCATTTTCGGCTCGTCATCTTCTGAATGTCGATTGGCTCTAAGCTCGCCTCAAGTCCGTAGGCGGCGCATCAGGCATTCCTGGGCGGTCGACGCGATCAGACGGCCATCGCGGTCGAAAATCCGCCCCGTCGTGAGGCCCAAGCCATCACCCGCCGACGGGCTGGACGTATGATGCAGCATCCATGCCTCGCAGCGGGCAGGGCGGTGGAACCACACAGCATGATCCATGCTGGTGATCAGGAATTCGCCGCTGTTGGTGGGCAGGAAATGCGGGATCGCCGCGGCGCCGCCCAGCCAGTAATCGCTGGCGAAGGCGAGCAGACACTGCTGCAACCGGCTGTCCTCCACAGTGGCGGCGCCGGACTGGCGGAACCAGAATGATCGCGCCGCTTCGGTCGGCCGTGCGAGGAAATAGTCTTCCGGCGCGATCGGGCGCATCTCTATCGCCAGGGCGGCGGCGAAGTTGTGCGTCACCGCCTGTTCCAACTCCGCCGCCCGTTCGCGCACGAAATGCTGGATCGGCGCGACCCGCTCGGGCGGCGGCACGACAGGCATCGCTGCGTTCTGATGGACGAATCCCTCCTCTGGCGCATGGAATTCGGCCATCATCGTGAAGATCGCCCGCCCATCCTGACAGGCGGTGATCTGACGGTTCGCGAAGCGACGGCTGTCGCGCAGGCGCGCAACCTGATAGTCGAGCCGCCGATCCGTGCGCCCGGCGGCCAGGAAATAGGCGTGGAAAGAGCTTGCGGGCAGCGCTTCCACCGTCTTCATCCCTGCCAGCAAGGCCTGGGCCAGCAATCGCCCGCCGAACACCGACCCAATGTGATTGTGCGCTCCGGCCGATCCGGTGAACCGGTCCGGTCCCGTTTGCGTGACATCGAGGATGTCGGAAATGGCATCCCGCGTCGGCAGGGGTTTATCGTCATGGAACGGCCCATCCGCCGCGATCATGCATCGAGTCCCAGAGCGCGCCGCACCGACAGGACCGTATCCATCTCGTCCAGACCGCTCAACGGCAGGTCATATTCCGAGCGGTCGTCGATCTCGCTGATATGGGCGGCGATGTCGTCGCAGCTCGGCGCGTCCGGGCCGGGGCTGTACCAGCCCCGCGTCAGGCCGACGAACAGCCGCGAATATTTGCCGCCCAGCACCGAATACATATGCTGGGAGGAGGTGCAGTCCCGGCTGGCCATATAGCAGGCCAGGGCGGCGACGAATTCCGGCTTCATCCCTTCGATGAAATGACGGGTCCGCGCGCCTGCGGCCTTGAGGAAAGCGATGTCCGGGCGCTGCTCGACAGGGGTGCCGCCCAGCCGCCCGCCCTGCGCATTGGGGAAGAGCGTATTGACGACGATCCCTGCGGGAGCCTCCTGTGCGATGACGTTCATCAGGCCGATCAGCGCCGTCTTGGCGGCCCCATAATTGGCGCGATAGGGGTTGCCGAATACGCCCGATTGCGAACTGACCAGCACGATCCGGCCATAGCCCTGCTCCGTCATGGCGCGATAGGCGGGCTGGCATATGTTGAACGCGCCCTTCACATGAACGGCCAGCACGGATTCGATGTCCTCCCCGGTCAGTGCGCCGAAAGCTCCATTCCGCTGATTGCCGGCATTGGAGATGACGATGTCGACCCGGCCGAAGGCGGACATCGCGGCATCGACGACGGCCTGTCCTCCCGTCTCGGTCGCCACCGTGTCGTAATTGGCGATGGCGCGGGCGCCCAGATTCCTGAGTTCTTCCACGACGGCATCGGCAGAGCCGGTCGATCCGCCCTGCCCCGTCGGATCTCCACCCAGGTCATTGGCGACCACAGCTGCCCCTCTGCGCGCCAGTTCCCGGCAGAAGGCCGAACCAAGCGCGCCGCCCGCACCCGTCACCACAGCCACTTGCCCGTTGAAATCGATCGCCATCCGCGCCTCCATCAGGCGCTGACCATGGCGGCAGCCCGGCCGGCCGCCAAGCCGGGCGATGGAATTTCGGCCATGTGATGAATGGCGGCGCCGTAACTCAAAGCTGTTTGGGTTCGCTCGCCTTGAAAAGCATGCGCGCCAGAACGCTTTCCTCGACGTCCGGGTCCGGTCCGCCCTCGGGAAAGAACCAGTCGCCCAGCAGGACCGATCCGGCCAGCATGCCGAATCCATAGCGGACCATCAGTTCCGGCGGCACGTCGAATTCCAGCCCCGCCTGCTCATATTGCGATCGCATGCGGGCGACGGCACGCGTGAAATAGTCGTCCAGACCATGAATGGCCGCCGCATCCACGTCCCCCCTGGACTTGACCATCGCCAGCAACAGATCGGCATGGTCGCGCAGAAAGGGATACAGCGCCTGGACGAAGCGCATGCTGCGTTCCTCACGGTCGGGTGGCAGCGTGTCGCTATAGTCCAGGAATTCGCGGAAACGGGCATTGAACGGCTCGGTCACCGCTTCGATGAACAAAGCCTCCTTGCTGCCGAAATTGTTGAAGATCAAAGGCTCCGCCACCTCCGCGCGGGCAGCGATATGGCGCGTCGTCGCGCCGGCAAAGCCCCGCTCCGCGAAGACCGCGCGGGCAGCGTCGAGAATGAGCGCCCGAATTTCCGCCGTCGACCGCCGGGCGCGGCGACGAGGAACGGCAACGTCCTGGGGACGATCGGAAATATCATGCATGCGTCACTAGGCCATTGTCCTGTCTTCATCGATGCTATAAATAGCACATACTATTTATCTACGCGACTCCATTGCGTGGCGATTCTGAAAGGAGAGGCATGAGCAGTCAATTCGACGTGGTGATCCGCGGTGGCACGATCGTGGACGGCACCGGCGCCCAGCCCTATGTCGCGGATGTCGGCGTGAAGGATGGCGTGATCGCTGAAATCGGCAGGATCGAGGCTTCGGCTCCGGAGGAAATCGACGCGCGTGGCCTAACGGTGACGCCCGGCTTCGTCGATGTCCACACCCATTATGACGGCCAGATCACCTGGGAAAACCGCATGGCTCCTTCGTCCAATCACGGCGTCACCACCGTCGTCATGGGCAATTGCGGCGTCGGCTTCGCGCCGGTGCGGGACGGCGATCATCAATTGATGATCAAGCTGATGGAGGGGGTCGAGGATATTCCCGAAGTCGTCATGGCCGAAGGCGTGCCGTTCAACTGGAACAGCTTCCCCGACTATCTCGACGCGCTGGAACAGCGCGTGTCCGACGTCGATTTCGCCGCGCAAATCCCCCACAGCCCCTTGCGCGTCTTCGTCATGGGCGAGCGTGGCGCCAATCTGGAGCCTCCAACGCTGGAGGATCTGGTCGAAATGCGCCGCTGCGTCAGCGAGGCGGTGAAGGCCGGTGCGCTGGGCGTCGCCAGTTCGCGCAATCTGTTCCACCGTTTCCGTTCCGGCGAACTCGCGCCTTCGGTCACGACGGAGCTGGACGAGGTATTGGCCCTGGCCGAGGGCCTGAAGGATGCGGGCGCTGGCACGTTCCAGTGCAACCCCAATCTCGACAATGATGCCGAGGTGGAACTGAAGATTTTCCGCACCATCGCCCAGCAGGCGGGCGTTCCCGTGACCTTCAGCCTGATCGCCATGCCGACGCGGCCGGACAATTGGGGCCGCTATGTCGAAGGCGTGCGCCAGGCGGCGGCTGATGGCCTGACCATCCGTTGCCAGTTCATGCCGCGTCCGATGGGCGTCATGTACGGGCTGGAGCTCAGCTACCACCCCTTCTCGCTCAACCCCAGCTTCCGCCCGCTGGCCAAGCTGCCGCTGGAGGAAAAGGTGGCGCGGATGCGCGATCCGGAACTGCGCGCGCGCCTGATCGCGGAGGAGCCGGACGATCCGAACCCCGCCTTCGTCGGGCTGATCAAGTCGATCAAAGCGCTGTTCCGCATCAGCGATCCGGCCGATTACAATTTCGCGGCCGAGGACAGCATTCAGGCGGAAGCGGCGCGGCGCGGCGTCGATCCGCGCGAAATGATCTACGACGCGCTGCTGGAGGATGAAGGCCGGGCGATCCTCTGTTCCTATTCGTCCGACGTGCCCGAATATCTCGCCCAGAGCCGCGACCTGATCGGGCAGGACAATATGATCGTCGCGCTGGGCGATGGCGGGGCGCATTACGGCATGATCTGCGACGCGGCCTATACCACCTATCTGCTGACCGGGCGGCTGGGCCGGGACGGTCTGGACCTGCCGACCGCGATCAAGGCGTTGACCAGCCAGCCCGCAAACTCCGTGGGCCTGTGCGATCGCGGCGTGCTGGGCGTGGGTTATAAGGCGGACATCAATGTCCTCGACATCCCCAACATGATCCTGCACCGGCCGCAGGTGATCGCGGACCTGCCGGCGGGCGGCAAGCGCCTGTCGCAAAAGTCGAAGGGCTATGTCGCGACCCTCGTCAGCGGCGCCGTGACCTACCGCAATGGTGAAGCGACCGACGCGCTGCCGGGCCGTCTGGTGCGCGGCGTTCGTGGCGCTCCGGCAACCGCGCAGGCCAGGCAGCATGAGGTCGCCTGAATAGGGCGTGTCCGCGTGGATAAGGGGCGCGCGGGCCTCCTGAAGACCGGCACGGTCCTATCCGTGCCGGTCTTTTTCATGGCGGAACAGCGGCCGCAGCAATGCGACCGCTGAGGCGATCCGTTTTCCCGTCTCCTGTTCAGAGCATTGCAGCAGGCCATCATGACCGCCCGTCACGAGCGCGCCGAATTGCCGCGCCAGCAAAGCCGGATCATGGCTGGCAAGCCGTCCCTCCCGCGCCAGCCCCTCCAGCCAGACGACGAGCGGCGCGGCCACGTCGCGGCTCTCGAGCAATATCTGCTCCGCCAGTTCGGGAAATCGAGGCGCTTCGAAAATGACCAGGCGAAGGAAGCGGTCAGCGGCAGGGTCGGCGGTCGCTTCGGCAATCGCGACGGCAAAATCGGCCAGCACATCGTCCGGCTCACGCCCCTCTGTCGCGACTGCCGCGAAACGATAGGCCGGGACGCGGCAGGCATAGCTGCATATCGCGCGGAACAGTGCCGGCTTGTCGGGGTAGCGGGCGTAGAGCGTCGTCTTGCTGATGCGGGCGCGACGCGCCACCTCCGCCATCGTCACGCCGGCAAAGCCATGCTGTTCGAACAGTGCCGCAGCGACCTCCATGACGGCCTGCTCGCGCGCCTGGGTCTCTTCCGCCGTGGGACGCCCCCGCCGCCGTCGGGCCTGGTGCCCAATCATCATATTCCTGATCCCCTTCCCGCTTGCGCGGGCTTCTTTTTAATTGGACACATAGGTTCAATTAAATCAAGGCGAAGGTGCAAGGCAATGGCGGATACACTCAGAGTCGGGATCATCAGCGCCAACTGGAGCCTCAAGGTCCATGGCGCGGCCTGGCGGCGGATCGACGGCGTGGAAGTCGCGGCCATCTGCACCTCCCGCCAGGAAACGGCGGAACGGGCGGCCCGGGAATATGACATTCCCAAAGCCTATTGGAATCATGAGGAGATGTCGGCCGATCCGGACCTGCACATCATCGATGTCGGCACGCGCCCGTCCTTCCGCTTTCCCATGGTCATGGCGGCGCTGAAGAACGGCAAGCATGTCTATGACGCCCTGCCCTTCGCGGTCAGCCTGTCCGATGCCGAAGCGATGCGCGACGCGCAACGGGCCGCCGGCGTCGTCGGCGTCGTGGACGCGCAGTTCCGCTGGTCGCCGCATGCGCAGAAGATGAAGCGCATGATCGATGAAGGCTTCATCGGCCGCCCGCTGGGCTTCAATGTTCAGTTGATGCTGCCGCTGATCGTCGCCAACGACAAGCCCTATGCCTATTGCGCCTATTCGGAACATACCGACCCCTATTATTGGCTGGCGGAAAAGAGCAGCGGTGGCAGCGCCTGGCGCAATTTCGCCACCCATTCGCTGCTGTTCCTGACGCACCTGATCGGCCCGGTAGCGGAGGCGACCGGCATGTTGACGACCGGCGTGCCCGAATGGTTCCTGCCCAATGGCGAAGTGCTGCGGCCGGATACGCACGATCTGGGCAGCGCGGTGCTGCGCATGGAGAATGGCGCCATCGGCAGCCTGCAGGCGGGCTGGTGCGTGCCCGACACCGAAGGCTGGCGGGTGGAGGTCTGGGGCGACAGGGGCCGGCTGCTGCTGGTCGACGACAGCTTCGGCAATTTCCCCTCGGCAAAGCTCTATGCCGGCGATGCGCGGTTGTTGACCTATGGCCAGCGCACCTGCGAAGAGGTGACGGTGGACGACTATTATGCCGTTCCCGGCGTCGCGGGCGCCACGGCGGAGCCGCGTCCCTTCGCCGCGATGGACTGGATGTTCCGGCATATGGTCGATGCCATTCGCAACGGGACGGAAGGATCGCCCAGCTTCACCGAGGCGGCAGCCGTACATCGGGTGGTCGAGGCGGTCGAGCGCGCCAATGCCGAGAGGCGCTGGATCGCCATGAAGGACATGGGCTGAACCGGCGCGATCCAATAAACGAAACGATCCGCCTGCCCGGCCAGGGGATATTTGCAGGGAGAGAAGCATATGCTGAGAGTGCATAAGCGCATTGATGTCACTACGGCCGCCCCACAATTGGGAGACAGGGTCGAAATGGCCGTCACGCTGACATTGCCCGATCCGTCCGCGATGCCGGACCGGCCCGTCGCGATCTTCGCCTGTCCGGGCGGCGGATATTCGCGCCATTATTTCATGATGCGCTTCGAGGGTCATGAAGGCTATGACGAGGCGGAATGGCAAGCGCGGCACGGCCTGATCCACGTCGCCATCGACCATGTGGGCGTCGGGGAAAGCAGCATCCCGGACCTCTCCAGCATCGATTTCCAGACGATGGCGGCGACCCATGACGCCTGCGTGCGGCAGGTTGCCGCTTCCCTGCGCGACGGCACGGCGGCGGAGGGTTTTCCCGGCTTGCCGTCGCTCTTCCTGGTGGGCATGGGACAGTCCATGGGCGGCGGCGTCAGCATATTGACGCAGGGCCGCTTCGCCACCTTCGACGCGATTGCGCCTTTCGGCGTCAGCGCGATCCACACCGCCTTGCCCCAGCGCGACAAGGCCGCTTTCGAACATGGCATGCGCCGCTTCGACAAGGTGGCGAGTGGGGAAGTCACAAGCCATCTGGACCACGACCATGAGGGCGTCGATTATGTCTACCCCTTCCACTGGGAAGATGTGCCCGCCGACATATTGGAGGAGGATATGAAGGGCGGATACCCGATCCGGCAGACCGCTCCGATATTCGGCAGCCTCACCATCCCGCATTGCGCGGTGCGGATGATGCTGCCCGGCGTCTTCGCGGAAGATGCGGCGCGTGTCGCGGTGCCGGTGCTGGTCGGGGATGGCGAGCGGGATACCTGCCCCGAGCCTTATCGCGAGCCGTCGGCCTATTCCGCTTCCCGCGACGTCTCGCTCTTCATCGTGCCGCGCATGGCGCACATGCACAATTTCGCTTCCACCCGCGCCATATTGTGGCAGCGCCTTAATGACTGGTCGCGCATGGTCGCCGCTGCGGAAGGCCTGCACTGAAACATGCGATAGGCCCCGGCATCCCCCTGCGCCGGGGATGCCGGAAGAATATCCTACCAGCGCCTGCGCATCTGGAGCCCCAGATTGCGCTTGCGCAGGGCAGCCTCGCGCTCATCCGGCGTCACTTTGGGCGTGTCGGCGGGCAGGTGGCTGGCGATTTCGGAAAGCGGCACTTTCCTGATCGTCGGCATCGGATAGCTGTCCGCGCCATGCCAGCGCCCCACCAGCATGCCCCGCCTGTGACCGCCGCTGTCGAGCCAATTGGCGATGCCCGGGTCTTCCAACGCGATCACGGCGCGGAACTTGCCGTCGCTGTCCAGCTTCGCCTGCATCGCGTTCAGGCTGCTCTGGCGATAGCCGAACTCGATCTGGTTCCAGAGTTCGTCGTTAAGCTGCACATTCCAATATTTGCAGTTCTCGGGCAATTCCGTCTCGATGATCAGCGCTTCGCCCGGCTGATAGTCATAGATGCACCGGAAATATTTTTGCGGCCATTCGCCGCTGTTTCCCAGATCTTCGAAGCCCGACAATTCCATGACGTTCAGGCCAAGATCATGGATGACCTTGTTCTGATAGCCGATGCAGATGCGCGAGAAACGCTCGACGAACCCGCCCATGATCGCGTCGAGCCGCGCAGCGATCTGTTCCTGCGTCAGACGGGGTTTCAGTGGCGGTTTGTCCAGCCGTTCGATGGCGAAGCGCGCATCCACGTCGACGCCCCAGTCATAGGCAAACTGGCGGATCATGATGTCGCCCGCCTGAGGATCGAGATAACGCCAGTCGCCGGTCCAGTCCTTGGGCCTTTCCGCGCTGAATATCACCTCGAAATAGCCGTCCTTGTCCAGCGTCAGGCCATCGGCATCATAATTGTTGAAGCCGGGTTTGGGGTCTTGCGTGCCGAACATGCCGCGGCCGACGGCGAAACCCATCACCTTGTTGGTGCCGCGATAGCCGCTGATCTTGTAGACGCCGTCGCCGCTGACCGGCGCGATGTGGTAAATGGCGTCAGGATTGGGTTGCAGCAGGAAGATGCTGTTTTCGAACGGCATCCAGTCGGGATGTTCAGGCGTCGACTGGAAATACCAGACATAGGATTGCGCGATGTTCATCACCAGTTGTCGATAAAGCTCGGCGCGGATCTGGCCATCCTCGGGAAAGCCGGTCATGGCGTTGAGCGCCCCTGCCGGTTTCAACAGGTCGGCATAGGCGCTCCAGTCCCTGAGCGCGGCGGCAGGCGCGGCGCTGCTGTTCATGGCCGCGCCCGATGCGGATGCCGGCAGCAGGCCGCCGACCGTTGTGCAGAGCGCGGCGCCCAGAAGGCCCCGGCGTGACAGTGCAAAGTCCTTCGCGTCCTCATCCGGCACTCTCCTTCTCCATATCGTCATTTCCTCGGGCGGCCGGGCGCCGCCCGACGGGCTGATGTCAGCTTCCGTGCCTGCGTCCGCCCGACACTTCGATCCCGCGCCCAGTGATCATCGATGCCTCGTCGCTCGACAGGAAGAGCACCGCATTGGCGATTTCGCGGGGATCGACCGCGCGGCGGATCACCTGATTCTCGCCCGCAATCTCCGCCTGCTCCTCGGCGGTGAACATGGATGCGATCTGCGGCGTCGCGGTCAGCCCCGGAAGCACGCTGTTCACGCGGATATTGTCGTCCGCATAGGCGCAGCTCGCATGATGGCTGAGATGGATGACCCCCGCCTTCGCCGCGGCATAGGAGCAGGGCGCGGACGGCGTGTAGAGCCGCGCCGCCATGGATGCGGTATTGACGATGGTGCCGCCGCCATTGGCCTTCATCACCGGGATTTCATATTTCATCGCCAGAAAGGTGCTGGTCAGCGAAATGCTGATCGTCCAGTTCCAATCCTCCAGGCTCATCTCCTCGATGCTGCCGGGGCGCGACATGCCGATATTGTTGAAGGCGTGGGCGATGGGACCATGCGCCTCGTTGGCGGCGGCGATCGCGGCCTTCACCGACGCCTCGTCCGTGGCGTCGGTGGCGACGAACAGGGCGGTGCCGCCCTTGGCCCGGATGGCGTCGCGCACGGCTTCGCCCCTGGCCGGGGCCAGTTCGGCAATCGCCACCTTCGCGCCTTCCTCGGCAAAGGCATGCGCCGTCGCTTCACCAATGCCCGATCCGGCGCCGGTGATGAAAACCGATCGCCCCTCGAAACGCCGCCTGTCGCCCATCCTGAATCTCCTGCCGATTGTTTATCCGTCAATGTGCCGGCCGGTCGGTCAGGCGGCCGATGTCCTGCCCGTCCATGTCCGCCCAGAAACGCGCCCAACTGTCGAAATCCTGAGGAAGATCAGGCGGATTGTCATGCCCGGCCCAACCGGTGAAGGGGGCCGCCGGCCGTTCCTGCCAATCGGCCGAATACCAGTGTTTTTCCCGTCGCCGGACGAAGAACCACTCGCCATCCCGCCGTTCATATGTGTCGAAATAAGCGATCGCCATGACCACCCATTTGCCCTGGTCCTCATGCTCGGCGCGGCAATAGACCACGCCATGCGCATGATCGGCATCGTCAAATTCGACCCGGTGCCCGCAAATCTGGTGGACGGACCGATAGAAAGTCCTGACCGCGGGCGTGATGATGGACTTGAGCACATCGCGCCCGCTGCCGCGCGCCCCACAATAGACGTCAGGGATGAACAGATCGACCCAGGCGTCCATATCCCGGCTGTCCACTGCGATCGCGTAACGGATTGGAAGCTGCTGGATCGCCGCCAGCGATTCCAGCCGGTCGATCCGCGCCTCCAGTTCGTTCATGCCAGCCGCTCCAGATTGGCGGGGTCGAACGGCAGGAAGGGTTCGTCCCGCTTTGCCTTGCCGAACCAGTCCGGATCGTTGAGGATCGCCCGGCCGACGCCGACCAGATCGAACTCGCCCTTTTCGAACCGTTCGATCAGCAGCGGCAGATTGTTCACCGACTGCTGGCTGTCGTCGATATGCCTGGCCTTGCCCTTGGCCTTGTCCAGCGCGACGCCGCCCACGGTCATGGACGCCTTGCCGGTCAGCTTCTTCGCCCAGCCCGCCAGATTGAGCGGCGATCCGTCGAAAATCGGCGTGTCGAAATAGCGCTGGCTGGCATCGAACAGGTCGACCCCCGCATCGGCCAGCGGCCCGAGCAACGCGCCAAGGCCATCCGGCGTATCCGCCAGCATGGCGCGGTAATCCTGCATCTTGAATTGGGAAAAGCGCAGCACGATCGGCATATCCTCGCCAATCTCCGCCCGGATCGCCTTCACCACCGCCACGCCGAAGGCGGCGCGTTCGCCCCATCGGTCTTCGCGCCGGTTGGTATAGTCCCACAGGAAGCTGTCGATCAGATAGCCATGCGCGCCATGGATGGCGATGCCGTCCACGCCCAGCGCCACCGCATTGCGAGCCGCCTGGCGGTAGGCGGCGATGATGTCGGCAATATCGCTTTCGCTCATCGGCGGCACAGGCGCCAAGCTCTCCACCCGTCCCTCCTCACGGAAGGAGATGATGCCGTCCGGCGGACCCCAGATGCCCGACGGCCGCATCGGATTGCCGGTGCCGGTGCCGGCATATTCGACATTCCACATCGGCCCCTGATGCCAGAGCTGGGGAATGATCCGCCCGCCCGCATCATGCACGACATCGACCAGCTTGCGCCAGCCGGCCAGCGCCTCGACCCCGTCGATGCGCGGTATGTCCGGATGATCGGCCGCCGCATAATGCGGCAGCGCAACCCCTTCCGTCAGGATTGCGCCCAGCCCCGTTGCGGCGCGGCGACCATAATAGCTCGCCACGTCATCGGTCGGCACGCCCAGCGGCGAGCGGTAACGGGTCATTGGCGCCATCACCACCCGGTTCGGCAGGGTCAGGCCACGCAGAGTTAGAGGGCTGAGCAGAGGATCGATCAGGCTCATCATTTCCCCCTGAACAGGGGTTTGCGCTTCTCGATGAAGGCGGCCCGCTTCTCGGCGGTGTCGGCGGTCGACTGACTCATGAAGATGGCGCGGTTCTCCATTTCGATCGCCGCTTCCAGGCTGGGCGCGTCGACATTGAACTGGAGCGAGCTTTTGGTGAGGGCGATGCCGATCGGGCTGTTGACCATCACCGCCTCCGCCAGCTTGAGCGCCTCCTCCATCAGCGCATCGTCGTCGACGCAGCGCAGGATGAGGCCGATCCGTTCGGCTTCCTCGGCCATCACGGGGCGGCCCGTCAACATCAGCTCGGCGGCGCGCTGCAATCCGACCAGGCGCGGCAGCAGGTAGGAAAAGCCCATTTCATGGCCCGTCCCCGCATTGTGGAAGGCGTTGACGAACTTGGCGGAGCGCGCCGCGATGGTCATGTCGGCGGCGATTGCGATCGGATAGCCTGCGCCCGCTGTCACGCCGTTCACCGCGCAGATCACAGGCTGCGGCAGGGCGCGCATCAGCAGCGGAATCTGGCCCAGCCTGGCCATGACCCGCTGCTGGAACTGCGCCTTGCCCAACTCTTCGGCCACCCAATCGGGCTTGCCTGCGCCGCGAATATCATGACCCGCGCAGAAGCCCCGCCCCGCGCCCGTCAGCAGGACGACCCGCACATCATGATCGTAGCGCACGGCCTCCAGATGGCCGATCAGTTCGGCATACATGGCATAGGTCAGTGAATTGAGCGCATCGGGCCGGTTCAGCGTCAGTCGGCAGACGCCCTCGACCGGCATGTCGCGCAAGATGTCGCCCATCTGGCTCCCGTCCTTTTCTTTCATTCCGCGTGGCTGTGGACCATAGTCGACCAAAAGACGGGGGTCGCGGAACCCCTGACAGCCTTCCGCGCAGAGCATATCATGGTTGTGAACAGGCGTGCCCCGATCTTGTCATCATGCCTGCCGATGGCATGGGAAAAGGGTATTTCAGCAAGGTGATCCATGGCCAGACTGCCCCTTGAAAAGATCCGCGTGCTTGACCTGACCCGCGTGCTGGCGGGGCCGTTCGGATCGCAGGTGCTGGCCGACATGGGCGCCGACGTGATCAAGATCGAACGGCCGGTCGTGGGCGACGACGCCCGCATCTTCGGGGAGCCTTATCTGCGCGATGCGGAAGGCAGGCCGACGCGGGAAAACGCCTTCTACATGTCGGTCAACCGCAACAAGCGGTCGGTCGCGCTCAACATCGCCAGCGCCAGGGGGCAGGAACTGGTCCGCGAACTGGTCAAGTCCTGCGACGTGGTGATGGAAAATTACAAGGTCGGTGATCTCAAGCGCTATGGCCTCGACTATGAAAGCCTGAAGGCCGTCAATCCCCGCATCATCTATTGCTCCGTCACTGGCTATGGACAGGACGGGCCGCTGGCGACCAAGCCCGGCTATGACGCGGTGTTTCAGGGCGAATGCGGCCTGATGAGCGTGACCGGCGTGCCGGAGGGCAAGCCTGGCGCGGGGCCGATGAAGGTCGGCCCCAGCATCATCGACCTGTTCACCGGGCTGAACGTCGCCAATGCCATATTGGCGGCCCTCTATCATCGCGACGCGGTGGGCGGCGAGGGTCAGTATATCGACGTCGCCCTGCTCGATTGCGGCGTGTCGGCGCTGTCGCATTATGCGCAGATCTACCTGACGTCGGGCGAAGTGCCGGTCCGGCGGGGCACGCAGGGCAATGGCGGCATGCCGACCAGCATGTTCCCGTGCAGCGACGGCGCGATCATGATCACGTCGGGCAACGACAAGCAATATGTCGCGCTGTGCGATGCGGTCGGCCATCCTGAATTGAAGGACGATCCGCGCTTCTACACCAATGTCGAGCGGGTGAAGAATCGCGACGAGATCACCGAAGTGTTCAACGCGATCTTCCAGACGAACAGCGTCGATTACTGGCTGGAGAAGCTCGGGGCCGCCGGCATCCCCAGCGGGCCGATCAACGATCTGGAGCAGGTGTTCGCCTATCCACAGGCGGTCCATCGGGGCCTGCGCGTGCGCGCTCCGCATCCGCTGAAGCCCGATCTGGACGTGATCCGCAGCCCGCTGAACTTCTCGGAAACGCCGATCACCGACTATCGCGCCCCGCCGATGCTGGGGGAACATACGCGCGACGTGCTGGCGCAGGAACTGGGGCTGGACACGGCGGCGCTTGACGGGCTGGCCGAAGACGGGATCATCTGAAACAGATTGCGCGGGGGCCCATTTTTGAACGAGCCCCCCGCCCAGATCCCTCAGATGCAGATCCCTCGGATGCAAATCCGTCAGATATAGCCGTGCCGGGCGCGATAGGCGGCGAAGCGTTCCTCCAGCCCTTCCCGCGTCAGGCCGAAATCCTCCGGCCTGTGCTTGGGGCCCTTGCTCGGCTTGTGAGGATGCGCGTCCAGCCAGGCCTGCATCGCGCCCTCCGTCTCGGCCGTCAGCGTCAGGCCTAGCTGGTTGTAGATGGAGCGGATCGAAGCCATTTGGTCACGGGTGAAGTCGCGGAACTCGACGTCGATGAACGTCGCGTCGCTCTTTTCGCGCACCGACTCGGCGCGTTCCAATGCCTGCGCCCACATCTCCGCCTCGCGCCGCCCGACATCGGCGCGATCCGCCTTGTCGCCGCAAAAGGCCCGGCGCGCCGAGAAGATGAGATTGCTGACCGAAGGCGTCGAATCCACCGGGTCGCGATGCGTCTGGATGATCTTCGCATCGGGAAAGACGTTCAGCACCTCCTGCAAGGAAAAGAGGTCCGTCGGGTTCTTGAGCAGCCAGCGGCGATCGTCCCCCGCGCCGATCAGGCGCAGCACATCGGCCAGCCAGCGATAGCTGTCAGTGTCGTCGCGCCCGCGATACCAGCGGTCATAGCGGGGGGCGTCCCACATGGACGGCCACATGTTGCTGGCAAAGCTGGCGCCCAGGATGAACAGGGATTCCTCGATCCCCTCCGCCGTCATCATATGGTCGTCGGCGGATTCCGGCGACGCCGCCAGATAGGCGTCCAGCGACGCCTTCTCCGTCCGATATTCGGCGATACCGTCCCACGTCTCCCGCGGCGGGCGCGGCATGGGATAGACGGTCAGCCAATGTTCCGGCCCCTGGAACTGCGGATCGAGCGACATCAGCAGGTGCAGCGCCGTCGTGCCCGAACGGACGAGACCGGCGATGATGATCGGCTCCCTGATCGGCTGCTCCAGCACCTCCGGTCGTTCCTTCAACCCCTTGACCGCCAGGGCGCGGGTATCGAGCGACTGGCCGATGCGCCATGCGGTCGCCTGCACGCACGCGGGATCAAGGTCGAGCGCGCGTATGTCCGACAGCAGCAGGCCCAGCCCCTCGCGAAAGCCGGCGTCGCCAAAATCGTCAAGGCCCGTGCGCGCCGTCGAGGCAGCCAGCAGGGCGTCGAGGGTCAATATCCGCTGGTCCTGGACAATGGTTTCCGTGCTCATCAGGCCGCGCTCCACGGATCGACATGAATCTTTGTTTCGTTTGCCCCGGCGCGCAGTTGCTCGAACAGGTCGGGGAAGGCGTCCAGGCCGACCGTCCGCGACACCATCAGGCGCGGCTCGACATGCCCGGCGTCCAGCGCATTGGCGCTATGTTCGAATTCCCTGAGATCATAGGCGAACGAGAATTTGATCGTGACCTGCTTCCATGTGGCGAGCGAAGGCAGAATCGGGTCGGGCGAGGTGCAGAAACCCAGCGAGACGACCGTTCCGCCGGGCGCGACCAGTTCGACCGCTTTCTGCGTCATGCCGACCGCGCCAACGCATTCCAGCACGATGTCGGGCATGCCGCCCAGCGCGGCCGAAACGCGTTCCGCTTCGCCTTCGCCCAGCGCCTCGAAGCTGTTCGCGCCCATCTGCAACGCAAGATCGGCGCGCCGTGACGAACGGGAAATGGCCACGATCTTCCCCGCCCCCAGCAACCGCGCCCAATAGATGGCAGCGAGGCCGATGGACCCGGCGCCCAGCACCGCGACCTTCGCGCCCGGCGGCATCTGCGCGAGCCGTATGCCGCGCAGACCCACGGCGAGAGGCTCGATCAGAGCACCGTCAGCGGGCGTCAGCGTGTCGGGCAGCACGATCGAACTTGTCGCCGCGATCCGCATATATTCGCCAAAACCGCCGACAAGACCCTGCATCTGCGCGCAAGCCATGGGATAACCGGCCAGGCAGGGCGCGCAGCGGCCGCAGCCCGCCACGGGCATGGCGGTGACGAACTGACCGACCTTGAGATTGTCGACGCCCTTGCCCAGCGCGACGACCTCCCCGCAATATTCATGGCCGATCACGCTGTTGACGGGGAAATCATTGCCATGGCCGGAGGTCATGTGGAGGTCCGTGCCGCACACGCCGCAGCGCGTGACCTTGATGACCGCTTCGCCCTCGCCGGGCTGGGGATCGTCCACGGTCTCCACGACCAGCGGCGTCCCCGCGCCCTTGAATAACGCTGCCCTCATCTCTCTCTCCTCATTCTCATACCGTGTCGTTAAAGCTACTATTCAGTACCTAAACTGACAAGGCGGCGGCACTGGAACGGTCGGCCTGCGGCCGAACCTGCCCGTAGCGGCAAGAGGTGTGAAGATCGGCGGCGAGTGATCGCAAACATGATGTCCGGAACGGTCGGCGGCATAAGCGCTTTCCGATCGCGCCAAGCCGGTTCAAAGGGGATCACCATGGTCCATGTCACCTTCATCACCCCTGCCGGGGTCGCGACCACGCTGGACGGCGATGTCGGCCAGTCGGTGATGGACATCGGCAAGCGGGCGGGCGTCGAGAATATCATCGGGGAATGCGGCGGCAGCGCCGCCTGCGCGACCTGCCATGTTCATGTCGATCCCGCGTGGATCGATCGGGTCGGTCCTCCATCCGCCGACGAATGGGACATGCTCGATTTCGCCCATGGCAAGCGGGCGGATTCGCGCCTTTCCTGCCAGATTCGTCTGCGCGCGGCGCTGGATGGCCTCATCGTGCATACGCCGGAACGGCAGGGCTGAGGCGCAACGGCGCGCCCGGCAAGAAACGTCAGCCCAGCGCCCTGAGCGCGGCGATGGCGGCCGCCTCCCCATCGATGTCCCGCAGCTTCGGCATCAGTTCCGCCTCGACAAGGCGGCCCCAGCCGATTGTCCGCAGCGCCGCCATGATCGGCGCAAAGTCGATCACGCCCGCACCGGGTTGAACGCGGCCTGGCATGTCAGCGATCTGCACAGCGGCGAGAATATCCGCCTGCGCCACAATCGCCGCCGCCATGTCCTCGCCGGCGCAATGGCAATGGCAGCTATCGAGGATCAGCCCCACGCCTGCCCACCGGGCGATAGCGCCGATGTCGGCCAGGCGCTCGACCAGGGCCAGGGGCACACGCTCCCCGCTGACCATCTCCACCGCCAGCGCCACGCCCCGCTCCGCCGCCAGCTTCGTGGCGGCAGCGAAATTCTCCGTCGCCCGCGCTAGCTGTTCCGCCAACGGTGCGCCGCAATCCAGCAGGACCGCGTTGATGCAGCCACCGCCCACATGCTCCGCTGCCGTCAGGCTGGACGCCATGGCCGCTTCCATATCGGTGATCGGCGCGCCCCAGAAGAAGGGCGGCTCCATCCCCAGAACATTATGGGTGAAGCTGCCCATCTCCATCCCATGGTCGCGCAACGCCACACCCATGCGCCGCTGAACCTCCGGCGTGCGGGCTTTCAGACCATTGTCGGTGATGCCGGCAAAGCCCAGCCGAGCGGCGCAATTTATCTGAGCGACCGGATCGACCGAGCCGGCCGTTGCGGCCAGCAACGGCGCGTCGGGATCGGCTATGCCAAGATGCGCCGCATACCGCATGAGCTGCGCCGTCAGCTTCCGGCCCAGCGCTCAAGCGCGGCATCCGCATCCGTACCCAGGGGCGGGTTTACATCGCCAATCCTGCCCGGCGTCTCCGACAGGCGCGGCGCGGGCGCGGCCAATGCCAGATCGCCCAACGCTTCATCCGCCACATGGATCAGGCTCCCGCGAGCGCGCATATGAGGATCGGCCAGCATATCGTCCAGGCTGTTGACCGGCGTCACCGGAATACGCCGGGCGACGAGCTGCTCCACCAGCGCAGCCTGCGGCACGGTGGCGATCCAGGCGGCGACGCAGGCATCCTGGTCGTCCCCCTGCCCGCCCGCCAGCGCCAGCAGATCGGCGGCATGCCGAGCGGTGCTGGCAGAGATAGCGACATATCTTTCGTCGGAGGTTCGATAGACGTTGCGCAGTACGCCGGGCAGTCGCGACCCGCAACGTTCGGGTGAGCGGCCCGGCTCCCATCTTTGCGCCGCATGGGCGACGATCTGCAATATCGGTTCGTAGAGGCTGGCGTCCACCTGTTGCCCCCGTCCGCTGCGGTCGCGCCAATAAAGGGCAGAGAGCGTGCCGATCACCGCGCTCATCGCGCCCACGGCGTCACCCAAGGCTACGGAAGGGAGCATCGGCGGACCGTCTTCCGTCCCCGTCAGGAAGGTCAGGCCGCCAAAGCCTTCACCGATCGTGCCCGATCCAGGCCGGCCCTGATAAGGACCGGTGGCGCCGAAGCAGGACACGGAAAGCATGACAAGCCGGGGATTGACCGCCGACAGGACTTCCCAGCCAATGCCCCGCCTCTCCAGTACGGCGGCGGGATAATTTTCCACCAGCACGTCGGCTTGCGCCGCCAGCGCCTTGAGCCGATCGATCCCCTCTTCCGAACGCAAGTCCAGCGCCAGGCAACGCTTCCCCCGCGCGACCAGCGGCCACATCTTGCTGTCGCGGAACAGGTCGCCTTCCGGCGGCTCGATCTTCAGCACATCGGCGCCGAAATCGGCCATGATCGTCGCCGCAAGCGGCGCGGCATAGAGCGACGCCATGTCGATGACCTTCAGCCCCGCCAGCGCGCCGGGCGGGATGGCGCCTTTCCCCGGTTCCTCCATCCGTCAATATGCTCCCGTTTCCCGCGCTTCGCCGGCCAGGAAACTTTCCCGCAGCCTGCGCTTCAAGATCTTTCCCGTTTCCTCGCGCGGCAAGCTGGCGCCGACGACCAGATGACGCGGAATCTTGTAGCCGGCGATGCGTCCGCGCAGGAACGCTGTCACCTCATCGGGGATCAGCGCCTCGTCGCTCTGGAGATACGCGACCAGCACTTCACCATATTCGGCGTCCGGCACGCCGAAGACAGCGCAATCGGATACCGCGGGATGCTCCAGCAAGGCAGCCTCCACCTCCGCCGGATAGATGTTGACCCCGCCGGACAACACCATGTCCGCGCGCCGGTCGCACAGGAACAGATAGCCTTCTTCGTCCAGCCAGCCCATGTCGCCGCAGGTAATAAGGCCGTCATATTCGACGGCGGCGCGCTTTTCCGGATCGCCGTGAAAAGTGAAATCGGGCGTGCCGTGGATGCGCAGGTAGACGTCGCCCGTTCGCCCCGCCTCTGTCCATTGGCCGTCGTCGCCACGAATACGGACTTCACCAGTCAGGACAGGTCGGCCGACGCTGCCGGGTCGAGCCAGCCATTCCCGAGGACTGATCTTCGTGACGACGCCGGTTTCGGTCGATCCATAGGTTTCATACAGGACCGGCCCCCACCAGTTCAGCATCGCCCTCTTTACTTCCGGCGCGCAAGGCGCGCCCGAATGGACGACGTGACGAAGGGTGGAGAGATCATATCGGCGCTTCACCTCTTCGGGGAGGCGCAGCAGCCTGACAAAAAGCGTGGGCACCAGCGCGCCATGGGTCACATGATGCTGCTCGATGAGCCGCAGGCACTCCTCCGGATCGAAGCGCTCCATCACCACCACCGTGCCCCCGGCGGCGAAAGTCGCCATCAGGATCGCCTGGCTGAAGAGATGATAGAGCGGTCCCGTCACCAGCGCGACATTGCCGGGCGCCGTGTCATGGATGACCGCCAGCACACGGGCGCGCTGCGCCGATTCCTCGCCTGTCGCGGGCAGGCGCCTGACCGCCTTGGGCTTGCCCGTGGTGCCCGACGTGTAGACCATGGAGGAACCGAGACCGTTGCCATGGCCCTCATGGGGTTCATGGGCAGCGATCCAGTCGTCATAATCCGGCTGCTCGCCCGTACCGCCGACGGCGATCACGCGCAGGCCTTCGGGAATATGGGCGCCCAGCCCGTCCAGCAGGTCGGCATGGCCGATCAGCAGCCGGGGCGTCGCGTCGCGCAGCACATAGCCGATCTCCGTCGGGTGCCAGTGCCAGTTGATCGGCACGCCATAGGCGTCGAGCCTGCGCACGGCCAGATTGGCTTCCAGCACGGCAAAGTCGTTGCGCAGCAACAGCGCCACCGCATCGCCCGCGCCGACGCCTGCCGCCGCCATCGCGCTCGCCAGCCGCGCCGCCCGGTCGAGCAGTTCGGCGCGTCCGCGAATGCGATCGCCGACGATCACATCGCCGCTCATGCCGTCTCGACGGGCCGGGTCACGGTGAGGCAGGTGCCCCAGCTATGCAGCATCGCGGCGTGCAGGCCGCCTTCCCCTCCCGCGACCATGACCAGCACATCGTCGGGCGTCGGCACCAGATGCACGCGCCCGTCGGGCTTGATCCGACCCAGATTGCCGATGGGATCGCGATATTCGGGTCGGAACCAGTCGATCGGCAATGCGCATCTGTCCCAGATATAGGCCTGCACATCCTCGATCCTGGGGTAGGCCTTCGCAATCACCTCCGCCCAGATCGGGTTGATGACGCACAAAGTCTCCGCAAAGGCCGAGGACGGCAGGAAGCCGTTTGCGCCCGGATAGGCCATGGATTTGGCGATCATGTCGAGGAAACCGTCGGCACTGTTCGCCACCACGTCGCAGATATTGGCCGTGCCCATCGCGCCGTAAACGGTGACGGCATCGCCTCCTACGCCGCGACGTTCAGCCAGCGGCGCCCAGGGAGAGCGCTCCTCCCATTCGCCAAAGACGATGCCGGCGACACGCCCCGGCGTGCCATAGACGCTTTGCGAGGTCGAACCGATCGACTGGCCCGCCACATTGCGCATGATCAGACGGATCGCCCGGCCGATGGCCACCGCTGGACCGGCCACTCCGCCCAGGCAACCGGCCTGACAGGGAATGTCCAGCCGGTTGCGGATCGACCCGTTCACGATCATGGCGGGCACCACCGACCCGGTCGTGGCATTGAGGCCGGCCAGGTCGAACCTGGGGTCCGCCATCGCTTCTATCGCCGCGCACAGCAGCGGCATCGCGTCGCCCGTGCAGCCGGCCATGACCGCGTTGATCGCGATCTTCTCCACCGTGCATTCGGCGCGCAGCGACGGCAGCACGGCGATCAACTCGTCCGGAAAGCGTCCGCCCGCGATCAGGAAATCCTGCACCCGCTGCTGCGTCGGCGGGATCAGCGGCAGTCCGTCACCCCAGCCCTGCGCCATGGCGAAATCGTTGAAGGCGACGATGTCATCCTCGACCTCATGCCGCCGACTGCTCAGCCAGTCTGCTTCGCACCCCGAAATTCCGCAGGAACGATCGATAGTGGTTTCGTGCAATGTCATGGACCTGTTCTTTTGGAAGAATGTCGAGAGGATAGGGAAGGATGTGAAGGCGCAGGCCCGACCGGCCGCCCCGTTTCGCCAGATTATGGGCCAGCCCTTCGAAATGCGCAGTCGCCACCGCGATGGTCGGGATGCCGGTGGCTGCCGCGGTCAGTGCGTCCGCGATGGTCCAACTGGTGCAGGACCCGCAATTGCCCAGTCCGACGATGGCCATGTCGCTTTGCGCCAGTAGCGCGCCATAGTCGCGTTCGGCTTGCTCGCCCTCCCGGCCCGTGCGGCCGCAACTGCGCCAGAAGGTCACTTCGGCGCCTTCGGCCCGCAAGCCTTCGGCCCAGATCTCGCTGACCCAGTCCCAGCTACGCCACAGCATATCGATGCGGATGGCGATCTTCTTGCCCCTCAGGACGCCGGCATCCGGACCCGGCTCAGCCAGATCGTGCACCAGCGATGCAGTGGGATCGAGAATGATGGTCATGTCGTTACCTCCGCCATCTTTTTGCATGTTGCATGCAAATTGTCAAATGGGGCATTTCAGAAGCGGTATTTCGGCTCCTCAATGCCCCGAACGCCCGTTTCGATCGCGAAGAGGCCACCGGCATGCCTGCCCAGGGGCTGATCGCCGGGAAGATGGCGGTGCGCCGCGGACGTCAGATAAAGCGTGGCCAGTTTCGGCCCGCCAAAGGCCACCTTGGTCGGTTGCAGAACCGGCACGGCAATCTCCCGGTCCAGCCGTCCGTCCGGCATATAGCGCGCCACCGCGCCCTTCATCAGCAGGCAGACCCAATAGCCGCCCTCCGCATCCACTTCCGCCCCGTCGAAAATCCCGTCGCCGCGATCCCGCTCCGTGAAGACACGGCGGTTGGACGGCGTGCCGGTCGCAATGTCATAGTCGAAGGCATAGACCCGCCCGGCGGGGGAATCCGCCAGATACATGATCCGTCCGTCGGGACTGAAGGCCATGCCGTTGCTGCACGTAATGTCTCCGATCACCTCGGCCAACCCGCCGCCGTCCAGCCGATAGACGGCGGCGCGGCCGGCCACCCCGGTCTGGAAATAGGAAAGGTCGACCGAACCGATCAGATAGCGACCCTGCCGGTCGCACCGGCCGTCATTGAAACGGTGGGTTTTGACGGGATAGGGCGGCGGCGCGGCGACCGGCGCCAACGTGCCGCTGGCCCGGTCGAAATCGAACAGGCCGGTACGCAGCGCCACGACAATCGGCTCGCCCGCGCCGCGCAGCGCAAAGCTGCTGACATGGGCGGGCATCTGCCAGCTTTCATTGCTCCCGCAGGCCGGATCGAAGGCATTGAGCCGGTGCGCCTCCTGATCCACCCAGAACAGCTTCCGCTCCGCCACGGACCAGACCGGGGTTTCGCCCGATTCCGCCTTGATGTCCAGCACGCAGCGCGCCGGGGCGTGACCCTCCTGCATCTTCTTCTCCTTCATCCGGCGCCTGTCAGCTCATGGTGGTTATGCCGAACCCGCTTCCGTTGATGGCTGCGGCCTTTCCTGCCAGGCAGCCATATTCTGTCGTTTCACCGCTTCAGAACAGGCCGGCCTTGCCGCCAGTCCAGGGAATATGCACGAAATAGCGCTCGGTCTGCGCCCAGAGCGTGGGAATCATGGTGGGTTTGCTCAGGTCACGAATCAGGTCGATATTGGCGGCTATGCTTTCAGGGGTGATCGCCGGATCGAACAATCCGTCATTGTCGAAGATCGCCAGCCGCGCGACGCGCCCACCCCCGACGTTGAAGACTTCTCCGCAGAAGTCCAACTGCTCGCTGCTGAGATAGGCGATCAGCGCCGACACCTTCTCCGGCTGGAAATGGGTGCGATACCAGCGCGCCAGATCTTCGTGCGACGTTTCCGTAAGGCGGGAGGCGCCCGTGGGGAAGATGCCGTTCACCAATATATTATGCGGCCGCCCGTCAAAGGCCGCATCATGGGTCAGCCCCAGCAGCCCGGCCTTGCCCGCTGCATAGGGCCCCAGATGTCCCGCGCCCAGAACCGCCGACGACATGACGTTGACGATGCGTCCGAAACCCTGACCGCGCATCAGCGGCCAGACCCGACGCAGCAGCATATAGGGACCGATGAAATTGGTCCGCAGCACGCCCTCTATCTCTTCATCGGTGAAGGCATCGGGCTCACCGATCAGCGATCCGCCGGCATTATTGATCAGAATGTCGACCCGGCCGAAGGCGTCGAGCGCATGTTCGACGATGAGCCGGGCGGACTCGCCGGTGCCGACCATCTCGCCGTCCGCTTCCGCCTCACCTCCCGCAGCGCGGATTTCATCCACAACCGCTTGGGCATGGGAAATGGTGCCGGGCGTCAATGTGGACTGCGCGCCGCCATAGTCGTTGACGATCACCCTCGCCCCCCGCGCGGCGAGCAGAAGGGCATGAGCCCGGCCCATGCCTCGCCCCGCCCCCGTGACGATCGCGACCCGCCCGTCCAACCGAATCATCCCGCTTCCTCTCGCCTGTCCATATACATGCAACATGCAGAGGGACGACGCCGCCATATCCGCGTCCAAAACATCGCCTATCCATTATATGGGGGCGTCCCTGCGGCGGAGCGGTGGCAATAGTCCACATAAGGCGGCCCAGCGCCACGAGCGGGGCCACAACCGGGATCGGCGAATATGGAAGGGTCGCAGCCTCAGTCCTGGCCGGCGGATTGCAACTGGAATGCGCGGGTGCGCTCGATATGCGCCCGCATATGCCGTTCGGCAGCGTCGGGATTGCCGGCTTCGATCGCGTCGATGATCGCCTTGTGATCCCGCAGCACGGCCCGTCCGCTCCAGCCACGGGCGCGAGAGAGCCGGCTGTTGAGTACCCGCAATTGCTGGTCGATCTGCACCAGTTGCCGCGCCAGCCGCATATTGCCCGCACCCTCGCGGATCATGCCGTGAAAGGCGGCGTCGAGTTCGACATGAGCAGCCAGATCGCTTTTCTCCACCACGATCTCATGCTGCGCGAACAACGCCCTAAGCCGGGCAACGCCTTCCGCATCCATGCGCTCGGCCGCACGGCGCACGGTCATGATCTCCAACCCTTCCCGAATGTCGAGCAGATCGAGAATGTCGGGCGTGCCGCCTGCGATCACCGCTACGCCGGTCCTGGCGCGGGGTTCGACCAGCCCTTCCCGCTCCAGCGCGATCAGTCCTTCGCGCGCAGGCGTACGGCTAACCCCCAATTGCCGCGCGATCTCCGGCACGCTCAAATGAGTGCCGGGGGCCAGTGCGCCTGAAAGTATGGCATTGCGCAGCCGCTCGGCAACCATTTCCGTCAGCGCCTCCGGCCGGGTCAGCGGTTCGAAATGCCCAGACGCCTCCAGCTCCCCGTCGGCATATTCATGTTCCTTCTGCATGCAAAGCTCCATGCTCCCAATCGCAGCTGGTTTCAACGCAAACCGGGCCGCCGTGCCAATTGCAGGCATGAGGATATGACCACGGCAATCTTCAGATAGGCGATGGCATGCTGAACGGATCGGATTCATTTTGTTTGCTGCCGGCCGGCATGATAGCGCGCGGGCAAACGATCATGAGGCATATATGAAGTATATTTTTGCTCTTGCGGCTGCCCTGTCCCTTTCCAGCCCGGCGGCCGCGCAGGACGCGCCCGTCATCAAGGCGCGCACGATGGTCAAGACGGCCGATGGCGTCCGCGTCGGCTTCATCGATCGCGTCAATGCGAATGCCGAGGGCGCCCCGACCTCCGTACAGATCATCTACAGGGGCCGCTTCGTGTCGATACCGGCGGCAACCCTGTCCAATGGGGAAAAGGGACTGGTCACCAGCCTGACCGCAGCCGATCTCAACAAGCTCTGACCGGGGCGGAAAATGGCATGGCGCATCATGCGCGTCATGCCATTGCGTTCGGCATCTTATCCCGGCCCGGAAAAGCGCAACCCCTCGTCGGGCGCCAGATGGCGGAGCTGGACGAACTTGCCCGGCTGCCTGCTTGGGATGCCGGCCCCGCCTTCGCTCACCGCTCCGCACCAGGTTCGAAGACCGCGGCGGTCAGATGCTGGCCGCCGTCCGCCAGCACGCGATGGCCCAGGATGAAGCTGGCCTCGTCCGAGACCAGGAACATCGCCGCCCCGCCCACATCCTCCACCGGGTCGGCAAGGCGCGGCATCGCCATATTGGCGATCAGCGTATCGACGCTCTTGCCCTTCTTCGCGCGATAATCCGCAAAGACCGCAATGTCCGGCACCGCCGGCTGGAGGAAATTCACGAGAATGCCATCCTTCCCCCATTCGACGCCTGCCGACCGCGTAAGGCCCGTCAGCGCGAAGTCCATGGTGACGGCATCCGTCACGCCCTCATTCGCCGTCGGACCGTAGATCGAACCCAGGTTGACGATGCGCCCGCCGCCCGCCGCCTTCATGTGCGGATAGACCGCCTGCATCATGTTGAGCGCGCTCAGCAGCACGTCATTGAACGCTGCGGTGAAGTCGGGCGCCGCCTGCCTGTCCGCCAGCCGGTCCCATTTCAGCGCCGCGTGCGCGCCATTCAGCATTATGTCGATCCGGCCATGCGCCCCCACTACCGCATCGGCCAGCGCCCGTGCGGCGTCGGGGTCGGAAAGGTCGGCGCTGCGCGCCTCCGCGCCGGGAATAGGGCGGGCGGCCGCTTGCACCGCTTCGTGATCCTTGTCGACCAGCACCACCTTTGCGCCTTCACGGGCGAAACGGAGGGCGATGCCCCGCGTCACTTCATTGGCCGCGCCGGTAACGATCGCGACCTGCCCTTCGATCAATCCCATCCTGTCCTCCCCGCGCTCAGGCCGTCAGTTCGACGGCCGCCTGGCTGTGCCCCTTGTGGATGTCGGTGCCTTCCTCATGCATCTGGAGCGGCGCGGTCGCCCATACGCCGCCGTCGACACAGAAGACCTGCCCGGTGATGAAGCGGCCATTGTCGCTGCAAAGCCCCAGCACCGCGCCGGCAATGTCGATCTCGCAATCGCCCATGCGACGCATCGGGAATTGGCGCACGCTGGCTTCGGCCATTTCCCTGTTCTGGTCGGCCCAGCTTTTATAGGCCCAACTGTCGCCAGCCGGCGTGATGCAGTTGACAGTGATATTGTCCTTGCCGAATTCTCGTGCGGCGCTGCGCGTCAGTGCTTCATTGGCGGATTTGGTGATGTTGTAATCGCTGGCATAGGGCTGACCCCAGATGTTCCAGTGGCTGGAAAAATAGATCAGCCGCCCGCCGCCAACCTTGCGCATGTGCGGAACCGCCGCGCGGCTGGTCCAGAGCGACTGGTAGAAGCCGGTCATCAGCGTCATGCTGTAATCGCCGTCGGGCTTGTTCTCGATCGACCGGACAGGCGCGATCCCCTGCGCATTGTTGACGACGATGTCGAGCCGCCCGAATCGTTCTGCCGCATTATTGACCAGATCCTCCATCTGTTGCCGGTTGCCGACATTGGCGGCGACGAACTGCGCTCGTTCCGCAGCGCCGGAAAGTTGCGCGATCAGCGCTTCATTCTCCCGATTATTTTCCGGGCTGCGCGAGCAATAGACCACTGCGGCGCCTTCCTTCAGGAAACGCAGCACGATGCCCTGGCCAATGCCTTTCGTGCCGCCCGTGACGACCGCCACCTTGCCGCTCAGTCGCCCATGCGTCTGCATCATTTCCCTCCTCAAGCTGTTTCGATCAGCGGCTTGCCCGCCGTCATGCGCCACATGTCTGCGACTACCGGCAGGTGGATGGTCTGTCCGCCGTCCACCGCCAGCAACTGGCCCGTGATGTAACGGGCCGCGTCTGACAGCAGGAACAGCGCGGCCTGCGCAATATCGTCCGGCCGACCAAGATAAGGCAGCACATTATTGTCCAGTGTCATCTGGAAGAACCGGTCGCCCATATTGCGTGTCGTGGGCGTGTCGATGAAGCCCGGCGCTATCGTGTTGCAGCGGATTCCCCGCTTGCCATAGGCGGTGGCGATCGATTGGCTCAGACTGTGCACCGCCGCCTTCGAAGCCGCATAGGCGGGAACGGTGCCAAGCGACAATAAGCCGGCGGTGGACGAAATATTGACGATCGCCCCGCCGCCGCGCTTCAACATCTGCGGGATACAATATTTGGCGGCCAGCATCGGCCCGCGCAGGTTGACCTCCAGCGCGCGGTTCCAGATGGCGACGTCCATCTCATGAATCTCGCCATCGGCACCGGTCTGATCGAGCGCGTTGTACGACACGGTGTTGTCGAGCAGATCGACACCCCCAAAGCGCGCCACGGTCTCATCGACCATCATCCGGACCTGCGCTTCGTCGCGCATGTCGACCCGTAGCGCCAACGCCTGTCCACCGGCCGCTGCAATGGCCCCCGCCGCGGAGCGTGCATTACCCTCGTCCAGATCGGCAATCACCACCGCCGCGCCTTGCGTAGCGAGCAACTCGGCTGTCGCCTTGCCGATGCCCGATGCGCCGCCCGTCACGACAGCCACCTTGTCCGCCAATATGGGCTGCACGGCTCTCTCCACTCGATGATATTTCACCAAGTTTATTATATGGCCATGAAGACGATCAATATTAAAGGAATTCCATCACGGATGCGAAGTCGAACGGAAATTCGCCAAATATATAGAACGATCGTTCTTATGAATTGCCTGTTATCGTGCGCGGCACGGCGTCGAAAAAGGCCTTGCCGGCCTCTTCCAGACGGATGAATTCCGACCATAGGCCCAGATCGCGGCGCGTATCGGCATAGCTATAGTCCAGCACCCCCGACATGGAACCCGCCATCGGTACATCATAGCCCATGCCCCGAAGCCGGTGGAGCATCGCCTGATGATCGTCGATCAGATAACCGAAATGATGCAGCCGTATCGGCCCCGCCAAAGCGGGTATATGATCGTCATAGATTGTCCTCTGCATCGGATCGGGTTCGATGATCTCGGTCATCACATCGTCGATCCATGCAAGCGCAATCCGCCGCGTCGGCGCCGGTCGGCCGTCGATCGCCGGCGGTTCGTTCACCATGAACTCGACCGGGCCGAATTTCGCGCGGAACGCGGCAACAGCGGCGTCCGCGTCGCGGGTGACATAGCCGAACTGGAAAAAGCCCTTGAAGAAATTCTGCACCCTGTCCTCCGCCGCTGGGTACCTTATGCCAGGATAGGTACTATCAAGAACCTATGCTGACAAGCGAGCCGTCCCGGGCGGGTTCGGCAGCGCGAGGCCCTGGCCCAAGCGGTCGTCCAGCAAGCGCGCATGGGCGACATAGGCGCGCCGTGAAATGGGGCGGCCCCAGCATCCTTTATCGCCCCTTGCCGTTTCAGAATGAGGGAGAGCATCGATGCATGGAGCCTTGGAAGCGGGATTTTGGGGCCTGGTGGGCGGATCGGCGCTGTTGATAGGCGCGTGCATCGCCTATGTGGCAGATCTTCCGCAACGGCTGATCGCCGCGATCATGGCGATTGGATCGGGCGTGCTGATTTCGGCCGTGGCCTTCGACCTGATGGACGATGCCTATGCTCGCGGCGGCTTCGATTCCACCGCCTTCGGATTTCTGGCCGGGGCGGTCGTCTACACGATTGCGAATGTGGCCGTGTCGCGGGCCGGTGCCCGGCATCGTAAACGGTCGGGTTCGAACCCGCACGAGAGCCAGGCGCCGGCTGCCGGGAATTCCGGGCTGTCGATTGCCGTCGGCGCCTTGCTGGACGGCATTCCGGAGTCCGTGGTCATAGGGGTGAGTCTGCTGCATGGCGGCGGCGTCAGCATGGTCACGGTCATCGCCGTGTTCCTTTCCAACGTCCCCGAAGGCCTTTCCAGCGCGGCGGGAATGAAGAAGGCGGGCCGGGGCCCCGCCTATATCTTCGGCGTCTGGGGAGCTATCGCTTTGGCTTCCGGTCTGGCGGCGCTGATCGGCTACATCACTCTGGCGGGCGCAGATCCGGATCTGATCGCAGCCACCACCGCCGTGGCAGCAGGAGCCATTCTGGCCATGCTGGTGGACACGATGATTCCGGAAGCGACGGAGGAAGCGCATGAATTTTCCGGCCTCATCGCCGTCGCGGGATTCCTGATTGCCTTCATATTGACGAAGCTGGAGTGAGCGTGGCCACAGATGAACGGGAAAATGCCAGCCTCGTTCATCTCCGGTTCCACATGCAGGACCGACGCCCATGCACTACACGGCGTCCAACCCTCATGTTTGCGGGTAGCCGACGACTTCGCAAGGGAAGGCAGGCCCCCTGCCATAACAAAACGCCCCGTCCCTTTCGGGACAGGGCGCCGGCGCTGAATTTACAATCGGCCTTTATTCTTCGCCATTATCCTTCACGCCCACTGTCGGCACGTCGATGGTTTCCTTCTTTGTGCCGACGACGACCGCCTTGGAATCGACGTCCACCTTGGGAAGTTCGCCGCCCTTCACACTGACCTCCGGAACATCTCCACCGGAAACATCGGCTTTCCAGAAGCCGGTTGCGAACAATATTCCGACAATCGCCAGAACGATGATCAAGGCAATCGCAACGGTCCGCCCGCCGCGATGTTTATGAACCACGACACGGTCATCCGTATAGCGATCCCTGTGAACTTCTACCATCTCCATCCTCCTCCTTAAGAGACTGGGGAAACAATCAGGCCTTAATTCTTGTTCCCTTTCCATTCATTGTCTGGCCGTCCGGGCAATTTCCCGAAGCTGCGAACCGTCGATCCTGACATGGCGATATAGCGCTTCCACAATGCTGAACAGGCCGAACAGCGCGAGCCCGCTCGCCACGATGAAGAGCAGCAGCGGCCCATGCTCCTGATCGCGGAGCTGCCTGAGGGCCGCGCCCAACCCGCCCGCCTCGTCGGGATCGGCATGCAAGGCAGCGTTGATCACGAACCACCCGATCATGGCGAAGACGATGGCGCGGGCCGCATAGCCGATCCGTCCGGCCCAGCGCACGGCTTCCGGCACCGGCACATCGGCCGCGAGTTCGTCGAAACGGCCCCGGCAGGCCTTTACCGCCTGTGCGAGCGCAATGAAGAAGAATATGACCCCGCAAATGACGAGCACGGCCTGACCGCCCGGCTGATCGAGCAGCCAGGCGGACCAGCCTTGCGCCGTCCGGTCGCCGGGACTTCCTTCGGCTGCCGGCGCCTTGCGAAGCACCAGGTTGACCGCCGCCAGGGCGAGTGCCCCGTACACGATTCCACTCATGGCATAGCCTGCCCGTTCCAGCCTTCCCTTCAGGCTGCGGCTGCGATGTTCGGGGTCGAGAGCGGCTTCGATCAAGCGCCAGAGCGCATAGCCCGCGAAACCCGACGCGCAGAGCAGGAGCAGGAACGACCCCAGGCTGCTTTGGGAAAGGGAGCCGAGAACGCCCTGATTGTCGCTTGGTTGGCCGCCGTGGCGCGCCACGTCTATGGCGAACAGTCCGATGAGAAGATACACCATCCCGCGCGCCGCGAACCCTATGCGCGCCAGTATCGTCAGACGTTCGCCATAACTCTCCGTGCCGTTCATCATCTTCACCATCGCATTGGAAGCAGGGTAACGCGGCATCGCCCGTGAAGTTGCCTCAGCCGCATTTGCCAGGCTGCACATGCGGAAGCAGGTCGGAAACCTGCCGGGCGCCCTCCATTTATCGCAAATCGATTGCCTTGCGCTCTCTCCCGCGCGAAGGAAGGCGACTGATAAAGAGGGGCGCATTCATGAAGCTTGGATCCTGTGCGTTGGCGCTTGCGATAGGTGCGGCCCTGCTGCCCGTGACGGCGCATGCGGACGACCCCAATGATCCGACGATGCGCAGCGCCGCAGCACGCGCACGCGACAGCGCGATCATCAGAAGGATGAATCAGCAGCAGCTCGCCTATGTCCGTCAGCGCGACGCCAGGATCATGCGCAACTACCGCCAGGCGCAAGGCGATCGCGACAGCTATGCCGACGCCCGCGGCGAATACGCGCAGAGAATGGCGGAATGGCGCCGGGCCGTCGCGGCCTGCAATGCCGGGCGCTGGGAATATTGCGCCGACTGACCGAACAGGTCGTGCAGCGCTGACCGCGCGTCACAAGCACATTCGATCTGCCATGACGTGAGGGATCAAGTCGGCAGGGGCATCCACGGCCGGCAGCGTTACCGGGCTGGCGCAATCGTCGCGAGTGCGTCGTTGGAATCGCGGATCGTCACCGGAACCGCAATCGAAGGTCGACGCCGAAGCTGCGTGGCTGGGCGATGCCCCAGCTATTGGCAGGCGTAAGATCGCCGCCATTTTCCACCCCTCTGACGAAATAGGCATCAAACAGGTTCTGCACATAGGCGACGATTTCGACGCCCCTGCCGCTGTCATAGCCCAGCCTCAGATTGATCTGCGTATAAGCTTCCCGTCGGGTGATGCCCCGCCAGTCGAAACTCTCCCTTCGACGCCCCTCGTGCATCCACTCGCCTTGCAGATAGATCTCGGCCGGGCCGATCGGATAATGGCCGGTCGCGACGCCCGCGCTCGACCAGATCGGGTTGGGCAGGCCGCCGCAGTCTTTTTGCCGACAGTCGCGGTCGCCCTGCTTTTCGGTTCGCGTCCAGGTCACATGGCCCGACAGGTCGAAATAGCGGCTCGGCTTCCAATTGAGGGCGCTTTCCACGCCATATCCGGTCACGCTGCCGACATTCACAACCTGCTGGGTCCGGCTTTCCGTGTCGAAATAAACCGTCTGAAGATTGCGGTAGCGATAATGGAAGCCGGTTATGTCAAAGCTCAGCGTCCTGGCGAGGGCCAGGCCCTTTATCCCCAGCTCCTTGCTCCATATCGTCTCCGGCGCGAAGGCGTCGGGCTTCGTTCCGTCGGGCACCAGCCGATACGCCTCGACCGGGACAGGCGCGGCGACCGTGAACGATCCGAATCCGCCCGCCTTGTAGCCGCGGGTGATGCTGGCGTAGAGGTTGATGTCCGGCCCCACCGCATATCGCACATAGGCGCGTGGCGTCAGTCCGCCCCAGCTCTTGCTGGAAGAAACGGGACCATCGGTGAAATAGGTGAAGGTCCAGACATTGCCGAGGCTGCTTTGGCTGGGCAGCACATCGATGCTGAAATGCTTGCGGTCGCGCGCATATCGAATGCCGATGCCAGCCTCCAGCGCTTTCGAGAAATGAAAGTTGGTGTCCAGGAAAACGGACCATCCGCGGTTGCGGGACCGCACGTCGTTGATGTCGGTCAGCAGGCCGCCCGGCGCCGGCCGGTAGGGCGCGCCGTAAAGGTCCATGGTCATCCCGCCGCAATCGGCATAGCCATAGCCCGCCGTGCAGACGAGATCCTCGGCAGCCTGGTTGGTGAAGCGCGCCGCGACATCCTCCCAATAAAGCGAGGCCCCCGCCGACCAGGTCAGGCGCCGATCGTCTCTGGACATCAGCCGGAAGTCCTGGCTGACATAGCGGGCATGCTGGCGCTGGTCGTAATTGCCCAGTTGCAGCGCCGTTCCGTCATAGTCCTCCAGATAGTGGAAATCGGACTTGCGAAAGGCAGTCAGGCTGTTGAAGCGTGCCGATCCAAGATCGAGATCGATCGACGCGGTCAGGCTGGTGATGTCGCCATCGTCACGCGGCCTGAGGAGATCGGTATCCACGTCGCGGCGAGACCCCCGGATAATAATATCCCGCTGCAAGACTTCGCTGAGATAGTCGAGAACTTCACGATCGTCATTGGACGCCCGATAAGGCGTGCCGTCGAGCCGCCGACGCTCATGTTCGGCACTCAGCAGGACATCGGCATCGCCGGCCCTGTAACGCAGGGCGACGCGCCCGGCCTGCTTGTTGCCGCCCATCAGGCGATCATTGCGGCCAACCGTGAAGGCATTGTCTATCCAGCCATCATAATCCGTCGCATAGCCCGCAATGCGAAGCGTCCAGTCCTCCGCCACCGGCAGGTTGATGGCGCCTTCCGCATCCTTGCGGTCGAAGCTGGCGACCCCGACATAGAGATGCCCGGAAATACGCCCAGGATCCGGCTTGTTGGTCACGATGCTGATCGCACCGGAAATGGCATTGCGGCCGAAGAGGAACCCCTGGGGCCCTCGCAAGGCTTCCGCCTGCGCGACATCGAACAGGGAGGTCACGGCAGCGCCTGTCCTGCCCTGATAGACCCCATCCTTGAAGATCCCGATCGAAGGATCGCCGCCAATGCCATAGTCGTTGGAGGTGATGCCCCGGATGGCGATGCTGTCGATATAGCTGTCGTCCGAATTGCCTGAAAAGCCGGGCGTGAAGGTGACGATGTCCTTGACGTCGTCCAGCCGCGTGCGGTCGAGAAAAGCTTCGCCGAAGGCGGAGATCGCCACGGGAACGGTCTGGATGGCTTCCTCCCGGCGTTGCGCCGTGACGGTGATCTCCGCCGCCAATATGGGGTTCGGCAGGTCCTCGGCAGAGGCGGAATGCGGCAGCATGACGGCACAGGCCGTCAGGGCCGGGAAGATACGAAGATGCATGATTACCCCTTCACGCCGCGCGCAGGCGGGCGATGACCAGATCGAACCGCTGCGTCAGCTCGCTGGCGCTGGACCGGACCGCGGCCCCTACATTGAGCGTATGTTCGGCGTTCGCCTTCACCGCATCCAGACCCGCGGCGATGGCGCTGATGGCGTCGTGCACCGCTTGCGCGTCGCCGCCGACGCTCTGACTGCTCGCCAGGATCGTACGGGCTCCCTGATGGTGCTTATCGGCGGCCAGGGACACATCCGACACGTTGCGCTCCAGTTGGCGGACGACGGTGTTCAGCAGGTTGAGCAGAGACGCGATCGAGGAGGCGGATGCGTTCACCGCCTCGATCCGCCGCTCGATCTGGCCCGCCATGTCGCCGGCCCTGTTCGCCAGCGTCTTTATCTCGCCGGCGACGACCGCAAAGCCGGCTCCCGCCTTGCCGCCCCGCGCAGCCTCTATCGTGGCGTTCAGGGCCAGCATGTTCGTCTGGCCCGCTATTTGTCGGATGGTGCGGGTGGCAAGGTCGATCGCCTCTATCTCCCTTTGCAACTGGTCGTTGGCGCCCATCACCGCGCGAGCCTCGACCTCCGTCTTGTCCATGTTCTGACGGGTGGCGATCGATTGGGTGTGGATCTGGCCAATGGCCACGCTCAACTCCTGCACATGCGCCTCGATCTCGTGCACGGCCTGCGCCGACGCACGGCTGCGGTCGCGGACTAGGGCCGTCCCGGTGAGCTGTTCCGCGAGAGCGGCCAGCGTGTCGCGGGCGCTGGCTTCAAGCTGATCCGCCTGCCTCAGCAAGGATCCCGACAGATCACCCACGCTGGTGGAGAGAAGATTGGCGACCTCATGCGCGGCGTTTCGCAGCGCTTCGCGATGTTCGGCCTGTTCCCGCCCTTCCCGCTCTGCAATGGCGGCGATCTGTTCCCTCGCCTGTTCCGCCTGTTGGCGCGCCTCTTCCGCGGCCAGAGTCGCATTCTCCCGATCCCTGGAGATGCGTTCGGCCCGCAACCGGCCGGCGAGCAACGACGCATGGGTCCGCAACATGGCGCGGGAGACGGCGAGGAAAAACAGGATGAAGAGCGCGGCGGCCGATGCCAGCAGCCATGAAAGGCTCTTGAGTGCCGCTATGCCCGGGCGCACCGGCAACCAGTGGATATGGCCCAGATCGGTCCCGTCAGGACTGATCAAGGGATGACCGGGCGATGTCTCGGGATCCGCTTCCGGCGGGTTGAAGCTGATGTCGGCCAATGCATAGGCCTGTTCCCAACTGGCGAACAGCTCGGCATCCAGCAGGCGAACGACGACGACATGGCGGAGCGGCCCGGAAGGGAGCGGCCGGTTCGCGGAAAAAGGAAGGATCGGGGCGCCGGCGAACAAGGCCGGACGGCCCCGATAAAGTTGGATGAAGGGGCGGATGGGGAAGTTGCGGCGATCATCGACATGCTTGGGCAGCGTACGCTCAAGATGCCGAAGCGCTTCCGGCGCATCCTTCATCAGCGTGGTTCTGACGGTCGACCGGGGCTGCCAGCCGAAAATGGTCCCGCCGCGCTCGTCGAGAATATATAGGGGCATGGCGCCGCCGAAGTTCGAGGCGGCCCATTCACGGTCGATCCGGCCGTATAGATGATCGACGGCGTCATCCCAGAGCGCATAATCCCGGGCCGTGGCTGCAAGAGCATTGGTCTCCCGCTTCATGGCGCCGTTGACCATGCGCGCCTTTTCCAGCGCCGCCGCATCGTCCATCCTCGAAACAAGCACGGTCACGAGGATGCCGCAGGTCATGAAGGTCACGAGCGTCAACGCGATGAGCGGCAGGATGGCGCCGGGCAGGCGGCGTAGTGCACCTGTCAATGGGGCTAGATGCCGCACGATGTAAGAGCCCCCGTCTGACCAGCCTTGTCTTGCCGTTTGACTGCGCCCCGAATGGTTATGATTGATTTAACGCTTCTGCCATTGGGCTGAAAATTGTTCTGCGTTTAACCTATGTCAGATAACTTAGGTAATAGGGTCCGGTGACTTTGGGCGACCCGACAGGAATATCCTGTATCTGCTTGGTGGAAATGAGAGGATATGGCGCGAGGCATCTGCGCCAGCTTCGGTCAGGCTCGATAAAATCGACGGCTGCTCATTCAAGACTTCCGAAGATCGGTTCAGGACGATCCTCAGACCTGTCCGGAGCCGTGATTGGAGCGGGAGGCGCAGGCTCGTCCCGGCGGGCATCATCCGGTCGCATGGCCGCATGCTGCTCAGGCCAATGGAGGAAGGGCAGGACCGTACCGGAGCCACGCCACACATCAACCTGATCCAGCCGGACATCCGAGAACAGCCATTGCGGCCGGTTGACTTCACCGACCGCGAATACGCCATTATCCGGCGCGATGCCGTCGGGCGGACCGTAAATGGCTGCCGCGCCGTGATTGTCATCCAGCGAGGGCAGCCAGGACGCCTGCCCCACCGTGGGCGCCTGAACGACATAGCATTGGTTTTCCAGCGCGCGGGCCTGCGCCCCGATGCGGACGCGCCAATAGCCCTGCATGCTGTCGGTCGCAGACGGCACCAGGATGATCCTGGCGCCCGCCTCGGCCTGTGTCCGCGCGATCAGCGGAAATTCGGCATCGTAGCAGATGGAAATTCCCACCCGACCGAAGGGCGCATCCAGGACATGAACGGCCTCGCCGCCCGTTATGCCCCAGATTTCCCGTTCGAACCGCGTCATGACGATCTTGTCCTGATAACCGGTCCGGCCATCGGGGCAGAAGAGCCGGGCGCGGTTGAGGACCGCTCCCCGGGTATTGCGGCACGGGCGGCTGCCGCCCAGGATCGTCACGCCATAATGGATGGCGAGTTGCCGGTGCAGTTCGTCGATCCGTTCCCCCAGCGCCACGACATGGTCGAGCGAAGCATGAAGATCGGCCGCCGCCGCCGGATCGGTGCCGGCCAGTTCCATGGCGGCATATTCCGGAAAGACAAGGAGCTGCGCGCGCCTGGCCGCCGCCTCCGACACCCAGCGGCTGAGCTTCGCTTCCCAGGCGCCGTAGCTCGGCAACAGTTCGATCGGATATTGTGCGGCTGCAATGCGGACCTCGGTCATTCGGAGTCCCGTAGCGGCTTCCGCCCGAAGCGCGTCGGATGATCGCCCTCCCCGGCCTGCCTCATCCCGCCTTCACCTGATCCAGCCAGTCGGCCAGATTATAATGGTTGCTGACCCGCGCGATCACGCCGTCGCGCAGTTCGAAGAAGGCGCCGACGCGCAAAATATAGCGCTGGCCGGATGCAGGAGGCAGATCGCCGTCCGTCTCCAGATATTCGCCCTCCAGCATGAATTCCGCGGCCGCCCGTCTTCCATCGGCGGAGGCCAGGAACACGGGATCGATGACCCTTTCCCTGTAGCAGCGGTTCATATGGTCGAGGAATTGCGCAAAGGCCGCCTTCCCTTCCCGCGCTGAACCCTGCGAGGGTTCGTGCACGACATCCTGCGCCAGCAGATCGAGCATCGCCGCGCTGTCGCCGCGATTGAAGGCCGCATAATAGCGACCGAGCAGGTCCGCAGCCATGGCGTTCAATCCTCCGGCGCGATGGTGACGCGAAGGCCGTCCAGTTCGACCGTCAGCGGAACCTGGCAGGACAGGCGCGACCGGTCGATACGATGATCGCTGCTGTCGAGCAGGTCGTTCTCATCAGGGCCGAGCGGCGGCAGACCGGCTGCGCGTCCGTCATCCACATGGGCATGGCAAGCATGTTCTGCGCCGTCGCGGCCGGTCACGAAAATCTGCACCATCGATCAATCCTTGCCAAGACGGGCCGCATGCCAGCGCAGATGGTCCGCCATGAAGGTGGAAATGAAATAATAGCTATGGTCATAGCCGTCGCGCAGGTTCAGCGTCAGGTCGATCCCCGCTGTCTCGCAAGCCGCCTTCAGCAGTTCCGGGCGCAATTCCTGTTCCAGGAAATTGTCGGCCGTCCCCTGGTCGACCAGCAGCGCCGGAACCCGGGCGCCGTCCTCGATCAGCGCGACCGCGTCATGCCGGCGCCAGGCGGCCGGGTCATCGCCCAGATAGCCGGCCAGCGCCTTCTGCCCCCAGGGCACCTGCCCCGGCGCGACGATCGGCGCGAAGGCCGATACCGCCTTGTACCGGTCGGGAAGAGTGAGGCCGACGGTCAGCGCGCCATGGCCGCCCATGCTGTGACCCATGATCGACTGGCGTTCCATGTCCGCGGGGAAATTGGCCGCGACCAGCGCGGGCAGTTCCTGGGTCACATAGGACCACATGCGATAATGGGCGGCGAAGGGGGCCTGCGTCGCGTCGACATAGAAACCGGCGCCCAGACCGAAATCATAGGCCCCGTCCGGATCGTCCGCCACGGCATCGCCGTTGCGGTCCGGGCCGCGCGGGCTGGTGTCCGGCGCGACGAAGATCAGGCCCAGTTCGGCGCAGGCGGCGCGGAACTCGCCCTTTTCAGTGACATTGGCGTGGGTGCAGGTCAGTCCGGACAGATACCAGACGACCGGCAGTTTCGTCCCCTCCGCATGGGGCGGCACATAGACCGAGAAGGTCATGTCCGTCCCCGTCGAGGCGGAGGCGTGCCGGTACACGCCCTGCACGCCGCCAAAGGCCTTGTTGGCGCTCACCTGTTCCATGATCACCTGCCATCCGATCGCGTGGGAACGGCACCGGAAGTCACCGCCATAAATTTTCTCCTCGCCGTATCAGAACAGCACGACGCTGCGGATGCTCTCCCCCGCATGCATCAGGTCGAAGCCCTTGTTGATCTCCTCCAGCGTCAGGACGTGGGTGATCATGGGATCGATCTCGATCTTGCCGTTCATGTACCAGTCGACGATCTTGGGAACGTCGGTGCGGCCCTTCGCGCCGCCGAAGGCCGTACCCTTCCAGACCCGGCCGGTGACGAGCTGGAACGGGCGGGTGCTGATCTCCTTCCCCGCTTCGGCGACGCCGATGATGATGCTTTCCCCCCAGCCGCGATGACAGCATTCGAGCGCGGTGCGCATCACCTCCGTATTGCCGGTCGCGTCGAAGCTGTAGTCGGCGCCGCCGTCCGTCACCTCCAGAATCCTGGCGACGGTCTCCTCGCGCGACAGGCCCCTGCTGTTGATGAAATGAGTCATGCCGAACTTGCGGCCCCATTCCTCCCGATCCGGGTTGATGTCGATGCCGATGATCTTGTCCGCGCCGACCATCTTCGCGCCCTGGATGACATTGAGGCCGATGCCGCCCAGGCCGAAGACCACGACATTCTCGCCCGCCTGCACCTTGGCCGTGTTGACGACCGCGCCGACGCCGGTGGTGACGCCGCAGCCGACATAGCAGCTCGTCTGGAAGGGCGCATCGTCGCGGATCTTCGCCACAGCGATCTCCGGCAGGACGGTGAAGTTGGAGAAGGTGGAGCAGCCCATATAGTGGAAGATCGGCTGGCCCTTGTAGCTGAAACGGGTCGTGCCGTCCGGCATCAGTCCCTTGCCCTGGGTCGCGCGGATCGCGGTGCACAGGTTCGTCTTGCCCGACAGGCAGCTTTTGCACTGGCGGCATTCGGGCGTGTAGAGCGGGATCACATGGTCGCCGGGCTTCACCGAAGTGACGCCCGCGCCGACCTCCCGCACGATGCCAGCGCCCTCATGGCCCAGGATCGAGGGGAAAATGCCCTCGCTGTCGAAGCCGTCCAGCGTATAGGCGTCGGTGTGGCAGATGCCCGTCGCCATGATCTCCACCAGAACCTCGCCCGCCTTCGGGCCTTCCAGATCGACTTCGACGATCTCCAGTGGCTTCTTCGCCTCGAAGGCGACGGCGGCGCGGGTCTTCATCTCTCATTCCTCGTCATGATCATTTGCGAGAAGAGAGGCCATGGCTCCCGCCGCGCCCTCTCTTTCCGCCCTCCCTAGCGCTGTTCCGCAATGGTGATAATATAGTGTTTCGGAAAATCATTATTCCTGAGCTGGTATAATCAAATGTCCAACTGGGATGGCATAGACGAGTTCATCAGTGTCGCCACCGCAGGCTCCTTCACGCGCGGGGCAAGGGCGCTGGGTGTCTCCACCACCCATGTCAGCCGGTCCATCATGGCGCTGGAGCAGCGTGTGCAGGCGCAGCTTTTCCACCGGACCACCCGGACCGTCCGGCTGACCGACACCGGCCGGGTGTTCTTCGAACGGTGCGAGCGCATCGCCAAGGACAGGGACGAGGCCATCGCCCTGATCGGAGAGAGAAGCGAGCCGCAGGGAGAGTTGCGCGTCACCTGCTCGACGGCCATGGGCGAGCGCTTCGTGGCGCCGATCATCCGCCGCTTCGCCATGCAACATCCCAAGCTGGCCGTGTCTATCGAATTGTCCAACCGGGTCATCGATCTGGTCGGCGAGGGATTCGACGTCGCGGTGCGGACGGGGACGGTCAACGACCCTCGCCTGATCGCGACGCGGGTGGCGTCGCGCACGCTCTACACCTGCGCCGCCCCCAGCTATCTGGCTTCCGCGGGCCGCCCCGCCGGCGTCGGTGCGCTGGCGGGGCATGAATGCATCGCGGGCTCCGCAGGCACATGGCATTTCAAGGTCGACGGCCAGGAAATGATCCATCGGCCCAAGGGGCGCTTCAGGTGCAATAGCGGACATGCCGTCATGGAAGCGTGCATTTCGGGGCTCGGCATCTGCCAGCTCCCGGATTTCTACATCCTCCCCTATCTGAAGCACGGCATGGTCGAACTGCTGCTGGAGGATGTCCAGCCGGACGATGAGCCCATATGGGCGGTTTATCCCCAGCGGCGGCATCTGCTGCCAAAGGTGCGGCAGGTCGTGGATTGCCTGCTGCATGAACTGGGGCCGGCGATGAACACCCCCAGAAGGGAAGCCGCGGTCAGGCCAGACCGATACGTTCCTTGAGCCGGTCGCGAGACGAAGCGAGGAAATCCAGCGCCGCGCCTTCATCCGACATCGCCCGCGCCAGCGTCATGGCCCCGACAAGCTCCGCAAGCAGCGAATGGGCGAGGGCCGGGCCATCGGACCGGCCTGCAATCTCCAGCGCCCGCGCAATCCCTTCTCGAAACCGCCTGACCCCCGCTTCGAACCGCAAGCGCGCGGCGGGTGGCATGCGTGCGGCCTCCCCCGAAAGGCCGGGCAAGGGGCAACCACGGTCCACCGCCCGATAGGCGCTTTCCGACAGATAATGGTCGATCAGGCCGGCAAGGTCCGGCCTTTCCCCCAGAAAGCGGTCCAATATCATGGCGCTTTCCTCGAACATGCGGTCGACGGCATGCGCCACCAGATCGTCCCGCGACTCGAAATGAGCATAGAAGCCGCCATGGGTGAGGCCCGCCCGCTGCATCAGCGCCGAGACGCCGATGCCTTGCACGCCCGCCATGCGCATGGCCCCAGCCGCCTCGCCCAGGATACGCGCGCGCGTCTTCGCCTTGTGCGCGCTCTTGTCAGCCATGACCGCTCGTCCTCCTCTTCTTCTGCGTCTTTGCCATGCCCCTTCCCTCTGGACAAATGATAATCGTAATATATATGATGGTCGTCATATTCGCAATGATGTCAGGAAGGGCGATGATGCAGCCCGAGATAATGTTAGGATCCGCCGGCACCAGCCCGTGCTGGAGCCTGCCGCTTTTCCGATGCCGCCGCTGATGTGACGGGCCTCACCGGCTCTTTCGACCATCCCCAGGAGTATTGCCATGACACAGGCTGAAAAGAACATCGCCCTTATCACAGGTGCTTCGACCGGTATCGGCGCGGTCTATGCGGACCGCCTGGCCAGACGCGGCTTCGACCTCATTCTCGTCGCGCGGGACCGGCCGCGCCTGGATGCGCTGGCCGAAAGGCTGCGCGGCGAAGCGGGCGTGGACGTGGAGGTCATCGCGGCGGACCTGACCGCCGAGGGCGACCTGCAACGGATCGAGGAGCGTCTGGCCGCAGGCGACGTCACCATGCTCGTCAACAATGCGGGCATGTCGCTGAACGGCGGCATATTGGACAATGACACGCCGCAATTGTCGCGGATCATCGCCCTCAACGTGACGGCGCCGACCCGGCTCGCCTCCGCGGCGGGCAAGGCCTTCGTCGCGGCGGGCCGTGGCGCGATCGTCAACCTGTCCTCCGTGCTCGCCCTCGCGCCCGAGATGTTCGATGGGGTGTATAGCGGAACCAAGGCCTTCATCCTGAACCTCAGCCAGTCGATGGCCACGCAATTGCGCGACAAGGGCGTCCGCGTGCAGGCCGTCCTGCCGGGCGCCACGCGAACCGAAATCTGGGCGCGGTCGGGCAAGGATGTCGATGCCTTTCCCGCAGGTTTCGTGATGGAAGCGGGCGATATGGTGGATGCCGCCCTGCTCGGCTTCGACAGGGGGGAGACCGTCACCATTCCGCCGCTGTCCGACGAACAGCAATGGCTGACCTTGCAGGAGGCGCGCCTCGCCATGGGACCGAATCTGTCCAAGAGCGATGTCGCGCCCCGTTACCGGGACGCCCTTCTTACCGCCTGAACGGGCCGCCGATGCGGGAAGCGGCTTCCCTTTGCTTCAGCCGTCCCGATCCTTGGCCGGCACCAGTATCAGCTCGCGTCCTTCCACCCGCCAGGACGCGAGCTGCGTCAGAAAGTTCATGCCCAATATGTCAACATTTCCCAGCGCCGGGGAAATGATCACCTTGAGGTTGCGGGCTTCCATTCCGCCGACCTTCAGACGCGCGACGGTGCCGGTGTCGGCCCGGATGGTTCCGTTCGCCGTCCGCATGAGGACCGGCACCAGACCATCGTCCACGCTGACCGCGGCCTGGCGCGCAGTCTCCCGGGAGAGCGCCGTCACCGTCGCGCCGCTGTCGATCAGCATCCGGCGTTTCACGCCATTGAGTTCGGCCCGTGCCCAGAAATGGCCATCTGCCGCCATGCGGATGCGGATCATATCCCCCGTCACCTGCTGGCTGCTAAGGCCCAATCGGTTCATCAGCGGGCTCAGATTGGGGTCGAACGGTGCCTGTTGCGCAAGGATCAGAAGGCACAGCGCCAGCAGAGCCACCGATAGGAGGGCGCGGAGGACGCGTCCGATGAAGGGAATGTTGAAGAGCAGGATGAGGAAGACGGCGCCTGCCAGTGCATAGGGAAGAAGGCGTTGCCATTCGGGATTGGTCGCGATGTCCATCGCCTTCGAACCGATGGAAACGTCGTTTGATCCCGGAGCGCGCAGTCGCTTGCCGCCAGCGGTCTGCGGCATGCCCGCGCTCCATCGGCGGATGGAATGTTGCGGCCTCCCTTCCCCGCGCCAATCTCACAGATCGGCGCAAAAGCGTTGCCGATGAACTGCTTAGCGGGCGCAATCCCCTTCGGGGGCTGGCGTGAAAAGGGAACGGGCCGATGCGACGTAGGGGTCGACGCGGAGGGTTTGCGCAGTCCGGATCGATCGCGCGGGACACGACCGCAGCGCTTTTCCTGGGGGGCATGATGATGACGCCCGCCGAAGCGGAGGCGCAGACGGCGCTCCGCTTCTGGGATGGCAGCGATCCTGAACTGCACGCCAATGGCGCCGTAGACGGGGGGTCCGGCCTCTGGCGCATGACGGAACCGAGCTGGACCGACAGCAACGGCGTCATCAACGGCCCGATGCGCCCGGTGCCCGCCTTTGCGATATTCCAGGGAAGGCCGGGAACGGTCACCATAGACGACAGCCAGGGCGTGCCGTCAGTCACCGGCATGCTGTTCCGGTCGGACGGCTATCGCCTCACCGGCGGGTCGTTGAAGCTGGACGGCGGCGCCTATACCTCGATCCGGTCGGAAATGGGCGCCACCACCCGGATCGATACGGAACTGACCGGCACGGGCGGGGTGTTCTTCAACGATCTGGGCACGGTCGTGCTGACCGGCAAGAACAGCTATCTGGGCAACACGCGGGTGGATGGCGGCACCGTCATCGGCAATGTCCATTCGATCCGGGGCGATCTGGAAAATGGCGGCACCGTGATCTTCGACCAGGAGGAGGACGCGACCTTCGCCGGGAATGTCAGCGGGGTGTTCAGCTTCTGGGGATATATGATCAAACAGGGCGCGGGCGCCCTCACGCTGAGCGGCGGCAATGCACTGAACTGGCGGGTGGACGAGGGGCGGCTGATCGCCCGCGCCCAGGGATTTGGCGGCGATGTCGAAATCGGCGGTGGAGGTGCGCTGACCTTCTCCTCCGGCAACATAACGGGCGCGGAAACGGTATATCCCTATCGGCTATCCGGCAGCGGGGGATTCGACGTGACCGGCTCCGCAACGCTCTTGATGACCGGGCAATCGGGCGATTTCACTGGCGCCACCCGCGTCGAAGGCAGCGCATTGCGGGTCGATGGCGCGCTGGGCGGCACGCTTCGCCTTTCCGACGGCGGCGTGCTGAGCGGCACGGGCCGGGTCGGCGCGGTCGATGTCGGAGGCGGCGGCCGCCTGCTGGGCAAGGGTGGCGACACGCTCCACATGGCCAGCCTGAAGCTGGGTTCGGGATCGGTCGTCGTGGCCGCCCTGCGCCGGTCGGGCGATCCGGCATTGTTCGATATAGCCGGGAACCTGACACTCGACGGCATCCTCGACCTTGGCGGCAGCGATCCTCTGGAAGACGGCCTCTACCGGCTGTTCAGCTATGGCGGGCAGTTGACCGATCATGGCCTGGAACTCGGCGCCCCGCCGCCCGGACAGGTTCCAGGCAGGCTGTCGGTCCAGACGGCGACGGCGGGTCAGGTGAACCTGCTGTCCGGCGCGTCCGCACGCCCGCTGCTTTTCTGGGATGGCGGCGATCCAACGCGCCATTCCGATGGCAGGGTGGATGGCGGGCCCGGCACATGGCGCGCCGGGACGCCGGACTGGACCGGGGAGGATGGCGCGAGCAGCCGCACAGCCGATCCCGCCGCCTTCGCCATCTTTGCCGGGCGTGGCGGACAGGTGGTCCTGGACGGCAGCGCGGGGGCATTGTCGACCGCAGGCATGCAGTTCGCCGTGACCGGCTACCAACTGTCGGGAAGCGGGCTGACGCTGGCGGGAGGCGACCGCACGGTCATCCGGGTCGGTGACGGAAGCGTCTGGAGCACAACGATGACTGCCGAAATCGCGGTGGCTCTTTCGGGCAACACCACGCTCGTCAAGCAGGACGCGGGCACGCTGATCCTGTCGGGCTTGAATGGCTATGCCGGCAATACGGAGGTTGCGGCGGGCACGCTGGTCGGCAATGCGCTGTCGATCCGCGGCGACATATCGAACGCGGCGACAATAGTGTTCGACCAGCGAACCAATGAAGGCTTTGCCGGTGGCATCCGCCCGCTTGGCGGCATTGCGGGCCGGATGGTGAAGCGCGGCAGCGGCGTTCTGACACTCATGGGAGCAAGCACGCTGGACTGGCGGCTGGAAGAAGGGCGGCTGGCCACCGCCGCCAGCCGCTTCACCGGCGACGCCGTTCTGAACTCGGGCGCCGAACTGCTGTTCGAGGAACCGGGCGACAGCCGCTATGCAGGCACGCTGGCGGGCGCCGGCCGCTTCATCAAGGCAGGAACCGGCGATCTGACGCTGACCGGCGGATCGCGGGATTTTACCGGCGCCACGCAAGTGCGGTTCGGTCGCTTGACGGTCGACGGCGCGCTAGGCGGCGCGCTGGCGGTGGAGGGCGGCAGCCTTCTGGCGGGACGCGGCCGCCTGGGCTCGGTGCGGATCGCACCGGGAGGGATAATCGCGCCGGGGCCAGGCATCGCGACGCTCACGGTGGAAGGCGATCTGGAACTGTCGCCGGGCAGCCGTACGGAGATCGAGGTCGATCCATCGGGCACGGTCACTGACCGCATCGATGTGCTGGGCACGGCGACGCTTGGCGGCACGGTGGCGCATATCGGCGCGACCGGCGCGTATCGGCCAAGCGCGACCTATACCATCCTCACCGCCCAGGCTGGAATCCGGGGGCGGTTCGACACGGTCACCTCCTCCTTCGCCTTCCTGACGCCGAGCCTTGGCTATTCGGCCAATGCGGTCACCCTGACGCTCAGGCGCAACGACGTCCGGTTCGATGAGGTGGCCGCCACGTCCAACCAGCGCGCCGCCGGAGCCGCACTCCAGACACTGGGTTCGGGCAATGCGGCCTATGACGCCGTGCTGCTGAGCGATGCGCACACGGCGCGCAATGCCTTCGACCGGCTTTCCGGGGCGTTCCACGCCTCGATCCGTACGGCGCTGGTGGAGGCCAGCGGCCTTTCGCGCGATGCCACGCTGGAACGGCTGCGCGGTCCGGCCGACGACCGGCTGGGGCCTGCCTATTGGGGGAAGGCGCTTGACGAATGGGGCAACCGGCGGGGCCATGACAATGCGTCGGCCATGGCGCAAGGTTCGTCGGGCGCCTTGTTCGGGGCCGAATGGCAGGTGCCGGAAACGACGCTGCGGCTGGGTATCGTCGGCGGCCATCATCGCGCCGCCATGAGGGCGCAGGGCTATGCCGACATCGACAGCTACCATGCCGGTTTCTATGGCGGCGCTGCGCTGGCGCCAGTCACGCTGCGCGGCGGTCTTATCGTCAGTTGGCAGGACATTGACGCGCGACGCTCGGTCGCCTTCGCTGGGTTCGCGGATAGCCTCAGCACACGGTACCGCGCCACGACGACCCAGGCCTTTGCCGAGGCGGCCCATCGCTTCGCCCTGTCCGCCGGAGCGCTGGAACCCTTCATCAGCATGGCGCATGTGCAGCTTCGCGTCGGAAAAGGGCAGGAAAGCGGCGGCAGCGCGGCGCTGGCATTGGGCGGGGATTCGATGCGGACCAGCTTCGCGACCGCCGGTCTGCGCGGCGACACCCGGCTGCAATGGGGCGCTTCATCGCTGACGCTGCGCGCATCGGCCGGTTGGCAACATGCTTTCGGAGATCAGCTTCCGGTGGTGGGAGCCGCCCTGGGCGGCCAGCGTTTCCATGTGACGGGCCTGCCGATCGCCCGCGACACGCTGGTCAGCGAGATCGGGCTGGAAGCGGCGGTGGGATCGAACATGCGGATCAATCTCGGCTACAGCGGCGCGCTCTCGCCGGCCAGTCAGAACCATGCCGCGCGGGCGGGGCTGCTATGGCAATTCTGACGAAGAAAGCCGCGCCGCATGGATAATGGCCGAAGAAGCGACATGACGGCGGAACGAGTCCCGCGGACGGGCGTCTCCTGAATCACCATGAAGACAGGCGACGATATTTTGGCGCGAGATGCGGCGGTCATGGCCCATGACGCCCGCCGGCTGTCGCCCAGGCCGTGAAGGTCGCGACCTACAATGTGAACGGGGTCAACGGCCGGCTCCCTGTCCTGCTTCGCTGGCTGGCCGAGACGCGGCCTGACATCGTCTGCCTTCAGGAACTCAAGGCGCCCGACGAGAAGTTTCCGGAGGTACCGATCCGTGACCTTGGATATGATGCGGTCTGGCATGGCCAGAAAAGCTGGAACGGCGTGGCGATCCTCAGCCGCGTCGGCGAAATCCACGAAACCCGGCGCGGCCTGCCCGGCGATCCCGACGACAGCCACAGCCGCTATATCGAGGCGGCGGTGAACGGCATCCTCATAGGCGGCCTCTATCTTCCCAATGGCAATCCCCGCCCCGGCCCCAAGTTCGACTATAAGCTCCGCTGGTTCGACCGGCTGATCGACCATGCCGCCGGGTTCATCGACCAGCGACTGCCGGTCGTGCTCGCCGGCGACTTCAACGTCATGCCCACGGACCTCGACGTCTATAAGCCGGAACGCTGGCGCGACGACGCGCTGTTCGCGCCGGAGGTCAGGGCGGCCTATTTCCGCCTGCTCGACCAGGGCTGGACGGACAGCCTCCGCACGCTTCATCCCGATGAAACCATCTACACCTTCTGGGATTATTTCCGGAACGCCCATGCGCGCAATGCGGGGCTCAGGATCGATCACCTGCTGCTCAGCCCGGCCCTTTCGAACCGGCTCGTCGCCGCCGAAGTGGATCGCGACGTGCGCGGCTGGGAAAAGACCAGCGACCATGCGCCGGTCTGGATCGAACTGGCGGATGCGCCGCCGCCGCGCGCCAGGGAGAAGGGATGATGAACGCCTCTGCCATGCTTTCCGGCGGCTGCGCCTGCGGCGCGGTGCGTTATGCGCTTCATTCCCCGCCCTTCGATGCAGGTTATTGCCACTGCCGGCTATGCCAGTTGACGAGCGGCGCGCCGGTCATGGCCTTTGCCACGGTTCCGGTCGGGGACTTTCGCATCGTCGCGGGCGAACGCGCCGTCCGCCGGTCCTCCGACTTTGGCGAGCGCGGCTTTTGCGCCGCGTGCGGAACGCCTCTCACCATGCAGGTCGATCACCAGCCCGACACGATCGACTTCACGATTGCCACGCTTGACGATCCCTCCGCCCTTGCCCCTCAATTCCATATCTGGGATGCCAGCCGCATTGCCTGGTTCGAAATGGCCGATGCCTTGCCGCGCCATGCCGGTTTCCGGCCCGATACGGTGGGACTGGACGATGGCGTTTCCGGCGGCGATTCCTCAGCCAGCAGAGGTGCATGGCTGTCGTCGAGCGCAACGAGTTCGGGCGCGCGGTGATGGAGGCGTCGGCAACGGTTCGATGACCAATTTCATCTTCCGGTCCCCTTCCGTCCGCCCCGCCCTATCTTCGCGTCGCTATCTTCCCGATGGCCGATAGAAGCGCGGCGGGAAAGGAGCGGCCGGCGAGCCTTTGGGATCGCGCAGTTCGTTCCGCTCCCCGGCATCCGGACTGAGCGGAATCTGCATGCCGCCCGTTTCCTCCAGCATCCGGAACAGCTTCGCGCTCATCCGTTCGGCCAGTTGCTCATGCCCCGGCCTGGCCAGCAGATTGTCGCTCTCCTGTGGATCGGCCGCCAGGTCGTACAGTTCGTCCACGTCCCAGATGCCGTGGAAGTGGATATATTTATACCGATCCTCGCGCAGGGCGTGGACGGTCGGCGTCTGCGGGAAGTTGCGTTCCCAATAATATTCATAAACCAGATCCTTGCGCCACGGGACCGCCCGTCCCTGCGCCAGCGGCAACATGTCCATGCCGGCAAGCCCATCCGGCGCCTCCAGCCCTGCGGCGGCGAGCATGGTGGGCGCAACGTCGAGATTGGCGACGATGTCCTCCACCGTCCGCGGGCCGAAGAGGGAGGGACAGCGCATCAGCATCGGCACGCGCATCGATTCCTCATAGGCGGCGCGCTTGTCGATCAGCCCATGTTCCCCGAACATGAACCCGTTGTCGCCCATATAGAGGATCAGCGTGTCGTCCAGATCGCCCCTTCGTTCCAGCAGGTCCATGATACGCGCCAGTCCTTCGTCGACGGCCAGCAATGTTTCCATATAGCGCTTGTAATAGTCGGCGATGTCGAGCTTGCCGTGATAGGCATAGTCGACGCCGTGCCAACTGTTGCGCTGGTTTTCGACCCACATCGGCCGGCCCGGAACATCTGGCTTCATCGTGTCCGGATAGCGGAACGTCTCCCCGGAATAGCGCCCTGCATGCCGCTCGGCCGGAATGAACTCCGAATGGACGGCCTTGTGCGCCAGATGCATCATCCACGGGCGCTTGCCGTCGCGCTTGCCGATCCAGTCCATCGCATAGTCGGTCAGTTCGTCGGTGATATAGCCCCTTTGCGGCACCTTGCGGCCATTGACGTTCAGGCCATCCTCGCCCGGCAGATAGGTGCCCTGCCCCTTGAAGCTGACCCAATGGTCGAAGCCGGGCTGGGGCTGGTCCGTTTCCTGCCCCATGTGCCATTTGCCGATGAAGGCGGTCTCATAGCCCGCCTGCCGGAGATATTCGGGATAGTAGATGAGGCCGGCCGGTATCGGATGATTATTGTCCACCACCCTGTGCTGATGCGCATAGAGCCCGGTGAAGATCGTGGCGCGACTGGGCGAACACAGGGCGGTGGTGACGAAGGCGTTCCTGAAATGCACCCCCTCCCGCGCCAGCCGGTCCAGCGTCGGCGTCTCCCCGAAGGATTGCGCCTTCATGAAGCCGATCGCGTCGTAGCGATGATCGTCGGTGAGGACGACCAGGATATTCTTCGGCCTGGTCCCTGCGTGGCGGCGCAGCTTCAACCGCTTCTTTTTGGCCGGAACGGCCGCGGCATCCGCCGCCGCCCAACTGTAAAGGCCGAATGCCCCCGCGCTGCCCGCCAGCAACAGGCCGCGCCGGTCCAGCTCGTCCGCCATTACGGCCGTCCCATATGCGAATAGGGATCGGTCTGTCCGGCCAGCCAGGGGTCTTTGGTCGCCGCCCGCATGGCATGCAGACGTTCGGCCAGCGTCCGCTTCACCCCGGCATAGGCGGGATCGGCGGCGACGTTCCCCAGTTCATCCGGATCGCGCGTCAGGTCGTAAAGCTCCTCCGCGTCCCGCTTGAGATAGGCTGCCTGCGTCCTCTTCCCCAGGCGGATGGCGGGATCGGCGCTGATCGCCTTCCACGCCGGAGAACCCGCCACGTCTCCGGCGATGGGATAGTCCAGCGGGGAGGCGAGGTTGAGAATATAGCTGTGCGTCCGCGTGCGGATGGCCCGCATGGGATAATATTGGTTGATCTCATGAAAGTCGTGGCTGGCGAACACGGCGTCGCGTTGCGGATCGGCGCGACGGCCCAGCAGCGGCAGCAGCGAACGGCCGGAAAGCGCATAGGCGGTCGGCGCGGCGACGCCGGTCCATTCCAATATGGTCGGCGCGATGTCGACCCAGCTCACCATCGCATCGTTGACCGCGGTCGCGCTTCCCGGGGCGCGGATGATCAGCGGCAGGTGCAGTCCGGCGTCGTAGAGGTTGGTCTTCGCGCCGGGAAAGGGCCGCCCATTGTCGCTGAGGAAGATCACCAGCGTATCGTCGGCGCGGCCGGTCGCGGCAAGATCGTCCAGGACCATGCCGACCCCGCTGTCCAGACGGCTGACGGACTCATAATATTCCGCCAGGTCGGCTCTGACGGCCGGCAGATCGGGCAGATGGGACGGAACGGGCACTTTGTGCGGATCGTAGCGGGCCGGCTTCACGCCCGGCCACGACCGGTCATTGCCATAATCGACGGCGGAGCGATGCGGATCGCTATAGGCGATGGTGACGAAGAAAGGCCGATCGTCCGTGGAGCGGATGAAGCTGGACGCCGCAATCGCCAGTTCGCGGACATCGCGGATGCCCGACCGTTCGGGCACAAGTTCCGCCTCATAGGGAAAGGCCGAGTCCGGCCCCACATGCTTCTTGCCCACGAGCGCTGTCGCATAGCCCGCCCGCCGCAGGAGCGAGGGCAGCGTTTCTATTCCCGGCAGCAACGACTGGTGATGGATGTCGTGCTGGAGCCCGTACATGCCGTTCTGGTGCGTGTAGAGCCCGCTATTGATCACCGCCCGGCTGGGACTGCAGGAGGATACGGCGGCAAAGCCCTGGGTGAAGCGCGTCCCCTCCCCCGCCAGCCGATCGATGCGCGGGGTGCGGATCGGCACGCCATAGCAGCCGAGGTCCAGGCCCTGATCGTCGGAAATCAGCAGCAGCACGTTGCGCGCCCTGCCCCGCCGCGTCTGGGACAGGCCGGCCGGGGCGACGGACGCTGCCGCCGCCCCGGCCATTCCCTTCAGAAGGTCGCGCCGGTCCATCAGCGATCAGAAATTGACCGCGGCGCTGAACCGGAAGGATCGGCCCAGGATCGGGCGCGCCAGGATCGGGCCGGAGCCTTGCCCGCCGATGATGCGCGGATTGCCCTCCGTCAATCCGATCTCGTCGGTCAGGTTGTTGCCCGTGACGGCCAGGCGGATGCGGTCGTTGACGGTGACGGCCACGCCCGCGTCAAGCTGGTAGAAATTCGGCAGCAACTGGTTGTTCTCCGGATCGGAGAAGCGGTCCCCGGTATATTGCAGCGTCGCGAAGACGGAGGGTTTGAGGCTGCCCACCGTCACTTCATAGGCAGGGGTGACGCGCCAGGCCCATTTGGGCTGCCGCTGCACGCGGTTGCCGGTGTTGTCGATCGTGCCGCCGCCACTGAAAAAGCCGCGATAGGTGGCGTCCAGCCAGGTCAGCGCGCCGGAAATGCTGAACCCTTCGAACGGCCGCAGCGCGCCTTCCAGTTCCACGCCCGTCGCCTTCGCGCCGCCATTCGAACTGATCGGCACATTGTTGATCAGCGTCGTGGTGGCAAGACCATCGAACTTGTTGTGGAACACCGTCGCATAGAGATTGGCGAAGGCAGTCGATATTTTCACGCCTGCCTCATAGGTATCCACCTCGGCAACGGCGGCAAGACCAGTCTTGTCTGCAATATTGGTGGCGGACGCCTCGCGCAGATTGTCGAATTGCGGGAAGCTGTTGCCCCGGCTGTACCGGGCGAACACACCGATCTCCCGGCTGAAATCGTAATTCGCGCCGACGGTCCACGACCAGGCCGAGTCCCGGTAACGGATTGAGCGCGGCGGCCCCAGCCGAGTAATCGCATTGTCGTACAATGTGTTGGGATTGCCGTCCAGATCGAACGAACCGCCATCGGCCGATGTGCTGAGCGTCGCATCGACCACATGGCGCTGCCACCGCACGCCGCCATCCACGCGCAGTTCGGGCGTGATCTGCAATTCATCCACCGCGTAGAAGGCATAGTCCTTGCCCTCATAATTGCCGCGCACCTGGAAGGCGGGCCCGCTGGAGAAACCGTTGAGCGTCGCTGCCTGCAACACCCCGGCTCCACTGGTCAGCGTCATGTCGAGCCGCCGCGCATTGGGTTCCGCCTGCAACAGCACCTGATTGCCCAGCACCCATTGGTCGCGGGTGGTGTAGTCCGCGAAATAATAGCCGCCGGTCAGCTTGTTGTTGCCCGATGCCCATTCCAGCGCGCTGTCCGCGACGAAGGAGGAGATCTTCTTGCGCACTTCCCAGATGCCGGCGCGCAGCACTTGCGTATTGGCTCCGGTCGGAACCACGCCACCGCCATTGGCATAGGTGAGCGAGGCCAGCGTCGCGCCCGTTCCGCCCAGCGTCTGCGCCATGGCGGAAGCGGCCACCGGCGCCGCCACCGGCACCAGCCCGACCGTGTCGGCCCGCCCGCCCAGGAAGCTCATGCGCTCGCGGAAACGCAGCCCGTCGACCAGTTCGTAATCGAAGGTGATGCCGGTGTTGATCACCTTGGCCCCGCGTCCGTCGGCCAGATCGACGGCGCGCCCGACCAGATTGGTGACGCGGCGCGTATCCGGACCGTTCAGCGTGTCCGTCCCCGCATCGAAGCCGGGATAGGCGCTGATCTTGCCGCCGTTCGAGACGACGGGGATCGGCAGCAGCCACTGGCCGTGATCGTTGAGATAGCGGGCATATACCTCCACGGAACCGCGGCCGCCAAAGTCATGATGGATGTTCGCGGTGATCTGGCCGCCCTTTTCCGCCCGATAGCGCGGATCGCGAATGCCGTTGCCCTGCGCGTAGAAGCCGCCGACCATGAAACCCGTGTCGGGGCCGAGCGGGCCGGAGACCCAGGCGTCGCCCCGAATTTCGTCATAATCGGTATAGGAAATCTTGGCGGAACCCTTGAAATCCGCCCCGCCGATCCGCGGCACGACGTTTACGGTCAGGCCCGGCTGGCCGCTGGAGAAGAGGGAGCCGGTGCCGCCGCGCACCGCTTCGACGCGCTGCACCGTCTCGTCCAGCCGGATGAGTTGCGAGTTTTCCAGGAAGGACAATGTCGGCGGCGGAAAGATCGGCACGCCGGCAAGCTGGAAGGTCACGAACTGCGCGTCGCCACCCGACGGATAGCCGCGCACGAAGATATTGGCGCCGTTCTGGCCACCGGAGCTTTCCGCCATGACGCCCGGCACGGTGCGCAGCAGGTCGGCGGTGCTGTTGGGCGCCGCCCGCGTGATCGCTTCGCTATTGAGCGAGGTGACGGCGAAGGACGCATCCTGCCGCCGCGTGCCCGCGCCGGCGGTGCCGACGACCACGATCTCGACGTCGCTGGCTTCTTCCGGCGGAGCGGCGCTGCCGCCTGCAACCTGGGCCAGGGCGGGAAAGGCGGTGAAAAAGGCGCTGACGGTAACACCCGCCATCAGGCGGCGTTGAAGGCTTTTCGGCATGACTTCCTCCCTCATCCGAAGTCGGCGCGATCGATGCCCCGCCGATCTGCCGCTGACATACTGCATCTGTTTTCGATGACGGAATGGAAAGTGCATCCACAGCCGCTATGCTCTTCTTTTTTCCGCGCAATCGTTGCATTAATGTCTCAATGGAGAGAGGTTTTCCTTTGATCCCTCCGGTGAAGAGAGCGAGAAGAAGCCGGTCCGCGCGGCACGGGAGCGCATCATAATAAAGTCTTCGGTCAAGGAGAGAGGAACCATGCACGTCCGATCGGCCATGAAGTCGTCGCCCTGGCGGCGTATCGTCATTCTGGCTGCAATATTGACGCTGCCGGCGTCGATTTCGGCCCAAACCTCCCCGGCGGAGATTTATGGCGACCTGTTCCGGGCCGTGCAGACGCAGCGGCTGTTCCCCGACGGCAAGACCTTCGTCGACGCAGTGCCCCGGCGCGCGCCGGAAGCGATCATGGCCGATTTCCGAAGCAGCAGGCCGCAGGACAAGGAAGCGCTGCGCAGCTTCGTCCTCGCCAATTTCGCCGTGCCGGGCGTCAATGACCGTAACGCCGGCACCCTGCGCCGGCACATCCGGACGCTCTGGCCCACGCTGGTGCGCCAGCCCGAAGCCGTGGCGCCGGGCAGTTCCGCCCTGGCGATGGAGGCGCCCTATGTCGTGCCGGGCGGCCGCTTCCGCGAAATCTATTATTGGGACAGCTATTTCACCATGCTCGGCCTGGCCGTCGACGGGCAGCAGCCGCTGATCGAATCCATGCTGACGGATTTCACGGCGGCCATCGAGCGCTATGGCCATATTCCCAACGGCATGCGCAGCTATTATCTGGGCCGGTCGCAGCCGCCCTTTTTCGCGCTGATGCTGGGCCTGTCGAAACAGGGCGATCCCGCGGTCGACGCCCGACGGCTTGCCGCGTTGCGCCGCGAATATGATTATTGGATGACGGGCGCCAGCTGTGTCGACGCCGGCGGCGCATGCGCGCGGGTCGTCAAAATGCCGGACGGCACGCTGCTCAACCGCTATTGGGACGATGTTCCGCAGCCCCGCGACGAATCCTATGCCGAAGATGTGGCGACGGCGGCAGAGGACCGGACGCGCCCCGCCCAGGCGCTCTACCGCCATCTGCGCGCCGGGGCGGAAAGCGGATGGGACTTCAGCAGCCGCTGGCTGGCGGACCCGCGCCGGCTTTCATCGATCCGCACCGCCGACATCGTGCCCGTCGACCTCAACAGCCTGATGCTGATCGTGGAGGAGACCATCGCCCACCGTTGCGGCGAAGCGCGGGACGGCCCCTGCGCCGATCGCTTCACCCGTCTGGCAAGGCAGAGGCGCGGAGCGCTGGACCGCTATTTCTGGGTAGCGCGCGAGGGCCGCTATGCCGATTGGGACCGCACCGCCCGCAAGCCGACGCCGGTTCTGTCGGCCGCCACGCTCTACCCGCTGTTCGCCGGCGCCGCTTCGCCCGCCCAGGCGAAGGCGGTCGGCGCGACCGTGCGGAGCCGGTTGCTGGCGGTGGGCGGGCTGCGCACAACGACGCTGCGCACCGGCCAGCAATGGGATACGCCCAATGGCTGGGCGCCGCTGCAATGGATCGCGATTGCGGGACTTGAGCGGTCGGGTGAAGCCGCGCTGGCGCGCGAAATCGCCAGGCGCTGGCTGGGCACGGTGACGGCCGCCTATGTCGAGACCGGCCGGATGCTGGAAAAATATGATGTGGAGGAACGCAAGCCCGGCGGCGGCGGCGAATATCCGACACAGGACGGCTTCGGTTGGACCAATGGCGTGACCAGCGCGATCATGGAGAAATATCCCGAACTTGCTACCGAATGACGCGCAATGGCGCTGGGCGGGGCTGACGTCCGGGCTGAAATTTTACTGATCCAGATCAGACTGCGCATCCTATTCGCATCCCGCGCATTTGACCGAGGCAGCCATCAGGGCCGCCGAGGGAGGCTCCATGCCGGACGATACCGAAGACAGGATTCGAGAGCGCGCCTATGCCATATGGGAGGCGCAGGGCCACCCCGAAGGATTGGCCGAGGATCATTGGCGGCAGGCCGAGGCGGAGATCGGCGGACTTCCGGAGGACAGCACCCTCCCCAATCCGCTGGCGACCGGTGCCGCCGCCGAGCTGCTCTCCAGGCCCGCCTCCCGAACGAAATCGGCCTGATCCGTCCATTCCAGCATAGCCGGAGCCCGCTTGAGCCAATATCCCGACCGCCTTGAGGGCGGATCACCCTACCCCCTGGGCGCCACCTTCGACGGGTTGGGCGTCAATTTCGCCATTTTCTCCGCCAATGCAGACCGGGTCGACCTTTGCCTGTTCGATCCGAAAGGCCGCAAGGAAATCGCCCGTCTGGCCCTGCCGGAATGCACGGATGAGGTCTGGCACGGCTATTTGCCCGATGCGCGGCCCGGCCTTCTCTATGGCTATCGCGTGCACGGACCCTATGCGCCGGAACAGGGGCATCGCTTCAACCCGAACAAGCTGCTGCTCGACCCCTATGCCCGGCGTCTGTCGGGCAGCCTGCGATGGAACGACGTGCTGCACGGCTATCCGGTACGGGGGCGGCGCGCGGATCTGGGCTTCGACCGGCGGGACAGCGCGGCGGCCATGCCCAAGGCAGTGGTGACTCATGACAGTTTCGACTGGTCCCGCGACGTGCGGCCCAACGTGCCCTGGTCGGAAACCGTCATCTACGAAGCCCATGCGAAGGGACTGACCAAATTGTTGGAGGCCGCGCCGCCGCAGGAACGGGGCACCTTCGCCGCGCTCGCCCACCCCAGGGTCATCGACCATATGAAGCGGCTGGGCGTCACGACGCTGGAGCTGATGCCGATCCACGCCTTCGTGCAGGACCGCTTCCTTCAGGAAAAGGGGCTGCGCAACTATTGGGGCTATAACACGCTCAGCTTCTTCGCGCCGGAGCCCAGCTATTTCGCCGGGGATACGCATGATGAACTGCGCGTCGCCGTGCGCCGGCTGCATGCCGCGGGGATCGAGGTCATTCTCGACGTCGTCTATAATCATAGCTGCGAAGGGAGCGAACTGGGGCCGACCCTGTCCTGGCGCGGTATCGACAATGCGACCTATTACAGGCTGGTGCCGGGCGAACCGCGCTATTGCCTGAACGACACCGGCACCGGCAACACCTTCAAGCTGACCCATGCCCGCGTGATCCAGATGGTGGCGGATTCGCTGCGTTACTGGGCGACCAGCTTCGGCGTCGACGGTTTCCGCTTCGACCTGGGGCTGACGCTGGGGCGCACCGACCATGGGTTCGATCCCAATGCCGGGCTGTTCGACGTGCTGCGGCAGGACCCGATATTGGGCCGGCTGAAGCTGATCGCGGAACCGTGGGACGTCGGCATGGGCGGATACCAGCTCGGCAATTTCCCGCCGGGCTTTGCCGAATGGAACGACCGCTTCCGCGACACCACCCGCCGCTTCTGGCGCGGCGATCCGGGGCAGCGCGCCGATCTCGCCGCGCGGCTTGCCGGGTCCGGCGACCTGTTCGACCGCCGCGCCCGCCGGCCCTGGGCCAGCGTCAATTTCCTCACCAGCCATGACGGCTACACGCTGGCCGACCTCATTTCCTATGAGGAGCGGCATAATGAGGCCAATGGAGAGGATAATCGCGACGGGCATGATAATAATCTCTCGCGCAACTGGGGCGCGGAGGGACCGACCGACGATCCCGCCATCAACGACACGCGCAACCGGGTGCGGCGGGCCATGCTGACGACGCTGCTCGCCTCGCTCGGCACGCCGATGCTGGTGGCGGGGGACGAGTTCGGGCGGACCCAGGGCGGCAACAACAATGCCTATTGCCAGGATAATGAGATAAGCTGGCTCGACTGGTCGATGATGGAGGGTGAGGCCGGCAAGGCCTTGTTCGACTTCACCGCCCGGCTGATCGCCCTGCGCAGGAGCCATCCCGTGCTGCGCGCATCGACCTTCCTCTACGGTCAGGACGGCCCGGGCTCCGGTGTGGGCGACATCGAATGGTGGGACGAGCGCGGGAACCCGCTGAGCGAGGAGGACTGGAACAATCCGGAGGGGCGCGCGCTGGCGATGCGCCGCGCGCACCGATTGGAGGACGGGCGGGTAGAGGCCCTTTCGTTGCTGTTGAACGCCAGCGATGCGCCCATCGACTTCCACCTGTCGGCGCCCTCCGCTTCGCATGAAGTGCTGATCGACAGCGCCCAGTCCGAGCGGGAACCGTTCGAGATCGCCGGCGATTATGGCGTGCAGGCCCATTCGGCCGTGCTGGTGCGCTGGGTGGGCGAGAAGCCGGACGCATGACGCTCTGGGGCCCTGTCGAACTGGAAGAAGGCCGCTGGCGCTTCCGCCTTTGGGCACCGGACCGGGATGCGGTGACGCTGGAGATCGAAGACGCGGCGCCGATCGCCATGGCCGCGCAGGCGGACGGATGGTTCCTTGCCGAAGCGCCCGCCGGGCCCGGAACGCGCTACCGTTTCCGCCTCGATCCGGAACGGGCGGTGCCCGACCCCGCCTCCCGACGGCAATCCGGCGGAGTCCATGGGTGGAGCGTCATCACGGCGCTCGACCCGCCGGCCGAAAGCTGGCGCGGCCGTCCCTGGACCGAAACGGTCATCTATGAAATCCATGCCGGTCTTGCAGAGGGCTTCGCTGGAGTCCGGGCCCGGTTGCCGGAACTTGCGGAACTGGGCGTGACGGCGATCGAACTGATGCCGGTCAATGCCTTCAGCGGGGCACGGAACTGGGGTTATGACGGTGTCCTGCCCTTCGCCCCGGCCGAAGCCTATGGCTCGCCGGAAGACCTGCGCGCGCTGGTCGATGCTGCCCATGGCCATGGCCTCATGATCTTCATGGACGTGGTCTATAATCACTTCGGGCCGGACGGAAATTATCTCGGCGCCTATGCCTCGCCCTTCTTCCATGCGGAGCGGCATACGCCCTGGGGTGGCGCGGTCGCCGTGGACCGTCCTCCGGTCGCCGCCTTCTTCCGTGAAAACGCGCTGATGTGGCTCAACGACTATGGCTTCGACGGTCTGCGCTTCGATGCCGTCCATGCCATAGGCGACGACCGGTTCCTCGACTGGCTGGCGGGTGAAATCCGCAGCGCCATCGGGCCCCAGCGCCATGTCCACCTGATGCTGGAAAATGAACGCAACGATCCCGACCGGCTCATGCCCGGCCGCTATGACGCGCAATGGAACGACGATTTCCACAATGTCCTGCATGTGCTGCTGACCGGCGAGCGGGACGCCTATTATGCCGACTTCGCCCGGCAGCCTGCGGAAAAGCTCGCCCGCTGCCTCGAACAGGGCTTCATCTATCAGGGCGAAGCCTCGCCGCACCAGCAGGGCAGGACGCGGGGCGCACCCAGCGGGCATCTGCCGCCCACGACCTTCATCGCCTTCCTCCAGAATCACGATCAGGTCGGCAACCGCGCGATGGGCGAGCGGATCATCGACCTGACCGATCCGGCGCGGCTCAGGGCGGCGACGGCGCTGCTGCTGCTGATGCCGCAAATCCCGATGCTGTTCATGGGGGAGGAGGTGGGCGCGCGCAGCCCGTTCCTCTTCTTCACCGATTTCCATGACGAACTGGCCGATGCCGTGCGCGAGGGGCGGCGGCGTGAATTCGCCGGTTTTGCTAGCTTTTCCAGCGCGGAAGCCCGCGCGCGCATTCCCGACCCCAATGCCAGTGAGACTTTCGGGCAGTCCCGCATCGCCGCGGGCGAGGACGCGGAGGAATGGCGCGCCCTCTACCGCAATCTGCTTGCCCTGCGCCACGCCTATGTCGTGCCCGGTCTGGAGGGATGCCGCGCGATCGGCGCCCGGGCGCTGTCCCCGAACTGCGTCAGCGCCCGGTGGCGGCTGGGAACAGGCCGCCATCTTTCCATTCTGCTCAATCTGGGCGACGCACCCCTCGATCAGATCCTGGCCGATCCACCCCTGTTCGCCACCAATTCCCCCGGCGCCCCTGCCAGCTTCGCCGCCTGGATCGAGGAGCCATGAGCGACCTTCACCGCCTTGCCGCCGAAGCCGGGCTGATGCGATGCTGGACCGATGCCGATGGCGCGGGGCAGGAGGTCAGCGACGGCAGCCTGCGCGCCATATTGACGGCGCTGGACCTGCCGGCCGGGACGCCGGAGGAGATCGCCAGAAGCAGGGCCTCGCTCCACCACCGGCTGGATCGCCTGCCGGCCATGATCACGGCGGACCGGAACAAGCCCATCCCCCTGCCCGACCGGCTGCACGACGCGCAATTGCTGGACGAAGCAGGCTATGCCGTCGACATCGGCATGGACAGCCTGCGTCGATCCGGCGTGGCGGAACCGGGCTATTACCGTCTGGAATCCGCACAGGGCAGCATCCGCATCGCCATCGCGCCGGATCGCTGCCCGCCGATAGGCCGCCGTTGCTGGGGTGTCGCCATCCAGATCCCGTCCCTTCGCGGCTCCGGCGATTTCGGGGATTTCGGCACGCTGTGCGAGGCGGTGCGGCTGCTGGGCGCGAAGGGCGCCGATGCCGTGGCGATCAGCCCGGTCCATGCGCTGGACGACCCTGCCCGCTTCGCGCCCTATTCCCCTTCCAGCCGCCTTGCCCTCAACATCCTTTTCGGGGAGGCCGAGCCCATAGCCGCAGCGGATGGATCGGACCTGATCGACTGGAGCAAGGCCGGCCCGGCCAAATTGGCGGCGCTCCGCCGGACTGTCGGCGGTGACGACGCCGGCTTGCTGCAATCCCATGCCCGGCGTGGATTGGATGCCGTCCAGCAGGCGGCGCGGGAGGCGGGCATGGCCATCGGCCTCATCGCCGATCTTGCCGTCGGCGTCGATCCCGGCGGCAGCGACGCGCGATCCGATCCCGCCGCCTTTCTTCAGGGATTGCGGATCGGCGCGCCGCCCGACCCGCTCGGCCCCCGGGGGCAGGATTGGGGGCTGACGGGCTATAGCCCGCTGGCGCTGGTCGAACGGGGTTTCGAACCCTTCATCGCCATGTTGCGCGCCAATATGCCCGCGGGCGGCGGCATCCGCATCGACCACGGCTTTGGCCTGCAACGGCTCTGGGTCGTGCCGGAGGGACGGGCGGCGAGCGAAGGCGCCTATCTCCGCTATCCGTTCGACGATCTGCTGCGGCTGGTGAAGCTGGAGGCGTGGCGCGCCCGCGCCATCGTGATCGCGGAAGATCTGGGCACCCGGCCTGCGGGCTTCAGCGCCGCGCTGGAGGCGGCGGGCATCCATGGCATGGCGGTGCTGCCCTTCTCGCGCGATGAGGCTGGCGAATTCCTGCCCGCCGCCGCCTATCCGGCGCGATCGGTGGCGATGAGCGGGACGCATGACACGCCGACGCTGGCGGGCTGGTGGACCGGACGCGATCTTGAGTGGAGCCGCCTGCTGGATCGCGGCGGGGAAAGCGGGGCGGAGCGGGACCAGAACCGCAAGGCGCTGTGGCGCGCCATCGGTGAAGCAACGCCCATGCCCGCGAAGGACGATCCGGACATGGTGATCGACCGGGCGCTCGCCTTTCTGGCCGGGACGCCTTCGTCCCTGCTTCTTGTCCCGATGGAGGATATGGTCGGCATGATCGAACAGCCCAATCTGCCGGGCACCGTCGACACGCATCCCAATTGGCGGCGGCGCCTGCCCGACAGGATGGAAAAGCTGCTCGACCGGCCGGATGTGTCCCGCCGCATCGACCGGTTGAACCGGGAGCGGGGCGCATGATCCCGCGCGCCACCTACCGCCTGCAACTGACCCGCGAATTCCCCTTCGCGGCGGCGGAGGACATCGTTCCCTATCTGGCGGCGCTGGGGGTGAGCCATGTCTATGCATCCCCGATCACGATGGCGCGCAGCGGATCGACCCATGGCTATGACGTGATCGATCCGACCCGCATCAATCCCGAACTGGGGGGCGAAAGCGGCTTCCGCAGCCTCGTCGCCGCGCTTCGCGCGCGGGGCATGGGCATCGTCATCGACATCGTGCCCAATCACATGGGCGTGGCGGGCGGCGAAAACCCTTATTGGAACGACGTTCTTCGCCTTGGGCCGGATAGCCCCTATGCGGGCTGGTTCGACATCGACTGGCAGAGCGGTCCGCTGGTGCTGCCGCTGCTGGGGGCGCCCCTGACCCAAGCAATCGAGGATGGCGACCTCAGGCTTTCAGCCGGAAACGATCCGCACCTGCTGCTCTATGGCGACCAACGGCTGCCGCTAAAGCCCGGATCGCTGGAACAGGAACCTGACGAGCTGCGCCGCCTGCTGGACATGCAGCATTACCGGCTGGTCCACTGGCGCGCCGCCAATGACCTGCTGAACTGGCGGCGCTTTTTCTCGATCAACGATCTGGCGGGCCTGCGGATCGAGGACGCCGCCATATTCCATGCCACGCACCGGCTATATTTCGACCTGTTCGGGGAGGGGCTGATCGACGGCGTGCGGGTCGACCATGTCGATGGCCTGTCCGACCCCGCCGCCTATTGCCGGTCCCTGCGCGCCGCATTCGATGCGATCCGTTCCGGACCGGATCGCGCCTATATCGTGGTGGAGAAGATCCTGGCCGCGGACGAGCCGCTTTCGCCCGATTGGGGAGTCGACGGCACCAGCGGCTATGATTTCATGAGCGACATGACGGCGCTTCTCCACGATCCGTCCGGTGAAGCGCCGCTCCGGGCATTGTGGCGGAACCTCGATCCCGATCATGGCGATCCGGCCAGGGTGGTGCTGGAGGCGCGCCGCGACATGCTGTCCTGGCAGTTCGAAGGCCAGCTTGCCGCCTGCGTCGCTGCGTTCGCTGCCCTTGCCGGTTCGGCACGGACCGCCGACGCCGCACTGGAAGCCGTCACCCCCGCAATGATCCGCAGGGCGATCGAACGGCTGCTCTGGGTCTTTCCCGTCTATCGCACCTATGGCGACGGCCGCGCTGCGCCGATGAGAGACGCGACGGTCCGCGAACGGGCCTGGAACGCCGTTCAGCCGTACCTCCCCCCCGGCGAGGCAGAGGTGGCAAGGCATATCCTTGACTGGTTGGGAGGCACTGGTCCGGGCGATGCCGATTGCGCTGCGGAGGCCGTGCGGCGCTTCCAGCAGCTTTCCGCACCCATCGCCGCCAAGGGCGTGGAGGACACCGCCTTCTACCGCTACGCTCCGCTGCTATCCGCCAATGATGTGGGCGCCGATCCGGAACGCTTCACCCTTTCTCCGGAGGAATTTCACCGAAGGGTGCAGGCCCGTGCAGAGGTCTTTCCCCATGCCATGCTCGCGACGGCGACCCATGACCATAAGCGCGGCGAGGATGTTCGTGCCCGGCTTGCGGTGCTGAGCGCCGTCCCGCGACTGTGGGAGGAGGCGGTCGGCCGATGGTCGCGCATGGCGGACGAATGCGGCGCCGACATTCATCCCGCTGATCGTTACCAGCTCTTTCAGACGCTTTTCGGCGCCTGGCCGGCATCGGCCGATCAGGCTTTGCCGGAGGATTTTCCCGGTCGTATTTCCGGCTGGCTTGAAAAGTCCCTCCGCGAAGCGCGGCTGCGATCGAGCTGGGAACAACCCGAAGCGGGCTATGAGGCGGACGCCCGTAAGCTGCTGCATCACCTTCTGGCAAAACCGGAATTCACGCAGGACATGGGGGCCTTCGTGGCGCGGCTCCTCCCCGCGGCGCGCGCCGACAGCCTGGTCCAGACTGCCCTCAAATTCACCCTGCCCGGCGTGCCCGACATCTATCAGGGTAGCGAACTGGAAGACCTGAGCCTCGTCGATCCCGACAACCGGCGGCCCGTCGACTATGCACGCCGGCTCCGCCTGTTGGACGAGGGCGACGTGGCAGAGGGGGGGAAGATGGTCCTCATCCAGCGCCTGCTCCGCTACCGGAAGGAGCATCCCGACCTGTTCGCGCTGGGCAGCTATCGTCCGCTTTGCCCGGCTGGCCCCAGGGCGGCGCATATGTTCGCGTTCGAACGCCGTCATGCGGGCGTGCGCCTTTGCTGCGCTGTCATGATCCGCTGCGGACGGATTTTGACCGAACAGGGCGCCCTGCCCCCGGCCCAGTGGTGGAGCGACAGCCGGTTGGAGGGTGAGGTCGATCAGCTGGCAGCCGAAATGTTCGCCAGCACCCCCTATTTCATTAACCTGAGTGAATAAGGAGAAATGTCGAGGAACATAAGCAGGTTCCGCGAGTATACGCCAGAAGCGGCGATCTGTGTACCGGCCGCGTCATGCAAAGCAGGCCCGATGATCGACAGCAATATTCTTCCATGGTTGGCAGCCAACAGCGAAAATATCCAGTTGCACTTCAATGCGCATCATGAAAGCCACACAACGGTTGCGCGTCATCTTCTGCACCGCGAGCGGCTCGGGGACGTGCTGCATTTCGCCGGTCAGGACGCTCGCGCCGCCTGCATCGACAGCGGAACGCTTTGGGAATTGAGCATCCGGCATTGGGACGGCAGCGACACGCATCTGGCCGGGCCGTCGCTCGAACAATGTCTGGCGCTGGCTGAGGCCCTTCTGATCTCCTCGACGCGGGGTGCGCTCGCCGCCTGATCGCGGCGGCAGGTCATGTCCGGCAGGCTGGCGCAATCAGGGCAGGCCTATGCCCGTTATCTCCTCCAGCCTCTGAAGCAGCCGGTCCTGAAAGCCGGTGTCGGTCACTTCGCCGGCAGGCTCCTCCATCTGAAGATCGTGCCAATAGCGACCGCTGACCAGCGCCGCCGGGTCGTTGCTGGCGGCAAGCCAAACCTGAGTCCTGCGGCCTGTGTCTATGTCGACGGGCGCGCTGGCCCCGCCCATGCGCGTGCGCACCCATCCGGGGTCGACGGCGCTGCAGACGACATCCGGCCAGCGGCGCGACAATGCGGCGGCAAGGGCAGCGACATGCAGCTTGGTCTCCGCATAGGCCTTGCCCGCGTCCCATTCGCGCTTTTCCCAGTCGAGATCGTCAAGGGAGCCCTCGCCGCCCCGATGCAGGCTGCTGCTGAGATAGACGAGGCGTGACGGCCGATCGATGAGGGCGGTGAGCATATAGGGCGCCAGGCTGTTCACGGCGAAGATCGTCGCATGTCCCTCTGCAGCCGGTCCCCGGTCCGCCGTGCTGTAGATCCCGGCATTGTGGATGATGGCGTCCATCCTGCCCAGGGCATTGACCTGATCGGCCACGTCGCGTGTTTGGGCGGCGCTGCCGAGATCACCCACGACAAGCCCGCCGGACCGCTTTCCCAGCCCGTCCAGTGCCGCGGCCCGCTCCGGCGAACGCGCATGCAGGATCACCTCATGCCCATCGTCGATCAGCGCTTCGGCGGCGGCACGTCCCAGGCCTTCGGTGCTGCCGGTTATGAAAATGCGCGACATATCGGCTCCTTCCTTTTGCCGGCTTTGCCCCGGCCATATCCAATTGTGAACAAGGATAACGCATGCCGAGACATCCGGCAGCAGCCCGGAACGGACCAAACCGGTCCGGCAATGCACAACCCTTGCCTCAGGGCCGCTCGTTCATCAGCGTCCGGACCAGAAGCTGCATGCTGCCGTCGAATTTCGCGAGCATCACATGATCGTCCGCGGTTTCGAAATGGGTGATCAGCCCCTCTTCGGTCCATCGGTGGAGTGCATAGGCCGGCGGATCGGCAACGATCATCGGGCGGTTGTCCGGAGCGTCCGGGTCCATCGGCCGCATGTCGAGGGCAAGCTGCGGCGCGGTCGACGAGCAGATCGCAATGGTCGTGCCTTTCCACGGCGCCACTGCGGATCGGTGAATATGACCGCAGAGGATCGCTTGCAGATTGGGGCGACCGGCGATCGTCGCAGCGAATCGCCGGACCCAGGGTTCTTCGGGATGGGTGTTCATCCAGTCGATGCCGACCTCCACCGGGGGATGGTGCATGACGATCAGCGTCGGAGTGATGCTGTCCTCGTCCAGCCGCGCGGCGAGCCATTGCGCGCGCCGCTCGCAGAAGGCGCCGCCATGACGCCCCGGCTCCAGCGTGTCGAGCATGATGATCCGCCGCCCATCCTGCGCGATCGCATAATGGACGAAGCCATCCTCCTGGGGAATGTGAGGGAAATGCGCGGCGAAATGCGCCCGGTCGTCATGATTGCCCATGCAGGGCCACACCGGGAAATCGCACTGGCTGAAGGCGTTGGCGAGGCGGCGGTAGCTGTCCGCATCGCCCCGGTCGGTCAGGTCGCCGGTCGCCAGCAACAGATCGGGCCGGTTGGGACCATCATTCAGGGCACGCAGGACCTGGTCCAGCCGCTTGCGGTTGAACTCGGCGGGATTGTCCGGATCGAACCCCAGATGGATGTCCGTGACCTGCGCGATCAGCATTGGTCCTTGCTCCCCTTATTCGTGTCCTCGGCCACTCTTCGGCGCCATCCGCTCCTGCAAAGGCTATGCCGGTTCCGCCGTTTCAACCGGGCTCCCGCCCGCGCAGCAGCACGGGATAGGCTGATGTGCTCAGCGCCTTCCGCCTGTCGGCCGCATCTTTCCCGATCGAACGGCTGGCGGGAACCCATGGCGCGTCATCGCCGGCATGATAGCTGTGACACATGGCGCAACCCGATGGCACGTCCGCCTTGGCCTTTTCCCCGCCATGGCAGGTGCGGCAACTGTCGATGCCGGGCAGCAGCAGCTGCCTGGCATCGTGCGATTTGGGTGCGGCATGGCAGCTTTCGCATTTCTCGGTCCGGTGTGCGGCATGGTCGAACCAGCCGTTCATCATATAGCGCATCGGCTGATGCACCGGCAGCACCTGCCAACCCGCATTGCCGTTCGTGCCCGGCGGCGTGACGATATGGCAGTCGTAGCAGGCGCCGCCCCTGGAGAAGACCGCCGTGACGGCGTCGTCCGCGCGCGACGGACGTGCCGCCGCCGCCCCGAAATAGGCATGGTAGAGCCGCCCCTGCGCATAATCGCCGGGCCGCCGCCGCGCCGTTCCGCCCAAGGCCGCCGGCTGGGCCGGACCGGTCGAACGGAAATAGGCCCGCAGGTCCGCAACCACCTGATCCGGCTGGCCGTGGCGCAGCGTGCGGACGGTGCCGCCGATCGTCTCGAAGGCGAGGCTGTGGCACATCTGGCAGTCGCGCTCCATGTCCACCGGCAGGAAGCGCACGCCGTCGGCGGTCGGCTTGTGGCAATCCTTGCAGGCAAGCGCGTCGCCAAAGCCATATTGCGCCTTCATCGTCCGCGCCATTTTCGCGACGCCGCCGCTCGCGGACAGGTGGATGTCGTGCGGGAATTTGAGGCCGCTATCGTCCATCGGCCTGCTGTCGAGCGATGCGCGGGAGAAACGGGGATGCTGGCCCGGCCGCGCCTGCACCAGCGCGGAAAATTGCGGATGGCTGGTGCCGAAATCGGCGGCATTGCCCAGTTTCGTGTCCTTCAGCCGGTCCTTCAGCGTACCGTGGCAGTCGGTGCAGAAGGCCTGCGCCGTCGGCTGCATCGGACCTGCGCCTTCATGTTCGCGGTGGCAGTCGACGCAGGCGCCCTCAGGCGGCTTGCCGAAGGCGGCGGCCACTCCCGCCAGCAGCTTGTCGCCCAGTCCCCCTTCAGCCCGTGCCATGGCGATGCGGGCGGCCGGTGCATGGTCGTGCGCATCCCTGTGGCAGGTCTGGCAGGCGCTGTCGCGGACCGAGACGAACGCCTTTTGATGGCAGGTTTCGCAGCGGCCTTCGAGGGCGTGGTGGGCCTGGCTGAGCGGACCGGATGACCAGGCCTTGTCGCCTACCATCTTGTAGATGTTGCGCGTGTCGTCCGCGGTACGACCGGCATAGCTCCAGATCGGAATGGCGAGGAAGCCGATCAGGATCGCCAGCGCCAGCGCCCAGGCCATCAGCCGCTTGCCGGGCAGCAGGCCGCGCAGGGAGAAGACCTTCGTCTCCTCCTTTTCCTCCGAGGCTTCGGACACGGCGTCGACGCGGCGGATGGAGAGAATGGTCGCGCCGTCGTCGCCCCGCGACAGGGTGACGCGATGACCACCGAAGCGCAGTTCCGCGCCCTTGGCTGGGTCGATCTCCGCACGCAGCACCGTGCGGCCCTCCAGCTCGAAGCCCAAGGTGCCGGTGGCGCGCACGCGGATGGTGCGTTCGTCGACCTGCTCGATCCGGGCATGGTCGGGCTCCAGCGCCAGGTCGGGCAAGTGGATGTCGCTTTCAGCCGCGCGGCCGAGGGAGAGTTGCGCCTGGGCGATGGTGGCGGCGCGAACGATCTCACGGCCATCGGCGGTGAGGCTGATCTGGCGGACTAGAAAGCTCATCTCAGGCTCACCAGTAGAAGAAGACGCTGACGACATGTGCGGTCAGCGCTGCCAGCAGGGCAAAGGTGGCGGGCACATGGACGTAGAGCCAGATTTCCAGCAGCGCCTTCAGCTTCAGGTGGCGGCGCAGACGGGCCAGCATGGCCTGCTTGCGCTCCAGCAGGGCGTCGATCCTCTCCAGCGGGTCGTTGCCGGTATCGGGCGTCTCGCCCGTCCAGCGGCGCAGCGCAGCCTGCGCCCTCGCCGTGGCGCAGCGGGGATAGCGGCCCGACAGGCGGGCGATCAGGCCGCCGCCGAAGGGATCATCCTCCAGCGACTGGCGCACCAGCGCGGCCTGTTCATGGGTCAATGGCTGCGCGGCATCATGCAGTTGCCGGTCGATGGCGCGCACCGCGTCGAGCATCTGCACCTGCGTCATTTCGGCGCGGTTGTTGCTGAGCGCGGCGGGCAGGGTCGCATAGACGGCGATGCCGAACAGGCCCGACAGGATCACCAGCATCATCAGCGCATAGGCGAGGGTATGGACATTCCATCCGAGCTGGAAGCCGGTGTGCAGCGTGGCGATGACGATCAGGCTGAGGCCGAGATAGACATGGGCGGAGGTCCAGGCCTTGAGCGACCAGCGTCCCCGCGTCATCGCCCGCTTGCGCAGGCCGAGCAGGGTCAGCCAAAGGATCAGCAGCACGCCGATCGTGCCCATGGCATAGCCGTACCAGCTCCCGCCATTATGATGCGGCGTGACGTCGACCAGCATGTAGCTGGCGATCGACAGGACGCAGATCAGCGTCGCGATCTTCAGCCAGCGGAAACCGGCGTGACGAAGAAAGCCGTCATGCAGCACTTCTCCCTTGGCGCGGCGAATGGGGCTGGCGGCTCCGGCAGCCATCAGCGCGCCTCCCCGCCCAGCCGGGCGACCGTCAGGAAATCCTCCGGTGCGACACGGATGGCCGCGCCGGTGGGGCAGGCGCGGACGCAGGCCGGGCCGCCCTCAATGCCGGAGCACATGTCGCATTTGATGGCCTTCTTCGGCTTTTCGACGCCGGGCTCCGCATTTTTGGCGCGCCATTTCTTCGATGGTTCGCCGGGGCCGGGGCCTGCGCCGAAGAACATCCAGTTCAGCAGGCCCGGCTTACTGGGCGGCACGCTGTCCATGCGGATCACGCCATAGGGGCAGTTGCGCTGGCAATTGCCGCAGCCGATGCAGGTCTCGTCGATGAAGACCTCTCCATCGGGGCCGCGATGGATGGCGTTGGGCGGGCAGTCGGCCATGCAGTGCGGATGCTCGCAATGGCGGCAGCTCGTCGGCACATGCAGGTGGGCATAGGTCCGGCCCGCCTCCCGATCGAGGCGGGAGAGGCCATCGTGACTGTCCGCGCAGGCCTTTTCGCAATTGTCGCAGCCGACGCAGAGATGTTCGTCGATCAGCAGCACGTCCGTCGCTTCGCCGATGCCGTTGTCGACCAGGAACTTCGCCGTTTCCGAATACATGTCGACAACGGTGGAGAAGCTGTCCTTGCGGCTTTCGATGAAGGCGTTGACGTCCTGCCGCGCCGCCATGTCGCGGCGGGCGCGTTCCAGTAGGGCGGGCTTGGCGGCCATCAGCCGGGCGAAGGCGTCGCCATTCAGCCTGATGACCTCCGACTTGACGGTCGCCTTGACCGTGGCCGTGCGCGGCCCGCCCGCGATCAGCGCCATTTCCCCCACATAGCTGCCGGCGGGAAGATAGGAGAGGAAGACGTTTTTCCCGCCGATCTTCTTCTCCACGATCATGGAGCCGACCCGGATCACATAGATGTCATTGCCAAGGTCGCCTTCGCTGAGGATCGCTTCCCCCGCCTTCACGGTCCGGATTTCCGCCGTGTCGAGAATGTCGGCAAGATCCGCCGGGGTCAGGCCGGCGCCGAACATCTGGAGCAGTTGCCGTTCGGTCGAGATGCGGGTGATGGCGCGCTTGGCCGGCGGGTTGGAGGACATGAGCTTGAGCGCCGCCGTGCGCGACACCTCCACCATGATCGAGTCCGCGCCCGCCCGCACGGTCGCGCCGCGGCGGCGGCCGGAAATGAGGCCGACTTCTCCGAAGATCGATCCCTGGTCGATGGGTATGTCGACGCCCGGCGCGACCTCCACCAGCGCCTGCCCCCGCGCGATGCCGAAGAGGGAGGAGCCGGGATCGAACTTCTCGAAGATCACATCGTCCCTGCGATAGGCGCGCACTTCGCTGTCCAGCATGAATTCGCGCATCTGGAGCGGAGAAAGGCCCTCCAGGATGGCGACGTTGGCGCGCAGATGCTCCAGCCAGTCCGCGACGCTCTTCTTTTCCGGCAAACCCGCGAATTTGGCGGCGAGTATGGGTTCGTCGGCGGGCTTCAGGTCGCGATTGCCGTTGATATATTCGACGACGTCATAACCCTGGTTCATGCAATGCTTGATCAGCGGATAGCCCGCCAGCGCGCCGATTACGAAAATGCCGGGGGCGGTGCTTTCGAATACCGGCGACAATTTGGGGAAGGCCAGGCGGTCGCCGCTGGTGAACTCAATGCCGCAACTCTCCACAAAGGCGCGCGGCGGGGCGGAACCCATGCGGGCGATGATGCGGTCGCATTTCAGCTTCACCTCGCCGTCGCGGCTGTCGAGCGTGATGAAACCGGGTTCGACCTTCGCCGTGGTGGTTTCGGTCATGATGGCAAGGCGTCCCGCTTCGGCGGCGGCCATCAGCGCCTTGACGTTCGCGGCCTTGGCGCTGGCGAACTCGGTCGAGCGGTTGAGGATCGTGACGGCATTGCCCTGCGCCACGTCGGCGGCCAGGCCCAGGGCGTTTTCTATGCCCGCATCGCCCGTGCCGACGACGAAGATATGCTCGTCATTATATTCCCCCGGATCGTCCAGCTGATATTGGACATGGGGCAGGTCGGCGCCGGGCACACGCATCAGATTGGGATTGCCCTGCGTGCCGATGGCCATGACGACCGCATCGGCAATCACATCCCGCCCGTCGCTCAGGGTCAGTCGATAGGGCGGAGCGAGCCGCTGGATTTCCTTCGTTTCGGTCGTGCCGTCGCGCCTGCGCTCGACGATCTTCTGGATGCTGCCGGGGATGGGATCGCCGATGCCGACAATCGCCTTCACCTCCGCATTATAGGCGACATTGACGCCTTGGTCCGCCGCCTGCGCGTTCCAGCGGTCGAGAATCGCTTCGCGCTTGCCTGCCTCGAAATCGCAGTCGGACCGCAGCACGAGTTGGCTGGGCGTCGCCATCACATGCTTGCCCTTCTGATATTTGAAGATGGTGTCGGACAGATGGTCCGTCTTCTCGATCAGCAGGTGCGAAAGCCCCAGTGCAGCGGCGCGCGCGGCCGCACTCAGCCCCGCCGGCCCCGATCCGACGATCGCGATACGCACGCGGTCAGTCAATGATTATCCCCCAATATGCCCCTGCGTTCCGGCTGTTACCGGATGCCTGTCCCGGGCGGCACTCTATCATTTCCGCAGCGTCACGCTAGAGAAGATCGCGGGGAACAGCCGGGGAGTGGAAGAATAATGGGTTGGAACTGGAGGCGCGTGGTCCTGATGGGCGCGGTCGGCATCGCCGCCCTATCGATCGGCTATAATCTGACGCACGCGCCGGAGGAGACGAAAGCGCCCGTCCTGCCCTCGCCGCTGACGAACGAAGGGCCGAGCGACCCGGAAGCGGCGATCCGCGCGCTACAGGACCGGGTCGGGGCAAATCCCAACGATGCGGAGGGCTGGCAGAGGCTGGGCTGGGCCTATTTCGAGAGCGGCCGCCATGCCGATGCGGTGCGCGCCTATCGCCATGCGACGAAGCTGGCGCCGGGGAACGCCACCTTCTGGTCCTCGCTTGGCGAAGCGGCAGTGATGGCGAGCGAGCGCGATCCCATGCCGAAGGAGGCGGCCGACGCCTTCGACAAGGCGATCTCGCTCGACCCCAAGGACCCCAGGGCACGTTATTTCCTGGCGGTGCGCAAGGATCTGGCGAAGGATCATGACGGCGCGATCCGCGACTGGCTGGCCCTGCTGGGCGACACGCCGCCGGGCGCGCCATGGGAAGCCGATCTGCGCCGGACGATAGAGCAGGTGGGAAAGATCAACGGCATCAATGTCGCGGAGCGGCTGGCGGCGGTGAAGCCGACCGCACCGCATCCTCCCATGGGCGCCGGCATGTCCGTGGCGGCAGCGGCGATACCGGGTCCAAGCCGCGAGCAGATGCAGGCCGCGGCGCAGCTTCCCAAGGGGCAGCAGGATGCGATGGTCGAGGGCATGGTGGCCAGCCTGGAGGCCAGGCTGAAGGCCAATCCGGGCAATGTCGACGGCTGGATCATGCTGATGCGCAGCCGCATGACGCTGGGCGAGACGGGCAAGGCGACGGCGGCCTATGCGCAGGCGCGGTCGGCCAATCCGGCGCAGGCGGGACGGATCAGGGATGAGGCACGGATATTGGGCGTGCCGGGCGTCTGAAACCCGGCTCAGCGCAGCAGAGGCGGCCGCCAGCCCTTCATATCCACCTCGTCGCTGACCTTATAGGGAATCCCCCTGGAGTTCAGGAACAGTCGCTCCATTTCCGGGCGGGTGAAGGGCCGCGAGCCGAGGCGTCCGAACACCGCGATCTGCCCGCCCGTTTCATCGACCGCCCGGTCGCGGTCCAGCCCCTTGGACAGCGCCAAAGCCGCCGAAGGCGTCCTTGCCCAGGCAATCAGTTCCGGCTTGGGCGCGGGTGAAAAGCCATAGAAATTCGGCTGGCTCGCCGGACTGGTGAGCTGGATGACCTTGAGCCCGTTCCGGCCGTCCGCGACATAGGCGAACAGCGACGCATTGGTGGTGCCGACGATCACATCCTCCACATCGGTCATCTGCCCGCCGAACGTCTCCTTCGCGTAGACGAGCGGCCGCAACGGGTTGGTGATGTTGACGATCGCCAGCCCTTCGGACTTGGCCGCGACATAGGCATAGGTCCGGGCGAGATAGATGCGGCGCGCATCGGCCAGCGGCACGGTGGCGGACGGCACCACCACCGGATCGGTGAGCTTCGTCACGTCGAAGAGCTTCAATCCTTCCGCATCCGTGACCCACAGATAGCGGAACTGGATCGCGCTTGCCCGCGCATCCTTCATCGGGCGGACGGCGGCGAGACGGGGGTGGAGCGGATCGCTGAGGTCCACCACCACCAGCCCGACATCCGCCGTGATATAGGCGATCTGCCCCGCCAGCTGGATGTGCCGCGCGCCGTTCAGCACGCCATCGGGGTTCCAGGTCACGGCCCGCTTTAGGAAATTGTTGCGGAATTCGCCATCGGCCATGGTCTCGATATTGACCATGATCAGCCCCTCGACGCTGTCCGTCACCGCCGCATAGCTGTAGATCGGCAGGAACGCCTGCTCCTGATTGATCCGGCGCAGTTCCGGCGTGTTGCGCAGCGGGTTGACCGGCTGGTTGGTGGCCAGCGCCATGCATGTCGCGTTCTTCGACGGCACGCCGCTATTGTGACCCAGCTTCGAGAAAGGCGCGCTCAGGATCGGCTCGGAAAAGCCCTTGTTCGCGATGGACGCCACGTCATAGACGCGGAAACCGCCCTTCCCTTCGGCCACATACATATATTCGCCGCGCAGTTGCAGGCATCCGACGCGCCCCGCCGTGCCCTTCACGACATTGCGGAACTCTTCTACGGCATGGGTCTCGCCCGACGCCTTCTTGTCGAAATATTTGCCGCGCACCCAATCCTTGAGTTCCCGCTTGTTCTGCTCGACATGCAGCTTCCAATAGTCGGGATAGGCATATTTCTGGAGATAGCTGCCGATCACCGCCTGCGGCTCATCCCATTCGGTAACGCGGATCGCCTCGAACCCACCCTCCAGCCCGGTCCAGGCATTCAACCCCACGAAGTTCACGAAATTGGTGCCGAGCAGCAGCAATTGCGACATGATGGCGTTGTTGTCGTCCTTGGCCGACAAATGGCAGTCGGAGCAAGTCTTCGTCTCGGTCCTGCGCACCGTATGCGGGAAATGCGGCGCGAAGGCCTGGGACGAGAAGCCGATGCCGGATATGGGCGGCTGCTGGATGTAGATGCGTTCACGGTTGATGTTGGTGGACGACAGGACCAGCGCCGAAGTCGAGCGAACCGGGGCGGTTTCATTGCCTTTGGTGGTCATATGCTTGCCAAGCTGGAACATCTCGTCCCGCGCCACCTGCGGGTTATAGGTGGCGAAGTTGCGCGTCTCCTCCCCGTCATAATGGTGGAGCGACGTCTTCCAGTTCGCCTCGATGGGCAAATGGCAACCGCCGCAACTGGTCGTCCAACTCAGGTGGCAGGTGAAGCATGCCATGTTGTCGTCGCCATGCGCCCGGTCCGCCTTCGCCACGCCGGGACCGAAGGCGAAGCTGCCATCCTCCGCGCCCGAACGGCTCACCAGCTTGGCGCGGGCGGCCTTGGCGTTGAAGTGCGGATTGGCGGGGTCGACCGAATCCTTCACCAGGCTCACTTCCCACTCCAGTTTCGGATCGACGATCGACCGCTGGATCAGCCGTTGCCGCCCGCTGGCGTCATAATACCATTCGAAGCGCCGCTTGCCGTCCGGATTGCGCAGCAGGGCGAGATTGGTGCCCTTGGGCGGCGCGGCCGGGCCGGAGGTCAGCAACGTCGGATAGGCATCCGCCGTACCGTGGCAGTCCTTGCATCCGATCTCTATGGCATTGGCCACTTCGCCATAGATGAAGCCGTTGCCGTGGCTGTCCTGCGCGAAATGGCAGTCGGCGCATTGCAGGCCCTTTTCGGCATGAATGTCCATCAGGTGCACGGACTTGCCGGGATTGGTGCCGACGGGAACGAACTTCTCCTCCCCCTTCTTCCGCCATTTTTCCGGATCGTCGGGCGAAACGATCCGGCCGTCCGCGTCGAGCAGATTGCCTTCCCGGTCGCGCTTGAACACGCCGCGGAAGTTCCAGCCATGGCCGTGATAGTCCGCGAACTGCGTGTCCTTCGCCCTGTCGTTCAGGTCGTAGACGTTGCGCAGAAATTCCAGGTCCGCCCATTTGCCGCGTGGGGAAGCCCCTTCCGGATTGCGCTCCAGAGTCTCATGCACTTGCGCGGCGGTCGGATATTTCTGCTTTTCCGGCCACATCAGCGGCGCGTCGGACTCATAGTCCCACATCGTATAGCCCAGATAGCTGTTCAGGAAGATATTGGGCTGGTGCATGTGGCAGTTCATGCACTGGGCAGTCGGGATGGCGCGGGTGAAGGCGTGGCGGATCGGATGGCCGCTTTCCTTGACGGCGCCGATAGGATGATCCGGCTTGACGGTCTCGCCATGCGGGCCTTTCAACCCGCCATGGCTCGTCTTGGCCGCGATGGTGGGATCGACCGTGGCGGTCTGCCCGTCGCGGCCATATTGGGCGTAGATCAGGCTGTGGCGCGGCTCGCGGTCGTTGGCGTAGACGACATGGCACCCCGAACAGCCCGAATGGCGATAATCGCCCGGCTGGTCGTTGGTCCCCATGAACCACATATAGGGATCGTTGAGGCGGGTCTTGTGGATGTTGAGCGCCGGAATCGCCACGCGCAAACCCGTTCCGGGGCCGCGATTGGACTGCTTGAGGTCGGGCCGTCCGGGTTCTTCCAGCCGCTGGATCGATCCGGTGGGATTGGGCAGGCCGATTTCGGGAAATTGCGTGCCGATATTGCGGCCGCCGCGTTCGAATACGCGGAAGACGTCGCCGGGCGGGATCACCTGCCATGTCGGCAGCGGATAGAGTTCCGCCAGCGCGCCGCGCGCCTTCTGTTCGGCGGTCAGCGTGCCGGGCGGGCTGCCGGGCGAGACGATCTTCGCGGGTTTCCCATCCTTGGTATAGGCCTCGCCGAAGATGTAGTTCTTGAACGGCACGATCCCATTATTATAGGCCGCCCCGCCCCACAGCATCGCGCCCGACGCCATCAGCGAACGCTCCGCCGCCTCGATAACCTGCATATGGCATGACCCGCAGGCGTCCCGCGCCACGCGATAGTCGCTGGGATTGACGAAGCGCACAAACTCCGGCGCCTCCCGGTTCAGCAACGTGTAAGTCCGCTGCGGATTGGCGGAGGAGGGATAGTGCCAGCTCTTGGGATAGCGCGGCAGCACATGCGCCCTCTCCCGCGCTGCGACATAGGCGGGGTCTTCGAAGCCCAATGCGGGATCGCCCCGCACCGCCGCATTGCCCCCATGGCAGTCGGTGCAGCCCAGCATCACCGCAGGGGTCGCGTGCATGGACGGCTCGTCGGTCTTGCTGTGGCAGCTATAGCAGCCGTCCGATTTCGCCGCGACCTGTTCAGCGGTCTGGCTCATCGGCGCTGGCGGCGCGGGGGCATAGTGGCGCTCGACCGGCTTTTCGGCGTCGGAAGCGTAGAGGATAGCCACGGGAAGGAGCAACGCCGCGAGCACCACCACCACCGTCATTCCCGCGAAGGCGGGAATCCACCTCCCAACCCGTCGTCTGGACGCAGCGCCGGAGATGGATTCCCGCCTTCGCGGGAATGACAGAGGGGAAAAAGGCCAACGCATCAGTAACTCAAGATCAAATTGGCGAGCACCGAATAATAATTCCGGTTGCGCTCGCTATTGGTGAAGAGGTCGCGAAATCCCGCCCCCGGCAACAGCGTCGCGCCCGACAGGCGGAAGACGATGTTCTGCGTCGCATACGGCCGCCAGATCGCCGCGGTCGACAAATCCCAGCCGATGGCCCTGGGAATGCTGCCCTCGTTGCGCAGCGCCCGAAGCGTGGCCGTGTTCTGGAACCAGAGGTGATTGGCGTTGGCCGACAGCCGCAGTTCCGGCATCAGGTCGAAATCGGCCCCCGCGCCCAGCAGCATCGTGCCGGGATTGTTGAAGTTCGACTGCCCCTGTTCCTTCGAGGAACGCAGGGAGTTCAATATGCCGTTGCGTCCGTTGATCCCGATCACGCGCCCACCGCCGGCAAAGGGAATGGACTGCCTGATCCAATAGCTGGTGTCCGCGCCGGCAAAGACGGGATTCTCGAAAATCGCATCGAACCCGTTTTCGCGATTGTCATGGGGATCGCCGTCGCCGCTGGCATAGAGGCCGGAAATACGGAACCGCATCCAGTCCTTATCGACGCTCGCTTCGGCGGCGGCGAAAAAAGCCCTGATCTGCGCGGGCCGCGAAGTGAAGATGCTGTTCCGATCCTCCCCCAGCGCGCCGTAAAGCGACGCCGTCAGATTCAGCCGTCCGATCCGCCCGTCGGCATTATAGCCGAGATAGACGACATCATATTCCCGCCCGCGCAGGTCGCCCAGCAGCGCCGGACGCACCGGAAAGCCGTTATCGTCGATCTCTATGTCCCGCTTCTCGCGGTTCATGTTGTAGACGGCGGTGATCTGGCTGGTGAGACCGGGGATCAGGAAATCCTGCCGGTAGAGATTGGCAAGGAATGTCCAGTCCCTGCGCGGCGACTGCACGACCGAATTGAGGCCGCTATTGGTGTCCTTTTCCAACCGCCAGAAAGCCGCCAGATTGAACTGGAAGCGGTTATTGTCGCGATTGCCGAACAGCCGGATGCCCAATTGCTGATCATTGAACAGAAAGCCGCGGAAATCCGACTGGAAGGGCTGGATACCGACGCGCAGCGAGCGGAAGTCATAGCGGTCCGACGTGTTGGCGAGGTGATAGTCGACAAAGGCTTCCTGCACGCCCAGAAAATGGTCGGTGCGGCGCGACGGCCGGGAGGGTTGCACGAACAGCACGCGGCGTTCGGGCACGTTCACATGATTGACGTTGAGCGCCAGCGTCAGGCGATATTCGATCTCCGGCGGCTTGAAGGCGGTCGCGCCCTTGATGAGCGCCACGCCGCCGATGAAGGTCTGGCTGAACACATAGCTCGCATCCTTGCCGAAGACATCGATGCTGCCCGGCCGCTCCGTCGTCTGCACGCCCACCGGAATCGGGAAGGTCCGTGGTTCCAGCACGGTATCGCTCACTGCATTGGCGACGAAGAACCAGTCGTCGCCCTTGATCGGCAGCCACTTCGCCTTTTCCCGGTCGATCGGCCGGTCGCCCTTCAGCATATTCTGGTTATAGGGATCGAACCAGCGTTCCTTCACCACCCCCAGGCTTTCGATCAGGCGCCAGCGATCCGGGATCGGCACCTGATCGGTCGGAAAGGCCTCCGGCGGCGGCGCTCGAACCGCACCCTTATTGTCCTGCGTCACGGCTTGGGGCAGCGGCGCTTCATAGCCGGGGCGACGGCGGCCCTCTATGGATTGACGGTCGGCATCCAAAAGCTCCTGCCAGTTTTCCGGCGGAGGGGGCGGCACAGGCTCGCCCGGCTGGGCCAGCGCGAACAGGGGCATGAGCGAGACAAGGCCCATCCCCTACAGCCCCGTGCAGACATTTTGCGATGCGCTGTCCAGGAACGGCGCGAAGGGACAGCCCACATAGCGCAGCCGCACCGTCGCATTGCCAAGGTCCACCACGATCCGGTCGGAGCGGATCGCGGCGGGCGCATTGCCGACGCCGCCCATGCGCAGGCCGGCATTGTGCAGGCCAAGGAAGCTGATCATGTCATCCTGATCGATGCCGTCGCCCGACACGCCGATGGCGCCGACCAGCACATTGCCGCGATAGATGGGCACGGAACCGGGAAAGATCTGGATGCCGTTCTGCACCCGGTTCCGGTCGGAGACGGTCGGCACGGCCGAGCAGCGCTGCGGCGCGTCCGTCGCGCTGGCCCCCGTCACGAAGGCGAGATGGGCGGCGAGATCGCCCACCACCAGCGCCGATTGCAAGCCGGTGGAGAAGGGGTTGAACTGCGCTATGGGACGCGAAAAGGGCCCGTTGGGCCGCCCAACCTCGCCATCGGGAAAATAGGGGCGGGAAAGATTGCCATTGGCGCGATCGGTGAAGGCATATCGCCCGGTCAACGCGGACGGATCGTTAAGGAAGGTCCGCGCCTTCCCCACGAAGGCCGCCACATCGGCGCTGCTGCTGCCCAGCAGGTCCGCCGCCGCGTGGGAACCGGAGAAGAAGGCCGCCGTCCGGGCCTTTTGCAGGCTGACGTCGGTGCCGAATATCGGCGCGTCGGGCGACCGGACGATGCCCAGCGCCTGCCCGCGCGTATCGACCAGGCTGATCGTCACCTGCGCCCGGCTGTCCAGCGGCTGGCGGATCTGCGCCCGCGCCCGGCTCATGACGGTGAAGGCTTCTTCGAGGATCGCGGTCACTTCCGCCGTCGTGAGCGGCTGCGCCACATCGCCCGCGTCGGTTCCGGCGCGGATGGGGAAGCGGTCATTGCCCGACCCGTCGGTCAGGACGAAGGCGTCGGTCTTGGAAAATTCTGCGGACCGGGCCCGCCGGACGCCAGACGCCTCTGTACCATAAGCGACACCCGCCAGGATCATCGGTGCGGGATCGCCATAATAGCCGCGCACCGCGACCAGCGCGCCTTCGCTTCCGTTGATCGCGGCGAAGCTCACCGCACCCGTCGCGATCAGCCCGGAATAGGCCGCATCGGAATAGCGCAGCGAGGTGCCGTCCACCGTGATGCGATCAGCGCGGACAGTCTCGGGCGCCTCGAACCCCAGGGTCCCCGCCAGCGCGATATATTCTTCCGGATCATTGTCATCGTCCAGCACATTGCCGTCGGAACCATAGACGCCGTCCGCCATGACGCCGATGCCGCCGACCACCACGCCATTCTTGTAGAGCGGGAAGCCCCCCGGATCGGCCGCCAGCCCCAAGGGCGACCGCTTCGGCCCGATCATCGCCTGCGCGCCCGAGGAGACGAAGCGCGCCGAAAGGTCGGAACAGGGCAATTGGCTGAACTGCACGCCGAACAGCGGCCCGCTTTCCAGCCCGGCCGTGGTCGGCGCGGGCGGAAAATGCTGCTGCACGATCATGCTCGCCGTGCGGGTCGAAAAGGCGTTGCCGCCGCTCGACAGATAGGCGCCGGTGATCGCCTTGGCGATGGCGCCGGCCTCTGCGGGAACGGTCAGGTTCTGCGCGTCGATATTGTCGCCATTGGGTGCGGCGCTGGTGGTGGCGCCTGCCCGCGCGCCGGTCATGCGGAAGACCGTGAGCACATTGCCCACCCGGTCGGTCACGGCGATCACGGCGGGCAGGTTGCGCGCCTTTGCCTCCGCCACGGCATGCGCCACCACGGTTTCGACATCCGCGACCGTCAGCGATTCCTGCGCGGGCGTCCCATAGAGGCTGGCCGGCGTTGGCGTCGGGGTGGGCGCTGGCGTCGGCGTGCCGCTGCTGTCGCCGCCTCCCCCGCCGCAGGAGGAGAGGATCAACGCTGCGCTCGCGGCGAGTGCGCTCAGCCGATGATGCTGCGCCCTCATTGCAGCGCCCCGATGCTGCGCGCCGCGCTGCCCAGTGCGGCGCGGAAATCGCCGGGGCGATAGCCGTTCGGTTCCCTGACGGCTGCATAGGCGCGGTTGACGTCCGCCCGGATGCCCGCCGCCGCGCCGATGGTGACGCGCCCGGATTTCACCAGACCGTTGAGCAGCGTGTCGACCGCCATCACCGCCTGCACCGACCCTTCATAATCGGTGAAGCGCGGCGAAATGGCGCTGCCCGCAATCTCGCGCACGATGGCGAAGGCCATGTCGCCCTGCATCCCGCCAGCCGCAAAGGCATCCGCCAGCGCTCGCGCGCTGCCCGCCAGCCTGCCCGCCGCCGCGACCGCCCCGGCCCGATCCCGCGCAATCGCAGCATGGAAGGCGCGGCTGTCCGCATCGAAGCGCCCGGCCAGTCCCGGCGCAGCCACACGCGCCGCCGCGGACAGCAGGATCATGTTCTCGTCATTGAAGGGCGGCATGCCCGCTGGAATGGGCCGGCCCGGATTGGCTTCCCAGGTCTTGCTGCGCTCCGCCTGGTCGTAGATGCGGCGGTGGCAGCTCTGGCAATCGAAGAAATAGAATTCGGGGAAGGCCCCCTCCGTCCCCTTTTCCCCGGCATAGAGGGTCAGCGCCCGTTCCACCGCCATCGCCTGCCCCACGGCCCAGAGCTTCAGGCTGTCTGTCCGCCCCTTGCGCTGCGCATAGTCGCCATCCTCGTCATGATGCGCCTGCATGGAGGAGAAGAGGTCGAGTTCGAAGGAGATGCGCGGATGACCCGCCGCCATGATGCGGTGCGTGACGAACTGACCGTCCCGCGCGCTGCCGAAATGGCAATCGAGGCAGACCGATGCCCGTGCCTGCGGCCGGTCGAGCGGCGTCATGCCCGCCGCGACATTGGCGGCATGGCTCGCGCCCACGGCATAGTGGGAGGCGATCCAGCCGCTCGCCGGGCCATGGCAGGCCTCGCAGCCGACGCCATCCTGCGTCAGGAAGCGCGCGCCGCGCGCCGCCGCCGGGGTGGAATGGCAGCCAAGACAGGCCGGCGCGGAGGCGGCGTCGCCCAGCCCCAATGTCGCCGCGATCTGCTGGCCGCGCGTGCCGTTCAGCACGGCATGGGCGCGGCTATGGGCACCGCCCGGCGTCGACGGCTCCTGCCACCGCATCAGTTCGTCCTGACGCACGACCTTGCCGTCCCCCTCCATCCGGCCATGGCAGGTGGACCCCGCGCAGGAGGCTACGCCGGTATAGGCGCGCGCCGCCGGCGCGGCATCCGCCACGCCCCATTCGCCACCGGGCAGGCCGGACAGCAGCAGCCATCCCAGCAGCATGACGCACAGCGCCATGCCGCCCAAGGACCTGCCTATCACCCTGCGCTTACCGCCCCCCATTCGTCACGCCCCCGTGCCGGCTGATTCGGACGCTTTCCCCTGCGTCCGCCGTGCATTTCTCTCTACGGGTTCAACCCGTTGTTTCAATCCCGTTTTACCTTTGTCCGCCGATCATCGCGCGCCGCCTTCCGCGCAGTTCGGTTCATCCGGTCCGCCGCAGGAGCGTTCCCACAGATCCTCATTGCCAGCGCCCGTCACCGGCTCGTCGATCAGCGGCGGATAGCCCTGCGCCACGATGTCGCGCAATTCGATGAGGGAGAGGGTGAAGATGCGGCTGACCGACACCGAAGGATCGAGCACGCCGTTCCAGGTATCCCGGCTGTCGAAGCCGGTGCCGGTACAGGCGGCGGGATTGCCGATGAGACAGCCGTTGACCTTCGACCCCAGGGCATAGGAACCATTGACGGCGACCAGCGGAACCGTCTCCAGCCCCTGCGCGAAACCGCCCATGGGCAGGGCAAGCCGCCCGTTGATGGCGATCTGCAACGCGGAGCCGCCCGAGCCGATCAGCAGCGCATTGGCCGTGAAGCCGCGCCGGTCCGGGATCGTGCTGGAGAGGCCGCTATTCTGGATGAAGAAGGTCTGGCTCGCATTCGCCAGGATCGTCCCCGCGCGCAGGATGCCCGTATCGTTCACCAGCCCTACATTCTGCGCCAGCCGCAATTCCCTGGCGATGAGCGAGCCTGTCGAAGCGACGTCCGCCATGGCCGACAGGGACGCGGCGATGATGTTCGGGCTGTCCAGTGTCAAGACGCCGCCCAATCCGCCATTGCCGTCGCTGATGTCGATGGAGCCGGGACCGGCGACGATGTCCAACATCTGCCCCGCCGACAGGATCAGCCCGCCCTGCCCCGAGCGTCCGGTCAGCCGTACCGCCCCCTCGACGCGCAGATGCCCGCCGGCGCCGATCGTTAGCAGGCCGCCACCCGGCAGATTGGCGGTGCCAAGGGTCAGATCCCGCACGACGATGTCGGGCGATCCCGCAACGCCCCGCCCGGGCGCGCCGATGGCGATGTCCGCCGCCGCTACCCGCGCCAGTTCCGCCGCCGACAGGCTGTAGGTTCCGGCGACGTCGCTGCCGCCGACATAAGCGGGCTGTTGCAGGTTCACCGCGTTGAAGACGATGCGGCTCGTTCCGCTCAGGCTGCCGATCCGCGCTGCCCCGCCAAGGACGATGTCGCCGGACGCCATCGTGATCGTCCGTGCGCCGACGGAAGCCGTCAGGCTCAGCAACCCTCCCGCATTCAACAGGATGCCGCCCGTTTGCGACGTCACATTGCCGAAACTCGCCACGCCCGAGGCGGTGGCCGTCAGCGATCCCGTGGCGTCGAGCGCGGTCGCATCGATCGATCCGCCGGTGAGCGTCATATTGCCCCCCGCACTCGCATCGACAATGGAAAGAGCGCCGCCAGCGTTCAACAGCAACGCGCCTGCCGATGCCGTGGCCTGCGCTACGGCCATGTTGCCGGTCGCGCCGAGACTCACCACGTCTCCGCTGGCCGTTATCGCTCCAGCCGATGCGATGTCGCCCACCATCAGGCTGCCGGCGCCCGCGTTCAGCAGGCTCTGGCCGCCCGCGCTTAGGCTGGCGGCGTCGATCCCCTGCCCGGACAGGGCCAGACTGCTGCCTGATGCTGCGTTGCCGATGGTCAGGCGATTGGCGGCGGCCATGACGATCGCGCCTGATGCACGGGCATCCGTCACATTCAGGTCGGTTGAGGATTGCAGCAACAGGTCGCCATTGCGCGCCGTCAGGCCGCTGCTGACGATGGCGCCCGCAGCGATGTCGATCGCGCCCGCCGCCACCGCGCCGCCAAGCTGCGCAAGGCCCGACGGCCCCGGCGCGCGCACCTGGAGGAGTCCTGCAATATCGGCATTGCCCAGCAGCAGGCTGGAATTGACGATCAGATCGCCGCTCATCAGCGCATTGCCGATGCGGACCGGAGCGCCGGACGCCGCCAATCGCTGGGTATCGGCGGACAGCGTCCCGATGTCGATATTGGCGGCGGACAGGGTGCCGGTGCCCGCGCCAATGTCAAGCCGGCCGGAGACGGCGAAGTCGCCCCCGATCGCAATGCCGCCCGTCCCCAACAGATTGCCGGCGGAATCGACCTGATCGAGCAATGTGCCTGACGCCAGATCACCCAGCACTATGTCGCCCGCCCCGCCCAGGCCGATGGCTGCCGTGCCGCCCGCCCTGGCGGCAGCGCCCGTGCCGTTGACGCTGCCCTGCGCGAACAGCCGCAGGTCGCCGCCCGCCGTCAGGGCGCTGCCGCTGGCGAGGCCGATATTGCCCCCCGTGGCGAGGATCGTCAGACCTGCCACCGCGCGCAGGCTGCCCGCCGTCAACAGGGTGACATCGCCGGGAGTCGTGAACAGGATGCTGTTCGCAAACAGGCTGTCGCTGCCCAGCGGCCGCGCGGCATGGCTCAGGTCGATGCGCGTGCCTGAAGTTCCGGTGAGCGCGCCGGTCGCGGCCAGCCCCCCCGACCCTGTGAAGGCGAAGGAAAGCGGTCCATCGCTCGTGAAGCCGGCATTCCCACCCACCTGCACGGCATTGCTCGCCGCAAAGGAGATCCGGGAAAATCCGGCGACCGGAACACCTAGGCTGGAAAGCGCGAGCGATCCGTTGACGCGCAGCCCAGCGTTGGCGGCTGTGCTGCTGTCGGTGAAGCGGACCAGCCCGCTCATGTCGCCGTTCGCGCCCATGAACAATGCGTCGATCAGCCGCTGCGCGCCCGGTGACAGCAGGCCGCCATCGCCATTGGCCAGACTGGCGGTGCCGCCGCTGCCCAGACCCGCCGCGCCCCCGGCCGATGCGCCCGCCGGCCCGGCGCCGCCGATTCCGCCAGGCCCGCCCAATCCATCCGCGCGCAGGGTGAGGCCGCCCAGCACATAATCGCCATTACCCGCGTCGAACGCCGCAAGGCCGCCGATGCCGTTCCCGCCGCTACCACCCAGGCCGCCGGTGAGGCCCGCATTGCTGCCCGCGCTGCCATCTGCTCCGTTGCCACCCAGGCCGACCGCCGTGATGCTGTAGGCCGGCATCTGGGGCAAAGCGCTGCCAGCCGCCATGCGCGCATCCGCAATATGCAAGGTGGCGGAGCCAGCGAAACCATTGCCGCCCGCACCGCCATTGCCGCCAACCGGCCCGGCCGTGCCGATAGCTCCATCGCCACCCGTTGCATTGCCGCTGATACGCAGCGCGAGACCCGTTATCGCCGCCGCTCCAGCATTGAGATCGAGCAGCGCCGTGCCGCCGGTCGCGTCGCCGCCATCCGCCCCGGCAAGGCCAGCGCCGCTGCGCACGCCGCTCTGGCCGCCCACCCCGCCTAGCGCCTCGGCCAGCACGCCGATGTCGCTGGCATCCAGCAGGGTGGATGATCCAGTCAGGCCGAACGTCGCGCTACCGCCAAAGGCATCGCCGCCGCGCCCGCCGCTGCCGTCATGGCCCATGCCGCCAGCACCGCCCAGGCCGGCAGCGGTGACGCGCAGCGCGCCGCTCACCGTCGTCGTGCCGAACGCCAGATCGAGCGTCGCAACGCCGCCCGTCCCCGCACCGCCAGCGCCGCCGGTCCCCCCGCCGCCGCCCATGCTGCCGATGCCGTCGGCGCTGACGGTCAGGCTGGCGAAAAGCGGATCGACGTCGACCAGCATGGCGGCGACGCCGCCCGTTCCCCGGCCGCCGGCTCCGCCCGCCGCGACGCCATAGAAAAATGTCGGATTGCCGCTATTGTCGAAACTGAAGAAGCCGCTATTGCCGGCCCCCCCACCCTGCCCGTCGGCCTTCACCGTGACCGTGCCGATCGCATGGCCTTCGTTCAGATAGGAGAAGCGCGCGGTGCCGCCCAAGCCATCGCCCGCTGCCGCGCCCGGCCCGTCGCTGCCGTTATTGCCGCCCGCCCCGCCAAGGCCCTCCGCCGAGATCAGAAGCGAAGGCGCGGTCAGCATGCCGCCTGCCAGCGTGACATCCGCGACGCCGCCCGTTCCACTGCCGCCGGAACCGGCGGCATAATTGCCGGGACCGTCGGAGCCCGTCTCCGCTCCATCGCCGCCCTGACCCGATGCGCGGACGACGGCCGCGCCGCTGATCGTGACCTGCCCGCCGCTCCCGGCGGTCATCAGCAGACCCGCAGTACCGCCCATGCCGGTTCCGCCATCCGCGCCGTCGGCCTGAAAGACCGGATAGCCCAGACCGCCCGTGCCGCTGGCATCGATGCCGAGCGTCGCCAGTTCCAGCGTGCCGCCCCGCGATTCGAGCAGTGCATGGCCGCCCAGGCCGGCACCGGCAATGGCTGCCGCTGACGATGGGCCGTTCGCGCCGTCCGCTTCGCCGCCGGTGCCGTGAGCGCCCAGCGCCAGCGTGCCGATGGCCGCCGCGCCGCCGGAGATCAGGAAGCCGGCCGAGCCGCCCTGCCCGCTGCCCGCAAGGAACGCCGTAGTGCCCCCGCCTTCGCAGCTAAGGCAGTTCTCGCCCGCCGCGCCGCCGAAGCCGCTCGCCTGCGCATCCAGGAGATCGGCGGTCAGGCTGCCGCCCGATATGTTGATATTGACCGTTCCGCCCGTGCCGTTGCCGGCATCGCCGCCATTGAAGGACATGCCGTCGCTGGAGGGCGCCGAGGCACCCTCCGCCGACAGGAACAGACTGCCGAAGCTGAGGTCGCCGGTGCCGGCAAGACCGAGGCGGCTTTCCACGAGGATGCTGCCGCCCAGCCCATCGCCCCCGCGACCGGCAACGCCGTCGGACGCCGCGCCGCCGCCCACGCCTTGGGCTTGCAGCGTCAGTTCGCCAGGCACCGAGAAATCGGCATCGCTGGCATGGAGCAGGATGGAACCGCCCGTTCCGTTCGATCCGTCGGCGCCCGCCGCGCCCCAGCCATCGGCAGAGACGCGGCAAAAATAGCTGGCGCAGTCGCTGAGCGAAAAACTGCCGCGCTGCCCGCCGGAAGCGCTGGCGAACAGGGTCACGCCGCCGCCGGTGCCGCTCCCCGCCACGCCCGGCGCGTCGCCTGCAAAGCCTCCGGCGCTGGCATAAAGCCCCGCCGCACCGAAGCTGCCGCCCGCCGCGCCGATGCTGATGGTCCCGCCAAAGGCGTCGGCCGTTCGGGGCGTCAGGAAGGTCGATCCCGGAAAAGCGGGGAAGCCGGACGCATTGGCGGTGGCGAACAGATCCTCCGCAATCGCGAAGCTGCCCCCGTCATGCGCGGAGATGTTGATCCGCCCGGCCCGCAGCGTGCCGCCAGACGCACCCCCGCCAAAGGCCCGCGCATCCGCATAGAGCGAAACGGATGTCAGGATATTGAGGTTGCCCGTGCCGCCGACGTCGATGTCGATCCCGGTGGTGCCGGGGATGGCCGCGCCATAGCTGCCGCCCTCCGTCGCATAGCCCGGCGCGGTGCTGGTGTCGGCGTTCAGGCTGGTCCATTCATGCGTGCCGCTGGAAATGGCGACACGGATGTCGCCGCCGGTCGCGTTGCCCGCCGCGCCCGTGCTGGCGATGCCGCCGGTCGCCTGCGCCCTGGCGCTGACGGTCCCGAGGTCGAGGCCGCCTGTTATGAAGCTGCCGGACGTGCCGTTGAGCGCAACGCTGCCGCCCATGGCGCTGCCGCCATCGACCGGCGGCACCGAAACCTGGAAAGCCGTGCCCGCAGAGGCGTCAAGCGCCGTGCTGCCGAAGCGCAGGCTCCCTCCCTCGGTGCCGGAGGGTCCGGCGGCGGTCAGCGCAGAGAGGGTGATCGCCCCGCCCGTGGCATTGCCGGACCTGTCGCTGCCATAGCCGGCATAGCCCACGGCATTGGCGATCAGGCTGGCCGCCGCGATCGATCCGCCCGTGGCGATCAGGTCGATCGTCCCGCCAATCGCGTCCCCGCCGATCAGCGGCGGCGCGCTGACGCCCGCCTCGCCATCGCCGCTGGCGTTCAGCGTCAGGCTGCCGGTGACGTCGATCTGTCCGTTGGTCAGGGCCGCGCCGCTGCCGCCGAAGGCGAGCAGGTCGATGCGGCCGCCCGTGGCGCCGCTTCCGGCGGTGAGGATCATGTCCCTGTCCGCGGCGATCGCGCCTGACTGATCGGCCCGCAGGGTGATGCCGCGTTCGGCGGACAGCGTGACATTTCCCAGGAAATGCGTTGTCGCGGCGGGACGTATGACGATGTCGCCGGTCGCCGTGCCGGTCAGGTCGTTCTGCCAGTCGCCCGATCCGATGCTGAAACCCGCCTCTACCGTCGCCGTGGCGTTGCGCGTGGTGATGAGGTTCCCGTCGGCGTCATGGGCGATGTCGGAACCCGCCGAGAGCACAAGGGCGCTCCCGTCCGGGGTGACCGCCGTCGCTGGCGTGTAGCCGACATTGCCCGACAGCAGCATGGTGAGTGCGTTGTTCTTCGGCACCGCGACCATGAAGATGCGCTGCGGGTCGGTGCTGCCCGCCGATTCAGGGCCGTTCGTCGTGCCGCTGTGCACCACGCCATTGGCGTCCGTGGTGCCGGCCGTGATGGCGATGTCGAACAGGCCGTTGTTGATCCGGATGTCGGCCGCTTCGGCCCCCACATAGGCGGTCGATCCGTTGACCGTGACCGTGCCGCCCTGCACCACGCGCGGCGCGACCAGAGCGACATAGCTGCCGGCCGAAAGCGCGTTGATCTGCGCGCCCGGAAGCAGTTCGACGGACGATGTGCTGCCCGCCGGGCCTGCGAAGCGGATATTGTTCCGGTCAAGGCCGTTGCTGATGTCGATGGCGTTGGCGGTCAGCACCAGCGATCCGACATTGAAGACGCTGTTCGCGCCCGCGATGATGCCGCCGGGCGAATAGAACCACACCGCTCCGCCGGTGCTTGGCGGGCTGCCGCTGACCTGGCTCTGCACCGTGCCGTTGAACGCGATCGCACGCGATACGGGCAGTCCGTTGCCGTCCAGCGGAAGGATGCGATTCAGCACCGTGAAGTCGCTGAACGAGCTGAACGTGACCGTGTTGCCCTGGGGCAGGAAGTCGATCGTGCCGGCACTGGCCGGCCCGCGATCGTCGGGCGTCCAGTCGATCACCGCCTGGGTCGAGTTCAGCGAGACGCTGTTCGTGCTCGGCGGGATATAGGCGTCGCCCGAAACTATGGATGGCGTGCCCTGGAACGCCTTCTGGCCAATGGCGGCGCCGGCCCCGAGCCCGACCGCCAGCGCCACGGCGCTTGTGCGGCCCAGCAGGGTCCAGAGCGAGAATGTGCCATGCTTCCTGGTCATCAACGCCTCCACGGCAAGATTTGCGTGGTCAGGGAAAGGAGCAGCCGCGTGTCGCCCTTTTCGGTCTGGAAACCGGCCTTGCGCAGGGGGGTCGCCAGTGTCAGGTCGAGCCGGGCATGATTGTCCCACGTGGTGCGTAGGCCGCCGCCCGCCGAATAGAGCTTCTGCGGGTCGAGCCCGGCGAAATTGGCGCTGTGATGCCACATCCAGGCCGCGTCGAAGAAGATGAAGGGCTGGAACGCGATGGCGCCCGGCGCCCGCGGCGTGATCCGTCCGTAACGCAGCTCCGCCCCTATGCCGACGCCGCTGTCGCCGGTGATGATGCCGGGATCGTAGCCGCGTCCGACAGTGTAGTTGCCCGCGCTCATCTGCTCGTAGGAAAGGAGCACGTCCGGGCTATATTGCGCCCTTGGCGACAGGGTGAAGCTCAGTTTCGGGGTCGGCCGATATTCCGCCTGCACACTCGCCCGCAGCACGAATGCGGAAGGATCGCCGTCCAACTGGCTGATCGGCGTCCTTGGGAAAGCGCAGTTGACGAGAGCCGCGCCGCACGCATCGCTCGCGCCCAGCCCTTTCAGGCCCTGGCGCGCCTCCATCATGCCGCCCAGCCGCCATTTCGGCTCTATTCCCGAATAGCCGAGGGTGCTGACGATGCTGTCGGGATCGATCAGCTCGCCTTCCAGCCGCAGGAACAGCACGCGCAGCCGGTCGCGCGACAGCGGCACCTTGGGCGTGGCGGTGCCGAAGCGCAGGTCCTGGTTGACGATGTCCAGCCCGCCCGTCGCCAGCAGCGTATGCACCTGCCGCCGCGCCAGCGGATAGGCGAGCGCCGCCGTCGCGATCATCGTTTCGGACGATAGCGGTATGCCGTCGATCCCCGGCTTGCTCCAGGCATAGGTGAGGTCGCCCGACAGGCGCAGCCCGTCGTTGCCCAGCGCCATGCTGTGGCCGACCTGAAGCACCGTCTGCTCGCTCGGCTGGGCGGTGTTGAAGATGCTGAACAGCGTGCTGTCGCCCAGGCCGGTCATGTCGTTGAACCGCACGCGCGCCAGCCCGCCGAAGCGGCCGACCGCGTTGCTGCCGTAATTCTGGATGTTGACGTCCAGTTCGACGCGCTGGCGCACCACCTGCACCTCGCCCACCACTTCGCCGGGCGCCGTTCCCGCCGGGCGCAGCGCCAGCCGCACGTCATAGCCCGGCAGGTCGCGCGCCAGCAGCAGATGCCGTTCCGCATCGCGCACGTTGAACACCGGCTGGCCCTTCAGCGCCTCCATATGCGCGGCGATCAGCCTTTCGCCATTGCCGGCGTCGCCCCGCACCTCGATCGCCACCAGCCGCGCCATGAAGATGTCGAAGCGGACCGTGCCGCCCTTCTCGATACGCTGGGGCGGAACCTGCACCGCCGCCAGATAGCCCATTTGCCGCAGCATGGTCGCGGCCCGGTCGCGCACTTCGCAAAGGGTGGCGATGGGCACCTCGCGCCCCGCATATTCGCGCCAGCTATCCTCCAGCGCCGCCGGATCGACGACACGCAGCCCTTCGAAACGCACATCGGTAAAATCGACCGCCACGCCGGCGTAGCGCGGATCGGCGAGCGGACAGGGTGCGCGCTCGACGCCGCCCACGACCGTCAGGCGGCTGCCCTGCGCGGACGCCTCCCCTGTCAGTTGCCCGCGCGTCAATTCCTCGCGCGTCGGTGCGCGCGGCGCGACCTGCGCCGTCGCCGCCACGGGCAGCAGCATCGCCAGCGCCATGGCCGCCGAACCTCCCAAAGCGGAAGCCCGCATGTGCCCCTTCTTCCCCATAGACGTCCCCAAAGCGTCAAAGGCAGCCCTTTCCCTCATGGCTGCCCCACCCCTGTTTTCAGGCGCAGGCTTTTTGCCCGTCACCCCTTTCCCGCGACCAGCGCGTTTCCCAGGCAGGCGAAACCTGCCGACCCGGAAAACGCTGCGAAGCTAATCTGGAGCAGCCGAACCGATGCCACCGGACCGGACTGCGCTCCAGCCGCCGGTTAACAGCGGCCGCGCCCCGCGACAATCAATTCCGCGCAGCGCCGTCCGACAGCGCCGCCGTCTCCACCAGCAGGTCGAGCTGCGCCGTGCATTGATGCGCGATCAGGCCCGATGCCATGCCGTCCAGCCCCGAAGATGCAGGATCGAGCAGTGCGAAGCGGACATCGGCGGCGCGGGAGCCATCGGTCAGGCGATAGGCCGCGCCGTCCCGCACCGGCGCGGCGACCGGCCAGGCGGCGATCGATTCGCCCGTCCCGAAACTCGCCGTCGCCTGCACGCCCCCGCCGCTGATGCGCACGGTCGCGGGCCTTGCCGCGTCCACGCGCCACAGGCGCACGGCGGCGGGATCGGCGATGCAGAGCGTTCCGGACTGCGCGATGTCCACCATCCAGAGATTGGGCCGACGGGGCGGCGTGGCCGGCGCTTCACCGACGCCGCCGCGCACCGCCCCGGTTCGCGCCCGCCGCACCCGCTTCGTATCCAGCAGGGCGGAGAGCATCACGCCATTGGCCGGCGCTGCGCTGGCGGCGGCGGCCGCATGGAAGCTTCCCGGCCCGCGCAGCGTCCGCGTGCCCCTTGCGTCCAGCAGCGTCACCACATCGCCCGCCTTCAGCACCAGCGACCCGCCATCGGCCAGCTTGCTTCCCGGCCTGTAGGTCGCGGCCGATGGACCGGTAGCGCGGACCACCATGGTCTCCGCCGCGGCCTGCGCACCCAGCCCGGCGGCGACACATCCGGCCAATGCGCATTGCGCGGCAAGCTTACCCCAGACCATAGCTTCCTCCTTCCCCGACATATTCATAACGATATAGCAGATTGGCGATGGCCGCATCATCGGGATGATGGTTAACCATCGCTTTGAGACGTTCTCGCGCGGCGCTTTGCGCTACGGCATCCTCGCCGTCGAACGCCGCCAGTATCTCGGCCAACGCCGCCCGGTCCTCCACCGGAAATTCAGGCGCGGGCTCGAACAGGTCGACGGGGGTCGAGCGTCCGCGCAGCCGCACCCGTCCCATCGGCCGCCACCAGTCCAGCCCCGACAGCAGCATCGCGTCCCGGCTTACCAGCACAGTGGTTTCCAGTGCCTTGTTCGCCGCTTCCAGCCGGGACGCCGTGTTCATGCTGTCCCCCAGCGCAGTATATTGGATGCGCCCCTCACCCCCGAAATTGCCGACGATCGCTTCGCCATGGTGCAGCCCGACGCGGGTTCGCCCGATCGGCGGCACGCCCGGCGGCAGGTCGCGGCGAAAAGCCTCCCCCGCCTGCCACATCGCATAGGCGGCGAGCGCGGCGTTGCGCCCGTCGTCGGGCCGCGCGATGGGCGCCCCCCAAAAGGCCACCACCGCGTCGCCGACGAATTTGTCTATGGTCCCGCCATGGGCCAGCACCACGTCGCTCAGCATGTCGAGATAGCGGTTCAGCAATTGGGCGACCATTTCCGGCGCGATGGCGTGGCTAAGCTTGGTGAAGCCCTCCAGATCGGTGAACAGGGTGAAAATCTGCCGCTTTTCACCATGCAGCGCCAGCTTCTCCGGCTCCGCCAATATCTGCGCGGCGATGTCGCGGGGCAGATATTTGCCGAGCGCAGCCTGGGCGAAGCGCCGCTGTTGCGAGGTGACGGCCCGCGCCGCCACTCCGATGGCGGTGAAGGCCAGCACCCATCCCAGCACCCAGCCGACGGCCGGCAGTCCCTTGGTGTCCCACCCCCGCGCCTGCAACCAGAGCGGCACACCCGCAATCGCTCCCGCCTGCACCCCCAGCGCGGGAACCAGCGCGAACCAGCGCAATTCCGCCAGGCTGGTGAGCCCCGCCGCACAGATCACCAGCAGCGCGGCCGCCCAGCGCCACCCCTCCGGCACCGCGACCAAGCGCGCGCCATCCAGCAATTGCGCCAACATCGTCGCATGCACTTCCAGCCCGATCATGGTCGACCGGGCTTGCCGCCCCGACAATGGCGTCTCGAACTGGTCGATGTCGACGATGTCGCCGCCGATCAGCACATGCCGTCCACGCACCATGGCGGCGAGCGCCGGGGCCATGGCGGGATCGGCCAGGGTGTCGATCTGGAGGCTGGGGATCACCGGCTCCTCCGATCCGTCCGCCTGCCTGACCGGCAAACGGAATCGGATCGCGCCGCGATAGTCGCGAAAGGATGGCGAGGGCTGCATCGCCAGCGTCAGCAGGGGCGGTTGGCCCGGCGTGGGAACGGGCCAGCTTCGCGCCACATTGTCGGCATCGGTCTCCAGCCGGATGCTGGCCGGGCGGACTTTCGCCGTCCGCGCCGCCCGCACGAAGCGATCCAGAAATTGCTGTTGCTCGAAGATGATCTGTTCCTGATTGTCGCCCAGATTGGCGTAGCCCAGCCAGACAGGCGTGTGCATAGACCGCAGGACGGAAAGCAGTTCGCCATCCTCGTCCTGCGGCTGGTCGAACAGGATGTCGATGCCGATCGATTTGGCCCCCATGGCATCCATGTTGCGGAGCGCCCGCGCCAGCAGACCCCGGTCCAGCGGCGACCGCTTGCGCGTGGCGATCAGCGTCTGGTCGTCATAGACCACCATCAGGATGCGCTGGTCCTGCGCGACCCGCGGTGCGAAGGTGGCGGCTCGCCAGTCGTAAAGGCCCCTTTCCGCGTCGGCGGTCGGTATTTCCCGCGCCGCGCCGCTGCCGAGCGGCCTGTTCCAGTCCCAACCGGCCAGGAACAGCGCCAGCAGCAGCAGCGCGCCGGTCGCCACCAACCGCCAGCGGCCCGTGTCCCGCACCAGTCGCGCACCGCGGCGCAGCAGGCCCCGCGTCGGCATGGCGATCAGCGGCGCGCGATCAGCGGACGCGCGCCGTCACCGATGATGGCAAAGCCGGACCAGTAGAAAGGATGCGACGTCTCCGGATCGTCCATCAGCCTGATCTGCGCCGCCCGCAGCGCGTCGGCCACAGGCTGGTCCGCCCCGGCCGCGAACAGGCCGCCCATCAGCCTTTCGGTCGCGCGATAATCCTCCGGCGCCGGCCAGTGGCTGGCGATGACGGCGCGGCTCCCCGCGCCGATGAAGGCGCGCACCAGCCCGTCCAGCGCCCCGCCGCCGCCGGAAAGCCCGGCCGCCCGCGTCGTTTCCACCCCCGCCGCGCCTGCAGTGTCGCAAGCCGACAGCACGACCAGATCGGCATTCAGCCGCAGGTCGAAAATCTCGCTGAACTGCAACAGCCCGTCCGATTTGCCGTCCGGCGCGAAACTGGTGAGCAGGGCGGGCCGGGCCGGGCATCCCGGATGGGGCGGCGTCACCAGCCCATGGGTCGCGAAGTGCAGGATGCGAAAGCGGTCGAGATCGCCGCGCGCCATCACCGCTTCGTCAGTGAAGGCCGCGCCGGTGATCAGTTCGCTGCCCTGCCCGCCAATGGCCTGCGCCGCTTCCCGCAGCTCGGTGGCCGGAATCGGCCGGTTCCACTGCTGTGGCGACCAACCGCAATCGTCCCCCGTCCCGTTGGACAGGCTCCCGCGGCTGGAGGCGGCCAGCACCGCCCCTGCCAGCGGCGCATTGTCGCCAAAGCCGATATAGTTCTGCGCCGCGCCGGAGGGCGCAGCCGCCCGCGCATCGCGAAAGGCGCGGGCCGACAGGGCCGTGCTCACCGCATGGTCGCGCCCCAGCCATTCGACGCCGCGAAAGTCGAACTCGTCGCCCCCGCGGGCCACCCGCGCTTCATAGGCATTAACGCCCGCCTGCCCCGCGACCAGCAGATTGACCGGCAGTTGCAGCATCGCTCCGTCCGGTTCGAAGATCAGGTGCCGCGCCGCCGTCAGCCGCTGCTCCACCGGCCCGAACAGGTCGAGATAGAGGCTGCGCGCCACCGGCAGGTCCAGCGCATAGGTGGTCTGTGCGCCGTTCACGTCGATGGAGATCGTCTCGCGCAGCGCCGCCACCTTGCGAGCCACGTCCGTCGCGCTTGCCGTGAGCCGGTATCCGGTTGCCCCCGCGCCGTCGATCCACAGCGCGTACAGCGCGTCGCCCAGTTGCGCCAGCTTGTAATAGCCCTCCCCAGGCTTCAGCGTCGCCTGCATTTCGGCCAGCGTCAGCCCCTGCGGGCTGAGGGCGCGATATTGGGGATAAGCCGCCAGCGAGGACAGCGTATTGGCCTGATCGGCCGCGAGTTGGTCGATGTCGGCCTGCGCCCGCGCCATGTCGGGCAACAGCGCCTCCTGCCGCTCCGCCGCCTGCTGCAATTGCGCAAGCGCGATCCGTCCGCGCTCTATGTCGCGCGAGAGGGAGACCGACTGCCGGAACAGCCGCGCCGCCTCTCCATCCCCGGCGGACAGCTCGCGGCTCAATTGCTCCAGCGTATCGGCAGCGCCGGGCCGCAGCAGCATCTGCGACGCCGCGAACAGATCGGCGGTCAGTTCCGGTCGCGTGGGAATTTCCCGCGTCAACAGGTTGAAATAAGGCTGGAGCTGGTTCGCCATGCCGGTCAGCGTGGCGCGATTCTCCATGGTGGAGGCGACGATGCCGCGATAGATTGTCAGCGCATCCTCATTGCGGCCACGCCGGATGAGGAACGCCCCCAGCCGCGCCCTTGCGCCGTTCAGCGCCACCGTTTCGGGATATTGCGCGCCCAGCAGGGTCAGCGCCTGATTCAGCTGACGCTCAGCCTGCCCATAATCCCCCTGCGCTTCGTAGGTCAGTGCGATCTCGCCCAGAAGCTGGGCGCGCAGGCGCGTGATCGACGTGACCCGCCCGTCGCGGATCGCAACCGCGCGCGCCATCGCCTTCGACAGCACGTCCCGAGCCGGTCCCGGCTGGCCCGACAGGCGCAGGATCGTTCCGCGCAACTGCTGCGCCTGCGCGTCGATGATCGCCGCCCGCTCGACCGGCGTCAGCCTATTGTCCTGCCGCACGCCGAGCGCGCGGGCCTGCATCGCCCCGCTGCTCATTTCGGCGGCCACCTCGGGCGGCACGGAAACCCCGCCGTTTCCGTCTGCCGCCACGGTCGCAACGCTGCCAGCCAGGGGACGGTCCAGTATCGCCAACGCGCCGGCCGTATCCTGCCGGTTGATATGGTGCATGGCCTCGAAATTGCGGCGCAGGCGGATTTGCACCGCATCGGCGGTCGTGATCCCGCGGGCTTCCGCGAAGGCCGCGTCGGCCTGATCGAACAGCCCCAGATTGGACAATTGCAGGCCGCGATTGACCAGATATTCATGCGCCCGGTTCGCCCGCTCCGCCGGCGTCAGCTTCGCCGCATCGGGATCGCGCGCCAGCCGGTCGGTCAGGCTGTCGAAAAACTCCGCCGCTTCGGCATAATTGCCCGACGCATTGCGCCGGTAGCCCTCGGCCAGCACGGTCTGCGGGTCCAGCGTCGCGGCCTGCAAGCGGGCGTAACCCGCATCGTTCGTCCCCACCGTCGCAATGTCGACCTTGCCCGGCACGATCCGCCCTGCCATGACGGAGCGCAGCCCCAGATCCAGGGCGCTTGTATAGGCTGCATAGCCCTGGGCGACATAGACCGTCTTGCTGCGCTCGACAGTCAATATGCGATAGGCACCGACTGCGCCCGTGCAGTTGCGCATGAGCGCCGCCCCCATGCCGGGCAGGCTGACGCCGCCGGGGGCATTGCACTCGACCGCCATCTTGCGCGACGACGCCAGCCGGTCCAGCAAGCTTGCGTCCCCATCGCCCGAACCGCGCCGCAGCGCATATATCTGTCCCACCGGGCGCGCAGCATCCCGGCACACCAGCGTCCATGCGCGATCGAACATGGTTCGCGCCGCGGGATCGCCGGTGGCGCTCTGCGCCTGGCACAGCGCGCCGCCCTCGCTGCCGATGCGGAAGCTGTCTCTCAACAGCGGACGGTCGCCCGCTGCCTGGGCATGTGCCGCCACAGACAGACTCAAGGCGGCCCACATGGCAGGCCCGCGAACCAACTTCCCCAAATCGCTCAAAGGCTTGTCCCCCAAACCCCGCCGGATATGTCCGTGCAAGGCCCCCCTTAGCATGATCGGGCCGTCATAACGCCGCCCGATGGTGCGCCGCAAGGCGAAAGGCACCGGGCAAGGCCCTGTTCGCCGCCTCGTTCCAAGGAGTGAGGCAGGGATGTGACAGTTGAGCAAGAATCAATCTTTCCAGCGCAATTTTCATTGCATCATGGGAAAGGCCTGATCTAGATTGTCTCAACCCAATATTCATGGATGATCGAAGTTGAACAGCCGGCGTCCACAATAACCATAATTGCATGTTCACTACAGGGAGGATGATATGACAAGATTTCCCCGCCATGAATCCGTATTGCGTTTGTCCGCATCATGCCTTGTTCTGGCCCTGTCAGGCCTTTCTACTGCTGCGCTTGCGCAAGCGACCGACAGTTCGTCCGACTGGTCAGGCAATGAGATCATCGTCACTGCGACCAAACGCAATGAATCGATCCAGAATGTTCCCTTTTCCATCAACGCGCAGACCGCCGAAGCCATGCAGCGCATGGGCGCCACCTCGATCGAGGATGTGTCGCGGAGCGTCGCGGGGCTGACCGTCCAGAATCTCGGGCCCGGCCAAAGCCAGGTGTCGGTGCGTGGCGTATCGGCGGGCCAGGTGGTCCGCGACCAGCCGGGCGTCAAGGAACAGGTCGGCGTCTATCTGGACGAATCCGTGATCTCCATGTCGCTGTTCACGCCTGATTTCGACCTGTTCGACCTCGATCGCGTGGAAACGCTGCGCGGACCGCAGGGCACGCTGTTCGGATCGGGCTCGGAGGGCGGCACCGTCCGCTACATCACCAAGCAGCCGAAGCTCGGCCAGACCGAAGGGACGGTGGAGGGCGGCGTCAATGTCCTGAAGGGCGGCGATGTCGGCTATTCGGGCAAGGGCGCGATCAATCTGCCCCTGGGGGAGACGGCGGCGATTCGCGCGGTCGGCTATGCGGAACATTATGCGGGCTTCATCGACGCGATCGGCCCGGCCGCGGGCAAGAACGTCAATGACGGGCGCCGTTATGGCGGGCGCCTCAGCCTGCTCTGGGAACCCGCGCCGGGCATCAAGCTGACGCCGCGCATCATCTATCAGGACATCAAGACCAACGGCTTCAACCGGGAGGACAGCTATCATCTCTATTATAACGAGCTGATCAGTCCGCTCGACATCCTGCCCGAGCGCACCCAATATCTGAAGCTGCGCGAGGAGTTCCGCGACAAGACCACGCTGGCGGACCTGACGGCGAACATCGATGTGGGATCGGACATCGCGCTGACCTCGATCACCACCTATATCCATCGCGACATCCTCGTCAGCCGCGATGCGTCGGCGCTGACCGGATCGGTGTCCGTCACGCCCTTCGTTCAGTCGCTGGGAGTCGCGCCCGTTCTCGCCAATCTGCCCTCCAATCTGCGCGACACGACCAAACTCAAGCAATGGACGCAGGAACTGCGCCTTGCCTCAACGGGCGACAGTCCGTTCCAATGGGTATTGGGCGGCTTCTACAGCCATGTGGACCGGACATATGAGCAACGCCTGCCGACGCCCGGCTATGACGCCATCGTCGATGCCACTCTGGGCGCGGGAACTTCGGCTGGAGCCGCGAACGGTTTCCCGCTCAATTCTCCCTATAACGCCGACATTCCATACATCATCAAGCAATATGCCGCCTTTGGCGAGGCGAGCTACAAGATCGGCCAGTTCAAGCTGACGGCAGGCGGCCGCTATTACGACTTCAAGGAAACGCGTGACTTCAAGACCGGCGGCCTGTTCTCCAATGGCGACAACCGCATAGACGACAAGACCGGATCGACCGGTTTCTCGCCGCGCTTCATCGCCAGCTATGAGGCCAATCGCGACCTGACCTTCAACGTCCAGGCGTCGAAGGGCTTCCGTCTGGGCGGCGTCAACGACCCATTGAACCTGCCACTTTGCAGCGGCGGCGCGACCGGGCCGGATGCGGCCACCTACGGCAACCGGCCGACCTTCGACGACGAAACGCTGTGGAACTATGAAGCCGGGGTGAAGGCGTCGGGCGGCGGCGTCACCTTCAACGCGGCGGTGTTCTACAACGACATCAAGAATCTTCAGGTCACGGCGGATGCGGGAAGCTGCTCCTCGCGCATCCTCTTCAACGTGCCGAAGGCGCATACGGCGGGCCTGGAAGCGGAACTGAGCGCCCGCGTCTCCCCCAATCTCGACCTGTCGCTGAGCGGCAGCTACATCGACTCGGAAATCGACAGCAACGTCACCGACGCGGGCGGCGCGATCATCGCCGGCATCCGCAAGGGCAACCGCCTGCCCACCGTGCCGAAGTTCCAGATGGCGGCGGCGGCAACCTATACGGCGGAAGTCGCGCCGGAAACCGACTGGTCCTTCACCGCCAGCTTCCAGCATGTGGGCGACCGCTATACCCAGCTTGCCGATCAGGAACCGGGCGCGGGCAGCTTCCCCAATTCCATCTATTATGATCCGGCCACGGGCGCCTATGGCACCGGCGCCTTCGACTTCGGCTCCTACAAGCTCGGCGCCTATAATCTGGTCAACCTGTCGACCGGCATTAGCTGGAACAGCGGCCTGTCGGTCACGCTCTACGTCAACAATCTGTTCGACGAGAATGCGCTTTACTCGCTGGACCGGGAGCGCGGCGGCCGGGGACGGCTGGGCTATAATATCGGCACCCCGCGCAAGATCGGCGTGACTGTCCGCAAGGACTTCTAGAACCGCCTCCACCCGGGACGCCGGAAGCGAAGCCGCTTCCGGCGTCCTTGTTTTTGGGCGATACAGCCGGCCGATCCGCCGCTATGGTCGCCGGGTGATCGAGACCGGGACTGTCGTTGCGCAGGGAATGCGCTTTATCGAGGGCGGCGCCTTCGCCATGGGCTCGGACCGTTTCTATCCGGAGGAAGCGCCGGTCCGGCAGGTCCGCGTGGACGGCTTCTGGATGGACGAGACGCCCGTCACCAACCGGCAGTTCGCGCAGTTCGTGGAAGCCACCGGCTATCGCACCGCCGCGGAGACCGCGCCGGACCCCAAGGATTATCCCGGCATGGCGCCTGAAATGGCGCGTGCCGGATCGCTGCTGTTCCAGCGCACGGCGACGCCGGTGGACCTGGGCGACTTCAGCCAATGGTGGCAGTTCAGCTTCGGCACCGACTGGCGTCACCCCCATGGCCCTGACAGCAATCTGGACGAGCTTTGGGATCATCCGGTCGTCCACATCGTCTTCCAGGATGCGGAGGCCTATGCCCGCTGGGCAGGCAAGGCGCTGCCGACCGAGGCGGAATGGGAATTCGCGGCGCGCGGCGGGCTGGACGGCGCGGACTATGGCTGGGGCGACGAGCTTGCGCCGGGCGGAGCGATGCTGGCCAATTACTGGCAGGGCATGTTCCCCTACAGCAATCTGCTGGAGGACGGCTATGAACGGACCTCCCCGGTCCGGACCTATGCGCCCAATGGCTATGGGCTCTACGACATGATCGGCAATGTCTGGGAATGGACCGCCGACTGGTATGCCCCACCCAGGGTCGAGCGCAAGGCGAAGGGAAGTTGTTGCGTTCCGGCGAACCCGCGCGGCGGCGCGAAGCGGGAAAGCCTGGACCCCGCCAATCCGCATGTGCCGATCCCGCGAAAAGTGCTGAAGGGCGGTTCCCATCTCTGCGCGCCCAGCTATTGCCAGCGCTATCGCCCCGCCGCCCGACACCCTCAGGCGGTGGACAGTTCCACCAGCCATATCGGCTTTCGCTGCATCGTCCGCGAGCCGCGGCCCTGATTATCCAAGAACGGAAAAGACGTCATGCTCAACATGCCCTGGGACCAGCCCGCCACCATGATCGACCTGGACGGCAAGGCGCCGATCATCGGCACGATCCGTGATTGCGCCCAGCATTTCGCGATCTTCAAACCCCATGCGAAGGAACAGGCGCGCATCCTGCTGACCCAGCCCGTCCATCGCGAAGGCCGCAAGACGCGGACCTGGGTGCTGGAACCCTGGGAGATCGAAAAGCTGGTCGAGCGGATGAAGGCGGAGGTGCATTGAATTTGCGCCGGATTTGACAAGGACCATGCTCCTGCGCAGGCGGGAGCATCCAGCGTTTCCGGGATTTCAGACCGCGCCGCCCAATGCCTTGACCAACGCAACGCTCGCCCGCATCCGCTGCGTCTCCACCGACAGCAGCGCGCGCTGCGCCTCCAGCGCGTCCGTCTGCGCCGTCACCACCTCCAGATAGTCCGACGCCCCATCCCGATAGCGGGTCAGCGCCAGCTCACTCGTCCGCCCTGCCGCCGCGGCCGCGCTGCGCTGGTTCACCGCCTGATCGGCCAGATGCCGGTTCGCGGCGATCGCATCCTCTACCTGCCGGAACGCCCCCAGCACCGTCTCCCGATAGCCCGCGCTCACCTCTTCATATTCCGCGCGGGACATCTTCACCCCGGCCCTCCGCCGACCGCCGTCGAACAGCGCCAGCACCGCCGAAGCCGGTCCCAACCCCCAGAAACTGCTGGGCTTGCTGAACAACTCGCCATGCGTCGTTTGATACCCGCCGGACAGCCCCAGGGTCAGCGTCGGGAAAAACGCCGCCCTCGCCACGCCGATCCGTGCATTGGCCGCAAACATCCGCCGCTCCGCCGCCGCAATATCCGGCCGCCGCTGCAACAGCTCCGAAGGCGCGCCCGCCGGCAATGGAGGCGCGCCGAGAGGCTGCACCCGCACCGGGACGGAGAAGTCGGACGCCACCGCCCCGACCAGCGCAGCGATCTCATGCTCGGTCGCCGCCCGCTCGTTGGCGACGGCGGAAATCTGCGCCCGCGCATTATCCAGCACGGTCTTGGCGCGGTTGACGTCGATCCCGGAGGCGATGCCGCCATCATGCCGCGTTGCCGTCAGTCGATAGGCCTTGCCGAATGCCTCCACCGTCTGGCGCAGCAATTCCGCCTCTGCGTCCAGCCCGCGCAACCGCGCATAGGCGTCCGCCACCGCCGCCTGAAGGCTGAGCCGCGCGGAGGCCAGATCGGCCTCGCTGGCCTGCGCATCCGCCCGCGCCGCCCTCACGCCGTTGCGGATGCGGCCCCAGAGGTCGAGTTCATAGTCCAGCGTGGCCCCCACCGAAAAATCATCATAGGTCGGCGCCGTTCCATTGCCGCCGAAACGCCTTCCAGACAGCCTCTGACGGCTGGCATCGCCCCCTGCATTCACCTGCGGGAACAGGTCCGCCCTCTCGATCCGCGCCGCCGCCCGCGCCTGGTCATAGCGCGCAAGGGCGGCCGCCAGCGTCGGACTGGCCTGCTCCGCCCGCGCCTCCAGATCGTTCAGCACGGGATCGCCAAAGGCCTCCCACCATTTGCCGCGCGACGCCTGGTCCATCGGCGTCGCCGCCGTCCAACCCTCAGCCTCCTTGAACGCCTGCGGCACGGCGGTTGCAGGCGGCCGGTAGGCTGGCGCCATCGAGCATCCCGCCAGCCCTGCCAGCAACAGGGCCGCCGCCCGGCGATCAACCCCCATGGGCAGCACCCTTGGCGGCGGCCTGGACATGCACCTTGTCGCCGCTGCGGATCGCATCGGGCGGCGTGTCGATGACCCGGTCGGTCGGCAGGACGCCACCCGACAGCAGCACCACATTGCCTTCGTCCCGCGCGATCGTGACGGGCTTGACGGTCACGCGGTCGTCCCGGCCCACCACCGCCACGGTCGGCCCGTCATTGCCGTAGAGGATCGCGCTGCCCGGCAGGGTCGCGCCATTGCCCGATCCCGCCGGCACCTTGAAGCGGACCTGCGCATAGGCGCCCGGCTTCAGCGCCCCGTCGCGATTGTCCGCCTGCAATTGCACCAGCACCGCGCCCGACTGGGCATCGACGGCGCCCGAACTGCTGGTCAGGATCGCGTCGAAGCTGCGCCCGGGATATTCCGGCAGGGTCAGCGTCGCCGCCATTCCCGGCCTGATGGCCGCCGAATAGCCTTGCGGCACCCGCACATAGATACGCATGCGATGCGTGTCGGACACGGTGAACAAGGGCTGGGCCGCCGCATTGCCCGCCACCACCAGAGCGCCGATCTGCGCCGACCGGCTCGTCACGACACCGCTGAACGGCGCGGACAGACGGGTGAAGCCCTGCAAGGCCTGCAAGCGCTTCACATTGGCGAGCGCCGCATTGGACAGGGCCCTGCGCGCGGCAAGATCGCCGGCCTTCTCATCCGCCTCCTGCCGCGAGACGGCGTCCTGCGCGAGCATGGAGGCCCAGCGCTTCGACGTGGTGGCGGCCAGCCGTTCATTGGCGAGCGCGGTCTGATAATCGGCCTGCGCCTGTGCGAGCTGCTGGTCCACCTCCGGCGCGTCCAATATGGCGAGCGGCTGCCCGGCCCCGACATGATCGCCTATATCGGCCAGCCACCGCCGCACATAGCCATTGGTCCGGGCAAAGATCGCCGCGCTGTTATAGGCCTGGACATTGCCCGGCAGCACCAATGCGTCGCCTTCGCCACCGGCGGACGGCGTCACCACCGAGACGGTGGGAATGGATGCGTCGGCAGCGACCTGCCTCAGTTCATTGGTCGCGCTGATCCGCGACGCCACGCCGATGCCGACGATGGCGACCGCGACGACCGCCGCGCCGATCCCTACCCGCTTCAACGTGCGGCTATCGGGTCCTTGCGCCTCGGGATTTTCGATGGGGTTGTGCTCAGACATGGCTCGGCTGCATTTCCAGGGAAGGCGCCTTTTGCCCATGCTTGCGATGGACGAAGGCGAATATGGTGGGAACGAAGAACAGGGTGGCGACCGTCGCGCAGATCAGGCCGCCGATGACCGCCCGGCCCAGCGGCGCATTCTGCTCGCCGCCGTCGCCCAGGCCCAGCGCCATCGGGCCCATGCCGATGATCATCGCAAGGGCGGTCATCAGCACCGGTCGGAACCGGACCATCCCCGCCTCCAGCGCGGCCTTGCCGGCGTCGCCCAGTTCAGCGAGCTTCTCCCGCGCGAAGCTGACGACCAGGATGGAGTTGGCGGTCGCCACGCCCATGCACATGATCGCGCCCGTCAGCGCGGGCACGGACAGCGTCGTACCGGTGGTGAACAGCATCCAAACGATTCCCGCCAGCGCCGCCGGCAGGGCCGTGATGATCACGAAGGGATCGACCCAGCTCTGGAAGTTGACGACGATCAGCAGGTAGATCAGCACGATGGCCCCGGCTAGCCCCCATCCCAGCCCGGAAAAGGCCGTGTTCATCGTCGCATATTGGCCGCGGATGGTGACGGTCGTCCCCTTGGGCAGTTCCTTCTCCAGCGACCGGATCGCCCGCTGCACATCCCGGGCGACCGCACCCAGGTCACGCCCCTGCGTCGTCGCGAAGATGTCCAGCACGGGCGCAATGTCATAGTGACTGACGATGGGCACGGTGTTGGACCGCTTGATCGTGGCCAGCCCGCCCAGCGGCTGAACCGAGGCGCTTGCCGCGCTGCCCGACACCGGCACATTGCTAAGGTCGCTCATGGAGCCCACCAGATATTCCGGCGCCTGCGCCACGACCGGATATTGCACGCCGTTTTCCGGGTTCACGAAGAAGACGGGCGCGGTCTGCGACGTGCCTGCAAGCTGGCTTGCCAGGCTGGTCGTCACGTCCCGCTCCGACAGGCCATATTGCCCGACGCGCGAGCGGTCGACCTCGACATCGAGCTGCGGCGAGCGCGCCGGCTGCTGGATGCGGGCGTCGGCCAGTCCCGAAATGGTGGCCATCTTCGCCAGCAGCTTCTGCGCATAGGCGCGATTGCCGGCGGCGTTCTTGCCCGCGATCTGCACGTCGATGGGCGCGGGCGCGCCGAAGTTCAGGATCTGGCTGGTGATGTCGGCCGGCAGGAAGGCGAAGCCGGTGCCGGGGAAGCGGCGCGGCAGCTCCCGCCGCAGGGTGGCGACGATCTCGTCCGTCGGCCGATGACCTTTGGTCAGCGCGATCAGCATGTCGCCATCCTGCGGGCCGATGGTGCCGCTATTATTGTAGATGGCGTTGATGCCGCTGACCGGCAGGCCGATATTGTCCGTGATGGAGGCGAGTTCCTTCGCGGGGATCAGTGAGCGGACTTCCCGCGCGATGCGGTCGAAGCGGGCGGCGCTGTCTTCGATCCGGGCACCCACCGGCACGCGCACATGCATCGCGATCTGCCCTGAATCGACCGAGGGGAAGAAGTTGCTGCCCAGCATCGGCAACAGCCCGAAAGACAGCAGAACGACGGCCATGAAGCCGAGCAGGAAGGGCTTGCGCGCATTCAGCGCCCGGTGCAGCAGCCCGACATAGCCGCGCCTTATCCTTTCGAAGCGCCGTTCGAACCCGCGCTGGAAGCGGACCAGCGGATTGCGCGAGGCAGGCGCTCCGGCCATATGCGCGTCGCCCTGTTCGACATGAGGCCGTAGCAGATACATGGCCATGGTCGGCACCAGCGTCCGCGACAGGATGAAGGATGCGATCATCGCGAACACGACGGAAAGCGCCATCGGCACGAACAGGAATCCGGCGACCCCCGGCAGGAAGAACATCGGCACGAACACGATGCAGATGCACAGCAGCGACACGAAGGCGGGCGTCACGATCTGCGCCGCGCCGTCCAGTATCGCCTCGATCACGCCCTTGCCCTGCTCCAGATGCCAGTTGATATTCTCTATGGTCACGGTGGCGTCGTCGACCAATATGCCGACCGCCAGCGCCAGCCCGCCCAGCGTCATGACGTTCAGCGTCTGGCCGAAGGCTGCAAGCGCCGCGACCGCCGCCAAGATCGCAAGCGGGATCGACAGCGCGATGATCACCGTCGAGCGCCAGGAGCCCAGGAACAGCAGGATCATCAGGGATGTCAGCGCCGCCGCGATGGCGCCTTCGTGAATGACGCCTTCCACCGCCGCCTTCACGAACAGCGACTGGTCGCCGATGGGCAATATCTTCAGGCTGTCCGGCAGGCCCGCCGCGATCTGGGGCAGCTTTTCCTTGACGCCGTCCACGATCGCCAGGGTGGAGGTGGCGCCGTTCTTGAGGATGGTCAGCAGCACGGACCGGCTGCCCTCGACATGCACGATATTCTGCTGCGGCCCGCTGCCGTCGCGGACATGCGCGACATCGCGCATCGTGATGGTCGCGCCGTTGACCACCTTGACGGGCAGGTCGTTCAGGGCCTCTATGGAGGAAGGCGCATTGTTCAGCTTCACGCTGTACTGGGTTTCCCCGATCTTGACGAAACCGGCCGGATTGATCTGGTTCTGCGCCGCGATCGCCGCACCCACATCCTGCGCCGACAGCCCCTTGGACTGAAGCGCCAGCGGATTGAGGTCGATCTGCACCTGCCGCTGCTTGCCGCCCGAGGGGAAAGGCATGGCAAGGCCGGGCACCGTGATCAGCGGCGGGCGGACCTGGTTCATCCCCATGTCGAACAGCTGCTGTTCCGACAGCCCCTTGCCCGACAGGGCGAGCTGGAGGATCGGCACGGTCGACGCGCTGTAATTCAGGACAAGCGGCGGCGTGATCCCCGGCGGCATCTGGCGCAACACGGTCTGCGACACCGACGTCACCTGCGCGGTCGCGGTGCGGATGTCGGCGCCCGGCTGGAAATAGATTTTGATGATGCCGATGCCCTGAAGCGACTGGCTCTCGATATGTTCGATGTCGTTGACCGTGGTGGTCAGCACGCGCTCATAGGGATTGACGATGCGGTTGGCCATGTCCTCCGGCGACAGGCCCGCATATTGCCAGGCGACCGCCACCACGGGAATGCGGATATTGGGAAAGATGTCGACCGGCGTTCGCGCTGCCGCCAGCACCCCCGCGATCGCGATCAGGATCGCCATCACGATGAAGGTGAGCGGACGATGCAGGGCAACCTTGACGATACCGATCATTCACGACTCCACGGATGCGCCGCCGGACGATCCCCGCCGCACATGACGATACAACCTCTCCAGATATTTTCGCCGCCTGATACCAAAGACGAAGCGCGCCAGGAAATGCGCATATCGTTTGCCGCATTTCCGGCCGTCGCCAGAAAGGCGGCCAGCGCGGAAATGCTCCAAGACGCGTGGGGACTTCGTTCGGGGCGAAGCGAATTTCCACACATCCTAGAATGCGACGGCATCCCCGGCCATGGCGGAGTGCTGCGGCAATGAGGGGGCATAGCCCGCGCACCTCCGCCGGCCAGCCGGGAGACGCCGCCACATTCGAAGCCGCCCATGCGCCCTTGGACATTCTGCGTCTAATATATAATATGGCATGATCGATATGTTGAGCGACATGATCCATGGACCTTCGCCATCTCCGCTATTTTCTGTGCGTCGCTGAGGAGATGCATTTCGGCCGCGCCGCGCTGCGCCTCGGCATATCGCAGCCGCCGCTCAGCCAGCAGATCCGTGCTCTGGAGGAGGAACTGGGCGTCCGCCTGTTCGACCGCACCAGCCGCAGGGTGCGATTGACGGAGGCCGGCCGGCTGTTCGAGCCTGAAGCACGCCGGACCCTTGCCCAGGCGGACCGCGCCGCACAGATCGCGCGCATGGCCCAAAGGGCGGAGATCGGGCGGCTGGGGCTGGGCTTCACCACTTCCGGCCCCTTCGTGCCTCCGGTGGCGCGGGCGCTCTACCGCTTCCGCCAGACCTATCCCGATGTCGAACTGATCCTGCGCGAACAAGGCCGCGACGAGCAGGTGGAGAGTGTGGCGAGCCGTCAGCTCGACCTTGGCATCGTGCGTAATTTCGAGGCGCCGGCGCTGCCCGAAGGCATGCTGTCCCGATGCCTACTCAAGGAAGAGATGGTGCTGGCCCTGCGCGCCGATCATCCGCTGGCGCTGCGCCCTGCCCCGCCGCGCATCGCTGACCTTTCCGACGAGCCGCTGGTGCTCTATGGCGCGCCCAATGGGACAGGGTTCACGGAGCATTTCCAGGCCCTGTGCGCGGAAGCAGGGTTCGTCCCGAAAATCTCGCATGAAGCCCGCAGCCTCGCGACCCTGCTGGGCCTTGTCGCGGCCGGCTTCGGCCCCACGGTGATTGCCGGGTCGATGGCGCGGCTGCACGTCGACAATGTGATCAACCGCCCCTTCGACGTGCCGGTCATGAGCGCGCTCTGGCTGATCCATCATGAGGATCTGTCACCGACCGGCCAGGCCTTTCTGAAGACCCTGCTGGAAGAACGTCATTTGTAGGAGTTAATTGAGGAAACATCTTCTGCTCAAGCCTCCTCTTCCCATTCCCTGTTCCAGCCTCTATGCATGGCCGCCGAAGGGTGGTTTCGACCGACCTTCATGATCGCGCCGGTGCCCTCCCAAGGGGCTTAATAGGGAATGCGGTGATGAATCCGCGGCTGTCCCTGCAACTGTAAGCGGCGAGCGAGACGCATAGCGATCCCCCGGAAGCGCCGGAGGATCAGCCACTGGGCCGGACGCTAAATCATGCGAGGCCTGGGAAGGCCATGCGCCAAGCTATGACCCGCGAGCCAGGAAACCTGCCTGCGTCTGGTCGCTCTTGCCTTGGTCCAGGGGATGGCCACGGCACGGTCCTCCGTCTGAGCGACGCTTCACGCAGCGGGAGCTGCTGTCGGCATGCCGGGCGCAAGAGCGTCCGTCCGGCATGAAGGCGGCTCCCGTCCGGTTTCGCAGACGCCGACGGGGTACCGACCCTATGAGCATATCGACCCATGAGCCGGAATCGCCCGGGGCGCCGGCCAGCCGTCTTCGCCGCCGCGCGACCGGCATGTTCGCCGGGCTCATCGCCGCCAATCTGACGGCCTGGATCGCGGCCTTCACGATCTTCGCGGGCGATCCGGTCATGCTGGGCACGGCGTTGCTGGCCTGGAGCCTGGGCCTCCGCCATGCCGTGGACGCCGATCATATCGCCGCCATCGACAATGTGACCCGCAAGCTGATGCAGGACGGCCAGCGGCCCCTGACCGTCGGCTTCTGGTTCGCCATCGGCCATAGCGGCATCGTCCTGATCGCCGCCGTCGCCATCGCTGTCGCCGCCAGTGCGCTGAGCCGGGTGGAAGCGGCGGGAGCCATCGGCGGCACCATCGCGACAATGGTGTCGGCGACCTTCCTCTTCGCCATCGCGGCGATGAACCTGATCATCCTCCGATCAGTTCTCAGGACGTTCAACCATGTTCGAAAGGGTGGAGCCTATGTCGATGAAGATATGGACATATTGCTTGGCAATCGGGGTTTGCTCGCACGCCTCTTCCGCCCGCTTTTCCGGCTGGTGACGCGAAGCTGGCACATGGCTCCGCTCGGCTTCCTCTTCGGTCTGGGCTTCGATACCGCAACCGAAGTCGCCATTCTGGGCCTGTCCGCCGGTCAGGCCGCCAGCGGCCTTTCGGTTGCGACCGTCCTCATCTTTCCCCTGCTCTTCGCGGCGGGCATGGCGCTGATCGACACGGCGGACGGTGCCCTGATGATGGGCGCCTATCAGTGGGCGTTCGTGAAGCCGATCCGCAAGCTCTACTACAATATCACCATCACGCTGGTGTCGGCGCTGGTCGCGCTGCTCATCGGCGGGATCGAGGCAGCGGCCCTGCTGGGCGACAAGCTCGGCCTCAGCGGCGGCGTCTGGACCCTTGCCGCCGACCTTGGCGAGCATTTCAACAGCCTCGGCTTCATCATCATCGGCCTGTTCGCCGCCTGCTGGCTGCTGAGCTGGGCCATCTATCGCTGGAAAGGCTTCGACGAGATCGAAGTCGCTCCCATCCCCAGCCACCAACCGCAAGGAAATCCCGCATGAAAAAGGTTCCCGCCACCGTCATCACTGGCTTTCTCGGCGCCGGCAAGACCACGCTGATCCGTCACCTCATCGAACATGCGGGCGGCCGCCGCCTCGCCCTCATCATCAACGAATTCGGGGACGTGGGCGTCGACGGCGCGCTGGTGCGGGGCTGCGGCGACGAAGCCTGCCCCGACAAGGACATCATCGAACTGGCCAATGGCTGCATCTGCTGCACCGTGGCCGACGATTTCCTGCCGACCATGCAAAAGCTGCTCGACCGGCCCACCCCGCCCGATCACATCATCATCGAGACCAGCGGCCTTGCCCTGCCCAAGCCGCTGGTGAAGGCCTTCCAATGGCCCGACATCCGCACGCGCGCCACGGTCGACGGAGTGATCGCCCTGATCGACGCCGACGCGCTGGCGGCGGGTCGCTTCGCCCATGACGAGGCGGCGCTCGCCGCCGCCCGCGCGGCCGACCCGACGCTGGATCATGACAGCCCCATCGAGGAACTGTTCGAGGACCAGCTTGCCTGCGCCGACCTTGTCCTGCTCAACAAGACCGATCTGGTCGCCGTGGACCGGCTGGCCGTGCTGGAGCAGGAACTGGCCCAGGAAATCCGCCCCGGCGTCCGCATCCTCCGCACGGCGAGGGGAGAGATCGAACCGGCCATATTGCTCGGCCTCGGCGCCGGGGTGGAGGACGGGATCGATGCCCGTCCCTCGCACCATGACGATGGGGAGGATCACGACCATGACGATTTCGAGAGCTTCATCGTCGACCTGGGCGAACTTTCCGGTCCGGAGCCGCTGTTGGCGGCGCTGGCGGAGAGCATCGCCGTGCATGACATCCTGCGCGTGAAGGGCTTCCTCGCCATAGAAGGGCGCCCCGCCCGCCTCGTGCTGCAAGCCGTCGGCCCCCGCATCCAGCATCATTATGACCGGCACTGGCAGGCCGACGAACCGCGCCGCTCCCGCCTGGTGGTGGTCGGCCAGAGCGGCATGGACCGCGCCGCCATAGAGGCCGCGCTCGGCGCGCAGATGGCCGCTGCCTGATGCATCTGCTGACCGCCACGCCCGGCACCGTCTCCAACGGCGACGAAGCCATCGACCTCGGCCAGTCGCCGGGCGACATCGTGCTGCTGACCGTGGCGGACAGCGAACTTGCCTGTTTCGCGAGCGCAGCCCATGTTCTGGGGCAGGAACTGGGCAGGGCGGCGCCCGAAATCCGGCTGGCCAATCTCCTCCAGCTCAAGCACCCCTATTCCGTCGATCTGTATGTCGAAAAGGTCGTCGCCCACGCCAAATTCGTCTGCGTCATCCTGCTGGGCGGCAAGAGCTATTGGCCCTATGGCATTGATGAGATTGCAAATATCGCCCGGAAAAAGGGCATAGCCTTTGCGGCGATCGCCGATGGGCGAGAAGATGACCCCGCTTTGCGCGCCGCATCGACCGTCACGGCGGAGAGCTGCGATCTCCTGCGCGACTATCTGCGGCAGGGCGGCATTGCCAACGCCATCGCCTTCCTGCGCAACGCCGCCCGCCTTGCCGGCTTCGATGCGGGCGTTCCCGATGCGCCCGTTCCGGTGGCCGACGCGGGCCTCTATTTGCCCGGCGTGGATCGACCCACGCTGGATCAGGTCAGGAGCGGATGGAAGGCAGGGCAGCCGACAGCCCTCTTCCTCTTCTACCGCACGCTGCTGATCGCGGGCACACTGGACGCCGTGGACCGCATGGTCGCGGGATTGGAGACGGCGGGCCTCAACGTCCTTCCCGTCCATGTGCGCGCCTTGCGCGAACCTTTCGCCCGGGACTTCCTGCAAGGGCTGATGGCGGAGGCGCCGCCGGACGTCATCCTCAACGCCACCGCCTTTGCCGCCAGCGCGCCGGGCGAGCCGCGCACGCCCTCCATCCTCGAACAGGCGGATTGCGCGATCCTCCAGACGATCTTCGCCAGCGCCGAACAGAGCGCCTGGGAGTCGAGCGCCCGCGGGCTTGGCCCCCGCGACCTCGCCATGCATGTCGCGCTGCCGGAGGTGGACGGCCGCCTCTTCACCCGCGCGGTCGCCTTCAAGGCCGCGGCACGGTTCGATGCCCGCACGGAATGCAGCATCGTCGTGCCCCAGATACTGGAAGATCGTGTCAGCTTCGTATCCCAACTTACTGCAAATTGGGCTAAACTCCGTAGAACGCGAGTGGAGGAACGTCGCGTCGCGCTCATCCTCGCCAACTATCCCAACAGGGATGGCCGCATCGGCAATGGCGTCGGCCTCGATACGCCCGCCAGTGCCGCCGCCATTCTGAAGGCCCTGGCGGAAGCAGGCTACGGAACGGATGATGCGCCCACCGACGGCGCCGCGCTGATGCAGCGCATGACAGGTGGCATCACCAATGCCGCGCCGGACCGTCCGGGTGAAATCACCCTCTCGCTCCAGGCCTATGACGCAGTCTTCGCCACGCTGCCCCAAGGGGTCCGCGAAGCGGTCCAATGCCGCTGGGGCGCGCCCGAAACCGATCCTTTCTTCCGCGATGGCGCCTTCCATCTGCCGGTGCACCGCTTCGGCCGGATCGCGGTCGCCGTGCAGCCGTCGCGCGGTTATCATGTCGATCCCAAGAGCAGCTATCACGACCCGGCGCTGCCCCCGCCCCATGCCTATCTCGCCTTCCATATCTGGCTGGCCGGCGATTTCGGCGCCCATGCCGTCGTCCATGTCGGCAAGCACGGCAATCTCGAATGGCTGCCGGGCAAGGCGATCGCGCTGTCCGAAAACTGCTTTCCGGAAATCTGCGCCGGGCCGATCCCGCAAATCTATCCGTTCATCGTCAACGATCCCGGCGAAGGCACCCAGGCCAAGCGTCGCATCGGCGCCTGCATCGTCGACCATCTGACGCCGCCATTGACCCGCGCCGAGAGCTACGGCCCGCTCAAGGAACTGGAGGCTCTGGTCGACGAATATTATCTCGCCGCCGGCATGGACCCACGCCGGCTGGAAACGCTGCGCAAGGACATTCTGGCCCTCGCCGCCTCGCAAGGGCTGGACAAGGATTCAGGCGCGCAGGGAAGCGGAGACGAAGCTTTAGCAGCGATCGACAACTATCTGTGCGAACTCAAGGAAATGCAGATACGCGACGGGCTGCACGTTTTCACGCAAAGCCCGAAGGGTTCGCTTCGCCGCGACCTACTCATGGCCCTTGCCCGCTGCCCAAGGGGTATGGACGATGCCGGCCAGCAGTCCCTGCTCCGTGCGCTGGCGGATGATCTTGGGCTGGATCTCGACCCGCTCGACTGCACGATGGGCGCGCCCTGGGCCGGACCCCGGCCGGAAGCGCTGCAAAGCCTGACAGGAGCACCTTGGCGCAGCACGGGCGACACGGTGGAACGGCTGGAACTTCACGCCATCCGCCTGCTCGATGAGTTGGAACATCGTCATTCCCGCGCGTGCGGGGATGACGGCAGTTGCCGGAAAGGCGCTCCCGGTCCACGGAGCGCTGCGGTTCTCAAGGCTATCGAAACCGATCTCGCCCCGCGCGTCGATGGCTGCGGAGAGGCCGAAAAAGCCGCACTCCTCAAAGCCCTCAACGGCGATTTCGTCGCCCCGGGCCCTTCCGGAGCGCCCACCAGGGGTCGCCCCGACGTCCTCCCCACCGGGCGCAATTTCTATTCGGTCGACACCAGGGCCGTGCCCACGGTGGCGGCATGGAATCTCGGGCAGCGCTCCGCCGATCTCATCGTGCAGGACTATCTCCAGCGCGAGGGCGACTATCCCCGCGCCATCGCCCTTTCCGCCTGGGGCACCGCCAATATGCGGACCGGCGGCGACGACATAGCGCAGGCGCTGGCCCTGATGGGCGTCCGGCCCCGCTGGGACTGGGCTTCGGGCCGGGTCATCGGTTTTGAGGTCATGAAGATCGCGGAACTGAACCGCCCCCGCGTCGACGTCACCTTCCGCGTGTCCGGCTTCTTCCGCGACGCCTTCCCGGAACAGATCGACCTGCTCGACAGCGCCGCCCGCGCCGTCATGGCGCTGGACGAGCCGGACGAGGACAATCCGGCCGCCGCCCGCCACCGCATCGAAACCGCCGCGCTGATCGCGCAGGGCACGCCGGAAAAGGCCGCGCGGCGCCGCGCGGGAAGCCGCGTCTTCGGTTCGAAACCGGGCGCCTATGGCGCCGGCCTCCAGGCGATGATCGACGAGAAGATCTGGCACGACCGGTCGGACCTTGCCAATGTCTATCTCGACTGGGGCAGCTATGCCTATGGCGGCGGGGTGGAAGGCGACAGCGAACGCGGCCTCTTCGCGCAGCGCCTGACCGAAGCCGACGCGCTGATCCAGAATCAGGACAATCGCGAGCACGACCTGCTCGACAGCGACGATTACTACCAGTTCGAGGGCGGCATCGCCGCCGCGGTCGAGCATCTCTCCGGCAGGAGGCCGCTCAGCTATCATAACGACCACAGCCGTCCCGAACGTCCCGTCATCCGCACGCTGGAGGACGAGATCGGCCGCATCGTCCGCGCCCGCGTCGCCAACCCCAAATGGATCGCGGGCATGATGCGCCACGGCTACAAGGGCGCGTTCGAGATCGCGGCCTCCGTCGACTATCTCTTCGCCTTCGCCGCGACCACCCATGCGGTGAAGGACCATCATTTCGACGCGGTCCACGCCGCCTTCATCGAGGATGAGGCGGTTCGCGCCTTCATGGCGGAAGCCAATCCGGCCGCCCTGCGGGAGACCGCCGCCCGCCTCCACGAAGCGCTGGACCGCGCCCTTTGGAAACCCCGGTCGAACAGCGCCGCCATGCTTCTCTCCCAACTCAAGGATGCCCCGCAATGATCGAACGCACGCCCGAACAGCATGCCGAAAAGATGAAGAAGAAACAGGCCGCCCATGACAGGATCATGGCGACCAAGACGCAGGAAAAGGGCCTGCTGATCGTCCACACCGGCAAGGGCAAGGGCAAGACGACCGCCGCGCTCGGCATGGTGGTCCGCGCCATCGGCCATGGCAGGAAGGTGGGCGTCGTGCAGTTCGTGAAGGGCGCGATGACCACCGGAGAAAAACGGGTGTTCGATGCATTCCCCGACAATGTCGAATTCAAGCCGATGGGCGAAGGCTTCACCTGGAACACGCAGGACCGGACGCGGGACATTGCCCTTGCACGCGAAGCATGGGATGAGGTGAAACGCATGATCGCCGATCCGGCCTATGACATGGTCCTTGCCGATGAACTCAACATCGTCCTGCGCTACGACTATCTTCCGGTCGAAGAGGTGCTGGAGGCCGTGACCGCCAGGGGCGAAATGAAGCATGTCATCGTCACAGGCCGCAACGCGCCCGAGGCGCTGATAGAGGCGGCCGATCTCGTCACTGAAATGACCCTCGTCAAACATCCCTTCCGCAGCGGCGTGAAGGCCCAGCCGGGAATCGAATTCTGACACACACCGCCTTCGACATCGCCGCCTTCGAGGAACTGGTGCACCTGCGCCGCGACGTGCGCCATTTCCTCACCGATCCGCTGGACGAGAGCGAGGTCGAACGGCTCCTTGCCCTCGCCCATAGCGCGCCCTCTGTCGGGCTTTCGCAGCCCTGGCGTTTCGTCCGGATCGAAACGCCCGCCTTGCGCGAGGATCTTGCCGCCCATGTCGACGCGCAGGTGATCGAGGCGGGCAGTATCTATCGGGGGGAGGAAGACAGGCTGTACCGAAGCCTGAAATTGCACGGCCTGCGCGAAGCGCCGGTGCTTTTCGCGGTCTATTGCGACGAAGGCACGGAAACCGGCCACAGGCTGGGCGCGATCACCATGCCGGAGGCGCGCCGCTATAGCTGCGTGATGGCGATCCACACCCTCTGGCTGGCTGCCCGCACGCGCGGCATCGGCATGGGCTGGGTTTCGATCCTCGACCGCCCGACCGTAGACGCCCTGCTCGCCATTCCGGAAAACTGGCGCTGCCTCGGCCTGCTGTGCCTGGGCTATCCGGTGAGCGAGGAGGCGACGCCGGAACTGGAGAGGCGCGGCTGGGAACATCGCACAGACTGGCATTCCACCATTGTCACGCGCTGACGATTCCCGTCCGAAGGCCTCTTCCCTTTCCTTTCCGCCCGGCCTATGAGCGTTTTTGGAGCGGGTTCCGCCCGCTCCATCGATCGCGTCGGTGCCCCGAAGGGGCTTAAATGGGAACGCGGTGCGGGAGGAGACTCCCTAATCCGTGGCTGTCCCTGCAACTGTGAGCGGCGAGCAAGGCAAGGACGTGCGGTTCCCCCCGGGGAACGGCCAGCCACTGGAGCGATCCGGGAAGGCCCGTGCCGAAGCGACGACCCGCAAGCCAGGAGACCTGCCGAACGCAAAGGTCGCTCTAGCCATGGTCCAGGGGATGGTCACGGCTCGGTTCTCCGCACGGGCGACGAAATGCGGCTGGGGGTGAACCCTCCGGCCGTCGTTGCGACGTGGGAGGTAAGGTCCGTTGCCAGACGCGCAAAGCGCATCGTCCGCCGCCATTCGCGGCTGGTGCCCGACGGCATGGCGCCCGATGATGGCGGGCGACGGGCTGCTGGTGCGGGTCCGTCCACCGCTGGGCCGCCTGACCGTTCCCCAGGCCATCGGCCTTGCCGAAGCCGCGCGTCTTCACGGCAATGGCCTTGTCGACCTCACCAACCGGGCCGCGCTCCAGCTTCGCGGCGTGACGGAACAAGGCCATGGCCCGCTGCTCCGGCACCTTGTCGCCCTGGGCCTTACGGATCACGATCCGGCCCGCGAAGCGCGCCGCAATTTCCTGCTCGCTCCCGATTCATCGCCCGGGGATGACACGGAAAGCATCGCGCTCAGCCTGATCGCCCACATCGATGAGCTGCCCCAGCTTCCTTCCAAGATAGGGATCGCCATAGATGCCGGGCCTGCGCCCTGTCTTGCCGCCGTCCCCGCCGATTTCCGGTTCGAGCGCAGCGAGGCGGGCAGGCTGCTGCTGCGGGTGGAGGGGCGTCCGCTGGGTTCGCCCACCAGCGTTGAAACGGCGGCGCGCGACCTGATTGCGCTTGCCCGCTGGTTCCTTGCCACGGGCGGCGGCGCATCGGGCCGTGCCGCCCGGCACGAAGCCCCGCTGCCGACCGCTGCCGACATCGCGCCCGCGCCATCCCGCCCGCTGTCCCGATTGCTGGCGGAGGCATCGGGGCCTTTCCACGGCATTCCCTTCGGTCAGTTTGACGCCGACAGCCTTATCGCGCTGGCCGGGAAACCGCATGTCACGGCCCTGCGCCTCACCCCATGGCGCGGTTTGATCCTGGAGGGCGGCGCAGACAGTGCGGAGCACGCCTCTCCTGACGGCCTGCTCCGCGTCGACGCCTGCCCCGGCGCGCCCGCATGCCCGCAGGCAAGCGTCGAGACGCGCGGCCTCGCCACCCGGCTCGCGCCCCTTGTCGAAGGGTCGCTGCATGTGTCCGGCTGCGCCAAGGGCTGCGCCCGCCAAAGGCCCGCAGGGCTGGTCCTCACCGGCCGGCAGGGCCGCTTCGACCTGTCCCGCAACGCCCGCGCCGGATCGCCGCCGGAAAAAACCGGCCTGACCGCCCGACAAATCCTCGCCCTGTTCGGAAGGCCCTGATGCCCCACAGCTACGAAACCGACGGAGCCGCCATCTATCGGCAGTCCTTCCGCACCATTCGCGCCGAAGCCGACCTTGCCCGCTTCTCGCCCGAGGAGGAACGCATCGCCGTCCGCATGATCCATGCGGCGGGCCTGGTCGGACTTGCTTCCCACATCCGCTTTTCGCCGTCCTTCGCCCGGGACGCCATCGCCGCGCTTCAGGCGGGCGCGCCGATCCTCTGCGACGCGCGCATGGTGTCGGAGGGCATAACCCTGAAGCGCCTGCCCGCCGCCAATCCGATCCTCTGCACCCTGAACGATCCGCAGGTGCCTGCCCTGGCGGCGCAAATGTCCAACACCCGCTCGGCCGCGGCGCTCGAACTCTGGCGCCCGCATCTGGAAGGCGCGCTGGTCGCGATCGGCAATGCCCCGACGGCGCTTTTCCATCTGCTCAACATGCTGGAGGACCCCGACTGCCCCCGCCCGGCCGCGATCATCGGCTGCCCCGTCGGCTTCGTCGGCGCGGCAGAATCGAAGGAAGCGCTCTGGCGCAGCCGGCCCGTCCCCTGCTGTATCGTGGAGGGTCGCCCCGGCGGCAGCGCCATCACGGTCGCGGCGGTGAATGCGATAGCGAGCCCGGCGGAATGAGCGGCGGGACCATCCATGGCGTCGGCCTGGGACCGGGGGCGCAGGACCTGATGAGCGTCCGCGCCGACCGGCTGATCCGCAATGCCCGGCACATCGCCTATTTCCGCAAGAGGGGAAGGTCGGGCCATGCCCGCAGCATCGTGGAGGGCATGTTGCGCGCCGATGCCGTCGAATATCCGATGGAATATCCGGTCACGACGGAAATCCCGCTGTCAGACCCGCGCTACAATGATCTGCTCTCGACCTTCTATGCCGATTGCACGGCGCATCTGGACAGGCTTTCGGCACGCGGCGAGGATGTGGTCGTCCTTTGCGAAGGCGATCCCTTCTTCTACGGCAGCTTCATGCACCTGCACAGCCGCCTTGCCGCGCCGGTGAAGATCGTCCCCGGCATCACCGGCATGTCCGGCGCCTGGACCGCCAGCGGCACGCCGATCAGTTGGGGCGACGATGTCCTGACGGTGTTGATGGCCACCCTGTCCGAAGAGGAACTGACCCGCCGCATCCGCGACAGCCATGCTCTGGTCGTCATGAAGATCGGCCGCAACCTTCCCAGGCTTCGCCGCGCCGTCGAAGCCGCCGGCAAGCAGGACAGCGCCTGGCTGGTCGAATATGCGACCATGGCGGATCAGCGCATCACCCCGCTGGCGGAAGCGACCGACGTCACCGCTTATTTTTCGATCCTGCTGGTCCACGGACAGGGCCGCCGTCCATGACCGGATGGGTCGTGGCAGCCGGTCTTGGTCCGGGAGCGGACGCGCTCATCACGCCGGAGGTGGCGGATGCGCTGGCGCAGGCGAGCGACGTGATCGGATACATCCCCTATGTCGCCCGGGTGGCCCAAAGACCGGGCCTGACGCTCCACGCCTCGGACAATCGGGTCGAACTCGACCGCGCCGCCCATGCCCTGGCCCTCGCCGCGCAGGGCAAGCGGGTGGCGGTGGTTTCCTCGGGCGATCCGGGGGTCTTCGCCATGGCCTCCGCCCTGTTCGAAGCCGTGGAGGCGGGGCCGGAGGACTGGCGCGACCTCGACATCCGCGTCCTGCCCGGCATCACCGCCATGCTCGCCGCCGCCGCAAGGGCGGGCGCGCCGCTCGGCCATGATTTCTGCGCCATCAACCTGTCCGACAATCTCAAGCCCTGGCCGCTGATCGAGCGCCGCCTGCGCCTCGCCGCACAGGCCGATTTCGCCATGGCCTTCTACAATCCCCGTTCCCGTTCCCGGCCGGAGGGTTTCGGGCGGGCGCTGGCGATCCTGCGCGAGGAATGCGGCGAGGACCGGTTCATCCTGTTCGCCCGGGCCGTCTCCACGCCGGAGGAAACGCTGAGCGTGGTGCCGTTGAGCCGGGCCACTGCGGACATGGCCGACATGCGCACCATGGTCATCGTCGGTTCCAGCCGCACCCGGCTGATCGAACGCTCCGGCCCACCGATCCTCTATACGCCGCGCTCCGCCGCATGACCCAGCCATTGCAGCACCCCGGCGACCTCATGCGTCACCTGCGCCGCTGGACAGGCCGGACGCTCGATCATCACGACCGGCAGTCCCAGCATCCGCGCGGCGACCAGCTTCGCCCGCGCGCCGCCGCCGCCCGCATTTTTCGACACCACGCAGTCGATGCCATGGGCGCGCATCAACCGCATGTCGCCCTCCACCGTGAAGGGACCGCGGTCGATGACCAGCGCATGATCGGGCAGCCCCGGCGCAACGGCGGGCATATCGACGAAGCGCAACAGATAATGATGCTGAGGCTGCACGGCGAAGGCGTCCACATGCATGCGCCCCAGGGCCAGCATCACATTCCGCCTGGCTCCCTCCAGCGCCGCCACCGCCCCGGCCATGTCCGGCACATGGGTCCAGCAGTCTCCCTCCGCCGCGGTCCAGGGCGGCCGGGTCAGCATGATGTGCTCCACCCCCGCCTCCCGCGCCGCGCCAAGGGCATTCCCGCTCATCACAGCGGCGAAGGGATGAGTGGCGTCCACCAGATGGGTGACGCCTTCCTCCCGCAAATAGCGCGCGAGGCCGGCCATGCCCCCGAAGCCGCCGACGCGCACCGGCACCGGCTGCGCCCGTGGTTTGTCCGTCCGCCCCGCATAGCTCAACACCGCGCGAACGCCCCGCTCGGCAAGAGCAGCCGCAAGCGCGCTCGCTTCCGTGGTGCCGCCCAGAATGAGGATGTTGGACATGCCCGATACTCCTGACGGTCCGTGGCTGACGATCGTCGGCATCGGGGAAGACGGCCCGAATGGCCTGTCGTCCGCCGCCCGCGAAGCGCTGGAGAAAGCCGCGCTCGTCGCCGGAGCGCCGCGCCATCTTGCGCTGCTGCCAGCCCTTAGGGCCGAAAGCCTGCCCTGGCCAGTCCCGTTCGCGGCCGGCGTTCCGATGCTGCTCGCCCGCCGTGGAGACCCAACCGTCCTGCTTGCCTCCGGCGATCCCTTCTGGTTCGGCGCGGGGAGCAGCATCACGCGGCATTTGCGGCCGGATGAATGGACGGCGCACCCTGCCCCCTCCACATTCTCCCTTGCCGCCGCGCGGCTGGGCTGGGCGCTTCAGGACGTGGAATGCCATGGCCTCCACGCCGCGCCGCTGACGCGGTTGCGCCCCGGTCTCGTGCCCGGCCGCCGCGCCATATTGCTGCTGCGCGACGGGCAGGCGGCGGTCGAGCTTGCCGCCTGGCTGACGGAACAGGGCTTCGGCCGTTCGACCCTGCATGTGCTGGAAGCGCTGGGCGGCCCCCGCGAACATATCCGCCAGTGCACGGCCGAAGCGCCGGACCTTGCCGATGTCGCGCATCCCGTTGCGGTCGGCCTGTCCGTGGCGGGCGAAGGCAGGACGCTCCCCCGCTCCAGCGGCATCCCCGACGACTGGTTCGACCATGACGGCCAGATCACCAAGCGCCCGGCCCGCGCCCTGACCCTGTCCGCCCTGGCGCCCCGCCCTGGCGAGACATTATGGGACATAGGCGCAGGTTCCGGCTCCATCGCCATAGAATGGCTGCTCGCCCATTCCTCCACCCAGGCCATCGCTTTCGAGGCCGATCCGGATCGCGCCGCCCGGGCGCGCGCCAATGCCCTTCATCTGGGCGTCGACCGCCTGACCGTCATGGAGGGCAGAGCGCCCGACATCCTGACCGGCCGGACCCGCCCCGAGGCCGTCTTCATCGGCGGAGGGCTGAGCCAGTCCCTGCTCGCGACATTGTTCGCCCTGCCCGGCGGTCCCACGCGCCTTGTCGCCAATGCCGTCACGCTGGAATCGGAAGCGCTGCTTGCCAAATGGCATGCCGACAAGGGCGGCGACCTGCTTCGCATCGAGCTTGCGCAGGCGATGCCCCTGGGCAGCCGTCGCGGCTGGCGTTCCGCCTATCCGCTGGTGCAGTGGAGCGTGACGCTATGATCGTCGCCGGCTTCGGCTTCCGCCACAGCGCGTCGCTCGCTTCGCTGGAATCGGCGCTGGAGCAGGCGACGGGCGCCATGATCGCGGTCGACGCGCTGGCAACCCTCGATGGCAAGGCCGGGCAGCTTGCGCCATTGGCGCGCAAGCTCGCCCTGCCCCTGATGGCCGTCGGCGTGGAAAGGCTGGCGGAACAGCCCGTGGCCACCCGATCTCCCGCCAGCATGGCCGCCCATGGCACCGGCAGCGTCGCCGAAGCCACGGCCCTCGCCGCTTCAGGGCCAGAGGGCCGCCTGCTAGCGCCCCGCGCCTTCTCCTCCGACCGCCTCGCAAGTTGCGCCCTAGCCGAAAGCCCTGCCCCATGACCGTTCATTTCATCGGCGCCGGTCCCGGCGCGCCCGACCTCATCACCCTGCGCGGGCGCGACCTGATCGCACGTTCTCCGGTCTGTCTCTATGCCGGATCGCTGGTGCCCGCCGCCCTGCTCGATCATTGTCCGGCGGGCGCGCGGATCGTCAACACGGCGCCGCTGACGCTGGACGAGATCGTCGCCATCATCGTCGATGCCCATCAAGCGGGGCATGACGTCGCGCGCCTTCATTCCGGCGACCTGTCCGTCTGGTCGGCCATGGGCGAGCAGCTTCGGCGGCTGAAAGCGATCGGCATTCCTTTCAGCATCACGCCCGGCGTCCCCTCCTTCGCCGCCGCCGCTGCCGCCATCGGCGCCGAACTGACGCTGCCCGAACTCGGCCAGTCGGTGATCCTCACGCGGACGCCGGGGCGCGCCAGCGCCATGCCGTCCGGTGAAAGCCTCTCTGCATTCGGCGCGACCGGCGCGACGCTCGCCATCCATCTGTCGATCCATAATCTGGCGCAGGTGGTGCGCGACCTGATCCCGCATCATGGCGCCCATTGCCCCGCGGCCGTGGTGTGGCGCGCAAGCTGGCCGGATCAGCGGATCGTGCGGGCGACGCTGGGCACCATCGGGGAAGCTGCTGCGGACGGGCCCGAACGGACCGCCATCATTCTTGTCGGCCCGGTGCTGGGCAGCGAGGATTTCGCGGAAAGCAGCCTCTACGCGCCCGGCTATGACCGCCGTTTCCGACCGGCCAGCGCCGACTCCGCCTTCATCGACAAGCCATGACGCCGGGCCTTCTGATCGCGGCGCCCCGATCAGGATCGGGCAAGACGACCGTCACGCTGGGCCTGCTGCGGGCCTTTTCCCGAATGGGCATCAGGGTACAGCCGTTCAAGTCCGGCCCCGACTATATCGACCCGGCATTTCAGCAGGCGGCCAGCCGCCGCCCCTCCTTCAACCTCGACAGTTGGGCGATGTCCGCATCGCAGATGGCGACCGTTGCAGGCCGGGCCGACGCAGAACTGATCGTCGCGGAAGGCGTGATGGGCCTGTTCGACGGCGCCCCCGCCGTCGGGGAAGCCGGCACCGGCGCGAGCGCGGACATCGCGGCGCTGTTCGGCTGGCCCGTCCTTCTCGTCATGGACGTGTCGGGCCAGAGCCAGTCCGCCGCCGCCATCGCCAGCGGTTTCCGTGGCCTTCGTTCCGATATTTCCATGGCAGGCGTCGTCCTCAACCAAGTCGCCAGCCAGCGCCACGAACGGCTGATCCGCGCGGCGATGGAGGGGGCGGACATCCCCGTCCTGGGCGCCATTCCGCGCTCCGCCGCGCTCCACCTGCCGGAGCGTCATCTGGGTCTGGTCCAGGCGGCCGAACAGGCCGATCTCGACCGGATCATCGACCGGATGGCGGACATCGTGGCGACCCATGTGGACCTCAACGCTGTCCGGCGCGCGGCCCGGTCCGCCCCGGCGCAGGATCGCGCTTCAATGCCGACCCTGCCGCCACCCGGCCAGCGCATTGCCATCGCCCGGGACGAAGCCTTCTCCTTCACCTATGCGCATCTCCTGTCCGGCTGGCGGGATGCAGGCGCGGAAATCCTGCCCTTCTCCCCCCTGGCCGACGAAGCCCCGGCAGCCGATGCCGATGCGGTCTGGCTCCCCGGCGGCTATCCCGAACTCCATGCGGGCCGGATCGCGCAGGCGGCCCATTTCCTTTCCGGCCTGCGCCGCCACGCACTGGACCGTCCGATCCATGGCGAATGCGGCGGCTATATGGTGCTGGGACAGGCGCTGATCGATGCCGACGGGCGGGCACATGCCATGGCCGGCCTGCTCGGCCTCGTCACCAGCTTCGCGGAACGGCGCCTTCATCTTGGCTACCGACAGGCGCGCTTGCTGGCGCCGATGGGCGGCATGCCTGCGGGAGCGATGCTGAACGGCCATGAATTCCATTATTCCACCATCGTCGAGCAACCGGACAGCCCGCTCGCTCATGTGACCGACGCGGAAGGTCAGGCCGTTCCGTCGACGGGATCGCATCGCGGCCGCGTCACCGGCAGTTTCTTCCACCTCATCGCTCCCGCCTCGAAAGCCTCCTCATGATCAGCATCGACCTTATCGGCATCGGCACGGGCAATCCCGATCACCTCACCCGCGCCGCGGTGAAGGCGATGAACGACGCCGACCTCATCCTGCTGCCCCGCAAGGGCGACGCCAAGTCCGACCTCATCGACCTGCGCCGCGCCATTTGCGCCGAACTGCTGACGCAGGCGGTGAAAATCGTGGAATTCGACATGCCCCGGCGACCGGACCGGACCGATTATGTCGGCGCCGTCCTCGACTGGCACGATGCCATCGCCGCGCTCTGGATGGAGCAGGTCGCCCGGCACCTTCCCGAAGGCGGCAGGCTCGCCCTGCTGGTCTGGGGCGATCCGTCGCTTTATGACAGCAGCCTGCGCATCGCCGGGCGCCTGCCGGACGTGAAGGTCCGCGTGATCCCCGGCATCACCAGCGTACAGGCGCTGACCGCCGCCCACGGCATCTGCCTCAACGACCTTGCCGATCCCGTGCTGATCACCACCGGCCGGCGCCTCAGCGAACGCGGCTGGCCGGACTGCGCCGACAGCCTGGTCGTCATGCTGGATGGCCATTGCGCCTTCCAGACCCTGCCGCCCGAGGGTCTCGACATATGGTGGGGCGCCTATCTGGGATTGCCCCAGGAAAGACTCGCCCAGGGTCCGCTGGCCATGAGGGGGGCCGAAATCGCCTCATGCCGCGCCGCGCTCCGCCAGGAACACGGCTGGATCATGGACATCTATCTTTTACGAAGGCGCAAGACGGTCCGACGACCCTGAAGCCGTCAGGCGACGTTCGGCATCAATTCGATGATCGGCCTGCTCGCGGCCTGTCGCAGGCCGCTCGATGCCGTTTCGGCGCGGCGGCGGAACTCGGCAGCCATTGCCTGATGCATCATGCGCGCCGAAGCATCCGCGGTGGTCGCTGCCAGTTGATCATGCATTCTTGCCCGGTCTAGACATTCTTCTGGCGTAAGAGCATTCGTCATGAATCGAACTCCTGCCTGTCGCAGGGCCCGTCCTCTCCACCGCCTTCAGAGCGACAGATCCGACTTCGCCCACGAAAAACCGGCGCACAACTTAACCTTTCCCATCATCGATTGAAAACGGAATCTTGCCGCAGCCCTTTTCCCGTCCGCCGCGCGCACCGGTTCAGCGCAGCCAGGCCGCATTGGGCTGCGCGCTATGGCTTTTCAATTCCTTGCGCGTTGCGGAATCAACCTCCTTCAACAGCACTTCATAACCCCAGAGATTCGCCAGATTTTGCAAGACCATAGCGGCATCGCGGGCCTCCAGTTGGACGCCGTCCAGCACCGAATGCTCAACGATCAGCTTGCGGTCGCCGGCCAGGTCGACATCGACCACCTGTATGTCGGGTTCCTGCCGCCCGATTTCATATTCCCGCGCCAGGGAGCGCCGAATCCGGCGATAGCCGCGCTCATCGTGAATGGCGTCGACCCGCAGTTCCGATTCGCCCTGCTTGTCGAGGATCTTGAACAGCCGCCATTGCCGGATCAGATGTGGGCTCAGAAATTGCGAAACGAAGCTTTCATCGCGATAATTGGCCCATATGTCCTTCAGCACCTCCATCGGGTCGCCCGATCCGGCAATATCCCCGAACCATTCGCGATCCTCCTCCGTCGGCGCCCGGCAGACCCTTTCGATGTCCGACATGATGCCGAAGCCCAGGGCATAGGGGTTGAAACCGCCAAATTGTCCTGAATCATAGGTGGGTTGATAGACAACATTGGTATGGGATGAGAGGAATTCCATGAAGGCGCCGTCGGTCAGCCATCCCCGTTCGTGCAGCGTCGTCATGATGCGATAATGGGTGTAGGTCGCAGCGCCTTCGTTCATCGCCTTGGTCTGGCGCTGCGGGTAGAAATATTGCGCGATCAACCGCACGATCCGCAAAATCTCCCGTTGCCAGCTTTCCAGCCGGGGGCCGGACTTTTCCAGGAAATAGAGGATATTTTCCTGCGGCAGTCCCAGCGCCGCCCGTCTGGCGTCGCTGGGGATCGCGTCCGCCTTCGCTCCAGTGGGCACGGTGCGCCACAGATCGTCATAGATGCGGTCGCGATAAGCCTGCCGTTCCGCCTCCCGCGCCGCCTCCGCCTTCAAGTCCCTTGGGCGGACGCGCGGATAGCGATGCACGCCCTGGTTCATCAACGCATGGGCGGCGTCCAGCACCCGCTCGACCGGCAATTGGCCGTAGCGTTCCTCGCATTGCGCGATGTAGCGCTTGGCGAATTCCAGATAATCCAGAATTCCCTCGGCATCGGTCCATTGCTTGAAGACATAATTATTCTTGAAGAAATGATTATGCCCGAAGGCCGCATGGGCGATGACCAGCGTCTGCATCGTCGCGCTATTTTCCTGCATCAGATAGTTGATGCAGGGATCGCTGTTGATGACCAGCTCATAGGCCAGGCCGCGCAGCCCCTTGCGGTACATCATCTCATTGGTCACGAACTGCTTGCCGAAGGACCAGTGTTTGTAGAAGAGCGGCATGCCGATGGAGGAATAGGCGTCCAGCATCTGCTCCGCGCTGATGACCTCTATCTGGTTGGGATAGATGTCGAGCTTCATTTCCTGGAGCGCGATGGGCTCGATCATTTCGTAAATGCGGTTGATGAGCGCGAAGTCCCAATCGCTTCCCGTGAACAGCGGGGCGGACGCCAGTTCGACCGTCATGCCGGTTCCACCTTCATGAACTCCGCTCCGCCACGCCCTTGCGCTGGAACAACTCCCGGAAAACCGGATAGATTTCCCGCCGATGATGCACCTTGCGCATTACGAAATTGCGGTTTGCCTCGCTGACCGGGGCATAGGCCTGCCACAGTCCGGTCGTCGTGCCGATGGTCTCTATGTCGGCGAATTCCTCTCGCCCGACTTCCAGATAGGCGAAATATTGGCTGAAGGGCAGGATTTCCTGCTGCATCAGGCTGACCACCCGGCCATTGTCGGACTGCATGGTGTCGCCGTCCGACGCCTGCGCCACATAGATGTTCCAGTCATCCGGACGGAAGCGTTCCTGCACCACCTCGATCAGTTTCTCCAGCGCGCTCGACACCAAAGTTCCGCCCGTCACCGTGCTGTAGAAGAAGGTCTGCTCGTCCACCTCCGCCGCCCGGTCGGTATGGTGGATGAACACCACCTCCACATGCTCGTAGCAGCGCGACAGGAACAGGTGCAGCAGCGCGAAGAAACGCTTCGCCAGATCCTTCATATGCTCCGTCATGGAGCCGGAGACGTCCATCAGGCAGAACATCACTGCCTGGGCCACGGGCTTGGGCACCGTCTCAAACCGGCGATAGCGCAGGTCCACAGGGTCGATATAGGCGATCAGGTTGCGGCGGCGGATGACGGTCGAGCGTTCCTCGCGCAATGCCTCCAGCCGTACGGCATCGTCGGGCAGGGCCGGATCGCGCGCCTCGATCAGCGCGATCTCCTCCTCGATCCGGGCAAGATCGGCGCCCTTGGGACGGCGCAGCGCCAACCGACGCGACATCGCCTTCTGCATGGTGCGCGGCACGGACAGGTTGGACGGGTTGCCGACCGTCGAATAGCCTGCCCGCCTTATGCCGTCGACGGCCCCGCCGATCAGCCGCCTTTTGGCGAGGTCCGGCAGCTCCAGATCGTCGAGGAACAGATCCAGAAACTCTTCCCGGCTGAGCGCGAACTGGAAATCGTCATTCCCCTCGCCCTGCCCGGCCTTCGACCCCGCGCCCGCGCCGCCATCGGGCCGCTTGATCCGGTCGCCTTCCATATAGTCGTGATTGCCGGGGAAGACCCGTTCACGGCTGCCCCCCTGCGCGGCGCGGTGCAGCGTCGGTTCGTGGATGACGTCGCGCTGGATCGAAATCTGGCCTTCCTTGTCCAGATCCTTGATGCTGCGGTCCTTCAGGCTGTCGCGCACCGCCTGCTGCACATATGCCCTTGCCCTCCGCAGGAAGCGCTGCCTGTTGACCAGGCTCTTGCCTCCTGGATTCAACCGTCTGTCGACTATGTGCATGGCGGGCTTGGCGCCTCCATCATCCGGCCTGCTTGACGCGTATATACCATTCGACAAGCCGCCGAACCTGCCGCTCAGTATAGCCTCTTTCGATCATCCGCGCGACGAATTCGTCATGCTTGGTCGCAGTCTCGCCGTCCTTCTTCGATCCGAAGCTGATGACCGGCAGCAGGTCCTCGACCTGGCTGAACATCCGCTTCTCGATCACCTCGCGGATTTTCTCGTAACTGGTCCATGACGGGTTGCGCCCGTCATTGCTGGCCCGCATGCGCAGCGCGAACTTCACCACCTCGTTGCGGAAATCCTTGGGATTGGCGATCCCGGCGGGCTTTTCGGTCTTGGACAGTTCCTGGTTGATGACCTCCCGGTCCAGCAATTGACCCGTGTCCGGGTCCTTGAAGTCCAGATCCTCGATCCACGCATCGGCATAGGCGACATAACGGTCGAACAGGTTCTGCCCATAATCATGGTAGGATTCGAGATAGGCCTTCTGGATTTCATTGCCGATGAACTCGGCATAGCGCGGCGCCAGTTCGCCCTTGATGAACTCCAGATAGCGGGATTCGATCTCGGCGGGGAACTGCTCCTGCCGGACCATGCCCTCCAGCACATACATGAGGTGCACGGGATCGGCCGCGATCTCATTGGTGTCATGGTTGAAGGTGGCCGACAGCGCCTTGAAGGCGAAGCGGGTCGAAATGCCCGACATGCCCTCGTCCACGCCAGCAGCGTCGCGATATTCCTGAAGACTCTTGGCCCTCGGATCGATTTCCCGCAGCATCTCGCCGTCATAGACGCGCATCTTGGAGTAGAGATTGCTGTTCTCATGCTCCCGCAGCCGCGTCAGCACGGAGAAACGCGCCAGCATGTCCAAAGTCCCCGGCGCGCAGGGCGCCTTGTTCAGGTCCGATTCCCGCAGCAACTTCTCGTAGACATGCCGTTCCTCGGTGGCCTGCAAACTATAGGGAACCTTGATGACGTAGATACGGTCGATAAAGGCTTCGTTATTCTTGTTGTTCTTGAAATTCGCCCATTCCGATTCATTGCTATGGGCCATGATGATGCCGGTATAGGGAATGGCGCCGATATTCTCCGTGCCGATATAATTGCCCTCCTGCGTCGCGGTCAGCAACGGGTGGAGCATCTTGATCGGCGCCTTGAACATCTCGACGAATTCCAGCATGCCCTGGTTCGCCCGGTTGAGCCCGCCCGAATAGCTGTAGGCGTCCGGATCGTTCTGCGAGAGCATTTCCAGCTTGCGGATGTCGACCTTGCCGACCAGCGAGCTGATGTCCTGGTTGTTCTCGTCGCCCGGCTCGGTCTTGGCGATGGCGACCTGCCGCATGCGGGACGGCATCATGCGCACGACCCTGAATTGGGATATGTCGCCGCCATATTCATCCAGCCGCTTGCGGCACCAGGGGCTGATCATGCCGGTCAGCCGCCGCCGGGGAATGGCGTAATTCTCCTCGATATAGTCGCCATGGGTTTCGGCGTCGAACAAGGCGAGCGGGCTTTCGAAGATCGGGCTGATCTCATCCCCCGCCTTCAGCACATAGATGGGATGCACTTCCATCAGCGCCTTCAGCCGTTCGGCCAGGGACGACTTGCCGCCGCCCACCGGACCCAGCAGGTATAGGATCTGCTTGCGCTCCTCCAATCCCTGGCTGGCGTGGCGCAGGAAACTGACGATATGCTCGATCGTCCCTTCCATGCCGTAGAAATTGGTGAAGCTCTTGTAGCGGCGGATGGTCCGGTTCATGAAGATCCGGCCCAGCCGCTGATCGCGCGAGGTGTCGATGATCTCCGGCTCACCGATTGCAGCCAGCAGCCGCTCCGGCGCGGACGCATGCATCAATGGATCGTTGCGACATCCCAGCAGATAATCTTCGATAGACATTTCGGCCTGACGCCGATCATCGAACTTCCGCGTGAAGCTGGAAAACAGCTCATTCTTTGTCACTGGCGACTCCCGCTAAAGTAGCCATGGAATGTATATAGACCCTTATGGTCTGTAAAAACAGTGCAATAGAACCTGTTCAGAGTAAAAAATTCAAATCTGTCCAATCGTCGATCTGCATGTTTCTGCAAAAAGAACGCACGATGCTTATCCGGCCACGCAGAAGCATTTCCGGCAATCGCACGACCATCTTCATGCGACCGGCAAGATCATTACCGCGCCGCCGTCATGCAGCATCTTCCAATCGGCGCGACGTTCCCCCGCCGCGATATGATGCATAGTGTCACCTGAGCCCCCGGGAGGGAAGAGGGTAAAGGAGATAATCTCACCAGGGGTGCATTGGTTCCCATGCATGGAACGATGCGATCGCGACGATCGAAGGCTGCATTGCATATGCTGAACCTGTTTCGGCATCCATCCCGCCTGCGGAAATGCCGTTACGCCCGCATGTCGATCGTGGCGATCAGCCCGCCGTCCGGCGCATTGGCCAGGCGCACGGACGCCTCGAAACTCAGCGCCAGCGATCGCGCGATGGTGAGGCCGATGCCGGTCCCGGGCCGCCCGCCGGGCTGCCCCGCCACACCGCGGGTGAAGGGTTCGAACATCTGGTCCAACTGATCGGGCGCGATGCCCGGCCCATGGTCGCGCACCTCGATCAGCACGCGCGCCCCCTGCCGCATGCAACTGACGTCGGCGCTGCCGCCATATTTCACGGCATTGTTCACCAGATTGCTGATGCAGCGGGTCAGCGCGTTGGGCTTGACCCGGACCGTGCCGCCGCAGCCTGACAGGAAACGCACGGGCAATCCCAGGTCCTGCGCGTCTTCGGCCATGCTGGTCAGCAGCGAATCGATGTCGATCACCGACCAGTCCTCCTGCGCCTCCGTGCTCGCCGCCAGGTCCAGCCCTTCGCGGACCAGCGTCATCATCGCCTGGTGATCCTGCAAGAGGCGGGCCCGCAACTCCTCGTTCTCCACCAGTTCCAGCCGCAAGCGCAGGCGCGTGAGCGGCGTCTGAAGATCATGGCTGATCGCCGCCAGCAACTGCGTCCGCTCGGCAAAGCCCGCACGGACCCGGCGCTGCATCAGGTTGAAGGTCGACAGGGCAGCCCGCACTTCTTCCGGCCCCCGCTCCGGGATTTCTTCCGGATCGACCGATACCGAAAAGGCTTCGGCCGCCCGCTCCAGCCGGCGCAGCGGCTTGGCGACGAAGCGCGCGACGACGATCGCCAGCCCCGCCGAGGACAGCAGGATCAGCAGCAGGTAGATCGGCTTGGCGAGATTGCTGGGCGGCTTGACGACCCGCGGCAAATAGAGGGCGAGCGACCGCCGTTCGCCCGTGCCGTCGGTGAAGCGCACGACCCAGCAATCGGGCCGTGGCGCGTCGATCAGACCCGCCGCCCGATTGTTCGGATCGACCTTGCCGGCCGGAAAGCACAGCCCGACCGGCACCTGCCCCGCTTCGGGGTTGGAGTGCGGCCCGAAACGCACCGCCAGCGCGTCCGCCAGCGTCGGGTCCGGGTCCGCCAGCGCCACGCCCTCCGGCGCGGTCCTCGCCCCCATGATCTGCTGGTCCTTCAGCATCGCCTCTATCTTGACCGGATCGTGACTCAGCCGCTGCGCGATGTCGACGGCGCTGGCCACGACGCGCTGAAGGCGCCAGCGCTCGAAATCGAGATGCCGGGCCTGCTCCGCGACCAGCAGCGCCAGCACGGCGGCGATCGTCATGCCGACGGTCAGCAGCAGGAATATCTGCCCCACCAGCGACCGGAAGAAATTGCGCGCCCGCGCCACGACGGGGATCATCATGCGCCGATCATCCGCCCGTCATTCATAGGTCACCGTGCTCGCCAGCACATAGCCTTCGCCCCGCACCGTCAGGATCAGGCCGTCGCCGCCCGGGCTGTCGGCCAGTTTCTGCCGCAACCGGCTGACCTGCAGGTCTATGGACCGGTCAAACGCCGCCGTGGCCCGGCGTTCGGGCACCAGCGCCTCGCGCGAGAGCACCACATTGGGTTCCTCGATGAAGCGCGACAGCAGGCGGAATTCGGCGGAGGAGAGCATGATCAGCCGCTCGTCGCTGGCGATCAGCCGCCGCTGGAACAGGTCGAGCCGCCACGATCCGAAGCGGGCGATCCGCGCCGTCTTCTGCCGCGCCGGCTCCTCGCTGCGCGACCGCCGCAGCAGGTTGCGGACCCGCACCAGCAGCTCGCGCGGCTCGAACGGCTTGGTCAGATAATCGTCCGCGCCCAGTTCCAATCCCAGCACCCGGTCTATGGCGCTGCCCCGCGCCGTCACCATGATGATCTGAACCCCATTGCCCTGCCCCCGCAATTCCCGGCACAGCGACAGGCCGTCGCCGTCTGGCAGGTTGAGGTCGAGCACGATGAGGTCGACCGCCCCCGCCGCCATGAGCCCCCGCAACTCGGCAAGGCTGCCGGCCGCCTCCACCTCATAATGGTCCTGCGCAAGCTGTCCGACGATCAGCCCCCTTATGTCCTCATCATCATCGACGACGATCACGCGGAACGGGCGGGATGGCGGCATATCGGGCATCGTCTCCTTCTAACCGCATTCGCGCGGCAAGTCTGCGCTCGCGGCGGCGGCCGTTACATATCGATACAATCCGCTACACAATGATCCAACCGGATGAAAAGTCGCTCTACCATGCGACATGATGAAGAGGGATGAGGAGCAGGTCGGCGCCCCCTTGGAGGAGCCGACCTTCGCCCGGCGCGCCCCTCCCTCCCCCTGCGCCGGGCGAAGTCCCCATCTTCATTCTGGACCCGCCCGACGACCATGCCCAGCCGCCTCCCCGCCCTTCGGACCGCCTCCATGGCGCTTTGCGTCCTTGTCGCCGCCTGCGGTCACAAGGAGGCGCCGAAAAAGGGACCGGTGGAGGTCGGGGTGGTGACTCTGGCGGCGCAGGACGTGACCGTATCCACCGAACTGCCCGGCCGCACCGCCTCCACCATGATGTCGGAGGTCCGGCCGCAGGTCGCCGGCGTCGTCCAGAAGCGGCTGTTCGCGGAGGGTTCGACGGTCAGGGCGGGCCAGCCCCTCTACCAGATCGACCCCTCGCTCTACCGCGCCTCCCGCGACGAGGCGCAGGCCACCTTGGCCAGCGCGCAGGCGACCGCCGCCGCCGCGCAGGCAAGGGCCAGTCGCTACCGTACGCTAGGCCAGAGCGAGGCGGTGAGCGCGCAGGATCGCGACGACGTCATCGCCACGGCCCGTCAGGCCGCCGCCGCCGTGCAACAGGCCCGCGCCACGCTTCAGACGGCGGGCATCAACCTCAACTTCACGCAGGTCCGGGCGCCGATCAGCGGGCGCATAGGCCGGTCCGCCGTGACGCCCGGCGCGCTGGTGACGGCCAGCCAGGCGACGCCGCTCGCCATCATCCAGCAGCTCGACCCGATCTTCGTCGACGTGACGCAATCGAGCGCAAAGCTGCTCCAGTTGCGCCGCGCGCTGGCGGCGGGCAAGGCGCTGCCCGCCAGCGCCACGATCCGGCTGAAACTGGACGACGGCACCGATTATCCGCTGGAAGGCCGCATCGAATTTGCCGAGCCCATCGTCGATCCCGACAGCGGCACCGTCACGCTGCGCGCCCGCTTCCCCAATCCGGACGGCCTGCTGCTGCCCGGCATGTTCGTGCGCGTGGTCGCGCCGCAGTCGGTCGTGCCGAATGCGATACTGGTGCCGCAGCAGGGCATCAGCCGCGATCCCAAGGGCAACGCCACCGCGCTGGTGGTGGACAAGGGGAACAAGGTCGAACGGCGCACCGTCACCGCCGCGCAGGCCGTGGGCGACAAATGGCTGATCACCGACGGATTGCGGAGAGGCGACAGGCTGATCGTCGAGGGCACGGACAAGGTGCAGCCCGGCGACACGGTCAAGGCCGTTCCGGTCGACCAGGCCGCGAAATAAGGGGCCGGGACCTTGCTCAGCCGCTTTTTCATCGAACGGCCGATCTTCGCCTGGGTCATCGCCATCGGCATCATGATGGCAGGCCTGGGCGCGATGCTGACCCTGCCGATCGCCCAATATCCGGACATCGCTCCCCCGTCGGTCAACATCAGCGCCAACTATCCCGGCGCGGCGGCCGAAACCGTGGAGACCAGCGTCACCCAGGTGATCGAGCAACAGCTCACCGGCATCGACGGTCTCATGTACTTCTCCTCCTCGTCCACGGCCAATGGACAGGCGCGGATCACCGTTACCTTCAAGAAGGGCACCGATCCCGACACCGCGCAGGTGCAGGTGCAGAACAAGGTGCAGCAGGCGCTGAGCCGGCTGCCCAATGCCGTGCAGCAGCAGGGCCTGACCGTCACCAAGTCCCAGACCGATTTCCTGATGGTCGTCGGCCTTTACGACAGGACCGACACGGCGTCGCAGGCCGACATCGCGGACTATCTGGTCAATAATTTCCAGGACGCCATCGCCCGCGTCGACGGCGTCGGTTCATCCCAGATCTTCGGATCGCAATATGCGATGCGCATCTGGCTGGACCCCTACCGGCTGGCCACCGTCAAGCTGATGCCGTCGGACGTGCAAAGCGCCATCGCGGCCCAGAATGTCGAGGTGTCGGCGGGCCAGATCGGCGCCGACCCCGCGCCGGAGGGGCAACAGCTCAATGCCACCGTCACCGCTCGCGCCCGCCTGCAGACGCCCGAGCAGTTCCGCAACATCATCGTCAAGACGCAGAGCGACGGATCGGTCGTCCACCTGTCGGACGTGGCGCGGGTCGAACTGGGCAATGAAAGCTACACCTCCTCCGCGCGCCTCAGCGGTCATCCCGCCTCCGGCATGGCGTTGCAGCTCGCGCCGGGCGCCGACGCGCTCAAGACCGCCGAACTGGTCAAGGCGAAGGTGCGGGAACTGTCGACCAACCTGCCGCATGGCTACACCGTCACCTATCCACGCGACACCACGCCCTTCATCAAGCTGTCGGTGGAGGAAGTGGTCCAGACGCTGATCGAGGCGGTCGCTCTGGTCGTGGTGGTGATGTTCATCTTCCTGCAAAGCTGGCGCGCGACACTGGTGCCCGCCATCGCCGTTCCGGTGGTGCTGCTCGGCACATTCGGCGTGCTGGCGCTGTTCGGCTATTCGATCAACACGCTGACGCTGTTCGGCATGGTGCTGGCCATCGGCCTGCTGGTCGACGACGCCATCGTCGTGGTCGAGAATGTCGAACGCATCATGGAAGAGGAAGGACTTTCCCCGCGGCAGGCCACCATCAAGTCGATGGAGGAGATCGGCAGCGCCCTGATCGGCATCGCGCTGGTCCTGTCCGCCGTGCTGCTGCCCATGGCCTTTTTCGGCGGGTCGACAGGCGTCATCTACCGGCAATTCTCGATCACCATCGTCTCCTCCATGCTGCTTTCGGTGGTCGTTGCGCTGATCCTTTCGCCCGCCCTCTGCGCGACGATCCTGAAGCCGGTTTCGCATGAGAAACGCGACCGGGGATGGACCGGCAAGTTCAATCGCTGGTTCGGCCGCGTCACCCATGGCTATATGGCGCGGCTGAATGGCTTCATCGGCCGGCGGACCGTCTTCTGGATCGGCTATGCGGTGATGCTCGGCCTGCTCTGGCTGCTGTTCGTCCGCCTGCCCACCAGCTTCCTGCCGGTGGAGGACCAGGGCCAGGTGATGGTTCAGGTCACATTGCCCGCCGGCGCCAAATCCTCCCGCACCAGCGCCGCGATCGACCAGATCCAGAATTACTTCGTCAATGACGAGAAGGACAATGTCGACTTCATCTTCGTGACCCAGGGCTTCAGCTTCGCCGGGCAGGGTGAGAATACCGCCCAGGGCTTCGTCAGCCTCGTGCCGTGGGACAAGCGCAAGGGAGCCGCCAACAGCGCGACCATGATCGCGAACCGCGCCACGAAGCAACTCGCCGCGATCCGCGATGCCAAGGCGCTGGCGATGACTCCGCCCTCCATTCGCGGGCTGGGCCAGTCCAACGGCTTTACCTTCGAACTGCTGAACACCGGCGGCCTCAGCCGCGAACGCTTCCTCGAACTGCGCAACCAGCTCATGAAGGCGGCGACCGGCAGCCCGAAACTGGCCGGCGTGCGCGCCGCCACGCTGGAGGACACGCCGCAGCTCAAGGTCGACATCGACTCCGAGAAACTCGCGGTCCTCGGCCTCACCCAGAGCAGCGTCGACAATGTGCTGAGCGCCGCCTGGGGCAGCACCTATATCAACGATTTCGTCGACCGCGGCCGGGTGAAGCGCGTCTATATGCAGGCCGACGCGCCCTTCCGCGCCCTGCCGACCGATCTCGACAATTGGCAGGTGCGCTCCGCCACGACGGGGGAAATGGTGCCCTTCTCCGCCTTCGCCACCACCCACTGGACGATGGGGCCGACCACCGTTTCGCGCTATAACGGCCAGTCTTCCTATGAAATCCAGGGGCAGGCCGCGCCCGGTTCCAGTTCGGGCGAGGCGATGGACGAGATGGTGAAGCTGCAAAAACAGCTTCCCCCCGGCACCGGCTATGCCTGGAGCGGCCTATCCTATCAGGAGCAGCTTTCCGGCGGGCAGGCGCCGCTGCTCTACGGCCTGTCTGTGCTGGTCGTGTTCCTCTGCCTCGCCGCGCTCTACGAAAGCTGGTCAATCCCGCTCGCCGTGCTGCTGGTGATCCCGCTCGGCCTGATCGGCGCGGTGCTGGCGGTGACGCTGCGCGGGCTGGAGAACAACATCTATTTCCAGGTCGGCCTGCTCACCACCATGGGCCTCGCCGCCAAGAACGCGATCCTGATCGTTGAATTCGCGGAACTCGCCTATCTGCAGGGCAAGGACGCCATGTCCGCCGCGCTGGAGGCCGCGCGCCTGCGCTTCCGCCCGATCCTGATGACGTCGCTGGCATTCATCGCGGGCGTCATTCCGCTCGCCATCGCCAGCGGCGCGGGCGCGCAGAGCCGCGTCGCCATCGGCACGGCGGTGATCGGCGGCATGCTGACCGCGACGGTGCTCGCCATCTTCTACGTCCCCCTCTTCTTCCTGACGATCATGCGCATCTTCAACCGCAAGAACCCGCCCTCCCCCGCCGCCAACGCCACGGAGGTTCCGGCATGAGGCGCGCCTTCCTCATCCTAACCTGGGGAGCGGCCCTGTCGGCCTGCAACATGGCGCCGACCTATGTGCGGCCCACGCCCCCGGTGCCCGCCGGCTTCCCCGGCGGCCCGGCCTATGCGCCCGCGGCCGCGACGGAAAGGCCCGGCCTGCCCTGGACCGCGCTGATCGGCGATCCCAGCCTCAGGACGGTGATCGGGCGTGCGCTGGACAATAATCGCGACCTGCGCGCCGCGCTCGCCAATGTGGAGGCGGCCCGGGCGCTCTACCGGGTGCAGCGCGCCGAACGGCTGCCCGCCGTCACCGGCGAGGCGGCAGCCAGCTTTTCCCGGCGGAACGACGCCCGCCAGGACAGTTACAGCGCCGACATCGGTTTCAGCGCGTTCGAGATCGACCTGTTCGGCCGGGTGAAGAACCTGGCCCGATCGGCGCTGGAATCCTATCTGGCGACCGAAGAAGGGGCGCGGGCGACCCGCATCGCCCTGATCGCGGAAACGGCCACGGCCTATGCGACCTTGGCCGCCGATCAGGAATATCTCGACCTTTCCCGGCAGACATTGGCGAGCGCCGAACGGACGCTTGCCCTCACCCGGTCGCTGAACGGCGCGGGGCTGATCGGCAAGCTGGACGTCCATCAGGCCGAAACCACGGTCGAACAGGCGCGCAGCGACATTGCCGCGAACGTCACCCAGGTGGCGCAGGACCGGAACGCGCTGGACCTGCTGGCCGGCGCGCCGGTCGAGGATGCGCTGTTGCCCCGGTCGTTGCAGCAACTGACCGGCAGCATTGCGAAGGTGCCGGCGGGCCTTTCCTCCGACGTGCTGCTCCAGCGGCCGGACGTGCTGCAGGCCGAACATCAGCTGAAGGCCGCCAATGCCGACATCGGCGCGGCGCGCGCCGCGATGTTCCCGAGGATCAGCCTGACCGCGGCCATCGGCGTCGCCAGTTCGGCGCTGTCGTCGCTTTTCACGGGCGACGGCTTCGCCTGGTCGGCGGCGCCGTCCGTCGGCATGCCGATCTTCGGCGGCGCGGCTCGCGGCAATCTCGAATATAGCAAGGCGCAGCGCGACCTCAGCCTTGCCCAATATGAAAAGGCGATCCAGACCGCCTTTCAGGAAGTATCCGACGCACTGGCGCGCGAAGGCACGATTGACGAGCAGCAGGCCGCCCAGCAGCGTCTGGTCCTCGCCAGCCAGCGCAGTTACAGGCTGGCCGAGGAACGCTATCGCGCGGGCATCGACCCATTCCTCAACAGCCTGACCAGCCAGCGAAGCCTCTACAATGCGCAGCAAAGCGCGATCGCGACGAACCTGGCGCTGATCAGGAACCGCATCCTGCTCTACCGGGTCATCGGGGCCGATTTTCGGGAAGGGTGATCGCCATGGCTGGCCGAACCTACGCCGCCTGACCTTAGCCCTTCAACCGCAGCGGCAAGCCGGCGGCCATCAATATGACGTCCTCGCACAGGGCCGCCATCTGCTGGTTCAGCCAGCCCGCCTCGTCCCGGAACCGCCGGGCCAGGGCATTGTCCGGCACGATGCCGAGGCCCACTTCATTGCTCACCAGCACGACAGGAACCGGACAGGCCATCATCGCCTCCGCCAGCGCTGCCCGGGCGCTGGCCAAATCCTCTTCGGCAAGCATCAGGTTGGTCAGCCACAGCGTCAGGCAATCGACCAGGACGGCATCTGCCCGGCGCGCTGCTTTGGACAGGGCGGCGGGCAGGTCCATGGGCGCGTCGATGGTCAGCCAGCGGCTTCCACGCTCACCCTTGTGGCGCGCTATCCGCTCCTCCATCTCCGCGTCGAAGGCCTGCGCGGTCGCGATATAGGCCAGGTTCCCGTTCCCGACAGCCTCGCAGCGTTGCTGCGCATAGCGGCTCTTGCCGGACCGGCATCCGCCCAGCACCAGCATTCTCGTCATCCGACATTCTCCCAAATGGCGGCCAGGACCCACAGCAGCAGGCAGGCGCGCAAATAGATCCGGAGCGCGGCCCGCATCGCGCGGACGTCCGCTTCCCCACCCGCGCCGATCCATGGTTTGTCGTGCAGCACGCCGTCATAGTGGATCGGTCCCGCCAGCCGGATGCCGAGCGCGCCGGCCATCGCCGCCTCCGGCCATCCCGCGTTGGGCGAGGCATGCTTCCGGCGATCCCGCCGCAACACGGCCCATCCGCCGCCGCCCGCAACGCACAGGATCAAGCCGGAGAGCCGCGCCGGCACCCAGTTCAACAAATCGTCGAAGCGGGCCGCCGCCCAGCCGAAGTCGGTATAGGGCGCTTCCTTGTGCCCGATCATGCTGTCGGCTGTGTTGACGGCCTTATAGGCCCATATTCCCGGCAGACCGAGCAGCAGCAGCCAGAACAGCGGCGCCACGACGCCATCGCAGAAGCTTTCGGCCAGACTTTCTATGCCGGCCCGTGCAACGCCCGCCTCATCCAGCGCGGCCGTGTCGCGGCCCACGATCCGGGCCACCGCCTGCCGCGCGGCATCCAGATCCCCGCGCGCCAGAGCCCGAACCACCGGCGCCACATGGACATAGAGGCTGTTCTGCGCCAGCGCCGGCCATGCGGCGAGCGCCAGCCATGGCCAGGCCATGGACCCGCCCCAGCGGCGGATCGCCCATTCCAAAGCCAGACCGGCACCCCCGCCCACGGCCAGCAACAGCAACAGCAGGGCGATTCCCGTCCAGCGGCGCACCGGGCCGCTCCACGCCTCCCGGTTCCATCGCCGCTCCGCCGCACCGATGATCCGGGCGAAACCGCCCACCGGGTGGCCGATCCGCGCATGCAGCCAGCCCGGCCAGCCAAGCGCCGCATCCAGCATCAGCGCCGCCAGGGCCACCGGCTCACCCATCGGCCAACGCCCGGTCAAGACGGGCGAGAGCCCTCGTATCGGCAGGCAGGCCGATCCGCAGCCAGCGCCGGTCCTCCTCGAAGGGGCGCGTCAGGATCGAACGCCGCGCCAGCCTGTCGAACAGGGCCCACCCATCCTCCACCTCCACCAGACGGAATAGCGGGCATTCGCCCCGCGCCCCCAATCCGTGCCGCGCCAGCAAACCATCCAGTTGCGCCGCGTGCTCGCCCAGCGCCGTCACTGTCCCGTCGATCCAGTTCCGGTCGCGATAGGCCGCGCCGCCGAACGCGACCGCCGCCGCCGAAACCGGCCATTCCCCCAGCATCCGCCGCAGCTGTGCGACGACCTCTCGCGGCCCGAGCACAAAGCCCAGCCTGACACCGGCCAGCCCGAAGAATTTACCGAAGGACCGCAACAGGATCAGCCGCCGCCCATCCCCCACTTCGCCCGCCAGACTGCATGAAGGCACGGCGTCGGCATAGGCTTCGTCGACGATCAGCCATCCTCCGCGCTCCTCCAGCCGGGCCAGCCATTGCAGCAGGCGGGCAGGCGGCAGGATGCGGCCGTCGGGATTGTTGGGGTTGGCGAGCAGTAGGGCGATCGCTTCGCGAGGCGGTTCTTCATCGGCGGACATCGGGGCGCCATGCGCGAAAATCTCCGCATGGGTGCGGTAGCTGGGCACAAGCCATCGTGCGGGCATGTCCAGCATCCGCCCCACCAGCCGCAATCCCGCCTCGCTGCCGGGCACGGTGCAAAGATGATCGGGATCGACCCCGAAACAGGCCGCCGCCGCCGCCTCCATCGCCGCCAAATCGTGCGGATCGGGCAAATGCCGCCAGTCGATGGACAGATGATCGGACCCCGGCCAAGCTAGGGGGTTGATCCCGGTCGAGAGGTCGATCCAGTCCTGCCCGCCATAAGCGCCCCGCGCTTCGGCCAGGCGGCCGCCATGCCAGGTGAAGCCGCTCATCGCGCCACCGCCATCGCCAGCAGCAGGGCGCTCTCCAGCAATTCGATGCCGGCGCCATGCCCATCCCCGGAGATGCCGCCGATCCGCGAGCGCAGCCAAAGACCCCAGAGCGGGATCAACGGGATCGCCGCCAAAAGGGCAGGCTCCCGATAACCCAGCGCCAGCCCCAATATCGACCAGAGGATAAACGGCTCCGCCCGCCACCCGGCCCGGAAACGGCTGGCCAGTCCTTCATGGAGCGGCGGCAGCCAGCGCGTCCAGAATAGCGGCCCGATGCGCGCCACCATCGCCACGGCCGCCAGCATCCATGGCGGAAAGCTTTCCAGCCAGAGTCGCAACAGCACCAGCTTGGCCGCCAGTTGCAGGCCGATGGCGACAACGCCGAAGCTGCCGATATGCGGATCGGCCAGAACGGCGGACAGGCGGCTCCGATCGCCATGCGCCGCCCCCGCCGCATCCGCTATGTCGCCCAATCCATCCAGGTGCAGCGCACCCGTCACGGCCACCCAGGCGACCAGGCCGAACAGCGCCCCCGCCCAAGGATCGATGCGCATGCCCAGCCCGGCACCGCCCGCGACCACCAGCCCGACGGCAATGCCCGTTGCGGGCAGCCAGCGGATGGCGGCGGCGAAATCCCCCTCATCGACATCCTGCGCGGGCAACGGCAGGCGCGTCATCAATTGCAGGGCCAGCACCAGCCGCTTCATGCGATCAGGCCCGTAATCTGTCCCGACCGCCCTTCCGGCCAGACCCGCAGGCTCAGCACCGCGCCATAGGGCAGGTCCACCGCCCAGCCCTGCCGCACGTCGAAACCGCACAGCACAGCCAGCGCCGCCCGTATCGCCCCGGCATGGCAGACCACCAATGCCGGCTCGCCAAGCACGTCCAGCCCGTCCCCGATCCGGGCGCGGAGGTCGGTCCAGCTTTCGCCCCCAGGCGGCGGAAATCCGTCCGGATCGTCCCTGAAGCGCGCCAGATCCTCCGCAGGCAGGAGCGCGGGGTCCGCACCCTCCCAATCCCCGAAATTCAGTTCCCGCCAGCGCCGGTCGACGTCAAGTTCGATACCCCGCTCCGCCGCGATCACCGCGCCCGGCGCCCGCGCCCTGGCGAGGTCGGATGTCACCACCCGCGCGAAATCCAGATGCCGCGCCCGCTCGATGCAGAGGGCGATCCCCTCCGCTTCCGGCGGGGCGTCCAGATGACCGAGCAACCGTCCGGCAAGCTGCGGCGCGCCATGGCGCATCAGGTGGAGGGGAAAGGCGTTCATAGCGCACCTGCCACCGCCGCTTCGGCAAAGGTCGCCATGCCGCCATGCGCTGCCAGAGCGGAACGCACGATCTGCGCCGCGACCGCCGCGCCGCTTCCTTCGCCCAGCCGCATGTCGAGCCGCAGCAACGGCTCCAGCGCCAGAGCGGCCAGCAGGCGTTCATGCCCCGCCTCCGCCGACATATGGGCGGCCATGCAGTGCCCGACGATCGCCGGATTGTCCTTCGCCAGCGGCGCGACCGCCGCGCAGCCGATGAACCCGTCCAGCATCACCGGCACGCGCAGCATCCGCGCCGCCAGCACCGCGCCGGCCAGCGCTGCGATCTCTCGCCCGCCCAGCCGGCGCAACGTTTCGAAGGCATCGGCGCAATGCGCCCCGTGCAGGGCGAGCGCCCGCGCCACAGCTTCGGCCTTGCGCGCCAGCCCGTCGCCATCCACGCCTGTCCCCCGTCCCACCCAATGGGCCGCAGCACCCCCGAAGGCCTGCGCGCAGAGCGCCGCCGCCGGCGTGCTGTTGGCAATGCCCATCTCGCCCAGCAGCAGCAGGTCCAGTCCCGGTTCCACCGCCGCCGCCCCCGCGTTGATCGCGCTCAGGCAATCCGCCTCGCTCATGGCCGCCGCGACGCAGATGTCCTCCGTCGGCCTTTCCAGATCGAGCGCGATGACGGCCAGCTCCGCCCCGCAGGCTTGGGCCAGCGCATTGATCGCCGCGCCGCCATGACGGAAATTCGCCACCATCTGGGCGGTGACCTCGGCCGGGAAGGCGCTGACCCCGCGCGCGGCCACGCCATGATTGCCGGCGAAGATCGCGGCGCGGATGCGCTCCGCCCGGGGGCGTTCCCGCCCCTGCCAACCCGCCATGAAAAGCGCGATCTCCTCCAGCCGCCCAAGCGAACCGGCCGGCTTCGTCAGCACCCGCTGCCGCGCCGCCGCGGCTTCGGTGGCGCCTGCATCCGGGGCGGAAAGGTCGGCCAGCGCGGCGGCAAAGGCCGCGCGGTCGTTGAACCGGATCATGAACAGACGAAGCCTTCGGGCGGCGTGCGGACGATGAAATGCCCCTTCACCCCCTGGGGCCAGTCCGCATAGCGCACCACGCCCTCGTCGCTTTGGGCATGGCGCAGGGCATAATCCAGGATCGCGCGCGCGGCTTCCTCATCCGGCGTGAAGTCGCCCAGCACATAGCCGATCTTGCCCGTTCCGCGCACATGTACCGTGCAATGGCGCTGACAGGCGAAGAGGCAGGGCATGTCCTGAACAGCGACGGACGCATAAGCGGGATCGCCGTCGCGTACCCTGTGCAGCGCCTCTGCCAGCAAGGCGCCGCCCCGCCGTCCGGCAGCATCCTCCCGCTGTTCCGCCGAAAGGCGGCAGGTCGAACAGACGACGACCGAAGCCCCCGGCCCCACGGCCCGCAGCATCAGCGATCGCTCCGCAAATCAGTCATTCCACATCCTCCCGCCCGACGGCATGTGCCCCGACGGGAACCGGGCAAGGGAGGACGGTCCGGCACCAGGCAGGCGACAGGCCTTCCCCCGCACGGTCCAACCGGCAAGGCGATGGCTGTCGTTCAGCGAGGGAACCCCCGTTCGGCCGGCACACCCTGTCCGGTCGAAGAACGACGGCGTCAGGCAGGTCTCCTGGCTCGCGGGTCGATGCTTTCCGGCCGCCTTCTCGGACCTTCATGGCCCAATGGCGCGATGGCCGGATGGCTCGCCGCTTACAGTTGCAGGGGCAGCGCGGGCGTTCCACCCGACTTCCCTTTTCATCCCCTTGCGGGGAACCTGTCGCACCAGCGCTGATAAAGCCGCCTTCGTCCAATCGCAAGGGTGGAAAAACAAAGCCGGCCCAGCCCGCTCCAATCGCGCGACTTCCCCTCGGCCGGGCAATGGCAAAGCTTCTCTTCACCTGCGTGAACTGCTATTATCGGGCGATAGGGAGAGGGCCATGGCGATTCTGACGCGATGGATGGACTGGTTCTGCCGCCTGTTCGCATGCACGGCTGAAAACGACATGCGGGTCAACGACCTGATCGCGCACCTCCGTTCCGACATCACCGAACGCTGAGCGGCAGGCGCGAAGCCGCTTTCCCATTCGGCCGCATTCACGGGAACGGGCGCGCCTCTCGCGGGTATTATGGCTATGTTGGCCAACGACCTCGGCACCACGCTCGTCCGCCTCTTTCTCGCGACCCTGCTGGGGCTCGCCCTGGGGTTCGAGCGCGAACGCAACGGCCATGATGCGGGCCTGCGCACCCACGGGCTGGTATCGCTGAGTTCGGCCATGCTGACCCTGTCCGCCCTGGAACTGGCGGAGGTCCACAAGGACAGCGATCCGATCCGCGTCGTTCAGGGCCTTGCCCAGGCGATCGGCTTCATCGCGGGCGGCCTGATCTTCGTGCGCGGCGGAGATGTGCGCAACATGACCACGGCGGCAAGCCTGTGGATGGCCGCTGCCGTCGGGATCACGGCGGGCGCCGGCCAATATGTCCTCGTGCTGGCAGGGTCGCTGATCGCGCTGCTGCTGCTTTCCCTGCTGCTCATATTCGAGAAGCATATCGGTCCGCGCGAGAGCGGATCGGACGATCCGGACGCCGATTCCATGACCATGCCCAACCGGCGCGGGTCCGCCCCGGAGCGCGAAAACTGAAAGCCGGCAAGATGCGTTGAAACGAGCAGTCGGAAATCGCCCGCCCACGGTCCGTCGCTCCTTCGCTCCAACGGATCGTCATTCCGAAACCATGATTGGGTCGGAAGGGCATAGGCAGCATCTATGGGGCATATACCTTAATCGCATCTGGCGCGTTGGGCGCGTCTTCCCGATGCTGAAACGACATGAAGTTCAATGAACTGCGAACATCATTTTCGTCGCCTGGCGAGGCGGACACGCCCGCAGGGACGAGGCAGCATCTCGAGGTCAGCATATGGACGGCGTTCGCGTAGGCAAGAGAGTGATAGGCGCACAGGCGCCCGTCATCATCGGGTGGGAAAATATAGGCCGGGTGGAAGGCGGACCGCTCAAGCAGTTCATCTTCACCTGGTTCCAGCCCACGGCGCTGTTCGCGCTCATCGCCTTCTGGTACTATGCGCCCAATTCCATCGCCAAGGCGTCCACCGCCATCGGGATCGGCATCGGTTTCAGGGTGCTGCTGCTGGCGCTCGAATGGGTCAGCCCGCGCTATGAGAGCTGGCGTCTGACCTGGAAGGAACTGGTCACCGATCTCTTCTATGTCGGGCTGGGCTACACCATTCTGGACCTTGTCGAACATTATATCGGCAGCGGTGCGGTGATCGAGGCCATCCAGCACAGTTTCGACTGGGACAAGCTGGCGTGGTTCACGGGCCTGCCGCTGCTGGTGCAGGCTTTCCTGATCTCCTTCATTTTCGACTTCGGGCAATATTGGATGCACCGGGGGATGCATAACTGGTATCCGCTCTGGCTGCCCCATTCGGTGCATCATTACATCACCCAGTTGAACATCAACAAAGGCGCGGTCGGAAATCCCGTCGAGCTTTTCCTGATCGGGCTGGGCATTGGCGGGTTCTTCGACTTCCTGCCGAGGGCCGCCCTCCTTGCCGGCAGCTTCGGTCTGGCGATCGGCACCTATCAGCACATCAATGTCCGCTTCAACACGCCGCGTTGGTGGCGCTTCCTGTTCAACACCACCGAACATCACAGCCTGCATCATTCGCAGGACTTCGAAGCGACCCGCAGCAATTATTCCAACACCTATATCTTCATCGATCGCATCTTCGGAACCTGCGTCGATGGCGAAGCCGAATTGCTGGGACTGGAGGGCGGACGCCGGATGTCGATCCGCGAGCAGATGACCTATCCCTTCACCGAAGGCTGGAAGACGATCAAGGAACGCTACGGCCGCCCAGCGGCGGTGCCGGCTGAATAAGGCAACTTGCTCTTGCAAAAAGGGGATCATGTGACAGCGCGTTTCCTGGACTGGATCTGGCATATAAAGGGCAGCATGGCGCTCGCCTCCGGGCAATCGGCCGATGAAGCCATGGCCAGGCTCGGGCCCCTGTTCCGTCAGGCCGGCACCAGCCATGAGCGTATTGGCGACACGCTGACCTTCAGCAAGAAGGATCAGGCCGCGCAGGACAGGATGTCCATCTTCGATGGCGGCATTCTCAGGATCGAGAGGGAGCCGGCCGGGCCGGTGCTGCGCTATTGCCTGACCAGCCGGGCATTGCTGTTCTGCTTCCTGGCGCCGCTGCTGTTCCTGAGCTTCGCCGGGCTGACGATCGTCGCCGGCAAGCTCGCAAAGCCAGCGGCGCAGGAGACGGTGAAAAAGGACGACAAGAAGGACAAGGTCCTGCCGCAGCACTGGATCGACAAGGCGCTGGGCGCGCCGGCGCCTGAAAAGCCCAAGAAGGACGACAAGAACAAGGAGGATGGCAAGGCGCCAAAGCCCACTGCGGCCTATGTCTTCGCCGGCCTGTTCGCCGCGCTCTATGTCGTGGGACGCATTCTGGAGGGTCGGCTCGTCAAATCACTGTTCAGAAAGAGCCTGCTGAGTTGACGATGGCTGCATCGGTTCGGCTGCGCTGCTGGCCGGGCCGAAGGAATCGAGCGGCAGGGCGCCGTCGAGCACGAGTTCGCCGCTGGCGATCCTGCGCTTCAGATAGGCGAAGGTCTGCGCCGTCTGGTTGAACAGATGCTCGCCGCCCTTGAGCGGGGCGTAACGGGGCTCCTCCCCGCGCACGACCGGGGCAACGACATAATCATAGTCGCAGGCGTGGAAGAGCGCGAAGGAATAGCGTTCTTCCCTGACCTTCTTCACGCGGTGCCGTGTCGCGGCATAGCGGCCGTTGGAGAGTATCTCCATCATGTCGCCGATGTTCATGATCATCGTGCCCTCGACCAGGGGAACGTCGATCCACTGGCCCTGCCGGTCGATGATCTGGAGACCGGGCGCCGTTGCGAACAGCAGGGTGAAACATTCGTAATCGGTATGCGCGCCGATGCCCTGGCGGTCTTCAGCCGTCGCGTCGAAGGGATAATGGATCAGCCGAAGCTGGCTGGGTGGATTTCGCAGATGCGCCTGGAAATGATCTTCGTCGAGCCCGAGCGCCAGGGCGAAGGCGCGGAAAAGCTGGCCTCCGATGCCCGTCACATGGCGGTAATAAGCCTGCACGTCTTCGCGGAAGCCCGGCATTTCGGGCCACAGATTCGGACCCAGCAGCGGTCGCCTGCCCTCGGAGCGCACATAGTCGCAATTGACGTCGAACGCCTCTTTGAGGTCGCGCTGGCCGGCGGCGAATTGCTCCTCCCCCACCGGCACATAGCCGCTGTGGTTTTCCGAAAGGCCGATATAGCTCTTCATCTTGGTGTCGGCGTCGAGCGCGAAATAGGCCTGCGCGCGCGCGACGATCCTGCGGAACAAGGCATCGTCCATCTGTGCGCCCGCTATGTAGAGGAACCCTGCCTCCACGCAGGCACGGTCGAGTTCGCGGGCGACGGAAAGCCGATCCTCAAGCATGGGGCTGTCCAGTTTCGAAATATCGACGAGCGGCAGGACATGGTGCTGTGTCATGGATGAGGAGCGTAAATCCCCTTGGGCATAGCGATAGATGGACCCATGCTATGATTTCCATCGATTTGATCTATGAGCGGAGCAGTCCACCGCCTATGAAGAGCCGCTATATCTTCCAGGAAAGCAGCACGCGCATGAACGATCGAACGCCGCTGATCGACAGGAAATTTGCCAGCCGGGTCGATTGGAACCTCATGCGGACCTTCGTGGATATCGTTCGCGCCGGCGGCATCGGCGCGGCGGCGCGACGGCTCAACCGGCAGCAGCCGAGCATCAGCGCGGCGCTCAAGCGGCTGGAGGACCATGTCGGGACGGCGCTGCTCCACCGCACCGCCACCGGCGTGGAGATGACCGCGGCCGGCAAGGCGATGATGGCGCTGTGCGAGGACATGCTGGAATCCGCCCGGATGATGCCCCATGTGATCGCGCAGGCGACCAAGCGGGTCGAGGGCATCGTCCGCATCCAGATCGTGTCCGGCCTGGTGTCGGCCGAGTTCGACGAGGCCATTGCCAGCTTTCACCGGCGCAATCCGGCCATCCACATCGAAATCCGCGTCTCTCCCTGGCGCCAGCTTCTCGATGCGCTAGAGCAGGGGGAGGTGGAGATCGGCGTGGGCTATGACAGCAGCGTCCGCGGAAGCCTGATGTACGAACCGCTGCTGATCGAGCGCCAGCAGCTCTATTGTTCGCGCAGCAGCCCCTATTTCGGATATCGGGTGAGCCGATTGGGTGAACTGAAGGATCAGGGTTTCGTCCTGACCGGCGATGATGAAATAGAAGCCATCACCCATTTGCGCCGGCGCTATCGGCTCGGCACCGTGGTGAGCGGCCTTGCGGAGGACATCAACGAGGCGCGGCGGCTTATCAACATGGGCGTAGGGATCGGCTTCCTTCCCACCGCCGCTGCTGCAGGTGACGTTGCAAGCGGCCGTTTATGGCCCATGCTGTTCGCGGATTTCGAGCCCGCTTACGACATCTTCCTACTCGCCCGGTCGGAACCGGCGCGGGACACAGCCACGCAGCTTTTCTGGGATGAGGTCATCCGGCGCGTGCGTGCGCAACGGGCATAAATCCAGTCTATGGCTTTCATCGGGATTTTCGACCTCCCTTCATGACGCAGCGCAGCGCAGTGTGAAGGCACTGACAGGAGCTGCGGCATGGAAACCAGCCTCAAAGACCGGCTATTCAACCTGATCCCGCCTGCCATGATCGCGGTCGTCCTCAGCTTCTGGGCGTTCGGACCAAGGTCTCTGGTCGAGCATCCCTGGGCTCTCACCGTGACTTCTCCCCTCATCGTGATCGCCATCCTGCTGCTGGAGGCTGTGCACGAACGTCATGCCGGCTGGCGCATGAACAGGCGGGAGTTCCTGACGGACCTTTATTATTCGGTCCTCAGCGCGACCGTGATCGCCTGGCTGACGCAGAAACTGGCCGAGGAACCGCTGGTCGCCCTCAAGGCCTCGCTGGGGCTGACCACGGCATGGGCGAGCCATCTGCCTTGGCTGGCGCAGGTCGCAATGGTGATCTTCCTCATCGAATTCGGCCAATATTGGATGCATCGGCTGATGCACAATTGGACGCCTTTCTGGCTCACCCATGCGCCGCATCACCATATCACCCAGCTTAATGCGGCCAAGGGCGCCGTCGGCAACCCGATCGAGCTGTTCCTGATCAGCCTGAGCGTCGTCGCGCTGTTCGATTTCGACAAGACGGCCATCTTCGCAGCCCTGAACACCATGGGCGTCATCTCCGTCTTCGCCCATGCCAATGTGCGTTCCGACCCCCCGATCTGGTATTCGTTCTTCTTCACGACGATCAGGCATCACAGCCTGCACCATTCCACCGACTATGAGAGCACGCGTTGCAATTACGGCAACTCGCTGATCCTGCTGGATCGCATCTTCGGAACATATCGCGAGGGCGAGGGCATTCTCGTCGGGCAGGACGACCGCAAGCGGCTGACCATCCGGGAGCAGACGATGTTCCCCTTCGCGCCGATGATCGAGAAATTCAAGGTCTGGCGCACAGCGGAGCAGCCACGCGGCGCACTGGCTGAGGCGAGCCCGGCCGATGATCTGGACCGGGACGCTGCGGGAGCAAAGGCCGCGGCATGATGGCGGCCCGCTCCGGTCAGGCCATCGCAGCGCGCAGCGCGCTCGCCCGGGGCGACATCGATGCCACTCAGCGATTGGCCGCGACGCTGGTGTCGGAAAATCCCGGCTATGCCGAAGGTCACTTCCTCCTTGGCGTCGCAGAATCGAGCATCGGCCGCGTCCATGCGGGCATCCAGCATCTCGGCCGCGCGGTCGAACTCGATCCCCAAGGCGAATATCGCGCGCAGCTTGCCAGGCTCTTCACTCTGGTACGGCAGGACGGTGACGCAGCCGCCGTGCTGCAGGATGCAGAGCAGGCCCTGCCCGGCGATGCCCTGAGCCGCGACACGATGGGCTGCGTCTATGCCCGCCTGGGCGACCACCCGGCCGCGCTCGGTCATTTTTCGGCAGCGGTGCGGCTCGAACCCGGGAACAGGCAGTTCCGCTACAACCAGGCCGTGACGCTCAACTTCCTCGGCCGGACGGAGGAAGCCGAAGCCGCGCTGGAGGCGTTGATCGCCCTGGCGCCGGATGATGCCCGTGCCCATCACCTTCTCTCCAGCCTGCGCAAGCAGTCAGCCGGGCATAATCATGTCGAGCGCCTCGCGAAGGTGCACTCAACCACCGGGGACGGACGGGGCAGGCTGCTGCTAGGCTATGCTCTGGCGAAAGAACTCGAAGATCTCGGCCGCCCGGAAGAAGCACTGGAACGGCTCTGCGCGGTCAATGCCGAGCATCGCCGCACGTTGCGTTACGAGTTTGCGCGCGATGCCGCGACCTTCGACGCGATAGAGGCGAGTTGGCCGAGCATCGCTACGGCGCCCGTGGGCGACGCCCCCGGAGATGCGCCGATCTTCATTATAGGGATGCCGCGCACCGGCACGACGCTGGTCGACCGCATTCTCTCGTCTCACCCTGACGTCGAGAGCGCTGGGGAACTGCAAGCGATGCCGCTCGCCGTCAAGAAGGCGGCAGGCACGCGCACGCCCACGGTCATGGACCCGGAGACGATCGCCACGGCTGCGGCCAGCGACATGGGCGCGATCGGCCGCGACTTCCTGCAACGCGCCAGCCATCACCGGCGCGACCCCGGCCGGAGGTTCATCGACAAGTTCCCGGGTAATTTCCACTATGCCGGGTTCATTGCGCGGGCCCTCCCGGCAGCCAGCATCGTCTGCCTCCGTCGCCACCCGATGGACACGGTGCTCAGCAACTTCCGCAATCTCTTTGCCGTCAATTCGCGCTATTATGACTATAGCTACGACCTTCTGGAGATCGCCGCTTACTACGTCCGCTTCGACCGGCTGATGGCCCTGTGGCGCGAAGTCCTGCCGGGGCGGGTCATCGAACTGCGCTACGAGGATCTTGTGGCGGACCAGGAAGGCCAGAGCCGCCGCCTGCTCGCCCATTGCGGTCTGGAATGGGCGGATGAGTGCCTGTCCTTCCACACCAATGATGCGCCGGTTTCCACGCCCAGCGCGGCGCAGGTCCGCCGGCCGATCTACCGCGACGCGGTTGCGCGGTGGAAACGGCATGAGCAGGTCCTGGAACCCGTTCGACGCTTCTTCGAACGATCCGGCATTTCCATCGACTGAAAGGGAGCGCGCGACCATGCCCAGATCTGGAACATTCGCCTTCTGCATGGCCCTGGCTGCGGGGTTCGTGCAGCCGGCCGCCGCCGCTTCCTCCCCACGGACCCGTCTGGTGGAGTTTCGGTCGGAAAACTGCCTGCTGATTTCCGGCAGTCGCGACAATGCCGCTTCAAAGGTCAGCGTCAATGGCCACATCGTGCCGGTCGAAGGCCGCCATAACTGGCGGGTTCGCTTGCCGGTCAGCACCGTCCGGTCCTGGTCCGCTCCCATGGCGCGAACGGTTACGGTCGCGGTCGAGGGATTGAGCCATGAAGCCGATCTGCCGATCGGGCTGCTCGGTCATGCTGATGACCTTGCGATGCTGGTGGTCAGGGCGAAGTAATAACCTTTATGGCTATAAGTAATAAAAGAACATATTCGGAATAGATATTGTAAGTTTTCTCTCCCGGGCTTATCTACGCGCCAGCCGCCGAAGAGCGGTGCTCGTTTTTCGCACAGGAGAAGATGATGAAGATTGGGCTCATGTGCCTGGCGGCTTTCGCCTTCGCGACCCCGGCAATCGCTGGCACTGCCGGCGGCAATCCCTTCGCTCAGGACACCGCGATCCTCGACCTCAAGGGGTTGGACCTCTCTACCGCCTCTGGCCAGCAGAGCCTAGCCATCCGCATGGATCAGGCGGCGCGGGCCGTTTGCGGCGATCATTTGGCGGGCGTGCACCTCGCTCTCGAATCCCAGGCGCGGGATTGTCGCACTGCGGTTGCGGCCGACATCCGCGCCCAGATTGAAGCCCGGCTTGCCAAGGCTGGCGATAAGTCGCCCGTCCAGATGGCTTCCGCCCGCTGAAAATCTGCTCCGCGGCGCTTGATGGCGCCGCGGACGCCTCATTTCGCCAGCTTCGCCGGATCGGGCCACCAGGTCAGCGTGTGCACGTCATGCGCGGACGTCCAGATGCCTGAATCCGTGAAGCGCAGCGCGCCGCTGCCTTCCGCTTTCCCCACTCGCGCCCTGACCGTCATCGACTTGGGATCGATCACGACAAAGGTCTGATCCTCCGTGGTGCGCAGCCACACCAGCCCGCCGCCCGTATCGATGTCGCCCCATTTCAGCACTGCGCCGACCTTCACCCGGCCAGCCGCGTCGCCAGTTTCCGGGTCGATGCGGACGACCGTTCCGTCGCCCTGCTCCTGAACCCAGACCCCGCCTTCCCCGGCCGCAAGGAAACCCGGCTCCTTGCCCAGTGCCGTCGTCTTGACGACGCTGTCGGTCGCGGGGTCGATGCGCTGGATCGAGCGGCTCTCGCTGCTGACCGCCCAGACCGATCCGAAACCGAACGCCAGATAATGGGTGCCGGGATTGACGGGGATGGTTGCCGTCACCGCGTTCTTCGCCGGGTCGACGCGGGATACGACGCCCTTCTGATCGCTGGCGACCCAGATCGATCCGGCACCGGCGACCACATTCAGTTCGCCCTTGGGATTGGCGATGCCGGTGGGGATGGTGGCAGTCTTCTGCGCGGTCTTCGTATCGATCTTTATGAGCGCATTTTCCTGGCAATCGGCCACCCAGAGCGCTCCGTCGGACAGGGACATGGCGCCGCAGGGTTTCGACATGGCGACGGCGGCAAGCCTGCCCTGCCGCGACCAGCGCTCGACCCGGCCGGCATTGGTCGCCCAGACGCTGTCGCCGTCGACCGCCAGGAAGTCCGCAAAGCCCGGCACCTCGATCACCTGCTCCGCATGGGCCATGGAAGCCGCACATCCCGCCGCCACTGTCATGATCAATCTCCTGAGCCTTTTCATGCCTTGCCCTTTCCTTGCGAAGATCAGGCGCGCTGCGCGATATAGGCGCGCCATCCGCCCAGGGCGGTGATGTCCTCCGCTCCCGTCAGCGCGCGCGGCTCAGCGACGAAGCCCTTGACGCTGCTGCCGTCGGCCAGCGTCACCGTGCCTATGGCAAGTGGCGCCGGCACCTCGACCACGAAGCTGCCGAACTCGGCGATGCCAAGCTCGTAAACCTCAAGCGCGATCGATCCGCCATCCTCGCTGTGCACCAGTGCAGGCTTGGGCGGCACGCTGTTCGCGATCGCGTAGAGGCGGTAGTTGGGTGCCGTTTCGAAAGCACCCACGAACTTCGCGTCGCGGGAGGTGAGTTGCCAGTGCAGCGGCATGTCCTTCAGATGAGCGCCGACTACAGCGAGTTTTACGGTTTCCATTTTGCCCTCCAGATCGAGCGGTGGCGGCGACGGAATATCCGCGGCCGAAATATAGGCGTCGGCGGCGTCGAGCAGCGCAACATCGCTGTCGGCGGGACCGATCAGGGTGATGCCGAACCCGGTCGCATTCGACCTTATGCCGGCGGGCACGGCGACGGCGGCCATGTCCAGCAGGTTCACGAAATTGGTGTAGAAGCCCAGGGCGCTGTTCAGCGCGATCGGCGCGGCCTTGAGTTCCGCCACCCGATAGGTCGTGCCGGTGGTGGGGAAGGCGAGCAGGTCGATGCTCTCCCAAAGCGTGTCGGCGTGACGCTTGAGTTCGGCAAGCCGATAGATGCCGTTGAACAGATCGACGGCGCTTATTTCCAGTCCCGGCTCGACGACTTCACGCACGGTCGGGTCTATCGCGTGGGGATGGTCGGCAAGCAGGTCCGCGATGGCGGCGGTCCGCTCCGCCACCCACGGGCCACCATAGAGGAGCTGCGCCGCTTCCTGTAGCGGCGCATAGTCGATCTCCACCAGTTCGGCGACGGTGGAGAGCCTGTCGAGCGCCCGGTCGTAAAGATATTCGGACTGCGCGTCGCCGAAGAAGGAGCGCTGGTCGCGGCGGGGAACGCCGATCCTCTTGCGCCCGATCGGCCGGTCGGCAAGCGGTTTGGAATAGGGATCGGCCGCATCGAAGCCAGCCGCGACGGAATCGACCAGCCGGGCGTCCGCCGTGTCGCTCGTGAAGGCGGTGATGCAGTCGAGCGTGCGGCAGGCTGGCACGAGACCGCTGTTGCTCCACCGGCCTTTGCTGGGCTTGAACCCGATCAAATGCTGGAAAGCGGCCGGAACGCGGCCCGATCCTGCGGTGTCGGTGCCGAGCGCGAAGGCAACCAGTCCCGCCGCCACGGCGACCGAGGAACCGGAGCTGGAGCCGCCGCTGACATAGGACAGGTTGTAGGCGTTTCTGGGGCTGCCATAGGGGCTTCGCGTGCCGTTCAGTCCCGTGGCGAACTGGTCGAGATTGGTCTTGCCGACGCAGATCGCACCCGCCGCGATCAGCCGCTCAACGACCGTGGCCGAAGCCTTCGGCCGATAGGTGAAGGCGGGGCAGGCCGCGGTCGTATCGAGCCCCTGGACATCGATATTGTCCTTCACGGCGAAGGGGACGCCGGCCAGCGGCAAGGCTTCGCCCGCCGCCACCCGCGCATCGACCGTGCGGGCGGCCTCGATCAGGGCGTCCGGCGCGACCCGGCTGATCCAGATCTGGGGCTGAACCGCGTCATAAAGGGCCAGACGCGCGATCGTCTCTTCGGCCACCGCAACGGCGCTCATGCGCCCCGCCCTGACCGCATCGGCAATCATCGACACGCTGCGGCGGTTCAGCCGGTTCCCGGCTGGCGCGGTCATGCGTGCCTCCTCAGCGCCATCATCGGCGCGCCGGGCTGCAGCGACTGCCGCTCCTGCACATAGAGCGCCTCGACCCTGCCCGCGCCCGGGCTGTGAACGGCACATTCCATCTTCATCGCCTCTATGATCGCGATCGTTTCGCCGGCATCGACCTCGTCGCCGGGCCCAACGAGCAGTTTCCACAGGCTGCCGCCGAACGGCGCTTCGACCAGATCGGCGCCATCGGGAATTTCCACGGCGTCCGGCTGGGGCTGCTCAGCTTCGGATAGATGAGCGACGCGGTCGAATTCGCCGTTCCGCTGCCACTCGGCCCGCTCCTCATCGAAGGCGCTCTGTCGTCGCGCCTCAAATTCCGCGATCGACTTCGCATTGTCGGCAAGGAAAGCGCGATAATCGGAGAGGCGGAATTCGCACGGCTCAATCCTGATCGAGCGTCGGCCGCTCGGAAAATCGCGCCGCCATTCGACGAGTTCGTCCGCGCTTACAGGATAGAAGCGGATCTGGTCGAAAAAGCGCAGCAGCCAGGGCTTTCCCTCGGTGAAGGCGTCGGTCTGCCGATGGGTATTCCACATCTGGATGGTGCGGCCGAACAGTTGATAGCCGCCCGGCCCTTCCATGCCGTAGATGCACATATAGGCCCCGCCGATGCCAACGACATTGGGCGGCGTCCAGGTGCGCGCGGGGTTGTATTTGGTGGTGACCAGCCGATGCCGAGGATCGACCGGCGTGGCCACCGGGGCGCCCAGATAAACGTCGCCCAGGCCCAGGACGAGATAATTGGCCTCGAAGATCAGATTCTCCACGGCCGCGGCATCGGGAAGGCCGTTGATCCGCCGGATGAACTCGATATTGTCGGGGCACCAGGGCGCATCGGCGCGGACGGCGCCCATATATTTCTCGATCGTCTCGATCGTGGCCGGATCGCGCCAGCTGAGCGGCAGGTGGACGATACGCGACGGGACGACGAAGTCCGCCAGATCGCCCAGCCGCTCCTCCGCCGCCATCAGCATGTCGAGGGCGGCTCGCTGATCCATGATCTCGCCGTCGAAATGCAACTGGAGGGAGCGGATTCCGGGCACGATGTCGACAATCCCGGCAGGATCGAGCCTTTCCAGCTCGGCCATCAGCGCATGCGCCCTTATCCGCAGCTCGATATCCAGCACGATGGGCCCGTATTCGACCAGGATATTGCGGTCGCCCTGCTGGCGATAGACCGTGCGCGGGCGATCCGGGGTGGCCGGGATTTCCGCAAGGATGGGGGTGAGCGTGCCGATGGGCCGGGCTGGTCCGCCCCCAAGCGCCGTACCCGATGCGATCAGCCCGCGCTGGTGCAAATCCGCCGCGCGCGCATCCTCGACATCGACCGGCACGAAGCGCAGCTTGTCGCCGGGCGCCAGCTGACCCATGATCCAGCGATCGGCGGCGATCACGACGAAGGGGCAGACAAAGCCGCCGAGCGAAGGGCCGTCCGGACCCAATATGATCGGCATGTCGCCGGTGAAGTCCACGGCCCCGATCGCATAGGGATTGTCGTGAATGTTGGACGGGTGCAGACCCGCTTCCCCGCCGTCGGTGCGCGCCCAGCGGGGCTTGGGGCCGATCAGCCGGACGCCGGTACGATTGCTGTTATAGTGGACCTGCCACTCCGCCGTCACGATTTCCTCAATATCCTCGTCGGTGAAGAAATCGGGCGCCCCGTGCGGGCCATAGAGCACGCGCAAGGTCCATTCATTCGTCAAGGGCGGCAGCGCGACTTCCGGCAAGGCAGGCCCGACCCCGTCACCGGCCAGATGCAGCGTATCGCCAGCCAGCAACCGGCGCGCGGCATGTCCGCCGAACTGGCCAAGCTCGAAGGTGCTGCGACTGCCGAGATAGGGCGCGATGTCCAGGCCGCCGGCCATGAGGATGTAGCCGCGTATGCCGCCGCCCCTCACCCGGCCAAGGCTAAGCGTCCGCCCCTCCCCCACGTCGAAGGCGACGCCACGCGGCACCGGCGTTCCGTCAAGCTTGGCGTCGAAATCAGCGCCGGTCAGGCAGATGCGCGCTGGCGCGTTGAAGGTCAATGTCGGGCCGGTATGGAGCACTTCCAGGCCAGCCGTGCCTTCGGCATTGCCGAGCAGCCGGTTGCCCAGCCGGAACGACTGGTCGTCCATCGGGCCCGATGGCGGAACACCCACGGCCCACAGTTTCTGCCGGCCGGGCCAATCCTGAACGGTCGTCGCCGTGCCGCCGCTGACGACCTGGATGCTGCGCGGATGGAAAGCGATGCCGTCGAGGACGCGGGTCGAGACTTCCCCGCTGACGAAGGGAGACGAACGCACCACCTCCCGAAGCCAGCGCAGGTTGGTCTCGATCCCGTCGATACGGCTTTGGTCCAGTGCCGCCTGCATGGCGGATACGGCTTGGGCGCGGGTGGGCGCGTGCACGATCAGCTTCGCCAGCATCGGATCGTACCAGGCGCTGACCGTGCTGCCGGCCATGCACCAGGTTTCGACGCGAATGTCGGGCGGAAACGCGACCGCCGCCAGCGTGCCGGAAGTCGGGCGATAGTCGAGTGCGGGATCTTCGGCGTAGAGGCGCACCTGCACGGAATGGCCATTGGGACGCGGCGGCTCCCTGTCGAGGAAGGAGAAGTCTCCGGCAGCGCCGCGGATCATCCATTCGACAAGATCGATGCCCATCACTTCTTCAGTGACGCCATGTTCGACCTGAAGGCGGGTGTTCATCTCTAGAAAGAAAAATTCTTCCCGTTCCGCATCATAGAGAAATTCGACCGTTCCCGCCGACCGATAGGACGCGGCCTCGCCCAGCCGCGTGGCGGCAGCGATCAGCGCGCTGCGCACCGCGTCGGGCAGCAGGGGCGCAGGCGCTTCCTCGACCACTTTCTGGTTGCGGCGCTGGAGCGAGCAGTCCCGTTCGCCCACCGGCAGGACGCGCCCCTCGCCATCGCCGAATATCTGCACCTCGATATGCCGCGCGCGCCGGATGTAGCGTTCCAGGAAGATGCCCGCGTCGCCGAAATTGCTTTCGCCCAGACGAGCGACGGCGGCGAAACTCTCGCGGACGGCGGCCTCGTCCTCGCAGACGCGCATGCCGATGCCGCCGCCGCCCGCAGTCGCCTTGAGGATCACGGGGAAACCGATCTCACGAGCGGCGAGTACGGCCTGCGCCTCGTCCCTGAGCAGATCCGTGCCGGGCGCGAGCGGAACATCGTGCGCGGCGGCAAGCTCGCGCGCGCTGTGCTTCAGGCCGAAGGTGCGGATATTATCCGGCGTGGGGCCGATGAAGATGATCCCGGCCTTCGCGCAAGCCTGTGCGAACTCGACATTTTCAGCGAGGAAACCGTAACCCGGGTGAATGGCGCCAGATCCCGTCCTGCGGGCCGCATCCAATATGGCCTCTATGTTGAGATAGCTTTCCGAGGCGCGCGCGCCGCCAATGCAGACCGCTTCGTCGGCCAGTGCGACGTGGAGCGAATCCTCGTCGGCTTCGGAATAGACCGCGACTGATCGCAGGCCCATCCGGCGCAGCGTGCGGATGATGCGGGTGGCGATCGCTCCGCGATTCGCGATGAGAACGGTATCGAACCTCATGCGGCGACAATCATGCGCACGGGCGTCGGGTTGAAACCGTTGCACGGATTGTTGATCTGCGGGCAGTTGGAAACCACCACGATGACATCCATCTCCGCACGCAGGTCCACGGTCAGGCCGGGCGCGGAGATGCCATCGACGATCCCCAGCGATCCGTCGGCCTCCACCGGCACGTTCATGAAGAAGTTGATGTTGGAGACAATGTCGCGCTTGCCCCGGCCTTCGCGCAGATTCGCCTCCAGGAAGTTTTCGACGCAGGCATGTTCGGCCTTGGTGTGGTGGCCGTAGCGAAGCGTGTTGGATTCGCAGGAACAGGCGCCGCCGATGGTGTCGTGATAATCGACGGACGTGGCGGTGATCGTCATCATCGCCCGCCCCTCGTTGGAACGCAGCACCGCGCCTTCGCGAAGGAATAGATTGCCTTGCGCGGCGACGGTGTCCTGCGCGCTGTAACGCTCCGCATCGTCCTGCGCGGAATAGAGGAGGAAATCGACCGCCTGATTCCCTTCCAGATCGACGATCCGCAGGGTCTGGCCGGCTGCGACATGATGCAGCCAGGGCGCTCGCGCCGGCACGATCACGTCATGGAGGACAGTGCCCGGAAGGCCGGACAAGTGAATATCGACGCTCATTGAGGCGTTTTCCTTTTAACGGCGGAAATAGTCTTCGACATTCTCGAAGGCGCGCAGGCCTTCTGGAGTGGCGGTGCGGATGGCATCGTCGGCGGGAGTGACCGGACCGCGCCAGGCCGTCGCGCGAAGCGGCGTCACGGTCCAATCCTCGCGCGGGTCCAGGACATGCGGGCAGTTCGCGATCACCACGATCACATTCATCTCGGCGCGCAGCACCAGGCTTCGCGCCTGGGCAAAGGGGCCCAACTGCGGCACGATCGCTCCGTCGGCTTCGATCCGCACGCCCTTGAACAGGTTGACGCACGGATGCACGTCGCGCCGCTGGAGGCCGTGTTTGGCGACGCCGAGCAGGAAGCGGTCGCGTCCGCTGGGCGTCGGGCCGCTATTGGCCCCATTGCCATATCTGGCCGCATTCGTCGCAGCGTTGGAGGTGCCGCAGAAGGCATCATGCGTCCCCGCCCCATCCTCGACAAAGCTCATGAGGACACGGCCCATGTCCGACAGCAGCAGCTTGCCCGTGCCGAGATAGGCGTTCCATTGCACTTTCACCGTATCGGCGACGTTGAGCCGTTCGGTCGGCAGTTCGGCGTTGAAGATGAGGAGCGAAGCACAGGCATCGCCCTTGAGGTCGATCAGCCGCAGGCGGGCGCCGCGCGGCAAACGCCGCGTTGCATAGCCGCCCGCCGCGATCGTCTCTTCCCACAGAAGATCGTCCGCGGGCACGCCGTCCGGCAGGTCGCTGGCCACCGGCGGCAACACCGGCATGGCTTCCACCGCGGTCCCGGCCTTGGCTCTGGCATGGTCGCGGGCGGCGGTGGGGTTGGTAAGGGCCGTCATGCCATCACTCCCTTGGTCTGTTTGCTGGATTCCTGTTCATAGAGCGGCGGCAGCAGGGCGGTTGTGGTGACGAGCTGGAGCTGGTGGACGCCGCGCACCCGCCGAAGCGCATCGCACAGTTCCTTGAGCAGCGAGGCAGGCCCCTGCACCAGCAGCACCTCAAGCGACTGGTCATCCTCCAGAAAGACATGCTGAGAGGAGATGACCTCCTTCAGATAGTCCGCCTGCGTCTGGGCAAGCTGATGCCGCACGCGGCCGCGGTCGCCGCGATAGACGATGGTGATGGTGCCGGCCAACATCTCGTCGGGCCGGGTAAAGGCTTCATGTTCGGCAAGCGCATGACGGATGAGTTCGGCGATGAGCTGCGAACGCGACGGCAGTCCGCGTTCCTCCACCATCATGTCGAGCTGCCGGAACAGGTCCGCCGGCAGGCTCATGCTCAGCCTTGCAAGGCCCGCAGATTCGCTACCCATGTCCAATCTTCTCCTCATGATGCCGGTCGCCGTTTTCCGGCGCGGCTATCGCCTCTTCCCCGGCCGCGTCGCTCGCGCGTTTGCGCAGGGCGAGGTCGTAAACAGCCGTCGCGCCGAAGCGGTGCGGGGCGTGCGGGTCGTGACGGCGCTTGTCGAGCGCCAGCACCCGCGTCCCCAGGTTGAAGGCTTCGTGGATGTCGTGAGTCACCATGATGATCGTCAGCGAATAGTCGCGCCAAAGCCGGGTGATCAGCCGGTGCATGTCGGAACGGATACCCGGATCCAGCGCGCCGAACGGTTCATCGAGCAGCAGGATGCGGGGGCGCTTGATAAGCGCCTGCGCGATGGCCAGACGCTGCTGCATGCCGCCCGAAAGCTGTGCGGGATAGAGGTGAAGGCTGTCGCCAAGGCCGACGGCATCCAGCATTTCGGTGGCTTCTTCCACCGCCGCGCTGCGAGCCCTGCCGAACAGGCGCGCCAGAAGCGGCGATTGGGCGCATTCCAGCCCGAAAACCGTGTTCCGCAAGGCCGACAGGTGGGGAAATACCGAATAGCGCTGAAACACGACGCCCCGATCGGGTCCGCATTCAGGCGTCAGCGGCATCCCGTCGAGAAGGATGGAACCCCGCGTCGCCGCTTCCTGGCCGAGGATGAGACGCAGCAGGCTGCTTTTGCCGGCGCCCGAAGGGCCGATGATCGACACGAAAGACCCTTCCTCGATATCGATCGTCACGCGTTCGAGCACGATCTTCTCGCCATATTCGATCCAGACATCACGAAGAGAGAGAAGCGCGCTCAATGGCTGACTCCGTGGGCCCAGGGGAACAGGCGCTGGCTGAGGAAGGTGAGGGAAAGATCCATCACCACGGCCAGCAGCGCGATCCACGCGACATAGGGAATGATGACATCCATCGAGAGATAGCGGCGGACGAGGAATATGCGGTAGCCAAGTCCGATGTCGGATGCGATCGCCTCGGCCGATATGAGGAAGACCCAGGCCGGCCCCAGCGACAGGCGTACGGCGTGAAGCAGGCGCGGCATGGCCTGGGGCAGCGCCACCCTTATCATGATCTGCCAGCTGCTCGCCCCCAGCGTCTGCGCCTTGATGATCTGTTCGCGCGGCAGGGCAGCGACGTGCGCGGCAATGTCCCGCACCATGACAGGGGCTATGCCGATGACGATGAGCGCGACCTTGGCAGTTTCCCCCAGGCCCAGGGCGATGAAGAGGATAGGGAGCAGCGCGATGGGCGGGATCACGGCGATGCCCGTTACCAAAGGTCCGAAGGTTGCCCGCACAGGGGGAAGGATGCCGAGCACCAGCCCCACAAGGAGCGCCGCGAGCGTCGCGATGCCCAAACCGATGCCAAGCCGCTCCAGGCTCGCCAGCGTATCCGCCCAGAATAGCAGCTGTCCCGTCAGCTGGTCCGGCTGGAAAAGCAGCCCGGACATCGCCTTCGTCATGCCATCGGGCAACGGCAATATCTTGTCGAACTGATTGGCGGCGTGGCGCTGAGCCGCCAGGAAAAGATAGAGCAGGACCAGCAGCAGGATCGGCACCGCCCCCAGCAGCAGCCGGTCGCCTCGGCTGACATGTCGATTCACCCAGCGCATATCATCATCGTCCTACAGAGTGGATCGATCGGGGCAGCTCAAAGCTTTCCGTCGGCCGCCAGTTTCATGAAGCTTTCGTCGAACCGCAGCGTCACATGCTGCGCGTCGCCCAGCGTCTTCCCGCCGGCGAAGCTCATGCCGACGGCATCGGCGGAGGCCGCGCCCTTGAACAGGCCATGGGCGAAGCTGAAATCCCGCACCTGCGCCATGCTTTGAACGAGTGCGGGGGCAGATGTGGCCGCCACGGCGGATTTGGGATCGGCATAGAGATGCGTGGTCGCCAGCTGGCTCTCGAACACTTCGGGTGTCGTGCCCGCCAGCTTCGCCATGGCCTCGCGTGCCGCCTTGCCCTGCGCGTCCTGCCTTTTCATCAGCGCCATCGTATCGAACCAGATGCCGGTCAGCGCCTTGCCCAGATTCGGATTGGCTTTCAGGGTTGCCGTATCGACCACCAGCAGATCCAGTATTTCACCGGGGATCTGGGCCGAGCTGAAGACCTCCTTCGCCCCGGCCTGTCCCTTCATGACCGAAAGCTGCGGGTTCCATGCGACCGCCGCGGTGACGTCCGGACTGGAAAAGGCCCCGACGATATCGGCGTCGGAGGTGTTCACGGTCTTGATGTCGGTGGGCTTCATCCCCGACTTCTCCAACGCGCGGGCGAGAAGATAGTGGGAGACCGAAAGTTCGACCAGATAGACCTGCCTGCCCTTGATCGCTGAAAAATTGTCGGCGCCCTTGAGCAAGATGCCATCATTGCCGTTCGAATAGTCGCCGACTATGATCGCGCTGGTATCTTTCCCGCCGGCGGCCGGAATCGTCAGGGCGTCCATATTGGTCACCGTCACGCCATCGAATTTGCCGGCGGTATATTGATTCACCGATTCGACATAGTCGTTGACCTGAACGATGTTGATCTTGATGCCGTATTTATCCGCCCACTTTTTCACGATTCCGGCCTGCTGGGCATAGGGCCATGGCATCCAGCCAGCGTATATCGACCAGCCGATGTTGAACTCTGTCTTCGGCTGGGAGGGGGCGTCCGGCGCTGGCGAGCAGGATACAAGCAAAAGCGCTCCAGCCATCAGAGCAGCCCGGCCTGCATTGCGGAACATTCGGATCATTCTTTCGTCCCCTTTCGGCAAACACTATTGCAAAGCAGCACGGGTCTGTCCACCAAGAATTATTACCTTTAAAGTTTTAGGTAATACTCTCCATCGTGGCGGAAATCCGGGGTCCAGCGCCCTGACACCCGCCGTCGGGCCGGCTGAGCGACCGCGCCGATGACCGGCCCCTCCCCCCGAATCGACCAGATTGCGTTATTCCGACGGATAGACAGCGGGCAGCGTCGATCCGTTGGTCGGGGTTTGCGATTCGGGGCCGAACGGTCCCACATAATTCCCACTCCGGTCCCGCCGCCATTCCTCCCACCAATATTGGAATCGGTCTTCATCGTAAGAAAACCGCCACATTGTGCGCCGCACCCAACGATTGCAGTCATACTGAGCAAGTGCGAAATTATTACGCTTGACCCATTACGTAATATCCATACCGTATAGTTGATCGACCGCTCGTCGAAGCGGCGCAACAAAAGGGTAGATTAGCCGGGCAGTCACCGGCTTGAAGTGAGGGTTCGTGAATCGAAGAACGGCTCGCAATGCTGCTCTCTCAGGCGCTATGGCGCCGGTCGCCAGCAATGCGCGGCATTGTGACCTTGCCGGTTCATCGCACGGCGCTCGAACAGATCAAATGACGATTGCAGCCGCTTCGGTTGCAAAAGACCATGCACATCATGGCATGACAATGACGACTGGCCGGGAACCGGCCGACAAGGCGCCGGCCTAGCCAGAGCGCCAGGGAGAAGGATGTCACTTGGGGCTCAACTGCAAGGGGGTCGAAGTGACTATGAAATTGTTTCGCAATACATTGCTTGGCGCGACCATTCTTATGGGCGTTGGGACCACTTCGGCTTTCGCTCAAGGCGCCGCGGACGGTGCTGACGGTGCAGGCGGCGAGGGCAACGAGATCGTCGTGACGGCCACTCGGCGCGCGGTTTCGATCCAGGACGTGCCGATCAACATCAGCGCCGTCGGCCAGGAGCAGCTCGCCCGGCAGCGGATCGACGACGTGCGCGACATTGCCGACTTTACGCCAGGCGTGACCATATCGGACACGGGCCCGGGCTCGACCGGAACGATCGTGCTTCGCGGCCTCAACGCTTCGGATTCCAGTTCCACCGGCAATTCCTATGACACGGCCTTGGGCGTCTATCTCGGCGAGGTTCCGCTCTATTACGACTTCAAATTGCTCGACATCGCGCGCGTCGAAACGCTGCTCGGGCCGCAGGGGACACTCTATGGCCTTGGCACCCTGGCGGGAGCGATCCGCAATATCCCCAACCGGCCCGACACGGATAAGATTGAGGGCGAGGTGCATAGCCGCCTTTACGGCAAGGGCCACAGCGGCAAGCTGGGCTATCAGGTCGACGGCGTCATCAACATCCCGATCGTCAAGGATCATATCGCCTTCCGGTCGGCCACGGGCTATTTCTACGATCCCGGCTTCATCGACTATCCGCTGCTGCTCCAGACGCCGGGCGTTTCGCTGCCCCAGCCGGATGGTCCGACGAGCATCTCGCCCGCCGGCTATGCCGCGAACCTGAGAAAGGAGAAGGACCTCAATTTCGAGAAGACCTTCACCACCCGCAACCAGTTGCTGTTCCAGGTCAGCGAGGATCTGAAGGTCAACTTCACCTATGCGTTCCAGCAGACCAAGACCGATGGAGGTCAATATAATAGCGACGGCGTGCTCGGAACGGGCAAATATCAAAGTGCGGCGCGTTATATCGAGCCGGTGAAGCGCCGCGCGCACCTGGGAGCGATGGAAATCAACGCCAACCTCGCGGACATTGCCGATCTTGTTTCGACAACTGCCTATACCGATGTCAAGAACGACAATCGGACGGACAATACCGACCTTCTGCTCGATCTCGATTATGGCTATGAATCCTTCCCCGCTTTTTCGAGCTGGAACGAAAGCCACGACCGCCGCAAGCAGTTCAACCAGGAAGTCCGCTTCGTTTCCCGCCATGGCGGTCCGTTCAACTGGGTGCTGGGCGGCTTCTACAATCAGCAGAAGCTGCATCGCGACTATATCGAACATGTACCGGGCCATCCGTGGGTCGACCTCACCATCAATCCCGATGAAGTCGAATATGCGTCCTACACCAAGTCGAAAGTGACCGAAAAAGCAATCTTCGGCGAAGGTACGTTCAGGATCGTACCCGAATGGCAAGTCACAGCAGGCGCGCGCTATTTCGGCTATTCTTCAGACATCGCAGGCAACCTGACCGTGCCGCTGATCCCAGGCTTTCCGATCAATCCCTATGAGCTGGACCCAGCGGGCGGTTCTGCGAAAAAGAGCGGTTGGGTGTGGAAGTTCAATAGCTCGTATAATTTTACGCCTGACATCATGCTTTACGCCACGTATAGCAAAGGCTACCGCATCGGCGGACCGAACAGTGTGGCGCCGTGCCCCAAGCCCCTGCCGAACGATCCGGACGGCGACGGCATCAACAACGATCAGCTGCCTTGCGGCCTTCCGAACGAAGTCCAATATGGCCCCGATACCACCAAGAATGCAGAGATCGGTATCCGCACGCAGTTCTTCGACCGCAAGCTGACGTTCAACTTCAACGTCTTCCAGATCAAGTGGGACGGCATCCAGGTCCAATCCGCAACCCTGAATGGCGTGGTCGGCATCACGGTCAATGGTGGCAAGGCAAAGTCGGAGGGCCTTGAAACCTCGTTCCAAGTCCGGCCGATCGACGGATTGTCGATCCAGGGGACATATTCCTACGTCAACGCCAGACTGACCGAGGACGTGCCCAAGAATATTCCAGTCAATAGCCCGGCTGGAATATATCCCAGCGCGCCGGACAAGCTGGACGCGCTATCGGGTGATCGCCTTCCAGGCTCTGCAAAGAACAGCGGCAGCCTGGGCGCGACCTACACCATGCCGTTCATGGCCGGGAACCTGGCGGCGGACTGGACAGCGACCTATCGCGGCAATGTCGTGACGCGGCTGGGCTGGGACCGCGCCTATGGCGACAAGCTTCCGGGCTATGTGCTGCACCGCGCCTCGCTGGCCTATGAGACGGACCGTTACAGCCTCGTCCTGTTCGCGAACAATATCTTCGACAAATATGCGGTGGCTTCCGTCTCCAATGACCGCTCGCGCGTAGGCCTCAACGATGGAGTGGTGCTGCGCTATTACAAGCAGACCGTGATCAATCCGCGCACCTTCGGCATCGAAGCACGCTTCAAATATTGATCTGATGATGCTGCCGGGGCGCCATTTCGAAAGGATGGCGCCCCGGCGAGCGCGCAGGATCATCGCAATGCTGCCTTGCATGAAAGGGAAAGGGCCATGGCCGCTGATGCGCGCAGGGTTCGACGGGTACGAACCCTTGGATTGAGTGCGGCGCTCCTGATGGCGAGCGGCTCGGGATATGCCCCGGACCTGAAGGCAGCTTGCGTAGCGCTGCCGAAGCTCTTCGCGGAAAAGTGGATCGACGGCACGCTGCCGCAGGAGCCCTCCACCCAGGTCCAGCAACTCGACGAGGACAGTTTCGTCATCCGCCAGTCGGTCAAGACCAATTTCGAAGCGCCCTTCCTTTATCTGCTCTTCGGGCGCGACCGGGCTTTGCTGATCGACAGCGGGGCCGAAGGCGGCCGCATCAGGCCGACGGTCGACCGGCTGGTCGCGCAGTGGCTGGCCGCTCACGGACGCCGTTCGATCCCGCTCGTGGTCGCCCATAGCCACAGCCATGGCGACCATGTTGCCGGAGACGCCGCCTTCCGTGATCGCCCGAATACGACCGTCGTTGGGCTGAAGCCATCGGACGTGGCCAGCTTTTTCGGCATCTCCCATTGGCCCGAGGGAGTTGCCAATTTCGACCTGGGCGATCGCGCGCTCAGCGTCATCGCAACGCCAGGGCACCAGGCCGCCGCAATCATGATCTACGACCCTCGCCTCAAGATCTTGTTGTCGGGCGACACGCTCTATCCCGGCCGCCTTTACGTGCCGGTAAATTTCATGGCCGACAATCGCGCCAGCATCGAACGGCTGGCAGCCTTCGCGGCGAAGCATCCGATCTGCGCCGTCATGGGAGCTCATATCGAGATGACGTCCGAGCCGGGGCGCGACTATGGGCATGAAGCGTCAACCCATCCAGACGAACATCCCCTCCCCCTGCCGGCGCAAACCATTGGTGAACTCCAGACCGGCCTGCGAGAGCCGCTGGAGACACCCGACCAGCGGCAAGTCCACGATCATTTCATCATTGTCCCGGTACCCGCCCGCGCGGAATGATCCGGCGGCGTCGGATAAGATTGCCTTCAAGATCAGAGCAAAGTCTGTGATTCTGGCGCAAGATCGATATGCCTCAAGTTGGAAAGCTTCGCGCGGGCGACCGGACAGACTTTCGTCCTTGCTGCTTTCTTCTTCGCCTGCGCGGCATCGATCATCTGGCTTGCATCGCGACCCACGCGCGCAGTTGATCCCGATGCGGCGCATTGATCGAAAGCTTTCGGTGCATGTCACATGACGATCCAGGAACCGATGTCATGCGCAACATCGAGGACAAATCTGCCGCCCACTGGCAGAGACGGCCCTGGCAAATCGCCGTTCATCCACCTTTAATGTGATATAATAGTGACAGCGCAGCTATTTATGCGTCGTGCGGGAAATCACACGGCCGATGCTTGTTCTATCCCCGAAGGCAGTAAGGGATGCCTTCTGCAAGGGATGAGGGGTGTAACATGCAGCTTCGTGCTATTCTGCTTGGCTCGGCGAGCTGGGGCGCGGCTTTCCTGATCACGACCGGTGCCGCCTGTGCGCAGACGAATGCGGACGCGGCCTCCCCCGCTGCCGCAGCGGCGCAGCAGGGCGGCGACACGGCATCGGACACGGGAGAGCCGGTCATCATTGTGACGGGTTCCCGCATTGCGCGGCCTACACTGGATTCGCCGATCCCCGTAACGTCGCTGTCGACTGCGGACCTCACCCGGAGCGGCGGGACCGTCATCGGCGATGTGCTGAATGATCTGCCCTCGCTGCGGTCGTCCTATAGTCAGGCGAATTCCACCCAATATATCGGCACGTCCGGCCTCAACCTGCTCGATTTGCGTGGCCTGGGCGTTACGCGCTCGCTGGTTCTGGTGAACGGCCGTCGCCATGTCACCTCTTCCGAAGGCGATTTTCTCGTCGATACGAACACCATTCCCACCGACCTCATCGAGCGCGTCGACATCGTGACCGGCGGCAGTTCGGCCGTTTATGGCTCCGATGCCATGGCGGGCGTGGTCAATTTCGTGCTGAAGCGCGATTTCGAAGGCCTTTCGCTTGACGGCAAGGCCGGTATCTCCAGCTATGGCGACCGGGGAACCTATCGGCTGTCCGGTACCTTTGGCCGGAATTTCGCCGACGGACGGGGCAATGTTGCGCTGAGCCTGGAATATAATCGCGCGAATTTGCTGACCTATACCGACCGCCCGGCCCTGACCGGGGCATTTTCCGGGCGGCGGCAATTCCAGCTGGTCGACAATCCGTCTCTGGACAATGACATTCCCGACCGAAGCTTCCTGACCGGGGTGCACAGCTTCGGTTATGACAATGGCGGCAATTTCATCGCCTATAATGGCGGCAGCCCCCTGTCCTGCGGCACTGGCGCCGCGGGGGCCTGCCGCGCAAATGGTTTCCCGCGCGTTTTCGGCTTCAACCCCGACGGGTCGCTTTACGAATATGCCTATGGCAATGATTTCCGCCCTGCCGGATCCGGGAATAATCAGAATGGCAACGGCGCGACCCTGAACGATCGCGGCACGCTCGACCCCTCGCTCAAGCGCTTCGTCGCGAATTTCCTTGCCCATTATGACGTGTCGGACGCATTTCGTCCCTTTATCGAAGCCAAGTTCGTCCGGGTGAAGAGCTTCAACCAGGGTAGCCCAACCTTCGGACAGGGCGGAGATCAGGGAACGGTCGCGTCGGAGGATGAGGACGGCAATCCGATCCGCGTGGCCGCGACGCCCGACACCTATCTGGGATCGGGCGTTCCGATCTTCTTCGACAATGCCTATTTGCAGCCGGGCGCGGCCGCCACCATCCGCTCGCTGCTGCCGGCGGGCGCGGAATTCTTCCGGCTCAACCGCAACAATAACGATCTTGGCACCCGCGACGAATATGACCGCCGCGACACCTATCGCATCGTCGTGGGCGCCGAAGGAACGTTCAACGACGACTGGCGCTATGATTTTTCCGTCAACTACGGGAAGTTCAAGAGCCGCTCCCTGTTCTTCAACAACCGTATCGAATCCCGCTTTCAGAATGCGGCCGACGCCGTTTTCAACGCTGCGGGCAATATCGTCTGCCGCATCAATCAGGTGACCGTCACGGACCCGGCCTGCGCACCGCTCAACCTCTTCGGGGACGGCGCGCCCAGCCAGGCGGCGCTCGATTATATCAACACCACATCCCATCGCCGGGGCAGCGCCAGTCAGTTCGACATCAACGCCAATCTGGTGGGCGACAGCTCGCAATGGTTCGAGCTGCCGGGCGGTCCCGTCGCCTTTGCGATTGGCGCCGAATATCGTCGGGAAAAGGCGTTTTACGCCTATGACGATACGGTGAAGAGCGGCGATACTTTCCTGAACGCCATTCCTGACTTCAATCCGCCATCCTTTGCCGTGAAGGAAGCCTATGGCGAACTGGACGTTCCCCTTCTGAAGGATATGCCATTCGCGCGGGAACTCAGTGTCAATGGCGCGGTTCGTGTGGCCGATTATAAAGGCGCAACCGGCACCGTCTGGGCCTATAATGGCGGTGCGATCTATGCGCCGGTTTCCGACATCAAGTTCCGGGTCAATTACTCCCGGTCGGTGCGAGCGCCGACTCTGAGTGACCTTTATTCCTCGCCGTCACAGAATTTCGATCTTCTGGACGATCCCTGCGACGTCAATTTCATCGATAAGGGCAAGTCGACCCGCGCGGCCAATTGCGCCGCCGCCGGCGTTCCCGCGGGCTTCGTCAACAGCGTGGCGCGGGCCGGAAGCACGGAGTTTCTGTCGGGCGGAAATCCCAATCTGACCGCCGAAAAGTCGCGCAGCTGGACCTATGGCTTCATCCTGCAACCGCGCATGATCCCGGACCTGTCGATCACGGTCGACTATTACGACATCAAGATCAGCAAGGTCATCAGTGCCGTGGATGCGCAGACCATCCTCGACGCCTGCTATGATGGGGCAAATCTGAACAACCAGTTCTGTCAGCTCATCTATCCCCGTCAGGCCAATGGACTGTTCGCCAGACCGGCCCTGTTGCAGAGCACGGTGAACTTCGCCGCCCTGGTGGCGAAAGGCATCGACATGGATGTCGCCTATAATCATCGGTTCGACCCCGACAACAGGATCGCGGTCCGGGTCGTCGGCACCTGGGTGCGGACCCGCACCGACTATCCCTATCTCGACAATCCCGGCCAGCCCGAACGGGTGAAGGGAGAGCTGGGCGATCCGATCTGGAACGTCAATGCGTCCATCGACTATACGCACCGCAATCTCACCTTGGGCTATCAAATCCGTTATATCGGCCGCCAGTCGATCACGGACTGGGAAGCCCAGCACGACACCTATGGCGTGCCGGCGCTCGACCCCAACTATGCCGACACCGTCTATTATCCGCGCGTTTTCTATCACTCGGTCCGTGCGTCGCTGGATGTCGACAAGCGGTTCACCCTTTATGGCGGGGTCGACAATCTCACCAACCGTAAACCGCCCTACGGATTGTTCGGCAATGGCAGCAATGGTGATGGCGACGCCATTTACGACAATATCGGCCGCTTCATGTATATGGGCGTGTCTGTCAAACTTTGATTTGCAAAGCGGGAATGGGAAAGGGCGGGCGGGTTTGCGTGCCCTTTCTCAACAACATGTGACTTACCGATACAGGTCGAAAATGACGTTTGGGCAGCTTAACCCTCGGTAATGACTCAAGCGTCGAATTCCGGTTTTCGAAAGCGGACAGGGATGCCCGCGATATCAGTTCGACCTCGCCCGTCGGTCCAGAATCTGCTTGAGAGGATTGGGTTTCCCCGGCGCCACACGCCGAAGGGTATTCGTATCGTGATGGTCGAACGGGTCGGGCCTGCCGGGGACGGCAAGAGTGGTGTGAATATCATAGCTCCAGCTATCGTCGCCGTCGAAGCGGATGTCGATCCGGTATGCATCCGTTCGAAAACCATATTCCAGGAAAGCGGTCGAGCATATCCCATATTGCGTCTGACCGCGTGTCGCGACCAGCGACAAATTGTCGTCGCCGACCTTGGCGTGGCCCGCGGCCAGCGCCACCTGCCCACGTGGAATAGCCAACGTCTGCAGGATCAGCCCGGTCGCCGGTTCCCATAGCCAGTAACCGACCTGATCGTGGAAGGTAATGTCCTCTTCCCCGGTCGTGATATGGGTGTGATAGCGCAGGCCGTAGAAAAGCTGCGGCCCGTTGGTTTGAGGATCGATGGCATCGAACGAAACACGCTCAACGAACACGCGCCGCTCGGGAGCGTCTGCCTTGGGGTTGATATCAACGCCCTTATGGGCCTCCCAGCGACCGGCCAGCCTCGCCAGCGGTCCCAGATTGGCGAGCGTGTCGGGGTCGACGCCGGTTGGCTCGGTAAAAATATCCTGAGGAAACGGATTCATGGCCTTTCCCTGCGAAACGAGTGGAACCCGCAACATAGAACCTGATCCTGGTCGACCCAAGGACTCAATTTCTTGCCTGGCTCATAGGCTTAGGGCAAAAAATATGCCGCTGATCGCGTGCGTGAACGTGGACAGCGCTCGAAGGAATATCGGTGCGCCCGTTGCACGCATTGCCGGGATGGGAGAAGAGGCGGGCGATACGGACGGAAACCCTCGTCACGATTCGCGGCATGATCCAGTGCTGGGTTCGTCCCTGAACCGCTTGAGGAAAGAGATATGAGCAAGGACATCATCATCGCTGGCTATGCCCGGACGCCCATGGGCAGCTTTCAGGGCGCACTTTCCAGCGTTTCAGCGCCGGAACTGGGCGCCGTTGCGGTGAAGGCGGCGGTCGAGCGCTCCGGCGCCGCGCCGGAGGCCATCGACCGCATCTATATGGGCTGCGTCCTGCCCGCCGCCCTCGGCCAGGCGCCCGCGCGGCAGGCGGCGCTTGGCGCGGGCCTGCCCCAGTCGGTGGAGGCGACGACGGTCAACAAGATGTGCGGTTCGGGCATGCAGGCGGCAATCATGGCGGCCGAAGCGCTGAGCGCCGGGGCCGTGGACATCGTCGTCGCCGGCGGCATGGAGAGCATGACCAATGCGCCCTATGCCCTGCCCAAGCACCGTTCCGGCGCGCGCATCGGCCATGATCGGGTCATCGACACGATGATGATGGACGGGCTGGAGGACGCCTATGATCGCGGCAAGCCCATGGGAGCCTTTGCCGAGGACACGGCCCGCGATTATCAGTTCACCCGCGCGGAAATGGATGCCTATGCGGTCGAAAGCCTCGCCCGCGCCAATGCGGCGATCGACAGCGGCGCCTTCGCTGCGGAGGTGGTGCCTGTCACCGTCAGGACGCGCGGCGACGAGGTCCAGGTCGACAAGGACGAACAGCCCGGCAATGCGAAGCCGGAGAAGATACCCTCGCTGAAGCCCGCCTTCGCCAAAGACGGTGCGATCACGGCGGCGTCCTCCGCCTCCATTTCGGACGGCGCAGCCGCGCTGGTGCTGACCCGTGCAGATGTCGCTGAGAAGCTTGGCCTTGCCAGGGAGGCGCGCATCGTCGCCACCGCATCCCATGCCCATGCCCCCGCGCTGTTCACGACTGCCCCGGTCTTCGCGATCCGCAAGGTGCTGGAGAAGGCGGGCTGGTCCGCCGGGGACGTCGATCTCTACGAAGTGAACGAGGCGTTTGCCGCCGTCGCCATGATCGCGATGCGCGACCTCGACATTCCGCATGACAGGATCAACGTCAATGGCGGCGCCACCGCACTGGGTCATCCCATCGGCGCCAGCGGCGCGCGCATCATCGCCACGCTGGTGGCGGCATTGAAGGCCCGCGGCCTCAGGAAAGGCGTCGCGGCGCTCTGCATCGGCGGCGGCGAAGCGACCGCCGTGGCTCTCGAAGTCCTCTAAGACGGATAGAGATAACAATTTGGACCGGCGCCGTCCTTCCGGATGGCGCCATCCTTTAATCCATGTCTCTCGGGTTATGGATTATAGCGCGGCGCGACTCATCGCGATGGAACGTCCTGCACGCGGCTGAAGTTTTCCCTTCAGTCGATGACCGGAGCCATGGAGCCAGCCGATGCTCGAACATATTCCCGCCTGGATAGGCAGGATCTTCACCAATGTCCGCGCCGGCCATGAAAGGCTGGCCATCGTCAGGGCCGGGCTGCAGGGAACGGCGCCCATGATCCCGCTGTCCAGCCCGGCTTTCGCTGCCGGCGGCCGGCTGCCGATCCGCTTCACGGCGGATGGCGAAGGGGTATCCCCGCCGCTTGTCTGGGGTGAGGTGCCGGCAGGCACGGCCAGCATCGCGCTGATCGTCGAGGACCCCGACGCGCCCACACCCAATCCGCTGGTCCATGGCCTGCTCTGGGATCTGCCCGGCGATCTCCGCCAGGTGGACGAGGGGGAGATTGCGGAGGGCAAGGAGGCCACTGTCGGTTCCGTTGGCCGAAACAGCTATCTTGCCCAGGCCTGGCTTCCGCCGGACCCGCCGACGGGCCATGGCGAGCATGATTATATTTTCCAGCTCTTCGCCCTGGCGCAGGCCATTGATCTGGGGCCGGGGCCCGGCCGGTCCGACATCGTCAAGGCGATGGACGGCCAGGTGCTGGGGGTGGGCGTGCTGGTCGGCACCTATTCCCGCGGCGATCCGGCGCCCGTCGGACATGTCGGCCCCGGCCTGGCGCGCGGTTAGCCCGGGAGCAAGGCGGCCGCCTCGTCCGCCTGAACCGGCCGACGCCGATCCTTGGAACGTCTCTGCCCTCAAACCGTTCGGGACATGAAACAGAAACAAATCAGCCTCGCCCGACCGGCGTCCAACCCAGGTTAGTTCGCGCTGCGTAATAAACCGATAGAGAAGCGACAGGAGGGTCGTGCCATGGGCGATGAAGACGACACCGTTCATTATGACGGCGCGGAAGGCGGCTGGGGTTCGATCAAGGGCATGGCCGAAATCGCCTGGCGCGAGAAGCCGACGCCGGCCGTCCTCAACACGCTGCGCCGGCAAAACAAGGTCAAGGGGTTCATGTGCGTGTCCTGCGCCTGGACCAAGCCCGCCCATCCGCATGCCGCCGAATTTTGCGAGAACGGGGCCAAGGCCACGCTATGGGAACTGACCAGCCGCCGCTGCACGCCCGAAGTGCTGGCCAGGCACAAGGTCGGCGAGCTCAGGACATGGAAGGACCACGACCTCGAGCAGCTTGGGCGGCTCACCCATCCGATGCGATTCGATCGGGCGAGCGACCGCTATGTGCCCTGTTCCTGGGAAGAGGCGTTCGAGGCGATCGGCAGGGAACTCAAGGCCATCGATCCCCGCGCCGCCGTCTTCTATTCATCGGGGCGGGCCAGCCTGGAAACAAGCTATCTCTATGCCCTGTTCGCCCGGGCCTATGGTCACAACAACCTGCCGGACAGTTCCAATATGTGCCATGAGACGACGTCCGTCGCGCTCAAGAAGCTCATCGGCTCCCCGGTCGGCACCTGCGTGCTGGCCGATTTCGACCTGTGCGACGCGATCTTCTTCTTCGGACAGAATACGGGCTCCAACAGCCCGCGGCTGCTGCATCCTCTGCAGGAAGCCGTGAAACGCGGGGTGAAGATCGTGACCTTCAACCCGATCCGCGAAAAGGGTCTGGAGGTCTTCAAAAATCCCCAGAGCCCGACCGAAATGCTGACGCCCAAGGCGACGCAGATCTCGACGCTCTATCTGCAGGTCAAGGCCGGCGGGGACATTGCCGCCATCACCGGATTGATCAAGCATGTCCTTGCCGAGGAAGAAAGGAAGTGGCGCGAGGAACAGCGCCACGTCCTCGACATCGACTTCATCGAGCAGCACTGCACCGGATTCGAAGCGCTCAAGGCCCATGTCGAGGCGACAGGCTGGGAGGAGATCGAGCGCGAGAGCGGCCTTGCTCGCGCCGACCTCCGGCAGGCGGCGCAGATCTACATCGACGCTCCCCGCTCCATCGCCATGTACGGCATGGGCCTGACCCAGCATGTCCATGGCTTCGAAAATCTTGCGGCGCTCACCAATCTGTGGCTGCTCAAGGGCAATATTGGCCGCGACGGCACCGGCATATCCCCGGTCCGCGGCCATTCGAACGTGCAGGGCCAGCGGACGGTCGGCATTTCCGAAAAGCCGGAACTGGTGCCGCTGGACAGGATCGCCCGGCAATATGGCTTCGACCCGCCGCGGGAAGAGGGCATGAACACGGTGAAGGCGTGCGAGAAAATCCTGTCGGGAGAGGTGAAGGCCTTTATCGGCCTGGGGGGCAATTTCGTCCGCGCCATCCCGGAACGCGAGAAGATGGAGGCGGCCTGGCAGCATCTGCGCCTGACGGTCCAGATCGCGACCAAGCTCAACCGCAGTCACCTCATAAACGGCGAAATCGCCTATCTTCTGCCGTGCCTTGGACGGTCCGAGGAAGACATGCAGGCATCCGGCCCGCAGGCGGTGACGATGGAGGATTCTCTCTCCTGCATCCACGGCTCGCTGGGCAAGAACAAGCCCGCCTCCGACCATCTGAAGTCGGAAGTGGCGATCGTGGCCGGAATGGCGAAGGCGACGCTTCCCCCCAATCCAAAGCTGGAATGGGACGCATGGACGGCGGATTATGCCAGGATCAGGGACAGGATCGAGGAAAGCTACCCGGACCAGTTCCACGACTTCAACGACAGGGTGTTCACGCCCGGCGGCTTCTACCGCGGCAATTCGGCGCGGGAGCGGATCTGGAAGACCGAGAGCGGAAAGGCGCAGTTCACCGTTCCCAAGACGATGAGTTCGGTCGGCTTCGAACCGGCGGTGGGCCGTTACAGGCTGGTGACCTTGCGGTCGAACGACCAGTTCAACACGACGATCTACGGCTATTCCGACCGGCTGCGCGGCATCGAAGGAACACGTGACGTCGTGCTGATGAACCCTGAGGATATGGGAGCCGCCGGCCTTCGGGCGGGCCAAGTCGTCAGCCTGGCGAGCGATGCCGGGGATGGCGTTCATCGTCAGGTCGACGGCCTGGCGGTCACGCCCTTCCTGCTGCCGCGCGGCTGTCTGGGCGCATATTATCCGGAAATGAATCCCCTGGTTCCGCTCTGGTACCACGACGAGCAGTCGAAGACCCCTGCGGCCAAGGGCGTTCCCGTCCGCATCGTCATCTGAGATGCGGAAGCGTGGGGCAGCGGCATTGATGGCGATCCTGCTCGGCGGATGCAGCCAGGAAGCGCGCGACCTGGGCCCCGGCCTGCCGCAGACGGCGCCGCATGGCAATGCGGACCCGCGGATCGACGCCTATCAGGGGAATTTCTACCAGATCGCGCAGGGCGGCCGCTATTTCGCCTGGTATGGCTGTTCGCCCTGCCACAGCGAACAGGCAAAGGGCGGCGCCCGATTGTCCGATGGGCAATGGGTTCAGGGCGGGGGCTTCGCGGACGTCTACCGGTCGATCGCCACGGGCCATGGCGGCGCCTTTGGCCGACGTGTGCCGGTCGAGCAGCTTTGGCAGATCACGGCCTATGTCCGCGATCTGCCGCTGCACTATCCCGAAAAGCGGCGGCGGCTCCTGCTCGACCAGAAGGGCGAGCCGCAGGGATCGGCATGGTCCGGCCCGCAATGAGACGATCGACATCGGTCATCGCCATGCTGATCCTGTCCGCCTGCACCGGCGTCCAGTCGCCGCTCGCCCCGGCAGGGGATCAGGCGTCCGCTCTCCACATGCTTCTGATCGTCATGACGGTGGTCTGCGGGCTGGTCTATCTGCTGGTGATGGGCGGGCTCGTCTGGGCCGTCATGCGCGCCCGCTCGCGCCGCCAAAAGGATGAAGGACGCGCTGAAACGCGGGTGGACCGCGCCCTCCATGTCGCGGCGGGGATCATCGTCGTCGGACTCACCATCCTCATCACCGTCAGCTTCTTCGCTGACCGCGCCCTGTTCGCAACCCGCGGGAAGGACGCCATGGCCGTGCGCGTGACCGGGCATCAATGGTGGTGGCGGATCGAATATCGCGATCCGGCGAGCGGGCGCTGGATCGAAACCGCCAACGAACTCCATTTGCCGCTGGGCCGCACGACACGGGTCGAGCTTGCGTCGGGAGATGTCATTCACAGTTTCTGGGTGCCGAACGTCTCCGGAAAGATCGACATGATTCCCGGCCGCCGCAACCTTCTCGACCTGACGCCGCGTCGAACGGGCTGGTTTCGCGGGGCCTGCACGGAATTTTGCGGCGCGCAACATGCCCATATGGCCTTCGATGTGAAGGTGGAAGCGCCTGCCGACTTCGACCTCTGGCTGAAGACCCAGGCAGCCCCGGCGGCATCCGGCGCGCCCGCCACAGGGCGCGGAGCCCAGCTCTTCGCGACGAAATGCGCGGCCTGCCACAGGATCAGGGGCACATCGGCAACAGGCCGGGCGGGACCCGATCTCACCCATGTCGCCGCGCGAAGGTCCATCGCCGCCGGCACGCTGCCCATGACGCGGGGCGCGCTGCAAGGCTGGATCGCGCAGCCCCAGGCGTTGAAGCCCGGTACGTCGATGCCGGCCGTGCCGCTGCCGCCTGCGGATGCCGATGCGCTCGCCACCTATCTGGCGAGGCTCAGATGACCGCCGACGCGACCCTGATCGAACGGCTGGACGAAAGGTGGCGCGACCCGCCGGGCCTGTGGGGTTTCCTGACCACGGTCGATCACAAGCGCATCGCCGCGCGCTACATCGTCACGGCGCTGTTCCTCATGTTCCTGGCCGGCATGCTCGCGCTCGACATGCGATGGCAGCTGTCGGTCGCCGAAAACACCCGCATGAGCCCGCAGCTCTACAATGAAAGCTTTTCGCTGCACGGTTCGACCATGTTGTTCCTGGTGTCCGTGCCATTGATGGAGGCCATGGCCTTCTGGCTGGTGCCGCTGATGCTTGGCACGCGCAACATGGCTTTCCCGCGCCTTGGCGCCTTCAGCTTCTGGCTCTATTTCGGCGGCGTCCTGACCCTGTGGATCGCCCATGCGATCGACATCACGCCCGACCTTGGCTGGTTCGAATATCCCCCGCTCTCAGGTCCATCCTACAGCCCGGGGCATCGCGCCGACATCTGGGCGCAGATGATCACCTTCACGGAGGTTGCCGCGCTTGCCGCCTCGGTCAATGTCGCGGCGACCATCCTCAAGATGCGGCCCCCGGGCATGACGCTGACCCGCATGCCGGTATTCCTCTGGGCCATGCTGATCGCATCGATCATGACGATCCTGTCCATGCCGGCGGTCATGCTCGTCACCTCCATGCTGATCGCCGACCGGCTCGTCTCGACCCATTTCTTCTCGCCCGCCGGGGGCGGCGACACGCTTCTGTTCCAGCATCTCTTCTGGTTCTTCGGGCATCCGGAAGTCTATATCATCTTCGTGCCCGCCACCGGGTTCATATCCTCCATCGTCGAGACCTTTTCGCGGCGGACGCTGTTCGGCCATGCCGCCCTCGTCCTCTCCATGATCTCCATCGGCGCGCTGGCCTTCGGCCTGTGGGTGCACCATATGTTCGCCGTCGGCCTGCCCCGCCTGGGCAATGATTTCTACACCGCCGCCAGCATGGCGATCGCGCTGCCCGCCGGATTGCAGATCTTCTGCTGGATCGCGACGATCTGGCTCGGCAGAATCCGTCTTGCGACGCCGATGCTGTGGATTCTGGGCTTCGTCGCGACCTTCATCATCGGCGGCCTTTCAGGCGTGATGACCGCGTCGGCCGCTCTCGACCTGCAACTCACCGACACCTATTTCGTGGTGGCGCATCTTCATTATGTGCTGATCGGCGGGGCGATCTTCCCGCTTTTGGGGGCCTTTGCCTATTGGTACCCCAAGGCGACCGGGCGGCTGATGTCGGAACGCTGGGGAAAGGTCGCCTTCGTCCTGATCGTCGGCGGCTTCAACCTGGGCTTCATGCCGATGCATTTCCTGGGCCTGATGGGAATGCCCCGTCGCGTCTATACCTATCCGCCCGGCATGGGCTGGGAAACGCTGAACCAGGTCGCGACCGCTGGCAGCGCCATCGCCGTGGCGGGCGGGCTCGTCTTTGTGGGCAATGCGCTATGGGCCTATTGGCGCGGCAAGCCGGCGGGCGACGACCCATGGGGCGGATCGACGCTGGAATGGGCGTCCCCCTCCCCACCGCCGCCGTACAACATGGCGCATGTGCCCGTGGTGCACGGCCTGACCCCGATGTGGGACGATGCCGGGCGGCTCGACGTCATGGACGGCCTTCGCCCGGACCGGCGCGAAGTGCTGGTGACGTCCGTGACCGACGCCATTCCCCTCTACAGGCAGAAGAGCGCCGCGCCGTCGATCTGGCCGCTGCTGGCGGCGCTCGCCGTTTCCGCCATGTTCATCGGCAGCATCTTCACGCCTTGGGCCATTGTCGTCGGCGCGGCGCCGGTCGCCGCCACCCTGACGGGATGGTTCTGGCCCAGCCGGCCCCGCTCCCGATCGGGACCATTGGGGGTGAATGCATGAGTCCTTCCCGCTCCATCCGGATCGTCGGCGATCTTTCCCCCCTGCCGGAAAGCGCATCGGGCCCGCGCCATCTGGTCTGGTGGGGCAATATCGGCTTCATGGTCATAGAGGGGACCGGCTTCGCACTCGCCGCCGCGGCCTATCTCTACCTTATGACCCAGGCTCCTGCCTGGCCGCCCAAGGGCGACGCCTTGCCCGGACTTTTGTGGAGCGCGATCTTCACCATCGGCCTGCTGCTGAGCGCGGTGCCCAATGTCTGGGTGTTGCGCTGCGCCAGGAAGAAGCATCTGGGCGGCGTTCGCTGGGGTACGCTGGCGATGGCGGTCATCGCAGCCTTGCTCTTCATACCCCGCGCGTTCGAGTTCGCGCATCTCGGCATATCCTGGCATCAGGACGCCTATGGATCGATCGTCTGGACGCTCCTCATCCTCCACACCACCCATGTCGTCACCGACTGGTTCGACACGGTAGTGCTGGGCGTCTGGCTTTTCACCCATGAGGTCGGAGACGATCAGTTCGCGGATGTGGAGGACAATTCCAATTATTGGACCTTCGTGATCCTATGCTGGCTGCCCGTCTATGCCCTCATCTACTGGGCGCCGAGGGCGCTATGACGCCCAGCCGCCTCAGCATCCGGGCGCGGGCCTGGATCGGCCTGCTGCTGCCGCCGATGACCTGGTTCCTGTTCGAACAGGGCCTTTCCGCACTGCTCCATGCCGATTGCGGGCGATGGCGGATCGGCCTTGCTTGGGGGGTGGTCAGCATCGCCCTTTGCGCCTTGGCGGCGCGCATCGCCTGGCCCCTGACAGGGTCGCATGGCCCCCTTTCCCATCCCTGGCTGGCCAGGCTCGCCCTCGCCGTCGCGGGCATATTCGCGCTGGCGAGCGCCTTCCAGACCCTCGCATTGCTGATCGTGCCGCCATGCCTCGGATAGGCGTGATCCTTCCAGCGCCGCCGCCGGGCTGTCTCGTCCATGCCGACGCAGCGATGCGCGTCACCCGCAAAGTGCCGAGGCCTGCATATGGCTAGCCGTCCCGTCCCCTCAAGCCTCGTCTGGCTGGCAGCGATCCTTCTGCTCGCGGTCTGCGTCACGCTTGTGGCGGGCGGCGCGATCCATCTGGAAACCAGGTCCGCCGATGAAACCCGCGCCGACGCCATGACCGGCGGACATTCGGAAAGGGGCCGGGCCGCCCTTTATCGCCATGGCTGCGGCGCCTGCCATGTCATTCCCGGCATCGACGGCGCGAACGGCATGGTGGGGCCGGACCTGACCCATGTCGGCCAACGCGCAAGCCTGGCCGGTTCGCTCCCCAACGATCCGGAGACAATGGTGCGATGGCTGATGCATCCGCAGGCGCTGCGGCCCGGAAGCGGCATGCCCGAACAGGGCCTGTCGGAGCGTCAGGCACGCGACATTGCCGCCTATCTCTATGCCCGGAACTGAGGGGAGGCATGGCACAAACAGGGTTCCACCGAACCGGAAATTCCTGGGGCCGATTCAGTTCAGGGTGGGCCGAAAATGGCAGTTTTCCGTGACCCGGAGCGCAGCATATTCAAAGTAAGCGAGCACCGGAAGCACGGAATGGAAGCTGGGCAGGTGACTCGATTCAACCATTGCAGGCCGCCATGAACCTGAATGTCGATCGGTCCTAATGCGCGTCGCCGGATGGACGCTTCACCTTTCTGATCTGGCCGATCCCCAGGAAGACCGTGATGATCGTCACCGGGAACAGCGCGACATCGATCCAGGCGGGCAAATGCCATCCCTGAAGCTCCAGCGCTTCCTTCAGATGGTGCCAAAGGCCAAGGGCATAATAGCTGATGGCCACCACCGACAGCCCTTCCACCGTATGCTGGAGCCGCAATTGCAGCGCGGTCCGGCGGTCCATGGACGCCAGCAGGTCGCGGTTGCGGCGGGCAAGGGCGGTGTCGACCCGCGTGCGCAGCAAGGCGCTGGTCCAGGCGGTCCGCTGCGCCAGATCCTCCAGCCGGCGGGTGAAGGCATCGCAGGTGCGCATGGCCGGCAGCAGGCGCCGCTCGGTGAAATCGTCGAGCGAGCGGTAACCCCGCACCGGCACGACGGCGAGACGGCGGAGGCGGTCGCGGCAGATTTCCGCATAGGCCTGCGTTGCGCTCATGCGGTAGCGGGTGCGCGCCACGATCCCGGCCAGCTCCGCGCTCAAGGCGGAAAGTTGCTCCAGCACCTGATCGGCATCCGCATCCTTCTGCGCGACGCGGCTCGTGATCGCGGTCAGCCGCTGTTCGAGCGCGGTGAGCAAGGGGGTCGCCTGTTGCGCCTCGGGCAGGCCGAGCAAGGCGATCTTGCGGTAATTGCCCAGTTCCTGGAGCCGCTGGACCAGTTGCGAGCTTTCGCCGCCTTGCAGCCCCTTGTCGTGGATGAGCAGCCGGCCGAAGCCGTCGGCATGCAGGCGGAAGTCGCTCCAGATGCGGGCATGGCCGTCCGCAACGTCGGATATGATGAGGTCGTCTATCGCGAAATGGGCGGCGATCGCCGCGGAGGGCGGTTCGTCCATGACCATGGCGATCTGGGTGGAGCGGATCACCCGGCCCGGCATGTCCGCCATCCATGCTGGCACATCGCCAAATGGCGCGAGGTCGAACAGCGTCGCGCCCTCGACCGGCGCGAGGAAGCTGTAGGTCATGAATTCGGTATGACGCTCCCAGGAAAAATGGAGGTCGCCGATCCGCGCGGCAAGGAAGCGATCACCGGCCTTGAGGGCGGGAAAGCGGTGGGACAGCAGGGCGATGCCCTGCTCGGCCTGCTGCTCGTCGACCAGCAGCACGAATTGCAGCGCGAGGGCCGGCGCATCGAAACGGGGCAGGCCGCGAATATGCATTTCCCGCGAGAGGGAAGCCCGCAGCGGATGGTCGCGCTGGCCCAGCGCCGCAAAGGGATCGGCCGGGGTGCTGGTCATGTCGTCCATGGGCCGGTTCTTCCTTGGCAGGCTTGCGCTATTAAGTCCGACAATATCGTCCGTGTCGATTCATAATGCGGCTGGATCGCCATTGGCAATCCGCCCTGCCCGAAAGGATGACGGGCAGAAGGGCGAGACGGACGAGCTCGCCCGACCCCCGCTATCTGAACAGATCGAGCGGGATCGCCCGGGCCATGGCCCGATAGCCTTCGGGCGAAGGATGCAGCGCATCCCCGACATCATGGCGGGGAAGCAGGCGGTCGGGGCGAGCGGGATCGCGCACCGCCCGGTCGAAATCGATCACGCCGTCGAAATTCCCCGGTTCGCGAATCCAGCGGTTGACGGCCTGCCGGTCGGCTTCGTTGCGGGCGTCGGGATGATAATAGTCGTTGCCCATGAAGGGCAATATGGTTCCGCCGATCACCTTGATGCCCCGGGCCCGCGCCCGCATGACGATCTGGCGATAGGACCCGATGATGCGCGATACCAGCCGGGCATGTTCGGCATCGCTGACCGGCGCTTCGCGCGTCAGCGTGCCGATGTCGTTGATCCCCTCCAGCAGGATCAGGTAGCGCACGCCCGGCTGCGCCAGCACATCGCGGTCGAGCCGGGCAAGCGCGTTGGGGCCAAGGCCGTCGTTCAGCAGGCGGTTGCCGCCTATGCCCTGGTTGACGACCGCCAGATGCCGTGTCGCCGGATCGGCCTGAAGCCGCCGGGCGAGATTGTCGGTCCAGCGGTCATTGCCATCCGTGGTCGACCCCCTCCCGTCGGTGATGGAATCGCCCAGTGCGACGATCAGCTTCGCCGCCGTGCAGCGCTCTACCTCCAGCGCGGCCAGGGAGAACCAGTGCTCCACCGCCTGCGCGCCCGCCATGGCAGGGTCGGTCAGATGATCGCCCTTGAGCAGCCAGGAGGTCGCCCGCGATCCGGGGTGGGAGGTCTGGCCCGAAGGCTCCTCCCCAAAGGCGATGCTGATCGCCAGATCGTCAAAGGCGCGGACCGGCAGCGCCACCGGATCGGACAGATAATCCGCGCCGGCCGGGATCGTCACATCGCTGCGCCCGTCGAAGCGGAGCGGAAGGAGGGTCTTCGCATCGATGGCCGGCGATCCGGCCCGCAGCGCGCGCGCGATGCTGGCGCCCCTTATGTGCAGCGGCGCGGCGCCCATCAGATTGGACAGGCGCACCCGCAGCCGGTCCCCCGCCATGGAGGGCCGGACGATCTGCCGCAGGCTGCTGTCCGCCAGCATGCCCGGCGCCAGCGCATTGTCCCCGGTGGGCGCCATCTGGGCAGAGGCCCAGGCCGCAGTCCAACGCCCTGCGCATGGCTCCGCCAGAGCCGGGCCCGCGATGCAGGCCGCGAGCGGGAACAGAAAAGCCGCAAAGGTCAACCGCATGGGCTTGTCCTCGTCAGAACGAAAGAAAGGGGCCGGTCTTGCAACCGGCCCCAGGCTCCTTGGGGGAGGATCAGAAATTCGCGCGGATGCCCGCCAGCACCGTCCGGCCCGGATAGTAGATCGAATAGGGTGCATTATCATATTCGAAGGTGGTGCGGATCGGTTCGTTGGTGATGTTGAGCACATCCAGCGTCAGGCGCATCGCCTTGTTGAGGAAAGGCAGTTGATAACCGGCGGACAGATCAAGCTGGCCGCGGGCATCATTGCGCAGGGCGGCGCCGGTAATGCCGTTCTGCGGCGCGTTGACCGCGATTGACTTGTCGTTCCAGACATAGTTCAGGCTGACCGAGAGGCCGTTATTTTCATAGAAGCCCTGGAGATTATACGACCATTTGGAAACGCCGGTCGCAACCAGCCTGGTCGCCTGACCCGGCATCAGCTTCGACGACTGCTTGAGGTAGGTGCCGTTGGCCGAGAAGCCAAGGCCCTTCACCAGGAAGTCGAGCGGTTGCACCCAGGTCGCCTCGATGCCCTTGATCTTGAGGTCGCTGAGGTTGATCGGCCGGTTCACCGAAACGATCAGGTCGTTGATCGCCACGCCGGTCGACGCCGCGCGGTTGGTCAGCGCCTGCTGCTGGGTCGCGATCAGGCTGTCATAGGGAATATTGAGCGACCCGAAGGTGACATCCTGGGACTGGGTGACGGTAAAGCCCTGGACATTCTTCTGGAACAGCGACAGCCCGACATAGCCGATGCCGCCCGTGTAGATTTCGCCGCCCAGATCGTAATTGTCGGAAGTATAGGGCTTCAGCGTCGGATTGCCGGCGGTCGCCACCAGAGCCGAGGGATCGGTGAAGGTCACGCCCGGCAGGATCTGGCTCGCATCCGGGCGCGTCATGGTCCGCGAGGCGGAGGCGCGCAGTTTCACATTGTCGGCAATGTCGTAGGTCAGGTTGATCGATGGCAGGAAATTATCATATTTCGACCGCGAGGTGATGTCGACGATCGCCGTGCCCACCTGGCTGGGACCGACCACCAGCTGGTTGGTGGCGGCGTAGCGCATGCCGGCATTGACGTGCAGGTCGCGGCCCGCGATGGTGGTGACGCCGTTCAGTTCGAAATAGGCGCCCCAGACCTTTTCATCCATGTCTCCGGTCGCGCCGCCCGTCACCGCGCCGCGCGTTTCCGGCGCGCTGTCGCGATAGCTGTAATAGTCGGTCGCATCCTTGATCGCGCCGAAATCAGGCATGATGAAGGCGTTATAGCCGATATTCCGGCCCGCCAGATGCCCGAAATTGCCGACCGTCATCGGCATCAGATATTGCGGAATGGCGCTGGTAGGGATCGATCCGGTGGCGCCGGTGCAGCCCGTGCCGCAGACCGAAAGCTGATAGGCCGGGCTGTTGTCATAGGCGCGGATCGAGCGAGTCGCCCGGTCATAGGCGGCGCCGACCTTCACGTTGAACATGGCGTCGCCCAGCATGACGTCCAGATGCGCGCCCTTGGTTTCCGTCTTGCGGCGAACCAGCGCGATGTTCTGGCGATACCATTGCCAGCCGAGATTGGGGTCGTTCAGGTCGACATTGGTGGTGATCGACGGATAATAGCCTTGCAGATTGTCATAATAGACGTCGACCCCCGAATTGGGCGGCGTCTGGAACGCGAAGGTCGGCTGCTCGCGGAAGAAGCGGCTCTTGGAATAATTGGCGCTGAGGTCGACCTTCAGGGTTTCGGTCGGCTGCCAGCTCAGGCTGGGATTGATGTTCCAGAACTTGGTGGTCTGCTTGAACTCGCTCGCCTCCAGGAAGAAGGAAGAGTTGGCGAAGGTACCCGAAGTCACGACCCCGTTGTCGTCGACGGTGAGATCGATCGGAATCATGCCGCCGGTCGCCTGCGCTCCCGTGCCGGGGCCGGAGTTGCGGACCTGCCAGTTCATGTTGATGCGCGAATAGTCACGCTTCGATTTTGCCCAGATGCCGTCGAGGGCGAAGTGCAGCGTATCGCTGGGCCGCCATTCAAGAGAGGCCAGGGCTGAAATGCGCGAACGGTCGCCGACCGTCAGCGTATTGCGGCCAAGGCGGGGCAGCAGCGCGGTGCTGAGCTGGCTGCGGGTCAGGCCGGAGGTCGCGACGACATCGACCGGCTGGCCCGGGATAAGGCCGTGACCTGCATTGGCGGGGACGGTCGAAGCCCAGAAGAAGTTGTTGCCGCCCGAATCGGGGACGCCATTGACCGGACCCAGATTGCCGTCGGTCCAGCCGACCGTGTCGAAGCCATCGATGCGGGTCTTGGTCTTGACGCCGGCCACGCCGACCAGAATGCCGAAAGTGTCGGTCGTATGGCTGGCCACGATCGCGCCGCGCGGGCTCAGCTTTTCATTGCTGTCGGTATATTGGCCTTGCGCGACCACGGTGACATGGGTGCCCGGCTTGTCGAAGGGACGGGCGTTGCGCAGGTTGACGGTGCCCGCAATGCCCCCTTCCAGCGTAGAGGGCGACGGCGTCTTGGCAAGGTCGAGGCGGGTGAAGAGTTCGGACGGGAAGAAGTCGAGGTCGACTTCGCGATTGGCGCTGCCGCCGTTCGTGCCGCCGTCCGACGCGACCTGAAGCTGAGAGCCGTTCAGCAGGACGCGGGTGAAGCTGGGGCCAAGGCCGCGGATCGCGACCTGCGTGCCTTCGCCGCTGATGTCGCGGTTCAGGCGCACGCCGGGCATGCGGTTCAGCGTTTCAGCAAGGTTGGTGGCGGGCAGCTTGCCGATGTCTTCGGCAAAGATGGAGTCGCCGAAGGCGACCGCGTTCTTCTTGGCGTTGGTGGCGCTTTGCAGGCTGCCGCGGATGCCGGTCACGACGATGTCGGCTGCTTCGTCCTGCTGGGCGACAGGTTGAGCGGCGGGCTGGGCCGCGCTGTCCTGGGCGATCGCCGCCTGGGCCAGCGTCAGCGCGCCGAAGGCCGACGCTGCGCAAAGCGCGATGCGGAAAGAGCGAATGTGAGAATCTGCCATTTGAAAATCCCCTCCTGAGCGCAGCTTCCGCCTATCCGGTAAGCCTGTCTGGTAGCGCTATCAGTGCGGCTTTGATAAACCCTGAGTTATTTTTGTCAAGCCCGGAAGCGTCTTTATTGGTAACGGTACAAGCGGACCTTCTGGATCTGGAAATTACCGGCGGGCAGCCGGATATGGCGCCCCTGATGGGTCTGGTCGCCGTTCAGCAATCGTCCGGCGATCCAGCGGCCCTGCGCGTCGAAATGCCCCTCCCAGGCGCTGTCGATCCCGGCGAGACCCGGTCCTGATCCGGCCGGGGCGAAGGTGACGGTGATGCCCTGCCCGGCGATCAGGTAATCCTCCGGCCCGGTCTGAATGACGATGCCGCCTGCGTTAACGGTATCAGGAGTGGCGACGGGTCTCTGGATGTCGGCAAAGGCGACGGTGAAACGGTAATTGCCGATCGTCTCCGTCACCGGCTCATAGACCAGCGTTTCGTCATAGAGCGATTTCGGCCGGAAAGCCGACATTCGGCCCAGACCCTGCGCGGCGAGGATAGGGGGGGCGAGCTGTTCCAGCAGGCCATAGGCCTCGCCCAGCGCCCCCGGCTTCTCGTCGATCGACTCGATGGAAAAGGGGCCGAAGCCGATCGCGTCCAGCTTGCCGATGGCGTAGAAGGCATTGCCGGGCACCTGCGGATGGTCGGCATTATTGGCTTCGGGGATGAACAGCGGATTGTCGGGCCGCTTGTAGATGTTCACGATGTCGACGAAGTTCGGGAAATAAATGTCGGGCGCCAGGAAATCGATGGCGGGCGCTCCCGCCTTCCACACGTCGATCAGGTGCGGCAGCGGTCCCCCGCTCGGATATTCGCCCGGCAGGCGACCGGGGCGGTTGAGCGCGACATTGACATACATGGGCATGGGATAGGCGCCCTTGCCCGCGCGGGTCAGGGCATCGGCAAAGCGCGCATAATGCCAGGCGGTGAAGATTTCCTCCGCCTGATGGCCGGGGCCGAACACTTCGGACCAGGTGCCGGCGGTCCTGTTTCCCTGCTCCTCCCACAGGCGCTTCATCTGCGGTACCAGCGTGTCGCGATGCTGCTGCAAATAGGTCATGAGTTCAGCGGGCACCGGCCCCCTGAAAGCGGCATCGGCGAGGGGACCATAGTCGCGGGCGACCGGCAGCATGCCGATCTCATTTTCCACCTGGGTCATCAGCACCGTATTCTGCCTGTCGTCCACGGCCCTGATATGCGCCATCAGCGCGGCAAAGGCCTTCTGGTCGGCCTCCAGCGTCGCGGGCGCCATGGCGGAAAGGATTTCGACGCCCTGCCCATTGGGAAGCTGCGCGCGGGGAAAGCGGCTCTGGTCGCGCTTCACCCAGGCGGGGACGTAGGTCGACATGCTGTTCTTCCACGCGCCGAACCAGAGGATGACCAGCTTCAGGTCATTCGCCCGCGCGTCACGGATCAGCGCGTCCACCGAGGAAAAGTCGAACCTGCCCTCCTCCGGCTCGATCAGTTCCCAGGACACAGGGGCCAGCACGGTGTTGAGGTGCATGGCCTTCAGCCGCTTCCAGTGCGGCGCCATATAGGCCGCGCTCGACGCGCTGCTGTTGCCCAGCTCGCCCGCGATCAGCAGCATCGGCTTGCCCTGCACGCTGAGTTGGGTGGCGCTGCCCTGCCTGACGAGCCGGGGCGGTTCGGCCTGCGCCGTGGCGGCCAGCGCGAAGGCGGTGAGCGCGGCGCCGATCCTGGCGAATTGCATCATATTTCCCCCTGTAAGGTGGCGAGCGCGGCCAGCGCGCCCTGCGTTTCGAGGATGGCGAGCCACCGGGCCAGCGCCACGCGGAAAGCCGCATTCGCCGCCAATGCGGGCGGAACCACGGAGTCGAGGCGCAGGATCGCGGCGACCCGCTCCTCCGGCGTGTCGGCATCCGCGAGCCGGGCGGCGATCGTGCCTGCCAGCGGGTCGTCGACGACATGCGCCTTGCCGAGATCGTCCCGTCCCGCCTGCCAACGCACCCATGCCGCGACGGCCAGGGACAGCGCCCCTATCCCCTGCCCCGCCGCCAGCCTCGCGGCGATGGGGGCAAGCAGGCGCTGGGGCAGCTTCTGCGATCCGTCCATGGCGATCTGCCGCGTGCGATGGCGCAGCGTCGGATTGTCGAAGCGGGCCATCAACGCGTCACGATAGGCGGCGATGTCGAGTTCCGGTGGCGGCGACAGCGTCGTCTGCGCCTCATCCCACAGCGCCTCGACAAAGGCGCGTGCCGGGGGAAGCGCCAGCACGTCATGCACATGGTCGATGCCCGCAAGGCCGCCCAGATAGGCGATGCCGCTGTGGGCTCCATTCAGCAGGCGCAGCTTCGCCTCCTCCCACGGGGCGACGGCCGCCGTCAGTTGCACCCCTGCCCCGAATTCGGGGCGCGGGCCGCAAAACCGATCTTCGATCACCCATTGGATGAAGGGTTCGGTCTTGACCATCGCCCGGTCTTCCGCGTCCAGCCGTGCGGCGAGCGCGGCGACATCCTCCGGCGTGGTGGCGGGCACGATGCGGTCGACCATCGTCTCCGGGAAGGCCGCTTCTTCCGCGATCCACTCCGCCAGCACGCGATCATGGCGGCGCGCCAGCGCCAGCACGGCATTGCGCAACCGCTGCCCATTATGCGGCAGATTGTCGCAGGAAATCGCCGTGAAGGGCGGCAGACCCTGCGCCTTCCGCATCGCCAGCGCCGCGACCAGATAGCCCGGCGCCGTCTGCGGCGCGGCGAGCGAGGCGAGATCGGCCGCCAGTTGCGGATCACCCTCGATCAGCGCGCCGGTAGCGGGGTCGAGCTTATAGCCCTTCTCGGTGATGGTCAGCGTCACGACATGGGTGTCGGGCGACGCCAGGGCGTCCAGCAGCGCCTGCGGCTCCTGCGGCGCGACGATGACCCGCTGGACCGCGCCGATGATCCGCGCCCGCCGGGATGCGCCGTCGCGCACCAGCATGGTGTAGAGGCCGTCCTGCGGCGCCATCTGGTCGCGCACCTGCGGCGAGCGCAGGGACGCGGCGACGATGCCCCAGCGCAGGTCGCCGGCATTCAGCACATCATCGAAGACCGCCGCCTGATGCGCGCGGTGGAAGGCGCCGATCCCCAGATGGACGACGCCGGCCTCGACCGCCGTGCGATCATAGGCAGGCCGGATCACATCGGCGGGCAGCGTATCGAGCGTCGCGGAGGATAGCCGCCTCACAGCTTATAGGCCTGCTTCACGAGGTCGTAGGACAAGGCGCGGGCCAGTTCGAAAGCCTCGTCTTCTTCCAGCCGGTGTTCGGCCACCAGCCGCGCCAGCCAGGCGCAGTCCATCCGGCGCGCCATGTCGTGCCGCGCGGGAATCGACAGGAAGGCGCGGGTGTCGTCGTTGAAGCCGACCGTGTTGTAGAAACCCGCCGTCTCGGTCGCGCGCTCGCGGAAGCGGCGCATTCCTTCCGGACTGTCATGGAACCACCAGGGCGGGCCCAGCTTCAGGGCGGGATAATGGCCCGCCAGCGGCGCGAGTTCGCGGGAATAGACATCCTCGTCAAGGGTGAAGAGGATCAGCGTCAGCCGCGGGTCATTGCCGTAGAGGTCGAGCAGGGGCTTGAGCGCCTGGACGAACTCTCCGGCCGCCGGAATGTCACCGCCCTTGTCCCTGCCGAAACGCGCCAGCACGGCTGCATTATGGCTGCGATGCACGCCGGGATGGAGCTGCATCACCATGCCGTCCTCGATCGACATGCGCGCCATTTCCACCAGCATATGGCCACGGAACAATTCGGCGTCGCGGTCACTGACGGGACCGGACATGACGCTGGCATAAAGCGCCTCGATCTCCGCCCTTCCGAGGTGCGCGGTGAAGGCGGTGGGGTGGCCATGATCGGTGGAGGTCGCCCCGGCGGCGCGGAAGTCTGCGCGACGCCTTTCATGGGCACGCAGATAGCCGGCGAAGCTGCCCGCATCCTCCCCCGCCATGGCGCAGAAGGCGCGGACATTGTCGGCAAAGCCGCGCACCGCCGGGTCCATCACCGGGTCCGGCCGATAGGCGGTGATCACCCTGCCGCCCCAGCCGGACGCCCGGATCGCCCGATGATGGTCGAGCGGGTCCAGCGGCCCTTCCGTGGTCGCGATGACCTCTATATCATAACGCTCGAACAGAGCGCGGGGACGGAAGCCGGGCGTCTTCAGCGCGGCGTCGATGATGTCGTAATAATGGTCGGCAGTCTCCGCCTCCAGCCGGACATCGATGCCGAAGGCTTCGGCGAAGACCCAATCGAGCCACATGCGGGACGGCGTGCCGCGGAACAGGCGATAATGGGCGGCGAACCTGTGCCAGATGGCGCGGGGATCGGTTTCCGTGGGGCTGCCATCCTTGGTCGGAACGCCCAGCTCCTCCAGCTTCACGCCCTGGCTCATCAGCATGCGGAACACATAGTGATCCGGCACGATCAGCAGTTCGGACGGGTTGGCGAAGGGATCGTCATAGGCGAACCAGCGCGGATCGGTATGCCCATGCGGGCTGACGATGGGCAGGTCCCTAACCGTGGCATGGAGCGCGCGGGCGATGTCGCGGGTGCGCGGTTCGGCAGGGAAAAGGCGGTCGGGGTGGAGCTTCAGCGGCTTCATGAACGGGATTCCGAAAGGGTGACGGGCGCGTAGCGCGGCACGATGAGGTGGACGACCAGCAGCGCGATCAGATAGGCGCAGGCCGCGACGATGAAGATCGGCTGGAAGCTGCCGACGCTTTCCAGGATCATGCCGGCGAACTTCGCCATCAGCATGCCGCCGATGGCGCCCGACAGCCCACCAAGACCGACGACCGATCCCGCCATCCAGCGGGGAAAGAGGTCGCCCGGCAGCGCATAGACATTGGCGGAAAATCCCTGGTGCCCGGCGCAGGCAAGGCCGATCAGCCCGACCGCGACCCACAGGCCCGGCGCCTGCGCGGCGAAGGCGATGGGCAGGGCGCAGAGCGCGGCGCAGAACATCGCGGTCTTGCGGGCGCGGTTGATGCTCATGCCCCGGCCCATCAGTCGCGACGACAGCCAGCCGCCCGTGACGGACCCCACGTCCGCCAGCAGATAGACGGCGATCAGCGGCGGACCGAAGTCCAGCATCTTGACGCCATATTGCTTGTTGAAGAAGTCCGGCAGCCAGAAGAGGAAGGTCCACCACACCGGATCGATCAGGAAACGCGCGGCGATATAGGCCCAGGTCTGGCGATGGCGGAACAGGGCGCGCCATTTGACCGGGCGCTGCGGCTCCTGCGGGTCGGCTTCGATCCAGGCGAGTTCTTCCTGCGAGAGGGTCTTCTTCTCCCGCGGGCGGCGATAGAAGCCGATCCATGCCGCCAGCCAGACCACCGTCAGCAGGCCGGTCAGGATGAAGGCCCAGCGCCAGCCCATGGTGACGGCGATGACGGGCACGATCAGCGGCGTCAGGATCGCGCCGACATTGGACCCGGCATTGAAGATGCCGATGGCGAAGGCGCGCTCCTTCCTGGGGAACCACTCATTGGTCGCGGCGATGGCGGCGGGGAAGGTTCCCGCTTCCCCGATGGCGAGCGGAATGCGCGCAAGCAGCATCCCCGCCGTCGAGGTGAAGAAGATGTGCATGACGTGGCCGGCGGTCCACAATCCCACCGCCAGCGCATAGCCCGCCCGCGCCCCGATCCGGTCGATCAGCCGCCCGAAGAAGACATAGGCGATGCCGTAGCCCGCCTGGAACCAGATGGCGAGGTCGGCATAGCCGCTCTCGCTCCAGCCGTAGCGGGCCTGGAGATCGGGCTTGAGCGTCGGCAGGACCAGCCGGTCGACATAGCTCAGCACCACCGCCGCGAACAGCAGGGCGCAGACGATCCAGCGGACCTTGCCGGAGGGTTTGGGGATGGATCGGGTCATGGTCGGTCCCTATGATCCGTCATCCCCGCGCAGGCGGCGATCCGGTTCACGCCCCATATCCAGCCGCAAAGCCGGGAGATGGATACCCGCCCGCGCGGGGATGACGGAGAAGAAGGGGCAGGCACGGATCACCAACTGAACATCGTGCCGTCTTCCAGCCGGTTCACCGGCAGGAAGGCGCGCTTATATTCATATCCGGCGGCCAGTTGCTCGTCGATGTCGACGCCCAGGCCCGGCGCCTCGCCCGGATGCATCATGCCGTCGGAGAAAGTGTAGGCATGGGGGAAGACCGCGTCGGTCTCGGGCGTGTGCCGCATATATTCCTGAATGCCGAAATTGGGCACGCTAAGGTCGAAATGCAGCGCGGCGGCCATGCAGACCGGCGACAGGTCGGTCGCGCCATGGCAGCCTGTGCGGACCTGATAGAGATCGGCCAGCGCGGCGATCCGGCGCAGATGGGTGATCCCGCCCGCATGCACCACGGTCGCGCGGATATAATCGATAAGCTGGTTCTGGATCAGGTCCTTCGCGTCCCAGATCGAATTGAAGATCTCCCCCACCGCCAGCGGCGCGGTGGTGTGCTGGCGGATCAGCCGGAACGCCTCCTGGTTTTCCGCCGGCGTCGCATCCTCCAGCCAGAAGGGGCGATATGGCTCCAGGTCCCGGCCCAGACGTCCGGCCTCTATGGGGGTCAGGCGGTGATGGATGTCGTGCAGCAGATGCACGTCCCAGCCCAGCGCTTCGCGGGCGGCCTTGAAGAGTTCGGGAACGACGCGAAGATATTTGGACGTGTTCCAGACATTTTCGGTCGGCAGGTCGGCGTCGGCGGGTTCGTAGAAATATTTGTCCTTCGACACGCCATAGGTCGACGCCATGCCCGGCACGCCGCATTGCAGGCGGATCGCCTTGTAGCCCTGCGCCCGATATTCCAGCGCGGCGTTGATCGTATCCTCTATGGTCGTGCCATTGGCGTGGCCATAGACCATCACCCCCTCCCGGCTGGCCCCGCCCAGGAGCTGATAGACGGGCAGGCCCGCAATCTTGCCCTTGATGTCCCACAGCGCCATGTCGACCGCGGCAATGGCGGTCATGGTGACGGGACCGCGCCGCCAATAGGCGCCCTTGTAGAGATATTGCCAGATGTCCTCGATCCGGTGCGCGTCCCGCCCGATCAGACAGGGAACGACATGGTCGGCCAGATAGCTCCCCACCGCCAGTTCGCGGCCGTTGAGCGTCGCGTCGCCCACGCCATGGACGCCCTCATCGGTGATGATCTTGAGCGTGACGAAATTGCGGCCGGGGCAGGTGACGATGACCTTGGCATCGATGATCTTGGGCATTGGATGATCCTGTTCAGATGATTTCGAGCGTGGTTTTCTGGAGATTTTCACTGTCCGGCCCGGTCATGACGTCGAACAGGCCGGGTTCGACCACTTCCTCCATGTCGAGATTCCAGAGCGCGAAGGCGGCGGGGCCCAGCGTCATGCGCACGGCGCGGCTCTCGCCGGGGGCCAGCGTTATGCGTTCGAAGCCCTTCAGTTCCCTGATCGGCCGGGTGACGCTGGCGGTCTGGTCGCGGACGTAAAGCTGCACGACCGCATCCCCTGCCCTCTGCCCGGCATTGCGGACGTCGACCTCCACCGTCACCTCGCCGCCCGTGCCGATGCGCGGCGACGACAGGCGGGGCGGCCCGAATTCGAAACGGGTGTAGCTGAGGCCGAAGCCGAAGGGGAAGAGCGGCGAAATATCCTCGAACACATAGCCGCGCCGGGCCGATGGCTTGCGGTTGTAGAAGATCGGTATCTGCCCCGCGTCGCGCGCCACCGTGACGGGCAGCTTCGCGCCGGGATTGACGTCCCCGAACAGGATGTCGGCCATGGCGGTGCCGCCCTCCTGCCCCGGATACCAGCACTCCAGCAGCGCATTGGCGCCATCCGCGACCATGGGATAGCTGGGCGGGCGGCCGTTGATGGCGCACACCACCACCGGCTTGCCGGTCGCCTTCAGCGCGGCGAACAGGTCGTTCTGCTCGCCCAGCAGGTCCAGGCTCGTGCGGTCGCCCAGATGGTTCTTCGCAAAGCCTTCCCGGCTGGTCTGTTCCGTGTCGCCGATGGCGAGCAGGACGATGTCCGCCGTCTTCGCGACCTCGACCGCCTGCGCGATCAGGGCGCGGTTCTCCGCCGGATCGGCCAGCAGCACCTCGTCCGCAGAGCGATCCTCGCTCCGCGTGATGAAGACGCCCTGGGCGTGGACGACCTCCGCCTTGCCCTTGAGCTTCGCCTGCACGCCCTCCAGCAGGGAGACGGTCTGGCGCGGTACGCTGCTATAACCGCCCAGTCGCGCAATGGCGGCATTGGGACCGATCACCGCAACCCGCCGGTGCGCGCCGGGCGTGAGCGGCAGCGTGCCGTCATTGCCGAGCAGCACGATGGAGCGATGCGCCGCCTTCAGCGCCAGCGCGCGCGCCTCCGCATTGCCGGTCAGCCGCTCATGATCCTTGCGCGGCCAGGGATTTTCGAACAGGCCCGCGCGGAACTTGAGCGTCAGCATCCGGGTGCAGGCCAGATCGACCGCCTCCAGCGGCACCTTGCCCGCGCGGACCTGTTCGACGAGCGTCCGATAGGTCTGGCCATCGGGCAGCTCGCAATCGACGCCCGCCCGCAGCGCGGCGCGCGCCGCCGCCTCCGGGTCGGGCTGGACATGGTGGATGCTGTCCAGTTCGTGGACCGCGCCATAGTCGCTGACCACGGCGCCGTCGAAACGCCATTCCCCGCGCAATATGTCGTTCAGCAGCCAGCGGTTCTGGTGCGAAGGCACGCCGTCTATCTCGTTATAGGACGGCATGACGGCGGCGATGCCGGTGCGCTTCACCACCTCCCGGAAGGGTGGAAAGAAATTCTCGCGCAGTTCCCGTTCGGAGATCGGCGCGGGCGCGATATTCTCGCCGCTCTGGGGTTGGCCGTGGCCGGTCATGTGCTTGAGCGTCGCCATGACCTTGTCCGGGCCGATCCGGCTGCTCTCGCCCTGAAGGCCGCGCACGGCGGCCACGCCCATCTCGGCGCAGAGATAGGGGTCTTCGCCGAAGGTCTCCTCGATCCGGCCCCAGCGCTGGTCGCGGGCAATGTCGACCACCGGCGACAGCGCCAGATGGACGCCGCGCGCCCGCACCTCGCGAGCGATGACCGACTGGACATCCTCCATCAACTGGCGGTCGAAACTGCCCGCGAGCCCGATCGCCATGGGGAACATGGTCGCCTCTGTCGCCATGAGCCCGTGCAGCGCCTCCTCATGGAACAGCACCGGAATGCCGAGCCGCGTCTCCTCCGTCGCCCATTTCTGGACGGCGGTGATGAAGGCGACGGTATCGGCGGGCGTCCGCCAGCGCGCGCCCACGCCGCCCGCCTGGGTCGATCCGTTCGGCGCGCCGCGGCGGTCGGACGGGCGGGTGATCTGGCCGAAGCCGTCGGGATAGGCCTTGCTCGCCTTGGCGGGAGAGAAGGTCAGATCGTCCATGATGTCGGCCTTGGTCGCCCAGAGCGCGATGATCTGGCCAACCTTTTCCTCCAGCGTCATGCGCGCCAGCAGGTCCCTGACGCGCAGGTCGATGGGGGCGGAAGCATCCTTGTAGAGCGGCCCGCCCCTCCCCTTCGCGGCGGCGGGCGCGGCGGCGAGCAGCGAGGTCGAAGCGAGCAGGCCCAGCGCCTGCCGGCGCGCGAAACCGTTCATGGCACCACCGTCAGCGTTGCCGATTTGAGCGCGACCGAACTGTTGCCGGTCATGATCTCGAAATCGCCCGGCTCGACCACGCGGTCCATATGATCGTTCCACATCCGCAGCGCTTCCGGCCCGACCGTGAAGGTCACTGTGCGAACCTCGCCGGGCTTCAGCGTCACGCGCTGAAATCCCTTCAGTTCCTTGATCGGCCGGGTGACGGAACTGACCTTGTCCCGCACATATAATTGGACGACCTCGTCGCCCTCGCGCTGGCCGCCATTGCGCACGTCGACCGACACGCTGGCCGTGCCGCCGACGCCGATCTTCGCGGCCGACAGTCGCGGCGCGGACAGGTCGAAGCTCGTATAGCTGAGGCCGAAACCGAAGGGGTAGAGCGGATCGGTCGTATCGAAAAGATAGCCGCGCCGCGCGCTGGGCTTCGCATTGTAGAACATCGGCAATTGTCCCGCCGAGCGCGGAATGGTCACCGGCAGTTTGCCGCCCGGATTGACGTCCCCGAACAGCACGTCCGCCACGGCATGGCCGCCCTGCTCGCCCAGATACCAGCCCTCCAGAATGGCGTCCGCCTGTTCCGAAACCTTGACGGTGGAGGCAGGGCGGCCGTTGATGAGCACCACGGCGATCGGCTTGCCCAGCGCCTTCAGCGCGTCGAACAGGTCCTGCTGCTCCCCCACCAGATCAAGGCTGGGCCGGTCGCCCAGATGATTGTCGGCCCAGCCTTCGCGGCTCGACTGTTCCGTGTCGCCCAGCGTCAGGACGATGCGATCGGCATGACGGGCCGCCTCGACCGCCTGCGCGATCAGGCGGCGGTTTTCGGCGGGATCGGACCGGACGACCTTGTCGGCCCACCAATCGTCATTCTCCGTGATCCTGACGCCTTGCGCGAAGACGATCTTCGCCCGGGTTCCGACTTTGGCCCTGATGCCTTCGAGGATCGAGACGCTATGCGGCGGCTGGCCATAATAGCCGCCCAGCCGCGCCACGGCGGCGCTGGGGCCGATGACGGCGATGCTGCCCTCCGGCTTCAGCGGCAGCATGCCGTCATTCTTGAGCAGGGTGATGGAGCGCTGCGCCGCCTTGAGCGCCAATGCGCGGGCCTGCGTATTATTGGTGATTTTCTCCGACGCCGCCGCATCGGCATAGGGATTTTCGAACAGGCCGGCGCGGAATTTCAGTTCCAGCATGCGCCGCACGGCGCGGTCGACCAGCGCCTCGCTGATCTTGCCCTCGCGCACCTGCCGGCCGAGCGTCGCATAGGAGAGGCCATCGGGCAGGTCCGCATCCACGCCCGCATCCAGTGCGCGCCCCGCCGCCTGTTCCAGATCGCCGGCAATATGGTGGATGCTCATCAACTGGTCGATCGCCGAATAGTCGCTGACCACCGCGCCCTTGAAGCCCCATTCGCCGCGCAGCACATCGCGCAGCAGCCAGCGATTGGCGTGGGAGGGCACGCCGTCGATTTCATTATAGCTGGCCATCACCGCCTCGATCCCGGTGCGTTTCACCACCTGTTCGAAGGGCGGAAAGAAATTCTCGCGCAGTTCGCGTTCGGAAACCGGCGCAGGGCCGACATTGGTGCCGCTTTCGGGCTGGCCATGGCCGGTCAGATGCTTGAGCGTCGCGAACACCTTGCCCGGCGGCAGCAGGCGCGAACGTCCCTTGCCCTGCAGCCCCTCGACAGCGGCCACCCCCATTTCTCCGACCAGATAGGGGTCTTCGCCATAGGTTTCCTCGATCCGGCCCCAGCGTGGATCGCGGGCGATGTCGACCACGGGGGAAAGGACGAGGCTGACGCCGCGCGAGCGGATTTCGCGGGCGATGACGGCATTCACCTCGCGCAGCATGTCAGGGTCCCAGGATGAGGCCAGGGCAATCGACTGCGGAAAGCTGGTAGCGCCAACAGCCGCATAGCCGTGCAGTCCTTCCTCATGGAACAGGATCGGAATGCCCAGCCGCGTCCGCGTCGTCGCCCAGCGTTGCAGCGCATTGACCAGCGCCACTGTCTGGCGCGGATTTCGGCCGGGAACTTCGCGGGGGGAAAAGGCCCCCTTGGCATCGGACGGGCGGGTGAACTGCCCCATGCCATGGGGAAAGATCTGCGCCAGTTTCGATGGGTCGAGCTGCAACCTCTCATCGAAAATCTTGACCTTGTCGGTCCACACCGCCGTGATCTGGGCGATTTTCTCCTCCAGCGTCATGCGGGAGAGCAGATCGTCGACCCGCGATTCGATGGGGGCGGAAGCATCCTTGTACAGCGGACGCGCGCCCGTCGACGCAGGCGTCGCCAGAACGGGGACGGCGGGCGTCGCGACCGTCAGCGTCAGCAGCGAAACCGCGCCCAACAGCTTGCGGAACCGGATCACGAAACAGCCTCTCCCCTTTTTTGCGGCGGCTTCCAGCTTTTTGCTTGCCGCATCCCAACTGATAGCGTTAACATTGCTCAGACAAGAGCGGCCTGTCAATGCCCTTCGATCCGAAGCGTCGGTTCGGGCGAAGACGGGAAGGAGAGGAAAGGGGATCTATGTTCGCGCGTCTGTTCTGTTGGACCGTCGCCACCGCCGTGATGACGGCGCCCGCCATGGCGGAGGACGGCTATGATCTGTGGCTGCGGCACGAAAAGGTGCAGGATGGCGGCAATCTGGCGCGGCACGCCACGGCGGTCGTTGCGCCGGGCCGCGGTGCGACTGCGCTGGCCGCCCGCGATGAACTGATGCGCGGCCTTGCGGGCGCGAATGGCGCGGCGCCGGCGCTGGCTGACAAGCCCATGAATGGCGCGATCTGGCTGGCGACCCCGGCTTCCGCCCCCGATCTGCCGGTGAAGCTCGATGGGCTGGGCGAAGAGGGCTATGCCATTCGCTCGGTCACGCTGGACGGCCAGACCGTGACGGTGATCGCGGCCAATGGCGATGCCGGACTTCTTTATGGCGCCTATGCCTATTTGCGGCTGGCGGAAACGGGCGCCCCGCTGGACCGGCTCGACATTCGCAGCGCCCCGCGCATGAAGCTGCGCTTGCTCAACCATTGGGACAATCTGGATGGCACGGTGGAGCGCGGCTATGCCGGGCAATCCATCTGGGACTGGTGGCGCCTGCCCGACTGGAAGGGGCCGCGATACGCCGACTATGCCCGCGCCAATGCCTCCATCGGCATCAACGGCACGGTCCTCAACAATGTGAACGCCAGGTCCGACAGCCTGACCGCGCCCTATATCGCCAAGGCGGCGGCGCTGGCGGACGTGTTCCGGCCCTATGGCATCAAGGTCTATCTGTCGGTGAAATGGACCGCGCCGATGGAGCTGTCCGGCCTCGGGACCGCCGATCCGCTCGACCCGGCAGTCGCCGCCTGGTGGAAGGCGAAGGCCGACGAGATCTACAGGGCCATTCCCGATTTCGGCGGCTTCCTGGTGAAGGCGAACAGCGAAGGGCAGCCGGGGCCGCAGGATTACAAGCGCACCCATGCCGATGGCGCCAACATGCTGGCCGCGGCCGTGAAGCCGCATGGCGGCATCGTGATGTGGCGCGCCTTCGTCTATGCGCATGACAATCCGGACGACCGCGCCAAGCAGGCCTATAACGACTTCAAGCCGCTGGACGGCCAGTTCGCGGACAATGTGCTGGTGCAGGTGAAGAACGGCGCGATCGACTTTCAGCCGCGAGAGCCTTTCCATCCTCTGTTCGGCGCCATGCCCCGGACGCCGCTGATGATGGAATTCCAGATCACCAAGGAATATCTGGGCCAGTCGACCCACCTCACCTATCTCGGCCCCTTGTTCGAGGAGACGCTGAAAAGCGACACCTTCGCCCGCGGCAAGGGGTCGACCGTGGCCAGGGTGATCGACGGGTCGCTGGAGGGCCACAGGCTGACCGGTATTGCCGGCGTCGCCAATATCGGCGCCGACCGCGACTGGAGCGGATCGATCTTCAACCAGGCGGACTGGTACGCCTTCGGCCGCCTTGCCTGGGACCCGAATCTGTCGGCGGAGGCGATCGCACGCGAATGGGCGGCGCAGACTTTCTCGACGGATGCGAAGGTGGTCGATCCGGTGGTCGCCATGATGATGGGATCCCGGGAGGCGGCGGTCGACTATATGACCCCGCTCGGCCTGTCCCATGTCATGGGCACCGGCCATCATTACGGCCCGGCTCCCTGGATTTCAGAGCTTGCCCGGCCCGAATGGAACCCGGTCTATTATCACAAGGCGGACGCGCAGGGGATCGGCTTCGACCGGACGAGGACCGGCAGCAACGCCATCGCCCAATATGCCCCGCCGGTCGCCAGGATGCTCGCCAACCCGAAGACGACGCCGGAACGCGACCTCCTCTGGTTCCACCATGTCGGCTGGGATGCGAAGCTGAAATCGGGCGAAACCCTGTGGAAAGGCCTCATCCGACATTATGACGCGGGGGTCGCCTATGTCGCGGCCATGCGCAGGAAGTGGGACAGCCTGCGTCCCTATGTCGATGCGGAACGCTTCGCCCAGACGCAGTCCTTCCTCGGCATCCAGCATCGCGAGGCGAAATGGTGGCGCGATGCCAGCATCGCCTATTTCCAGACGCTGTCCAAACGCCCGCTGCCGGCGGGCACGGCACCGCCGGAACATGATCTGAACTGGTACAAATCGCTCGCTTTCCCCTATGCGCCGGGCAATCCATGACTGGCTTTCAAGGGCCGCAAAGGCTAGGCGGTGAACGACCATGAACGAACGTAAGCCGCCGACAATCCGGGAAGTTGCAGCGCGGGCCGGCGTGTCCGTGATGACCGTGTCGCGCGTCGCGAACAAGCAGAGCTGGGTCAGCCCCCAGACCCGAGCCCGGGTGGAAAAGGCGATCGCGGAACTGAATTATGCGCCCAATGTCTCCGCCCGGGCGCTGGCCGGGGGCGACGACCGGCGAGTGGCGCTGCTTTACCGCAATACGACGACCTCCGCCTATCTGGGCGAACTGTTGCTGGGCGGGTTGGACGAGGCGGCGAAGCATCACCTCCACCTGGTGGTCGAACAGTGCGAGATGGGCGCCACGGCGCAGGACATCGTCGCCCAGGTCCTTCAGGCGCGCGTTTCCGGCGTCATCGTGCCGCCGCCCCTGTGCGACTGGGACGAACTGGCGCAGGCGCTCGGGCGGCAGGGCATTCCGTGGGTCGCGATCGCGCCGGACGAGAACCATGGCATGATGGTCGTCGCGATAGACGACCGCCAGGCCGCGAGCGAGATGACGCGGCATCTGATCGACCTCGGCCACCGCCGCATCGCCTTCATCCAGGGCAATTCCCAGCACCGTTCCAGCGCGCGACGGCTGGAGGGCTTTCGCGTCGCCATGACCGCGCAAGGCCTGCCGGTTGAGGAAGATTATATCGTCGAGGGCGATTTCAGCTACCGGTCCGGGCTGGAGGCGGCGGCGCATCTGCTGAGCCTGAAGACGCCGCCGACAGCGATCTTCGCCTGCAACGACGATATGGCCGCGGCGACCATCACCATCGCGCATCAGCGTCAGATCAGCGTGCCGGCCGATCTGACGGTCTGCGGTTTCGACGACACGCCGCTTGCCGCCGCGATCTGGCCCACGCTCACCACCATCCGCCAGCCGATTCGCGACATGAGCCGGGCCGCCATGACCCTGCTGGCGGATGCCATGAAGGGCGGGGAAGAAGTGGACGGGCGGGGGTTGGCGCGACTGGACTACAGCCTGGTCCGCCGGCAATCCGACGCGGTTCCGCGCCTGCACCACCGACGTGGGTAGCGGGCTCGGCCCGCCAACCATGTCCTGCCGCAAGGGCTGGAGCAGCTTTCCACCGCTATCATGGGAGCTGAAATTTCCTAGGCAAAGCGCGCCAGCAACTGGTTGAGCAGCGGACGCAAGCGGCGGATCTCATCGCGATGCGTGGCTGACAGCTTCGCCAGCAGGTCCAGCGCGTCCGGCGTCAATTGCAATTGCGAGCGCCGCCGGTCCGTGGCGCTGGCATGGCGCGTCACCAGCCCCAGCTTTTCCAGCCGGTCGACCAGCCCCGTCGCGCTGTGGGGCTTTAGCAACAGCCGCCGTGCGACATAGCCGACGGTCGCATCCTCGGCCGGCGCAGCGCGCAGGGCGAGCAAGGCCTGATGCTGCTGCGGGGTGAGTCCCACCCTGGCCGCCCGCTCGCTGCTGAACGCCTGGAACTGGCGCAGAGCGAAGCGGAATTCCGCCAGCGCCGCATAATCTTCATCCTGCAATATGGCGCCGTCTGCTTCCATCTGACCTTCATCTTCATGTATCGCGTCGCGATTTGATCGTGCAGCCTGACAGCATCAAAGAAGGATTTGCATGATTCGTGAACCCCCGCGTCGGTCCCGGCGCGATTTCTACCGGCGGCAGAGGAACATCGGCGCGTGCGGGCGATCTGCGGTTAGCCCGCCGGACTGACGGCGTCATTGAAATAAGGCATGGCCACATAAGTGATCAGGCCATTGGCAGATCCCACCCGCTCTTCCGAAAAGGCATTCATCGCCTTCGCGGTCAGCCAGGCATTGCGGAGGCTTTCCCCTCCCCGGTAAGGACGGCCAAGCAGACACTTCCAAATCGCGATCAGCCATGGTTCGCTCCGACTAAAGGCGTTCAGGCTGTGGAGTGAATGCCTTCAAGCCAAGATCCGGCACAAGATGGCCGGTAGAAGCGGCATGATCTGCTCTGTCTCAGCCAGTGGCAGACGCGCGTGCACCAACACTCCCCGAACAACTCCAAGACATGATCGCAGGAAATATGCGGCGGGGTCTTGGTATGTCCATCACTTTGTGGCAGATCATATAGGATAGGATCGACCGAGAGAGTCGCGATACAAATCTTTGCTGGTGAGGATGAGTTGAAAGGGACGTTCACGAGCTGGGCCCGCAAGGTCCGCAATATGGCTGCTCCGCCGGGCAGGAAGCGAAGCCATTCCCGTACTCCGCGCCCGGTGGGTGCGGCGCTGGCGGCCATGGCGGTCGCTTTCCTGTTGCCGATGCCGGCTGGAACGGCGCCCTTGCCGCCCGTGCGCATCCTGCTATTCGCGGGACCGAAGCAGCATGGCGCGCCCGGCCGCCACGAATATGAGAAGGACCTGCGCGAACTGGCCTGGCTGCTCGAACATTCCGGCGCGGCGCGAGAGGTGAAGACGCAGGTCATCGTCGGAGAAAAGCCGCGGGATCTGGCAATGCTGGAGGCGGCCGACGCCATCGTGATCGACGGCAATGGCGACTGGCTGAAGCGCGAAACCGGCGCGATCTTCCAGCAATATGCCGAAACGGACGGTCTGGGCTATAATGCCGAGACCAGTGCCGCGCTCAAGGGTTTCGACGCGCTTCTGAAGCGCAGGAAGACGGGGCTGGTCGTCTATCATTATACGATGTTCGTCGATAACCGGGCAGGCCGCCTCTATCTGAACGATTGGCTGGGCGGCGTCTGGATTCCCTATGTCTCGCACAATCCCGTCGACACATGGGCGATCAGGCCGATCCCCGGCAAGCATCCGATCCTGCGCGGGGTCAAGCCCTGGACGCCGCGGGAGGAAATGTACGCGCGCTATTTCCTGCCCGACAACCCCCGCCGCACCCCGTTGCTCACCGCCCGGCCGTCACAGGCGGCCAATGGCACCGGCGGTCCGGTCGCCTGGGCCTATGAGCGGCCCGACGGCGGACGTTCGGTCGTGTGGGGCGGCAACGACTTCCATGACAACATGCACCTCTATCCGCAGCAACGCCGGTTCCTGGTGAATGGAATACTGTGGGCCGCAGGGGTCGAGGTGCCGCGCGGCGGCGCGAACGACCAGATGCCGCCGGAATTCTAGAATGGAAGGTCCGACCGGCCGCCGCGCGGATCGGCGCTGCACCACGCACAGGATAGGGAGATACCGAGCCATGGGATTCGACCGGCGGCTGAAGGGCGCCGCCCTCGCCTTCGCGGCCATGCTGCTGCCGCAGCACGCGCTGGCCGAGGACGGCTTCTTCACGCGCGAACAGGTGATCCGCCATACGCCGGCCTGGACCGGCGAACGCTTTCCGGACGGACGGCCGAAGGTCCCCGACGACATTCTGGAGCGGATGCGGGAAGTCACTCTGGAGGAAGCCTGGGCGACGCTGCGCAGCGCCGGCTTCAACCATCAATATGAGGATGGCTGGCTGTCCATCTTCCCCGACAAGGTGTTGGTCGGTCGGGCGCTGACCTCCCAATGGCTGCCCGGCCGCCCGGACATCCAGACCGTACTGGAAAAGCAGGGCGCCGACGACGGACGCAAGGGCGCCATGAACGCCTGGCCGGTCGACATGCTGCAAAAGGGCGACGTCTATGTCAGCGACCATTTCGGGCTGAAGCAGGACGGCCCATCGATCGGCGACAATGTCGGCAACGCCATCTACGCCCGCAGCGGCAACGGCGTCGTCTATGACGGCGCGGTGCGCGACATCAACGGCCTCAGGGAACTGCCGAATTTCGTTTCCTTCGTCCGCTCCTACGATCCGTCGCATCATTTCGGCGCCATGGCGACGGGCGCGCGGCTCAATTCGACGATGGTGGGCATCAACGGTCCGATCCGCATCGGCAAGGCGACCGCCATGCCCGGCGATGTCGTGCTGGGCCGGGACGGCGGCGTGCTGTTCATCCCGCCGCAACTGGCCGAAAAGGTGGTGAAGCTGTCGGAGAATACGCGGCTGCGCGATATGTTCGGCCATATGCGCCTGCGCGAAGGCAGATATACCGCCGGCCAGATCGACACCCGCTGGACCGACGCGATCGAGGCGGACTTCTTCGCCTGGCTCCAGGCCAATCAGAACAAGCTGCCCGTGAAGCCCGACGCCGTAAGGCAGATCATCCGCGATCATGAAGCGGGCATCCCCTATGAGGGATGACCGGCCCGCAACCCACCCTTCCCCCCGAAAATGCTTGAGAAAGGCTCCCGCCGTCATGGACTTCCGCCTCCCCTTCGCCACCCTCCTCAGTCTCTGCCTGGCCGGGGCCGCCCAAGCCGCCACACCCGCCGAAGTGGTCGCCCGTCATGTCGAGAGCATGAAAGCCGGCAAGCTGCAGCCGATCATGGACGATTATTCCGCGGACACCGTCGTCGTGACTCCCCAGGGGCTGGTCGCGGATCAGGCGCCGGCCAAGGGGCCGGGCATCTATTCGGGTCAGGCGCAGGCGCGGCGCGTCTTCACGACGCTGACCGACAAGGATCATCATCCCGGCATCAAGGCGATGGAAACGACCATCGAACCGGCCGGCCCGGACAGCGTCATCCTGCATTGGGTCCAGTTCAAGGGGCAGCCCCAGCAGGTCTCGGGCAAGGACGCCTTCATCGTGCGCGACGACAAGATCGTGTTCCAGGCCATCTTCGTCGACTGACCGCAGCGCCGGCGGACAGTACCGGCCTCAGCGCGACCGGACCGCAAGGTCGACCGCGGTTCAGGCGGCGATCGGTGGGACATTTTCCTCGAATTCAGTCTGCTGAACCGAAGTCGCCGCCATAGCCCATTTGCGCGTAGACACGGACGGGTTGCGAATGCGGCAGGCTTTGACCTGCCTGTTCCAGCTATTCGCATGCAAATATCAACAGCCGTTCCCGATCAACTGCCCCTTCATCAGGCGAGCGGGCTCACGACGTCGAGCCACTCGGTGATGGCCAGTGGGACCTTGTCCGCGCCATCCCGCAGGTCATAAAGCGCTTCGCCGCCAAGCTGGACCCGGCACACGGTGAAGGCCCGCTTTTCGTCACGGCTGTTGTCCGTCAATATGGAGGCGTCGGCCACGCCCAGCGCGTGCGATATGGCCTTCTGCGTCCTGGGAAACCGCGAGACGAGTTTGCCGGTGTCGACGCCGTGGCCATGTTCAAGCACGCGCTGGCTGACGCGCAATATGGACAGATCGGCGTTCGAAAGACCGACGAAAAACAGCAGGACGAAATAACCCGCCGCCTGAAGATCGGTTATCGTGTCGAGTTTCGAGGCGACCGTGCCGTCAGGCCGCTCTTCCCAATGGCTGAAGACGGTTTCGGTTGCGAATGGCACCTTCTCGGCCATGGCATGCGCGGCGAACGCCTTCACGCCATTTTGCGCCACCTGCATCCAGCCGAGGTTTGTGTCGCGCAATTCCTGCGCCCAGTCCACAAGCGATCCGTCCCCCTAGGCTTCCGGCAGAATCGAAAGCATCATGCGATCCGCGTTCAGCAACGGCAGCTGGAGCTTTTGCGCAAGAATCTTGCGCCACATCGTCGATTTGCCCGACCCGTTATGACCGGCCAGAATGATCGCGAGCGGCTTGTCGGTCCTGACCTGTGCGGAAAGTATCTGGTCTACCGCGCCCTTGAGCGCCGTCACGCAAATTCTTGAAACTTGCCGTCGACAAGCTGGCCGCGACTCACCTGTCCGTTGAGCTTACGGATGACGATCTTGGGATTATCTTCATCAACCGAATAGAGCGGCACATTGTTGCGCTGAGGAATAGCCACCCCGCCCCGCACGATACGAGCCGCGGCACGCTCCAACGCCTGGGAGCTGCGCTTGACATTATCCTTGACGAGCGCGGCCGACGGCTTCTGGGCACTGACGGTCACATTACCCAGTTTGGTGGTGACCGTCCGCGTGCGCTTCGAGCCCGCAGGCCCGATGATAATCCCGGTCTTTCCGTCGCGCATGCTCGCCGAAGCCATTTTGCTCCGCTTTGCCATAAGCCCGATATAGCTCTTCCGCAGATCAAGTTCCAGCCGTCATGATCGCCAGGAAATCCATCGGATCGTCCTCACGCGAAAGCTCGCGCGCCGCCTCATGGAGGGTAACGTGCGTCGCGGGGTGTATCACCCAAGTCTCGAACATGGCCTGTCCCAGCTTGATCGCCATGTGCGCCCGGCCCCGACAGGAATGTTTCTTTCATGGCGGGGACTGAGGGATCACGAGGAGCGCAGGTCGCCCGCGGCCACGCAAGAGCCGCTTGTGGCCGCGGGCGGAAAGGATCAATATTTGAAGCCGACCTTGAAGAAGATGGTGCGCGGCGGGTTCTGAGCGCCTTGCAGCAGCAAGGTGCCCGCATAGGGCCCGGCCTTGATGGCCGTGCCGATCGGCGTGAGCGTAGAATAATAAAATTCATTGCCGATGTTGCGCGCCGTCAGCGTGAAATCCCACCGCTTGTCAGCAGTCTGGAAACCGATGAAGGCATTTACGAAATGCTTCGAACCGATCCGATATTGGGGATTGTTGAGCTGGTCGGAGAAATAGCCGGTCTGCCAGTTGACGCTGCCGCCGAACTTGATCGCGCCCAGCCCCTCAATCGGGATCGAACAGTCGGCGGACGCGAAATATTGCCATTTCGGCTGACCGGGAAATTGCTTGCCCGTATAGTTATAGGCGGGAACGGTGCCCAGCGCCGGCGCCGAATAATCGTCATATTCGGTTGTCAGATAGGTGACATTGAAAGCCAGCGACAGATTGTTGGTCGGCTCTGCCGAGGTTTCCAGTTCGAAGCCCTGCGTGTGCGCTGACGGCGCATTGCCGCGCGTGCTGACATAGGTGCCGGAGATCGGACTGAACGCCGACACCGCTGTCTGCAGATCCTTATAGTCGTTATAGAAACCTGTCGCGTTGACCCTCAGCCGGCGATCGAACCAGTCGGTCTTGAATCCGATCTCGAACGCATTGACCGTCTCAGGATCATAGGGCAGCGCGGTGGCAAGGTTAAGCGCGCGGTTGTTAAAGCCGCCCGCGCCGAAACCCTTGGCATAGTTGGCGAACAGGAAGATCGTCGGCGTTGCCTGGCAGGAAATGCCTGCCTTCGGCTTGAACGCATGCCAGGTCTTCTTGTTGAGCACGCCGCTATTGTCGAAATTTACCTGCGTCGCGGCGAAAGTGACGCCCAGCGCGGGGATCGCGCCGCCTGTCTTCACCTGCGGATAGAGCGTCGGATCGATCGGATGGCCGTCCAGGTCATAATTGACGCCCTGAAAATCGAATGCGCGCCGGATGCTGATATAGCGCCCGCCGGCGGTCAGCGTCAGCCGGTTGGTCAGGCGATAATTGGCCTGGAGATAGGCTGAATAATTATACGTTACGGTCTTGCCGATCTGAGGGCGATGACTTCATAGGCGGGCGCCCTGGGATTCATGCTCTCGACCTTGCGCAGCCCGCTCCGGGGGAGATCGATCGTGCGGGTGGCGATGCGGCCTTCGAGGCGACCGTTGATTTCACGAACTTCAACGATGTTCATTGACTTGACCTTTCATTCTGTCGCCCGAAACCCATTTTTCGGCGACAAAAATCTGAGATCCCTCTCTTCTCTGATCCCGGCGGCGCGGCTGGACGCGTCCGCCTCCGCATCGGCACGACCTCTCCAGACCAAGGTCCCCATTCGCGCGCGTGTATCGCCCACTGACAGCCGCGCGATGTCTTCCCCCCCCCCCCCCACACACGCCACCACGGCAGGGATGAACGCCCGCGAGGGCCGAGACCCGAGCAGCGGGACTCGGGGCGCCAGCCCGTCAGCCCGTTGCCCGCGCATGCGCGGGCAGTCACCCAGCCTCAAACCCCACACCGTTCCACCCTTGACGCCCTGCCCCATCTGACGACAGACAGATTCCATGGCTTCTTCCAAAACCCTCAACCAGGCCAATCTCGAGACGCTGGGCGCCAATCGGCTGGCGCAATTACTGCTGGAGCTCGTGGCGGTGGATGCCCAGACCAAGCGGCGCCTGCGCCTGGAGCTTGCCAGCGCAAACGGCAGCGGCGATGTCGCTGGAGAGGTCGCCAAGCGCCTCGCCACCATCGCCAAGGCAGAGGCCTTTGTCGACTGGAACAAGGTGAAGCCCCTCGCCCGGGATATCGAGGCGCAGCGGCGCGCGATCATGGAGCATATCGCGCCCACCGATCCGGCAACGGCGTTCGAGCTGCTCTGGAAGCTGATCGCGCTGGCCGTCCGGTGCTCAGCTGGTGCGACGACAGCCATGGTACGCTGGGCACCGTGTTTGCAACGGCGCTCTCTGTTCTTGGCGCGCTGGCCGCTGCGGCCCGCCTGCCCACTGACCAGCTTGTCGACCAGGTGTTCGACAGCGTCTGCGACAATGACCATGGCCAGTTCCACGGCCTCGTCACCCTGATGACGGAGCCGCTTGGCGAAGCAGGATTGAAATCCCTCAGGCGCAAATTCGAGGCCATGGCGCGCGAAGTACAGCAGTGGCCGCCCCAGGGCGAACGGCGCGTCATCGGCTTTGGCTCAGGCGGCGTTTTCTACGAGGATGAGATGGAAGCCCGGCGGCATGAGCGGCTTGTCCGCCAGGCGCTGGTCGACATTGCCGATGCGCTGGGCGATGTCGATGCCTTCATCGCGCAATGTCCGGCCGACCAGCGCCATAATCCCGCGATAGCCGCAGCCATTGCCGAGCGCCTGCTGGCTGCGGGCCGCGCGGCGGAGGCGATAGCCGCGCTCGACGCGGCCGAAGCAATACGGCGTAAAGGTGGTCATTGGCCAAACTGGGATCGGGTACGGATCGCGGCGCTCGATGCGCTGGGCCATGCAGAATGCGCTCAATGCGGATGACCGAAACCAAAACGCTGTAGAATTTAACATAGCTGCCGTGCGGCTTGGACCGGAGCCCGGCACGAATCTCAGGCCGGGCAACGCCGGACCGGGGGAAGTCGGCGATCTTCGCACAAGCCCCTTCGAGTTCATCAACGAAGGTGACGGCCCGAAGAACATTGTCGCGCGCGGTAAAGGTGGCGATCGCGACAAGATCAGCAGCAGCAGCCGGCGAAAATTCGAGACCCATCAACTATCGGTAGCGCCGGCGGCCATATTCGCGATCCGCTGCCGGGCGTTCGCGAAAGCCTCACTGGCGGGAATGCCCGGGCCGCTGGCAGCGCCCCGTTCGATCTCGGCACGGAGCGCGTCAAGCCGAGCCTGGCGGATGGCGTCCTGCTCTTCGAGCAGCCGGAGGCTGTCGCGAACGACCTCGCTGGCAGACGCGTAGCGGCCGCTGTTCACCTGCTGCTTGATGAAGCCCTCGAAATGCGGCCCCAGGGTGAAACTGGAAGGCATGGCCAAACTCCTCTGTCGATGATGAATATCACTTTATGATAGTAGCATGCAAGACACAGATTGACGAAGACTGCGGCGTTTGCGCCTGGTAACCGGGCAAAGAGTGATCGCCTCCGCTGACCACGCCGAAAAACGTCGAGGCAGACGGACTGCCTTCATCATGCACGCACGAGGCAGGTCGGCATGCCGCCATCCTTTCCAGCGGATCGCCCGCGAGATTTTTTGCCGGGGAACGCTGCCCATGGGGCAGAAAAATCGCCTGACGAGATATAGGTTAAATCGCCAACAGAGCACGGATTTTTGCCTGAACTTCCAGCAGCGCCGCTTGCGATACTGTTCCTTTTTTGGTCGCCTTCCGTGTCATCCAGTCAACACTTTTGAGCTGATCTGCCAATACAGCACTTGGCAGGTTCTGGCTGATTAACACCTCAAAGGGATAGCCTTTGATTTTGCTTGTCATAGGACAACAAATCATCATCCCGCGCATGCGATTATAGGCTGCCGGTGACAGGACAAGGGCAGGTCGATGACCAGCCTGTTCATGTCCAGCCTGGGGATCAAAGTTTAGCCAGACGATATCGCCCATGTCGGGGACATATTTGGCCATTACCAAAGCTCATTGCCGACAGGCGGACCGAAATCGACGTTTTCAGGAAAGTTTTCAGGCTTCATGCCCGCCAGCAACCCCTCAAGAGTGAAGGCAGGTGCGGTGATCGGCTCGATGATGACCCGGCCCTCTTCTTCCCTGACATCCACCTCCTGATCGATATGCAGCGCAGCCGCGGCCATAATCGAGGAAGGAATCCTGACCGAAGCACTATTACCCCACTTTTTCACTCGCACACGCATAACCATCTCCACCGTATCGATATTGATAATACATTATCATAACACGAACATGTATCAACATTGTATCTACTTTTGGTGCATGGGGTGTGCACAAGTTGGTGCCGATGTCGTCGGCAACCGATACGGATTTGCCGGATCTGACCAGTCGATATTTTCGATCACCCAGTTGGGCGCGAAATCCCAGTCAAAGCAGAGCGAATAAGTTCCGCTGACCTTCTGCCACGCCGTCTCGACCGCATTCGTCCAGCCCACGACGACGAGGCGACGGACCGATGGCGGCAACCGTGCACAGCTTCATGGCGACCAAGCGTCATGTGCGGCCGGACGAGGCGTCGCCGTGTCGGGAGAGCGGCCGAGAAAGGCAGCCAGACGCTTCACATGGCGCACATAATCCTTCTGGGTGTGGGGACCGAGACCCCGCATCATCATGTCGTGCTACATCCGTTGACGCAGTAGGCTGATCGGGGCGGTGTTGATCGAGACAGTCACGGCAAGTTCCTCTTCGCTGAAGAAACTTCCAACCTCAGTGGGCAACCTCGCCCGCTAAAGGCCCATATTTACCGCACTAACGCGCCCCAAGCGACCCTCCCGTAGAGCGGGTTAGTGCAAGGGTCGTCACCGGCGCTGCCCGTACTGCTGCTGACGTATGCCCTTGCTTCCGTCCTCATTATTCCTTATCTTGTGGACAGGAGACTGGTCTTATGTCGAAATCTATAACTTTGAATGTCCGCGTCAGCGGCTCTCTCAGCGATTTTGTGTCCGCTAACGTCGGGGAGGCGGGGGCCTATGAAAATGTGAGCGAGTATGTTCGAGACCTGATTCGGCGTGACAAGGAACGGGTCGAGAGCGAACGGTTGGCGCTCTTAAAGGCCGAGTTGACCGCCGCATTTGCCGTATCAGAGAGCGAATATCTGCCGCTTGATGCCGACGCAATTATTGCCCGTAACGCTCGCAACTAAGTCTCATGATCAGTTATCGCGTGCAGCACGCCGCCGGCCGCCGGATAGATGACATTTACAACTATACACGCGAGCAATGGGGACAGGATCAGGCCGACCGTTATATTCGCGGCCTTTTTGTTCGCTTTGAAGATATTGCCGAACGCCGCATTGCTTGGCGGGATATCCCCCGGGGACTCGGCGTCGAAGGCTTCTATTGCCGGTATGAGCATCATTATGTCTATTGGCGTATCTTGTCCGATGGTGCCGTTGGTATTGTCACCATTTTGCACGAGCGCATGCATCAGATCGAGCGTTTCCGAGAGGATGTGCCGAATTGATCCCTAGCCGTGTTGAGTTGGCTTTCAGAGATCTTCCGATGACAGCAGCCTAAACCGTCGGTCCGCTGCACCGCAGGGCAAGATGGCTGACCCGCGCGTCGATCTGCTTGAGGAAGTCGAGGAATTCGGTTGCCCGGTGGCGCTTGTAGCATTTGCCGATCACGAAGCCTGAGGCGATGTCGAGCGCGGCGAACAACGAGGTCGTGCCGTGCCGAACGTAGCTGTGGGTGCGGCGCTCAGGTACGCCGGGCATCATCGGCAGAACCGGCTGCTCGCGGTCGAGCGCCTGGATCTGGGACTTCTCGTCGACGCTGAGAACGAGTGCACGGTTGGGCGGCGACAGATACCCCAGGCGATTATCCACCCCTCCTCAAATCCCAGTATGCCGAGCGCGGTGAGCACGCCCACCCGCCCAAGCAAAATAACGGCATAGGATACCGGACTGGCGACGATGATATCCAGCAACTGTTGGCGACGATCAACGGAGACGACTTCACCCGCGACAAAGAAACCCATCTGTCCGATCGTCATCAGCAGCGATGCGCTGAGGGCGAAAGGGGCCAGATCAATGCGGCCAGAATGGATGAGGATCGCCATCGACGGCAGCGTCAGCAGTGGAATGACAAGGATCGGCAACAGATCCTCGACATTGTGGCGCGTCAACGCGTTGCATTCTGCTAGCGGCTAATAGCAATCTCAACCTCAATGTGCGGCTTCCCCCAAGGCCGCATAGTTACTTCTAGGCTTCGCTTTCCATCAAATTGCTATTTCTCAGCCAACTATTAGGCTTGTTGACCAATGTATGACCGGCAGGTTCGCTTCAGATCATATATGACATTGCCTTGGTCAGCAGGGTTGGGAATGTCGAGCGCCGCCCCATCAGGCCTTCCCCATCACGCCCGATCCGATGCACGTAGCCCGCCGGGGTCAGCGCTTCCTTGTCCTGGGGCATGGCCAGACCTTTCGCGTCGCAGCGAATACGGTCCTGGATGCCGAAGCGCTGCGTTCTTCCGGATTGTCGCGCAGATAATCCACCGTCACATTCCTCAGCTGGCTGATCGTCACATCGGCCGGAATGCAACTTTTCAGTTTATTGACCTCCCGCGTCGTATTGAATGCATCGACGGCGCCGGTGATATAGGCGATGCACTCATAGGTCTTCTCCAGATAATCATTGCTGCTGCGCGGAGTGGAGCAAAGCTCGTAAAGCTCTTCCCCGGTGTAGAAGCCGGCCAGCGCCGCTGGAGAGCAAGTCCCCGCCGCAACCGCCAGCAGCAGATAAGCCGGTTTGCCAGATTTCATCATCTACACTCTCAAAAGCACGATAAAGGATCGCAGAACTATACAGCCCTCCAGCGGCAAACTTCCGCTGCTGCTAACCGGTTTCCCGCGTCGCGACCGTCGATGCCGCAAAATCGCGGGCGTGATCGAGGAAGGCCCTGAACGCCGCGGACGGATTTCGCCGGCTTGGATAATAGAGGCATAGTGATGAAAGCGGTGGTGTCCAGTCTTCCAGAACGCGAACGAGACGTCCTGCGGCCACGTCTTCCTGAATATCGGATTCCATGAAGAAGCCTATGCCGAAACCGTCCAGGACGGCAATGCGCGCAAGACTGGCCTCATCCAGTGTGATCGGCCCGTCGACGTCGATTTGAGCCTGCCGGCCATGCTTTTCGAACTGCCAGCGGTAAAGGGCTCCATTCGGCAGCCTGACCCGAATGCATGGGTGGGTCAGAAGGTCCGGCGGCACCTGCGGCTTGTCACGCTGCCCGAAATAGGCGGGCGAAGCGACGACGGCGTAGCGACGACAGCGGCCAAGGGGGACTGCAATCATGTCGCTGGGAACCAGGTCGACGTGGCGGATGCCGATGTCGAAACCGTCAGCCACTATATCCACGAGCCGGCCTTCGGTGACCAGGTCGACATGAACCTGCGGATAGCGCCGCAGAAAGGGGAGGACGAGTTGCGCAAGGATTTCCCGCGCAGCGGTTGCGAACGCATTGATGCGCAATGTCCCCGAAGGCGTCTCCTGCTGCGACCGGGCAGCGTCCATCGCCTCGTGAATGTCCTGGAGCGCGGGACCGACCTTGCCGACGAAATGCCGACCGGCATCGGTCAAGGAAACGCTGCGGGTGGTGCGATTGAACAGGCGCACGCCAAGTTGGTGCTCCAGCTTGCCCACCGCATTGCTGAGCGCGGTGGTCGACATGCCAAGCTCGATCGCCGCAGCGCGGAAGGAGCCCTTGCGCATGATGGCGATGACGGAATCGAGTTCGATCAGGCTATGTCTTGCCATTGTCCTGCTTTTCGGGATGCCGCATCCCCCTTTATCCCGATTATCGCGCAGCATATCCACCCCTAAATTGATGCGACGATCGAGCCGGACAGGGATCGACGCACGCATCCCCGGCTGTCGGAAATGGAAGGAGAAGAGACGTGGCTATCGATCTGCCAAAGGCTATAGTTGACTATTTCGAAGCCGACCGCGCCGAGGACGCGGGCAGCGTATCACGCTGTTTCACCGAGACAGCGGTGGTGAGGGATGAAGGCAATATCTACCGGGGCCGAGCAAAAATCGGGCACTGGAAAGCGGAGTCCTCCAGAAAATATAATTATACGGCCGAACCCTTCTCCCTCGCGAAAGAGGGTGACCGCATTGTCGTGGCCTGCCATCTGGCAGGCGATTTCCCCGGCAGTCCGTTGGACCTGCGCTATTTCTTCATGCTGGAAGGCGGGAAGATCGCTGAGCTGGAGATCGTGCCATGAGGGCCGATCGTCATGTCCGGCCGCTGATCGGGTCGACGGCGGCGCATCGGAAGTTCGGCGCATGACGCCGTTCCTCACCCTCCGGGGCAAGCGGGCGCTGATCACATCGGGCACGCGGGGAACGGGGGGGGCTACGGTCAGCCTCTTCCAGACCCTTGGCGCGGATGTTCTGACCACTGCCCGGACGCGCCCGGCCGACATGCCGGATGCGCGCTTCGTCGCCGCCGATCTCAGCACGGCCGGGGGCTGCGCCGAACTGGCGGAAGCGGTGAAGGACCGGCTGGGCGGCGTGGACATCATCGTCCACATGCTGGGCGGCTCCTCCTCTCCGGCAGGAGGTTTTTCCGCGCTTAGCGACGACAATGGCGCAAGGAACTGGACCTCAACCTGCTGCCCGCCGTCCGGCTGGACCGGGAACTGGTGCCGGACATGGTGTCGCGGGGCCATGGCGTGGTCATCCATGTGACCTCCATCCAGCGGGAGCTGCCCCTGCCGGAAGCCACGACAGCTTACGCGGCGGCCAAGGCAGCCCTGTCCACCTACAGCAAGAGCCTCTCAAAGGAAGTTGCGCCCAGCGGGGTCCGGGTCGTGCGCGTCTCGCCCGGCTGGATCGAAACGGAAGCCTCCATCGAACTGGCCCGCCGATTGGCGGCGGAACATGGCGGCGACATCGAGCGGGGCAAGAAGATCATCATGGACTCCCTGGGCGGAATACCGATGGGCAGGCCGGCAAGGCCGGAAGAGGTCGCCAACCTCATCGCCTTCCTGGCGTCGGATCGCGCGGGGGCCATCACCGGGGCCGAATATGTCATCGACGGCGGGACGGTGCCGACCGTGTGACCCCTGTCCCGCCGCAGGACGGCCGGTCCCGCCCCGGGTTCACCTCAGCCATGGATCGGCGTCATGGCCCGCAAGCCGGGCGAGCTGGACGAATTCCTGCCGCCAATAGTCATTCTGGCTGCCCGCCAGGCGGGCGATGTCGGCATAGCCGAAGTCGCCCAGCCGCCTGTCCCCCCGCAGCTTCTGTCCGAAGGCCGCGACCGCCACGGCAAAGGCCATGTCGCGCCGCGGCATGCTCGCTTCGGCAAGGAGGGCGGAGGCAACCGGCTTTTCGATCAGGCGGCTGCGCGTCTCTTCAGGCAATTTGTAGCGCAGGCGGACCGTCGCGATCTCTCCGTCCCCCGCCGGAACGACCGGGGCGCGATTGGCGGCATATCTGCGCGGAGCCAGCCAACCCGCCTCGCCCGCCGGGACGATCTCATAGAGCGCCGTCACCTGATGCCCGGCGCCGATCTCGCCCGCATCGACGCGATCGTCGGCAAAATCCTGTTCGGCAAGGCCGCGATTCTCATAGCCGATCAGGCGATACTGGCTGACCAGCGCCGGGTTGAACTCCACCTGCACCTTCACATCCCTGGCAATGGTGAAGAGGGTGGAGGACAGTTCCTCGTCCAGCACCTTCCGCGCCTCCATGGCGCTGTCGATATAGGCATGGTTGCCATTGCCGAGGTCGGCCACCGCCTCCATCATCGCGTCGTTGTAATTGCCCTGGCCAAAGCCCAGGGTGGTGAGCGTGACGCCGTCCTCCCGGTTCCGCCTCACCATCTCCTCCAGGCTTTCCCGATCGGACAGGCCGACATTGAAGTCGCCATCCGTCGCCATGACGATGCGGTTGATGCCGCCGGGGATGAAATGGGCGCGGGCCGTGTCATAGGCGCGCTCCAGCGCCGGGCCGCCTGCGGTCGATCCGCTCGCGGCCAGCCCGTCCAGCGCCGCCTTGATCTCCGCCGGGTCATGGCTGCCCTCGACCAGCGTTTCGACGAAGCCGGCATAGGTGACGATGGATATGCTGTCGTCGGGCCGCAGGGCGTCGGCCAGCATGGAGAGCGCCTGCTTGACCAGAGGCAGCTTGTCGGCATCCTGCATCGATCCGGACACATCGACCATGAACACCAGATTGGCGGGCGGCCGTTGCGACCGGGCCACGTCATAGCCGCGCAGGCCGATGCGCAGCAGCCGCGTACCGGGGTTCCAGGGCGTCGTCGCAAGATCGGTGGTCACGCTGAAGGGCACGGACGGATCGTCGGGCAGCGGATAGTCGTAGCGGAAATAATTGATCATCTCCTCCGTGCGCACCGCCTCCGCAGGGACGGTCCGGCCACCCAGCAGCATGCGGCGGACATTGGCATAGGCGCCCGTGTCCACATCGACCGCGAAGGTCGAGACGGGCTCGGCCGCGACCTGATGGACCGGGCTGACCGGATGGCCGCCATAGCGCTCGCGATTTTCGCCCGGGGCGGCGTCATTCACCGCTTCATAGGAGACGGAGCCGCCGGGCGCCTGACCGCATCCGGAAAGGACAAGAACGGGAAGGAGAGCGAGGGTGGTGATTGCAAGATGTGCGCGCATGCACGTTTCTCCACTGCTTCGGTAGAGAGAAAATAGGGACGATGAAATGACGCTCGCAAGCGACGGGTGGAGAGCAATGGCGCGGCGTGCAGCACCGCCGGCGTCCAGCATCGGGCCTTTCCGGCGGAAATCCGTCATTTCCGCTGCGCCGTGCACATTTTCTGCACCGGAACTGCGCCAATTATTGATCGTCGGCACGCACCGGTCTGCGTCGGGAAGCTGCATTCTGCCCTGACATTCAGGGAGATAGATTGATGGGTTCCTCTGCCATGCCGCCGCCTTTGCCCCTGCTCGCGCGCTTTCGCTGGAAGCTGGCGGTCGCCTTGACGATCGTCGGGATCGGGGACTGGCTGTTCTACCAACGGCATCTCCATGGCGGCTATCTGGGGCTGTTCGCGCTGGCCGTGCTGAGCGCGCTGCTGGCCGGGCGGCCCGTGCTGCGCCGCGACCGGAGGGCCTTGCCGGCAATGGCGGCGGCGGCGCTGTTCGCGCTGGCCCTGCTCCATGATGCGAGCCTGCTGGCCTGGGCGCTGTTCTGGGTAGCGGCCGGCATGGCCGCGCTGATCCCGGCGACGGCGCGCTTCGATGACGGATGGCGCTGGTTCCAGCGGCTGATCTGGCTGGGGCTGCGGGCGCCATTCGGGCCGTTGATCGATCTGAAGCGCCTGTTGAAGCTGCGCGCGGCGGGGCGGACCGGGCGCTGGAGCCTGCACGCGGCGCTCGGCACATTGACTTTGCCGCTGATGGGCAGCGTTGTGATCCTGACGCTCTTTTCAGCCGCCAATCCGCTGATCGAGCAATTCTTCTCCTCGCTGCTGCTGCCGGAACCGTCGCCCGAACTGATCGTGCGGCTGGCCTTCTGGGGGCTGCTGTTCACGGCGATCTGGGGCCTGCTGCGGCCGCGCCTGGCGCTGCGTCTGCTGCCGACATTCGACGGCGGGCACGACCGGCATCTGCCCGGCGTGTCGGTCGCTTCGGTGACGCTGTCGCTGGTCGTCTTCAACCTGATCTTCGCGCTTCAGAACCTGATGGACATCGCCTGGCTCTGGGGCTGGGCGCCGATGCCCGGCGGCATGACCATGGCGGACTATGCCCATCGGGGCGCCTATCCGCTGATCGCGACCGCGCTGCTGGCCGCGCTGTTCGTGCTGGTGACGCTGCGGCCGGGATCGGAAACCGCGCGCATGGGGACGATCCGGCGACTGGTGATGCTGTGGATCGGGCAGAATGTCTTCCTGGTCGCCTCATCCATGTTGCGCACGGCGGATTATATCGAAGCCTATTCCCTTACCCGCCTGCGGATCGCCGCGCTGGTCTGGATGGCCCTGGTCGGCTTCGGGCTGGCCGCGATCTGCTGGAGGCTGCTGCGGGAGCGGAGCGCGTCCTGGCTGATCAACGTCAATCTGGCGGCGGCGGGGCTGCTACTGACCGTCATCTGCTTCGTCGATCTGGGAGCGGTGGCGGCCGAATGGAATGTGCGCCATGCGCGGGAGGCCGGCGGACGCGGCGTGGCGCTCGACCTCTGCTATCTGGGCGAGCTTGGGGATTCGGCCCTCCTGCCCCTGCTCTCGCTGGAACGGCGACCCGGTTTGCAACCGGAATTCCGGGAGCGGGTGCAGGCGGTGAGGCTGCGGCTTCACGCCAGGCTGGAGGCGGAACTGGATCAGCGCTGGACCTGGGCCGGGCAAGGACGGCTGGAGCAGGCGCGGGCGATTGTGGCGGATGCCGCACCCGCGCCCCTGAAATCGGGACCAAGGGACTGCGCCGGCAGGCTGGTCCCGCCGCCATCGCCCGTCAGCCATGTGGCCCCCGATGCGGTTCCTGCGTTGACAGCGGAGACGGGGAAATGATCCTATGCCCCATGCCCAGCACGATCCTGATCGTCGACGACGATCCCCATATCCGCCAGTTGCTCGTCTTCGCCTTCGGCAAGGCGGGACTGGAGACGATCGAGGCAAGCGACGGCGAGGCCGCACTGGCCGAGGTCGAACGGCACGCGCCGGACCTCGTCATCCTCGACATCAACATGCCGCGCATGGATGGGCTGGAGGTCTGCCGCAGGCTGAGGGCGCATAATGACGTTCCGATCTTCTTCCTCTCCTCCCGCGATGACGAGATCGACCGGGTGCTGGGCATAGAGCTTGGCGGCGACGATTATGTGGTGAAGCCCTTTTCCCCTCGGGAAGTAGTGGCGCGATCCATGGCGATCCTGCGCCGCACATCGGCCCGGCCGCCGGCGGTGGAGGCGATCGGCACGATCCGGCATGGGCGGCTCGCCCTCGACACGGAAAGCTGGTCGGCGCATTGGGGCGCGGAGGAGGTCAGCCTGACCGTGACGGAGTTCACCATATTGCGCACCCTGCTGGCCATGCCCGCGCGCATCTTTTCCCGCGACCAGATCATCGACCGGTTTCGCGGGCCGGGCTTTGCGCTGACCGACCGGACGGTGGACAGTCATATCCGCAACCTGCGGCGTAAATTCGCGGATGTCGGCGGCTTCGACATCATCGAGACGCGGGCCGGCATCGGCTATCGGCTGGGCGGGTGCAGCGGGACGGCGCCGCCTGCATGATCGCAGGGCTGAAGGGGTGGATAGCCCGGCATTGGCCTGTGCTGCGTTTGCGCACGATCCTGCTGGGCACCCTGCTGTTCGTGGCGGCGCTGCCGGGTTTCGGGGCGATCTTCCTGCGGGTCTATGAAAATGCGCTTGTTCGCCGGACGGAGGCCGAGCTTGTGGCGCAGGGCGCTGCGCTGGCGGCGAGCGCGGCGGTGGTGGGCAGGGGCATGGCCGCCGATCCCGCCCTGCCCGCCACGCCCGTGCGCTATCATGACCGGATGACGGAGGTGGACCTGCGCTCCTCCCCCATCCTGCCGCCGCGTCCCCGTGCAGCCCCGACGCGGGACCGGCCGGATGCGGCCGCCCTGGCGCTTGCGCGGCGGATGATGCCCGCCTTTGCCGAAACCAAGGTCACGACGCTGTCCTCGATCCTGATGCTCGACCGGCGCGGCGTGGTGCTGAACGGCCGGGAAGGCGGACGGAGTCTCGCCGCGCTGCCGGAGATCAGGGCGGCGCTGGGCGGCAGGGCCGTGACGGTGCTGCGGGAAAATGAAGGGACGGCCACCCGTTATCCGCTGGAATGGCTGAGCCGGGCGGCAAGCATCCGCCTGCATCATGCCCGGCCCATCCGCGTCGACGGAAAGCCGATGGGCGTGCTGCTGGTGTCGCGTTCGCCGCGTGCGCTGTTCCTGGGGCTGTACGAGGATCGCGGCAAGATCGCCCTGGGCGTGGTGGCGATCTTCCTGCTGCTGGTGCTGCTGTCGGCCATATTGTCGCGCGCCATCGTCCGCCCGATCGAAAGCCTGAGCCGCGCCACCCGCGACCTGGCGCTGGGCCGCCGGGTCGCGCCGCGTCACCCCTCGCTGCAGGTGGTCGAAATCAGGGCGCTCTATCGGGATTTCGAGCAGATGGCGGAGAGCATGGAAAAGCGTTCCCGCTATCTGCGCGACTTCGCTTCTTCGGTCAGCCATGAATTCAAGACGCCGCTGGCCGGCATTTCCGGCGCGATCGAGCTGTTGCAGGATCATGGGGCGGACATGGCGGCGGCCGACCGGCAACGGTTCCTCACCAATATGGCGGCCGACGCCCAGCGGCTGTCCCGGCTTGTCCGGCGGCTGATGGAACTGGCGCGCGCCGACGTGCTGGTGGGCGAAAGCGACGCGCGCACGGACGCCGCGCCGCTGCTGGTATCGGTGGCGGATGCGCTGACGGCGGAGGATTTCGTCATCGACCTGCATCTGCCCGACGTCTTCCCCCCGCTGATCGTGGATGCAGCGGCATTGGAAGCCGTGCTGACGACGATAGCGGAAAATGCGCGGCAGGCGGGCGCATCGCGGCTGGACATCGTGGTCGCCTTGCAGGATCGCCTGGCATGGATCGACTTTGCCGACAACGGCCCCGGCATTCCGCCGGGGGACCGGCAGCGCATCTTCGACCTGTTCTTCACCAGCAAGAGGGAAGACGGCGGAACGGGCCTTGGCCTCGCCATAGCCCGGTCGCTGCTTGACGCCTATCATGGCGAGCTTCACCTGCTTCCTTCGGAACAGGGCGCTCGCTTCAGACTCGTGATCGCAATCGCCCCATAGGCCGCATGCATGAAGGCGCAACGCCGCCCATGCCGCGCATATGCCCTCATCTCGATGGACGATGCCTCCTCCCTCCCCCCCGGACGTCGCCCGGTTGCGCCATGCATGCCGGCGCTCTAGCCTGGGGCGGAACATCAATCCCTGAAAGCGTGCCTGTTGCCGATGCCTCCTGCTGCCTTGCGTTATGTCGTTCCGCTGATTGCCCTTCTGCCATGCTCCGTCCTCGCCTTGCCTGCCAGCGCGCCGAAACCGGGCCAAACCCGCGTGGCGATCGAAACCTCGCTCGGCACCATCATCGTGGCGACGGACGATCGCCGGGCACCGATAACCTCCGCCAATTTCCTGACCTATGTCGATGACGGCCGGTTCGACGGCGTCACCTTCTATCGCGCGGCGCGGCGCAAGAGCGATCCGAAGCTGGGGCTGATCCAGGGCGGCATCGATACCGATGCGCGCCGTTCGCTGCCGCCGATCCGCCATGAGCCGACGACGCGGACGGGGATCAGGCATCTGGACGCAACGCTGTCCATGGCGCGGCCCAACCGCGCCAATTCCGCGATGGGCAATTTCTTCATCACCATAGGGCCGACGCCGAACATGGACGCGCGGGGCGATTATATCGGCTATGCCGCCTTCGGCCATGTCGTCGCGGGCATGGATGTGGTGAAGCGCATCCTGGCCGTGCCGACCTGCTGCGGATCGGGCCCGATGCGCGGTCAGATGATCGTCAAGCCGGTCAGGATCATCCGTGCGAAGCGGCTCGACGGCAAGCCGCATCCGACCCGCGGGGTGAAGCCATGGCTGCTAGGCCTCAAGCGGAAGATTTAGAGCCTTTTCCCGGCAGGTAGAATCATCTGCTGCCTGGGAATCCGTTCCGGGCGGCGGTCCACCGGCCCGGCTTGCGCAAATCCCTTGGGGACGGCAATGCTGCGCCCCGCCCGATGATCGCCGCCGGCCTGGCGAACGGCGCCATGGGCATGCGGTCAATCGCTCATGTCCGGATCACGCCCCTGACGCCTGTCGAGCCATCGCATGGCGGGTGTGACGGTTAGGCCGTGGAGCAGGATCGACATCAGTGCGGTCAGGCCGATGATCGCCCACAGGCGGCCGGCCTCTCCCACCTTCATCTGGTTCAGACCATAGGCCAGATAGTAGAAAGATCCGACGCCCCTTATGCCGAAGAAGGCGATGGTCAGCTTTTCGACCCGATCCGCCCTGAAGCCGGCCAGACCCACAAGACCCGTCACCGGACGAACGATCAACAGGATCAGCAGCACCAGCACGATGTCGGACGGGCGCAACGGCGACAGGAGACCGCCGATCAGCGCGCCGCCGAACAGAAGCAGGAGAGCCATCATCGAAAGGCGCTCCACCTGTTCGGTAAGGTCATGCATCTGCACGTTGAACGCATGGTCGCGATGCGACGCGCGCAGGGTCAGCGCCGTCACGAAGACCGCCAGGAAGCCGTAGCAGTTGAGGATTTCGGTCAGGCCATAGGACAGGAAGGTGGCGGCTATGGCGATCAGGCCGTCTCCGGTCCGGGCAAGCTTCGTCTCGGCCGGAATGTGGAAGGTCAGCCATCCGAACAGCTTTCCCACGGCCCAGCCGCCGCCCACGCCGACGACGATCTCCCACAGCACGTTCAGGCCAAGCCATTTTCCGAACCATGGCTCCCCCATATTCCCCGTCAGAGCGAGCGCGATGGCGAGGTGGACGAAGGGAAAGGCAAGGCCGTCGTTCAGGCCTGCCTCCGATGTCAGGCCGAAGCGGACTTCATCTTCCTCGCCCGTGCGCGGCGGGCCGACCTGGACATCGGCGGCCAGCACCGGGTCGGTGGGGGCGAGGCTGGCGGCCAGCAGCAGGGCGATGGCCCAGGGAAGACCGAGCAGCACGCCCCCCAACAGCGTGATGAGCGCGATGCCCAGCGGCATGGTGATGGCGAGCAGCCGCCAGGTCACCATCCAGCGCCGCCAGTCGAACGGCCGGTCCAGCTTCAGTCCCGCGCCCATCAGGGCGATGATCACGACCAGTTCGGTAAAATGTTCGGTCACATCCGGATATTCCAGCGGCGACGGCCGGAATTCGATGCCGGGGATGCAGAATATCGCGGCGCCGATCAGGATGCAGACGATCGGCAGCGACAGCGGCAGCTTCCTCAAGGCCAGCGGCAGCCATGCGACCAGGACTATCAGCAGCCCCGCGCCCGTCAGGACCAGAATATAGGGATCGGGCGCGGTGAACGGCATTTCCATGGGGAGGCAACGCGCCGCCGCGGCCGGCGTTGCCGCGACATGGCCCGGCGGTCCGCCCCTTCGTCCCGGAAGGTCAGCTTGCCGCGGCCAGCGCCTGGTCGATGTCGCCCAATATGTCGTCGATATGCTCTATCCCGATGGAAAGCCGCACATAGCCGGGCGACACGCCGGTCGCCATCTGCTCCGCTTCGTTCAACTGCGAGTGGGTCGTGGACGCTGGATGGATCGCCAGGCTGCGCGCGTCGCCGATATTGGCGACATGGTAGAAAAGCTCCAGCGCATCGATGAAGCGGCGACCCGCCTCCATGCCGCCGGCAAGCTCGAACCCGACGAGCCCGCCCTTGCCTCCGGTCAGATAATGCTCCGCAAGGGCCCGGGCGCGGCCATCCTGTTGCGAGGGGTGGATGACCCTGGTCACGGCGGGGTGGCGCGCCAGATGTTCGGCCACCCTGACCGCATTGGCGCAATGCCGTTCCATCCGCAGCGCCACGGTCTCGATACCCTGGATCAGCTGAAACGCATTGAAGGGGGACAATGCCGCGCCCAGGTCGCGCAGCAGGATGACCCGCGCCCGCAGGATATAGGCGATCGGACCGAGGGGCTTTGCCGCCTCTGCCCATATCGCGCCATGGTAGGAAGGATCGGGCGTGTTCAGCAGCGGCTGTCGTTCGGGATGAGCGGCCCAGTCGAAATTCCCGCCATCGACGATCAGGCCGCCGATCGACGTGCCATGTCCGCCAAGATATTTCGTCGCGGAATAGACGATAATGGCCGCGCCGTGATCCAGCGGACGGCACAGCAGCGGAGCGGCCGTGTTGTCCATGATGAGCGGGATGCCCCGTTCCCGGCCGATGGCGGCGACCTCCGCGATCGGGAACACCTCCAGCTTGGGATTGGGCAGGGTTTCGGCATAGTAGGCGCGCGTGCGATCGTCGGTGGCCCGCCGGAAATCTTCCGGATCGGCCGGATCGACGAAGCGCACTTCGATCCCCTGGTCCTTCAGCGTGTTCGCGAACAGATTATAGGTGCCGCCATAGAGCGCCGTCGAACTGACGATATTGTCGCCGGCCCGCGCCAGATTCTGGATCGCATAGGCCGACGCCGCCTGTCCCGACGCCACGGCCAGCGCGGCGGCGCCCCCCTCCAGCGCCGCGACGCGCTTTTCCAGCACATCGGTGGTCGGATTCATGATCCGCGTGTAGATATTGCCCATTTCCTGCAGCGCGAAGAGCGAGGCCGCATGCTCCGCGTCGCGAAACTGATAGGATGTCGTCTGGTGGATCGGCACCGCGACGGAGCCCGTCGCTGGATCGGCCCGCCATCCCGCATGAACGGCAAGGGTTTCCGGATTCGGCTTGTTCGTGGACATTGGGGCTCCGCAGCATCGTTGATCCGGCGTCAGGGTGACGGTGCGGCCCGGCAAAAACAAGAGGCTGCGTCACGCGCGGCGGTCAGGGGAGCCGGCCAGCTCCGCCTTCCGGCGCGGCGGAAGGCGGAGCTGGCCGCGAAGCGCCGGTCATGCCGTGGCCGCGGCGTCCCGCTCCTGCCTGAACCAGCGCGAAAGCAGGAACAGCACAGCGGCGATATAGAGGCCCGCGCCGGGAACCCACATCAGCAGCCCGGCAAGCTGCTGGTCCTCCAGCGGCGTCAATCCCCAGGCCAAGCTGCTGATGAAATGCGGGGAATAGACCGCCACGCTCGAAAAGGTCAGCAACGCGCCCAGCAGGCCCATCTGGAGCATGGTGGCCAGAAGAGCGGTCACCGCCAGAGGAAGCGGCGCGGCCATGACCCCACGCCACAGCGCCAGCGCGGTCAGCAGCAGGCTTCCCTGCATCGTCCAGTAGACGGCATGATCGGAAAGCGCGGCGGCATAGGCGCCGGGGATATGCCACGACCATAAAGCGGCCGCATGCAGGCAGGTCCATAAGGCCACGCCGCCCGCGGCTCGCCGCTCGGCAAAAGCCATGGCCAGCAAGGGGGCGGCAATCGATGTCAGGACGAGATGGTGCAGGGTCCGGGCCGAAAACAGGGCGGATGTCAATGCGCATAGCGGGGAGATGAACAGAAATGCGAGCAACAGGATCGCGGACAAGGACCGGCTTTTCCCGTCCGCGGACCGCAGCCGGAGGCTCGCCATGATGGCAAGCCCGAACGCTGCCAGCAGCACCGGATCGAAGTTCCAGCGGGTCAGCAGGTCCACGGGCGCCGGTGCGGGGCCGCAATAGGGTATCCATCCTGATCCCGGCTCCACGCGCTGCCTCCGTGCGAAATTGCGGATCGTCCTTTAACCGCTCGCGCCGGGGCTGGTTCCCGGACGCGGCGTCGTGCATCGCGCGGCTGCGCTATCGTCGCAGCAGGACGCTCCCGACCTTGTCTCCATTGGACCGCCGCATCACGCAATGGGACGGCTGGTGCTGCTGGATGGCGTTCAGGATCGCAGCGGCATTCCCCCGCGACACGGGGGACCAGAATGGCGGCGTGGTGAAGGAAATCTCCAGATTCTCGGCGGCAGCGCGTTTGACGATCGAGCGAATCAGGGCGTTCTTATGGTCCGACATTCATGTCCCCCCAGCGATGTTCATGCGCCCGTCATGCGGCTTTGCCCGCATTTTCATGGTTAATTCCATCAACTGGCCACAAACGGCAGGCTGGCCATTTTGTTCCGCACCTGCGAAGAAAATTCTTTCGGCCATGTTTGCGGGGAACAGGGCAGCGCGGGCAACCCCCGCATTCGGCCTTCACCATAGCACGCCATCGACCGGTTCCACCGGGGCGGGCGGCGGCAGATCGATGGACTGGTACAGGTCCGCTTCGATCACGGTCGTGATGCTGTCGAGCGGCAGGTCATGGACGCTGTTGCCGAACGGATCGACCAGATCGTCCCCGATCTGGAGCACCGCCAGATACATGAAGCCGGCGACCGCCGATCCGATCGGCGTCGCCGCGCCCAGCGTCTCCACCAGCCCGATCGGCAGCAGGATGCAGAAAAGCCGGGTGAAGAATTGCGGGAAGGCACGATATTGGGCAGGTAGCGGAGTATTCTTGATCCGCTCCATGCCGCCCTGCGCATTGGCCATGTCCACCAGCACGGCTTCGATCCGGCCTTGCTGGATAGTGTCGATCCATCCCCGCCGCACCAGACCGGCGACACGGCGTCCGCTGCCCTCCAGCACGCCGTTGGCGGGATTGCGCCGGGCCAGTTCCGGATGATCGCCCGGGCCCAATATGCGGTGGATGTCCCCGCCCGTTTCCAGCCGCCGCAACTGCCGGCGCAGCGTGTGGACATAGGCCACCTGGCGCAGCACCAGTTCACGTCCCAGGGCCTGCGCCTCCTCCTCTTCGGGCAGGAAGGCCAGCACCGCGCGGGCGAAGCTGCGCGACGCATTGACCATCGCGCCCCACAATATGCGCGCTTCCCACCAGCGCTGATAGGCCGAATTGACACGCACGCCGAGCACCAGCGCAAGCGCCGTGCCGAAGATGGTAAGCGGCAGGGCGGGAGCCCTGAACGGCGAGATGAAGTAGAAGATGGTGACCGCCAGGTCCCAGAAGAAGAGCGCGACCAGCACGCTCCAGGCTCGCTCGAAACCCTGACGGATACGTGGGGCGGTACCGATGATCATGAGAGGTTACGAAACGGCACCGTCATGTTCGTCCAGCTTCAGCCAGGCGTTGCGCAATGCAAGGCTGCCGAATATGCCGACGGCTTTCAGCGTCGTGGCTTCCAGGGTCGGCACGCCATCGAGCAGCGCCAGGACAAGGCAGCCCAGGCCCAGGAGCATGGCGGCATAGATGGGCAGCGCCTCCAGGTCGTTCCATCCGATGGGGGCAAGGGCGTCGGCGCGGGAAAGCCGGATCGGCGGCATGACGGAAACTCCTCTTCCAGATGCGGGGATTTCCGCGAAAATGATGCGTTGCGAAAGGCGCGGTCAACGCTTCCCGCGCCGTGCAACTCAGTCTTGCGTCAGGGTGAAACGAGCAAGAAACGCTAACAGTCCGGGCTTATTTCAGAGACGCGGCAATGAAAACATACGGTCTTGCAACCCGACTTCCGTTGCATCGCACCATGCCGTGCCTAGCTTGTCCCCATGCCTGATCGCTTTGCCGAGATCGAATCCTTCGTGACGATCGCCCAATCCAACAACCTGTCGGAGGCGGCGCGGCGTCTGGGCCTGTCGCTGGCCGCGACCAGCCGCCGCCTGTCCCAACTGGAACAGCGGCTGGGGGTGCTGCTCGTCCGCCGCAACAGCCGGCATTTCAGCCTGACGGACGAAGGATCGCTGCTGTATGAACGGGCAGGCCACGCCTTGACCGCAATCGAGGAGGCGGAAACCGATCTGATGCGCCGGTCGACGGAGGCGAGCGGCACGCTGCGCATCGTCACGACCATCGACGCGGGGCGGGCGCGCCTGGCGCCGCTCTTCCACGAATATGCGCTGCTGCATCCCGACGTCACCCTGCATCTGGAAACGTCGGATCAGCCAGCGACCAGCATGATCGGCAGCGGGCACGACATCGCCATCTGCTTCGATCCGCCAGCCGACAGCGCACTGATGATGAAGCGGCTGGCGGACAATCCCCGGCTGCTCTGCGCCGCCCCCGCCTATCTCGACCGGCGCGGGCGCCCGTCGCGGACAGCCGATCTCGCGGGACACAACAAGATCGTCGTGGGCGCGTCGCAGGGCGAGCTGTGGCGAAGGATCATGGGTGGCGCGGCAGGATGGCGGCTGACGCTGAACACCAATGATGCCGAACTGGCGCGCGCCTGGGCGCTGGAGGGGTCGGGCATCGGCATCAAGTCGCTGTGGGATGTGCGGGAGGATCTGGAGAACGGCCGGCTGGAGCCGGTGCTGCCCGACCTGTCGCTGCCGCCCTCGACCATCGCGGCGCTCTATCTGCCGGGGCAGTTGAATTCACCCAAGGTCCGCTCGTGCCTCAACTTTCTCGCACGCCGCCTGCGCGGATCATGACGCCTTCTCCGTCGATCCCGCCTTTCATCGATGGGATCGAACGGGCAGGACGCCCCTATTTCACCGCCTCCTCCCGCTCCCGCGCGAGCCGCGTCGCCAGCAGTCGGCGTGACCGCCCGGCATAGCGGCGGCAGGCGCCGGGCGAGCCGTCATACCGCTCAGGACCGGCATTGTCCGGATGCGCGGCAATCAATATGTCGCACTTCAACATGCCCATGCGCCTGTAGCTGACAGCAAAACCTCTGACGATCGCGGCGCTGGAAGGCGCGGTAAAGCGGTAATCGTCGGCCGACACCGGGTTGAGGCTGGACGCGAAGACGATCTCCTTGCACGCCCTGCCCTCACAGGCGTTCCAGCTCCACGTCATGCTGCCCATCGTATGGCCGGGCGTCGCATGCGCCTTGATGGATATGCGGCCCAGCCTCAGGACTTCTCCGTCATCCATGATGCGCAGCCGCGACACCGCCGGCCAGGTGCCGCCATAATCGAATTGCGGATCGTCCTTCGCAAGTGCGCCGGCCCGCAGGCCCTCGGCGGCGCGCCGGCTGGCCACCACCGTGGCGCGGGTGGCGCGCGCCAGGGCCGCGAAGCCGCCGGCATGATCATAATGCGGCTCGGTACTCAGAATAAATTTGATGTCTTTGGGATCGAACGCCAGCTTGCGGACATGCCTCAGGATCATCGGCGCCGCCTGCGGGAGCGCACCGTCGATCAGGACGAGGCCCGCCCCCGTGTCGATCAGCACGACGCTCAGGCCGCCGAAACCCACCAGATAGCTGCTGCCGAAAATCTTCTCCGGCGGCAGAGGCGCAAGCCACTCCCCGGCTCTTTCCACCGCCATCGGGCGGGTCAAGGGGTCGTCCGCAGGCAAGGGCGCATGGGGTTCCGTCCTGACAGGGGCTGACGCGGAACTCACCGCCAGCGATGCGGCCATGGCCATCGATGCGATCATCTTCATCTCCCTTCCCTGCCGGGATGCCGATGGATGCTTTCGCGCACAAAGCATGATTTCTCGACAAAGCCATGAGAATAATTGATGACGGGCCATGGATCGCGCCCAACTTCCCCTGAACGCCCTGCGCGCCTTCGAAGCGGCGGCGCGCCACCTTAATTTCACCCGCGCGGCGATCGAGCTTTGCGTCAGCCAGGGGGCGGTCAGCCATCATGTCGCGCAGCTTGAGCGCCGCCTCGGCGTCCGCCTCTTTCACCGCCTGCCGCGCGGGCTGGCGCTCACTGACGAGGGGCATGCGCTCGTGCCCGTGCTGGCGGAGGCGTTCGACCGCGTGGGCGCGACGCTCGACCAATATGCGGGCGGCCGCTTTCGCGAGATGTTGAAGGTCGGCGTCGTCGGCACGTTCGCGACCGGCTGGCTGTTGCCCCGACTGGACGCCTTTGCCCGCGCCCACCCCGCCATCGACCTCCGCATTTCGACCAACAACAATCGCGTCGACCTGGCGGGAGAAGCGCTGGATTTCGCCATTCGCTTCGGCGACGGCGCATGGCATGGCACCCATGCAGAACCCTTGTTCGAAGCACCGCTGACGCCGCTTTGCGCGCCGGCCATGGCGGCGCGGCTCAGCGCACCTGCAGACCTCCTCCATGAACGGTTGCTGCGTTCCTACCGACCGGACGAATGGGCGCTCTGGTTCGGGGCCGCGGGCGTTGCCGCCCCGCTTCTGCGCGGGCCCGTTTTCGACAGTTCGGCGCTGATGGTCTCCGCCGCCATGGCCGGCCTGGGCGTCGCGCTGGCGCCGCCTGTCATGTTCATGCGCGAACTCGCCTCGGAACTGCTCGTCCAGCCCTTCCCGATCATGATCGACGCGGGCCGTTATTGGCTCACGCGCCTCATCTCCCGTCCTGAAAGCGACGCGATGCGGCGCTTCCGCGAATGGCTTGCGGACAGCGGCGGGGCAGAAGCGCCGACCGCGCCATAGCACCGGATTCCGGCGCGGACATGGAGCCTTGTCCACCCCATCGAAATCGTCCAGATTTCCGTCGAACCGATGGCGGAGAACAGATGATGGGCTTTCAGGCGGCGCTTCCGCGCATCCTTCGCGTCGGCGGCGGCGTGTCCGGCGAACTCGCCCCGCTATTGGCGACATTGGGGCTGTCGCGGCCGCTGATCGTCACAGACCGCTTCCTGAAGGACGGTGGGCGAGCGGATGTCCTGATGGACGAACTGCACAAGGCGGGAATGGCCGCCCGCATATTTGCCGACACCCTGCCCGAACCGACCGCCGCCTCCATCGAGGAGGCCCGCGCCTTTCTGGAGGAGGGCGATCATGACTGCGTCGTCGGCTTCGGCGGCGGAAGCCCGATCGACAGCGCGAAGGCGATCGCGGTGCTCGCCGTCCATGGCGGCGTCTGCCGCGACTATAAGGTGCCCCATGTCCAGGACGCGCCCGGCCTTCCCGTCATTGCGATACCCACGACGGCCGGCACCGGATCGGAAGCGACGCGCTTCACCATCGTCACGGATGAGACGACGGACGAAAAGATGCTGCTGGCCGGCCTCGCCTATCTGCCGACAGCCGCCCTGGTCGATTTCGAACTGACGCTGACGATGCCGCCGCGCCTGACCGCCGACACCGGGATCGACGCGCTGACCCATGCCATCGAAGCCTATGTGTCGCGCCGGGCCAATCCCTTTTCGGACAGCTTCGCGCTGTCGGCCATGCGCGCCATCGCGCCGCATCTGCGACGCGTATGGGCGGACCCGGAAGACCGCCCCGCACGCGAGGCGATGATGTTCGGTTCGACCCAGGCCGGCATCGCCTTCTCCAACGCCAGCGTGGCGCTGGTTCATGGCATGAGCCGGCCGATCGGGGCGCATTTCCACGTGCCGCACGGCCTTTCCAATGCGATGCTGCTGCCGGCTGTCACCGCCTTTTCGGCGCCGGGCGCCCTTCGGCGCTATGCCGATTGCGCGCGGGCCATGGGCGTCGCGGCGGCGGAGGAGGGCGACCAGGGCGCCGTGGGCAAGCTGATCGAGGATCTGACCCGCATCAACGAGGAACTCCGCGTCCCCACGCCCGCCGCCTACGGCATAGACGCCGACAAATGGGACGCGCTGCTGCCGCTGATGGCGGAGCAGGCGCTCGCTTCCGGATCGCCCGGCAACAACCCCATCGTGCCGGACGCGGACGAAATCCAGGCGCTTTATCGCCAGGCCTGGGGGCCTTGATCCGGTGCCCGAGGCAGGTCGTAGCCATGCATGTCCCGATCCGGCACAACCCTATGTTAACCATCTTTAACCCTTAGCGCCGGGCGATCGGTCGCATAGGGTCGGCGCATGAAAAAGCTCAGCATTCTCTTCGCCGCCAGTGTTGCCGCCCTTGCAGCCTCGCCGGGCCTCGCTTCTCCCGTCGCGGGCACGGACGCGCTGCGCGAATGGAATCTGATCGTCCTTGGCAACCTCGATTCCTCTTCCGAAGTGGAAGGCAGAACCTTCGTGGGCGGCGACCTGACCGGCACGTCGTCCAATTATCAGATCGGCACGCCGACCGCCTCCCCCACCGGTCAGCCCGGCCTGACCGTGGTCGGCAACGTCACGGGCGGCGTCAAGAACCTGAACAACGGATCGGGCGCCGTCATCGGCGGCAATGTCGATAGCGGGTTCAACCTCAATGGCCCCAGCCAGACGGTGAAGGTCGGCGGAACGATCAACAACACCAACGTCAACCAGAATGTGGTGCAGTCCGGACTGGCCGGTTCGGACCCCGCCTTCATCGGCAACCTGACCGCTCAGGGAGCGACCCTGGCCGGCAGCATGAAACAATTGTCCGCGACCCTGTCGGGCCTTTTCCCGAACAGCCAGATGGACATCAGCGGCAATCGGGCGACCTTCAACGCGGCCCCCGATGCGGACGGGCTGGCGGTCTTTTCGATCACGGCGGCCGACCTCAATTCCATCGGGGAAATCGCCTTCCATCTGAATGGCGCGGATACGGCCATCGTCAATGTGAGCGGGGCGTCGATCAACCTGAACGACAATTTCCTGGGCGGCACCGCGGGACTGGGCGAACATGTCATCTGGAACTTTGGCGATGCGCAGAATCTGGACCTGACGACCAGTTGGGGCGGCTCCGTCCTGGCGCCCTGGGCGGCCGCCCACAGCAGCAATTACATTCAGGGATCGGCTGTTTTCGGCAGCCTCGATCAGGACGGGGAAATGCATCTGGGCACCTATAATGGCGGGTATAATCCGCCGGTGACGCCGCCCGGCGGCAGTTCGGGAGGAACGCCGGTTCCCGAAGGTCCGGCATGGCTGCTTTTCATCTTAGGGGCCGGTGCGCTGTTTTTCGCAAGGCGGCGGCGTCGTTCGGCAGCGGCCGGGGGAATGTAAGGCCGGCGTCTCCTGTCTTCGTCATTGCGTGGAAGCGATCTTTTGTTCACCTTCGCGCCGGATGATGAAAGAAGATGATCGGCAGGACCGCCCCATGGCCCGACATATCGCGTTTCACCGCAAACATCCCGTCGCCGCCACGCTGGTGACGCTGGCGCTGTCGGCAATCGGCCTGGGCGGCACTCTCTGGGCCTGCGCCGACTCTTCCTGCTCGCCCGGCTGGCAATTGGCTTCCCCCGATTATGATTGCGGCGGACGCGCGGCGATCAGCCCGGGCAACGATACGCGGATCAACATCCTGCTGCTCATGCGAAGCCTGAGGCCCGTGGACGGCCCTCGCAAAGGCGCGGCGACCGATGTGAACAATCCGCAATTCGGTGGAACCTTCATGACATGGCCCGGCCTGCGCGCCGCCTTCTGGCCGGAAGCTGCAAGGGACAGCCAGGGCGATGGCGCTGCGGCGAACGGCCATGCGACCGACTGCGCGGCTTCCGCTGAAGCCACCGCAGCCTTCAATGCCGCGCTGGCCGTCGAGACCGGCCTGCCGGAGGCGGAACGCACCGAACTGGCGCGGCTCCGCGCACAGACCGGTTGCGGCACGGCCGATTGGGGAAATGCCGCGATCTCCAGCAGGCCGGGCCGCGAATATCTATCCTATCTGAAAGCGGCAGAGGCCTTCCACAAGGGCGACTGGCAGGTTGCGCGAGACAGCTTCGGTCCATTGACCCGTGCCCGCAGCCAATGGGTCGCGGAAACAGCGAAATATATGCCGATCCGTATCGGCCTGCGCGCGGCGGTGGCCCAGGCGGTCGATGAATATGGCGATTTCGCTGGCCCCGAAAAGGTCGATCGCGCCGCGGTCGCGGAGGCGGGCACCGCCATCTCCGCTTATCTCAAGGCCTATCCCAGGGGCCGCTATGCCGCATCGGCCGAAGGGCTGATGCGCCGCGTGGCGTGGTTGAGCGCGGACATGGCGACACTTGCCCGCAGCTATGAAAAGCTGCTGGCCACGGTGCCCGGCGACGATGAGGCAGCAGCCGATCTTGCAGAGGAGATCGACATCAAGCTGCTGGAACGTCAGGATGCGAGCCGGATCATCGGCAGCCAGAACGGAACGCCGCTGCTGCTGGCCGTGGCCGACCTCAAGCGGATGCGGCGGCAGGGCGCCGATCCGGCCGTCCTGGCTGCCGCCGAGCTGGCGGCGCAGAAGAGCCAGTTCACCGCCCATGCCGATCTTTACGGGCTGCTCCAGGCCAGCAGGCTCTATTATGCCGGGGACGATCCGAAGGCGATCCTGGCGCTGCTGCCCGATGCGGCGCGCAGCAGCCGCTTCACGCCGCTTGCTTTCAGCCGGCAGATGCTGCGCGGCATGGCCCTTGGTCGAACGCGCGATCCCAACGAGGCGGGGTTCTGGCGCGATCTGCTGCGTGGGGCGAACCCGCTTTATGAGCGGCCGTTGGTGGAAATGGGGCTTGCTCTCCGCTGGCAGCGCGATGGACGGCTGGAGCAGGTCTTCGCGCCCGGATCGCCTGTCACGGACAGCATGACCCGGGCGATTTTGCTGCAAACCCTGGCAAGCCCATCCATCCTGCGTGCGGCGGCGAATGATGGCACGCGTCCAGTGCGCGAGCGGGACGTGGCGCGCTTCACCTTGCTCTACAAGGATTTGACGAGAGGCGCCTTTGGCGATTTCACCGGCGATCTTGCGCTGGTGCCCGCCAGCGCGGGAAGCGAGGGCGGGCTATGGGACTTCTCCCAGCAGGACATGATTCCGGTGGGGCTGTTCCGAAAGGGCAGATGGTCGGACGGCTTTCCTTGCCCCAGCATAGCGCAAACCGCCGCGACTCTCGCGCACGCTCCCGCCAATGCAAAGGCGCGGTTGTGTCTGGGCGATTTCTATCGGCTGAACGGTTTCGATGGCTTCAGCCTGTTCAAGGCAGGTGGCGACAGGTTCAGCCTCGGCAATGGGCCGGACGGCTTTTCCGGCCGCCCCCTCTCTCGCGCGGACATTTATGCCGCGATCATCGCGGACAAGGGAGCGGCGGCTGAAGACCGGGCCTATGCCCTGTATCGTGCCGTGATGTGCTATGCGCCGTCTGGCTTTAACGGTTGTACCGGGCCCTATCGCAGCTATGGGGAATTGGAGGCGGCGCAGGCACCTCAAGCCGATCGCAAGGCGTGGTTCACCGAGTTGAAGCAGCGCTATCCAGACAGCCGATGGGCAAAGTCCCTGCGTTATTATTGGTGAACATGCGTGCAAGCGGATGGTCGATGGCGTTGCTGGCGCTGCTGGCGTTGACCGGCTGTCGGCGCGAGACGGAGGCGGAGCGTGTCGATCCGGCTGGCTATGAGGCATTCTATCTCTGGCCTGGCGTGCGTCCGGCAGAGCATGTCCGGGCGAAGATCCTCTACCTTCTTGACGGAGAGGTTCGGCGTAGGGGACCCGTCCGGCTGGAAAAGCTGCGCATGGGAATGCCCCGGTTGCCGGGCAAGAAGATCTGGCTGGTCGTCAGGGCCGATCGGCTGGACTGGAATGATGCTGTTTACGAGACGATCTTCGACGATCTGCATCGCTGGCGCGAGGCAGGCAATGAGGTTGTCGGACTCCAGGTCGATTTCGATGCCGCTACGCGCGGGATCGGCGGCTATGGCGACTTTCTGCGTGATTTGCGGCAACGCCTGCCCCGCCATTGGCGGCTGTCGATCACCGGCCTGATGGACTGGAGCGCCCATGGCGACCCGCAGGCCCTGGCAAGACTCGCCGGCCTGATCGATGAGGTTGTGGTCCAAACCTACCAGGGCCGCACCACCATCCCCGGCTATGAGGATTATTTTCGCCGGATGGAAAGCTTCCCCATTCCCTTCCGCGTGGCATTGATCGAGGGCGGAGCATGGCAGGCACCGCCTATGCTATCGCGTCATCCGCAATTCAAAGGCTATGTGGTGTTCTTGCTATCCCGGAACAGCTCTGACGGCCATTGATTCTCAATCGGTTCCTTCCAGAATCCAGCGCCATGGGTGATTTGCCCAGGGTTGGAGGGTCGGTTTGAGGTATGATTTGGGCTGGTGGTTTGCCGGTTGTCAGGGCGGCCTGCGGGGCTGCGCTTGGGGGGCATTGCGCCTGGGCGCAGGAGATTGCGAATGGGTTAATGTGAAGCGCGAGCTATAATGCCTGGCGACGCCCTACTCTTCCGGGGCTTGAGCCACAGTACCATCGGCGCAGACTGGTTTCACGTCCGAGTTCGGGAAGGGATCGGGTGGGTCACAGACGCTATGGTCACCAAGCAATAGAGCTTGCGCTTCGGGTTTTAATCGGTGCCGTGCACTTGGGCGTTTCGGTTGAGAAACGCGTCATCAAATGAGTTGGTTTGTTTATCTGGCATGAGGTTGATCACCACGCTCGATGGCTGACGCTGGTTTGTATCCAGTGTTGTCATTGATGGTGGGACTCTCAGGCGCGATCAGAGCAATTAGGACCGGTTAGCTCCATATGTTACCACACTTCTACATCCGGCCTATCAAGGTCGTGGTCTACGACCGCTCGAAGAAATCTTATCTTGAGGGAGGCTTCCCGCTTAGATGCTTTCAGCGGTTATCCCGTCCATGCATAGCTACCCTGCTGCGCCCTTGGCAGGACGACAGGTACACCAGAGGCATGTTCAACCCGGTCCTCTCGTACTAGGGTCAACTCCTCTCAAATTTCGACGCCCACGGCAGATAGGGACCAAACTGTCTCGCGACGTTCTGAACCCAGCTCACGTACCACTTTAATTGGCGAACAGCCAAACCCTTGGGACCTGCTCCAGCCCCAGGATGTGATGAGCCGACATCGAGGTGCCAAACGATTCCGTCGATATGAGCTCTTGGGAATCATCAGCCTGTTATCCCCGGCGTACCTTTTATCCGTTGAGCGATGGCCCTTCCACGAGGGACCACCGGATCACTATGACCGACTTTCGTCTCTGCTCGACTTGTCAGTCTCGCAGTCAGGCGGGCTTATGCCATTGCACTCTAACAGACGGTTTCCAACCGTCCTGAGCCCACCATCGCGCGCCTCCGTTACTCTTTAGGAGGCGACCGCCCCAGTCAAACTACCCGCCACAGAGGGTCCCTGCACCGGATGACGGTGCGAGGTTAGACATCAGAAAACAACAGGGTGGTATTTCACCTATGGCTCCACCGGAACTGGCGTCCCGGCTTCAAAGCCTCCCACCTATGCTACACAGTTCTTTCCTAATGCCACTCTGAAGCTGCAGTAAAGGTGCACGGGGTCTTTCCGTCTAACCGCGGGTACTCCGCATCTTCACGGAGAATTCAATTTCGCTGAGCATATCCTGGAGACAGTGGGGAAGTCGTTACGCCATTCGTGCAGGTCGGAACTTACCCGACAAGGAATTTCGCTACCTTAGGACCGTTATAGTTACGGCCGCCGTTTACCTGGGCTTCAATTCAGAGCTTGCACTCCTCCTCTTAACCTTCAGGCACCGGGCAGGCGTCAGGCCCTATACGTCGTCTTGAAGCCGACTTAGCAGAGCCCTGTGTTTTTGCTAAACAGTCGCTACCCCCTGGCCTGTGCCCCCCACAAGTGCTTGCGCATATGTGGGGCCTCCTTCTTCCGAAGGTACGGAGGCAATTTGCCGAGTTCCTTCAGGATACTTCTCTCAAACGCCTTGGTATACTCTACCATTCCACCTGTGTCGGTTTAGGGTACGGTCTATACGGTGGGGCTATTTCCTGGGACAACTTCCCTGCCCGGACCAATCCAATAAGGCCGAACAAGTTACGCCATCCGTCACACACCACCAGGCCCACGAATATTAACGTGGTTCCCATCGACTACCCCCTTCGGGCTCGTCTTAGGGGCCGGCTTACCCTGCTCAGATTAGCTTTAAGCAGGAACCCTTGGAATTTCGGCGACAGTGCATCTCACACTGTTAATCGCTACTCATGTCTGCATTCGCACTTCCGATACCTCCACGGTCGGTTACCCTCCCGCTTCAACGGCCTACGGAACGCTCCGCTACCGCTCAGTCAAAAGACTGAACCCTAAGCTTCGGTGCACGTCTTGAGCCCCGTTACATCTTCGCCGCAGGATCTCTTGTTTAGACCAGTGAGCTGTTACGCTTTCTTTAAAGGATGGCTGCTTCTAAGCCAACCTCCTGGTTGTTTTGGAAATCCCACATGCTTTCCCACTTAGACGTGACTTGGGGACCTTAGCTGTAGGTTAGGGCTGTTTCCCTTTTGACGACGGACCTTAGCACCCGCCGTCTGTCTGCCGGACTAGACTCGTTGGTATTCGGAGTTTGGTTAGTATTGGTAGATCTCGCGACCCCCGCAACCATCCAGTGCTCTACCCCCAACGGC
>NZ_CM191258.1:0-190000 GCF_005406185.4 Sphingobium sp. RSMS | reverse complement strand
TCGCGGGCATGCCGACGACCAGCACCGACTTGGGCTTCTGGAACGAGGGCGCCTTGTTGAGCAGCAGCGCGGCGGCATCGTCTCGCCGGACGCTGAGCGTCGGCAGATAGTCGAACTCCGGATTGCTGAACGCGCCGAAAATCTTCGCCAGATCGCGCACCACGCCGATATAGGGGCTGTAGAAGCCATAGCCCGCCTCCCGCGTGGAACTGAGTTGCAGCGCCAGATCGGTGGGCGCGCCGGTCAGGGTCTCTGCAATGGAACTGCTGTGCACGTCAGCCAGCACCAGTTGTTCGCGATTTTCCAGCAGGCAATTGGCCTGAAGCTCGACCACCTTGGACAGGCATTCGTCATTCAGCTTCATCGACAGGCTGCGCGCCAAGGCAGGGGCGACCGAACGCAGATATTCGGGATGGGTGTTTTCCTGCGCCCGGATCGCCGCCATGAAGGCATCCAGCCGCGACCGATCGAGCGAGGCCTGATTGAGTTCCTGCGTCGCGCGGATGAACTCCCCCGGCTTGCCGCGCACCGCATCTTCGATCGTGCCTTCCGCGCCGCCCGTATCCGGCACCAGGAACAGCGTCATCTGCCGCGCGCCCTTCGGCACGGTCAGGCTGAGGCTGTTGTCCTTCGCCTTCTTCTTCCAGGTTTCGGCGGACTTGATCCAATCCTTGGGCGGCGGATTGGTGGCGCCCCGCAGGAAGGTGGAGAGCAGCAGGAATCTTGCGCCCTGGTCCTCCGGCAGGTCGGCCCCGATCGACAGCCTGTCGCCTTCGGCCAGGCTGGGCACCTGCGCAATGGGCAGCACGTCCTTGCCCCGCATGACCGTGATGCGCAGGCCCGGCCCGCCAAGCTCGAACGGTGCGGGATCGGCCGCCCGCACCGATGCGGCCGAAAGCGCGATGCCGGCGGCACCGCAAGCCCAGGGCAGAATCTTCCATCGGCTAGGCAGCGGCATAAGGTCCCGGTATCTTCCTGTCAGCGATCCAGATTCCGCTGTCCCACATCGGCTCCCCAATTCCAAGAGCGCGGGCGACGCAACCGGCTTTGCGACGAAGGGTCAGGATCGCGGGACGAGCAGGGTCAGCCCTTCGCCGAGAGCAGGATCATGGCGGCAAGGTCGTGCAGGCTGGGGAGCACCGCCGCGACCAATGCCCGTTCCGCGTCGGTGGGCGGGAGCAGGTCAGGCACCATCACGGTCGCGATGCCGGCCGCCGCCGCCGAACGCACCCCGGCATAGCTGTCCTCCACCGCCACCGCATCGGCAACCGCCACGCCCAGGCGCTTCGCCGCCAGCAGATAGGGTTCGGGATGCGGCTTGGGCCGTTCCACATCGTTGCGCGTCACAACCACGTCGAAATAGTCGAGCAAGCCCGCCTTTTCGAGGCGATGGCAGGCATGGGGCGCCTCGGTCGAAGTCGCGACGGCCAGGGGAATGCCTGCCGCGGCAAGCCCGGCCAAAGCCGGTTCGACGCCCGGCCGCTTCGGAATGGCGGCCTCCAACGCCGCCTCGAACAGCAGGTCGCTGTCGGCGTAGAACTGCTCCAGCGGAAAGTCCGCGCCGAAATGCTCCGCCAGCATCACCCGGTTCGCATCGCGGTGAATGCCGACCATGGCAAGCTGCAACGCCTCGGAAAAAGGCCAGCCCAGCGCGGCAGCCGCCTCCGCCATGGTGCGCCGATGCTCCGCCTCGGTATCGAGCAGCGTGCCGTCCATGTCGAAAATCACCGCCCGCACCGGATCGGGCAGGCGGCGGTTGAGGATGGCGGGTTCAGCGCTGGCGAAGGTCGACACTTTCATCGCGCCAATGTGGAGATCAAGCGGCTGTTTTGCGAGTGCATAAACCGCGCGGCCAGATGCAGATCATGCGCATGTGGCGGCGCGGCCTCACCCCCGTCCCGGTCAGGAGGGTTGCCGGGGCGCCGAATGTCCACCCTGCTGGAGCGTCGAATCCGCTTTCTCGACAAGCTCGTCCTTCTTTTCGCGTAGCGTTTCGGCCAAAGCGTCCTTCTGTTCGGCCGCCATGCCGCGCGCCTTCTCGCCCAGCGCACCCAGCCTTTCCTGTTCCGTCCGGCTGAGCGGCAGCACCGATCCCAGCGCCGCGCCCACCGCAGCGGCGATCAGGCCGCCGACGAAGGGATTGTTGTCATAAAGGCTGCGGGCCCTTTCGGTGGCCTGCGTGGCCGCATGTCCGGCGGCGTCGCGCGCCTGCCCCGAACCCTGCGCCCAGGCATGGCGCTTTTCCCGGAATTTGTCGGTCAGGTCGTCGAGCCGCTGGCGGAAGCTGCTCTCATCCTCATCGTGCCGGCGTTCGAGCATCAGATAGTTGGCGCGTGCTGCGTCGCGGCGCCGCTGATAGGCGATCGCATCTTCCCCATCGCGAATCTCGATGCCGGACATATGGGCCACATAATCGCGATGGTGCGGATCGACATGGCGGTTGCCCGTGCCGGAGCCGAAGCTGGGGAATGGGGAGTCCTTGTCGCTGATCAGCCAGATCGTGCCGGCGGCGATCAGCCCAAGCGCGATGGGGTTGCGCCGCGCGCCGTCCAGCAGCGTCCGGGCGTCGACATGATGTTCATCCGCCTTGTCCAGCAGGGCGTTGAACAGGTTGCGCGGCGTCAACCGGTCTCCGATCCTGTCGATCGTGCGGCTCATATCCTCCTGCGTGCGGCGGATGTCGCGCTCTATGGCGTCGGGATCTCGGTCAAGCGTGTCGGTCATGGTCTGTGCTCCGGATTGAGGTCGCCGCGCAGGGCGGAGGGTGTGCGTTCCAGCATGTGCTGCGTGCGTTCGGGCGCGAGTTCGGCGGCGCGAACCTTGGCCAGCGCCCCGCGATAGAGGATGAAGGCGACGATCAGGGCGACGATGCCGACGATCAGCGTAGCAAGGCCCAGATGGTCGATGGCGTCGGCCAGCAGATAGGCAAGGCCCATCAGCAATACGCCAAGCCCGGCGATGCCGACCACGGCCGCGACCGCGACCGAGCCGACGGCCAGTTTCACGCTGGTGGCGGATTCCCGCACTTCGGCCTTCAACAACGCGATCTGCTGTTCGGCCAGATGCGTCCCCTGCCCCATGAGCGCGCGGAGGAGCGAGGCTATGTCCTCGTCCCTGCCGCCACCGGCTCCGGCGACGCTGGCGCGGTCCGGTTGCGGGTCGCTCATATCACCCCTCCCGTTCCGGAAGGCGACACGGGCGTCGTGACGGTCGTATAGGGCTGCGGCTGGGGCGCCGGCGGTGCCATGGCGGCACCTGCGGCGCTGCCGTCCGCCTCCGCCCGGAAGATGCGGCTGGCGGCAAATCCCGCCGCCGCGCAGGCGGTCAGGAAGGTCACGGGATTGTCGCGGGCCAGGTGGCGGATGCTGCCCGCCAGTTCCCGGGAGTCCTTCTGCTCGATGGTTTCGGCAAGGCGCCGCATCTGCTGCGCGCCCTGTTCCAGCGTCGATCTGATCCAGGACGGCATCGCGCCTTCGCCCAGTTCGCCCGCTGCCCGGTCGAGCGCGGCGGAGACCGATTTGGCCTGATCGACCAGCGGGCTCTTGCGCGCGTCCACCTCTTCATGGAGGCGGTCGGTCGCGGCACTGGTCAGGTTTTCGGCATCGTTGCGCAGTTCGCTACGCAAGTCGTTCCGATCATCGGATGGCGTCTGCATAAGTTCATCTCCTGGGCTGTACGGGATGAACAGTATGAAACCGGCGCGGTTCCGTGCATTTTCCCTGATTTGCGGTGAATCGATATTTGGATGGACCTTCGAAAGATCATGAATATCTATGATCCTTCAGCGAAGATCTCGACTAACCCAATTTGGTAACTTGGGTTGGTCCATCTTCGCTCGCCCGCGTTCCCTGCGCGACATGATCCGCCGCCCAGGCGTTCCTCTGCCCCAGCGGGCGTTCGTCGCCTTCGGTCGTGTCGCGCGCCGTCTGGTGCTCCAGTTCCGAATTGAGTTCCGCGCCGAAGATCAGGATGTAGCTGGACAGATAAAGCCAGGTCAGCAGAATGATGACGGTCGCCAGCGATCCATAGGTGGCCCCGTAATTGCCGAAATTCGCCACATATATTCCAAAGCCAAGCGTCAGCAGCACCCATGCCGCCGCGAAGAACAGGGAACCGGGGGTCAGCCACATCCAGCGAGCGCGGTCGCGCGACGGACCGAAGCGGTAGAGCGTCGCCGCCGCTGCCGCCGCCGCCAGCGCGAGGAGGAGGTAGGACATGAGCCTGGACAGCATGGCAAGGACCGGCGATGACGGCAGCCAGGCCTCGACATAGGCAAGGACGGTCATGGACAGCAGAGCGAATACGGCCATCGCGACGGCCCCGGCGGTGATGAGAAGCGCCAGCAGGTTCACCTTTACCAGGCCTCGCTTCTCCTCCTCTTCATAGGCGATGTTGAGCGCCGTCACGATCGCCGCCGCGCCATTGCGCGCGCTGAACAGCGCCAGCGCCAGCGCTACCAGCACGCCCAGCCCCTTCTTCCCGCCGGAGGTCTGGACGACATACATCAATTGTTCGCCGATGAAGCGGGCGATGTCCGTGGGCATGACCCGCGTCATCGCCGCCATGTTTTGCGTCACCGTCTGCGGATCGGCAACCAGCCCATAGGTCAGCACGATGGCGCCGAGCAGGGGCAGCAACGCCAGGAAGGCATAGAATGACACGCCCGCAGCGACCAGCCCGACATTGTCCGCCGCGCTTTCCTTCCATGTGCGCATGAGCACGTCCTTCCACGCGCCTGCGGGCATCCGCCAGGGCGAGGTCGCGTCCCGTCCCCTGCTCATGATCCGGTTCCTGCCGATCCGGTCGCGGGCATGGCGGCGGCTTTGCTGATGATGTGCATGGATGTGGAATGGACCGCACCCGGCATTGGTTCCCTGTTCGCCCGCCATCGCGCCGGGCCGGCAGGCTGCGGATCGCAACGGGATGCGGCAGCGGCCTCCATCCGCGCGCTGCGATCGCCATCGCCTGCAAATCTTCGCCATCGTCGACGCTGCCCACGATCTCCGCATGCGTCTGGCCGGGCAGAGGCTCACTGTGCCCGATGGCGGTGCGCCGCCGCTGCAGGATCGGCTTGCCGCAGGTGACGGCAATCGTCGCCCGGCCTTTGCGTCACATAGGTCAGCCGCCCTTCCGGTTGCGCCGCCGGGCGATCAGGGCTGCTCCATCGCCTCCCCCGCCCGGGCGGTGACCGCCGTGCCGATGGACGCGCAGATGATGAGGCCGATCGCGAACCATTGGGACAGCGTCAGCACCTCGCCCAGCAGGATCAGCGCCATGACCGCGCCGACGGCCGGCTCCGCGCTGATCAGGATGCCGAATGTGTTGGATGGCAATCTGGGCAGGGCGACCATCTCCAGGGAATAGGGGATGGCGCTGGAGACGATGCCCACCGCCACGCCAAGCAGCAGCGCCTGCGGCGTCAGCAGCGCGGCACCGGCATGGACCAATCCCACCGGCGCGACGAGCAGGGTGGCGACGATCATGCCGCCCGCGGACGCGGCCGCTCCGTGCATGCGGCCTGCATGCCGGCCGATCAGGATATAGCCGGCCCAGCACGCGCCGGCGAGGAGCGCCAGCGCAATGCCGCGCCAGTCGAGCTGGGCCGCCGCGCCCCAGAGCGGCAGCAGGCTGGCCAGGCCCAGCACAGCCAGGCCGATCCAGAGAAAATCGAGCTTCCGCCGGGAGGTAAGCAGCGCGACCGTCAGGGGGCCGGTGAACTCTATCGCAATCGCCAGCCCCAGCGGAATATAGGCCAGCGCATTGTAGAAGGAGAGGTTCATGACGCCCAGCACCACGCCATAGGCCAGCAACGGCCGCCAGCCCGCCCGCCAGTCCAGCCGCCATGGCCGGAACACCAGCGACAGGATCACGGCGCCGACGATGAGGCGCAGCGTCGTCGCCCCCTCCGGCCCGACGAGCGGGAACAGCCGCTTGGCCAGCGACGCGCCGGAAGTGACCGACAAAAGGGAGAGGGAGAGCGCTCCGAAGGCGACAGGATCCACGCGCGTGGAAAGGGGGCGGGGCGCGGCAACGCTGGACATGCAACACTCGAATATGGATGGACGGACGCGGCATAGCTAGCGCAACGCATGCGATAAGTGCGTTCGATTTTGTCGCTTTTCCGATAAAATTTATCGCCTATCCTTTGAGGGCGATGAAAAACGATCTCCTCGATTCCTTCGACCGGAAACTGGTCGAACTGTTGCAGGCCGATGCGCAGCGACCGGTCTCCGCCCTCGCCGAAACCGTCGGCCTGTCGCCGCCCGCCTGCTACCGCCGCATTCGGCGCCTGCGCGCGATCGGGGTGATCGAGCGCGAGATCGCCATCGTCAGGCCGAGGAATCTGGGCTGGCCCCTCTCCATGATCGTCCTCGTCTCGCTGGAACGCGAAAGCGCGCACACGATGAACGAGATGATGGAGATATTCCGCAACGAGCCCGAGATATTGGAGGCCTGGAACGTCACCGGGGATCATGACTTCGCGCTGCGCATCGTGGCGCGCGACATGGAGGGCTATGACGATCTGGCGCAGCGCCTGTTCGCCGCCAATGACCGCATCCGCACGTTCAAGACGCTGGTCGTCATTCGCGAGGTCAAGCCGCTCAGCCCGGTACCGGTCAACGGAGCGTGAGAAGGCCCGCCGCGTCCCTGATCAAGCCCTTTTCCGTGACATAGCCTGTGACCAGGCCGGCTGGCGTGATGTCGAAAGCCGGGTTGAAGGCGGGCGATGCGGTGATGCCGACGCGGGTCTGCGCGCCATGATCATCGGGGCCGGGGATGAAGCGTATCTCGTCGGAGGCACGCTGCTCGATCGGCACGGCCGCCCCGTCCGGCGTCGCGGGGTCGAAACTGCTGGAGGGAAGCGCGACGTGGAAGGCTATGCCATGCGCCTGCGCCGCCAGCGCCTTCAAATAGGTGCCGATCTTGTTGCAGACATCGCCATTGGCGGTCACCCGGTCGGTGCCGACGATGACCATGTCCACCCTGCCCTGCTGCATCAGCAAGCCGCCGGCATTGTCGACCACGACGCTGTGCGGGACGCCGTGGCCCGCCAGTTCGAAAGCGGTCAGCGCGCCCTGGTTCCGGGGTCGCGTCTCATCCACCCAGACATGGACGGGCAGGCCCTCGTCATGCGCGAGATAGATGGGCGCGGTCGCCGTGCCCCAGTCCACCGTTGCCAGCCAGCCGGCATTGCAATGGGTGAGGATATTGACCGGTTCCCCGCCCTTGCGCGCGGCGATTTCCCGGATGAGGGGCAGGCCGGCTTCGCCTATCGCCCGGTTCGCCGCGACATCCTCGTCGCAGAGGCGGGCGGCCTGTGCATAGGCCAGCGCCGTCCGTTCGTCGGCCGGGCGTTCCGCGACGGCGGCCCGCACCCTCTCCAGCGCCCAGCGCAGGTTGACCGCCGTCGGGCGCGCCGAGGCGAGATGGGCGAAGCTGCGCTCCAGCGACGCGGTGCTCGGGTCTTCGCGCAAGGCCAGCGCCAGCCCATAGGCGGCGACGGCGCCGATCAGCGGCGCGCCCCGCGTGGCCATGTCGGCTATGGCGTCGAACGCCTGTCCGGGCGTTTTCAGGACCAGCCGCTCCAACGCCCAGGGCAGGCGCCGCTGGTCGAAGATGCCGACGCTCCATCCATCCGGCTCCAGCCATATGGAGCGCGTGGCCCTGCCCTCCAGCCTCATGCGGGCGCCCTGTCCAGCCGGATTGCATGCAACACGGCGGCGATGCCGGGAAAGGCGGCGCGATCGACCAGCAGCCTGCGCGCGATCTGGAGCGCCCGGCGCTCGCAATCGGCGCGCAGGGCTTCATCCGCGATGCTTTCGAAATCAGCGACATGGGCAAGGCCGAGGATCCGCCGGATCATCTCGCAACCGGCAAAGCCCAGCGCGTCGGTCCAGATGCCGGCGAGCACATCCTCCATCGCCGCCGCGCGCAGATCGGCATCGCCCTTGGCAAGCGCATGCAGCGCGCCGTGTTCCGCCTGGGGATCGAGGGCGTTCCCATGCCCGGTGAAGCGCCTTGCAAAGCCCTTCCACAATGTTTCGGACTGGTCCAGCAGCCAGGGGTCGGGCCGCTCCGCCGGACGTTGGCCGGGCTGGGCGAGATAGGCCATCCAGAGATTGGCGAGCACCATGCCGACATCGAAGCCGATCGGCCCGTAAAAGGCGAATTCGGGATCGATCACCTGCGTATCGTCCGCCGTCACCATCACCGATCCGGTGTGGAGATCGCCATGCAGCAACGCCTCCGGCGCGGCGAGGAAGCGCGCCTTCATCCGCTGCGCGGCAAGGCGGAGGGGCACGTCCGTCCGGAAGGCGGCGACGATGTCCTCCAGCCCCCGGGTATGACGGTTCATGGGCGCGTCGAAATAGGGTTCGTCGAAGATCAGGTCCTCTGTTATCCGGCACATGGCCGTATTGCCCAGATAGGCGGCGATGCGCGCCTTCTTGTCCACCACCGGCACGGCGAGGTCGGAGGTGAAGAACAGCGTATCGGCCAGGAATTCGGCCAGATGGCTGGCAAGCAGCGGGTAGCGTTCCCCTTCGACAAGCGCGCCGCGCAAGGTGAGGTGGGGTTTGAGCAACGCCATCACCGTGAGCGCCATGGCATCGTCATGATGCAGCAGCGCGGGGACGCGCGCAGGCGCATGGGCGGCCTGATCGGCCAGGGCGAGACGCTCATAATAGGCGCGCGACAGCGGCAGCGGCCAGCTTTCGCCCACCATGCGCACATAGGGCAGCGCCTGCTTGGCGGCGACGCCCCCCGACGGCCCGGTCACCAGGAAGACGAGATTGAGATTGCCGTCCCCGACCTCCGCCACCGTCCAATCGCCTGGCCTGCCGCCCAGACGCTCGGCAATGGGGGCTATATCGGCCAGAAAGGGGCCGACGCTGCGTTCGTCCAGGGCGGTGTAGCTCATCGGCGATCCTCCTGCCATCCGATGGCGTCGAAGCTGTCGGCTATGGGAAAGCGGCTGTCGGCCGATGCCCCGTCGCGCGCCAGCAGGGTCACGGCAAGGCCCGCCTCCGTCGCCGCCGCCAGTTCCTCCGGCGTGTCGGAGAGGAACAATATCTCGGCGGGCGGGCGGTCCAGCGCATCGGCAATGGCGCGATAGGAGCGCGCTTCCCGCTTGCCGCCGACCGCCGTATCGAAATAGCCCGCGAACAGCGGCGTCAGGTCGCCATGGTCGCTATGCCCGAAGAGCAGCTTCTGCGCCGCCACGGACCCCGACGAATAGACATGCAGGGCAATGCCCGCGTCATGCCAGCGGCGCAGCCCTTCGGCCGCGTCGGGATAGACATGGCCGGTGAAATGCCCCTGCGCATAGCCGTCCGCCCAGATCATGCCCTGCAATTGCTTGAGCGGCCCGATCTTGCGGTCCGCATCATGCCATTGGCGCAGAAGGGCGATGCAGGCCTGCCGGTCCAGGTCCGTGCCCGCTTCCGCGCGCACGGCATCGAATATCGCCGCCGCCGCGTCCGGACGATCGGTGAGGAAGCGCTCAAGCCGCGCACGGGAATAGGGGAAAAGCACGTCATGGACGAAGGCGATGCTGGACGTGGTGCCCTCTATGTCGGTGACGATTGCGCCTGGCCTCATGCCGCCCCCTGATAGAGGGGGACGGCGCGGGCGATCTCATCGCCCGTGAACCGCGCGACCCAGCCTTCCGGCGTCGTGAACAGGCGGATGGCCGTGAAACGCGGCCGCTCCCCGGTGTCGAACCAGTGCGGCGTCCCTGCGGGCAGGACGATCAGGTCCCCCGCCGTGCATTCCAGCGCATGGACCGTGCCGCCGAAGCGAATGTAGAACAGGCCCGCTCCTTCGACGAAGAAGCGGACTTCATCATCGTCATGCACATGTTCCGCCAGGAATTTGGCACGCATGGCTTCGCGGTCGGGATGGTCCGGGGTCATCTTGACGATGTCGCAGGACCGGTAGCCGCCCCGCGCCTTCAGCCGCTCTATGTCCTCCGCATAGGCGGCCATGATCTCGGCCTCCGCCGCGTCGGGCGAGAGCGTCGCGCCCGCCTCCCACCGCTCAAGCCGCACGCCCGTCGGCTCCAGAATGGCGGCGATCGCGGCGTGATCGTCCAACCGGCCCCGCGCTCCATGCGGCGGGCTGTCGTCATATTGGATCAGACTGGTCATCGGCCCCCTCCCCTCAGCTTCATTTCTTCCCAGGCGCAGGCCAGCAGGAATTCGCACCCCTCCACCATCGCCTCGGCCGCGTCCAGCGTCGGCCCCCAGGCGTAAAGCCCGTGGCCGCGAATGTAGAAAGCCGGCACCAGCCGCTCCTGCGCCAGCAATATCGGCCGCAGCAGAGCGGCGAGCGCGGGCATGTCCTGGCTGTTGTCGACCAGTGGCAGGGTGACGCTCGCCTCATGGGTAGCGACGCCCGGAAAAATCTTGAGCAGCTCATATCCGGCCAGCGAGATCCCGTCCCGGCCGGCCAGCGCGCGGCTGAGGACCGTGCCGGCGACGGAGTGGGTGTGGAGCACCGCCCCGGCGGCGGGATCGAGCGCATATATCAGGCAGTGCAGCAACGTCTCGGCAGAGGATCGACCCGCGTCGATGGCCGTGCCGTCCGCCGCCACGCGCATGAACTGCGCGGCATCGAGGCGCCCCTTATGCGCGCCCGACCGAGTGATGAGGATCGTCCCGTCGGCCAGCCGGGCGGAATAATTGCCGGCGGTCGCTGGCGCCAGGCCGCGGGCATCCAGGCGGCGCCCGGCCTTGGCAAGCGCATCCGCTGGATCAGGTAAATCAGACACGGTGGCGGGCATATCCAGCTCTGGAGAAAAGCGCGGTTCGGCGCGGCGCCGGTCATCCCTGTCGGACGTCCCGGCTGGACAAGGGCGTTCGATGATCCTTCAATGACAAAGAACCATGGCGACCTTAGCGGGCGGAACGGAGGGCCGCAATCGGTCCTTTCGCGGCCCGGAGCGCACGCAGCACGAAACGATCGGCGGCCGCGCGGCCATTCTCCCGTTCCGCCGGGCTCCGGCGACCGTGAAAACAGGCTTGCTCAACGCTTTATGAAATTATCTTGAGTGTCCTGCCGCCTCCAGCGTCTAAGGAGAATGGGCGGAGGCCAGCTTCATATAGGGATACGGAATGGAATATCGCACATTGGGACGCACCGGGATCGAAGTCAGCCTGATCTGCCTCGGCACCATGACATGGGGCTCGCAGAACAGCGAGGCGGAGGCGCATGAGCAGCTCGACCACGCGGTGGGCCACGGCGTCAACTTCATCGACACGGCGGAGGCCTATCCGGTGACGCCCGTATCCCGCGAGACGCAGTTCCTGACCGAAACCTATATCGGCAACTGGATCGCGGGCCGGAAGCGGCGGGACGACGTCATAGTCGCCACCAAGATCGCCGGTCCCACCCGCGACGCCGTGCGGGAATTTCGCGGCGGCAACAACCGGCTCGACCGGCGCAATGTCGAACAGGCGGTGGAGGACAGCCTGCGCCGGCTGCGCACCGACTATATCGATCTTTACCAGGTGCACTGGCCCGACAGGCCGGTGCCGTCCTTCGGCGCTCGCGGCCTCACGCGACTGGACGATACGCCCGACACCGTGCCCATAGAGGAAACGCTGGGCGCGCTGGCCGACCTGGTGCGGGCAGGAAAGATCCGCCATTTCGGCGTCTCCAACGAAACCCCCTGGGGCGTGTCCGAATATCTGCGCCTGTCGCGTGAGAAGGAATGGCCGCGCGTCGCCTCGATCCAGAATGCCTATAATCTGCTCAACCGCACCTTCGAACATGGGTTGTCGGAATATGCGCTGCGCGAACAGGTGTCGCTGCTCGCCTATTCCCCTCTGGCCGGCGGCAATCTGACGGGAAAATATCTGGGCGGCCGCATTCCCGCGGGTTCGCGCAGGGACGTGAGCCGCCAGTTCGTGCGGTACGACCTGCCCGGACAGCCGACCGCCAGCGCGCGCTATGTCGCCGTCGCGCAGGCCCATGGCCTGCCCCCGGCGCAACTGGCGCTGGCCTTCGTCAACAGCCGGCCCTTCGTCACGTCGATGATCATCGGCGCGACATCGCTGGAGCAGCTCAAGATGGATCTCGCCAGCGTCGACGTCCGCCTGGATGCAGATGCGCTGGCCGCCATCGAAGCGATCCATCGCGAACTGCCCGATCCCTGCCCCTGATCGCGGGGATCGGCGGCGATCCTTTTAGAATGCGTGCCGGCGGCGCGCGCGATCACCGTATCGATGCAAAATACCCCAAGCCGGGCGCGGCAGGAGCGATTCCGGCCAGGCGTTTCCCGCCATCAATCCCACGACCCCTGCCGCGCCCGCTCGCGCATCGCCTCCAGGAACAGCCGCACAGCGGGCATTGCCGCGCGCCCGGCGTCGTAGAGCAGGCTGACCGGCACGGGCGGCGGCGCGTGGTCCTCCAGCAGCCGGACGAGCCGCCCGGCCGCGACCGCCTCCGCAGCCTGGTAGCTCAGGACATTGGCCACTCCCACCCCAGCCTCGGCCGCCGCGATCGTGCCGTCGATCGTATTGACGGTCAGGCGGGGAGCGACCTCGACCGTGCTTTCCGCCTTCCCGCCGAAACGCCAGGCGGCGCCGATCCTGATGCCGCTGCCGACGATGCAGCGATGGCCGGCCAGATCGGCCGGCGTCGCCGGAACGCCATGCGCAGCCAGATAGGCGGGGCTGGCCACGATGGTCTGCCGCACCGAGCCGATGCTCATCACCCGCAGCGCGCTGTCGGCCAGCGGCCCGATCCGCACGGCCACGTCGATCCCTTCCTCGACGATGCGGACATTGCGGTCGATCAGCATCATGCGCGCGCTCAGCCCGTCATGAGCCGCCAGCAGCGCGCCTATGGCAGGCAGCACATGCAGTCGCCCGAACATCACCGGAGCGGTCACGTAAAGCTGGCCGCGCGGCGCCGACCGGCCGCCCATGACGATCTGCTCGGCCTCCCGCAGCTCGGACATGATCCGCCGCGCCCGGTCCAGAAAGGCCGCACCTTCGTCCGTCAGCGACACCGCGCGGGTGGAGCGGTGGAACAGCGTCACGCCCAGATGCCGCTCCAGCGCGGCGACGGCGCGGGTGACGGCGGGCGGGGACATGCCCAGCTTGCGCGCTGCGGCGGCGAAGCCGCGCTGGTCGGCCACCGCGACGAAAGCGGACAGGGCATCGAAGCGATCCATTATTCCCCAAACTGAAACAGTGAAAGCCAATCATCGGCCATTATCATGCAGCGCGCAATGGCTTAGCTTGTCCGGCATGGCACAGGTCTATCTCCACACCATGTTCGGCAACGGCGCACGCGCCATGCAGGAAGCCGCCGGTTCGCGCGCTTCCTATGCGCGCATGGAGGCGAATGCGGGCGCGGCCGACATGCTCACCGACCGGGAGGCGGATTTCATCGCCGCCCGCGACAGCTTCTACATGGCCAGCGTCAGCGAGGATGGCTGGCCTTACGTCCAGCATCGCGGCGGCCCGGCCGGCTTCCTGCGGCGGATCGGGGACAACCGGATCGGCTTTGCCGATTATCGGGGCAACCGCCAATATCTCTCGGCCTCGAACCTCGCCGCCGACGACCGGGTGTCCCTGTTCCTGATGGACTATCCCAACCGCCGCCGCCTGAAGCTGATCGGCCATGCCCATGGCAGCGACGATCCGGCGACCATCGCGGCGCTGATGACGCCCGGCTATGGCGCCGAACCTGAGCGCGCCTTCCTGATCGATGTCGTGGGCTTCGACTGGAACTGTCCGCAACATATCACCCCGCGCTTCACGCAGAAGGAGATCGAGCGCCTCACCGCCCCCCCTGGTGGACGAGCTCGACCGGCTTCGCGCACGCATTGCCGAACTGGAAGGATAGAAATCATGAAAGACAAACTCACGCGCGGCGTCCATCATGTCGGGCTGACGGTGCCCGATCTCGACCAGGCGCGGGCCTTCTTCTGCGGCGTGCTCGGCTTCGACGAGGTGGGCGGCGTTCCCGATTATCCCTCCATCTTCCTGTCGGACGGCGCGATCCTCCTCACCCTCTGGCGCGCCGCCGATCCGCTGAGCGCCCGGGCCTTCGACCGGCGGGCCAATATCGGGCTGCACCATCTCTCGCTCGCGGTGGCTGACGATGCAGCGCTGGACACCGCGTGGGAGAAGGTGCGCGCCCATCCGGAGGTGGTGGTCGACGCCCCGCCCGGCCCGATCCGCGCCGGATCGGCCACCCGGCACTTCCTGGTCTTCATTCCGGGGGGCATCCGCCTGGAATTCGCCACGCCCTTTTCCTGAACCGCCATCCTCCGATGTGAAAAGGGCTCCGGAGCATGCATGCTCCGGAGCCCTCTCCATGCGACCCGGCGAAGGGATTACATGCGGATGCGCAGGCCCACCGAAACCATGCGCCCGATCGGGTTTGACACGAAGCCGTTATAGCCCCATGCGCCGCCCAATATGCCGTTGGTGTTGCCGTTGTAGAAGGGCGGGTTCTTGTCGAAGATGTTCTGGGCGTCGACATAGATCTGCCATCCCCGGGCGAAGCTTTCACCCTGGAATTCATATTGCAGGTGCAGGTCGAACGTGTCGTTGGCCTTGACCTTGTCGCCGCCGCCGATCGGGTTGCCGATCGAATTGACGATGATCGGTTCCACCGTCGTGCTGATCCAGTTGCGGTAGGAACCCGTATGGTTCCAGAACAGATCGGCGGACAATCCATCCTTGGCCCAGCCCAGTTGTGCGCGGTTCTTGAACCGCACCGACGGGAAGGTGGTGTTGTAACCGGAAGTGTTGAGGATGCTGAAGTCCGTACCGCCGCCGAAATTCTGCCGGAACTTCGTGAAGTAGGTGAAGCCCGTGCCGATCACGAAGCTGCCCAGTTCACCGATCTCCGTGCGATAGTTGAACTGCCCGTCGATCCCCTCCACCGTCAGGTTGAGCGCATTGCGGCTGCTCTGGTCGATCAGGAAATAGACCTGCGGCGGGATCGCGCCCGACACCGTCGCGCCATTGGCGATATTGGCGAACTCGTCGATCTGCGCCTGCGAACAGGTCTGCGGACAGATGGTCAGCAGGTTGCGCAGCCCCGCCGAGTTCACGATGGCGCTGGGGCTGGGGGAGGAGACGCCGCCGATGAACTTGTTGTGGAAATAGGTGAAGGCGGCGGTGAAGCCGGGCAGGAAGCGCGGCGCCAGGTCGATGCCCGCCGACCAGCTGCGGCCCTTTTGCGGGGTCATGTTGGAAAAGCCGCCGCCCAGCTGGCGCCGCATGCCCTGGATCGCCGGCGTGCCGATGGTGCAGGTGGTCGCATTGCACTGCACGCCGGGGATGTTCGCCACATCGGGATAGTTGGCGATGGGCACGGCGATCTGCGTGCCGTTCACGCCGACGCTGCCGGATGCGTAGAGATAGCCCTGCGTCGGATCGCCGATCACTGCTGTCGGCGGCGCCACGAAGGCGCGGGAATAGTTGCCGCGCAGCTTGACGCCCTCCACCGGCTCCCAGTTCGCGGCGAACTTCGGATTGGTGGTCGATCCCACGTCGCTATAGCTGTCGTAGCGGCCGGAGATGCTGAGGTCGAAACTGTGCACCAGCGGAATGCCCATATCCGGTGAAACGACCGGAATATAGAGTTCGGCGTAAAGCGACTTCACGTCGCGCTTGTAGTTATAGACGCGGAAGTTCGAACCGGTCGTGGTCGGGCCGGTATTGTTGGAGCCAGTGATCTTCTGCGTCTGTTCATACCAGAGATATTCGCCGCCGACCGCGATCTTGAGCTTGCCCGCGGGAAGACTGAACAGCGATCCGTTCAGGTCCAGCTTCATCTGGTTGAACGTGTTGTAGTTCGTATTCTCGCTATTGTTGCGATAGAGCGAGCGGATGACCGCTTCGGAAGTCCGGTTGGTGCCGTCGAAGGGCCGCCAGACGTCCAGCGCGTTCGCCGCCGTCAGCGGCAGGTTGAGCGCGATGACGTTCTGGCCCGGAATGTCGGTCGCCGTGGTGCTGCCGCTCAACTGCGCGGTGCCGTTCAGCGCCAGCAGGGCGCAGGCGGAACAGAAGCCGTTGACGGTGTTGAGCGCCGAGCGGTTCCAGCCGAAGGCGTCGCTGAAGGTCAGCGTCCAGTCGTCATTGACATGATATTCCGCGACGGCGGTCGAATAGATCGAATCCGACTGCGATTCCTGTTCGCCATAATCCGCGTCGGGCAGCAGGGCGAGCCATGTGACCGTCTGCTGCGTGGCGCCGGGCGCGCCCGCGGGCGCCTGGTAGAAGGGGTTGATCTGGCCGCCCCGGCCCGATCCGGGACCGAATACGGTGGCGTTGGTCAGGCCGCCGGGTCCGGACGCATTATGCGTTTCCTGGCGGTTATAGTTCATCATCGCGGTGACGGTGAACTTGTCCGAAAAATCGTTCGTGACCTTGATCATCGCATTCGCGCGGAACTGCGAAGGCAGAAGATTGGCGTAGACCGAATTGTTGCAGGGCGCGTTCGCCTGAATATTGGGAACTGTCGTCGTCGCGCCGGGCGAAAGGAAGACGCCGCTGACCCCCGGCGCGATGATCGTCGCGGGGCTGCACTGATAGCTGTTGGTGTTGGTGCCGCCGACCGGACGATAATCGCCCAGGCTGGAAAAGCGGCGGTCCCTGTTCTTCAGTTCCGACTGGTCGGAATAGGAGCCCGCGACATAGACGCCGCCCGTGTCCCACTTCTTGCCCCAGATGAAGTTGAAGTTGGTATTGTGATAGCTGTCGGCAAAGCCCGCCTGCGCATTCGCCTCGAACCCGTCGAAGGTCCGCCGGGTGATGAAGTTGACCACGCCCGCGACCGCGTCCGACCCGTAAACGGACGATGCGCCGTCGGCCAGCACCTCGACCCGCTGGATCGCGCTGACCGGGATGATGTTGGGGTCGGTCTGGGCGAACTGCGTGCCGCCGCCGGGCAGGCGCAGGCCGTCCAGGATCACCAGAGTGGTGTTGGACGACGATCCCGCAAGGCTGTGGATCTGCGGCGAATAATAGGAATAGGCATTCTCGCCCTGCGCGACCGAACCGGCCGTGGAAATGGACGGCACGGTGTTGACGAGTTGCGACACGTTGACGGGCGCGGTCTTCTCGATCGTATCCTGGCCCACCGAAATCAGGTTGGACCCGACGGGCGCCACGCCCCGAATGGCGGAACCGGTGACGACGATGTCGCTGTCCGTTACCGACTGGCTGTTCTGGGGCGGCGGCGCGATCGTCGCATTGTCTTGGGCCAGCACGGGCTGGCCGGCCACCATCGCCGCCGCGATCGCGATCAGCGAACTGTTCAATCGTGCAGGCAGATATTCTCCCAACATGGCTCTCTCCCTCATTATCATATACTATAGGATTTTTATGTGAGTTTATGGCTGTCCGGAGGCTGAAAGTCTCCGGATTCCGGGGTATTGGCGATGGCCCCGAGGGGCGCGGTTCAGTGCGGCTGGAAGCTGTGCAAGCCGCGGGGATAAGGGTTGATCGCGACGCGCGTGGCCATCTGCCCCGGCTGCCCGCCGAAGCTGGCGCGATGCCACCGGCCCTGGGCGGCGGTCACGACGTCGCCGGGCGACGCGGTGAAGAACGGCACGCCTTCGATCTGGTAATCGACATTGCCTTCCATGATGAACCAGAATTCATCATAGCCGAAGTGGAAATGGCCAAGATCGCTGGCCGGCGGAGTCTTGATGCCCTTTCCGCGAATATTGTTCACGAACAGATGATCGCCGGCGATGAATGCGCCGGCTCTTTGCCCGCCGGTCACCACATCCTTGTAATAATCGAGATAAGGCCGGTCGGCGGCGCCATAATGCCCGTCGCCGCCCATCAACGCGGCCTTCACATAGGTGAAGCCCGGCACGTCCCTGGGCTTGTCCGGCCTGGTCGCGGCGGGATAGAGCGGCACGTCGCCCGCGCCGTGCACCTCCAGCCACAGCGCCGGCTCGTCGCCCACGCTTTCCAGGGTGAAAGGCAGGCGGAAGGGAATATTGACCTCTCCGCCCTTGACCGCGACGAAGGGTTCCTGCCCCTTGATGCTCACCCGGAGCTGCCCGCCCCAGACGATGAGGGCGGTCGCATTGTCGGCATACATCAGCGGTTCGGTGCGCTGCCCGGCCGCCATCTGGTGCCAGTCCGCCTCCAGATCGCGGTTGCGGACGATGGCGTGCGTCCAGCTTTTCTGGCCCTTGTGCGCGGCAAGGATGTCGGCGAGCTTCCACCAGGGACGATTGGGCGCGTCATAGGCGCGCGGCGGCGTCCGCTTGGGCGACCAGGCATTTTCCATGGGCGGGCGGGCGGGCGGCGCAGACGGTGCCGGCGCAGATGTCTGGGCCGACGCCCCCAGGATGAGCAAGGCGGGCGAACACAGATAGAATGCGGCCTTTATGATTGCCATCAATCCTCCCCTTGAGCAGACTTTTGCGTCTTGCATTTGATCATATAGGATATGATGTTAGAGCATTAGTCAAACAAATTATGACATGAAAAGAGGAGAAGGGCGTGAAACACATCTGGAAACTGGCCGTGATCGGCGGGATTGCGTTGTTTCCGCAATGTGTCGCGCTGGCGCAGGAAGATGGCTGCGCGCGTCTGGACGACCCGTCGGAACGCCTGGCCTGCTACGATCGCCGGTCTGGCCGGGCCGCGCAGGACAGCCGCCCGATTCCCGTTCCCGCGCCCCCCGCTGCGGCATCGGCGGCTGCGATCAACAGCTATCAGGACCGTCGCGACGCCCTCAAGAGCCGCACGGATTTCGACAGCCGCTTGAAGGCTGCGATCCCGCTGCGGCACGGCTATCACCGGCTGGAGCTGGAGGACGGCACCGCCTACGACACGACGACCGTCGCGCCGCCGCCGCCCGTCGGGGCGGTGATCCATGTCCGCCGCACGCCGTTCGGCACCACCTTCTTCGACATGGAAGGGCGCAAGCCCTTCACCGTCAGGCTGTCGCGCCGCCAATAGGCGTCCGGGCGCCTTCCCCGACCGGCTGCTCCAGCAGCCGGTTCGGGTCCACGATCACCCAGGCGAGCACGCCCGCCAGCACCACGGCGGCCCCCGCGATGAAGGCGGCGGTCCAGCCGAATTGCGCGGCGATCATCGGCGTCAGGGTGGAGGTCAGCGCCCCGCCGATCTGGCACCCCATGTTCATGAAGCCGGACACGACGCCGCTATGCGGGCCCGCTATGTCCGCCGTCACCGACCAGAAGGAGCTTTGCGAGAGGTAGATCGCCCCTGCCCCCCCGGCCAGGATCAGCACCGCGAGCGGCGCATTGTCCACCATCGATCCGCTGGCGAGGAACAGGCCGGTCAGCACGAAGGAGAGCACGCCCAGCCCGGAGCGTCCCCAATAAAGGCCGTAGCGCGCCGACACCCGGTCGTTGATGACCCCGCCCAGCAGGCAGCCGAAGGTCATGCACAGGAAGGGCAGCATGGAGAAGACAGCGCTGGATTTGACATCCAGATGCCGCGCTTCGGCAAGATAGATGAAGAACCAGCTGAAGAAGATCCAGATCACATAGCCGAAGGCGAAATAGCTGACGAACAGGCCCCAGACATTGCGGCTGGAAAATATGGCGCTCCAGGGAATGGGTCCGGCCGACGCCGTTTTGGCCGGGGGCAGGCCCGCCTCGATATGCGCGAGTTCGGCCGCGTTCACCGACGGGTGCTCCTGCGGCCGGTCCCGCGCGAGCCAGAACCAGACCGCGGCGGCGGCAAGGCCCATTGCCGCGCAGGCATAGAAGGATGCGCGCCAGCCGCCCCACAGGATGATCGCGGTGATCAGCGGCGGCGTGATGCCGGACCCGGCGCCCACCCCCGCGAAGATCCACCCGTTCGCCTTGCCGCGCTCCTGCGCCGGTATCCAGCGCGACAGGAACTGGTTGCCGCACGGATAGACGACCGACTCGCCGATGCCGAGCGCGAAGCGGGTCAGCGCCAGCAGCAGCAGCGCGGCGCTGCCCTCCGGATGGATGAGCGCCGTCGCCGCGGTGAACACGCCCCACCAGAGCAGCGCGCCGGTCAGCACGATGCGGGGACCGTAGCGCGCGGCGAGCCAGCCCGCCGGCACCTGGAACAGCGCATAGCCGATCAGGAAGGCGCTGAAGACCCAGCCCAGCTGCACCTGGTCGATGGCATATTCCTTCCGCATCTCCACCCCGGCGACGGAGATGTTGGTGCGGTCGAGAAAAGCGATCGCGCTGATGATGAACAACAGGAAGATCAGGCCCAGCCTGACCCTGGACCGCGCGGCTCCATTCATAACCATCCCTCCCGCTTGGCTTCTGCGCCAAACAATATACTATATGATTCGTGATAAGATGATGTATGTCGGCATAAGCAGGCAAGAGCAAGCATTGGAGAGGGGAAGATGGGCATGGGCACGCCGCGCATGGCGCTGGTCGCAGCGCTGATGGCCTTTGGCGGAACGGCCATGGCGCAGGCCGCGCCGCCGCTGGCGCAACGTATCGGCCACAGCGATCCGGACAAAATGCGGGTTGCGAACGGCGTCCATGGCGGTGCGGGATCGATGAAGTTCGGGCCGCTGCTCGGCGCCAATGCGCTCAGCACCAACCTCATCTTCGTCCATCGCGGGACGATCGCGCCCAAAAGCGGCATCGGCCAGCATTTCCACAATGATTGCGAGGAGATGTTCATCATCCTCGACGGCGAGGCGGAGTTCACCATCGACGGCCGCACCTCGCGCCTGGCCGGGCCTGCCGGCGTGCCCGACCGCAAGGGGCATGCCCATGGCATCTACAATCCGACCGACAGGCCGCTGCAATGGCTGAACATCAATGTCGGCATGACCAAGAGCTATGACAATTTCGATCTGGGCGACCCGCGCACCGATGCGACGCTCGATCCCGTGCCGCAGTTCATCAGCATGCGGCTGGACCGCGCCCTCCTGAAGCCGGCGGCGGCCGCCCTGCCCGATGCGACCGGCGGCGTCCTCTTTCGCCGCGCGCTGGGACCGGCGGTCTTTTCGACGCCCTGGTCCTATGTCGATCATGTCCTGCTGCCCGCAAATGCGGCGCTCGGCCGCCGGGTGCAGGCGGATATGAGCGAGGTCTATTATGTGATCTCCGGCACGGGCGAAGTGACGCTGGACGGGGAAACCGCGCCGCTCAGCGCGGGCGACGCCGTGCCCGTCGACCTTGGCGAGGCGCGGGCGATCCGCCAGACGGGGGCGCAGCCGCTCGAACTGATGGTGATCGGCGTGGCGCGCGATCTGGCGGCGAAGGCCCGCTACCGCGCCGAAGCCGAAGCGCGCATGCAACCGCGGCGGTAACATCGCGCCGATCCTCTCGCGTCCCTCCTTTTCGATCATCCAAGAAGGAACCAAAGCCATGTCATCCCGCCTTCGCGCCGCCCTGCTTGCCGCTGCGCTCTGCCCCCTGACCGCGCCATTGCTGGCGCAGGAACCCGCCGCACCGGCTGCCGCGCCATCCTTCGAGCGGCTGGACCCGGCGCTCGACGCGATCATAGCGCCGGGCACGCCGATCGAGCGGGTGGCGACCGGCTTCGGCTTTACGGAGGGGCCGCTATGGCATGAGGGCCGGCTCTGGTTCTCCGACGTCACCGGGGACAGGATGCGGGCCGTCAGCCCGGATGGAAAGGTGGAGGAACTGGTGGCCAATTCAGGCGGCCTGCCCAATCCCCCGGCGGGCGCCAGCATCGGCTCCAACGGTATGGCCCCCGCCCCCGACGGCACGGTGCTGATGACGCAGATGGGCGCTCGCCGCATCGTCAGGGTCGGCAAGGACGGCAGCCTGCAACCCTTCCTGTCGGAATATCAGGGCAAGCGGCTGAACAGCCCCAACGATCTCGTCTACGACAAGAACGGCGCGCTCTGGTTCACCGATCCGCCCTTCGGCCTGTTCAACGGCATGGACAAGGACCCGGCCAAGGAACTGCCCTTCAACGCCGTGTTCCGCTATGCCGACGGCAGGCTGACGCCGGTCATCACCGACATGACGCTGCCCAACGGCATCGGTTTCTCCCCCGATTTCAAGACCCTCTATGTCGGCAATTACGGCCCCGAAATGTATATCCGCGCCTATGATGTGCGCCCGGACGGCAGCCTGTCCGCGCCGCGCGAGCTGATCCGCTTCCCCGGCGGTCGCGGCGGTCCGGACGGGCTGAAGGTCGACACGGCCGGCAATATCTGGATGACGGGCCCGGGCGGCATCCGCATCGTCACGCCGCAGGGCAAGGTGCTGGGGCAGATCAGGCTGCCGGAAACCGCGGCCAATCTGGCCTTCGCGGAGGATGGGCACACGGTCTATATCACCGGCAGCACCAGCATCTATCGCCTGCGCAGCAAGGTGAAGGGGATGCTGCCGCTCTACGCCGGGGGTCAATGAAGGGCAGCGGGCGGCGACGCGCCGCCCGCTTGGGCCGAACCGCGTTTAACGGCCGCCCGCGCCCGGCCCGGCACCGGGCGCGGGGGCATAATTTTTCGCCAGATAGGCCGTGATCGTCTTGACCTCCTCCGGCGAGACCTCGGCCCCGCGATCGGCCATGCCCTGCACGGTCGCCGCCCATTCCGCCTCGCTCCGCCGCTTCTGGAAAACCTGCCCGGTCGTGTGGCAGAAACCGCAGCGTTCGTTGATCAGGTCCAGGCCAGGGCCGGGCGGCGGCGGCGCCACGGCTACGGTCGCAGGCGCCTGCTGGGCCAATGCCCCCGCCCCGATCAGGGGCAGGGTCAGGGCCATGATCATCAGTCCGACTTTACGCATGTCATGTCCTCAAGGAAGCGCATAGGCCACCACCTCGTCGCTGGTGGCCGGTGAAAAGGCGAAGCCCCCTGTCGCCACGACGGCGACCATCTGCCGTTTCCCCACGGCATAGGTCATCGGCGTTCCGTAGCTGGAACCGTGCAGTTCCGCCGTCCAGAGCAGCTTGCCCGTCTTCGTTTCGAACGCGCGGAAGCGCTGGTCCTTGGTCGCGCCGATGAAGGTCAGCCCGCCCGATGTCGTGAACGGCCCGCCCGCGCTGGTGATCCCCGCATCCTTGAGCGCGGGATGGCCGGTGTCGCCCAAGGGCCGGCGCCACGCCACCGTGCCCTTGGCGACATCTACGGCCACCAGTTCGCCCCATGGCGGCTTGTGACAGGGGAAGCCGGTTTCCATGTCCGCGAAATAGGCGTAGCCGCCCTTCATGCCCCAGCTTCCGTCGGGCTGCGGCTCCAACTGCTGGGGGCTGGCGAGTTCGTTGAGGTTGATGACGTAGAGGCCCAGATCGGGGTCGAACGCGCCCCCGCCCCAGTCCACGCCTCCCAGGCTGCCGGGAAAGAAATTGATCGCGCTGTCGGCGCGCAGCGGCTGGAACGGCTTGCTGGGGGTGATGTTCAGCTTCTTGACCAGCGCCTCGCACCGGGCCTTCAGCTCCGGCGTGACATCCAATATGTCCTCGGCATTATAGGACAGGCGGGTGAGCGGCGGCGGCGCGACCGGCATGGGCTGGGTCGGCCAGGGCTGCTCGCCCGGCACGTCGGTCTCCGTCGGCACCGGCACTTCGCGCACGTCGAACAGCGGCTTGCCGGTCACGCGGTCCAGGATGAACATGATCGCCGTCTTGTTCATCGCCACCAGCGCGGGCGTGACCCGCCCGCCGCGCCTGATGTCGACCAGCGTCAGCGTCGGCAGGTCAAGGTCCCAGATGTCGTGATGCACGGTCTGGAAATGCCAGAGATATTTGCCGGTCGCCGCGTCCACCGCGACCACCGAGTTGGAATAGAGATTGGCGCCCTTTCGGTCAGCGCCCCAGCGGTCGAAGGTCGGCGCGCCGACCGGCAGATAGGCGATGCCGCGCTTTTCATCGACCTGCACGAAGGTCCAGACATTGGTGCCCGATCGCGCCTTCGCGCTGTCTCCCTCCCAACTGTCCGCGCCCTTCTCCCCCGCCTGCGGGATGGTGTGGAAGGTCCAGACCAGCTTGCCCGTGCGCGCGTCCCAGGCGCGCACATCACCCGCCGCGCCCTTGACCGGCATCTCCTGCACCCGCGATCCAGTGATGACCAGGTCCTTGTAGATGGCGGGCGGGCTGCTCATGCCCAGCGGCGCGGCGCGCAGGCCGTTCATCACCTCGGGCGTCTTCATGTTGACGATCCCGGCTTCCCCGAAAGCGGCGGCAGGCTGGCCGGTCGCGGCATCGAGCGCGATCAGCTTGCCGGACCGGGTGCCGAAGAAGATGCGCGCGCCCTTCCCCCTGGCTCCGGGCCAATAGGCGACGCCGCGAGTCGAGGGCTGGTCCTTGTTCGCGAGCGTATAGGCCCAGCGTTCCTTCCCCGTGGCGGCGTCCAGCGCGACCACGCGATTATAGGGCGTGGCGAGATACATGACGCCGTCGACCACCAGCGGCGTCGCCTCCGACGCTGAGAATCCAGTGGCGAACTTGGCGCGCATGCCGTCTGGCATTGGTCCCACATCGGCGGTCACGCCGGGCGGGCGCATATGATATACCCAGGCCTGCCGCAGCGTGCCCACATTGGCGGTCGTGATCTGCCTGAGGGGCGAATGGCGCGCGCCGCCGGGATCGCGGCCATAGGCGGCCCAGTCGGCATCGGCGGATGGCGCCGCCGTGGCTGCGCCGTGCAAAGCGCCGGCGGCAACGGAAATCAGGGAAGCCAGCGCGATGGACCGGCGGAACGAAGATGTGATTTTCAACGACATGCCTCTCCTGAAGGCGGGGTTTGACCTTTGGTCGACAAGCCCGGTTGTTCTTTTGTCAGGGGAATGCTAGCAGAGGGTCAAATCATATACAATATGATCTGTGACCGAAAATCGGCGCCCCCATATGGCGCATAAGGGAGAAGGAATATGGCGACGCTGCCATTGGCGGGCATCAGGGTACTCGACATTTCGCAGGTCATGGCAGGCCCGTTCTGCTGCATGCTGCTGGGCGACATGGGCGCCGACGTCATCAAGATCGAACCGCCGGTCACGGGCGATTCGACCCGGCATTCGATGGGCTTCCGCCTGAAGGGGGAAGACAGCCCCGGTTTCCTCGCGCTCAACCGCAACAAGCGCAGCATCGCCCTCAACCTGAAGGACGATGCCGATCGCGAAGTGCTCTATGCGCTGGTGAAGAGCGCCGACGTGCTGGTGGAAAATGCCCGGCCCGGCGTCGCGGCGCGGCTGGGCATCGACTATGACACGCTGGCGAAGATCAATCCGCGCCTCGTCTACGCCAGCATTTCCGGCTTCGGCCAGACCGGCCCATGGGCGCAGCGCCCCGGCTTCGACCTGATCGCGCAGGCCATGTCGGGGATTTTGAGCTCCAACGGCTTTCCCGGCATGGAACCGGCGAAGAACAGCATCGCCGTGGCCGATCTGGGCGCCGGTCTTTTCTCGGCCTATGCCATCCTCTCCGCCATTATCGGCCGGGAAAAGAGTGGGCAGGGCCAATATATCGACGCCTCCCTGCTGGAAGCGGCGCTGGGCCTTTCGATCTGGGAGACGACGGAGCTTTGGGGCACGGGCAAGTCGCCCACGCCCATCGGTTCGGCGAACCGCATGTCCGCCCCCTATCAGGCGATGCAGGCGTCGGACGGCTGGTTCGTCATCGGCGCGGCCAATCAGGGACTGTGGCTGACCTTCCTCGACGTCCTCGGGCGTCCGGAGCTTCAGGACGATCCGCGCTATTCCAGCAACGCCGCCCGCGTCGTCAACCGGCTCGCGCTGATCGATGATCTTGCGCCCACCTTCCTCACCCGCACGCGGCAGGAATGGATCGACGCCCTGCTGGCGGCGGGCGTTCCCGCCGCGCCGATCCTCGATTATGGCGAGGCGGTGACCAGCGAACAGGCCGTCGCGCGGGAGATGGTGATGCAGGTGCCCCATCCGGTGGAGGGCGAATTCAAGGCGCTGGGCTTCCCGGTGAAGATGCGGGGCACGCCGCAGGAGGTCCGCCTGCCCCCGCCGCTGCTCAACGAACATAGCGACCTGATCCGGCAGGAACTGGTGGAAAAGGGCCTGCTCGCCCCGCAGCGGGAAGCCGCGAAATGAGCGAGGCGCGCCTCATTTACGAGAAGCGGGGCAATCAGGCCCATATCCGCTTCGACAATCCCGCCGCCCATAATGCGCTGACCGGCGCGATGTGGCACGACCTGCGCGACGCGGCGCGGGACATAGCGGCCGACCCCTCCATCCGCGTCGCGGTGTTCCGCGGCGTCGGGGGGAAGGCGTTCATATCCGGCACCGACATTTCCAAATTCGCGGATTATACGACCGGCCGGCAGGGCGTCGATTATGAGCGCGACATCGACGAATGCATGGGCGCGGTCGACGCCATCCCCTGCACCACCATCGCGGTCGTGGAGGGTTGGGCCGTGGGCGGCGGCATCAACATCTCCTCCGCCTGCGATTTCCGGATCGCGACCCGCGATGCGCGCTTCGGCTCTCCCATTGGCCGCACCATAGGCAACTGCCTCTCCGCCGCCAGCATCGCTCGGATCGGCGCGGCGGTCGGCGTGCAACGGGCGAAGCGCATGGTGCTGCTGGGCGAGATGCTGACGGCGGAGGAGCTGCTCGCCAGCGGTTTCCTGCTGCGGATCGTGGAGCGGGAGACGCTGGATGCGGAGGCCGACGCGCTGGCGCGGCGGGCCGCCGAAAATGCGCCGCTCACCACCCGCGCGACGAAGGAGACGATCCGGCGCATGGCCTTCGGAGCTTTGCCCGATGTCGAGGATCTGATTGCGGAAGTCTATGGCAGCGCCGATTTCCGGCAGGGCGTGTCCGATTTCCTGGCGCGCACGAAGAAAGTGCCGGACTGGACCGGCGCCTGATGGGGAAGCGGGCGGCGGGACGCCGCCCCGCCCTCATTTACCGCATTTGCATTCCGGCGCGGGCTTGGCCGGTTCGGGCCTTTGCGCCACGATCCTGACATTGGGCATCAGCGCCGCATTGGGCGGCAGCGCCAGGTCGCCGGCGGGAAAGCCGTTGGCTTCGAACATATAGGCTTCGATGTCCGCGACCTTCCGCCCGCCCAGGCTGCCCGGCGCGTTGAGCGGCATGGTCGTCTGGATGCGCGCGAACAGATCGCCGGCGGACGTGTTGTTCCAGTTGTTGAGGAAGGTCGGCCCGACCAGAGCGGGCGCGACATCGATCCCGGCGAGCGTTTCGCCATGGCAGGCCGCGCAATTCTCCGCATAGGCGGCCTTGCCGCGCTCGGCCTGATCCTTCGTATAGACCCCGGTCCAGACATGGCGCTCGGGCGCCTGCGCGCGCGTCACGACCGCGCCGCCCGCAAGCAGCAGCGCGCCCGCCAGCCAATATCCCCGCGTCACCTTGCCCATCGAGCCACTCCCGCCATTAAGCCACTCCTGCCATCAAGCCATTCCTGGAAGTCGGAACGCCACCAGTTCGGCGCTGTAATTGCCGCCGCCAATGGCGACGACGATATATTGGCGGTTGTTCAGCATATAGGTCATGGGCGATCCGCTCTGCGGCGCGGGCATGTAGACCGCGCCCTTCTCCTCGCCCGTGGCCTTGTCATAGGCGCGCAGCATCGCGCCCCTGATGCCATATTCATTGGTGTAGAAGCCCGCCTCGCCGCAGATCACCAGGCTCTTGGTGCACAGAGGCCCCAGATTGCCTGCCCGGCCGGTGCGGGGAATCTTCAGGCCCTTGAGCGCCGGGTGGTTGCGGACATTGTCCGGCGTCTCGCCATGGGCGACCTGCCATTTGAGGTCGCCCTTGCCCAGGTCGATGGCGGTGATGCGGCCATAGGGGGGCTTGAGCAGCGGCAGGCCCTGCACAGTCAGGAAACCGGGCGGCGGCCCCGAACCGGGCTTCGCCGCCGGGGGCCGCATGAAGGGCGTCGGCGCCGCCGCGCCCATCGCCACCTGCGGTCGCACTTCGGACCCGGCAATGCCGTGCACATGCGGAAATTCGGAGACGCTGGGGTCTTCGTTCGGGATGATGCCGATCACGGAGGGCTGGGTCTTCGAATAGACGAAGACGGTATGGCTTTCCGGATCGTAGCAGCCGCCCGGCCAGTTGGTCCCGCCCTGGATGCCGGGCGCGGATATGGTGCCCCAGCGGCCGGGCTTGCTGACCACGGGCGGCGTGTAGAGCGGCCCGATCTTGTACTGCTTCACCAGTTCCACCGCCTGCGCGCGCAGTTCCGGCGTGAAGTCGATGAGGTCGTCGATGCCGACGCCCTGCACGTCATAGGCGGGGGGCTTGGTCGGGAATGGCTGGGTCTTGGCATACCATTCGCCCGGCACGTCGCCCGCCTCCACCGGCCGCTCGAAAATGGGCCAGATCGGCTGGCCGTTGGTGCGGTCCAGCACATAGAGGAAGCACTGCTTGGTCGGCTGCGCCAGCGCCTTCACCGTCCTGCCGTTCACCGGAATGTCGCACAGGATCGGCGCGCAGGGGATGTCCCGGTCCCACAGGCCGTGATGGACGAGCTGATAATGCCAGCGCCGCACGCCCGTCTCCAGGTCCAGCGCGACCAGCGACTCCCCGAACAGGGCGTTGCCGCGCCGGAACATGCCCATCTCGTCGCCGGTGGGCAGCTCCACCGGCACATAGACCAGCCCCAGTTCCTCGTCGGCGGACATTTCCGCCCAGACGCCGCCATTGCCGGCTTCGTCGGCGTCGCCGTTCAGCCAGCTGTCATAGCCATATTCGCCCTTTTTCGGGATGGTGTGGAATATCCACTTGCGCTTGCCGGTGCGCACGTCGAAGCCGCGCACATAGCCCTTCACATTCTTGCGCACCGCCGGCACGTCGCCCGCCGTATGCGCCGCGCCCACCACCACCGTGTCGCGGGCGACGAGCGGCGTCGCGTGCAGCCCGACATCGGCGGTTTCCGGATCGATCTCCTGATCGAAATCCTTCTTGAGGTCGACCACGCCGTTCACGCCAAAGGCCGGATCGGGGATGCCGGTCGCCGCATCCAGCGAGACGAGCTGATAGCCGATGGTTACGAACAGGATGCGCTCCTGCTTGCCGTCGGTCCAATAGGAGCAACCATGGCCCGAAAGCTGGCGCGGGGAATTGAGCGCGCGCTGCCCCTCGTCCTTGCGGAACATCCAGAGCAGTTCGCCCGTCGCCGCGTCGATGCAGACGCAGTCGCGGCGCGACCCGGCGGTCAGGAACAGCCGCCCCTTGACCAGCAGCGGCGTCGGTTCGAACTGATATTCCTTGCGCGCCCCCAATATGTCCGTCTTGAAGCTCCAGGCCACCTGAAGATCGCTGAAATTATCGGCGTTGATCTGGTCGAGCGGCGAATAGCGCGTATTGGCCTGGTCGGCGGCATAATGGCGCCATTCGGTGTCCGGCCCGCCGGGCAGATCCTGCGCCATGGCGCGCCGCATCGGGGCCGTGCCGATGCTTGCGGCGACGGCGACCGTCCCGCCCAACAGCCTGCGTCGGGTCATCTTGAACATCGCGCTTTCGGCCCCTTCCCTCTCTCTTTTCCGTGCCGTCGACCGGCTGCGGCTTACCAGCTCACCGCGATATATTTCGCCTCGCAATATTCGAGCAGGCCGTGATGTCCGCCCTCTCGCCCGAGGCCGCTCTGCTTGACGCCGCCGAAGGGCGCCGCGGCGTCCGACACCAGGCCGCGATTGACCGCCACCATGCCGGCCTCGATCCGCTCGGCCAGTTGCAGCCCCCGCTTGAGGTCGGCGGTATAGACATAGGCGGCAAGGCCATATTCGGTCGCATTGGCCAGCGCCACCGCCTCCGCCGGATCGTCGAACGGGATCACCGCCGCGACCGGGCCGAACACTTCCGTCGTCAATATCTCCGACCCCGGCTGGACGTTCGCGATCACCGAGGGCGGGTAGAAGAAGCCCGCGCCCTCCGGCGTCCTGCCGCCCAGCCTGACCTCCGCGCCGCGCGCCACGGCATCCGCCACCAGATGCTCGATCTTGTCGATCGCCTGCCGGTTGATCATCGCGCCGCACTGGGTCGCGCTCTCCAGGCCGGGGCCCATCTTCATCGCGCCCATGCGCTCTGCCAGCTTCGCGACGAAGGCGTCATGGATGCCGCGCTGGACATAGAAGCGGTTGGCCGCCGTGCACGCTTCCCCCGCATTGCGCATCTTGGCGACCATCGCACCCTCGATCGCCTCTTCGATGTCGGCATCGTCCAGCACCAGGAAGGGCGCGTTGCCGCCCAGTTCCATGGAGGAGCTGATGACCTGGTCCGCCGCCTGGCGCAGCAGGATGCGGCCGACCTCGGTCGATCCGGTGAAGGACAGCTTGCGCACGCGCGGGTCGTGCAGGATGCCGCTGCACAGCGGGCCCGGATCGCTGCTGTTGACGACATTGACCACGCCCGCGGGCACGCCCGCCCGGCGCATGATCTCCGCCACGGCGAGCGCCGTCAGCGGCGTTTCCTCGGCCGGTTTCAGGATGCAGGTGCATCCCGCCGCCAGCGCCGGGGCGATCTTGCGCGTCGCCATCGCCGCCGGGAAGTTCCAGGGCGTGATCAGCAGGGCGATGCCGATGGGCTGATATTGCACCATAATGCGGTTCGCGCCGGAGGGCGAGACGGCCAGCTCCCCGTTGATGCGCACCGCTTCCTCCGCATACCAGCGGAAGAATTCGGCGGCATAGGCCACCTCCCCCCGCGCGTCGGGCAGCGCCTTGCCATTTTCCAGCGATATGAGCTGCGCCAGCCATTCCTGCTCCGCCATCATCGCATGGAAGCAGGCGAGCAATATGTCGGCGCGCTTGCGCGGCGGGGTCGCGGCCCAGTCCGCCGCTGCTGCTGCGGCGGCGTCGACAGCGGCGATGCCCTCGGCCGGGCTTGCGTCCGCGACGGAGGTCAACACCGCCTCCGTCGCGGGATTGAGGATGTCGATGCGCTTGCCGCTGGCGGCGGGCACCCATGCCTCCCCGATCAGCAAGTCGGTCGGGATGGCGAAGGGACCGGCATGGCCGTCGGTCGTCGTGCAGCTATAGCTTTGCGTCGTCATGGGAAACCTTGTTCGAGAAGTCAGGCGGACTTGAGCGCCGCCCGCTCGCCGGAAAAGGCGGCGCGGGTGATGCTCTGCATAGCCGGGAGATCGAGGGGACGGGGATTGTTCTTGACCAGCCGGGCGGCGTTCAGGGCGTTTTCCGCCACGAAGTCCTGCTGGTCGGCCTTCAGCCCCAGCGCCGCGAGCGAGGGTGGAATGTTGACGCGGCCAAGCAGGTCCGCGACCGCATCGATGAACGCCTGCGACATGTCCCCTTCCGCCGCATCGGACAGCCCCACCGTCCGCGCCAGTTCGGCGAAGGCGGGGGCGCAGAAGGGCCGGTTGAACTGCATGACATAGGGCAGCAGCGTCGCCACCCCGTCGCCATGCGCGGTGTGCGTCAGGTTGCCGACCGGATATTGCAGCGCATGCGCCGCCGCCGTACCCGCCGTACCGAAGGCGCAGCCCGCCGCCAGCGCCGCCAGCATCAGCCCTTCGCGCGCTTCCATGTCGCTGCCGTCGCGATAGGCCCGCTCCAGGAAGCGGAAGATGTTGTCGACCGCCAGCCGCGCGAAATGATCCGACAGCAGGTTCTTGCCCACGAACACATGATCCTGCGTCAGCATCGGGTCGGCGGGGCGCGCCAGCGTCGTATAGGCCTCCACCGCATGGGTCAGCGCATCGGCGCCGGAACAGGCGGTCAGGGCGGGCGGGCAGGTGGCGGTCAGTTCCGGATCGCAGATCGCCACCAGCGGGATCAGATGCGGGCTGGCGATGCCGACCTTCACCCCGCGCTCGTCGTCGGACACCACCGCGACCGGCGTCACTTCCGATCCGGTGCCCGCCGTCGTCGGCATGGCGATCAGCGGCATGACCGGGCCGGGCACGGCGAATTCGCCATAATAGGACCGGATGTCGCCGCCATGGGTCAGCAGCACGGCGACGACCTTGGCCATGTCCATCGAACTGCCGCCGCCAATGCCGACCACCAGATCGGGGGCGGAGCCGCGCATCTCCTCGACACAGGCGTTGATCGATCCGATCGGCAGGTCGGGGATCGTCCGGTCGAAGACCCGGACCTCCAGCCCATGGGCCTGGAGGTCCGTGACCATGGCGTGGAATTCAGGCTGGGCGGCCTGCCGTTCGTCGGTGCAGAGCAGGGCGCGCTTGCCCAGCTTGCCGGCGGCGGAGCCGAGCGCGTGGCGCTGCCCGCGTCCGAACAGGACGGAGCGGGGCAGGCGGAGCGCGCCGAAGGCGGGAGGGACGTCGCTCACTTCTTGCCACCATCCGCGCCATATTGTTTCAGATAGGCGATGATGTCGGCGCGATCCTGCGCGGCGGCCATGCCGGGGAAGATCATCTTGGTGCCCGGAACCAGCTTCGACGGACCTTGCAGCAGCTTGTCGATGCTGGCCTCGTCCCATCTGATGCCCGACGCCTTCATCGCGGGCGAATAGCCATAGCCGCCTTGACTGCCCGCCACGCGGCCGACGACGCCGTTCAGCGAAGGCCCCATGGAGCGCGCCGGGTTCGGCCCGACCTTGTGACACGCGGCGCAGCGCGCGAAAAGCTGCTGCCCATGCGCGGCATTTCCCTTCGGCGCGGGGGCGGCGACCGCCGTGCCGGCGATGACCGCGCCGATGCCCACAGCGAATATCCAAGTCTTCACCTAAACAACCTCCTGTCGTGCGCGCCATGCGCGCGATGTCCGAACCGAAGCGCCGGGGCGCTGCGGATGATTTCCGGCGATGGCATCACGCCTGGGCCCCCTGCCCGTCACGCAGCTTGCGCGAGGCGTCGATGCGCAGGAACAGCGCCGCCGCGATCAGGCAGAGGACGGAGAGGACCGCGAAGGCGGCGAACCAGCCGCTCATGCTGACGATATAGCCGGTGACCGCCGCCGCGACCGCCGCGCCGCTGTTGCCGAGCGTGTTCATGACCGCCGATACCGAGCCCGCATATTCGCCGCCAATGTCGAGCGTCACCGCCCAGGATACGCCGACCGTCAACTCCAGCCCGAACAGCGCGATGCAGAAGCAGAGGATGCTCGCCACATGCCCGTCCATGGCGGCCGCCAGCGGGATCATCGCTGCGGCCGTCAGGAAGCCGACCACCGCGACCGAGCGGCGCGCCATCTTCAACCCCGCGCCGCGCTTCACCAACAGGTCGGACGCCCATCCGCCCATCAGGTCGCCCACCACGCCCGCCATCAGCGGCAGGCTGGCGAACAGGCCCATCATGGCGATGTCGAACCCGCGCGCATCGTGCAGATATTTGGGGAACCAGGTCAGGAAGATGTTGATGCAATAGGCGTAGCAGAAATACATGGCCGACAGCACCCAGAGCTGCGAATTGGCCAGCAGGTGCCGCCATGGCACGCTCACCCGCGCCCGGCCCGCGCCCAGCGCGCCCTCGATCATCGCCAGTTCGGCGCTGTTGACCGAAGGATGCTCGCGCGGCGTGTCGCGATAGTAGAAGAACCACAGGGCCGCCCAGCCGATGCCGACCAGCGCGAAGGCCATGAAGGGCATGCGCCAGCCGAACTGGACGATGAGCAGCGCGACGAACACCGGCGTCACCGCCCCGCCCAGCCGCGCCCCCGCATGGGTGAGGCCCTGCGCCCAGCCCCGTTCCGACGGCAGCATCCAGCGCGAGAGCGACCGGGTGGCGATGGGAAAGGCCCCCGCCTCCCCCATGCCGAAGAGGAAGCGGCACACCATCATCGACCCCGCCGACCAGGTCAGCGCCGTCGCGGCGGTGAAGGTCGACCACCAGAGCACCACGCCGGTCAGCGCCCGGCGCGGCCCGAACCGGTCGCCCAGCCAGCCCCCCGGAATCTGGAACAGCGCATAGGCGATGGAGAAGGACGCGAAGATCCAGCCCATCGTCACCGGCGAGAAGCCATATTCCTTCTCGATCACCGGGGCCGCCGTGGCGATCACGACGCGATCCATATAGGTGATGAGATAGGCGAGCACCGTCAGCCAGAGCACGACATGGCGCGCCCGCGTCGGGCGCGCCGCCCCGGCTCCGGCGGCCGCGTCGCGCGGTTCTGCGACGCTTGCCTCGCCGGTCACGGGCGGGGCCCGCAGGCATCGGCCGCGCGGCCGGTGCAGGTCTGCCAGATGGTCGGCACCTTGTTGCCGGCGATATAGACGGCGTCGATGGCGCGGGTGTTGCGGATGTCCGCCGTGGGATCGCGGTCCAGCACCAGCAGGTCGGCCCATTTGCCCGGCGCGACGGTGCCGATGTCCCTGGCGCCCATGAACTCCGCATTGGCGCTGGTCGCGGCCGTGATCGCCTGCATCGGCGTCACCCCGGCCTTCACCATCAGTTCCAGTTCCCAATGCGCGAAATAGCCGGGGAAGCGCGCCGTCGGGCCGCTGTCCGTGCCCATGCCGTAGCGGATGCCCGCCTTCGCCTCCCGCGCGAAATTGTCCATCGCATATTGCAGCGTCGGCGCATATTTGGGGAAATTGGGCGCCGCGCCCAGCTTCGCCGCCCGCTCCGGACTGGCCAGTTCCTTCAGCACGGCGGGCGTCACCCCCCGCGCGAAGAAGGGATCGTCCAGGAAGGGCAGCGTCCTGTAGGTGAAGGACGCCTCCCGGCTCAGCGTCGCCGCCATCTGCCACACGCCCTTCGCCTTCATCTGGCCGAGCAGCGCGTCGTCCACGGCGCGGTCGCGCACGGAATGGGCGAAGGCGTCCACCCCTTCCCGCGTCAGTTCGGCGGCGTTGGAATAATAGAAGATGTGGGCGACGGTCTTCTTCCCGTCCTTGTGCGCCTGGTCGATCACGGCGCTGCTGATCCGGGGCGGCATGCGTTCCTCCAGCATGCCGAATTCGTCGTCGACCCACAGCTTGATGAGGTCTGCGCCCTTGGACGCCTCCTTGTCCACCATCGCCCGCGCCTCTTCCGGCGTGGCGACCGACTGGTCGAGGCCGGGGACGCCGCCATAGCTGCCCTTGAAGACCACGCCCTGCCCGACGGTATAGACCCGCGACATCGCCGTGGGCCCCTTGCGCCTCTGCTGGATCGGGAAGATCAGGTCCTTCTCCGTCCCCAGCGTCTGGACGGTGGTGACGCCATAGGCGGCGTAGATGCGAAGCTGCTTCTCGATATTCTCAGCCGTCTGATATTGCAGGTTCTGGGTGATGCCGTCGACCAGCCCCAGATGGACATGGCTGTCGATCAGGCCGGGCATCAGATATTTGCCCTTCAGCCTTTCGACCTTCGCCCCGGCCGGCGCCTTCAGCTTCGCGGACGGCCCGACCCAGTCGATCCGCCCATCCGTCATGACCAGCGCCTGGTTCGCCGCCGGCGCCTTGCCGGTGCCGTCGATCAGCGTGAAGTCGCGCAGCACCCTGGTTTCGGCCAGCGCCGCCGCCGGAAGTCCGGCAAGCATCGCGACCGTCAGGCTGACAAGTGAAAAACCGGCTTTCATGGCTGACCGCATTACCCATCCTCTCCAGGATCTATTTCATATCCTATATGATCCTGTGCGCCCGTGGTAGGTGGTTGCCGCGGGCCCGTCAAGGGGCTTTCCCACGTCGTTGAACGTTCGGCCGACACGTGATGCCTCCCCCCATCCGGGGGTTGCGCGATCAGCGTCGAGACGTGCCGTTCGCCCGGTCCATCCGCTGTTGCGAACAGGTGAGATGGTCGCGCACCGACTGCTCGGCCGCGACGGGATCATGCGCCAGCAAGGCGGCGATGATCGCCTGATGCTCCCGCGCCGCCACTTCGGGCGCATTGGGCTGGGCGCTGTTCTGGTAGAGCGATCGGAAGATCTGGAGATGGGCGTGCAGCCGCTCGATCGTCTCCTCGATCAGGCGGTTCCCGCTGCCCTTCGCGATCAGCCGGTGGAGCTGCGCATCCGCCTCCGCGAAACGGGCATAGGCCTGCTCGTCGCGCTCGACCACGGCGTCCATGTCGGCCTGGATCGACTGCAGGACGGAAAGCGTCTCATCGTCGATCTGCTCGGCTGCCCGGGCGGCGGCATAGGGTTCGATCAGCAGGCGCAGCGTATAAAGGTCGTGCACCTCCTCCGGCGTCATCTGCGGGCTGGCGCGGTAGCCGACATTGGTGGTCTTGTAGACCAGCTTCTCCGCCTCCAGCTGGCTCAGCGCCTCGCGAATCGGCGTCTGCGAGATGCCGAGCTGGCGCGCGACGGTATCGATGGGAATGCGTTCCCCCGGCGCGATCTTCACCGTCATCAGCATGGAGAGAAGATGCTCATAGGCACGCTCCACCAGCGTCGGTCCGGAGGCGGCGCGTGCCGGGGAACCAAGGGCGCCCGCGGGCTGTGACATGTTGTGAAGGTCGGACATGGAGGCCGCTTATAAGGTCAGATGCGGAACATATAGGATATTTTCGTCGCAATGGCGATGGCGATCTTGCAGGAGACAGGGCTGGCGCGACGATCCGTAACCGTCCTGCTACAATGAAGGTGCAATATCGATTATGCTCCATTAGGCCAGCCGACCGCTTCGGCTTTTCCAGAATTTGGAACGAATAGGTAGAATTTATACGCCTGTTTCGCAGAAGCGAGGGAAAGTAGACCGACATCAGCCCGAACGACGGGCCCCTGCACTTTCAAGGAAGGAGACCCGCCATGTCGATCACCGCCATTCCCACCCCCGCCGATGCGCTGCTGTCGCCCGACGACCACGCCCTGATCCTGATCGACTTCCAGTCGCAGATGGCCTTCGCCACCAAGTCGATCGCGCCCGAAATATTGCGCAACAATGCCGCCCTGGTCTCCAATGCCGCGGCCGGATTCCACGTCCCCACCATCCTCACCACCGTTGCGGAGAAGAGCTTTTCCGGCCCGATGTTCAGCGAGATCGCCGACGCCTTTGGCGACCAGCCGATGATCGACCGCACCAGCATGAACAGTTGGGAAGACGCCGCCGTGATCGAGGAGGTGAACCGCATCGGCAAGGACCGCCTGGTCATCGCCGGACTGTGGACCAGCGTCTGCATCGTCGGCCCGGTGCTCTCCGCGCTCGAACAGGGTTTCGAGGTCTATGTCATCACCGACGCCAGCGGCGACATTTCCGAGGAAGCCCATGACCGCGCCGTGGAACGCTTGATCCAGGCGGGCGCGCGCCCGATCACGGCGCTGCAATATCTGCTCGAACTGCAACGCGACTGGGCGCGCGCCGAAACCTATGCGCTTACCACCGGCATCGCCCGCCAATGGGGCGGCGCCTATGGACTGGGCATCACTTATGCCAGCACCATGTTCGGCGCCTCCGAAGGCGGCCACTGATCCCCCCTCCCCACAGCCGGGCCGCCCTTTTGGCCCGGCTGCCCCTTCTCCCGCACCCCCCAAGCCAGAGCGATGAAAGGATTTCCCGATGAGCAATTTCGTCACCACCCCGGACGGCGTCGACATCTTCTACAAGGATTGGGGCAGCAAGGACGCCCAGCCGATCATGTTCCATCATGGCTGGCCGCTTTCCGCCGACGACTGGGACACGCAGATGCTGTTCTTCCTTGCCCAGGGCTATCGCGTCATCGCGCATGACCGGCGTGGCCATGGCCGCTCGCAACAGGTCGATTCCGGCCATGACATGGCCCATTATGCCGCCGACGCGGCCGCCGTGGCCCGGCATCTCGATCTGCGCGACGCCATCCACATCGGCCATTCGACCGGCGGCGGCGAAGTGGCCGCCTATGTCGCCCGTCACGGCCTACCCGAAGGGCGCGTCGCCAGGGCGGTGCTGGTCAGCGCCGTGCCGCCGATCATGGTGAAGACGGACCGCTGTCCCGGCGGCCTGCCGATCGATGTGTTCGACGGGCTGCGCGCGGGCCTTGCCGCCAACCGCGCGCAATTCTTCCATGAGGTTGCGGCCGGCCCCTTCTACGGCTTCAACCGCGAAGGGGCGGAGGTGAAGCCCGCCGTCGTCGACAATTGGTGGCGGCAGGGGATGATGGGCAGCGCGCTCGCCCATTATGAAGGGATCAAGGCCTTTTCCGAAACCGACCAGACCGACGATCTGAAGGCGATCACCGTCCCCACGCTCGTCCTGCACGGCGACGACGATCAGGTCGTGCCCTACAGGAATGCAGGCCTGCTCCAGGCCGAAATCCTGCCCAACGCCACGCTGAAAATCTATGAGGGCTATTCGCACGGCATGCTGACGGTGAACGCCGATGTCCTCAACGCCGACATTCTGGCGTTCATCAAGGCCTGACGCAGCGAAGGAACGGACCCATGAAAGCCTATATATTCTCGCTGGGCGCCGGGCTGCTGGTCGGCATCGTCTACAGCCTGCTCGGGGTCCGTTCCCCAGCCCCGCCGGTCATCGCGCTGGTCGGGCTGGCAGGCATCCTCGCCGGCGAACGGGTCGTGCCGGTCGCCGGCAGCCTGTTGCGCGGCAAGCCTTTCACCCCCGCGCAACAAAGCGCCGCCGCCCTGCCGCCAAAGCCGGAGCAGGAGCAGTGATCACCCGCCGCCGGGCGCTTGCCGGCGCCGGCGCCACCACCCTGTTCACCGCCACGGAAAGCTTCGCCATGACCGCCAGGGACGTCATCATCATCAATGCCAGGGTCACGACGCTGGACCGGGAAAATCCGGTCGCGCAGGCCGTGGCGATCCGCGACGGCACATTCCTGTCCGTCGGCGGCGAAGACGAAGTCCGCGCCGCCGCCTCCCCCGATGCGCAGGTCATCGACGCCGGGGGCCGCCGCCTCATCCCCGGCCTGATCGACAGCCACATCCATGTCATCCGGGGCGGCCTCAACTATAATATGGAATTGCGCTGGGAAGGCGTTCCGACATTGGCCGACGCCATGGCGATGCTGAAGCGCCAGGCGGAAATCACGCCGCCGCCGCAATGGGTGCGCGTCGTCGGCGGCTTCACCGAGCATCAGTTCGCGGAAAAGCGCCTGCCGACCCTTGAAGAGATCAACGCCGCGGCGCCCGACACGCCGGTCTTCATCCTCCATCTCTATGACCGCGCGTTGCTGAACGCGGCGGCGCTGCGGGCGGTGGGCTATGCGAAGGATACGCCCAACCCGCCCGGCGGCGAGATCGTCCGCGACGCGCAGGGCAATCCGACCGGCCTTTTGCTGGCGCAGCCCAATGCGACCATCCTCTACGCGACGCTGGCGAAGGGCCCGAAGCTGCCGCCCGAATATCAGCTCAATTCGACCCGGCATTTCATGCGGGAACTGAATTCGCTGGGCGTCACCAGCGTGATAGACGCAGGCGGCGGCTCGCAAAACTATCCCGACGATTATGAGATCGTCGAGAAGCTGCACAGGGACGGCGATCTCACCCTGCGCATCGCCTATAATCTCTTCACCCAGAAACCGAAGGAGGAGCTCAGGGACTTCGCCAACTGGTCGACGAAGATCAGGCCCGGCGACGGCGACGACAGCTACCGCCACAACGGCGCGGGCGAGATGCTGGTCTATTCGGCCGCGGATTTCGAGGATTTCCGCGTCGCCCGCCCGGACATGCCGCCGGAAATGGAAGGCGATCTGGAACCTGTCATCCGCCTGCTGGCCGAACGCCGCTGGCCCTGGCGCCTGCACGCCACCTACGACCAGACCATCGGCCGCGCGCTCGACGTGTTCGAGAAGGTGAACAGGGATATTCCGCTGCAGGGCCTCAACTGGTTCTTCGACCATGCCGAAACGATCAGCGACCGCAATATAGACCGGATCGCGGCGCTGGGCGGCGGCATCGCCGTGCAGCACCGCATGGCGTTCCAGGGCGAATATTTCGTGGACCGCTACGGCGCGAAAGCCGCAGAGGCCACGCCGCCGATCAAGCGCATGATGGCGGCGGGCCTGCCGGTCGGCGCGGGCACCGACGCGACCCGCGTCGCCAGCTACAATCCCTGGGTGTCGCTGTCCTGGCTGGTGACGTCGAAGACGGTCGGCGGGCTGGCGCTTTATCCGGTGCGCAACCGGCTGGACCGCGAGACGGCGTTACGGCTGTGGACGGAGAAGAACACATGGTTTTCCAATGAAGTCGGCAAGAAGGGGCAGATCAAGGCCGGGCAACTGGCCGACCTGGCGCTGCTGTCCGACGATTATTTCACCGTGCCGGAGGATGAGATCGCCCATCTGCGGTCGGTGCTGACCGTGCTGGGCGGCAGGATCGTCTATGGCGAGGGCGATTATGGCCCGCTTGCCCCGGCCGCGCCCAAAGCGATGCCCGACTGGTCGCCGGTCGCGACCTTCGGCGGCCATTACCGGAAGGATGCGACGGCCAGGAAGATGGCGTCGGCCTGCGGTTGCCATTCCGCCTGCGCCGTCCACGGTCATGACCATGCAGCGGCGCTGGGCGCATCGGTTCCCGCCGCCGATGTCCAGAGCTTCTGGGGCGCGCTCGGCTGCGGCTGCTGGGCAGTGTGATTTCGCCTGCCGACCGGATAAACGCGCCCAGCCCCCTTTAACAGCCAAGCGATTCGAGGACATCATGACCGCTCCCAACGGCCCCGCCGCGCCGCTGCCCTGGCTGCTCCTCCTGCTCTCCGTCACCACAGGCCTGGTCGACGCGATCAGCGTGCTGGGCCTGGGCAAGGTGTTCACCGCCAATATGACCGGCAATATCGTCTTCCTGGGCTTCGCCGCCGTGGGTACGCCGGGGTTCCACGCGCTCTCCTATCTGGCCGCCATCGCCGCCTTCCTGATCGGGGCGCTGGTGGCGGGGCGCGTGGGCAGGCATCATGTCGGGCTGCCGCTGCGCCGCTGGCTGATGGTGGCCGCACTGGTAGAGGCTGTGCTGCTCTGGATCGCGGCGGGCGTCGCCACCGGCTTCGACATCGCCAGCCAGTCGCCCGGCAGCGCGCTCTATGCGATCATCGCGCTGACCGGCCTTGCCATGGGCTTCCGCAACGCGACCGTCCGCCAGCTCAAGGTGCCGGACCTCACCACCACGGTTCTCACCCTCACGCTCACCGGGCTGGCGGCGGATTCGGCGCTGGCGGGCGGCAGCAGCCCCAATCGCGGCCGCCGCATCGGCGGCGTCGCCGCCATCCTGCTGGGCGCGGCCATCGGGGCCTTGCTGGTCAATCGCGCCGGTCTCGTCGCGCCGCTGATCCTCTCGGGCGCGCTGGTCCTCTTCGGCACCGCCGCCTGCGCGCTGCACCCGGACGCCAAGGCGCCCGCCTGATCAGATGTCGCCCATGCCCTCCACATCCCGGTCCAGCGCGCCCAGCGCCACGAACTGATCGAGCAGCCAGGAGGCTGCCGGCCCCGGCGGCGTGTCGCGCCGCCAGATGGCGGAGAAACGGTACATGCCCCCGTCATGGTCGGGCATGGCGAGCCGCACCAACGTCCCCGCGACCAGATCCGGCTCGATCATCGGCAGCGGCATATTGCCCCATCCGATGCCTTCCCGCAGCAGCGCATGCTTGGCGCTGAGGTCGGCAAGGCGCCAGGTCTTGGGGCTGCGCACCGAATAATCCCGCCCCTCCGTAAATCGCGAACGGTCCGTCAGCACCAGCTGTATATGGTCGCGTCCGGCGCCCGGCGCGATGGCCTCCATCCGTCCCAGCGGATGATCGGGCGCGGCGACCGGCACCATCGCCACTGCTCCCGCCGTCCGGCTCTCGATCCCCTCGACCCCTGCGGACAACGGCCCGGATATGCCGACCACCGCCGCGCGGTCCAGCACCATGGCGGTGATCGCGCCCAGCGCCTCGGCATGCAGGCGAAGCTGGACCGTCGGGAATTCGCGGGCGAAGGCGCGCAGCACGCGGCCCAGGCGCTCCGACGGCAGCATCACGTCGACCGCCAGGTCGACCTCCGCCTCCAGCCCGTCGAGCAGCCCCTTCACCTTCGCGCGCAGGCCGTCGACGCCGTCGGCGATGCTGCGCGCCTCCGCCAGCAGGGCGCGGCCGGCGACGGTGAGTTGCGGTTTGCGCGTCCCCTCCCGGTCGAACAGCGTCAGGCCAAGCTGCGCCTCCAGATTGGCGATGCCATAGCTGATGACGGACACGGCGCGGTTCAGCCTGCGCCCCGCCGCCGCGAAACTGCCGCTGTCCACGATCGTCAGGAAGATGCGCAGCTGGTCGAAGGTCGGCATGCCCGGATTGTTCACTGTTCCATTTCCTCGAACGGTTCGATGCAATTTATCCCACTGAACGGGAAAGCCGCACGCCTGTAAAGAGATGTTCAACAGGGCAAGGCCATTTCCGGCCCCCGCCCGATGAGGAGACAAGACATGATCGAACTGCGTCCCTTCGACAGCCTCGGCGGCGCCAATCACGGCTGGCTCGATGCCAAGCATCATTTTTCCTTCGCCGGCTATCACGATCCCGCCCGCATGCACTGGGGCAATCTGCGCGTCTGGAACGACGACACCATCGCGCCCCAGACGGGCTTTCCGCCGCACCCGCACCGCGACATGGAAATCATCACCTATGTCCGCGAAGGCGCGATCACGCATCAGGACAGCCTGGGCAACAAGGGCCGGACAGAGGCCGGCGACGTCCAGGTGATGAGCGCGGGCACCGGCATCCGCCATTCGGAATATAATCTGGAGGATGTGACGACCCGGATCTTCCAGATCTGGATTCTGCCCACCCGCGACGGCGAAGCGCCAAGCTGGGGCGCCCGGCCCTTCCCCAAGGGCGACCGCGCCGGTCAGTTCGTCACCCTTGCCTCCGGCTACGACAATGACAATGACGCCCTGCCGATCCGCACCGATGCGCGGGTGGTGGCGGCGACGCTGAAGGCCGGGGAGAGCGCGGAATATCCGATCGGCCGCGACCGCAAGGCCTATCTGGTGCCGGCGACCGGCGCGATCCGGATCGACGACGTGCGCGTCAACGCCCGCGACGGCGCGGCGATCAGCGACATGGACGTGATCCGCGTCACCGCGATCGAGGACAGCGAGATCGTCCTGGTGGACGCGGCATAACGAAAGCAGGAGCGGACGCGGCCCAAAGGCCGTGTCCCTTCACCCTGCGCAAGAGGAGGACGACCATGCTGAATATCGCCCCGCCCGAGCTCAGCCCCGCCGAATGGCGCGATGTGAAGGCTGCCCTGATCGCGGTGGCCGATTGCGGCTGCGGCGATCCGGCGCCCGCCGGACCGCTGCGCGCGCGCCTTTCCCATGCGCTGAACGCGATCATCGGCGCGCCCCGGGCCGCCCGCACGCCGCCCGCCGATCTTCTGCCCCTGCGCGATTTCCTGTGCGAGACCGGCCGCACGCGGCAGATTGCCGAACGGCACATGCCCGCCCTTTACGAAAGAGGCTTTTCCCGGCGGCAGATCGATGCGCTGGCGCTCCTGGGCGCCTGATTTCGTCGCGACGGCCCACAGCGGGAGCGCGGTCGAACCGGCGATGAAAAGCGCGTCCGAGCGATAGAGACACAACGCGGCCTCCAGATGAAAGGGGTGGCCGCGACGAAGCCGTTGCGGCTGCCCTTCAGGCCGATCCTGCGATGCACCGGCGAAACGCCCTGCCCTGTCACGCCGCGACGACGCCGCCCGCATGGCGGCGGACACCCGGCGCGACCGCTTGCGAAAAATGCATTGACATGCACTTTTTATGCTTCTAGCGAATTATGCATCACAGTATATATTTGAATAACAAACCCTTCCAGCGAGAGGAGACTTGGGATGAAGCTGTCCGTTGCGTCCGCCACATGCGTCAGTGTGAGCTTGCTGGCACTTGTCGCTCCGGCCATGGCGCAGACCGCTCCCCAGGTCGACGGCGCCCAGCTCCGGTCGGAAGACCCGGCCGACGCCGGCACGGACGCCGGCACCAGCGACATCATCGTCACCGGATCCCGCATCGTGCGCGACGGCTATACCGCGCCCACCCCCGTGACGGTCGCCACGACGGAGGATCTGGTCAAGGCGACGCCCACCAACGTGCCCGATGCGCTCAACAAGCTGCCGCAGTTCCAGAACAGTTCCAGCCCCTCGCGCAGTTCCCACAACTTCGCCAACAGCGCCAGCCATGGCAATGTCCTCAACCTGCGCGGCGTCGGCGGCAACCGCACGCTGATCCTGTTCGACGGCATGCGCGTGCCGCCCACCACCTATCAGGGCACGGTCGACACCAATGTCATCCCCAACGCCCTGCTCCAGCGCGTCGACATCGTGACGGCGGGCGCATCGGCCGCTTATGGGTCGGACGCCGTGGCGGGCGTCGTCAACTTCGTCCTCAACCGCAAGTTCACCGGCCTCACCGGCAGCGTCCAGGCCGGCGTGTCGCAGCGCGGGGACAATGGCAATCAGCGCATCAGCCTGGCCGGCGGCATGGACCTGTTCGGCGGGCGCGGCCACCTGCTGCTGTCGGGCGAATATTATAATAATGACGGCATGCTGCGATCCGACCGCAAGGGCGGCAATTCCAACTATGTCTATGTCGGCAGCGTGCCCGGCAGCAGCGCGACGCCGGGTTCCAACGCCAATCCACGCATCCTTCAGGACAATATCCACCTGATCTTCGCCAGCGACAACGGCAAGATACTGGACGGCCCCTTCGCCAATTACCAGATCAACGGCGACGGCACGATCCGGCCCTTCGACAACGGCACGCCGACCGGAACGGCGGCGTTCAACATCGGCGGCGACGGCTTCGTCATCCCGTCGGACGTCCATGCGGTCGCGCCGCTGCGCACCTATCAGACCTTCGGCCGGTTCAGCTACGATGTGACGGACGACATCAATTTCTTCGTGCAGGGCAATTTCACCCGCAGCGAACTCAGCTATATCAGCCAGTCCAATGCCTGGGTCGGCACGCAGAACGCCCCCGTCTTCCAGGGCAACCCCTTCATCCCCGCCCGGATCGAGGCGGCGCTGACCCCCGGCCAGCAGTTCAACATCGGCAAATATTCGGGCGACAGCGCGAAAAAGCCCTTCACCCAGGAACGCACCGATTTCTGGATGGCGACGGCGGGCCTCGAAGGCAATCTGGGCGACGGCTGGAAATGGTCGGTCAACTATACCCATGGCAGTTCCAGGCACAGCGTCGACCAGCATGGCCTCTACGACTATCAGAAGGCCTATGCCGCGCTGGACGCCGTGCGCGACACCAACGGCAATATCGTCTGCCGCCCGACGCTGAGCGCCGATCCCGTCATCCGGGCGCGCTTCGCCGGATGCCAGCCGCTCAACATCTTCCTGACCGGCGACGCCTATACCAACCAGCCGGGCTATGATTATGCGACCGGCACCATGTCCTATGACGCGCGGATCAAGCATGACGCCGCCGCGCTGCAGTTCCAGGGTTCGCCCTTCGAACTGCCGGGCGGTCCGGTGGACATCGTGGTCGGCGGCGAATGGCGCAAGCAGTCGCTGGACCTCACCAGCAACAGCGACCCCTCGCGGCTCGACACCGCCGCTGAACGCAGCGAATATTTCGCCGGCCTGCGCGGCGTGTCCTCGACCTCCCTCTTCTACTGGCTGACCAATGTGGGCCAGGCGCAGGGCAGCGTGACGGTCAAGGAAGCCTTCGGTGAAATCAACCTGCCGATCGTCAAGGACATGCCCTTCCTCAACTCGCTGGAACTGAACGGCGCGGGCCGCATCACCGACTACAGCACGTCGGGCCAGGTCGAAACGTGGAAGGTCGGCCTCACCTGGAAGCCGGTACAGGACATATTGCTGCGCGGCACCATCTCCCGCGACATCCGTGCGCCCACCTTGTTCGACCTGTTCGCGGGCGACCAGAGCGGCATCGGGCTGCTGACCGATCCGGTGTCGGGCCAGAGCGGCAACGTCTCCACCGTGTCGGGCGGCAACCGCCTGCTCGATCCGGAAAAGGCGAAGACCAGGACCTTCGGTTTCGTGCTGACGCCGCGCTTCCTGCCCGGCTTCAGCCTGTCGGCAGACTATTTCAACCTGAAGATCGACGGCGCCATCGGCACGCTCGACACCACGCGGATCGTGCAGAACTGCGTCGCCAATGCCTCTGCGCCCGAATGCGCGCTGATCACCCGGCCAAGCCCGACCGCCTTCCCCAGCCTGGTCCGCATCGCGGCCGCCAATATCGCCAGGCTGGAAACGGCGGGCATCGACATCGACGCCAGCTATGCGACGCGCCTTGGCAACGGCAATTTCAGCGCCCGCGCCTATGTCAGCTGGCTCGACAAATATGTGACGCAGCAGAGCGCGGCGGTCCCCGCCTATGACTCCGCGGGCTACGGCATCAACAATGGTCCCATCGCCCGGCCGAAATGGCGCGGCACGCTGAACCTCAACTATGTCAGCGACGGCGGGCTCACCATCTTCGTCTCCGAACAATATACCGGTCCGGTGAAGGTCGGATCGCGCGAACCGAACAACAATTATTCCGGGGCGAAGGCGCCTTCGGTCTGGTACACCGACCTCACCATCAGCCAGAAGATCGAGGGCTGGGGCGGCAGCCTGGAGCCGTTCATCACGATCAACAATCTGTTCGACCGCGATCCGCCGCTGGTGGCCGCCGATATTCCGGGTGTGAACCTGCCGACGATCATCTCCACCTATGATACGGTGGGACGGGCGTTCACCGCCGGCGTCCGGTTCAAATTCTGATCACGGGGCAGGCGGCGCACCGAAGGGACGCCGCCTGCCCTTCCTGGGGAGAGATGGGGTGAAGGCAGCAGCATTTCTGGCGGGCGCCGCCTGCCTTTCGCTGGTCGGCGGCAGCCTGGTCGCGGCGGCTCCGGCAGGTCCGGTGGTGGCGACCGCATCCGGACCCGTGCGCGGCGTGGCGCAGGGCGAAGGCGGCGTCTTCAAGGGCATCCCCTTCGCCCGGACGACCGGCGGCGACCATCGCTGGACGCCGCCGCGCCCGGCCGCCCCCTGGACCACCCCTCGCGACGCCTCCCGCTTCGGCCCGATCTGCCCGCAGCCCGAGACCCCCCATGAACGCGGCGCTCCGCAAAGCGAGGACTGCCTGTCGATCAATGTCGCCACCCCCTCGTTCGAGGGCAGGATGCCGGTCCTGGTGCTGATCCATGGCGGCGCCTTCTTCGTGGGTTCGGGCGCGGAACTGTTCGACGATGCCGCCCGGGTCTATAACAGGCGCGGCATATTGGTGGTGTCGCTCAACTATCGGCTGGGGCGGCTCGGCTTCTTCTCGCACCCCGGCCTGCGCGCGGAGCAGCCGGGGGCGCCGACCGGCAATTACTGGCTGATGGACCAGGTCGCCGGTCTGAACTGGGTGCGCGACAATATCGCGCGCTTCGGCGGCGATCCGGACAAGGTCACGATCATGGGCTGCTCGGCGGGCGGCTCCAGCATCAACGCGCTGGTCGCCTCGCCCCGATCGCGCGGCCTGTTCGCCCGCGCCAGCGCGCATAGCGGCGGCGGCATCAACAATGCGACCCGTCCGCAGGCGCAGGCGGAGCGGGAGGGGGTCGCCTTCGCCGGGCGCGCGGGCGTCACCGGCGAGGGCAAGGAGGCCATCGCCGCCCTGCGCAGGCTCGATCCGGCGGCGGTCATGGCGGCCGATCCCGGCCCCCCCAATTTCGGCGCGGTGGTCGACGGCGAGATGATCCCGGAGGAAACCGCCATCGCCTTCGCCAGGGGGCATATCGCCCGCGTCCCCTATATCGCCGGCTCCACCAGCAATGAAGCGAGCATCTTCGGCCTGATGGGCTTTGACGAAAGGGTGCTGAAGGACCGCTTCGGCATCGACATGGCGGCGGTGCGGAAGGTCTATGATCCGCAGGGCAGGCTGCCCCCGGCGGAACTGCTGCGGCAGGTGCAGACCGACTTCATCTTCACCGCGGCGGCGACCGCGACGGCGGCTCTCGCGGCGCGCTGGCAGCCAAGCTGGTCCTATCATTTCGCCTATGTCCCCCCCGCCGAGCGCGGCAAGGCGGCGGGCGCGCCGCATTGCGCCGATTTCGGCTATACGCTGGGCGCGGCCAAGGCGTCGCAGGGCGCCGAAAATGCGCGTCTGGCCGCGATGATGCAGGATTATTGGGCGAATTTCATCAAGGACGGCGACCCCAACGGCCTTGGGTCGGGCAACAGGGCTCTGCCGCGCTGGACGGAATATGAAGGCCCTCATCGCGGCCCGCTGCTGATCGACCGCAGGACCGCCGTCGCCCCTAATTTCCGGGCGGGGCAGATCGCCTATTGGTGGCGACTCTGGGCCGACCGCACCGGCCAGACCCTGCCCTGAGCGAAGGAAGACGATGGCGCGTCGTCCGATCTGACGCAGCGTCCTCCTGGCCTCAGCCGATGGGTCCGATGCGGACGGACCCGCCGGTGGCAGGAACCGCGCCAAGGCCGCGATAGTCGACAATGGCGGGATGCGGGGTCTCCATCGGCCGGTGATGGGTCGCGGTGACGACCAGGATGCTTGCGCCCGCACGCTCCGCCGCCATGATCCCCGCCACCGAATCCTCGATCACCAGACAGCGGTCCGCCGTCGTTCCCAGACGTTTGGCCGCCAGATGGAAGCAGTCCGGGGCGGGCTTGCCGCGTTCCACATCCTCCGCCGCGATCAGCAGCGGCGGAACGGGCAGCCCAGCGGCCTGGATGCGGCGCAGCGCAAGCTGCCGCGGGGCTGAGGTGACGACGGCCCAGCGGCAATCGGCCAGCGCCGCGAGAAACGCCGCCGCGCCCTCGATCGCCTCGATCCCGTCGACCGTATCGATCTCCGCCTGGGTGACGAGCGCCGCCTCCGCCACCGGATCGACGCCGGGCAGGCCCAGCCGCCCGATCGTCTCCACCGACTGCACGCCATGGACGGTCGGCAGGAAAGCCTCGACATCCAGTCCATGGCGCAGCGCCCATTCGCCCCAGACCCGTTCCGCCACCTTGATGGAGTTCAGGATCGTGCCGTCCATGTCGAGCAGCACCGCATCCACGGACCTGTGTTCCATCGGCACCGCCATCCTTGCGAAAAGACCATGCGGGCGGACCGGCATCCGCCCCCCGACCGCCTCCTACACAGGACCGCCGCGAAACGCACGCCCGTTTCGATCCGGCGGCTCGCCGCCGGATCGCCAGGTCACTTCGCCGTCGTCTCGACCCTGGCGTGGCTGCCCTCCTCGCTCGGACGTATCCTGCCGCCGAACAGCATCTTGAGCTTTCCGGTCAGCGACACGTCCGCCTCCCACAATTCCGCCTCGTCGATGTCGAAGCGCAGCAGGGCCAGATTGGGGTCCGACCTGCCGCCCGGGAACCAGGCTTCGACCGTCGTCGACCACAGCTTGTCGATCATCGCCGGATCATTGTCGATGCGCGCGCGACCGGCGAAACAGGCGAAGAAATCGTGCCCCTTGGAAACGAACTGGCCCATCGCCGCGCCGCCGCCGGCCAGACGGTTGTCCTTGCCCACGAAGAACCACAGCGTATCCACCTGGTCCTTGTCCAACTGGACGGTCAGCGGCTCGCTATGCTGCCCGCTGCCGGTCAGGCCCAGCATCATGAAGGGGCTGTCCGACATGCGATCCCACAGATGTTCCTTCAGCTTATGCGCATCGCTCATGATCATCATCTCCCGATTTTGGAACGGACTATACGAATGGCGGGCGCGAAGGGTCCGCCCGCGCGGCGGGATGAAGCCGATCCGCCGCCCGGGCGTTGTCCCCCCGATGCAGGGAAGAAGGGAAGGAGAAGAAGTCAGATGACGATCCGCTGGCCCGCCCAATTGATCATCGCGCGCCATGGCCAGAGCGCTGGCAATGTCGCGCGGGACGCCGCCCATGAAGCGGCGGCCGACCGCATCGCCCTGTCCATCCGCGATGCCGACGTGCCGCTGAGCGATCTGGGGCGGGAACAGGCCGCTTCGCTCGGCCGCTGGTTCGCGCGGCAGCCAGAAGATTGCCGTCCGGATGTGCTGCTGTCCTCTCCCTATTTGCGCGCCTGCCAGACCGCCCGGCTCTTCCGCGACCATGGCGGCGCGGCGGGGGAGGAGCCGATCTGCTTCGACGAGCGGCTTCGCGAAAAGGAGTTCGGCATATTGGACGGCCTCACCACCGGCGGCATCCGCAACATCTTCCCCGACCAGGCCGAATTCCGCCGCCTGCTGGGAAAATTCTATCATCGCCCGCCCGGCGGAGAGAGCTGGTGCGACGTCATCCTTCGCCTGCGGTCGGTGATGGACACCATCTCGCTCCACTATGCCGGGCGGCGGGTGATGATCTTCAGCCATCAGGTCGTGGTGCTGTGCATGCGCTATATATTGGAGAGCCTCACGGAAACCGAGATTCTCGCCATCGACGCGAAGGGTGACGTCGCGAACTGCGCCGTGACCGATTATCGGCTGGAGGCGGATGCGGGCCGCGACGGCCGGCTGGTCCTTCAGCGCTACAATGTCACCGCGCCGATGGAGGAGGACCGCACGCCCGTCACCAAGGCGCCCGACGCCATTGCGGGAGCGCGCGGATGAGCCCGCCACGGATTGATCGCCGCTGGCTGCGCGACCATCCGCTGCCGGGGCTCGCGAACGCATCGGACAAGAATGAGCGCGGCCGCGTGGTTGTGATCGGCGGCGCCGAATTCGTCCCCGGCGCCCTGCGCCTGACGGGCGAGGCGGCGCTCAGGGCGGGGGCCGGCAAGGTGCAGCTGGCGACGGTCCAGTCGGTCGCGACCGCGCTGGGCGTGCTGGTGCCCGAGGCGTCGATGCTGGCGCTGCCGTCCGACCGCAATGGCGAGATCGCCGCCCAGGCCGTGGCCATGCTGGAGGCGCATGTCGGACGATGCGACGCCATGGTCCTGGGACCGGGGATGAGCGTCAGCGACCGCACCGACACGCTGGTGGCGCGCCTGCTCGCGTCCCCGCGTCAGGGCCTTGGCGTCGTGCTGGATGCGGCGGCGCTGACCTCCGCCCGCGACCTGGCCGCCGTCATCGCCAGCCATGAGGGCCGCGTGATCATGACGCCCCATCGCGGGGAGATGGCGATCTTCGCGGGGATGGATGAAGCCGCCGTCGCAGCCGATCCCGAAGGCGTCGCAGCCGACATGGCCGGCCGCTTCCGGTCGGTCATCCTGCTCAAGGGGCAGGAAAGCATATTGGCCGATCCGTCCGGCCGGCTGCTCCGCTTCGACGGGGGCTGCGTAGGCCTGGCCACGGCGGGATCGGGCGATGTTCTGGCGGGCATCATCGGCGGCCTGCTGGCGCGTGGGGCCGATCCGTTCCGCGCCGCCGCCTGGGGCTGCTGGCTGCACGGCGCGGCGGGACGGGCCCTGTCGGAAGAGATCGGCAGGATCGGTTTCCTGGCGCGCGAACTCGCCGCCATCGTCCCCCGCCTGCTGGATGAGACGATGACCGCGCCGCAGGATGGGTGAGACGGAAGCGGACTTCGCTTCGCTGCCCTCGTCCCGCCTCATCCCGGCCGGGCCATGGGACCAAAGGCCGGAGAGAAGAGGCTGGCCGCCGGCAGGCCCTGCTGATAAGCCATTGGCCGGGCCTCCATGCCCTGGGGAGACATGCCGCCGATGATCTTTGCCGACTTCCTCCGCAATCGTCGCCGCGAGCAATTGTCGGATCAGGATCTCGCGGCGCTGGAGGCCAGCGTCAGCCAAGTCCGCAAGACCCATGCGCGCCAGCTCCTCGCCCATGCGGGCGAACCGATCGCATGCAGCACTTACCTGATGGAAGGGTTCATCTGCCGCTACATGGACGACCGCAACGGCCTGCGCCAGCTCGTCGCCGTCCACGTCCCCGGCGATTTCGTCGACCTCCACGGCTATCCGCTGGGGCGGCTGGACCATGATGTCGCGACCCTCAGCGCTTCCAAGATCGCCATGGTCCCGCATGAGGCGCTGGACGGCCTGCTGGCCCAGCGGCCCAATCTGACGAAGCTGCTGTGGTTCAGCACGCTGCTGGACGCCGCCATGCACCGGGAATGGATATTCCGCCTCGGCCGGCTCGACGCCGTCGCGCGGATCGCGCATTTCTTCTGCGAGATCGAGGCGAAGCTGCGCGCCGTGGGGCTGAGCGACGGCAGCCGGTTCGCGCTGCCGCTGACCCAGGCCGATCTGGGCGAGGCGTGCGGCATGACGTCGGTGCACATCAATCGCATGTTGCGGGAACTCCGGGAACGGGAACTGCTCCAGGTCCAGCGCGGCAGGGTCACCATTTCCGATCTCGCCGCGCTGCGGCGGCTGTGCGATTACGACCCATCCTACCTGTTCATCGGCGGCTGAGGGAACCGCATCCGCCTGCGGAGCGTCCTTCCCACATGAACGGAAGAGGATGGTCCATGCCCCGAGACGGCGTTTTCGATGAATCCGGCAAGGCCTATGCAGAGGAAGGACAGGTGATGCTCGACGGCCCGGACGGGGTCGCCATCAGCATGACGCCGGATGCCGCGGAAGAAACGGCGAACGAACTCATCAGGGCGGCGTCGGAGGCGCGGCAACAGATCGACGACAGGGAGAGCGGCGCGTCCGGCGCGTGACGCGCACCTAATGGCGTGACTTGATCGAAATCAATCTGCGACGCATTCTGGGCCGCCGCTTCCCATGGTAATCGCCGATGCTCCTGCCCTGAAAGGAGATGACGTGGAGACCTATTCGACCGAACAGGCCCTGGCGGGGGTGGATGGCCTTGACGACATTCTCTCCGGCGGGCTGACCCGCGGCCGGGTCTTCCTGCTGGAAGGCAGTCCGGGCACGGGCAAGACCACCGTCGCGATGCAGTTCCTGATCGAAGGCGCGGGGCGCGGCGAACGCTGCCTCTACATCACCCTGTCCGAAACCGAGGACGAGATGCGCGAGAGCGCGGCATCGCATGGCTGGACGCTGGAGGGGGTGGACCTGTTCGAACTGGTGCCGCCCGAAAGCCTGCTGGACGAGCAGCAGCAGCAAAGCCTGCTCTATTCGTCCGACCTGGAACTGGGCGAGACCACCCGCCGCATCTTCGATGCGTTCGAGCGGGTCCGGCCGGACCGGGTGGTGCTGGACAGCCTGTCTGAAATCCGCCTGCTGGCGCAAAGCTCGCTGCGCTACCGCCGCCAGATACTGGCGCTCAAGCACTTCTTCTCGAAACAGAATGCGACGGTGCTGATGCTGGACGACCTGACGGCGGAGGTGGCGGACAAGACCGTGCACAGCGTCGCCCATGGCGTCATCCGGCTGGAGGAACTGTCGCCCGGCTACGGCCCGGAGCGCCGCCGGATGCGCATCATCAAATATCGCGGCCGGCATTTTCGCGGCGGCTTCCACGATTTCGTCATCGAGAAGGGCGGCGTCCGAGTCTTTCCCCGGCTGGTGTCGGCCGAACACAAGACCAGCTTCGTTCGCGACGTGCTGAAAAGCGAATCCGGCGAACTCGACGCCCTGCTGGGCGGCGGGATCGAGCGGGGCTCCAGCGTGCTCGTCCTCGGCCCGGCGGGCACCGGCAAATCCCTGCTCGCCCTCACCTTCGTCACGGCGGCGATCCGGCGCGGGGAAAAGGCGGCGATGTTCGTCTTCGACGAGGAGATGGGCCTGCTCTTCAACCGCGCCCTGGGCCTTGGCATCGACATGCAGGCCATGGCCGGGAGCGGCGACCTGATCGTCGAGCAGGTGGACGCGGCCGAACTGTCCCCCGGCGAATTTGCCCAGCGGGTGCGCAACTGCGTGGAACGGCATGGCGTGAGGACCGTCGTCATCGACAGCCTGAACGGCTATCAGTCCGCCATGCCGGAAGAAAATGCGCTGGTCCTGCACATGCATGAGCTGCTGCAATATCTGAACCGGCAGGGGGCCACCACCTTCCTGACGGTCGCGCAGCATGGGCTGGTGGGCGACATGAAGACGCCGGTCGATGTCACCTATCTGGCCGACACGGTCATCCTGCTGCGCTATTTCGAAGCGCTGGGCCGGGTGCGCCGCGCCATGTCGATCATCAAGAAGCGGACCGGATCGCATGAGGACACGATCCGCGAATTCCGCATCGGATCTTACGGCATTCGCCTGGGCGAACCGCTGGTGGGCTTCCAGGGCGTGCTGCGCGGGGTTCCGCATTTCGTCGGCAGCGCGCCGGCGCTGCTCGAAGACGAGAAGGCGTGATACCGCATCTTTCCGAACGGGCGCTGATCCTCGCTCCCGTCGGGCGCGATGCGGAGATCGCGGCATCGATGCTGGCCGAGGCGGGATTGCGGTCGCAAATCTGCCGGGATCTTCCCGCCCTGCTGAACGGCATCGACCATGGCGCCGGCTTCGCGCTGGTGACGGAGGAGGCGCTGCACAATCGCGACCTGCACCCGCTGGTCGGCTGGTTGCAGGATCAGCCGGAATGGTCGGACTTTCCCTTCATCCTGTTGACCCGCCGCGGCGGCGGGCTGGAACGCAACCCGTCCGCGTCGCGCTATCTGGAGATGCTGGGCAACGTCAATTTCCTGGAGCGGCCCTTCCACCCCACCACGCTGATCAGCCTTGCCCGTTCGGCGCTGCGCGGCCGCCGGCGGCAATATGACGCCCGCGCGAGGCTGGAGGAACTGCATCGCGGCGCGGAGAAATATCGCACCCTGTTCGATTCGATCGAGGCGGGCTTCTGCATCATAGAGATGATCTTCGACGAGGCGGGGAAGCCGGTCGACTATCTCTTCATAGAGACCAATCCCGCCTTTGCGCGCCATACCGGGCTCACCGACGCGGTGGGAAAGCGGATGCGCTCGCTCGTGCCGGAGCATGAACAGCATTGGTTCGACATTTACGGCCAGGTCGCCTGCACCGGCGAGGCCGTCCGCTTCGAGGACGCGGCCGAGGCGCTGGGCGGCTATTGGTACGACGTCTACGCCTTTCGCGTGGGCGACCCCAGGGCGCCCCAGGTCGCCGTGCTGTTCAACGACATCACCGAACGCCGCCGCATGGAGGCGGCGCTTCGCCAGAGCGAGGAGCGCTTGCGCGCGCTCAACGAAACGCTGGAGGAGCGCGTGCAGCAGCGCTCGCACGAACTGGAACTGGCGCAGGAGGCGCTGCGCCAGTCGCAGAAGCTGGAATCCATGGGCCAGTTGACCGGCGGCGTCGCCCATGATTTCAACAACCTGCTGACGCCTATCGTCGGCAGCCTCGACCTGCTCCATCGCCGCGGCCTGGGCACCGATCGGGAGCGGCGACTGATCGAAGGCGCCCTGCAATCGGCCGACAGGGCGAAGATGCTGGTGCAAAGGCTGCTCGCCTTCGCGCGGCGGCAGCCCCTGCAACCCACCGCCATCGACATTGGGGGATTGGTGCGGGACATGCGCGACCTGATCGTCAGCACGTCGGGCCCGCGCGTGCAGGTCGAACTGGCGGTGGGGGACGACCTGCCCGCCGCCCATGCCGACGCCAACCAGATCGAAATGGCGTTGCTGAACCTGGCGGTGAATGCGCGCGACGCGATGCCGGACGGCGGGCAGCTTCGCATCGGCGTGAACTGCGACAGCATGGCGGCCGACAACCGGCTGCATCTGCGGGAGGGGCGATATGTCAGGCTGTCGGTGGCCGACACCGGCATCGGCATGGACCAGCAGACCGCCGAAAAGGCGATAGAGCCCTTCTTCACGACCAAGGGCGTGGGCCAGGGGACCGGCCTTGGCCTGTCGATGGTGCATGGCTTGGCCGCGCAGCTGGGCGGCGGCCTCACCATCGAAAGCGCCGTGGGCCATGGCACGACGATCAGCCTCTGGCTGCCGACCAGCGAGATCGAGGCCGGGAAGGAGGCCGCCGGGCCGGACATCGCCCCGGTCAAGCTGGACCATGGCATGGCGCTGGTGGTGGATGATGAGGAACTGGTGCGCGCCAGCACCGTGCACATGCTGCGCGAACTGGGATATGACGTGCTGGAGGCCAGCTCCGCCGAACATGCGCTCGCGATCATGAAGGCAGAGCCGGGCATCGACGTGCTGGTCACCGACCATTTGATGCCCGGCACGACCGGCACCGACCTGATCGAGCAGGCGAGGGTGCTGAAGCCGGAGATCAGGGCGCTGCTGATTTCCGGCTATGCCGAAAATGCCGGAATTTCGGCGGAACTGCCGCGGTTGACCAAGCCCTTCAAGCAGATCGATCTGGCCAAGAGCCTTGCGGCCCTGTGAAGGCGGCGTGCGGCTGCCGGCGTCCGACCGTGGGTTTCAGGCACATTATGCATGGAATTGCGGAGGTTGGCGTGGAACTTTTCCGACGCGGCTGCGTAACGACTCCACGATGCGCGGGCGATCCTCGCGCCGGGGGCAAGCGCAACGGGCAGCGCAGGGGGATGAACGAAAAATGGCATGGGCTTTTGGCGGCGCGGCGTTCGGCGGAGTGGCCGTGGGCCTTCTGTCCCTATACGGTACGGCCGCCCAGGCGCAGAGCATCGAAGAACTGCGCGACATGCCGATCGCCGCACTGTCGAAGCTGGACGTCACGTCCGTCACCCGGTCGGCGGCTTCGCTGGCCGACTCCCCGGCGTCCATCTATGTCATCACCCATGACGACATCGTCCGTTCAGGCACGCTGACGCTGCCCGGCATTCTCCGGCTCGCGCCCAATCTGCAGGTCATGCGCGGCGGCCCCAACGATACGGTCGTCGCCGCCCGCGGGCTTGGCGGCAACGACGCCGCGCAGAATTTCTCCAACAAGCTGCTCGTGCTGATCGACGGGCGCAGCGTCTATTCGCCGCTTTATTCCGGCGTCTATTGGGACATGCAGGACATATTGCCGGAGGATGTCGACCGCATAGAGGTGATCTCCGGCCCCGGCGCCACGCTCTGGGGATCGAACGCCGTCAATGGCGTGATCAACATCATCACCCGCGACGCAGGGGCGACACAGGGCCTGTACGGCACCGGCGTGGTCGGCAACAGCACCTATGATCTGGGGCTGCGCTATGGCGGCCATGCCGGCGGCAACGCCAGCTATCGCCTGTTCGTGAAGCGCCATGAGAATTTCGAAAGCGCGTCGAACGCGGACGACGGCAACCGCCGGACCCAGGGCGGCTTCCGCTTCGACTGGAACGCGACCCCCGCCGACGCGCTGATGGTGCAGGGGGACGGCTATTACGGCTCCCGCTCGCGGGGGACCGCGTCCGACGAGAGCCTGCACGGCTACGACCTGCTTGCCCGCTGGCGCCATGGCGCGGCGTCCGGCGCGACGCTCCAGCTCCAGGCCTATTACGACCACACCGCCCGCAAGATCGAGGATGACGGCGGCCGCTTCGCGCTCGACACCTTCGATGTGGAGGGGCAGCACAGCTTCACCCTGGGGCGCAACCACAGCATCGTCTGGGGCGGCGGGGCGCGCCTCGGCCGCTATGTGATCCGCGACATTCCCGGCCTGGACTTCGTGCCCGAGCGGCGAAACCTTTTCGTCGGCAATCTGTTCGCGCAGGACAGCATCGCCCTGACGCCGTCCATCACGGGCACGGTCGGGGCCAAGCTGGAGCAGCGCAGCTACATGGACCTGACCTTCCTCCCCAGCGTTCGCCTGTCCTGGAAGCCCGACCCCGGAACCCTGGTCTGGGGCGCGGTCTCCCGCGCGGTGCGTTCCCCCACCCCCTTCGACGAGGATGTGGTCGAATCCATCGAAGGCACCGTCTTCCTGACCGCCCTTCCAAGCTTCCGCTCCGAAAAGCTGACCGCCTTCGAACTGGGCACGCGGCTGATGCTCTCGCCCCGCGCGTCGCTTTCGGTCTCGGCCTTCTACAATGTCTATGACGACCTGCGGACGGTGGAGCCGGCGCCGGAGGGGCTGCTGCCGCTGCGCTGGGGCAATGGGATAAAGGGCGACAGCTATGGCTTCGACGCCTGGGCCGACATCCGTCTGGCAAGCTGGTGGCGGCTCAAGCCCGGCTACAGCCTGCTGATCCAGAAGTTCCGCTTCAAGCCGGACTCGGTGCCCCTGCTCGGCGTGTCGCAGGTCGGCAACGATCCCAAACACCGCGCGACGCTGCGCTCTTCCATGGACATCGGGCCGGAGGTCAATGTCGATTTCGACCTGCGCTATGTGTCCGCCCTGCCCGACCCCCATGTGCCGGGCTATGTGGAGCTGGGGGCAAGACTGGGCTGGCAATTCGATGAGCGCGCCGAACTGTCGGTATCGGGCTTCAACCTGCTGCACCGCCGCCACCGTGAGCTTCCCGCTTCGCAGGCGACGCCGCTCCGCCGCAGCGTGTTCGTGGCGCTCAAATGGACGATCTGAACCCTTCACCGCGCGGCAGGCGGGCACGACGCCGGCGATGGGCCGCCCTGTCCTGTCTCGCGGCGGCCGCGATCGTCGTTCCGGCGCCGGTGCCGGCCAATTCGCCGACGACGCTGGAACGCGCGATCCAGGCGAATTTCCTGTTCAAGTTCGCGCCCTTCGTGGAATGGCCCCCGGCGGCATTTTCCGGGACGGAAAGGAATTTCGTCATCTGCGTCGTCGGAGAGGACCCGTTCGGCACCCTGCTCAACGAGGTGGTGCGAGGCCAGAAGATGGTCGGCCGGCCGGTGGTGGTGCGGCGTGCTGGCGGCGAAGCGGGCCCGACCGGCTGCCACATCCTGTTCGCCGGACACTCGACCGATCCCGGCTATGCGCCCTTCGCGACGACAGAGGGGCAGCCGGTGCTGACGGTCGCGGACAAGAGCGCGGGGCCCAGCGGCGCGATGATCGAATTCGTGCGGCAGAGTGGCCGGGTGCGGTTCCAGATCGATGACGGCGCGGCCCGGGCCAACGGCCTCAAGATCAGTTCCAAATTGCTGGGCCTTGCCATCGCGGTGAACCGGAAATGAAGCAAGCGACCCCAAGCCGGCTCAGCCTGGGCAAAGTCGTCGGACAGATGGCGACGCCCCTTTCCGCCGTCCTGATCGCCTTCCTGCTGCTGGCCGCGGGGCTGGCCGCCGCCATCCAGCTCGAACAGCTCGGCCGCGTCGAAAAGCTGCGGCAGACGACCGTCCAGGCGCAGGTTCTGGCCAATGGGATCGCCGCCCCGCTGGCGTTCGAGGACGATGTCGCGCTCCAGGAATATCTGAACGCGCTGAAGGCCGATCCCCAGATCGTCGCGGTCGCCGCCTATGACGGCAAGGGCGCCTTCGCCGCCGGCTTCGCGCGCCCTCCCGCCCGGCTGCCCAAGCGGGCGGAGGAGGCCAGCCGGGACGCGCCGCCCGCCGCGCTCGCCGTCACCGTCCCGGTGAAGCAGGGCGGCACGCGGCTCGGCTCCGTCTATCTCCAATCCACCATGGACAGCCTGTCGCGCCGCCTGACCCGCTATCTGGGCATCGCCGTCATCGTCATCGCGGCGGCGGTGCTGATCGTGATGCTCGCCGCCTCCTATTCCTCGCTGCGCCGCGCGCACCAGGCTCTCCAGGCGGAAATCGCCAGCCGCCAGCAGGCCGAAGAGGCGCTGCGCCAGTCGCAGAAGATGGAGGCGATGGGCCAGTTGACCGGCGGCGTCGCGCATGATTTCAACAATCTGCTGATGGTCGCTTCCGGCGGTCTCGACCTCATGGAACGCACCCAGGACGCGGCCAGGCTGGAGAAGCTGCGCGCCGGGATACGCCAGGCGCTGGACCGGGGCGCGAAACTGACGCGGCAACTGCTCGCCTTCTCCCGCCGCACCCCGCTCAACCCGGAGGTCGTCGACCTGCGGGAGCGGATCAGGGGCATGGATGCGCTGCTCGAACGATCGCTGGGCGAAAGCATAGGGGTGACCATGCACCTTCCCGCGGACCTCTGGCCGGTGGAGGTGGATGCGTCGGAACTGGAGGTGGCGATCCTCAACATCGCCCTCAACGCCCGGGACGCCATGCAGAAGGGCGGCACCATCGTCATCGAAGGCGCGAACCGCCCGGTCCATGGCGACCTGCCCGACCGGGTGCAGATCGCGGTGACGGACAGCGGCGCCGGCATCGCGCCGGAACTGGTCAACAAGATCTTCGAACCCTTCTACACGACCAAGGCGGTGGGTCAGGGCACGGGGCTTGGCCTCAGCCAGGTCTACGGCTTCGCGCGGGCGTCGGGCGGGGAGGTGCTGGTCGACAGCATCGTCGGTAGGGGGACGACCATCACCCTGCTGCTGCCGCGATCCCTGCTCGCGCCCCGGGAAAGCGACAGGCCGGCCGAACCCGTCGGCGCCTCCGGCAGGCAGCGCATCCTGCTGGTGGAGGATGACGACACGGTGGCCGACACGGTGGGCGGCATGCTGACGACGCTGGGCTATGAGATGGAGCGGGTCGACAATGGCGACGCGGCGCTGCGCCGGCTGGAGCGAGCGGACGATTTCTCCCTGATCCTTTCCGACATGATCATGCCGGGCGAGGTCGGCGGCATGGAGCTGGCGCTGCGGATCAGGAAGCACTGGCCGCATCTGGGCACGATGCTGATGACGGGCTACAGCGCCGCGGCGGCCTCCGCCGCGAAGGAGGGCGTGCCGCTGCTGGCCAAGCCGTTCACGATCCAGGACCTGTCGGTCCACCTGATGGCGGCGCTGGACCACAGCAAGGCGTGACCGCCGTCCCGCCACAAGCCGCGCCCTCACCCCCCTCAGCCCGGCAGCTTGGCCAGGATGATCGCGCAAATCGCGATCACCAGTCCGAACGACAGCGTCGCCAGAAAGACGACATCCAGCGATTGCCTGACCCGATCCACCATCGACATCTTGTTTCTCCCTCATCGAAAACCCGCTTCGCGCCGCCATTCTGGAGCGCGCCGCGGTGAACCGGACGCAAGATCGCGCGCGCCGGATCTTTATCGCCGCATCCCTTCAGGCGGAAAGCCGGTTGCCGCCCTTCGACCGGCTCAGGGCGTGATCAGGACCTTCAAGGCCTGGGTCTTCGCCGCCCGCCCGAAAACGTCATAGGCGTCCAATATGGCGTCCAGCGAAAAGCGGTGGGTGACGAGCTGCCCGGCGTCGATCTTCTCCGCAGCCACCGTCTTCAGCAGCATCGGCGTGGTCACCGTGTCCACCAGCCGGGTCGTCACCGTGATATTATGCGACCAGAGCCGTTCGAGATGCAGGTCTGCCTTCCTGCCATGCACGCCGATATTGGCGATCACCCCGCCCGGCGCGACAAGGTCCTGGCAAAGCTCGAATGTGGCAGGGACGCCGACGGCCTCTATGGCTGCGTCGACGCCCTGTCCGTCCGTCAGGCCCCTGACGATCTCCACCGGATCTTCGGACCGGCTGTCGATGGTGCATGTGGCGCCGAACCGCCGGGCCACGGCCAGCCGGTTGGCGTCCATGTCGATCATGATGATCTGCGCCGGAGTATAGAATTGCGCGGTCAGCAGCACCGCCAGCCCGATCGGCCCCGCGCCCACGATCGCGACGCTGCTTCCGGGCGCGACCTTGCCGTTGAGCACGCCGCATTCGAAGCCGGTCGGCAGGATGTCGCTCAGCATCACCAGCGCTTCCTCGTCCATCCCCGCCGGAATGGGATAGAGGCTGGTGTCGGCATGGGGTATGCGGACATATTCCGCCTGCGTCCCGTCGATCTCGTTGCCCAGCAGCCAGCCGCCGGTCCTGCAATGGGAATAGATGCCGCGCCGGCAATAGTCGCACCGTCCGCAGGCAGTGATGCAGGAAATGAGGACATGGTCGCCGGGCGTGAAGTTGGTGACGGCAGGCCCGACGGAATCGATCACCCCGACGCCTTCATGCCCCAATATGCGGCCGGGCGCGCAACCCGGCACATCGCCCTTCAGGATATGAAGATCGGTGCCGCAGATGGTGGTGTGCGTCACGCGGACGATCGCGTCGCCGCCCTCCGCGATCTGCGGCTTGGCCCTTTCGCCCAGGCTCTTCTCGCCCGGTCCTCCATAGATCAAGGCTTTCACGATGGCCGATCCCTTCCAGATGGTTCGCCTCAGTGGCGATCCCCCGGAAGTTCCTCTCACCGGCCCTTCATTCCTATCCGTAGATTCCCGGACGGCGCCTGCCTGAACGCGCAAGCGGTCCTTGCCTCATCCTCTTGCCCGCCGGCCCGTGCCTAGAAGGCGACATTGTCGGCGCCCTTGAGGTCAAGGATGGCGCGGGTCTCCTCCGCCGTCGCGACCTCCAGCGACAGAAGTTCGAGGATGGACCGGATCAGCGCGACCTGCTCCGCATTGGATGTCGCCAATTTCCCCTTCCCTGCGAACAGCGAATCCTCCAGCCCCACCCGGACATTGGCGCCGTTCAGCGCCCCCATGGTGACGAACGGCAATTGAGCCGCCCGCTCGCCATCACATCTTCCGCTATAGCGGGCGCTTCCTGACGGACAACTTCCCCTGTTCCCGAATCCGGATCGTGCCGCTGGACCGCGACCGGATGGTGGGGCTTTTCAACCTCGGCATCGAAATACCGTTAGCGCCCTTCTTCGGCAGCATGGGCGTGGCGCGGCCGACCGCACGCGGCAGGTTCGATTCCTCGCCGCCCGCCATCCATCGTGGTAATATGGACAGCCACGCCACGCGCAAGGCGCTTCGCAACATGATCGACTTTCTGGGCGAGGCAGCGTTGCGGGCGATGGCTCGTCGACCGCAACAAGGGCGTGCATGTCGTGCTGCCGAAACGGTTGTTCGCGCAGTAGCGGCCGCTTCCCTGCGCGACAGGGCCGCTCCCTACAACGCCCGCAAGGCGCGGGCCGGCCGCACCGACATCAGCGGGATCGACCCCAACAGCCCGATCCCCAGTGTAAGCACCGCCCCCGCGCCCAGGGTCGAGAGTACGAGCAGCCAGTCCGGCGCCCAGTGGAAATCGAATATCCGCACGATCACGAACCAGCCCGCGCCAAGGCCAAGGCCAAGCGCCACCAGCGCCAGCACACCGGCCAGCAGCGCATATTCAATGCCCTGCGCGCCCAATATCTGCCAGCGGGTCGCGCCCAGCGTCTTCAGGATCACACTGTCATAGGCCCGCGCCTGGCGCGACGCCGCAATCGCCCCGATCAGCACCGCGATCCCCGCCAGGATCGCGACCGATCCCGCCAGCACGATGGCCGTGGACATCTGCCCCAGCAGCACCGTGACCTGCGCCACCACCTCGCCCACGGCGATGATCGAGACGGAGGGGAAGGCCGCCAGCAGCGCGCGTGTCATCGCCCCTTCCGACGCGCCCTTCATCGTGATCGTCGCCGACAGGCTGTGCGGCGCGCTGCGCAGCGTGTTGGGGGAGAAGACCATGATGTAGTTGAAACCCATCGTCTCCCAATTGACCTGCCGCAGGGAGGCGATGCGCGCCTCGATCTCGCGCCCCAGCACGGACACGGTGAGCATGTCGCCGATGCCGACGCCCATCACCTCCGCCGCCTCGCGGTCGAGCGAGACGAGCGGCGGCCCGGCATAGTCGCGGGGCCACCATTGCCCCTCGACCAGTTCCGACCCCTCGGGCAGCGCCTCGCTATAGGTGACGCCCCGCTCACCGCGCAGGAACCAGGCGCCCTCGGGCAGTTCCTTGAGGTCCGCCACCCGCTGCCCGCCATAGGCGACGATCGTCCCGCGCAGGGTCGGCACCATATTGACCTTGGCCCCCGGCGCCTCCCTGCCGACCAGCGCAAGGAACCTGTCCCTGGCGGCGATGGGGATGTCCAGCACGAACTGGTCCGGCGCGGTGCGGGGCACGGTGTTGCGGATTTCGGCGCTGAGGCTCGATTGGATCGCCGCCAGCGTCACGAACAGCGTCAGGCCCAGCCCCAGCGCCACCACCAGCGCCGACGTCTGCGCGCCGGGCCGATGGAGATTGGCGACCGCCAGCCGGGCAAGCGGACGACGCGGCGCGGGCAGTCGACGGGCGACGCGCCGGACCAATAGGCCGATGCCGGTCAGCAGCGCCAGCATGGCCGCGACCGCGCCCAGCATCGCCGCCGCGAACCAGGGCTCCCGCGCCGTGCCCAGCGCCAGCGCCACGGCGGCCGCCCCCGCCGCGCCCACCGCGATCATGCTCAGCCGATCGACCCCGCGCCGCCGGTCCACCGTTTCGCGGAACAGGGCAGCGGCGGGCAGGGTCCGTGCCCGCGCCAGTGGCGGCACGGTGAAGATGAAGGCGATCAGCAGTCCGTAAAGCGCGCTGGTGACGAGCGGCCAGGGCGCGATGGCGAAACCGGGCTGCACCGGCAATATGTCCCGCATCGCCGTCACCAGACCCAGCGGCAGCACGACCCCCGCCGCCAGCCCGCAGCCGATGGCCAGCACGGCCACCGCGCCGATCTGCATCAGATAGATGCGGGCGATGTCGGCGGAGGAAGCGCCCAATATCTTCAGCGTCGCAATGCCGTTGCGCTTGATCGCCAGATAGGAGGCTACCCCGTTGCTGACCCCGATCCCCGCTATGGCGAGCGCCGCGAGGCCGATCAGCGACAGGAATTGCCCCATCCGCTCCAGGAAACGGCTGGTCCCCGGCGCCGCGCCGTCGCGGTCCTTGATTTCGAAACCGGCAGAGGGGAAGGCGCGCTTCAGCCGGTCCCCCGCCGCCCCGGCATCCCTGCCCGCGCCCAGGCGGATGCGATATTTGCTCTCATAAAGGCTGCCCGGCTGGATCAGGCCGCTGCGCCTGATACCCTCCATGGAGGTGAGCGCGACCGGCCCCAGGGTGAAGCCCTCCCCCACCCGGTCCGGCTCCTCCGCAATGATGTCGCGGATGCGGAAGGTCGCCGCGCCATAGCGCAGGCCATCGCCCGGCTTCACGTCCAGCCGGTCCGCCAGCGCCTGTCCGATGACCAGCTCGTCGGTGCGCATCGGCCCGGCCCGCCCGCCTTTCAGCACCAGCGCGCCATAAAGCGGGTAGGCCCCGTCCACGCCCTTGAGTTCGGTCAGCACGGCGGAGGGTCCGGTGCCCTCCCCCACCCGCTGCGCCATGGCCCGCAGCCTGATCGTCTCGCTCAGCACGCCCTCGCGCCGGAAGGCCGCCTTCTCCGCCGCGCTGGCCTCGCGCTGGGACATCGCCACCTCGACGTCGCCGCCCAGCAACACCTGCCCCTTGCTCGCAATCTCGCCGGTGATCGCGGCGGTCAGCCCGCCGATGGTCGCCAGCGTCGCCACGCCCAGGAACAGGCAGATGAACAGCAGCCGCAAGCCCCGGAAACCGCGATGCAGGTCGCGTTGGGCGATCCGCCAGCAGCCGCGCCAGCCCAGCGCAGTTTCAGACCCCGTCACAGCCTCCGGTCCGCGACAATCAGCCCATCGCGCATCTCCACGACGCGGTCGCACCGCTCCGCCAGTCCGGGATCATGGGTGATGATCACCAATGTCGCGCCATTCGCTTCCCGCCGGGCGAACAGCAGTTCGACGATCGCCCCGCTGGTCGCGCCGTCCAGATTGCCCGTCGGCTCGTCCGCGAAGATGATGTCCGGCCCCGGCGCGACGGCGCGGGCGATGGCCACGCGCTGCTGCTCGCCGCCCGAAAGCTGGGCCGGATAATGGTGCAGCCGGTGCCCAAGTCCCACCGCCTCCAGCTCGCCCGCCGCGCGCGCGAAGGCATCCCCGAAGCCCGCCAGTTCCAGCGGCACGGCGACATTCTCCACCGCCGTCATGGTGGGCAGCAGGTGGAAGCTCTGCAACACAATGCCCACGCGCCCGCGCCTCGCCCGCGCCAGCGCATCCTCGTCCAGCGGCCCATAATCGATCCCGGCAACCCGCACTTCGCCGCCGCTGGCGCGCTCCAGCCCCGACAATATCGCCATCAATGACGACTTGCCCGATCCCGACGGCCCGAGGATCGCCAGGCTCTCGCCCCTGGGAATGGAAAGGTCGACGCCCTTCAAAATCAGCGTCGGCGCCTCGCGCGTGCCAAGCGAAAGGGTGACATTGCGCGCTTCAATCGCAATATGGGCAAGGGAGGACGAGCCGTGCATCAGCGAAAGGAACCCCATGAAGGCGGGAAGATGGTCGATATATGTGGGCGCCATGGCGATTGTGCAATTGCTCACCGCCTGTTCGGGCGAACCCGCCGCCGACAATAGCGCCGCGCCGACGGCCGAGGTCCGGAACGCCGCTGCCCCGATGGCCGACGGCAAGCTGGTCCTCGCCTTCGGGGACAGCCTCTATGCCGGCTATGGCGTGGCCCAGAATGAAAGCTTCCCCTTCCGCCTCGAACAGGCGCTGAAGGCAAAGGGGCTGGCGGTTCAGGTCCGCAATGCCGGGGTTTCGGGCGAAACCTCTCTGGGCGGCATTCAGCGCCTCGCCTTCACGCTCGACGGCCTGCCGCGCAAGCCCGACCTGCTGCTGCTCGACTTGGGCGGCAACGACATGCTGCGCGGCCTGCCGCCGGAGGACAGCGAGAAGAATCTGCGCGCCATATTGGACCAGCTCAGGCAGCGGCAGATCCCCGTGCTGCTCACCGGCATGATGGCCGCGCCCAATATGGGCAAGGATTATGGCGCGAAGTTCGACGCCATCTATCCCCGGCTGGCGAAGGATTACGGCCTGCCGCTCTACCCCTTCTTCCTCGACGGCGTGATCGGGAATCCCAGGCTGATGCAGGCCGATTCCATCCATCCCAATCCGGCCGGGGTGAACATCATCGTCGGCAAGATCGCGCCGGTTGTCGCGGGCTTGCTGAAGAAAAGCTGAGCGTGACCTGCTCCTGCGAAGGCGCGCTTGAGCCTCTTACCCGATCATCATCAGGCTGGCATTACCCCCCGCAGCGGTCGTGTTGATGGAGGTCGACACCTCCTCCAGCAGCCAGTCCAGCGGATATCCCCCATCCGCCCCCGCCGCATGGACGCTGACGACCGGCCCCGGCAAGCCGGCCACGTCCCGAACCACCGCACCGATCCGCGCGGCATCGCCCTCCACCAGCACCGCCCCAAGCGGCCCATCCGCCTGCGACGTGAAATGCGCCGCAATATGCGCGGGCAACCCCAGCGGCAGTTCCATGTCCCACAGCACCCCGCGATTGCCCGTCGCCAGTACCGCCGCCATCTGCTGCAACAACCCCTGCCGCGTCGCGGGCCGCATCCCGATCAGTCCTCGCGGATGCAGCGCATAGAGGTTGCGCTCCCCCACCGGCCCCGGCAGGGTCATCTCGACGCCCAGCGCCGAGGCATCGCCACAGCGCCGCGCCATGGCCGAAGCCTCCGCCTCGCCCTTCGCCGCCAGCCAGTCGGCAAAATCGCTGAGCGGCGACCGGAGCGAACCGGCCCGCTCGGCAAAGACCGGCGGCACCGCCACCAGCCGCCCCAGATAAAGCGGCCCGCCCGCCTTCGGCCCGGTGCCCGACAGGCCCCGCCCGCCAAAGGGCTGTACGCCCACGATGGCGCCGATCACATTGCGGTTCACATAGAGATTGCCCGCCTTCACCCGCCCCGTCACCTGAGCGACGGTATCGTCCAGCCGCGTATGCAGGCCGAAGGTCAGGCCATAGCCGGTCGCGTTGATCGCATCGACCAGCGCGTTCAACCCGGCGCGGGCAAAGCGGATGACATGCAGCACCGGCCCGAACACCTCGCGCCGCAATTGCGCGATGTCGTCGATCTCGATGATCGTCGGCGGCACGAAGCTGCCATGCCCGGTTTCCTGCGGCAGCGGCTGCTGCTCCACCGCGCAGCCCAGCGCCCGCATCGCCTCTATATGCCGCTCTATCCCTTCCTTCGCTTCGTCCGTGATGACCGGCCCGATGTCGACCGCCAGCCGGTCGGTCCGCCCGATCCGCAATTCCCGGAGCGCGCCCTTCAGCATCGCCAGCGTCCGGTCCGCCACATCCTCCTGCAGGCAGAGGATGCGCAGCGCCGAACAGCGCTGCCCCGCGCTGTCGAAGGCGGAGGCGATGACATCCGCCACCACCTGCTCCGCCAACGCGGAGCTGTCGACGATCATCGCATTCTGCCCGCCCGTCTCCGCGATCAGCGGAATGGGCCTGCCCGAAGCGGAGAGGCGGGCGGCCAATTGCCGCTGGATCAGCCGCGCCACCTCGGTCGATCCGGTGAACAGCACGCCGGCGGTCTGCGGCGCCGCCACCAGCGCCGCGCCGATCTCCCCAGCGCCGGGCACAAGCTGCAACGCATCGCCCGGCACCCCAGCCTCATGCAGCAGCCGCACCGCCTCCGCCGCGATCAGCGGGGTTTCCTCGGCAGGCTTGGCCAGCACTGCATTGCCCGCGACCAGCGCCGCCGCGACCTGCCCGGTGAAGATCGCCAGCGGGAAATTCCAGGGCGAAATGCACACGACCGGCCCCAAGGCCACCTGTGCCGGGCCGAAAGCCGCCCGCGCCTGCGCCGCATAATAGCGCAGGAAATCGATCGCCTCCCGCACTTCGGCTATGGCGTTGGGCAGCGACTTGCCCGCCTCCCGCACGATCAGACCCAGCAGAATCGGCATGCGCGCCTGCATCGCGTCGGCGGCCAGCTTCAGCATCGCGGCGCGCTCGGCGACCGGCACCTGCGCCCAGCCGCTTCCCTCCGCGCGCAGGACCGCCGCCCGCGCATGGTCCGCCGACGCCTCGAACACCGTCCCCACGACATCGCGCCGATTGGCGGGGTTCAGCACCAGCCGCGCCGTGCCTTCCTCGCCTTCCGGCGCCGCCGTCCAATTGATTTGCGCGCTTTCGGCCAACGCCTGCGCCAGCATCGCCAGCGCATTCTCGTCGCTCAGGTCGATCCCGTCCGAATTGCGCCGATCCGGATACAGTCCGGACGGCAGCGCGATCTCCGCATGCCGCGCGCCCGGATGCGGCATCGCCAGCACCTGCTCGACCGGGTCCGCGATCATCTCCTCCACCGGCACCGCCGGATCTGCAATACGGTGCACGAAGGAGCTGTTCGCGCCATTTTCCAGCAGCCGCCGCACCAGATAGGCCAGCAGCGTCTCATGCGTGCCGACCGGCGCATAGATGCGGCAGGGACGGTCCAGATTCCCCTTCCCCACCACCTGCTCATAGAGCGGCTCACCCATGCCGTGCAGGCACTGAAACTCATAGTCGCCCAGCGTGAAACCCGGCCCCGCCAGATGATGGACCGTCGCCAGCGTCTGCGCATTATGCGTCGCGAATTGCGGGAACACCCGGTCACGCGCCGCCAGCAGCTTCTTCGCGCAGGCGATATAGGCGACGTCCGTATGCACCTTCCGCGTATAGACCGGGAAGTCCGCCATCCCATCGACCTGCGCCCGCTTGATCTCCGCGTCCCAATAGGCGCCCTTGACCAGCCGCACCATGATCCGCCGCCCGGCGCGCTGGGCCAGATCGACGATCCAATCAATCACGAAGGGACAGCGCTTGCCATAGGCCTGCACCACGAAGCCCAGCCCGTTCCATCCCGCAAGCTCCGGGTCCAGCGCCAGACTCTCCAGCAGATCGAGCGACAATTCCAGCCGATCCGCCTCCTCCGCATCGATGTTGAGGCCGATGTCATAGCTTTTGGCGAGCAGCGCCAGCTCCTTCACCCGGAGCAGCAATTCCCCCATGACCCGCTCCGCCTGGGCGCGGGAATAGCGCGGATGCAGCGCCGACAGCTTGATCGAGATGCCCGGCCCGGCATAGACGCCGCGCCCGTCCGACGCCCGGCCGATGGCGTGGATGGCCTGCCGGTAATCCTCCAGATAGCGGGCCGCGTCCGCCGCCGTCGCCGCCGCCTCCCCCAGCATGTCATAGCTGTACTGGAAACCCTTGGCCTCTTCCGTCCGCGCCCGCTTCAGCGCTTCCCCGATGGTCTCGCCGGTCACGAACTGCTCGCCCATCATCCGCATGGCGAGGTCGACGCCGCGCCGGATCACCGGCTCGCCCAGCCGCGCCACCAGCCGGGTCAGCGCCGCGCCGAGGCCCCGGTCGTCCACGCTGCCGACCAGCTTGCCCGTGACCACCAGTCCCCACGTCGCCGCATTGACGAACAGCGACTTGCCACCACCCAGATGCCCGCCCCAGTCGCCGTCAGCGATCTTGTCGCGGATCAGCGCGTCGCGGGTCGCATCGTCGGGAATGCGCAGCAGCGCTTCGGCCAGGCACATCAGCGCCACGCCCTCCTGGCTGGAGAGCGAATATTCCTGCACCAGCGCCTCGACCCCGCCGCCCTTGCCGTTGGCGCGCAGCACCGTCACCAGCCTGCGCGCCATGTCACGAACCCCCCGCCGCATGGCGTCGGGCAGCGCGGCGGCTTCCAGCAAGGGCGCCAAGCACGCGGCTTCATCGCGGCGATAGGCGGCGGTGATGGCCTGGCGGAGCGGCGACTGCGGCCGGATGGCGGGGGCGAAATCGGTGAAGGGGAGCGGGTTTGTCATGTGCACCATGATAGGGAAATCATGGCATGCAATCCGACTTATAAACGGCCCATGTTAAGGCAATCTGCCTTATTAATCGCGATTATCCCGTCAAATCGTCCACCTTATCCACCCAAAAAGGGCAAAAATCCGCCGGCAATCAATCCTCGTCGATCAGGATGCGCACCGCCGCCCCATCCGTATCCTCGAACTGGCCATTGCCCAGCGCCCAGAAAAAGGCCGCCAAGCCCAATAGCCCCAGCCCAAGCGCAATCGGAATCAACAGGCTGAGACCGGTCATTTCACGGCTCCTTTCAGGCGCAAGGCATTGGCGATCACGATCAGCGAGGATGTCGACATCGCCACAGCCGCGACCAGCGGCGTCACCCTCCCCGCTATGGCCAGCGGCACCGCCAGCACATTATAGCCGATCGCCAGCGCGAAATTCTGCTTCACCACCGCGACCGTCCGCCGCGCCGCATGCACGGTCAGCGCCACTGGCGCCAGCCTGTCGCCCAGGAATACGGCGTCGGCGGTAAGCTGGCTCGCATCGCTGGCGGAGGCGGGCGCCATGCTGGCATGACCCGCCGCCAGCGCCGGGCCGTCGTTCAGCCCGTCCCCGATCATCAGCACCTTCTCGCCCCTGGCCTTCAGCCGGTCGATCAGCGCCAGCTTGTCGGCGGGGCGCAGATGGCCGATGGCGGTAGTGCGGGTTTCGCGGGCAATCTCCTCCAGCGCTTCGGGCCGGTCGCCGCTGGCGATCAATATCTTCATCCCCATGCCGCGCAGCACGTCCAGCGTTTCCGCCGCATCGGGCCGCAACGCGTCGGTGAAGCCCAGCAGCAAGGCCTGATCCCCGCGCCGATATTCCGCCGCCAGCCCGAACAGGTTGATCAGGCTGCGCGGACGCGCCAGCGACACGGCCACGCCTTCATAGTCCGCGAACACGCCCTCCCCCGCCACTTCGCGTACATTGTCGAGCGCGGCGGGCGTCGCCCCCCGCGCCTCCAGCGCCTGCCGCAAGGCGACGCTCAGCGGATGGCGAGACGCCCGCGACAGGGACAGCAGGATCGACCGGTCGTCGCGCCACAGACGGCGCAAGCCCTGCGGCACCGGACGGCCCAGCGTCAGCGTGCCGGTCTTGTCGAACACCGCTTCGCTGACCTCCGCCAGCCGTTCCAGCGCCGACCCGTCCTTGACCAGCACGCCCCGCCGCATCAACGCGCCGCAGGCGACGATCTGCGCCGCGGGCACCGCCAGCCCCAAGGCGCAAGGACAGGTGATCAGCAACACCGCCACCGCGATCAGCAACGCCTGATGCACCCCCGCCCCGGCGATCATCCACCCCGCGAAGGACAGCGCCGCCAGCAGATGGACGCAGGGCGCATAGAGCCGCGCCGCCCGGTCGGCCAGCCGCACATAGCGCGACTTGCCCTGCCCCGCCTCCTCCATCAGCCGGGCGATGTCGGCAATGACGGTGTCGGCCCCCGCCGCCGTCACCTCCACCCGGATCGGCCCGTCGATGTTGAGCGAGCCCGCCTGCACATCGTCGCCGGGATGCACCCGCACCGGCGCGCTTTCCCCGGTCAGAAAGGCGATGTCGAGCCCGCTTTCGCCCTCCACGACACGCCCGTCGGCGGCCAGCCTTTCGCCTGCCGCCACCAATATCGTCATGCCGGGGCGCAGAGCGTCGGCCCGCGTCCAACGGCTGCTCCCGTTCGCCTCCAGCACCAGCGCCCCCGGCGCGGTCTGCTTCAGCAGCGCCGCCACCCCCGCCCGCGCCCGCCCACGCATCATGCTGTCGAGCGAACGCCCCGCCAGCAGGAAGAACAGCAGCATCACCGCCCCGTCGAACCAGGCATGCGCCCCGCCAGTCACCGTCTCGTAAAGACTCATTCCGGTCGTCAGCAGCACGCCGATGCTGATCGGCACGTCCATATTGGTCCGCCCCTGCCGCAACGCCGCCCAGGCCGAACGGAAGAAGGGCTGGCCCGCATAGGCCACCGTCGGCAGGGCGATCAACGCGGAGAGCCAGTGGAACATCTCCCGCGTAGCCCCCGCCGCCCCGGACCAGACAGACACCGACAGCAGCATGATGTTCATCGCCGCGAAGCCCGCCACCACCAGCGCCCGCGTCAGCCGCCGGCTTTCGGCCGCCGCGACATCCAGCCCCGCATCGGCCAGCGGCTCCGCCTCGAATCCCAAAGCGGCGATGGCGGCGCGCAGGTCGGGCGGGGTCAGCGCCGGATCGTGCCGGATGGCGACCCGCTTCGCGCCCATATTGACCCGCGCCGACACTATGCCGGGCTGGCGGGGAAGCCCCTCCTCGATCCTGGCGATGCAGCCGACGCAATGGATGCCGGGGACGGCGAACAGGCTTTCGACCGTCTCTTCCGCCACCGGATCGGGGATCAGCGCCTTCGTGGCCATCAGTCGACCTCCCTCAACAGATGCTCCTCGCGCCCGGCAAGACGAAGGTCGAAGCGGACCTGCCAGCGCCCCTTCGGCAAGGCCCGGTCGCTGGCATAGACGCCCGGCGCGGTCTCGCGAAAGACCAGCGACAGGTCCGGCGTCCGCCCCAGCGGATGCTGCGCCACCGCCGTCACCTGGCCGCCCGCCACTGGCGCGCCCCTGGCGTCGGTAAGGGCCAAGCCGACATGCCGCGCAGTATCCAGCGTCACCCTGTCCCGCCATCCCAGCCGCTTCTGCGCCCGCGCCTCCGCCAGCCAGCCATTGAATTTCTGGCTGGCGACATAGCTGTTCTCGACCACCGTGCCGCCGAAGGACCGCACCGCAACGGTCGCCATCAGCATGTTGACCGCGATCACCACGGCGAAGAACGCCGCCAATATCGCCGTCATGTGCCAGCCGGTGAAGCGGCGCATGGGGGATGGAGCAGGGGTCATGCTTCAGGGCCTTTCAAATCGGGCGGGTTCGCTGGCGCTGCCGCCTTCGCGATCGATGGCGCGCACGGTGAAGCGGAAATCCTGCCGCGCCGGGCCGCCGGACGGCAGCGTCAGGAAGATGCGCAGCTTCGCCACGCTGTCGGCGGGCACGGTCGTCCGCACCGTCGCGGCGGCATTCTCCCGCGACCCCGCATCGGTCCACATCCGGCCGCCGGGCAGGCCAGTGAGGCCCACCTCCATCGGTCGGGGCCGCGCCTGCATATTGCGCAGCTTGACCGTATAGGCGTTGCGGATCGCGCCATCGGACAGGCGCACGAAGATCGGATTGCGGTCCTGCTGCGCGCTGATCTCCAGCCGCTCGCGCGCGCCCAGCGCGAACAGCATGGCCGCGCCGATCCCCGCCCAGACCGCGAAATAGGCGATGGTGCGCGGCCGCAGCAGAGTCTTCAGCACCGGTCGCGGCGCCGCGCCCTTCTGCTCCGCCTCCGCATCGTCCTGCGTGCAATAATCGATCAGACCGCGTGGCCGCCCGACCTGCGCCATCACCTTGTCGCAGGCGTCGATGCAGAGCGCGCAGGTGATGCAGCCGATCTGCGGCCCTTCGCGAATGTCGATGCCGGTCGGGCAGACCGCGACGCACTGGTTGCAATCCACGCAGTCGCCAAACGCGCCCGGATGCGCCTGGGCCTTCTTCAGGCTCCCGCGCTTCTCCCCGCGCCAATGCTTGTAGGTGACGATCAGTGACTTCTCGTCCAGCATCGCGGTCTGGATGCGCGGCCAGGGGCACATATAGATGCACACCTGCTCCCGCATGAACCCGCCCAGCACGAAGGTCGTCGCGGTCAGCACGAAAGTCGTCGCATAGGCTTGCCACGCGGCGGTCCCGCTCCAGAACTCCCGTTGCAGCGTCGGGGCGTCCGCGAAATAGAATATCCACGCGCCCCCGGTGACGAAAGCGATCCCCAGCCAGACCGACCATTTGAAAAGCCGCCGGGCGATCTTCACCGCCCCCCATGGCGCCTTGGCGAGCCGCAACTGCGCATTGCGGTCGCCGTCCACGAAACGCTCGACATGCTGGTAGAGGTCGGTCCAGACCGTCTGCGGACAGGCATAGCCGCACCAGGCCCGACCCACCGCCGACGTGACGAGGAACAGCCCGATCCCCGCCATGATCAGCAGGCCCGCGACATAATAAAATTCCTGCGGCCATATCTCGATGGAGAACATGTAGAAGCGCCGATGGGCCAGATCGACCAGCACCGCCTGATCCGGCGCATAAGGCCCGCGGTCCCAGCGCAGCCAGGGCGTGCCCCAGTAGATGGTCAGCGTCACCGCCATGATCGCCCATTTCAGGCGGCGGTAGAAGCCGTCCACCGCCTTGGGATAGACGCCCTTGCGCTTCTCATAGAGCGAGGCGGAGCCGGACATGAACATGGCTTATCGACCTGCCCCCGCACCAGCGGGAGGGGCCGCCTCACCCCCGCCCAGGCTGTGCACATAGGCCGCCAGCATCCGGATGGTCGCCTTGTCCAGCTTGTCGTCCCAGCGCGGCATCACGCCATGGCGGCTGTTCCAGACGGTCTCGCGGATGGTCCCCGCATCGCCCCCGTAAAGCCAGATCGCATCGGTCAGATTGGGCGCGCCCAGCTCCCGGTTGCCCTTGCCCGCCGGGCCATGGCAGACCGCGCAATTATCGGCAAAGACCTTGTCCCCGCGCCGCGAAGCCGCGCTCGGACGGTCCTGCCCGCTGATCGCCCGGACATGCGCCACCACATCGTCCACCTGCGCCGCCGTCAGCAACTGGTCCTTGCCGAAGGCCGGCATCAGCGACTGGCGGGTCGCATCATGATCGGGATTGCGGACGCCATCGGTGATCGTCTTCTCGATCGTCGCCAGATCGCCGCCCCACAGCCAGTCGTCGTCATTGAGGTTGGGATAACCCCTGGACCCCGCCGCCCCCGACCCATGGCATTGGACGCAATGCACCCGGAACGCCGCGCGCCCGCCCTCGACCGCCTGCTGCATCATTTCCGGCCGCCCCGGCAGCGCCGTAATCGGCGTCTCCGCAATCGCCCGGCGGATCGGCGCAATCTGCCTTTCCCGCGCCGCCAATTCCCTGTCCAGCGCCCCCCGGCTCGACCAGCCCAGCATGCCTCCGGTCGCCCGGTCGATCATTGGGATAGCCGGATAGGCGATCATATAACCGATAGCGAACAGGATCGTCGCGTAGAAGGTCCACAGCCACCAGCGCGGCAAAGGCGTGTCCAGTTCCTGGATGCCGTCCCATTCATGATGCTTGATCTCCGTCCCGGTGGCGGGATCGATGCGCTTGTCGTCAGCCATGCCCGGCCTCCGTCTGATCGTCGAAAATGGCGAGCGCGGCCTCCGCGCTGCGTTGCCGCCCATGGGGCAGGAAGTGCCAGCCGATGAGGGCCACATAGAGCACCCCCATGAAGACCAGCCCCCAGCTATCGGCAAAATGCCGCAAGGCGTCGTAGCTCATCTGTCGACCTCCTGCGGTTTCGCGCTGTCCACATCGACCAGCGTGCCCAGCATCTGGAGATAGGCGACCAGCGCGTCCATCTCGGTCAGCTTGCCCGGATCGCCGTCGAAATCGCGCGCCTGCGCCTTGGGATAGCGTTTCAGCAGGTCGCTGCTGTCCGCATCCGGATCGGCCTGCGCCTTCAGGTCGTCATTCGCCCTGGCGATGTCGTCCTTCGTATAGGGAACGCCGACATCATTGAGCGCCGTCAGGTCCTTGCGCATGTCGGGCAGCTTCAATTCCCGCTCCGCCAGGAAGGCATAGCCGGGCATGATCGATTCCGGCACCACGGCGCGTGGGTCCTTCAGATGCTGGACATGCCATTCGTCCGAATAGCGGCCGCCCACCCGCGCCAGATCCGGCCCGGTCCGCTTCGACCCCCACTGGAAGGGGTGATCGTACATGCTCTCGGCGGCAAGGCTGTAATGGCCATAGCGTTCCGTCTCGTCCCGGAAGGGCCGGATCATCTGGCTATGACAATTATAGCAGCCTTCGCGTATGTAGATGTTCCGCCCCGCCAGCTCCAGCGGCGTATAGGGACGCACGCCCTCCACTTTCTCGATCGTATTGTCGATCCAGAAAAGCGGCGCGATCTCCACAATGCCGCCGATGGCGACTGTAATCAGGGCGGCGATGCCCAGCAGCGAAACATTCCGCTCCAGCCTGCCATGATCGAAGAATTTACCCTTGGTCTTGGTTGCCATTCTCAAAGTCCTCAAATCGAGGGAAACTTCCAACCCCCGTTCGCCCTGAGCCTGTCGAAGCCTGTCCTGAGCGCCTGCCTTGCAGGCAGTCGAAGGGGGCTTTTCTTCTTATTGAAGAGCAGGCCCAGCCCGAACGGAGAGGGGTTTCAGGTCGCCGCGGGCACCAATGGTCTGTCCGCCGCAGCATCATAAGCCGCATCGTTCATCGGCTTCTCCACACGCAACGGACTGCCCGCGATGGTCTTGCCGATGTTCCAGGCCATGACGATCGCGCCGCTCAGGTACAGAAGACCTCCCGCCGCCCGGATCAGGTACATGGGGAACATGGCGCTCACCACTTCGGAGAAGGCGTAGACCAGATAACCGTCGCTGCCATATTCGCGCCACATCAACCCCTGCATGATGCCAGCGACCCACATCGACGCCGCGTAGAGGACGATGCCCACCGTCGCCAGCCAGAAGTGCCAGTTCACCAACCGAAGACTGTACAGCCGCTCCCGCTTCCACAGTCTTGGCGTCAGATAATAGAGGCAGGCGAAAGTGATGAGGCCATTCCAGCCCAGCGCACCACTATGCACATGGCCGATGGTCCAGTCGGTATAGTGGGAGAGACTGTTGACCGCCTTCACCGACATCATCGGACCTTCGAAGGTAGACATGCCGTAGAAGGCCAGCGCCATCACCATCATGCGGATGATCGGATCGGTGCGAATGCGGTCCCATGCGCCGTTCAGCGTCATGAGGCCATTGATCATCCCGCCCCAGCTCGGCATCCACAGCATGACCGAAAAGACCATGCCCAAAGTCTGCGCCCAGTCGGGCAACGCGGTATAATGAAGATGGTGCGGACCCGCCCAGATATAGAGGAAGATCAGCGACCAGAAATGGATGATGGAAAGCCTATAACTATAGACCGGCCGTTCCGCCTGCTTGGGCACGAAATAATACATCATGGCCAGGAAACCGGCGGTCAGGAAGAAACCGACCGCATTATGCCCGTACCACCATTGGGTCAGCGCATCCTGCACGCCCGCGAAAGCGCTGTAGCTCTTGGACCCGAGCCAGCTCACCGGCATGGAAAGATTGTTGACGATGTGCAGCATCGCGATCGTCAGGATGAAGCTCAGGTAAAACCAGTTCGCCACATAGATATGCGGCTCGCTGCGGCGCAGGATGGTGCCGCCGAACACAACCAGATAGGCGACCCAGACGATGGTCAGCCACAGGTCGACATACCATTCCGGCTCCGCATATTCCTTGCCCTCGGTGATGCCCAGCAGATAGCCGGTCGCCGCCAGCACGATGAAAAGCTGATAGCCCCAGAAGACGAACCGGGCGAGCGCCGGAAAGGCCAGCCGCGCCCGGCACGTCCGCTGCACCACGTAGAAGCTGGTTGCGATCAGCGCATTGCCCCCGAAGGCGAAGATCACGGCGGAGGTATGCAGCGGCCGCAGCCGCCCGAAACTGGTATATTCAATCCCCAGGTTGAGCGCCGGAAAGGCCAGTTGAAGCGCGATGTACAACCCCGCCAGAAAGCCCGCCAGCCCCCAGAAGACGGTCGCGATCACGCCCCAGCGGATCGGGTCGTCGTCATATTTCCCCTGGGATGCGGGCATCTTCAGCAGCCCGCGGGTGATCGCCTCATAATCGGCGTGCCGCATCGTCAGCACGGCGACGGCCAGCGCGGCCGCGCAGACGATCCCCATATGCACGGCAAAGCCGAAGTCCGCCGCCGCCAGCGCCGCCAGAAAGGCCAGCGTCGCGAGCGCGAACCAGCCGCCCGTCTTCCAAACCAGTTGCTCCATAGGATTTCCCCGTCAAAGGCTTTGCGGCGTCCTTCGTCCGGGAGCCGCCCTTATGCATTGACCTCTGTCAAAGCCCGCGCCGCAGGTATGTAGGGGAATGTCCGTATCGGGTGGGAAGCGGACATTCCCCCTCCCGCAGGCGGGAGGGGGCTAGGGGGTGGGCGCGAGCGAAGCGAGCCTCTGCGCTATCGGTGAGGGAAGACGCCGCTAACGCGGCGGCCCGCCCCCGGCCCCTCCCGTTTACGGGAGGGGAGAAAACGTCTGCAAGGGGCCAACCACCCCTCACTCCCCCTCGGCCATCCCCTCCAGCCGCCCGGCATCCACGATCCGCACCCCGCGCCGCCCGGCGAGCGCGATCACGCCCATCCGCTTCAGATCGCCGATCTGGCGCGACACCGTCTCGATGGTCAGCCCCAGCACATCCGCGATCTGCTGCCGCGACAAGGGCAGTTCGATCACCCCGGCCCCGTCCGCCCGCAACCGCCGGTGCATGTCGAGCAGCAGGGTCGCGACCTTCTCCCGCGCATTCTTCCGCCCCAACAGCAGCATCCACGCCCGCGTCCGGTCCAGATCGTCCAGCGTCCGCTGCAACAGCCGGTGCTCCAGCGCCGGATGCTCCCGCGCAAAGCCGTCGAACGCCCCCCGCGGATAAAGGCACAGCCGCGCATCGGTCAGCGCGGTGACGCTGTGCGGCGTGCGCGCGCCGAAGGGGCGGCCGATGAAATCCGATGCATAGACGACGCCGACGATCTGCTCGCGCCCGTCGCCGGTGGAGGTGGACAGCTTCAGCGTCCCCTCGATCACATTGGCGACCAGCGTCGAACTGTCGCCTTCCCACATCACGGTCTGCCCGGCCTGCAACGACACCCGCCGCCCGATCCGGTTCAGCGCCACGCGCTGCTTTTCGTCGAGATCGGCGCAGATCGCCTGATCGCGCACCTCGCACCGTTCGCAATATTGCCCACCGCAGCCCTTGGCCGGCGGCGTCGCCGCCATGACGAAGGCCCCATCGTCCTGCGCCTTTTGCGCCAGATCAAATCGCATATCCATGCGCCGATCCATGCCGCCACCGCGCGCCGCAACCTATCCGTAATTGTCCCTAAGAGGCGAAAGTGGGTGGATTGCGGACATTCCCCCTCCCGCAGGCGGGAGGGGGCTAGGGGGTGGGCTGGCGCGACATCAGCGTGAATTTTCAACGGCTAAGCTGGAAGCTCGCTGCGCTCGCGCCCACCCCTAACCCCTCCCGTTTACGGGAGGGGAATGTCCTGAATTGGCCAAAAGCCGCCACCCCTTCCCATCAGAACTTCATCCCCACACCCACGCCGAAGACAAAGGGATCAAGCTCCAGCTTCACCTTCTGCACCCCGGCAGCAGCAGTCGACAGCCGCGCCGTCGTATCGATGTCGATATATTTGAGGTCCAGATTCAGGAACACCCGCTCGTTAAGGTCGATGTCGACGCCGACCTGCCCCGCCCAGCCGAAGCTGTCGGACATATGCACCTTGGTCGCGCCCACAGCGCCCTCCAGCGCGTTCGACGCCTTCTCATTATAGAATAGCGTATAATTCACCCCCGCCCCGACATAGGGCCGGATCTTCCCTTCGGGCAGGAAATGATATTGCGCCGTCAGCGTCGGCGGCAGCACCCAGGTCGACGCAAGCCTGCCGATGCCCCCGGTCGTGCCGGTCCGCCCGCTCGCGCTATGCTTGGTGGTCGCGGCGATCAGCTCGAAACCGATATGGTCGGTCGCCATATAGGTGACGTCCACTTCCGGCATCACGCTGTTGTCGACCTTCACCTTCTCGCTCGGAAAGGCGGGCAGCACGCTCCCGCTCTTCTCGTTGGGCGCGACCATGATGCCGCGCAGCCGCACCAGCACATCGCCCTGCGCCGCCTGCGCCGGCGCGGCCAGAACGGCGCAGCCGGCAGCCGCCCCCAGCAGGATCGTCTTGATGGTCATGTCCTTGATCTCCATCCCTGTTTGTCGGTGCCGCCCTTCTGCCGCGCCCGAACGGACCCGGCATTGATCCTGCGCAACCGGCAATTTGACCTGCCTCAATGCCTCGGTCGCTCGCGTCCCTTCTTATGCCGACGGCGCAGTGATGGCCCGGACGACGGTGCTGTCGATCATGTCGGCCGATCTCTCTCGGCCCGCCAGTTCGGCCAAGGTTTCAGGCATGGCGTCGAACGCCAGACATGCATCCGGTGACAACGCATTCGCAGTGGGCCGACAGCAGCCATGCCTCCCGTCACCGAACAGATTCCGGTCTCCGGATCAGGCAAATGCGAGGCATTTCTACAAGCTGAGACCACCTGAGACGACCAGGACCTGCCCGCTGATGTAATCGCTCTCGGGAACGCACAGCAGGTAGATGCTGTCCGCGGCCTCCCGCGCCGTCCCCGCCCGTCCCAACGGCACGCTGTCCAGCAGGGCGTCCCGTACTGCGGAAGGAATACCGGTGTGCAGGGGCTGCCCCCCGATCGGGATGGATGCCTCCGACCCCGAAATGGGCTGCGTCAACCGCGTGTCGATGATGCCGAAGGCCACGCAATTCACGCAGACTTTCAGGCGCCCCCATTCCTTGGACAGAGTCTTGGTCATGCCCAGCAGGGTGGATTTGGCCGCGGAGTAGTTGATCTGTCCGGCATTGCCGTGGGTGCCGGCCATGGACGATATGTTGACGACCTTGCGGATAACCTCGCGGCCTTCGGCGGCTTCTTTTCGGGCCATCGTTCGCAGAGGCTCGGCAGCTGCGCGCAGGATGCGAAACGGGGCCGAAACGTGCACGTCGAGCATTGCCTGGAACTGCTCGTCCGTCTGCTTCTGGATGACGCCGTCGCGCGTGTAGCCGGCATTGCTGACGATGATGTCGAGCCCACCGAACGTCTCGAGAGCCGTGCGGACGAAGCGCTCGCCGAAGTCATCGGCCGTGACATCGCCAACGCAGGCGGTCGCTGTCCCGCCCGCATTCCCCAGCCGGCCTATACCCGCCCAGGCGCGCATGAAGTCGAGTCCGCTCGGCAGCATGAGCGCGATCCGGTCTCCCGCCCGAGCCCCGGCCCCCGCCGGCATGCCGGCGACCTGCGCTGCATCGTCCCACAGCCGATGGTTGACGCGACCTAAATCGACCCATCTCCGCCATACAAGGAACCGTTTTTGATCTTCAGGTCCGCAGGGGCAGCTATCCAGACCACACCCCCCAAATGCGAGAGACCTCTTTACGATAATCCCGATAGATAGGCAGCCATTAGAATGCGAAGGCTTCGGTGATCCGCCGCTCCGCAATCAGGAAGGCGTCGGAGACAAGCCGTAGCGGCCTTATATCCACATCGCTTTGCCCCGCTGCGATCAACTCCGCGAACCGGGCGTAGAGGCGTGCATATTCCCGGTCCGCCGCAATGCTCTCCGGTTCGCCGGGAAGTTGCAATATGCTGCCGCCCATGGCGAGGCGCAGGGTGCCGGCGTCGGTATCGACTTCTATGGACCAAATCTGCGGGCCGGTTTCGAGAAAGTCGAATATTGCGTGCACTGCGGCATCGCCGCAGCGCATCCTGAGCTCGGCGGCGATGGGAGACATGCGTCCTGCCGGCACATCCAAGCTGGCCTGCTCAAGCAGCAGTTCGTGCGGCAGGATCTCGGTCGCAATCGACAGGGCGTTGATGCCGGGGTCGAATACGCCAAAGCCCCCCGAACCGAGGATCCATTCCTGATCCGGATGCCAGCGGCGGATGTCTTCGCGCCAGTCGATCCGGACGGCGAGAATGCGTTTATCGGCAAGCCACGCGCGCGCTGGAGCCACACCCGCCGCCTCGCGCGAGTGCCAGGTTGCAAAGAGCGTCACGCCTGCGCCGTGCGCGGCCTGCGTCAGTGCCGCGATATGCGAAAGCGTCACTGTCGGCGGCTTTTCCAGCATGACATGCAGCCCGGCTTCCATGGCGGTCAGCGCCTGTGCGTAGCGCCCATCCGGCGGCGTGCAGAGTGAAACCGCGTCCAGTCGGCAGGCTCCGATCATATCCTCAATGTCATGATAGCCGTCGATCCCCTCCACGCGGCCCTGACGACTGGCAGTGGCGGCAAGGCGGAAGCGGCGGTCGGCGGCGATGGCGGGCAGATGCTGGTCCCTGGCGATCTTGCCGATGCCCACGAGACCCAATCGGACAGGCTCCACGGTAAATCCTCTTGTCTGGACAGGATGCAGGCTGAACGCCTGGCCGGCCATTGGCGCTGGTCTAGGGCAACCGATCCTCGATGAGGAGGAGCACATCGCCAATGATCCGCCGCATGGCGATCCGCGCCCCGTCGGGATCGTGCAGGACGATGGCATCGCGCACCTTGGCATGCTCGACGACGTCGGCGGTGCGGCCCTTGATACGATTGGTGAAGCGGATCGAGGTGCGCAACGCGGTACTCACCACATCCCGCAACTGGATGTAGAAGGGGTTTTTCGACGCGCGGAGCACGGCGACATGAAAAGCGATATCCGCTTCCAGCGGGTCATCCAGCCCGTTTTCCGCCGCCTGCATACGCTGCAGTCCATCGTCGATGCGCTTGACATCGTCCTCCCCCGCGACTCGCGCGGCCAGGGCGGCCGCCTCCGGCTCCACCGCCACGCGCAGCTCGTTGAACTGGCGCAGCAGGTTCACCGAAAGCTGGCGTTCCAGCATCCAGCGCAGCACGTCGGTATCGAACAGATTCCATGAGGAGGTCGGCTGCACGGTCGTGCCCTGACGCGGGCGGGCGCTCAGCAGGCCCTTGGCGGTGAGCATCTTGACCGCTTCCCGCGTGACGGAGCGGCTGACGCCATGCTGCTTGGCAAGTTCCCCCTCGGTGGGGAAGACGACATCGTCGAACCGGCCGGTAACGATGGCGCGGCCGATGCTGTCCAGCAGGCCATAGGTCAGATTGCGGCCAAGCTGCGCTGCCGGTTCGTCCACGATGAGATGAGATGCCTCTGCCAAGACGCTGTCCTTGTCCTTACCCGCTCCGATGCCATGGCAATCCATGTTAATGCCCGCTCCAGCCCAGGCAAGGTCCTTTCATATGATAAGTCAATTCATATGATAATTCCGACAGGCATTGGACGCCCCTTTGCGCACCTCTATGGGCCGGATCGTGCCGCAGGTGAGCGCGGCACGAGCACGGCCGCCTCTCACCTGCGGTTCGGAAACGCCTTCACCAGCCTATCATATTGCTCCTTGCTGATCTCGACCATGGAGCCGTGGCGCAGTCCGGCGGGCATCTCGAAGCGGTTCCATTCCGGCACGCCCGAATTGCCCGAGACCTGGAACCAGGGGCCCGTCAGGCGCGGCGCCTTGGACAGGCCATAGCTCGTTCCCGCATATTGCTCATAGTACATCAGCCAATCCTCGCCGTTCGGCGCGCGGATGACGGTCGGCGCTTCGCGGAAATTGGGGCTGACCGGCGGTCCCGGCGGCGGATAGGGACCAAGCAGGTCCTTGGCGCAGGAGATGCGCACCGTCTTGCCGGTGGTCCAGTTGTAGCTGGGATAGCGCTCATCCTTCACGATAGCGCAATAGGCGCTGCCATCGGCCTCCGGCCGGATGAAGGTGTCGATCGTCGCCATGTCCCAGTCGAACAGGCGGCGCGGCGGCTTCGCGAAGCGCTTGAGATCGGGCGAGAGGACGTAGAGCGTGCGCTGGCTCGCCCAATAACGCTCCGGGTCTTCGGGAACGCCGGGGACGGTGGCGGTGTGCCACGTCAGCAGGAACTGTCCCGACGGCTTGTCGAAGAACAGCTTGGGCGCGCCGATCCGCTGCATGGCGTGCGGCAGGCCGGGGATGTTCGACAGGTCGGGACGATAGGTGCCATAGGGTTTCCAACCGACCAGATCGTCGGAGACCCAGAAGCGGATATAGGGGTCTTCGTCGCTCTTGTTGCCGACCAGATAATAGCGCCCGTCGCCCCCGCGCGCGATCGAGGCGTGGCCGTGATAATCCTCCGACACCGGCCTGCCGCCGTTGATCTGCTCCCAGTGCAGCCCGTCCCGGCTGACCGAATAATAGAGCACGCCATAGCGCTCCTTGGTCATGTGGGCGAAGAGATAGGCCTTGTCCGGATCGACATAGGGCGTCTCAGGCGCGCCGGGCACGACCTCGGCGCGCACCGGTTTCGACTGGGCTGCGGCGGGAATTTGCATGAATGAAAGCGTGATGGCGGCCGATGCCGCAGCAAGCGCGAAAAGCGATTTGCCCCGAGCCAATTTCCGTCTCCCTTGATTGTTCGGCGGAAGATAGACCTCTCCATCGAAATATTGTCAAGATTGATATTATAAATATGTGTTTTATGAAGAAGCAGATCGGCAGGCCCGGATCACGCGATTCGCGGCCATGCGACCGGCACGTCCGTTGCTGGAAGATTGGGGAGACGAGATGGGACTGGCGACGATCGACATCAGCGTGGTCGTGATCTACGCAATCGGCATATTCGGCCTCGCGCAATGGGTCAGCCGCGACAAGGCGGGGGCCGGGCCGAAAAATTCGACCGACTATTTCCTGGCGTCGAAGAACCTGCCCTGGTGGGCCATCGGCGCCTCGCTGATCGCGGCGAACATCTCGGCGGAGCAGATCGTCGGCATGTCCGGTTCGGGCTATGCCATCGGCCTCGCCATCGCTTCCTATGAATGGATGGCGGCGGCGACGCTGCTGATCGTCGGCAAATTCTTCCTGCCGATCTTCCTGCGCAACGAGATCTACACCATGCCGCAATTCCTGGAACGGCGCTACGGCAACGGCATCCGGACGCTGATGGCGATATTCTGGCTGGTCCTCTACGTCTTCGTGAACCTGACCAGCATCATCTGGCTCGGATCGGTCGCGGTGATGAAGGTGGCGGGCGTCAACCAGGACGTGGCGCTGGTCGCGCTCGGCGTCTTCGCCTTGCTCTACCAGCTTCGCGGCGGGCTGAAGGCGGTGGCGCTGACCGACATCGTGCAGGTGACGCTGCTGGTTCTGGGCGGCCTCGTCATCGCCGTGCTGACACTGGGGGAGATCGGCGGGGGCGCAGGCGTCATCGCCGGTTTCTCGCGCCTGGTCGAACGCGCGCCCGACCATTTCCACATGATCCTCCAGAAAGGCGACCCGCATTATATGGACCTGCCCGGCCTTTCGGTGCTGGTCGGCGGCATGTGGATCGCGAACCTCAGCTATTGGGGCTTCAACCAATATATCATCCAGCGCGCCCTGGCGGCGAAATCGGTGGACGAGGCGCAGCGCGGCATGCTGTTCGCGGCCTTCCTGAAGCTCATCATGCCGATCATCATCGTGCTGCCGGGCATCGCCGCCGTCGTCCTGGCGCCCGACCTCGCCAAGCCGGACGAAGCCTATCCGACGATGATGCGGCTGCTGCCGCCGGGCCTGCTCGGCCTCGTCTTCGCGGCGCTGGTGGCGGCGATCATCGCGTCCACCGCGTCGAAGATCAATTCGATCGCCACCATCTTCACCCTCGACGTCTGGGCAAAGTTCCGCAGGATGGAGGAACCCGGCGAAAGGCGGGAACGCCATCTGGTGCTGGTGGGCCGCGTCGCCGCCGCGATCGCGATCCTCATCGCCATCCTCACCGCCCGGCCACTGGTGGGCTCCAGCGAACAGGCGTTCCAGTTCATCCAGGAATTCACCGGCTTCTTCACGCCGGGCATCACCGTGATCTTCCTGCTCGGCCTGTTCTGGCGGCGCGCCAACGAGCCGGGCGCGATCACGGCGGCGGTGGCATCGGTGGCGCTGTCCTGGGGCTTCAAGCTCTGGGCGCCGGGCGTCCCCTTCCTCGACCGCATGGGCCTGGTCTTCCTCGCGGCGCTGGCGCTGGCGGTCGCCGTCTCCCTCGTCACCCCGGCGCGGCGCGACAAGGACAGCATAGCGACCGGCGACGTGCGCTACGCCACCTCGACCGGGTTCAATGCAGGAGCGATCGCGGTGATTCTGGTGCTCTGCGTCCTTTACGCGGTGTTCTGGTGAGCGGCGCGGCGTTCATCGCGGTCGATTGGGGCACGACCAACCGCCGCGCCTATCTGATCGAGGGCGGCGAGGTCGTCGCCACCGAGCGCGACGATATGGGCATCCTCTCGGTTCCGCCGGGCGGCTTTCCCGCCGCCGTGGCGGGGCTGCGCGAGCGCCATGGCGGGCTGCCGATGCTACTCGCGGGCATGGTCGGCTCCAACCGGGGATGGCATGATGCAGGCTATGTGCTGGCTCCTGCCTCGCTCGCGGACCTTGCGGCGCGCCTTGTCTCGCCCGAAGAGGGCGTCGCGATCGTGCCGGGCGTCTGCCGCGACGGCGACGAGCGGCAGGACGTCATGCGCGGCGAGGAAGTGCAGCTTCTGGGCGCGGTTGCGGCGGGGCTGGCCCCCGGCGACGCGCTGCTGTGCCAGCCGGGCACCCATGCCAAATGGGCGCTCATGAAGGACGGCGCGCTTGCCGACTTCATCACCGCCATGACCGGCGAGATGTTCGCGCTGCTCAAGGGTCATGCGCTGATCGGCAGCGAAATGACCGGCGAGGTCGAGGCGGATGCGGATTTCCGCAAGGGCGTCGAAGCCAGCGCCGACCGGGACCTGCTTTCCGCCCTTTTCGGCGTGCGCGCCGCGGCGGTGCTGGGCAGACGCGCGCCCGGCGCGGCGGCCGCCTATGTCAGCGGCCTGCTGATCGGCAGCGACTGCCGGGCACGGATCACGCTGCCGGGGCAGCAGGTCCATCTGCTGGCTGACGGCCTGCTTGCGCGACTTTATTCCGCCGCCATCGCCATCGCCGGAGGACAGGCTGTCGTCGTCGACAGCCACGCTTCCTTCGTCGCCGGCATCACCCGCATCTGGGACATCAAAGCATGATCGATTTTTCCGACGCCTTCTCGCAACTCCCACTGGTCGCCATCCTGCGCGGCATCCGCCCCGATGAGGTGGAGGCCGCCGCCGACGCGCTGGTCGAGGCGGGCTTCCGCCTGATAGAGGTTCCGCTCAATTCGCCCGATCCGCTGCTCAGCATCGAAAGGCTGGCGCGCCGCGTCGGGGATGCCGCCATCGTCGGCGCGGGCACGGTGCTGACCGTCGATCAGGTGGCGCAGGTGCAGGATGCGGGCGGCGCGATGGTGGTTTCGCCCAACACCGACATCGCCGTCATTGCCGAAACCGCCAAGCGCGGCATGGTCTCGCTGCCCGGCTATTTCACGCCCAGCGAAGCCTTTGCCGCGCTGGCGGCGGGCGCGAGCGGGCTCAAGCTGTTCCCGGCGGAGGCGGCGACCCCCGCCGTGGTCAAGGCGCAGCGGGCGGTGCTGCCCAAAGAGGTGCCGCTGCTGGTGGTCGGCGGCATCACCCCCACCAATATGGAACCCTGGCGTCAGGCAGGCGCGGACGGTTTCGGGCTGGGATCGGCGCTGTACCGCATAGGCGCCACCACGGAAGAGATCGCCGCCAGCGCCCGCGCCTTCGCGCAAGGCTGGGCCGGACTGGAGGGCCGCTCATGATCCGCGCCTTCGCTCCCCTGACTCTGGCTCCCCTGACTCTGGCCGCCCTGCTGGCGCTTGGCGGCTGCGCCACCGCCAGCACGCAGCAGGCCGCCCCGACGCTCGCCAATCCGCTGCTATCGAGCGGGCCTGACCCGTGGATCGTCCATCATGGCGCGACCTTCTATTTCCTCGGGACCAAGGGCGACCGCATCGCCATCCGCCAGACCGACGATCTCGCGAAACTGGCCGACGCGCCCGAGCATGTGATCTGGACCCCGCCCGCCAGCGGCCCCAATGCGATCTCGATCTGGGCGCCGGAACTGCACCGGCTCGACGGCAAATGGTATGTCTATTACACCGCCGCGGAGGCCGGGCATGATGACGACGCCCATCGCGGCGTCTTCGTGCTGGAAAATGCCAACGCCGATCCGCTGAAAGGCGAATGGATCGATCGCGGGCGCGTCAACACGCGCATGACCGGGCTGGACGGCACGGTGTTCGAGCATGGCGGCAAGCGCTATTTCGTCTATTCGGCCTATGACGGGCCGGACAGCGTGCTCGCCATCGCGCCGATGACCAATGCATGGACGCTCGGCCCCGGCGAAACGGTGATCGCGCGCCCCGACCAGCCGTTCGAGCGTCAGGGCGGGCGGCAGATATTGGAGGGCCCGGAATTTCTGCCCGGCCCCAAGGGCGACCTGTTCCTCACCTATTCGGCCAGCGCCTGCTGGTCGGACGATTATGCGCTCGGCCTGCTTCACGCCCGGCCCGGCAGCGATCCCATGAACCCGGCAAGCTGGACCAAGGCGCCGCGCCCGGTGCTGGCCAAGGCGCCGCAGAACAATGTCTATGCGACCGGCCATAACGGCTTCTTCACGACCGATGGCGGCAGGCAGACATGGATCGTCTATCACGCCAATGACGGGGCGGACCGGAAATGCACCGCCGCCCGCTCCCCCCGCGTGCAGCGCATGGAATGGAGCAGGGACGGGATGCCGATCTTCCCTGTGCCCTCGCGCGCGGGCGAGGCTGTGGCAGCCCCAAAGCCGTGAAGAAGCTGCGGATTCTCCGCCCGGATCAGTTTGCCGGGCGGAGCGCCGAAAGATCCACCGCATCCCCCATGGCGCGCAGACCCGCGTCATTGGGGTGGAGGTGGTCGCCCGGATCATAGTCGGGCCGCAGGTCGGCGGGCGAGGCCGGATCGCGCACCGCTGCGTCGAAATCGACGACATCGTCGAAAATCGCCCCGGTCCGGATCGCGGCGTTCACCGCCTGCCGCGTCCGCTCCTTGGCGGGCGACATATAGCCCGCATGGAGCGCGGGCGTCATGGTCCCGCCGATCACCCTGATCCCCAGCGCATGGGCCCGCGCCACGAACTGGCGATAGCCCTGGACGAGCTGGTCGGGCGCCGTCGCCTCCGGACCGCTGTCCTTGCCCGCGCCGATGTCGTTTATGCCCTCCAGGAAGATCACATGGGTAACGTTGGGCACGCTCGCCACGTCGCGCCAGAAGCGGTCGAGCGCGGACGTCGCCCGGCCCCGGCGCAGCACGCGGTTGCCGCTGATGCCCATGTTGACGACGCCGCAGCGCCGGGCAGAGGGCAGCGCCGCCAGACGCTCGGCCAGACGGCCCGGCCAGCCGCGGGTCTGCGGCGAAAGGCCAAGGAAGCCGTCGGTGATCGAATCCCCGAAGGCGACCACGGTGCAGGGCGCCCGCTTTGCCCGCACCGACGCGAGCGAGAGATAGGATCGCACCTTGATCGGCGTGAATAGCGGCTCGGCCCCGGCGGGCGCGAACGCCATCTCCAGCCCCAGATTGGTGCGCGCCGGCCGCGTCGGCGTCGTGAAGGTGACGCTGACGATCACGTCCTGCCCGACACGGAACGGCGCGGCCAGCGGATCGCTGACGACCGTATGTCCTTCGGGCAGCGCGATCCCCGACTGGCCTGAGAAAGTGAGCGGACGGAGCGGATTGGCGCCGATCTCCGTGCCGGTGGCGGCCGAAGGATCGGCAATGCCGACCGTCGCGATCGCCAGCGGCCTGTCCCCTTCCGCATTGCTGAAACTGAGCTGCAAGGCGTCGCCGGCCTGCGTCAGCCTTACCCGGTACCGATAGGTGCCGGGCGGCTGTTCGGGCTCGCGGGCATCGCTGTCGGCCGGAGCATAGCCCCATGCCCCTGCCCACACCGACGCGGCATGGGCGGGAACGGACAGCGCAAGACCGCAGAGAGCGGTCAATAGCGGGACGGTGCGCATGCAGCTCTCTCCTCGAACCGGCTGACCGGCTTATTTCTTCGCGGGCACCACGCCCTTGGGCGCCTTGGCCAGCGAACGTATCAGGTCGGTTTCGGCCTGGCGATAGGGCGTGCCGTCGTTGCGGAAGACCTCATGGAACCAGATGGTCGGCTCATCCTGCGTATAGGGTTTTTTCCAGCTATCCCAGGGCAGGCGGGTCTGCGTCCTGCCGTCGACGAAGCCCCAGTTCATCATCGCCACATTCTCGCGCTTGCCGATCGGCAGCGATCCGTCGAAGGTCGAGCCATTGCCCCGCGCCATATATTCGGTGCACAGGATCGGGCGGCCATAGACCTTGAGCTGGTTCACGCGGTCCTGGAATTTCTCCGGCCAGTTATAGTCGTGGAAGGAGATCACGTCCGACTGGCTGAGTTGCAGCTTCTCCATCGGCGTCAGCGCGCTTTCGGTCTTCCAGTCGTCATGCTGCCACACGCCCGAGGTGAGCGGCTGCGTCGGGTCCACGTCGCGCGCCCAGCCATAGACTTTGGTGAGCAGGGCCAGGACCAGGGGCTGCTTGCCTTCCTGTCCCTTATACTGGTCGGCGCCATTGTCGGGCTCGTTCCACAGATCCCAGCCAAGCACGCGGTCGTCCTTGGCGAAGGCGCCGACGACGCCCTGCACATAGGCCTTCAGGCGCGGTTCCTGCGCGGGGTCGCGCAGCGCGGGCAGGCCCGGGCTCTGGACCCAGCCGGAATTATGGACGCCGGGGATGGGCGGGCGCTGCGGCCCCAGCACCGGATTGGGGTCCCAGCAACTGTCGAACAGCACGAACAGCGGCTTGATCCTGTGCTTCGCCGCGATCGTCAGAAACTGGTCGATGCGCTTCCTGAAACCCTCGGCATCCTGCTGCCAGAGCTGATCGTGCAGGAACACGCGCATCGTGTTCATGCCGATGCCCTCCGCAAGGCCCAGTTCGTGATCGATGCGCGCCGGGTCCCATGTCTCCGCCTGCCACATCTCAAGCTGGTTGATGGCGTTGGCGGGCGCATAGTTGGAACCGACCAGCCAGGGCTGCTTGGCATACCACGCCTTGGCTTCCACAGGCGTCCATTGCGGGCGCGCATCGGCGGGCATGGCGGTCAGCGCGGCGACGGAGGCCAGCAGGCAGGTGGTGAGAGCTTTCACGAACAGTCCCCTCTATTGTGCGACGAAGAATTTGTAGGTCATGACATTCCGGTAGGTCTTGCCCGGATCGAGGCGGACCGACGGGAATTGCGGCTGGTTCGGGCTATCCGGGAAAAGCTGCGGCTCGAACACCAGCGAGTCGCCCTCGCGGTAGATCTGCCCGCCCTTGCCGACGATCGTGCCGTCCATGAAATTGCCCGAATAAAATTGCAGGCCCGGCTGGTTCGACCAGAGTTCGAAGCCGCGGCCGGACGCCGGTTCGGTGACGCGGGCCATCAGATGCTGGTCTTTGGTGACGGCGTTTCCGACCACCCAATTATGGTCATAACCGCGCCCGTAGCGGATCTGCTCGTCGCCGCCTTCGCGCACGCGCGCGCCGACCGGGGTGGGCTGGCGGAAATCGAACACGGTGCCCGCGACGCTGCGGTGCTGGCCAAGCGGAATGGAGGTCGCGTCGGTGGGCGTGAAGCGATCCGCCGGAATGGTCAGCACATGGTCCATCGCCGTGCGGCCCGGCCCTGCGAGGTTCCAATAGGCATGATTGGAGATATTCACCACGGTCGGCTTGTCCGTGGTCGCGGTATAGCTGATCGTCAGATTGCCCTGCTCATCCAGCGCATAGGTCGCGTCGGTGGTCAGCGTGCCGGGATAGCCCTGATCGCCGTCGGGGCTGACATAACGCATGGTGACGCTGGCCGATCCGCCGGATTTCCGGCCCTGCTTCACCTCGCGGATGGTCCAGACGACCTTGTCGAAGCCCTTCGTCCCGCCATGCAACGAATTGGGACCGTTGTTGACGGGCACTGCATAGGCCTTGCCGTCGAGGCTGAATCGGCCCTTGGCGATGCGGTTGGCGACCCGGCCCACCGTCGCGCCGAAGAACTGGCCGTCCTTCGCATAGCCTTCCAGGCTGTCATAGCCGACCGCGATGTCCACGGCCTTGCCGTCGCGGCCCGGCATCATCACCGACTGGATCGACGCGCCCAGCGTCATCACGCGCACCGACATGCCCTTGGCGTTGGTGAGCGTCACCGCCTCCACCGCCGTGCCGTCCGGCATCCGGCCGAAGGTCTCGCGCCGGGCCTCGGCCGCCAAAGCGGAAGTCGACACCGCGCCCAGCAGGGCGACGGCGGTCATGGTCCTCAGCATCGTCTCTCCTCTCGAAACTTCAGTCTTGATACAGGAACGGGGCCAGCCCGCGGCAACCCGGATCGATCTCGAACAGCGCGCCGCCCTGCGCTTCCTCGACGCCATCGGCGGCGCTCGTGACATAGATCCGGTCGAGGTCCGGGCCGCCGAACACGCAATTGCTGATCTGGCTCGCGGGCAGCGCGATGCGACGGACCGGCGTGCCGTCCGGCGCGAAGCGGGTGACGCAGGAGGCGCCCCAGCACGCGACCCAGAGATACCCTTCGGCATCGAAGGTCATCCCGTCCGGCGCGCCCCAGCCCGCCTCGAAGCTGATGAACGGTTCGCGCTTGCCAAGCAGGCCATCCTCCAGCGGATAGCGGAAGATCACGCCCATCGCGCTGTCCGTATGCAGCAGGAAGCGCCCTTCGGGATCGATCGCGGGACCGTTGGGAATCGTATAGGGCGCGGCGTCGGCGCGAGTGAACGAACCCTTCGCGAAGCGGTGGAAAGCCCCTGTCGGCCCATCGCAGGCGAAGGGCATGGTGCCCAGCCAAAGGCGGCCCTGCGCATCGGCGGCGGCGTCGTTGACGCGATTGGCCTCCGGCTCGCCGGGGATCGTCGCCAGCGTCTCGCAGGAAAAGGGATCGAGCGACACGCTGGCGACCGAACGGCCGATCCCGGCCACGAAGCCGCCGCTGGCCCGCCCGATGATCCAGCCGACGACGTCCGGCGCTTCCCAGCTCTCGACCTGCCCCGTGGCCGGCGTCAGGCGGTTGATCCGCTTGCCCAATATATCCGTCCACAGCAGCGCGCCATCGCGGACCGACCAGAACAGCCCCTCGCCCAGAATATCCACGCGGTCGCGGGCGATGACGCGCACGGGGTCCATCAGTGGCTGTCCCTCGGCAATCCGCGCGTCTGGGCGATGCGCTGATATTTTTCGGAACCTTCCAGGATCGCGCCGGTCGCGAACTGGCCCACCAGGCTGCGCTGGATTTCCTGCCAGGGCGTCTGCGATTCGGGCGTGACGGCGCGTTCGATCTCCGCAAGTTCCTCCCGCCGGCGGGCGATCTCCGCATCATCGACCAGCATGTCCGCGCTGCGGTTCTTGAGGTCGATGCGCACCCGATCCCCCGTGCGCAGCAGCGCGAGGCCCCCGCCCACCGCCGCCTCCGGCGAGGCGTTGAGGATGGAGGGGCTGCCCGACGTGCCGGACTGCCGCCCGTCGCCGATGCAGGGCAAGGCGTGGATTCCGGCGCGGATCAGCGCTGTGGGCGGGCGCATGTTCACCACTTCGGCGCCGCCCGGATAGCCGACCGGCCCTGCGCCGCGAATGACGAGGATGCAATTTTCGTCGATGCCAAGGTCCGGGTCGTCGATGCGCCGGTGATAATCCTCCGGCCCGTCGAACACGACGACGCGGCCTTCGAACCTGTCGGGATGCTCGGGATCGGAGAGATAGCGGCTGCGGAACTCCTCGGAGATCACCGACAGCTTCATCACGGCGCCCTCGAACAGATTGCCGCTGAGCACGGTGAGCCCTGCCGCCTGCTTCAGCGGGCGCCCGAACGGCCGGATCACATCCTCGTCATGGATTTTCGTGCCCGCCAGATTCTCCGCGACGGTGCGGCCATTGGCGGTGAGCGCCTCGCCGTCGATCAGGCCCGCCTTGAACAATTCGCCCATCACGGCGGGCACGCCGCCCGCCCGGTAATAATCCTCGCCCAGATATTCGCCGGCAGGCTGGAGATTGACCAGCAGCGGCACGTCCGCCCCCTGCTCCTCCCAATCCTCCAGCGTCAGTTCGACGCCGACATGGCGGGCGATGGCGTTGAGGTGGATCGGCGCGTTGGTCGACCCGCCAATGGCCGAATTCACCCGGATCGCATTGAGGAAAGCCGGGCGGGTGAGGATGTCGGAGGGCTTGCGGTCGGCCTTCACCATCTCGACAATGGCGCGCCCAGTCTCCCAGGCGCATTCCTGCCGGTCGCGATAGGGCGCGGGGATCGCCGCCGATCCGGGCAGCGACATGCCCAGCGCTTCGGCCAGCGAGTTCATCGTCGTCGCCGTGCCCATGGTGTTGCAATAGCCGGTCGATGGCGAACCCGAAGCGACCAGCTTCAGGAAGCCCTGATAGTCCAGCTCCCCCTTCGCCAGCATCTCGCGCGCTTTCCAGATGATGGTGCCTGCGCCGGTGCGCTTCCCCTCATGCCAGCCGTTGAGCATCGGACCGACCGACAGCGCGATCGCGGGAATGTTCACCGTCGCCGCCGCCATCAGCGCGGAGGGCGTGGTCTTGTCGCAGCCGATGGTCAGCACCACGCCGTCCAGCGGATAGCCGTAGAGCAGCTCGACCAGGCTGATATAGGCCAGGTTGCGGTCAAGGCCCGCCGTCGGCCGCTTGCCGGTTTCCTGCAGCGGATGGCTGGGAAATTCGATGGGAATGCCGCCCGCGTCCCGGATGCCCGCCTTGATCCGTTCCGCAAGGACCAGATGATGGCGGTTGCACGGCACCAGATCGCTGCCCGACTGGGCGATGCCGATGATCGGTCGGCCCGACTGCATCTCCTCGATCGAGAGGCCGTAGTTCAGATAGCGCTCCAGATAGAGCGCCGTCATGTCAGGATGGCTGGGATCATCGAACCATGCGCGGGAGCGCAGCTTCAGGGCCGGTTCGATCTTGCCCTCATCAGCAGAAGAAATGTTCGCCTCCCATCCATTTTACCCGATTCGGCCGCTCGCCACGCAAAGCAGCATCTCTCGGGAATGTTAAGGATGCCGCTACCATCGGCTTTTCATACAGGCAACCTATTTATCCTACAAATATGTCTTGTCCGATCAGACCGCGAGGGTTATGAGCCCCACCAAGGCCCAACACAGGGCCGAGCTGCTGTTCGAAGGGGAGGACCATGAACCGTATCGCCCGCTCACTTATCTGGACGTCTTCCGCACTGGCGATCTTCGCCGGCATACCGGCCCATGCGCAGGACGCGGCCGCGCCGGCCGACGATAGCGCCGACATCATCGTCACCGGCCAACGCGCCAGCCTTGAAGCCGCGCGCAATGTGAAGAGGAATTCCGACCTCGTCGTCGACTCGATCGTGGCGGAGGACATCGGCAAGCTGCCCGACACCTCGGTCGCCTCCGCGCTTCAGCGCATCGCGGGCGTGCAGGTGCAGAACGGCTTCAACAACGAAATCCAGAATCCGATCATTCGCGGCATCGGGGACATATTGACCACGCTGGACGGGCGGGAGATCTTCACCGGCGTCGGCCGTGGCTTCTCGTTCCAGGACCTGCCCGCCGAAGCGATCGGCGGCATCGACGTCTACAAGTCGAACTCCGCCAATCTGATCGAAGGCGGCGTCGCGGGCGTCATCGACATGAAGCTGCAGAAGCCCTTCAATTTCAGCAAGGGCTTCACGGTCGCCGCCAACGGCCGCGTCTATCGCGGCGACATTTCCGGCGAGACCAGCTATACCGGCGGTCTTCTCGTCTCGAACCGCTGGGATGCGGGCGACGGCGAAATGGGCCTGCTGGTCGACGTTTCCTATGGGCGCAACAATTTCAGCCGCCCGATCTCCTTCAACTGCGATCCGCGGTCGAGCAACCATGGCCCGGCGGGCGCCGCGAACATCGTCCTGCCCACCTGCGTCGGCGGCCTGACCGATACCGGCCACAACACCCGCCCGCAGGTCAACGCCGCCTTCCAGTGGCAGATCACGCCGGAACTGCAATTCTATCTCGATGGCCTCTACACCGGCTATCGCTCGACCTTCGCGACGAACTTCATCTTCTCGGACCTGTTTGCGGGCAGTTCGATCACCAATGCGGTCGCAGGCAATGATTGCTTTTCCGGGCTGGTCGATGCCGGAGGCTTTCCGACGACCGATGCAGACAATCCCAATAACCGGATCGAAAATCTTTGCATTGGCAAGTCGGCCACGTTCAACGGCGTGGACGTGCTCACCAGCACCCAGGCGAAGAAGCAGCGCACCGACCAATATGTGTTCGGCGGCGGTCTCAAATGGGACAGCGACACGGTGCATCTGGTCTTCGACGGCAGCTACATCCAGTCGAAGAACGCGAACCGCACGATCATCGTCGACACCGCCAAGCATGGCGCGTCGGTGGACATCATCGTCAATGACGGCGGCCACGGCACCACCGTCATGCAGGGCGATCCGCTCGGCAATCCCGACGGCTTCGTCTTCGCGAACTCGCTGTTCCAGGATCTGAGCAAGTCGAACAGCCGCCAATATGCGTTCAAGCTCGACTCGGCCTTCGACATCGAAAGCAATTTCCTGCGCCAGTTCCAGGTCGGCCTGCGCTATTCCGACCGCACCGGAACGTTCCGCGCGGTTGCGGGCGGTCCGAACTTCCCTGGGGCGAACCGCGCCACGCTGGTCTCCTCGGTGGGCCTGCCGTCGGACTTCATGGTGCTTTCGCCGGACTCGATCCCGTACATCAACAACGGGGCCCACTGGTACACGCCGAACCCGGACTATCTGCTCAGCAACACGGATGACCTGCGCGCACTCTATGGCGCCCCCGCCGGCGATCCCGCCTGGGACCCCACGCGCAACTATGAAGCGGCCGAGAAGACCTGGGCGGCCTACATTCAGGGCAAGTATCAGATCGACCTCGGCGGGTCCTCGTTGATCGACGGCCTGGTCGGCGTTCGCCTGGTCGACACCAAGCGCACGCTGGACGGCACCTCGCGCGTGATCGGCGCGGGTCCGAACAATACCGACCTGTTCAATCCGATCAGCCGGGGCACCCGTGACTTCTACGCCCTTCCGAACGCCAGCATCCGCTTCCGCGCCACGCCGAACCTGCAGTTCCGCGCGAGCTACGCCAAGACCGTCGCGCGGCCGACCTTTGGCGACCTCAACCCCGGCCTGTCGCTGGCGGCTCCCGGTGGCAACCCGAACGTCAGGCTGGCCGGTTCGGGCGGCAACCCGGACCTCAAGGCGCAGATGTCCGACAATTTCGACGTCACCGCCGAATATTATTTCGGCCGGTCAAGCTATGTCTCGGTCGCCGGCTATTACCGCAAGCTGAAGGATCGCGTCGCGCCCTCCAACTCGGTGCAGGTCATCAACGGCCAGACCTACCTGATCACCCAACCGCGCAACCTCGGGTCCTCCAAGCTCAAGGGCATCGAAGTCGCGGGCCAGGCCTTCTTCGACTTCCTGCCGGAAGGTTTCGATGGCCTGGGCGTGATGGGCACCTTCACCCTCGCTGACAGCGAGGTGACGACCCCCGGCGATCCGCTGGAAGGCAAGGAACTGCTCGGCGTCTCCAAATATAGCTACACCGCCGGTGCGCTCTACGAGAAGTACGGCATCACCGCGCGCGTCGTCTATACATGGCGCTCGGGTTACAACGAGTCGCTGTTCGGCGCCGGCACCCTTACCAGCCCGGATTACGACAGCCAGTTCAACAAGGTCAAATCCAATGGCCGCCTCGACTTCTCGGTCGGCTATGACGTGACGCCGAACATCACCGTGACGGTGGACGGCGTGAATGTGAACGGCGGCAAATATTACAGCTATTTCGACTCGCCGGCCTTCCCGCACGACATCCGCATCGATGACAAGTTCTACGGTGCGAGCGTCCGCGTGAAATATTGACGCCACCCTTCCGGGGGCGGGGCGGACTGCACGCCGCCCTACCCCTCCAATGCCCCCGGCGGATCGGGCGGGACGGCGATGGCCGTTCCGCCCTTTTTTTTCCAGATCATGCGCCGCAACTTCACCGTCCACCTTTGCCGTGGAATTCGCCGATCGATAGTCAGGTAGGACCTACGTCCCTGCCCTGCGTGATGCCGACCGCCGCGCACCATCCATAAACGAAGGCTTCCCAGAGTATCGCCGTTGATTTTGAGGCACATCAAGACGCGCTGGCGATCATTCGGCTACATGGCTTTCAACGCTTGTGACCGACACCAGCTGAAGCGTCAGACATCTCTTCGACGGAGCTATCGCCATGTTCATCGCGCATCGTGCCGCGAAATCCCCTGCGCTGGCGAACAGAGCGCGGCAACAAGCCGAATGCTGCGGAAATCCGTGGCTTTTGGCAGATATTCGGCGCGTTCCTGAGTGGAAATGATGTGGACCTACCATCCCGACCTGCTCGCCCGGCCCGTGCCGCGCTACACCAGCTATCCCACCGCCGCGCAGTTCAACGGCGATGTCGGCGCGGCGGAGCTTGCCGCCCGGCTGGACGGGGTGGAAAGGAACGACCCGCTCTCCCTCTACGTCCACATCCCCTATTGCCACGACATATGCTGGTATTGCGGCTGCAACACGGGCGCGGCGAACCGCGTCCAGCGCCTCACCGCCTATGTCGAATCGCTGGAGCGGGAGATTGCGACCGTCGCCGCCCGGCTGAACGGCAAGGGCCGGGTGCAGCGCATCGCCTTCGGCGGCGGCAGCCCCAACAGCCTGCCGCTGGTCGATTTCGTCCGGCTGCTCCAGCAACTGCTGCTCTGCTTCGATGCGCATCATGCCGAACTGTCGGTCGAACTCGATCCCCGCCGCCTCGATGGGCCATGGATCGCGACCATGGCCGCCATGGGCGTCGACCGGGCGAACCTCGGCGTCCAGACCTTCACCCCGCATGTCCAGGCGCGGATCGGCCGCATCCAGCCGCTCGACATGGTGGAGCGCGCCGTCGACCGGCTTCGCGCCGCCGGCATCGCGACGGGTTTCGACCTGATGTACGGCCTGCCCGGCCAGACGCCGGATGACCTCGCCGCCACGCTGGAGGCCGCCATCGCCCTGCGGCCCGCCCGCATCGCCCTGTTCGGCTATGCCCATATGCCCCGGCTGCTGCCCCGCCAGCGCCGCATCGACGCCAGCGACCTGCCCGATCTCGCCGCCCGCTTCGCCATGGCGGCGCAGGGCCATGGGACGCTGACCGGCGCGGGCTATGTACCCATCGGCTTCGACCATTTCGCCCTGCCCGAAGACGGCATGGCCCGCGCCGCCCGCCTAGGCACGCTGCGCCGCAATTTCCAGGGCTTCACCGACGACCCGGCGGAGATATTGCTGGGTCTGGGCGCCAGCGCGATCAGCCAATTCCCCGACCTCATCGTCCAGAATGAGAAACAGGCCGGTCCCTGGCGCGAACTGGCCGATGCGGGCCGATTATCCGCCACCCGCGGCACGCCGCGCACGCCGGAGGACCGCCGCCGCGGCCGCATCATCGAGGCCCTGCTCTGCCAGGGCGAGGCGCATGTCGGCACCGCTCATCCCATGCCCGATTTCAGCCGCTTCGAGGAACTGGGCCTTGTCCGCGTCAGCGAAGGCCGGGTGGCGCTGACGCGGGACGCGCTGCCCTATGCGCGCAGCATCGCCGCCTGCTTCGACGCCTGGCTGGAACCGGCGGAAAAGCGCTTCAGCCATGCGGTCTAGCGCGCTGGCCCTGCTGGCCGTCATCCCGCTGACGACAGTCCATGCGCCCGCCGCCGCCATGCCGAACCGCTGGTATTGCGGCTCCGCGCCGCCGGGCTGGACGCCCCCCTGGCAGCGCAAGCCCGCCACCCCGGACGACAAGAACGCCCCCTGCCATGTCATCCCCTGCGACCGGAAGAAAATCCGCAGCGAAACCTGCCGGTGACACGACCACGTGCTCCTGCGCAGGCAGGAGCACCTTGCGCTTAACGGCAACCGCCCGCACCGCCAAACCCCATCAGGCCAGGGCCAGCACGCTCGTCAGAATATAGCGCACCAGTTCCGCCTGCCCCCGCGTTCCGGTCTTGGCATAGATCTTCTTCGAATAATTCCGCGCCGTCTCCACCGTCAGCCCCAGATCGGCGGCCGCCTCGCTGATCGACATGCCCTGCGCAATGGCCCAGGCCAGCCGCGCCTCGCTGGGCGACAGGCCGAACAGGTCGACCAGCTGGTCGCACCGGTCCGCCTGCGACCAGCGGTCCCCGCTGATATAGGCGATGGCGACAGGCGCAGACTGGGCGGACAGCGACCGGTCCTGGATCGGCCGCACCAGCATGTCCATCAACGGATCGCGGCTCAGGTTGATCGCCCTCGGCCGCGCGTCCCGATCCGCCGCGAAGCTCTTGACCAAGGCGGTCAGTTCCCGGTCGACCGCCGGGGAAGCCGGCGTCAGCCGGTCATAACGCCCCCGGCGCAACAGCCGCGACCGCTGGAAAAGCTGCTCCAGATGCGGCGTCATGTCGACGATGCGGCACTGGGCGTCCAGCGTCAGCCAGCCGAAATTGAGCCGCCCGAACGCCTCCGAATTGACCGAGGAACGGAACTTCTCCCGCTCGAAGGCGACGAAGCTGCGCAGCGCGATGCGCAGATGCGGCACCAGCGCGGTCAGCAGCGCGCCGACGCCCGACCCCACTTCCCGCCCCCCCGCGCAGCTCAGCCAGGCGTCCATGCCGCTCGGCTCGGTGACGCGGACCGAACGCATGTTGGTGATGCCCAGCGGCTCCAGAAATTCGGCGCGATAGCCTTGCTGCACCCTGTCGCCGGGGTCGAGCAGTTCGTCCAGCGTATAGACCCGCGCCTCCCGCATCCGCCGATAGGGCAACGGATCGCGCCCATATTTCTGGTTGAACAGCCGGTCGAGATGCAGCGGCGTCGGCGGCCCGGCATAGAGTTCGACGATCCGCTCCTCATCCACCGGGCGGAAGGCCAGGCTGGCATAGGCGGCCCCCGACCGCGCGCGCAGCCTGTCGAGGAACCCGTGCCAAAGGGGTTGCTCGAACATACCCTCATGGAGAGCCGCCAATAATCCGCCGTCGTCCAGTCGCATGGCTAATATGTATATCCTCCCATATGGGAGGTCCAGAGCTTCGCCACTTCTGCCATCAGGCTGTCACGAAACAAGGCGGTGAACATGATCGATTCGAAAAGGCTGACGCATCTGGAGCGTCTGGAGGCGGAAAGCATCCATATCCTGCGCGAAGTGGTGGCGGAGGCCGAAAAGCCGGTGATGCTGTACAGCGTGGGCAAGGACTCGGCCGTGATGCTGCATCTGGCGCGCAAGGCCTTCTACCCCTCGCCGCCGCCCTTCCCGCTGCTGCACGTCGACACCACCTGGAAATTCAGGGCGATGTACGAGCTGCGCGACCGCATGGCGCGGGAATCGGGCATGGAACTGCTCGTCTATCAAAATCCCGAAGCGCAGGAACGCGGCATCAACCCGTTCGACCACGGCCCGCTGCACACCGACATGTGGAAGACGGAGGGGCTGAAGCAGGCGCTCAACCTCTACGGCTTCGACGCGGCCTTCGGCGGCGCCCGCCGCGACGAGGAAAAGAGCCGGGCGAAGGAACGCATCTTCTCCTTCCGCACCGCCTCGCACGGCTGGGACCCCAAGAACCAGCGGCCGGAACTGTGGAACCTCTACAACGCCCGCAAGAACAAGGGCGAGAGCATCCGCGTCTTCCCGATCAGCAACTGGACCGAGCTGGACATCTGGCAATATATCCACCTGAACGACGTCCCCATCGTGCCGCTCTATTTCGCGGAGGAACGCCCGACGGTGGAGCGCGACGGCATGCTGCTGATGGTCGATGACGAACGCTTCCCGTTGAAACCGGGCGAGGAGCCGGTGATGCGCTCGATCCGCTTCCGCACGCTGGGCTGCTACCCGCTGACCGGCGCGGTCGAGAGCGAGGCGAAGACCTTGCCGGAGGTCATCCAGGAAACGCTGCTCACCACCACATCGGAACGGCAGGGCCGCGCCATCGACAAGGACGCAGGCGGCGCGGGCATGGAGAAGAAGAAGCAGGAGGGGTATTTTTGACGAGCCGCCACCCCAAGCCGTCATCCCAGCGAACGCTGGGATCTCAGGCCCCATGGCAGACCCTCTCGCAGACCGACCCTTCGACCCAGATCAACCAGATGCCAGCCTCCGCTGGCATGACGGGACAGATGACATGACCGACACGCTCGACGACCCCATCTACAAGACCGACGCCCTCATCGCGGAGGACATCGACCAGTATCTGGAGGTGCACCAGCACAAGACGATGCTGCGCTTCATCACCTGCGGGTCGGTGGACGACGGCAAGTCGACGCTGATCGGCCGCCTGCTCTACGACAGCAAGATGATCTTCGAGGATCAGCTCGCCGCCCTCGAAGCGGACAGCAAGCGCGTCGGCACCCAGGGGCAGGAGATCGACTTCGCTCTCCTCGTCGACGGCCTCGCCGCAGAGCGGGAACAGGGCATCACCATCGACGTCGCCTATCGCTTCTTCGCCACCGAAAAGCGCAAGTTCATCGTCGCCGACACGCCCGGCCATGAGCAGTACACCCGCAACATGGTGACGGGCGCGTCCACCGCCGACCTTGCCGTCATCCTGATCGACGCGCGCAAGGGCGTGCTGACGCAGACCCGCCGCCACAGCTATCTGGCGCACCTCATTGGCATCAGGAACATCGTCCTCGCCATCAACAAGATGGACCTGGTCGACTATGACCAGGCGGTCTATGACGGCATCGTCAAGGATTATACCGATTTCGCCCATAGCATCGGCATCAAGGCCTTCACGGCCATGCCCATTTCCGGCTTCAAGGGCGACAATATCACCGGCCCGTCGGCAAACACCCCCTGGTACAAGGGGCCCGCGCTGATCGAGCATCTGGAAACGGTCGAGGTCGATCAGGTCTCCGACCAGCTCAAGCCGTTCCGCATGGCGGTGCAGTGGGTCAACCGCCCCAATCTCGACTTCCGCGGCTTTTCCGGCCAGATCGCCACCGGCACGATACGCAAGGGCGACGCCATCCGCGTCCTGCCGTCGGGCAAGACCAGCACCGTCAGCCGCATCGTGACGCTGGATAGCGACCTTGACGAAGCCGTCGCCGGCCAGTCCGTCACGCTCTGCTTCACAGATGAGGTCGACTGCTCGCGCGGCGACGTGATCGCGGCGTCCGACAACCCGCCCCAGGCCGCCGACCAGTTCGAGGCGACCATCGTCTGGATGGCGGATGAGGAAATGCTGCCCGGCCGCCCCTATTGGCTGAAGATCGGCACGCAGACCGTCACCGCCACGATCCAGCAGCCCAAATATCAGGTCAACGTCAACACGATGGAGCATCTGGCGGCCAAGACGCTGGAGCTGAACGCCATCGGCGTCGCCAACCTGTCCACCGACCGCCAGATCGTGTTCGAACCCTATGAGACGAACCGGACCTTGGGCGGCTTCATCCTGATCGACAAGATCACCAACGCCACCGTGGCGGCAGGCATGCTGCACTTCTCGCTTCGCCGCGCGCAGAACGTCCATTGGCAGGCGACCGACGTCACCCGCGAATTCCACGCGGGCCTCAAAAACCAGAAGCCCGCCGTGCTGTGGTTCACCGGGCTTTCGGGGGCGGGCAAGTCGACCATCGCCAACCTTGTCGAAAAGAAGCTGGCGCGGATGAACCGCCACACCTTCCTGCTCGACGGCGACAATGTCCGCCATGGGCTGAACAAGGATCTGGGCTTCACCGACGCCGACCGGGTGGAGAATATCCGCCGCGTGGGCGAGGTGGCGAAGCTCATGACCGACGCCGGCCTGATCGTCATCACCGCCTTCATCTCGCCCTTCCGCGCTGAACGCGAGATGGTGCGCCAGATGATGAAGCCGGGCGAGTTCATCGAAGTGCATATCGACACCCCCCTCGCCGATGCGGAGGCGCGCGACGTCAAGGGCCTCTACCGCAAGGCGCGGTCCGGCGAGCTCAAGAATTTCACTGGCATCGACAGCCCCTATGAAGCGCCCGAAGATCCGGAAATCCGGATCGACACCACCGCCATGACCGCCGAAGAAGCGGCCGAAGCCATCATCGCGAGGCTGATCCCATGAGCATGACCGACGCCGATCTCGCCGCCCATCTGGCCGACATTGCGGGGCGCCTGCTGCTCACGGTGCGCGACAGCGGCCTGTTCAGCGCCGGGGCGCTGGGCAAGGCGGGCGACCAGACCGCCAACCAGTTCCTGGTCCATGCCCTGCGCGAACAGCGCCCGGAGGATGGCCTGCTGTCGGAGGAGATGAAGTGCGACGGCTCCCGCCTCGGCAAGTCGCGCGTCTGGATCGTCGATCCGGTCGACGGCACGCGCGAATATGGGGAGGAACGCGCCGACTGGGCGGTGCATGTCGGCCTGTCGGTGGACGGCGCGGCGACGGTGGGCGCGGTGGCGCTGCCCGGCCTCGACGGCGGCATCGTGCTGCGCACCGACCAGCCCCGCCCCATTCCGCCCGCACCGGAAAAGCTGCGCATGGTGATCAGCCGCACCCGCCCCGCCGCCGAAGCGGTCGCCGTCGCGGAAAGGCTGGACGCCGAACTCGTCCCCATGGGCAGCGCGGGCGCAAAGGCGATGGCGGTGATCCTGGGACAGGCCGACATCTATCTCCATTCGGGCGGCCAATATGAATGGGACAGCTGCGCCCCGGTCGCCGTCGCCCTCGCCCATGGCCTCCATTGCAGCCGCCTCGACGGATCGCCGCTCGTCTACAACCGGGAGGACGTCTATCTACCGGACCTGCTCATCTGCCGGAAGGACCATGCGCGCCAGGTGCTGGACCTGATCGCCGACCTGGCCCCCACCGGCAACTGAAGTCCCCGCCGCAAAAGGACGAAATGGCGGGAGGGGGCCGGAATTCCCCCTCTCCCGCAGGCGGGTGTCCCGCCCATTATCCCCTGAACGGACGCGCCGCCCAGTAAAGATGGCATGGCGGCACATTGCGCCATTCGAAACCCGTCTGGACCGTCTCGAACCGCCGCTCCAGCAGGGGCTGCACGGCCTTCCGCATCTGATAGGCGAGGAACCGTCCATCCGGCGCCAGCGCCCGCGCGCTCGCCTCCATCAGCCGCTCCGCCCGGTCCGGCGCCAGAGTGGAAAAGGGCAGGCCCGACAGGATGCAATCCGCCTCGTCCAGCCCATGATCGGCCATGATGGCGCGCACGGCATCGGCGGAACCGGTAACGGCGATCAGCCGCCTGTCGGGCGTCGCCTCGCGCAGATGATCGATGAAGCCCGCGCTGGTGTCGATGGCCAGCAACCGCGCATGGCCCGGCAGCCGGTCCAGCAGGGCGCGGGTGAAAATGCCCGTGCCCGGCCCATATTCGACCACGCAATCCATCCGGCCCCAGTCGATGGGGGACAGCATGCGCTCGACCAGATAGCGCGAAGCGGGAAAGGCGGAGCCGACCGCCATCGGATTCCTGAAGAACTCCCGAAAGGCGAGAGCCAGATATTCCGGACCGCGGCCCTCGGCGGCGCCCCATGCGCCCCGCGCCACCCTGTCTTCGAACGATGTCGCCACGATTGCTTCACTCTCCCGTCCTGTGATGCCGCAATGCCCGCGCATCGAAGCTTGCCCGGAAAACCCATGGGATCGGAGGCGGGTTCCTCGAAAACCGCCTTACATGGATCAGGAACCGGCCGCCGCCCGGCGGAAGAAGGGTGACAGCGCGCACCATTGCGCTATCGCAGGGATCGACTTTAAGGACTCGGGCGTCATCGCCGGAAGGCAATGGAGACAATCGACATGCAGCAGGTGGACCCGATGAGCGTGGCGCTGGGCTATTGGAGCCTCGGCCTGGAGGCGGCGATGGTGATCGGCCTTCGCCTGCCCCGGCTGTTGGCCGGCAATCCGGCAGCGGCGCTGGAGGCGCAGAAGATGGTGGCGGAGAAGATCGAAGCCGCCGCCCTGCTGCAGTGGAAGGCGATGACCGGCGCGCTCGGCGCGACGCCGCTTTCCGTCATGCACGCTTCCACCGCCCATTATCGCAAGGCCGTGGGCAAGAACCGCCGCCGCCTGACCGGTCGTTAGGACCGACCCCTCGGTGAAGCAGGACGCCGTCCAGGCAGGACGGACTTCGGCTCAGCCAAGAAACGCCGTCACCGCCTCTGCAAAGGCCTGGGGCTGCTCGACATTGGCGAGATGCGCCGCCTCCAGCATCGTCAGCCGCGCCCCCGCTATCGACCGGCCCAGCGCCTCGCTGTGCGGCGGCGGGGTGGCCGGGTCCTTCGTGCCCCCGATCACGAGCGTCGGCGCCTCGATCAGCGTCACCGTCCGCCGCATGTCCATGTCGCGGATCGCCGCGCAGCAGCCGGCATAGCCCTGCGGATCGGTCGCCTGCAGCATCGCGGCGACAGGCGCGATGGCGTCCCCGCCGCGCGCGGCGAAGGCCGCGGTGAACCAGCGCTCGACCGAAGCCTCCGCCAACGGCGCCATGCCCCGCTCGCGCACCAGCGCGATCCGCGCGTCCCAGGCGGCGGGCGGCCCCATGAAGCTCGACGTGTTGGCCAGCACCAGCCGCCGCAGCCTGCGCGGCTCCCTTATGCCCAGCCATTGCCCGACCATCCCGCCCAGCGACAGGCCGCAAAAATCCACCGCGTCGATCCGCAACGCATCGAGCAGCTCGATCGCGTCCCGCCCCAGCCGGTCGATGGAATAGCCGCCCGCCGGCGCATCCGACGCGCCATGGCCGCGCTGGTCGTAGCGCAGCACGCGGAAGGCCCGCGTCCATGCCGCCATCTGCGGCGTCCACATCTCCAGCCCGGTGCCCAGCGAATTGGACAGCAACAGGACGGGCGCATCCTCCGGTCCGTCCATCCGCCATGCGATGCGGCATCCGTCGCCGGTCGTGACGAACCGCTTCTCCATCAGACCCGCTCCACCGCCAGCGCCAGCCCCTGGCCGACGCCGATGCACAGCGTCGCTAGGCCCAGCCTGCCGCCCGTCCGCTCCAGACGATGCACCAGCGTCATCGCGATGCGCGCGCCCGACATGCCCAGCGGATGGCCCAGGGCGATCGCCCCGCCATGGGCGTTGACGCGCGGGTCGTCGTCGGCAAAGCCCAGTCCGCGCAACACCGCCAGGCTCTGGCTGGCGAATGCCTCGTTCAGTTCGACGGCGTCGAACCGGTCGATGGACAGGCCCAGCCGCGCGATCAGCTTCCGCGTGGCCGGCACCGGCCCGATGCCCATGACGCGCGGCGGCACGCCGGCGCTCGCCATGCCCAGGATGCGGGCGCGGGGCGTCAGTCCATGGGTCTTCGCCGCCGCCTCGCTGGCGACGATCATCGCCGCCGCGCCGTCATTGACTCCCGATGCATTGCCCGCCGTCACCGTGCCGTCCGGCCGCACCACCGGCTTCAGCGCCGCCAGCATCCCCATCGTCGTGTCCGGGCGGGGATGTTCGTCCGCGTCGACCATGGTTTCGCGACCCTTGCGGTCCGCGACGACGACCGGCACGATCTCCTCGGCGAAATAGCCCGATGCCTGCGCAGCGGCGGCCGCCTGCTGGCTGCGCAGGGCGAAGGCGTCCTGATCGGCGCGCGATATGCCGAAATCGGCCGCCACATTCTCGCCCGTCTCAGGCATGGAATCGACGCCGTAGAGCGCCTTCATCCGGGGATTGACGAAGCGCCAGCCGATGGTGGTGTCATGGATCGCATTGCTGCGCGAATAGGCGCTCTCCGGCTTGGGCATGACGAAGGGGGCGCGGCTCATGCTCTCCACCCCGCCCGCGATCATCAGTTCGGCGTCGCCCGCGCGGATGGCCCGCGCGGCGGAGCCCACGGCGTCCAGTCCGGACGCGCAGAGCCGGTTGACCGTCGATCCGCCGACGCTGTCGGGCAACCCCGCGAGCAGCGCGGCCATGCGCGCGACATTGCGGTTGTCCTCCCCCGCCTGGTTGGCGCAGCCCAGGATCACGTCGTCGACGGCGGCGGGATCGACGCCGCTCCGCCCGATCAGCGCGCGCAACGGGATGGCGGCGAGATCGTCGGCGCGGACGCCCGCCAGGCTTCCGCCATAGCGGCCGATGGGGGTGCGCACCGCATCGCAGAGGAAGGCCTCGCTCATGCGGCGACGGCCACGCCGGCGACGTCGATCGGCGCGCCGGTGCCCGCCGCGATCTCCTGCACGGTGACGCCCGGCGCCGTTTCGACCAGCCTCAGCCCGCCTGCCCTGCGGTCCACCGCGATCACGCCCAGATCGGTGACGATCAGGTCGACCACGCCCCTGCCGGTCAGCGGCAGGGTGCAGCACTCCAATATCTTCGGGCTGCCGTCCTTCGATCTGTGGTCCATCACCACGACCACGCGCTTGACGCCCGCGATCAGGTCCATCGCGCCGCCCATGCCCTTCACCATCTTGCCGGGGATGGCCCAGTTGGCGAGGTCGCCGTTCGCCGCCACCTCCATCGCGCCCAGCACGGCCATGTCGATATGCCCGCCCCGGATCATCGCGAAACTGTCCGCGGAGGAGAAGAAGCTGCTGGTCGGCAGCGCGGTGATCGTCTGCTTGCCGGCGTTGATCAGGTCCGGGTCCGCCTCCCCCTCATGGGGAAAGGGGCCGATGCCCAGCATGCCGTTCTCGCTCTGCAGCGTGACGTTCACCCCCCGGGGCACATGGTTCGCCACCAGCGTCGGAATGCCGATGCCCAGGTTCACATAATAACCGTCGCGCAGTTCCTTCGCGGCGCGGGCCGCCATCTCGTCGCGGGTCCAGGGCATCAGGCCGCCCCTCCCACGGTCTCGCGCGCGCCCCCGGTTTCACGCGCCCCGCCGGTCTCACGCGCCCCGCCGGTCTCACGCGCCCCCCCGGTCTCACGCGCCCCCCCGGTCTCACGCGGACGCGTCGTCAGCTTCTCGATCCGCTTCTCGTTGATGGTGCTCAGCACGATGCGGTCGACATAGATGCCGGGCGTATGGATGCAGTCGGGGTCGAAACCGCCCTCGGGCACGATCTCCTCCACCTCCGCCACCGTGACCCTGCCAGCCGTCGCCATGTTCGGGTTGAAGTTGCGCGCCGTCTTGCGGAACATCAGGTTGCCCGCGGGGTCCGCGCGCCACGCCTTGATGATGGAAAGGTCGGCGCGCAGCCAGGTCTCCCGCACATATTCCTCCCCCTCGAAGGTCTCGACCGGCTTGCCCTCCGCCACCATCGTGCCCACGCCCGTCTTGGTGTAGAAGGCCGGGATGCCTGCGCCGCCCGCCCGGATGCGCTCGGCCAGCGTGCCCTGGGGGTTCAGCTCCAGCTCCAGTTCTCCCGAAAGATACTGGCTCTCGAACAGCTTGTTCTCCCCCACATAGGAGGAGATCATCTTGCGCACCTGGCGGCTCTCCAGCAGCATCCACAGCCCGAACCCGTCGGCCCCCGCATTGTTGGAGATGATGGTGAGGTCCTTCACGCCCGATGCCCGGATCTCGGGGATCAGGCTTTCGGGATTGCCCGAAAGCCCGAATCCGCCCGACATGATCGTCATGCCGTCGAACAACAGGCCTTCCAGCGCGCGCCTCGGACTATCGACAATCTTCTGCATGGAAAAGCCTCTTGCTCAAACCGCTGCGCGGGCCCGTAACGAAAAACCCTCCTCGGTGGAAGCGCCGGCCTTCTGCAGCTCGAAATCGAAGACGATGGTGGCGGCATCGCCCTGCCGGTTCGGCACGGGCAGCAGGCCTTCCCGCGTGGCGAAGGCGAAATCGTCCGCCGCGAACGGATCGTCCCCGAAGTTGATCTGCGTCGTCAGCGTGCGATAGCCGGGCGCCTCGACGAAGAAATGCACATGGGCCGGGCGGTTGCCATGGCGGCCCAGCGCTCGCATCAGCCGGTCGGTCGCCCCGCCGGGCGGCACGCTATAGCCGTTGGGCATCTTCGAATGGAAGCTGTAGCGCCCGTCGCTGCCGATCCGGATGCGGCGGCGGTTGTTGAAGGGCGTCTGCTCGCCGGTCGGGTCGAAATGCGAATACCAGCCCTGCGAATTGGCGTGCCAGACGTGCAGGATCGCACCCTCGACAGGCTCCCCCCCGGGCCCCCTGATCACGCCGCTCATGTACAGCGTGCCGGTATCGTCGGGATCGTCGCTCAGGTTGACGTCCCCCTCCACCAGCGGCGCGCCCGCGACATAGAGCGGCCCTTCGATGGTGCGCGGCGTCCCCCCGGTCCTGCCCGTCTCGGCATCTCGGGCGTCCATCAGCAGGTCCATGAAATGCTCCAGCCCCACGCCCGGCACGATCAGGCCGAATTCGGCGGCGCCTTCCTGGAAATACTGGATCGCGGCCCAGAATTCGCTTTCGCTCACATCATGGCGGACGATGGTCCTCATCACCGCTTCGGCCAGCTCGCGGACGATGGCCTTCAGCCGCCTGTCGCCGCCTTCGGCATCGAGGCCGCTGGCCCGGTCGAGCAGGGCCTGGACCGCTGCGCCGTTCACGAAATCTTCGGTCATGTTCACCTCTCCGGAAGTTTGAATATCAGCGATCGTCGTCATGGAGCGACGAAGGATGGCGGCACAGCGCCGTCACCTTCACCTCCATGAAGGGATAGAGCGGCAGGCTGGTCAGCAGGTCGTGGAGCTGCGCATTGTCCTCCACATCGAAGATGCTGACATTGCTGTACCGGCCCACCACCCGCCAGATGTGCCGCCATGTCCCGTCCCGCTGCAACTGCTGGAAACGCGCCTTTTCCGCGGCCTTCAACTGCTCGAAGCGCACCGGGTCGTAACCGTGCGGAACATGGACATCCATGGTGACGTGAAACAGCATCGGCCTATCCCTTCGCCTGTCCGGAAAGAAGGACGGTGGTGCGCGCGGGCGCGTCTCGGCGGAAGGCGGCGACCGCGTCGGGGTTCAGCGCGATGCCAAGGCCCGGCCCGTCCGGCACGGCAAGGCTGTAGTCGGAATAGTCCAGCGGCTGCGCCAGCACCTCCTCGGTCAGCAGCAGCGGCCCGAACAGCTCCGTCCCGAAGGCGAGATCGGCGAAGGTCGCGAACAACTGCGCCGATGCGACCGTCCCCACGCCCCCCTCCAGCATGGTGCCGCCATAGAGCGCCACGCCCGCCGCTTCGGCAATGGCCGCCAGCCCCCTGGCGGCCGTCAGCCCCCCGGCCTGGGCGATCTTGATCGCGAACACGTCGGCGGCCCCGGCGGCGGCATAGGCAAAGCCCGTCTCCGGCCCGTACAGCGCCTCGTCCGCCATCACTGCCAGGCGGCCCATCGCGGTCAGCCGCGCCATGCCCGAAAGGCTGCTCGCCCTGATCGGCTGCTCCACCAGGTCGACGCCCGCATCGGCCAGCATCGCCAACCCGCGCTTGGCCGTCACCTCGCTCCACGCCTGGTTCACGTCGACCCGCACGCTGGCCCGGTCGCCCAGCGCCTTCTTGATCGCCGCCACATGCGCGACATCGGCCTCCAGCGGGCGCTTCCCGATCTTGAGCTTGAAGGCGTCGTGGCGGCGCGACGCCAGCATCGCCTCCGCCTCCTCTATGTCGCGCGCCGTATTGCCGCTGGCCAGCGTCCAGAGCACCGGCAACCGGTCGCGCACCCGCCCGCCCAGCAATTCGCTGACCGGCACGCCCAGCCGCTTGCCCTGCGCATCGAGCAGCGCCGTCTCCACCGCGTTCCTGGCGAAATGATTGGCGGCGATCTCCCTGCGCAGCCGGGCCATGATCGCGGCCGGGCGCGTGGCGTCCGCCCCGGTCAGGACCGGCGCGAAATAGGTGTCGACGGCCAGCTTGATGCCCTCCGGACTTTCCGCGCCGTAGCTGAGGCCGCCGATGGTCGTTCCCTCGCCTATCCCCTCCACCCCGTCGGAACAGACCAGCCGGACGATGACCATCGCCTGCGACCGCATCGTCGCGACCGACAGCACATGCGGCCGGATGGTCGGCACGTCGAGTATGAAGGCCTCGACGCTATCGATGGTGATGGAGGACGCCATGAATTCTCCGTTGCAGTCCGGAACAGATAGAAAGGCCGATCGGCAAGGGAAAATGCCGTTTCGGTTCGATTTCATACCGGCAAGGTATCAGACACCCGGCTCGATGCTCTCGACGCGCCGCACCAGCCGGGCGGCCATGGACGACCGGACCGGCCGCCCCGCGATGATCTTGCGCCAGCTATTATAGCTGATGCCGAACCGCGCGTTCAGCGCCTCGTCGGTCCGGCCGGTCTCCAGATGCAGCATGCGGTCCACCACATCCCGGCCGATGACGACCGATCCCGGCATTTTCGCCCCGCTCATGGCGATCACGCCTGCGCGCCATATTGCTGGCGGACCAGCTCCGCCACGCCCATGCGCTCTAGGATCGGCGTCGGACAGAGGAAGGTGACGCGCACCACGCCGGGCAACCGGCTGATCTCGATCGACCCGGCGATGGTCGCGCGATTGAGGATCTCGTCATAGGGCAATCCCGTCACTTCGGCGGCGCGGGTCAGCCCGTTCCTGGTCGCGTCGTTCAGCGTCGGCCCCGAACCGATGAAGGTGATCGGCGCATTGTCCTCTATCACCTTCTGCCCATGGCGCTCGGCCAGCCGCCCGACCGCTGCGCGCTCCTCCCGGCTCATCGGCTGCGCCAGGAAGGGCAGATCGTCGCGATGCTGCAACAGGATCGGGCCGTCCAGCTTCAGCCCCTTGATCACCTTCACTTCCAGCTCGACCACGCCCGACACGTCGGTGGCATGGCCGGCAATCTCGCCATTGCCCTGCTGCGCATGCATGTCGCCCATATAGACGCCGCCGCCGGGCACCTTGACCGGGCAGATGAGGATCGCGCCCTCCCGCACCGAATTGGTGTCCATATGCCCATCGGTCTTGTGCCGGTCCAACTCCTCCTGCGTGAAGCTGTAGCCATGGGGCGCATCGATCAGGAACGACCCGAAATCCCCCGCATTATGCGAATCCGGCAGGTCGCGGGACGGCACCGTGCCGATATTGCCCAGGAAAGGCCGCATGCGGCTCGCCAGGCCCGCAATATCCGCCCGCGCCAGCGCCAGGATCGAATGCTGGCCCGCCCCGTCCGGAATGGCCGCAATATTCCGCGCATCCCCGGCGATCCGTTCCGCGACATCCTTGCTCACGGTCAGCGCCACATTGTTTTCCCGGTCAAGCACGATGACATAGCCGTTGGAAAAGCGGAACGCATTCACCTCCGCCCCGCAATTGTCGCAGCGCACCGCCTCGTCCCCAATGCCTTCGATATGGCTGGACGGCGCGGTCGTGCCGCAGCTCGGGCACAGCTTCGCGACGAAGGGATCGCCCACATAGCGCCCCTCGACAAATTCCATCACGCCCGAAGAGGTGGCGAGCGACGTCACCCGCACGGTCTTCAGCGTGATGGCGATGGCGTCCCCGACCTCCGCCCCTTCAACCAGCACGGGACGGGTGACTTCATGCCCGCCCTGGAATTTCGGCGTGATCATCGGCCCCCAGCAGCCCGGCGGCGTGCCGGTGCGGATGGTGCCGCCGTCGCGAACCGTCCCGGCCGGCGCGATGCCCGGCCCGACGATCCCGCCGCTATAGTCATGAACCTCGATATGCGAACGCGCGTCAGACATTGGAACTACCCTTTGTTGCTATGGGACCGCTCAGTTTCCGTGGGAACGTTCAGAGCGCGGCATCGCCATCCATGCGCACGAAGCGCCGCGCATCGAAGCTGAAGGGAACGGCGCTGCTGCCCCCGTAAAGCTCATGATGCGGCGACGCCTCGGCAAAGGCGCAGGCCAGTAGGAAGAGATTATGGACATCCTCCGGCATGCCGCTGGCCGGATGCTCCGACAACAGCCGCAATATTGCGTCCAGACGCGGCATCATCGCCTCATACAGCGCCCTGAAATCGGCGGCGCTGGCGCTCCAGCGTATCTCGCTGCGCTCATTCTCGCTGGGCCGCGCCCAATGGGCGGCCAGCGGCGCCAGATCGGCAAAGGGCGCGGGGAGTATCAGGTCGGTCATGCTAAAATCCTCAAGCCGCGAGATAGGTGTCGAGCGTGCGCGCCGCGTGGCGGATCAGGAATTCCTGATCCATCAACTGCATCGCGTCGATCGATCCGGACATGATGCCGGCGAAAGTGTCCTCCATGGTGGCGGTATCCTCCAGCCAGGCATTCCGATGCAGCGCGTTCACATGCTGCTGCGCCACCTGTTCCGCCGCATTCTGGGCGGGCCGGAAATAGTTGATCCCCTCCCACAGCGTCCGCCCATGGTCGAGCGGCCAGAATTGATGCGTGAAGAAGGACATGCCCGGATAGCCGCAGCCCGACGCCAGATGGATGATGAAATTGGGGAAGAGATTGGGCAGCTCGAACTGGAAATCCGCCCGCCGCTCCGGGTTGATCGCGAGCGGCAACTGGTCGGGCCGCGGGCGATGGCGCTCGGTCGTGCTCAGCATCGACGCGAAGGCCAGCGTCGAGGGCGCCGTGTCCATCCCCGCCCCATAGATGGTGGAGGAGGCATGCGGCCCCATCAGCTTGAAATCGCCATGCTCCACCCCCTTGAAGCCCGGCAGCGACCCGGCATGGATGGTCGGCACATGATAGCCTTCGCTGAAGGCGTAATGGGCGACCTTCCAGTTGCAGTTCAGCACCGTCGAATAGCGGAAGGCGGTGGTCGATTCCGCATAGGGATAGCCGCCGAACAACCGGCCGAAGTCACCCAGATATTCGGTCAACGTCTGCGCCGGTTCCGCATCGAAATGGATGAAGACGAAACCTTCCCAGCTATCGCAATGGATTTCGCGCAGGCCAAGACAGGCGGTATCCAGCTTGCCGAACTTCTCCTTCATCGGCACGGAACGCAGCGGCCCGTCGGTCGAAAACACCCAGCCATGGAAGCGGCAGGTGACGACATTGGCGCGCGACCGCCCGAAAGTCTCGAAACCGCTGCTCGGAACGACCTTGTTCCCGCGATGGGTGCAGACATTGTGGAAGGCCCTGATCCGCCCGTCCTTGCCCCGCACGATCAGCACGGATGCGTCCGCCACCGGCAGTTCCTTGACCTTATAGTCGCCGGCATGGGGCAGTTCCCAACTTGTCGCGACCTTCAGCCAGGTCTTGCGGAAGATTTTCTCGCGCTCCAGTTCGTAAATGGCCGGATCGCTGATCGCCCGCACCGAGACCGGATCGACGCCCAGTTCTTCGCGAATATCATCGACGCTGCGGTTGATATGGCGCAAGTCTTCCGCCGTGCATGTCGTGGTCATCCTACTCTCCGATATTTCCCGTAAACTCTATCGCTTCTTCGCCACAGGACCCAGGGCAACAGCGTGCCGACCCGCCCCCGTTCGGGCTGAGCCTGTCGAAGCCCTCCTCTTTCCTGGCAGGACATGCTCCAACATCACGCATCTCCCAAAGCCTCTGGCTTGTCCCGCCACCCATCGGGATAGTGGGAGATCAGATCGGCCCGCAGTTCCAGCGCACCGAACCGCCAGCCGCCCGCCATCTTCCGCACGTCCGCGACATAGCGCCCGCCGATCCAATAGGCCCGCCCGCTGGCTGAGGTCGCAACCTCCCACAACATGAATTCCACGTCCGCCCGCTCATAAGCGGGATCGAGCGTCACCTTGGGCGAAACCAGATAATGCAGGGTCCATCTGAACCCCTGCTCCGCATTGCCCGCCACACCCTCAGCGATGGCGTCCCCGCCCGACAATAGCCCGTATCGGTCGACCCGGAAGACCGCATCCTCGGTGAAAAGCGGCCGCAGCATCTCCGCCGAAGGCCCCGCATCGAAGGCCCGCGAAAGGTCGACGATCAGCGCATCGATGTCGCGCAACGCCTCCAGCCGCTCGACCCTGCGTTCCCATATTTCCGCCATGCCGTCCTCGCCCGCCAGGGCGGACGCCGGGAAGACCGGCGCCCGCATGATTGTCAGAAGGTCCGCCGCGCGCTCAGGAACCATTCGCGGGGCCGCCCGAACGCCCCCTCCGTGATCCCGCCGAAGGAATCCACGAAGCCCGATCCCAGATAGACTTGCTTGGTCAGGTTCTTGACGCCCAGCGTGATCAGCCAGCTTTCCGGCTCGTCGCTATAGCCGATGGAGGCGTTCACCAGATGATAGCCCTTCTGGATCAGCAGCGGGCTGTTCACCGCGTCATTATAGACCTTCGACCGGTAGGACCAGTCGACCCGCGGCGTGAACCGGCCCACCCCGTCGACCCGGATGTCGTAGGAAGCCCCCGCGCTCAGCGTCCATTTGGGCGCATTCTGCAAATGGGAATCCCTGGTCACGCCGCTGTTGAGCGCCCGAATGTCCACCTGCCGATATTTCGCGTCCAGATAGCCGAGCCCCGCCTCCAGCTTCAGCGCCTCGGTCGGCCGGGCCTGCACTTCCAGCTCCAGCCCCTTGATGCGCGCCTTCGCCGCATTCTGGATGATCGGCGCGAAACCCAGACGCGGATCGTTCACGGTGATCTGCAGATCGTCATAATCGTTGACGAAGGCCGCGCCATTCACCCGCAGCCGCCGGTCGAACAGGTCGGACTTGAAGCCGACTTCGTAGGTGGTGCTGGTCTCCGGCCGGAAGGACGGAATATTGGCGAAGGGCGGGAAGACGCGCTGGGTGAAGCCGCCGCCCTTGAATCCCTGCGAATAGGATGCGTAGGTCAGGAATTCGGGCGACCAGCGATAGGAAAGGCTGGCCATCGGCGTCCAGGCGCGGTCCTTGATCGTCGTCCGTCCGGGCGGGCCCATCAGCGGATCGCCGTCCTGCAACCCCGACCCGTCGGGATTGAAGGGCTGCCCCGTCAGGAAGCCCGCCGCCACGACATATTGATTGCCATTGTCGAATGTCTTCTTGTCCTCGGTCCAGCGTATGCCGCCGGTCAGGCTGAGATTATGGACGATCTCGAACGTCGCCTGACCGAAGGCGGCAAGGCTCCGTCCATCGAGGATCGCACCGCTCATGAAGACGGCGTCGACAATGTTGACCAGATCCTGGTGATTGCCGCTTTCCTTCGAATAATAGCCGCCGACGACCCAGTTCAAACGACTGTCGAGCGCATCGCCGATCAGTTGCAATTCTTCCGAAAACTGATCCTGCTTCCAGTCGCTCTTGGTCTGGACGATGCTGGCCGGGCTATGATCGGAATCGCGGGTCCAGAAACCCGTCACCTTGCGGTAGGCGGTGATGGACTTGGCCGACACATTCTCGCCCAGCCGCCATTCCACCGTGCCGGAAACGCCCCAGATATTGAGGTCCGACGCCGACTGGTAACGGCGCTTCCCGAAATTGTCGAAGACGCTCGACACCGCCCGGAACGTGCCGCCATGGCGATAGGGCGCCTGCGCCCACTGGCTGTTGTAACAGCGCGTGTCGGACAGCCGGGCCGGGTTGGACAGGTCGGTGCAGATGCCCGCCGCGCCCGAATAAAGGCCGTTCCACACCTGCGCCGCCGGCGCGTTCTCATCGACCGCGAGCATGACGTTGGGCGCGGTTTCCTCCCGCGACCGCGTGCCGTCGACGGCGATGTTGATGGAAAGCTTGCTCGTCGGCTCCAGCCGCAGCGCGAAACGCCCCGCCATCGTATTGGTGTCGCCCAGGTCCGGCGCCAGCGGCACCGTGCCTTTCACATAGCCGTCGCGCATATGATAAAAGCCCGAAAGGCTGGTATAGACCCCCTCGGCCAGCGGCACGTCGATCGAGCCCTTGATCTGCACCCGGTCGTAGCTGCCGGTCGTCAGCTCCAGGCTGGCCCCCGGATCGTCGGCGGGCTTCTTCGTGACCACGCTCACCGCGCCCCCGATGGTGTTGCGGCCGAACAAAGTCCCCTGCGGCCCGCGCAGCACCTCGATCCGCTCGACATTGAGGACGTCGAGCACATTGCCGACCCCCCGCGAAATATAGACGCCATCCAGATACAGTCCCACGCCCGGATCGGCGGAAAGCTGATAGTCATTCTGCCCGATGCCGCGAATGAAGATCGCCGCCGTGGCGTTGCTGGCCGATACCGGCACCGAACTGTTGAACTTCACATTCGGCGTGAAGTCTCCGATCTGCGTGACATTATCGATCCCCCGCTGCGCCAGACCTTCCGAAGTCACCGCCGAGATGGAGATCGGCGTATCCTGAAGCGACTCCGCGCGGCGACGGGCGGTGACGGTGATTTCCGCGATACCGCTATTCTGGCTCGCAGCCGGGTCTTCCGGCGCCTGCTGCGCCAGAACGGGCGCTCCGGACGCCAGCGCCAGCCCGGCGACCAGCGCGCGCACCGAACCCGATTGCAGACGCCGGGCCGCGCGGCCGGACGATATGGGTTTGCAGCTTTCATCTTCCATATTTGACTCCCCGTCTCGATTGGCATTTTGTTTTTCTGGTACCGCCATAATCGAACCCAGATCGGCCAGCCGCGCTAGCCTGATCCCGCGAAGTTCATCATCTGAGCGCGACGGAGTGAGGAACCGCGAAAAAGCCCTTCCGCACCGCTTCCGTCCCCCCGCGCCTTTGATGCGCCCCCAGGCTAAGGCGCACCGGATCGGGCTAGCGGGGCATGGCGCGCGCCGACATCATCCATGCCGATTTCACGCATTCGGAAGCCGCAACGACAACCGATGCAACGGCAAGGACAGGATGATGAACGACGCGCATCGCTGGTTACACGAACATCCCGAACTGGGATCGGGCCCCATCTCCATCGAACCCTATATCGACCCGGACTGGTATGAACGGGAACGGGAGAAGATATTCAGGAAGGTCTGGCTCTGCGTCGGCCGCGTCGACGAAATCCCCGACAGGGGCGATTACAAGGTCAAGCGCCTCGCCGCCGCCGACACGTCGGTCATCCTGATGCGCGGCAAGGACGATGTCGTGCGCGCCCATCACAATGTCTGCGCCCATCGCGGCAACACCGTCGTCACCGAAACCGGCCCGGAAACCTTCGGCCGCAGCAAGGCGGCCATCGTCACCTGCCGTTTCCACGGCTGGGTCTATGGCGCGGACGGCGCGCTGAAACATGTGCCGAGCGAGGAACGCTTCTACCCATGTTTCGACAGGCAGCGGAACGGCCTCACCCCGATCCATACCGATGTCTGGGAAGGCTTCATCTTCGTCAACCTGGCCGAAAATCCGGACAACAGCCTGACCGATTTTCTGGGCGACTATGCCGCGCATTTCGCGGGCTTCCCCTTTGCCGAACTCAGCTACCAGTTCACCTACCACACCGAACTGGAATGCAATTGGAAGGTCGCGCACGACGCCTTTGCGGAGGCCTATCATGTCGACACCATCCATGCCGGCTCCTTCCCCAACACCTTCTCCACCGGGCTGCAAAATGTGAAGCTGATGGGCCCGCACCGCAGCTGCGCCGTCTGCCTGACGCTGGGCGCGAAACCCACCCCGGTCGCGGGCATCGCCAATAGCATCGCCGGCGCCTCGCTCGTCACCCAGCGCGCCGAATCCATGCTGCCCCCCGCGATCAACCCGGACAAGCGCGACGATTTCGCCTTCGAACTCAGCGTCCTCTTCCCCAACACGCTGATCCACGTGTCGGAAGGCATCTGGTTCACCCACCAATTCTGGCCCATCGCCCATAACCGCACGCTCTGGGAGGGCCGCTATTATGTCCGCCCGCCAAAGACCAACGCCGAACGCTGGGCCATCGAACATGCGATGACGCTCCAGCGCAACGCCTGGCTGGAGGACACCGCCACCATGGAGGACACGCAAAGGGCGATGCAGTCCCGCGCCAAGCTCGTCCAGAATCTCCAGGACGACGAAATCCTCATCCGCCACAGCGCCGCCGTGGTCGACCGATATGTCAATGCGTGAGGGGGAAAAGACCATGACGCAACCCACTTTGCCCACCGGCTTCGAAGACCTCTCCCTTTGCCTCGACTGGAACCTGCCGACGGCCGACCAGCGCCAGCGCAAGCGGCAGGCGTCGAACGCGGCGGAACTGCGCGCCTTCTACGACCGCATGCTGCCCCGCCTGCCGGACGCGCTGGCGGAGGTCGACCGCTTCCCGCTGGGCGCGCTGCCGGAAAGCCACCACCCCCTCTACAATCTCGCCCTCTCGCTGGCCGAGGTCGCCCCGCATATCGAACTGTATTCCGGCTCCCCCGGCGTCCCCTATGCGTTCGAGGAGGCGCGCTTCGTCGCCGTCCATGGCGGGCAGGAGACATGGCGCGGGCTGCGCCCGATGGCCGCCTGAATATGGCCCCCCTGCCCATGGAGGAACGGCTGTTCCGCATCGAAGCGCGCCAGGAGATGGAAGGTCTCGTGGCGCGCTACGCCCACGGCGCGGACCGAAGGAACGATCCGGCGATCATGCGACCGCTGTTCCACGCGGACGCCACCTGGTCGGCGGAGGGCTTCGCCACCTTCCACGGCGCCGCCGCCATTGCCCAGGGCCTCGCCCGCATCGCCGCCGAACAGGTGCTGTGGTCGATCCACTATATGGTCGCCCCCCATGTCGAATTTATGGAAGACGCCCGCTCGGCGCGCTGCCGCTGGTATCTTTGGGAACTGTCCACCATGGCCGGGGACTCCGGCCCGGAAGATCGCTGGCTGGGCGGCTGGTACGACAGCCTGACAATATATGAGGAAGAAGAATGGAAATTCACGTCCGTGAAGCTGGACCTGCGCGTGCAGGGCGTGGCGACGCCCCCCTGGGCGATCAAGAAAGCGTTCGCCCCATGATCCGCCTCTGCGCAATCGACGATCTCAGCGAAGACGAAGTGCACCGCGTCGAACTGGACGGCGGCCACGGCATCGCCGTCTATCTGCTGGACGGGGAGGTGTTCGCCACCGACGACCTCTGCACCCATGGCGAAGCCTCGCTGGCGGAAGGCGAGATAGAGGATGGCAAGATCGTCTGCCCCTTCCACCTCGGCAGCTTCGACATCAAGACCGGCGCGGCCTGCGCGGCCCCCTGCTCCATCGCGCTCAAAACCTATGCGGTAGAGATCATCGACGGCGCGGTGCATATCGCGCCCTGATGGTCGGTGCAGCGCTTAAGTCAAACCTCCACCCTGTTCCTGCGAAGGCAGGAACCCAGTCCCGCCGCTGGAACTGGACTCTCACGAGCCACTCGTCTCGTTCGAGTGCCTTCGCAGGAGTACGCTGCGCCTCAATCCCACCGGAACAGAACTGACACGCGCCCGCCCCTCACCCCTTCAACTGCCGCAACGTAGCCGAGGGCCGCTCCCCGAACCGCTCCGCATAGTCACGCGCGAATTTGCTCAAATGGCTGAACCCGCAGGCCAGCGCGACATCGGTCACGCTATGCCCCTCCTCCACGCCGCCCAGCAGCATCTTGCGCGCCAGGTCCAGCCGCACATTTTTGAGGTAAACCATCGGCGTCACCCCGCGAAACCGCCGGAACCCCGCATGCAGCGACCGCGCGCTGACCCCGGAAATCTCGATCATGTCGATCAGGGAGATCGCCTCGCACGCATGGCCCCGCACGAAATCCTCGACGCGCCGCACATAATAGGGCGCGGGCCCGGATGGCGCGCTGTCGAACAGTTCGGAATGATTGTGCGGCACCGCCGCCAGCAGCAGGCGCTTCAGCGTATCCTCCACCGCGCCGCTCGCGCGGGGATGGGTATAGCCCGTCAGCCCGTAATCGATGTCGTCGCAGATAGTACGGACCAGATGGGCAAAGGCCTGCGCCGCCCCCACCAGCGGCACCGGCCGGGTCGAAAAGACCAGATCGTCCGGCCGGAACCCCAGTTCGCTCGCCAGCACCTGCTCCAGATCGGCCTTGGGTATCTTGATGGTGAAATGCTTGTAGCCCGCCTCGAACGTCTGGCGGAAATGCGAAGCCGGGGCCAGCACGCACATCTCGCCGGGCGCCAGGCTGAAACTGTCCCTGTCATGGGTGATGAAGGACGTGCCCGTCAGCGAGAATTGCACCAGATAGATCTGCCCCATCTGCGGCACGTCGATGGAAATCCGCCCGAAGGGATTGCCATAATCCTGCGCGTTGAAGGTCAGCGCCTTGAGCTGCGCCTGATTGTGGCGGAAATCGATCGGCGGCCGCCCGCCCTGCACGTCCAGCCTGTGGGGGCAGAACATCCGGCTCATATGCGCCTCGACATCGCCCGCGTCGGTGCTGCTGAACCTGTTCCACTGAACCAGCGGAAGCGCCTCGCCATTCCAGAAGCGGCTCGGCGCAGCCATTTGCGTCAACATGCTCGTCCTCCCTGGCCCGGTCCCCGACCCGGCTTGAAACGCCTGCCTCGCTCCGGTGGACGCTGCCCACCCCGGCGACGGATCATCGACACGGCCCTCCCTCGGCTGCATCGACATCCGGAAAATGACGCGCCGGACATGGCGGTCCCGCGATCCGGAACGCAGCGTGCCGGAAGCGCGGACGACCGCCATTTGCAGGCCGTCATGGCTGGATGTCGTTACAGCCTCGTCCCTTTCGCGATGACACTCTTATTACAGGGCCGGGTCAAGCCTGCCGCCCGAAAAGACCGCGCGATCAGGGCAAGGCCTGCGCTCAGGGGATAGTTGCCGCGGCGATTTTGGCCCAGCTTCGAAGCATCGGCATGGGCTGTCGCCGGCCCGAACGATCCGCAATGTCGATGAGAAACAGGCCGTTGCCCCTCGCCGCCCGGCAATCCGTTCGCGCGGCGCGGCGGCGGCGCGCCCGCGACGGCCCGGAAACGCGCCGGATCGTCGCCCGGCGACCGCGCACAGGGGAGGAGAATCGCATTGAACGAGCAAACGGACGTCCTCATCGTCGGCGGCGGCCATGCGGGCGCGCATCTGGCCATTGCGCTGCGGCAGAAGGGCTTTGCCGGCAGCATCGCCGTGGCGGGCGAAGAGGACTGCCTGCCCTATGACCGCCCTCCCCTCTCCAAGGCCTATCTGGTCGGCGCCGTGCAGATCGACCGGCTGCTGCTGCGGGACAGCGGCTATTGGGACGAACAGCGGGTCCGGTTCGAACTGGGATGCAGGGTCCGTTCGCTCGATCCCGCCGGGCGGCGCGCCGAACTGGACGATGGCCGGACGATCCGCTTCGGATGGTGCGTGCTGGCGACCGGCGGCAGGGCGCGCACCCTGCGCTGCCCCGGTTCCGGCCTGCCGGGCATCCATCATCTGCGCACCGTCGCGGATGTGGACGCCATTCGGGCGGGGCTTCGCGGCGGCGGCCGCGTCGGCCTCGTCGGCGCGGGCTATGTCGGGCTGGAGGTCGCGGCGGCGGCGCGCGAAATGGGGCATGAAGTCGTCGTCATCGAGGCGCAGCCCCGCGTCCTCCAGCGCGTCACCTCCCCCCTGCTCTCCGATTTCTTCGAACGGCAGCATCGCCGCCGGGGCGTCGACCTGCGCCTGGGCGAGCGGATTGCGGACTTTTCCGGCGCGGATCGCGTCTCTGCCATCCGCCTGGCCTCGGGCGGGGAAATCCCCGTCGACATCGCCATCGTCGGCATCGGCATCGATGCGGAAACGGCGCTCGCGGAACAGGCGGACATCGCCTGCGACGGCGGCGTGCTGGTGGACGGATATTGCCGGACCTCGGCGGAAGGCATATTGGCGATAGGCGACTGCGCGCGGCACCCCAATCCCCATGCGGGCGGGCTCTGGCGGCTCGAATCCGTGCAGCATGCGATGGATTCCGCCGCCACCGCCGCCGACACCATATTGGGGGCGCCGGCCGAATATCGCGCGCTGCCGACCTTCTGGTCCGACCAGTATGACATCAGGCTGCAATCCGCCGGCCTCAACCGGGATGCCGACGACATGGTCGTGCGCGGCGATCCGGAAAACGGTCCGTTCACCGCCCTCTATCTGCGCGGGGGCCGGGTGATCGCGGTCGACGCCATCAACAGCCCCAGGGATTTCATGGGCGCCCGCACCCTGATCCTGAAGGGCGTCGCGGTCGACCGGACAAAGCTGGCCGATCCCGCCATCCCCGTGAAGATGGCGGCCTGAACGCCCGATCTCCCGCCGAAGGCGGCGGTCGGGGATCGGCCCGCGCCCCTATAAGCGCTCCCGCATCTCCCGCGTCACCTCCTCCAGAAAATCCGCCGCCGCCCGCACCCTGGGCAGCCTCTGCAGATCGGCATGCATCACCAGCCAATAGCTGCGCCACACCTCCATCGACTCCGGCATCGACTCCGGAAACAACTGCACCAGCCGCTCGTCCTCCGCCGCCGCGAAGACATGCAGCACGCCCAGCCCCATCCCCGCCGCCACCGCCGCATGCTGCGCGGCGCTGGAACTGGCGCGGAAGACGATGGCCGCGCCGGGCAACAGCTGGTCCAGCGCGATCATCTCCGCGAACCCGGCCAGTTCCTCGATATAGGAAACGAAGACATGACGGCTCAGGTCGCCCCGCCCCGTCGGCACCCCCTCCCGCGCCAGATAGGCTTTCGACGCATAGAGGCCCAGGCGGTAATCGGCCAGCTTGCGGGTCACGAACCGTCCCTTGGGCGGCGGCTTCAGCATCACGGCGATCTCCGCCTCCCGCCGCGACAGGCTGGCCGCCTTGCTTTCGGACGCAAGCTCCAACGTCAGGCGCGGATGGCGCTCGCGCAACTCGGCCACGCGCGGCGCGATCAGATGGCTGGCAAAGGCCTCCGGCGTGGCGAGCCGCACCGTCCCCTCCACCTCCCGGTCGCGCCCCGCGACGCTGCTCATCGCGGCGAGCAGCTCGCTCTCGATCCGCTCGGCATGGGAAACCAGCGCGAAGGCGGCGGGCGTCGGCGTCACCCCGCGCGGGCTGCGGTCGAACAGCCGCGCGCCCAGCGTCGCCTCCATATTGGTCAGGCGGCGGGCGACCGTGCTATGATCCACCCCGACCCGGCGCGCGGCGGCCAGCATGTTGCCCTCCCGCATCACGGCCAGGAACAGGCGCAGTTCGTCGGAATTCAGCATGGGCAAATCCGCACAACCAATGTGTCCACATACCCGTATATCTGCAAAGCTGACCCGTCTATACCAAAGCCATCCACCGGCAGGAGAGGAAACCGGAAAAATGCGTTCAATTACTCATTTCATTCATGGACAATCCGCCCCGCTCGCCGGCGCCCGCCTGTCCGACGTGCTGAACCCCGCCACCGGCGCTGTCCAGGCGCAGGTCGAACTCGCCACCGCCGCCCATCTCCAGAAGGCGGTGGATTCCGCCCTCGCCGCCCAGCCCGAATGGGCCGCCACCAACCCCCAGCGCCGCGCCCGCGTCATGTTCCGCTTCAAGGAACTGATCGAACAGAATATGGACGAACTGGCCGTCCTGCTCTCCTCCGAACATGGCAAGGTCGTCGCTGATGCGAAGGGCGACATCCAGCGCGGCCTGGAAGTCGTCGAATTCGCCTGCGGCATCCCCCATCTGCTGAAGGGCGAATACACCCAGGGCGCGGGTCCGGGCATCGACGTCTATTCCATGCGCCAGCCGCTGGGCATCGCCGCTGGCATCACCCCCTTCAACTTCCCCGCGATGATCCCCCTCTGGATGAGCGCCATGGCCATCGCCTGCGGCAACGCCTTCATCCTCAAGCCCTCGGAACGCGACCCCTCCGTCCCGGTGCGCCTCGCTGAACTCGCCATGGAGGCAGGCATGCCCGCCGGCATCCTGAACGTCGTCCATGGCGACAAGGAGATGGTCGACGCCATTCTCGACCATCCCGCCATCAAGGCGGTCAGCTTCGTCGGATCGTCCGACATCGCCAATTACGTCTATGCCCGCGGCGCGCAGAACGGCAAGCGCGTGCAGGCGATGGGCGGCGCCAAGAATCATGGCATCATCCTGCCCGACGCCGACATGGATCAGGCGGTGGCCGACATCGTTGGCGCGGCCTATGGCTCGGCGGGCGAGCGCTGCATGGCGCTGCCGGTGGTGGTGCCGGTGGGCGAAGCCACGGCCGACGCCTTCCGCGCCAAGCTGCTGGACGCCATCGAAACGCTCCGTCCCGGCATCCCGACCGATCCCGACGCGCAATATGGCCCGCTCGTCACCGGCGTGCACAAGGCGCGGGTCGAAAACTATATCCAGATGGCGGCCGACGAAGGCGCGGAAATCGTGGTCGACGGACGCGGCTTCTCGCTTCAGGGCTATGAGGAGGGCTTCTATCTCGCCCCGACGCTGATCGACCGGGTGACGCCGCAGATGAAGAGCTATCAGGACGAGATTTTCGGCCCGGTGCTCCAGATCCTGCGCGCCCAGACCTTCGAGGAGGCGCTCAGCTATCCGTCGAAGCATCAATATGGCAATGGCGTCGCCATCTTCACCCGCAACGGCGACTATGCGCGCAAATTCACCGCCGATGTCGAAGTCGGCATGGTCGGCATCAACGTGCCGATCCCGGTGCCGGTCGCCTATCACAGCTTCGGCGGCTGGAAGCGTTCGGGCTTCGGCGATCTCGACCAGTACGGCATGGACGGCGTGCGCTTCTACACCCGCACCAAGAAGATCACACAGCGCTGGCCCGACGGCGGCGCGGTGATCGACCAGAGCTTCGTCATCCCGACGATGCGATAGGCTTCTGCCCGGCAGGGGAACGGAAGCGCCCGCTTGTCCGTTCCCCAAGGTGATGAGCCAGTACCCCGTCACCTTCGATCCCCCGCCGGAGGCTGCCGAATTCTACGCCGAAAGCCTTGCGCATCTGGTGGAATCCGGCATCCCCTTCATGCTGTCGGGCACCTATGCGCTGGGATGCCATACCGGCATCATGCGGCCGACCAAGGATCTGGACGTCTTCTGCAAGCCCGGCGACGCGCCCCGCATCCTCGCCTATTTCAAGGCGCTGGGACATCGCGTCGAATTCGAGGATGAACGCTGGATCGGCAAGGTCTGGCGCGACGGCAATTTCTTCGACGTCATCTACAACATCTCCTCCGCCAGCCTGCCCGTGACGGAGGAATGGTTCCGCGATGTCTCCCATGCGGAGGTCTATGGCACGACGGTGCGGATCACGCCGCCGACCGAATTCATCCTCTCGAAGGTCTTCATCCAGGACCGCTACCGCTATGACGGCGCGGACGTCGCGCACATCATCCTGCGGCAGCATGAACATATCGACTGGCAACGCCTGCTGGACGCGATGGAACTGCACTGGGAAGTGCTGCTCATCCACCTGCTGAATTTCCGCTTCATCTATCCGACGGAACGCCATTGCATTCCGCTCTGGCTGTTCGAGGAATTGCTGGGGCGCTTGCAGACCCGCGCCGAACTGCCTGTCCCCAATCTGCGGGTGTGCCGGGGACGGCTGCTTTCACCGCGCGACTATCTGGTCGACATCACCGAATGGGGCTTTGCCGACGTGGTCGGCAAGGGGCTGGAGGAGAGCCATGATCGCAACCAGTGAGCCGCGGCCCAAGGACAGCCTTGTCCTCGCCGCCGTCGGGGACCTGCATGTCACCGATGCGTCCGAACATCGCTACCGCGCCATGTTCGAGGAGATTTCGGCTCAGGCGGACATATTGGCGCTATGCGGCGACCTCACCAATTTCGGCAAGACGCGGGAGGCCGAGATACTGGCCGAAGACCTGCGAAGCTGCACCATTCCGACGGTCGCGGTACTGGGCAATCACGACCATGAATGCGGCCAGCCTGAGGTCGTGGCGCAGATATTGCGCGGCGCGGGCGTGACCGTGCTGGACGATCAGGCGGTCGAGATAAAGGGCATCGGCTTTGCCGGGGTAAAGGGCTTTGTCGGCGGTTTCGGCCGGGGGGAGCTTGGCGCTTTCGGGGAAAGCGCGATCAAGGGCTTCGTCGAGGAATCGATCAACGAGGCGCGCAAACTGGAAAATGCGCTGCGATCCCTGCGGACGGAACGGACCGTGGCCGTGCTGCACTATGCGCCGGTGGTGGACACGGTGCAGGGGGAGCCGCAGGAGATTTTCCCCTTTCTCGGTTCCTCACGGCTGGCCGAGGCGATCGACAGGTTCGACAATGTCCGCTTCGCCGTCCACGGCCACGCTCATCGCGGCGCCTTTGAGGGGAAAACGCCCGGCGGCGTTCCGGTCTATAATTGCGCGCAGTTCGTCCTGTCGGAGCGGTTCGACCGTCCCTACGCGCTGATCGCCATTTGACGAGCACGCGCCGGTTTTACGGGACGCCTGAACCAGAAGGTCCAGACTGTCAGCGTGCCGAGCAGCGTCATCGCCAGGCCCGACAGGGTCATGACCAGCCTGAACGCCAGACCGCCGACCTTCGCCGCGTGGAGCGGGTAGAGCAGATTATAGCCCTTCACCGCCATCGGCAGCGTCGCGGCATCGCGCGCCGCAACCAGCGCGCCGCTGTCCGCCGCGAACCAGAGGGTGGTGCGGCCATTGGGCAGCCATTCCTGCGGCCGCCGCATGCGGATTGCGATCAACCCATTATCCTTGCGCGGCAGGCTGAGGCTGCGCAACTCCGCATCGGGAAAGCGCGCCTTGGCCGTCATGACCATGGCCGCCCAGTCAAGCCCTTCGCCGAGTTTGGCGTCGCGCGGCGGCGGTGGAGCGAGCGCCTTGTCGATCTGCGCTGGCGCCCCCGGCCCGAACAGCAGCGCCGCCATCGGCCGGAACACCAGCACGGCCCCTGTGACCAGCGACAGCAGCAGCAGCGGCGCGACGACGACGCCCAGATCGCGGTGATGCCGCACGATCGCAGGGCGGCTCATCCGCGCCGGCCATAGGCGCCATTCGAAAGTCCGCCGCGTGCGCCACCAGAGGATGAGGCCGGTGAACACGAAGAACAGGCCGCAAAGCGCGGCGATGCCGATCACCCAATCGCCCGTCTCGCCGGAAAAGAGATGATGGTGGAAGTCGAACAGCCAGAGTTCGGGCCGCTCCCACTGGCTGCTCCACCGCGTCACCATGGCACCCCGCTGGTCTGCATAGGCGCCGCCGCCATTGTCGAACAGCAGCTTCAGCAACCCGAAATCATCGGACGCATAGCTGATCGACTGGGGCCGTCCCGCCGGATCGGCCATGATGCGCTGCGTCGTCTCGGCCAGTTGGCGGACATCCTCCACGCGCGGGTCGCCGGCATGGGGCGCCAGGGTCCAGGCATTTTTATGCACCAGCAACGCGCCGCTAAGGCCCAGAAGGGCGAGCAGCAGCCCGATCAGCCCGCCGGTCCAGCGATGGAGGGTGTCGATCAGCTTCACTAGAACCTATAGTCCCATGAGAGGGTGAAATTGCGGCCGCGTCCCGCGAAATAATGGGCGTTGTCATTGGGCCGGACGGTCTGGCTGTAATAATCGATGTAGAATGTGTCGAAGATATTCTGCGCCGCGAGCGTCAATGCCCCGAACCGGGTCTGGTAACGCAGCGACAGATCGGTCACGTCATAGCCGTCGAACCGGTAGAGCGGCGGATAGGCGCCCGGCGTCCGTTCGAACTGCCGGGACAGGAAGAATTGCGTCTGGATGCGCGCTGAAACCGGACCGTGCACATAGCTGGCGGCCAGGTTCAGACGGTCAGGCGAGATATTGGCGCCGTCCAGATCGCGATCCACCTTGTCGATGCCATTGTCCGATCCGTCGGTGCGACCGATCAGATGGGCATAGCCGGTCGAGAGGGTCAGCCCCGGCAAAGGCGTCCTGGCCGACAGGTTCAGTTCCAGCCCCTGTATTTCCACCCGCTGACGCTGGACCTCAAACACTCCGCCGCTCTGCACCAGCAGCGATCCGTTCTTGCTGGTCGACCAGAAATAGGCCGCGCTGGCGTCGATCGGGCCTCGCTTCACTTCGAATCCGATCTCCCGGTTGTTGGAGACGATCGGGCTGATATTCACATAATCGTCGATGTCGACGCCGGGCGTGGCGACTGCCCGGGCGATCCGGCCGACATCGGGCACGGTATAGCCCTCGGCATAGCTGGCATAGGCGCGGATGCCGGCCCAGGGTTCCAGGATCACGCCACCATTGAGCAGCGTATCGCTGAAAGTCGGCCTGCCGCCCGCGACGTCGACGCCCCCGCCATAGGTCCAGAGGGTATGATAGTCGTCGATGCTGATGCGCACATCCTCATGACGCAATCCGCCCGCCACGCGCAGCTTCTTGTCGAACAGCGCCAGATTGAACTGGGCGAAGGGCGCGAGGCTGCGATAGTCGGTCGGCGGCACCCAGGTCCGACCGGTCGCGATCAGCCGCTGTTCGGTCAGGTCATAGAGCGCGTCGAAGCCGATGGTGGCGGTCAGCGCCTCGAACCCCGGCATCGCGCGTTCATAGCTGATCTTGCCGCCATATTTGCGGCTGCGGTTCTGCGACTGGTCGAACAGCGTATCCCTGGGCGCGATGCGCGGGTCCTGGAAGCTGGCGATCGGCGCCACCTCCCCGCCATAGGTGTCGCGCGAGCGGTTGAAGAAGAGCTGGGCGATGAAATTGCCGCCCCACAAATCGCTGTCGGTCAGTGTCACCGCCGCGCTTTCGGTACGGTTGGTGGCGGGAACGCCCGGCGGCGTGCCGCGCACAGAGGTGGTCGGCCGGTCGACGCGATAGTCACCGTCCGCTGCGACATAATCGCCCTCTCCCTTCAACTGGAAGCGGCTCATGGTCAGGTCCAGCCGGGCGCTGTCGCTGAGCGCATAGCCGAAGCGGCCGAACAACGACCAACTCCGGCTATCCTGCGTCTCGCCCTGGGTCAGGTCGGTGCCGACGCGATTGCCATGGCCGTCGTAAAAGGCGCCGCGCTTCTCATAGGCTGCGCCCACCGTCGCATCCCACCGCCCGGAACGCCAGCCGATCAGCCCCGCCACCTTGCCCCCGATGCCGTCGCTGCGAAAGCCGGTGTCGGCATTGCCCTGCACCAACATCCGGCCGGTCAGTCCATCCGCCTGGGGAGGCGCAACGGTCACCTGGTTGACGATGCCGCCCGTGCCGCCGATCCCCTGCAGCGCATTGGAGCCGTAGATCAGCTCCACCCGGTCGATGAAGAAAGGATCGATGGTGAAGCCATCCCTCGCTCCGTCGCGCAGCGGAGCGGTCTGCGGAATGCCGTTGATCGCATAAAGCGGCGAGCGGCCGCGCAGCGTCTCCCCCGCGCCGGACAGCTTCTGCCGCGTCGGCGAGAAGGAGGGGGTCAGCGCGGACACCGCATCGACGATGGACCCGCCGATTGCGACCTGCTGGTTGAGCGTTTCCTGATCGATGACGTCGATGGTCAGCGGCAGGGCGTTGGCGGGCAGGATCGTGCGCGCCGCAGTCACGATGATCGGGCCGGCATCCTCGGCTGCAGGTTCGGACTGGGCCAGCGCAGGCTGGCTCAACAGCGCGAGCGCGCTGGTGGCGAACAGGACAGACGAGCGGATATGCATTCTTTCCCCCATAAGGCTGCTCGTCCGCTAGCCAAATGAGCAGGATGTTGCAAGTCATTAGCAGTATAAGAAGGGTGTTTTGCGGGTCGGGCCTGCGTGCACCCTAGCTTTCGATCAACGCTTTCAAGGCCTTCAGGTCGCGGTTGATCCAGCGGATGTCGGCGGCGAATCGGTCATCGTCCATGTCGGGTTGGCGGAACAGCGTGAGCATGACTTCCGCCCCTTCGCCATTCTGCACGACGCGCAGCGGGACAAACACCTCCTCGCCGTTGCCCAGGTCGACATGATGATCCATCACGCCATAGACATTATGCGGCGTGAAGCGGATGCGGATCGGACCTTCGGGGCCATCGGCCAGCCAGTGCGCGCCTTCCTGCCGCAAGCCGGATTCGGCAAGGCCCGACGCCCAGCGCGGGAAATATTCCGGCCGCCAGATGATTTCGTAAAGTGCGCGCCAATCGCGGGCGATGGTGATGCTGAAGGTCCGGGCGGGCAGCATGTCGCTCTCCAATGAATCGTTGCGCGGGGCCATAGCATGGGATGGACGATCTCGCCCTTGCGTTCCGGCCGATATGGGACGAACATCCCTGCTTCCAAGCGACCGGCTTCATCAAGAGAGACGGATGGATTGGAGGAGAGCCAGGATGAGCGGCTGTTACACCCGGGCCATCGCGCTCGTCGGACCCGCCGGGGCGGGCAAGACCAGCCTTGCCGAAGCGATGCTGTTCATAACCGGCGCGATCCCGCGCCAGGGATCGGTTCAGGCGGGAAACAGCACGGGCGACGCCAGCCCGGAGGCGCGCGAACGGGGCAGTTCCACCGAACTCAACCTGATGCATTTCGAATGGATGGGCGACCGGTTCGCGCTGATCGACGTGCCCGGCGCGCCGGGCTTCGCCGCGGATGGGGCATCTGCGCTCGACATGGCCGACCTTGCCGTCGTGGTGATCGATCCCGATCCCGAGCGCGCCGCGCTGGCCCAGCCGGTGCTGCGCAGGCTGGAGGGCGCGGGCATCCCGCACGCCTTGTTCGTCAACAAGATCGATCAGGCGCGGGGCAGCATAGAGGACCTGTTGACGGCGCTCGCGCCGATGAGCGCCGCCGCCCTGGTGGCGCGCCAGATCCCGATCCGCGCCGGGGAACGAGTCGCGGGCTTCGTCGACCTCGCGCTGGAGCGCGCCTATCATTATGAGACGGGCAGGAAATCGCAGCAGGTCGCGCTCGCCCCGCATGTGAAGGACGATGAAAGCGCGGCGCGTTTCCACATGCTGGAACAATTGGCCGACCATGACGACCTGTTGCTCGAACAATTGCTGTCCGACGAACAGCCCAGCCTGGAAACCGTCTTTGCCGATCTGGCGCGGGAGACCGCCAGCGGCCTGATCGTCCCGGTGCTGTTCGGTTCCGCCTCCAACGGTTTCGGCATCCGACGGCTGTTGAAGATGCTGCGCCATGACACGCCCGCGCCCGCCCGGACGGCGGAGCGACTGGCGATCAGGGGCGAAGCGGCGCAGATCTTCAAAATCTCCCACGCGGCGACGGTCGGCCGGCTGGCGCTGGCCCGCATCTTCGGCGGCGCACTTGCCGACGGGGCGGAGATGGCCGACGGCAAGGGGCGGCCATTAAGGCCCGGCGGATTGTTCGCGATCCAGGGCATGGCGACGGCGAAGATCCCGGCGGCCGAAGCCGGCTCCATCGTCGGCATCGCCAAGGTCGAGGCCGTTCAGGCAGGCGAGCTGATCGGCATGGCCGGCACGGCCCCGCAGCCCGGCCTGCCGGTGGAGAAGAGGGCGGCGAACTGCGCGCTGGCGATCGCGGCGAAGGACCATAAGGACGAGGTGCGGCTTTCCACCGCCCTCAACCGGCTGGCCGAAGAGGATGCCGGGCTGCACTGGGACCAGGATGAAGGTTCGCGGGAGACCCTGCTGCACGGCATGAGCGAGGACCATCTCGCCGTCGCAATCGACCGGCTGAAGCGGCGTTACGGCGTCGCCGTGTCCGTTCAGGCGCCGACGATTGCCTATCGCGAATCGATCCGCAAGGCCGTGACCCAGCGTGGCCGCCACAAGAAGCAATCCGGCGGCCATGGCCAGTTCGGGGACGTCGTGCTGGAAGTCCGTCCTCTCGAACGGGGCGAAGGCGTGCGTTTCGAGGAACGGATCACTGGCGGCGCGGTGCCCCGGCAATATATTCCGGCGGTCGAGAAGGGCGTGATCGACGCCGTCGCAAGGGGGCCGCTCGGCTTTCCCGTCGTGGATGTCTGCGCGGTGCTGGTGGATGGATCGTTCCACAGCGTCGACAGTTCCGAACTCGCCTTCCGCACCGCCGGGCGCATCGCCATGGCCGACGCCCTGGCGGCGGCGTCACCCTATCTGCTGGAACCGGTCGCCCATGTGACGATCATGAGTCCGGGCGCCGCCACGTCCCGCATCACATCCGCCATTGCGAGCCGCCGGGGCCAGATGTTGCGGATGACGACGCGGGACGGCTGGCACCATTGGGACGTGCTGGAGGTCCTCCTCCCTGAGGCTGGGTTGCAGGGGCTGGAAGCCGAGATCCGCTCGATGAGCCAGGGCATGGCGCATTATGAGGCGCATTTCGATCATCTGGCGTAGGTCAATGCGAAGCTGGCCGACAGCATCGTGCAGCGGGCGAAGGAGCCGGCTTAGAGCCAATCGACATTCAGATGATGACGAGCCGAAAATGGCGGTTTTACGTCGAAGTTCACAGTGTACGCGCACGCGTGCCAGCGCGCGCGTATGCGAAGGCGGGATTTTGATCGGACGTTTCAAAGAGGGACGCGAGATAGCGCGGCAGGGACGGAATAGGACAGGCCGAATGGGCCCTGTTGGAGAAATAGGATGTTTTTGGAGGAAGCTGTTGCGGTTGGGTGCGCATTTGAGGATGGCCGCGCGCAGACGCAATGGGAACGGGCCTAGGCTCAGGACCCAAAGCGGCGGTCCGGCGCGCCTGCGATCAGGCCGGGCTGAGCCCCTTCACCACGAAGGGCAGGCATTCCCCGTCCGGGTCGGTCAGGGTCAGATAGGCGCCCGGATGGATGGCATGCGCGTCCAGCCGATAGATTTTCTCGTCATCCGCCTCCCCCGGCTCATAGGACAGCGCCCAGCCATGCCGGGTGTGCAGCAGCGTACCGTGCCGGTCCGGCTCATTGGGCCAGAACCGCCGCGCCGTCGCCAGTTCGGGATGGATGCGATATTCCCTTTCGTCGATCACGCCGCCGCTGCCGAGCGGCAGGCGCAGGACATAGCTTCGCGCTGCCGATCCGTTGGGAAAGGCCGGCGTCCGGGCAAGTTCAAGGCGTATGGTCGTCCAACTCATGACCATTGCAATCGGATTCCGCGGCGGAAAGAGATATAAGGATTATTCCTGATGGCGACCGCGCCGGGGCAGTCCTAGCCAGAGGGTGAAGAGACGCTTGCCGGGAGACAGACGATGAAATCGGTCCTGCTGCACATTCATGAAGATCATGGCGCGGAAAGCCGCTTGCAGGCGGCCTGCGATCTCGCCCGCGCATCGGGCGCGCATATCCATTGCGTGCAGGTGACCGCCATGCCGGATTTCGTGGCGGCCGACATGTATGGCGGCGCGTCCATGGCCCCCGCGATGATGGCGGAGCTTTACGACATCGATGAAAAGGCGCGAATGCGCACCGAGGATCGGCTGCGCCGCGAGGACGTGAGCTGGGACTGGCGCCATGTGGAGGGCGATGTCGTCCATGGCCTGCTGTCCGCCGCGACGCTGACCGACGGCATGATCGTCACGCTGCCGTCCGGGCCGCGCCGGGAATTCGCCGACCCGCTGCATCTGGCCGCCGATCTGGCGCTGGCCGGGCGGGTTCCCGTGATCGCCGTGCCGCAGGAGGCGAAGTCCTTTCCGGTGACGGGCCGCGCCGTCGTGGCGTGGGAGGGCTCGCAGGAAGCCTCCGCCGCGCTGCGCCTGTCCGTGCCGCTGCTGAAGCTGGCGGAGGAGGTGCATGTCGTGACGGTCGAGGAAGCGGGCAAATATCCCTTCCCCGCGACCGACGCGCCCGAATATCTGGCCCGCCATGGCATCAAATGCCAGTTCCATAGCTGGCCGCAGGATGGCCGGACCGTCGAAGCGGCACTGAAGGCTGCGGTCGGCACGCTGAAGCCGGACTGGGTGGTGATGGGCGCCTTCGGCCATAGCCGGCTCAGGGAAATGGTGTTCGGCGGCGTCACCCGCGCCATGTTGCGCGAGATACATGTTCCGCTCTTGCTGGCGCACTGAAGCCACGGCATGGTGGGAGCATGGCGGTAGCGGACGATGAGACGGAAGGCTTGACGCAGCGCGAGCACAGCCTGGAACAGGCGCTGCTCGGCTCGATCCTGGCGACCGTGCCGGACGCGCTGATCGTCATCGACATGCACGGGCAGATCGTGTCCTTCAGCGCGGCGGCCCAGCGCATGTTCCAATATGCCGAAAGCGATGTGCTGGGCGAGAATATCTCGATGCTGATGCCCTCCCCCGACCGGGAGAGGCATGACGGCTATATCGGCCATTATCTGTCCACGGGCGAAAAGCGGATCATCGGCATCGGCCGCCTGACCAGCGCGCGGCGGCGGGACGGGTCGACCTTTCCCATCGAACTGTCTGTGGGCGAGGTGCAGGACGAGGGGCGGCGGCTGTTCACCGGCTTCATCCGCGACCTGACCGAGAGCCAGCAGGCCGAGCGGCGCGTGGCGGACCTGCAGGCGGAACTGGCCCATGCGGGCCGCGTGACGGCGATGGGCACGCTGGCGTCGGCCCTTGCGCATGAACTCAACCAGCCGTTGACCGCCATCGCCAATTATCTGGAGGCGGGGCGCGACATGCTCGACGCCGAGGGTCCGGTGGACCGCGATCTGCTGCGCGAGGCGATGGCGGAAAGCGCGGCCCAGGCGCTGCGCGCGGGGGAGATCATCCGGTCCCTGCGCGAGTTCATCAAGCGCGGCGAGACGATGCGGCAACCCGAACCCCTGCGCCTGTTGCTGGCGGAGGGGGCGGCGCTGGCCTTCATCGGCGTCGACAGCCGGGGCCTCGATATGGACATCAGCGTCGATCCGCGCGTCGACAAGGTGCTGGTCAACCGGGTGCAGTTGCAGCAGGTCATCATCAACCTCACCAAGAACGCCGTGGAGGCGATGGCCGGCAGCCCGGCGCGCATCCTGCGCCTGTCCGCCATCCCCGGCGAAAACGGCAGGGTCGAGGTGATCGTTGCGGACAGCGGGCCGGGGCTCGCGCCGGAGATGTCACGCACCCTCTTCACCCCGTTCACCACCACCAAGCCATCCGGCATGGGCGTCGGCCTGTCGATCAGCCAGACCATCGTCGAGGGTCATGGCGGGCGCATCTGGGCCGGACCGTCGCAATGGGGCGGCACGGCCTTCCACTTCACCCTGGACGCAGCGGACTAGAGCATTTTGAAGTCGGCCGGCACGGCTGACGGGCTTGCAAAATGCGGCCAACAAGAAGGACCATAGCATGAGCGAGCCATTCCCCATCTATGTCGTGGACGATGACGAGGCGATCCGGCGGTCATTGTCCTTCATGCTGAAGACGAGCGGTTTCGCGGTGAAGCTGTTCGACGGCGGCCTGCCCTTTCTGAAGGAGGCTGCCGACCTGGAGCCGGGCTGCGTGCTGCTGGACGTGCGGATGCCCGACATGGACGGGCTGGCGGTGCAGCGCGAGCTGCGGGCGCGGGGCATCATGCTGCCCGTGGTGATCATGACGGGCCATGGCGACATCGACATGGCGGTGACGGCGATGAAGGCGGGCGCGAGCGACTTCATCGAAAAACCGTTCGAGAAGGCAGCGTTGCTGGGCTGCGTCGATGCCGCGCGGCGGGTGGCCGTGGCCGACCGTGGCGCGAGCGCGCGGGCGGACGATGCGCGGGCGCGGCTCAACATCCTGACGGAGCGGGAGCGCGAGGTGCTGGACGGGCTGGTGGAAGGGCTGCCCAACAAGACCATCGCCTATGACCTGGGGATCAGCCCGCGCACGGTGGAAATCCACCGCGCCAACCTGATGCAGAAGCTGGAGGTGAAAAGCCTGGCCGAAGCGCTGAGGATCGCCTTCCATGCGGGAGCGGAGAAGGACGAGGCGTAGATCGGGCTGGCGCCCGGCATGGCCCCGGCCGAAAACCGTCAGCCCGTCAATATCGCCCATGCCAGCAGGATACAGCCCATGCCCGCCGCCACGGAGACCATGCGGCCCCAAGGCAGCAGCTTCTCCAACGCCACCAGCAGCGTCAGCAAAGCGATCCAGGCCAGGTTCATGGTCCCGCCCACGAACAACAGCGTCATCAGCATCCAGCAGCAGCCGACGCACCAGGCGCCGTGGATCATCCCCATGCGGAAAGCGCCGGTCCATCCCGGCCGATAGTGGCGGCTGAGGAATTGCGCGGGATTGCGGCACTGGCGCAGGCAGGCGTCCTTCCATGGGCTGATCTGATAGGCCCCCGCCCCGATCAGGAGCGCGGCCGCCAACGGGCGGCTGGATGTCGCCATCGCCATGGGGGACAGCATCGCCATTGTGGCCAAGCGCCACTGCGCCAGCGTGGCTGTCAGGGAGAAAAAGCCCCAGACCAGCAGATAGCCCAGGGTGAAGCTCTCCGTCGCGGGGCGCGTGGAGGCGGGTGCGGCGCGAGCGTAGAGGAGGACCATCGGCGCGGCGGAGGGGAGCATCATCGCGATCATCATCACCCACCACATGGCGAACGTCACGACGAACTGCGCGGCGGTCCATGGCATGTCGCCGGGCATCATCATCGCCAGCATCGGGTCTTCCGCCAAGCCGGCCGGAAGCAGGGAGGCGGTCGGCGCCATGCCCATGCCCGCGCCCGAAAGCAGCCAGCCCCAGGCCACAAGGATCAGCACCGCAAGCGCGACAAGCGAAATCAAGCGGTGCCGGGCGAGCACCGCGCTAAATGCCGGCACCGTCAGCCCCTGACGACGCCGTGGCTGTCGAGGTGGAGATAGGCGAACTGGCCGTAGCTCGCCGCATGGTCGAGCCGCATCGGCGCAATCGAGCGGCTGGCGCCGGAGCCGACCTCCGCCACTTCATATTCGAAGCCGTCGGGCAAGTGGATCTGGGCGCGGATTTCCGATCCGTCCACCGGGCTGCGGATCGGTTCGCCGTCCATTTCCAGATGGCCCGGGATGCGCAGGCGGCCCTTGCGTCCTTCCACGTCGACCTCAAAATCGACAGGAACGAAGCTGGGTTCATGCATGGTGGCGATGGTGGAAGCGAAGACGGCGAAGACCGTCGCCATCGGAGCGGTGTCGCCGCCGGTCATGATCGTCAGCAGGGCATTGCGCTGCGCTTCCGTCGCCCGTTCGTCGACGAAGGCGGCACATTCCCCCTGCCCTTCATGGATCGGGCCGGGCCAGCGGAAGACCGCGGCGATATTGAGGCCCGACAGGTCGGTACTGCCGTGGCGCCCCTCATCGATGGCGAAGCCGAAGGCGGCCTGGCAATGCCCCTTGTCGGGCAGGCCGCCGAACTGGCAGTTGCAGCCATATTCACAGTTGCAGTTGGCGAATTCGCGGCCCTTGAGCATCCAGTAGACCATGGTCCGACTCCCCTGACAGCCGGAAGACCATAGCAGATTCAGGCGGCCGCGTCGCGCTTTCGGCGGAAGGGATAGAGGAATTGCGCGCGATAGCCCTGGGGCACCTGTTCGGGCACGCCATAGCCGGTCGGCCATGCGCTGTCGGGCAGATGGTGGGTGCCGAACAGGCGGTCCAGCAAAGGGAAGTGGATCGCGAAATTCTTGTCGACCGCGACCTCCTCTATCGCATGATGCCAGTGGTGGAAGCGCGGCGTCGCGACGATGCGGCCGAGGCGGTTGAAGTCGCCGCGCAGATTGGCGTGGAGCAGCGAGGAGTAGATGTAGACGAAGCCGATATAGGCCTGCATCACCGATGGCGAAAAGCCGAAGGTGAGCAGCGGCAGTGATGTCACGCCGCGCAGGGCGATGATCTCGAAGAAATGCATGCGCGCGCCGGCGAGCCAATCCATGGACCTGGCCGAATGGTGCACGGCATGGAAACCCCAAAGGAAGGGGATGCGGTGGAAGGCGCGATGGAACCAATATTGGACGAAATCGGTCAGCAGCACCACTTCCAGGAACTGGAGCGGCCAGGGCTGGCCAGCGATCATGGCGCGGATGCCTGCGAGGCCGGCGGTGTTGGCGTTGATGAAGCTGGACGGCGCCAGCGCGAGGAAAGTGATGAGCTGCACCATCATCGAGCTGATCAGATAATAGAACAGGTCCTCCCGCCATTCCTGTCGGAACAGGCGCTGCTGCGCCCTATGTGGGAAGAGGCGCTCGATGGGGGCGAACATCAGGCCGGTGGCGACCATGTTGACGGCGAAGAAATCGACGCCGAAGAACACGCCCCAATCATGGGTCTCACGCGGCTGGACTTCCGCTCCGCCCAGCAGGGTGGCGAGCAGCGCGACGATGAGCGCGGTGACGCCGATCGCTTTGCGTGTACGCAAAAGCAGGCTGAGCAATGCCAGGGCATAGCCGCCGATCAGCAGCGCATGGACCATGGGACGCAGCCCGCCCCATGCATGCAGCGCCGCCAGTTCGGGCGTCGAAAACCAGTCGGGCCAGCGTAGCGCCATGACCAGACAGAGCCCGGTGATGCTGAGCAACAGCGCGAAGAAGCCGGAGAACCAACCGCTGCCGAGGCGCCGCACGGCAAGGGGCGATTGCAGGTCGCGTTCCAGACTGTCGAACCAGTTTGCCATGATATGTCCCCTTTACCTCCGGCTTGCCCCGCCTGCCGTGCCTGCTGCCTATGTTAAAGCTTCGCCCCTGCCGCCCTCAAGCTTTCCTTGACCCGCGCGGTGGCCATTTCGAGAGGGGCCGTCTCGCCCAAAAGGGCGAAGCTGCCGTTGAGCGCGAAGGTGCAATGGCCATGCACCGTCGCCACCAGCGAGCGGGCAAGGCGCGGTGCCACGTCCTTCGCATCCGGCGGCAGGACAGCCGCGACTTCGCGCACGACGACCTCCGTAAGGCCGGCGCGCTGCCGGGCATAATCATCCGGCATGGGCACGCCAGGCGGCAGGCGATGGTCGTAGATCGCCATCCAGATGTTCGTGTTTTCCGATGCGAAGCGGAAATAGCCCTCCACCAGCGCGGCGATCCTGTCCTGCGGCCGGCTGGCGAGGCGCTGTTCCAGAAAGGCGGCCCAGAGGTCGAAGGTACGTGTGTTGATGGCGACGATCAGCCGGTCATAGCTGCCGAAGACATTGTAGAGCGTGCCCACCGAATAGCCGATGCGCTTCGCCACCTCCCGCGAGGAGAATTTGGCGAAACCGGACTCGGCCATGTGGCGATGGCCTTCCTCCAGGATGAGCGCCTCCAGTTGTTCGCGGCTATGGTCGGATCGTCTGCCCATGGACAAGCGGATAGAAGATCAATTGAACGCTGTCGAATTATTTTATTGAACAGTGTGTAATTTTTGGGTAGCTGAGACTCCATTGGCTGGGTTTGCAGGGGTTCGACTCATGCTTGTGACGCTGGTTCTGCTGGTTTTCGGAGTGATGCTGTTCGACATGCGCGGGCGGTTGAAGGCGGCCGAGCATAGGTTGGCGCTGCTGGAAGGGGGGATTGGAGACGCGCCCTTCCCCGCTCGCTACCGGCGCGCCGACGGGGATGGAGATGACGATGCCGGGGTGAAGACGGCGGCGCCCGCAAGCGTCGTGGAGCGGCGGGTTGCCATAGACACCGCTCCGCCATACCCCATACCTGCAGTCGTGATCGACCGTCGATCCAGCGAAGGCGGGACTCACTCTCCTGCGCGGTCCGCTTCGGATGAGGTTCGGGAGATCGATGCCCCCTTTTCCCCGGATGACGGGGAAAAGGGGGAAGGCATCGATATGGCAGCCGAGCGCCCGGCCCGCCCCTCCTTCAGCTTCGAGGACCTGTTCGGCCGCCGCCTTCCGATCTGGGCGGGCGGGGTGACGCTCGCCGTGGCTGGCGTGCTGCTGGTCAAATATTCGATCGATGCAGGGCTGCTCGCGCCGCTGGTGCGAGTGGTTCTGGGACTGCTGTTCGGCGGAGCGCTGATCGGCGGGGCCGAGGCGGCGTTGCGGCTGGAGGATCGGGTCCGTGACGCGCGGGTGCGGCAGGCGCTGGCGGGTGCGGGGTTGGCGACGCTCTATGCCGCGATCCTGGCGGCGCACATGCTGTATGGGCTGGTCGGGCCGGGCACTGCCTTTGCGGGGCTTGCGGGCGTGACGGGGCTGGCCATGGCGCTGTCGCTGCGCTTTGGCGCGCCGAGTGCGCTGCTGGGGCTGGTCGGCGGTCTGGCGGCGCCCGCCCTGGTCGAGGCGGGGCAGCCCAATGTGCCCCTACTAAGCTGTTATCTCGCGCTGGCGGTCGGTGGGCTATGCGTGCTGTCGCGCACCCAGCGCTGGATGTGGCTGGGGGTGAGCGCGCTGGTCGGCGGGGCCGGCTGGGGCGTCGTCATGCTGGCGATGGGCGCGCTGGATTGGGCATCGTCGCTGTCGGTGGGGTTGCTGGTGCTGATGCTGGGGATGGCATTGCCGGTCCTGGCCTTTTCCGGAACGCGGGCCGCGCTGCTGCGCATGGGCGCGGCCGTGGTGGCGGCGGGCCAGATGGCGGCGCTGGTGGCGACGGGCGGCTTCGGCCTGCTGCAATGGGGATTGTTCGGGCTGCTGTCGCTCATGCTGGTGTGGCTGGGGCGGGACGCGGCCTTGCGGCCGCTGGCGGCGATCGGCGCCGGTGTCGCGCTGCTGCTCGCGGCGGTGTGGCCGCAGCCGGAAATGGGTCGCTTCGCCCTGGTGATGCTGGGCATGGTGGCGATTTATGGCGGCGCGGCCCTGCTGCGGGTCTGGCGCGGCGCTTTGGTCGAGGCGGGACAGATCGCAGGACTGGCGCTGGGTGGATTTGCCGTCGCGTTGGGGCAATGCTGGCGGGTCGGGCTGGACGGGGAATTCGCCCTGCTGGCGCTGGCCGCCGCCGGATTGCCGGGCGCGGCCATGGCGATGGGCTGGCGATGCGGGACGCGGCGGGAGGATGCGCGCTTCGTGACGCTGGCGAGCGCCGCGGCGCTGCTGCTGGTGGTGGCCGGCGGGCTGGGGCTGCCGGAGTGGAGTCTGGCCATGGTGATCGCTGCGGTTGCAGCCGCGCTGCTGAGGTTGGCGGCGCTGGCGGAGGACCGGCGGGTCGAATGGAGCGGCTGGGGCTTCGCCTTCGGCGCGCTGGTGGTTCTGGCCGGATCGGACGATGTCGTCCGGCTGTGGGGAGAGGCGGCGGATGAGCCGGGCTGGCAGGGCGTGATGCGTTGGGCTGCGGGAGCGGCAATGGCGGCGCTGTTCGCCTGGCGGGCGCGCTTTGCCGAGGGGCGGATGGTCGCGCAGGGCGTGGCGGTGCTGCTCGCCTATGGGGCCGTGGCGCAGACGGTGCCGGCGCTCTGGGTGCCGGTGGGACTCGCGCTGGGGCTGGCCATGCTGGCGGAAGGAGCGCGGCGGCTGGCCGTCGGGCGAATGGCGCCCGCCCTGGGGGTGGCCTTGGCGCTGGTGGCGCTATGGGCGGCCTGGCCCCTGGGAATCTGGCTGGGCCGGGTTTTGCTGTCGCTGGTGGGTGAACCCGTGCTGGTGCGGGACTTGCCCGGAATAGGCGAGGTGGCGCGGCGGATCGCCTTGCCGGCGATGGCGCTGGGCCTTGCCCTGTGGCGGGGCGGTTCCGCCGTGGATGCGGTCGGGCGGCGGATCGGCTGCTGTGTCGCGGCGGTGCTTGGCGGAGTGGCGGCGCATGTCGCATTCAAGCAGCTTTTCGCTTTGGGGAGCCTGGCGGAGGTGACGCGCCTCGCCCTGGCGGAGCGCACGCTTTGGGAGGCTGTGCTGATGGGCCTGGGTTTCGTTGCGTTGCGGGGCCGGATCGCGCTGGCCCGATTCCATCCGTTGCGGAAAGCCGGGGAGAATGTGGAGCGCGCGGTCGGGACATGCCTCATCGCGGCGGGATTGGGGCATTTGCTGGTTTATTCGGTGGTGCTGCATAATCCGCTCTGGTTTCCGCAGGCGGTGGGGCGTTGGCCCCTCCTCAATCTGCTGCCGGTGGTGCTGGCCCTTGCCTTCGTGGCGCTGAAGGTGGCGGATGGCTGGTCACGGCGGATGGCGGATGGCGTGCGGATGGCCTTGATCGCGCTGTTCGGCGTGGCGCTGCTGCGGCAGCTTTTCGTCGGATCGCTGCTGACCGTGCGCGGAGTAGGCCAGGTGGAGGATATTCTCCGTTCGGTGCTCGCATTGGCGCTCGCCATCGGCTTCCTGCTCTGGGGCATCCGCGGGCAGGCGCAGGCCGCAAACGCCAGGGACTGGCGCATCGCTTCGCTGCTGCTGATGCTGTTCGCCGTGGCCAAGGTGTTCCTGTTCGATGCGTCCGGGCTGACCGGGCTGCTGCGGATCGCATCCTTCCTTGCCCTGGGCTTCAGCCTCATCGGCATCGGATGGCTCTATAATCGCCTGTTGCGGGAGCCGGTTAACAACTCCGCGACTATTGCTGCATAATGCGTGAAGGACGGGGGTAAGAAAATGTCCGCACCTGATCTGTCTTTGCTGGGTAAACGCCGTTTTGCGCCCTTGTTCGTGGTGCAGTTCCTGGGCGCGTTCAACGACAATCTGTTGAAGTTCGCGCTGCTGTTCCTCGCCAATTTCAGCCTCTATCGGGCCGAGCCCGACAAGGCGGAGATGCTGGCGACCATCGCCACGGGCCTGTTCATCCTGCCCTATTTCCTCTTTTCCGCGCTGGCCGGGCAATTGGCCGACGCCTGGGACAAGGCGAAACTGGTGCGGGCGGTGAAGGCGGCGGAGATCGTCATCATGGCCCTCGCCGTCACCGGATTCTGGCTGGAATCGGTGCCGGTTCTGCTGTCCTGCCTGTTCCTGATGGGGCTGCATTCGACCATCTTCGGGCCGGTCAAATTTTCCATCCTGCCGCAGCATCTGCGTGCCGACGAGATCATGGGCGGCACCGGCCTGATCGAGGCGGGCACCTTCCTTGCGATATTGAGCGGGCAGTTGCTGGCCGGGGTGATCCCGCCCTGGGAAGCGGGACTGGTGGCGGTGGGGCTGGCGACGCTTGGCTTCCTGGCCAGCCTGGCGGTGCCGGCCGCGCCGACCGTGGTGCCGGGCCTTCGGATCGAGCGGAACATCTTCAGGAGCACCTGGCATATATTGAAGGCGGCGCGGCATGGGCGCGGCGTGTGGCTGTCGATCCTGGGGATAAGCTGGTTCTTCGCCGTGGGCGCGGTATTGCTGGCGGAGTTCGCGCCGCTGGTGAGCGGGGTGCTGAAGGCGAAGCAGGAGGTCGCGACCTTCTTCCTGCTGATCTTCTCGGTCAGCGTGGCGCTGGGGTCGATGCTGGTCAACCGGCTGCTGGGCGGGCAGGTTTCAGCGCGCTTCGTGCCGGTATCCGCGCTGGCGCTGGCCGGGTTCATGATCGACCTGTGGCTGTCGACCGGTTCCTATGCGCCGATGCATTCGGGCGCTGGCATAGCCGAATTCGTCGGGTCGCCGGGAAGCTGGCGGATCATGGTCGATCTGTTCGGCATCGCCTTTTCAGGCGGCATGTTCATCGTGCCGCTCTACGCGATCCTCCAGACGCACAGCCCGCGCGAGGAACGGTCGCGCACCATTGCGGCCAACAACATCGTCAACGCGGCGGTCACGGTGGCGGTCGTCACGGCGGTGACGGCGATGCTGGCGCGGGGCGAGAGCGTGCCCGGCGTGATCGGGGTGATGGGCTTCGCCACGCTGGCGGTGGCGCTGATCAGTTGCTGGCTGCTGCCGGAGACGGTGATCAAGGCGATCGTGCGCGGGATGTTGCGGCTCTGCTATCGGGTGGAGGTGCTGGGCGCCGGGAATATGCCCGGCGTGGGCGAACCGGCGGTCGTCGTGGTCAACCATGTGTCCTTCCTGGACGGCCTGCTGCTGGCGGCCTTCCTGCCGGGGAAGCCCACCTTCGCGGTGCATACGCGGATTGCCAGGGCGTGGTGGGTAAAACCGTTCCTGTCGCTGTTCGACGCCTTTCCGGTCGATCCCACCAATCCGCTGTCGGCCAAGGCGATGGTGAAGGCGGTGCGCGAGGGGCGGACGCTGGTGATCTTTCCGGAGGGGCGGATCACCGTCACCGGCGCTTTGATGAAGGTGTTCGACGGCCCCGGCATGGTCGCGGACAAGGCCGACGCGCCGATCATTCCGGTCCGGATCGACGGCGCGCAGTTCACGCCCTTCTCGCGGCTCAGGGGCAAGGTCCGGCTGCGGCGCTTTCCCAGGATCACGCTCACCGTCCTGCCGCCACGCCGCTTCGCCATCGAGGGCGAGATGACGGCGCGGGCACGGCGCGCGATCGCGGGGCGGCGGCTCTATGACGAGATGAGCCAGATGATGTTCGCGACATCCGACACGGACAGGACATTGTTCGAGGCGCTGCTGGAGGCGTGCCATGTGCATGGGCGCGGGTCGGCCATCGTCGAGGATGTGAAGCGCGAACCGCTGAGCTATGGGCGGCTGGTGACGGGGTCGCTGGTGCTGGGGCGGGTCATGGCGCGTTCGACGCGGCAGGGCGAGGCGGTCGGCGTGCTGCTGCCCAATGTCGCCGGGGTGGCGGTGGCCTTCTTTGCCTTGCAGGCGGGTGGGCGGGTGCCAGCGATGCTGAACTTCACCGCCGGGCTGGCTAACCTGAAGGCGGCGTGCACGGCGGCCGGCATTCGGACGGTGGTGACGGCGCGGGCCTTTGTCGAGCAGGGCAAGCTCGGCGATGTGGTCGCGGGGCTGGAGGCGGAGGGGATCGCCTTCCTCTGGCTGGAGGATGTGGCGGCAGGCATTGGAACCGGGGCGAAGCTGCGCGGGTTGATCGCCAGCCGCTTTGCCGCGCGCGCGCATGGGCGGCTCAAGGTTTCGCCGGACGATGCGGCGGTGATCCTGTTCACCAGCGGGTCGGAGGGGCTGCCCAAGGGCGTGGTTCTGACGCATCGCAACCTTCTGTCCAACTGCCGGCAATTGGCGGCGAGGATCGACTTCAATTCGGCCGACGTGGTGCTGAACGCCCTGCCGGTATTCCATAGTTTCGGCCTGACCGGCGGGACGTTGCTGCCGATCTTCCATGGGGTGAAGACGCTGCTCTATCCCAGCCCGCTGCATTACCGGATCGTGCCGGCGCTCGCCTATGACGCCAATGCGACCATCCTGTTCGGGACCGACACCTTCCTTTCGGGCTATGCGCGGATGGCGCATGGCTATGACTTCTACTCGCTGCGCTACATCTTCGCGGGCGCGGAGCGGGTACGGGACGAGACGCGGAAAATCTATGCCGAGAAGTTCGGGCTGCGCATCCTGGAGGGCTATGGCGCGACCGAGGCGGGGCCGGTGATCGCGGTCAACACGCCGATGCACTTCCGCGCCGGGTCGGTCGGGCGGCTGTTGCCGGGGATAGAGGCGCGGCTGGACGATGTGCCGGGGATCGAGGAAGGCGGGCGGCTTTCGATCCGGGGGCCGAACATCATGGCGGGCTATATGAAGGCCGATGCGCCGGGCGTGCTGCAACCGCCGGAAGGGGGCTGGCACGATACCGGCGACATCGTGACCATCGACGATCAGGGCTTCGTGACGATCCGGGGGCGTGCGAAGCGCTTTGCGAAGATCGGCGGCGAGATGGTCTCGCTGCCCGCCGTGGAGGGCTATGCCTCTGCCGTGTGGCCGGATGCGGACCATGCGGTGGTGACGCGGCCCGATGCGCGCAAGGGGGAGCAACTGGTGCTGTTCACGACCGCGCGGGATGCGAAGGCGGCCGCGTTGCAGGCCTGGGGGAAAGCGCATGGGGTGGCGGAGCTGGCCCTGCCCCGGGACATCCGCGTGCTGGATGCGCTGCCGCTGCTGGGAACCGGGAAGACCGACTATGCGTCCATGACCCAGATGGCGGCCGGGTAGGACAGATCCTTCCTGCGCCGAAGGCATGGGAAGGATTGGGTGTTGGTGGAACGGCCTTCTCATCTGGTGCGGCGGTTGCTGGTGCGCCAGGTGCGGGGCGTGTTCCATGACAGCGCCCGGGGAGAGGCGCCGGTCGTCGCTTCGGACCGGGCGCTTTATCCGCCGGGGTCGGTGATCCGGCGGGTGCATGGCGACGTCACCGGCATGATGATCGGCGGGGTCGGCGCATTGCTGCTCCAGATGCTGCATCCGGCCGCCCTTGCCGGGATTTGGGACCACAGCCGGTTCCGTGACGACATGCTGGGGCGGTTGCGGCGGACGGCGCGGTTCATTGCCGTCACCACCTATGCCGAACGGGCCGAGGCGGAGGAAGCGATCGCGCGGGTGCGACAGGTGCATGAGCATGTGCGTGGGACGCTGGCGGACGGGACGGCCTATGCGGCGGGCGATCCCCGGCTGCTGGCCTGGGTGTATGTCTGCGAGGCGACGAGCTTTCTCGACGCGTGGATGGCCTATGGCGAACCGTTCATGCCGCTGGCGGAGCAGGACCGCTATTTTGCCGAGGCGGCGCTGGTGGCGCGGGCCCTGGGGGCCGATCCGGTGCCGGACTGCCGGGCCGAGGCGGTGGCGCTGATGGCGCGTTTTCGCGGCGAGCTGGCAGCGACGGAACGGACGCGGGAGGTGGCGCGGATCGTGCTGCGGCAGCCAGCGCCCTCGCTGGGGCTGATGCCGGCGCAGGCGATGATGATGCAGGCCGCGGTGGCGCTGCTGCCGGGTTGGGCGCGGCGGATGCATGGCTTTTCGATGCCGGTCGTGGCGCGGCCGCTGGTCCGGGCGGGGGCCTTTGCGCTGGCGGGAACGATGCGCTGGGCGTTTCGCGGCGAAGATTGATCGCAGCCCCCCGTGGGGGCTGGAATGACGGAAGCGGGGTTCAGGCGTTGAAATGGGCAACGAGGGCGTAGCGTTCGCCGGGGTAGAGCAGGCGGGCGTAGGTGATGCGTTCCCCGCCGCGCCAGGTCCAGCGTTCCAGCGCCAGGCAGGCGGCGTTTTGCGGGACGTCGAGGGCGTCCGCCGTCTCCGGACCGGCGTTGAGGGCGGTGATGCGATGTTCCGCCTCCGTCCAGGGAACATGGGCGAGCAGCCAGGAGCCGGGAGGTTCGGCGCTGAAATCCACCTCGGCCGCTTCGGGAACGGCGCGCAGGTTGATGAGGCGGGTTTCCGTCGCATAGGGCAAATCCTGGACGAAGTGGCGGCATTCCAGAGCGAGCAGATCGCCGTCTGGCACGCGCAGCAGCGCCTTGTCTTCCGCGCTTGCCCGGCGGCGCTCGCGACGGATGAGGTCGAGGCGGTAGCTGAGGCCCTGCCCTTCCACTTCGGCGCGGATGTCCGGGATTTCCAGCGCGGCACGGTGGAAGCGGGGCGCGGCGACGAAGGTGCCCGCGCGCTTTCGGCTTTCGAGCAGGCCCGACTGCACGAGCGCGCGCAGCGCCTTGTTCACCGTCATGCGGGAGCAGCCATAGGCGTCCATCCATTCCGCTTCGGTCGGGATGCGGTGGCCGGGGCGCCATTCGCCCGACATGATGCGGCTTTCGATGTCGCGGCGGATGCGGCGGTGGAGCGGGGTCAATCGAGCAGGGCCTTGAGGAGTTGGGTGTAGCGCGCCTCTATGGCGGGGCGGGCGTGGTGGAGGCCTGCGGTAACGCGCCTGACGCCGGCGCACCAGACGCTATCGATCTGGGCGCGGGCGAAGATCCAGCTGTCGAGCAGGCGGTCGCCGGAGCGGGCGGCGGTGGTGGGCTGGCCGGGGCGGAGGGTGACGATGTCGGCGCGGGCGCCCGGCGTGAGGGTGGCGGGGGGATGGCCGAGCGCCTGGGCGCCTTTCCGGGCATGATGGTAGAGGCTGGCGCCGGTTGACTGGCCTGGGGCGGTGAGAAGGTTGCGGGCCTGGTGGGTCAGGCGCTGGCCATATTCGAGCAGGCAGAGTTCGGCGGCGGCATCGATCCGGATATTTGAGTCTGAGCCTATGCCGATGCGGCCGCCCTGGGCAAGGAAAGCGCGGGCGGGGAAGAGGCCGTCGCCCAGATTGGCTTCGGTGATGGGGCAGAGGCCGACGCCGGCGGCGCTTTTCGCGATGGCGTTCCGTTCGCTGTCGGCGATGTGGGTGGCGTGGATCAGGCACCAGCGTTGATCGACCTCCGCATGGTTCATGAGCCATTCGACCGGGCGCTGGTTGCTCCAGGCGAGGCAGGCTTCGACCTCCGCACGCTGTTCCGCGATGTGGATGTGGATGGGGCCGTCCGGTGTCAGGGCAGTGATGGCGGCGAGTTCCTGCGGGGTGACGGCGCGCAGGCTGTGAGGAGCGACGCCCAGGGTCGCGTTCAGGGGTTTCAGGGCTTCCAGCAGGCGGGCGTAGCTGTCGGGGGTGTGGAGGAAGCGGCGTTGGCCTTCGGTTGGGGGGACGCCGCCGAAATTCGAGTGGGCGTAGAAGACCGGGAGCAGGGTGAGGGCGATGCCGGTGTCGTCGGCTGCCTCAGCGATGGCTTCGGCCATGGCGGCGGGGTTGGCGTAGGGCGCGCCGCTGGGGTCGTGGTGGAGATAGTGGAATTCCCCGACGCTGGTGAAGCCGCTTTCGAGCATTTCGGCATAGGCCAGGGCGGCGATGGCGCGGAGGCCTTCGGGGTTCAGGCGGTCGAGGAAGCGGTACATCGCCTCGCGCCAGGTCCAGAAGCTGTCGCCACCCTCCCCTGCTCTTTCGGTGAGGCCGGCCATGGCGCGCTGGAAGGCGTGGCTGTGGACATTGGGCAGGCCGGCGAAGGCGGGGCCGTGGCGTTCGTCGCCGGGTTCGGGGGGAATTCCATGAACGATCCGGTCAATGAACCGGCCTTTCAGAATCATGCGGACGGAAGGACGCCAGCCTTCGGGGAGGAGAGCCTGTTCGAACCAGAGCGCCATTTCGATTTCCCCTCTCCAAAGACATGGGATTGGCCGGAGATGGCTAATCCAAGACATTCCCCTCCCGTAAACGGGAGGGGTTAGGGGTGGGCGCGAGCGTAGCGAGCTTCTGACTTAGCCGTTGCAAAACAGCGCAGATGCCGCGCCAGCCCACCCCCTAACCCCCTCCCGCCTGCGGGAGGGGGAATGTCCGCCTTCCACCCTGTTTCCGTTTCCAACCTGAATCCTTGCGCGCTCTGGACAATGGTGATCTGCTCCATTTATGTATATACATTATTGAGTCGGCGCCAGTGGAAATGACGATGCGGCCTGCCTGCGACAGAATCTGGACCCATGCGCGTCTTGCGACTTTGCGGGATGGGGTGGGTGTCGTCGAAGACGGCGCGGTGGGGGTGCGGGATGGCTTGATCAGCTATGTCGGCAGTGCGGACGGCGCGCCGGATGCGGTCGAGACGATCGATTGCCAAGGGCGGTGGATCACGCCGGGGCTGATCGATTGCCATACGCATCTGGTGCATGGCGGCAACCGGGCGGCGGAGTTCGAGATGCGGCTGGCCGGGGCCCGCTATGAGGACATAGCGCGGGCTGGGGGTGGGATCATCTCCACCATGCGGGCCACGCGGGAGGCGAGCGAGGAGGCGCTGGTCGAAAGCGCCCTGCCCCGGTTGGATGCGTTGATCGCCGAGGGCGTCACGACCGTCGAGGTGAAGTCGGGCTATGGTCTGGACCTCGACAATGAGGTCAAGATGCTGCGGGCGGCGCGGCGGTTGGGGAGCGAGCGGGCCGTTTCCATCAGGACCAGTTTTCTGGGCGCGCATGCCCTGCCGCCGGAATTTTCAGGCGACGCGGACGGCTATATCGATCTGGTCTGCGGCATGTTGCCGGAGATTGCGCCGCTGGCCGACGCGGTGGATGGGTTTTGCGAGGGGATCGGCTTTTCCCCGGCGCAGATCGGAAGGCTGTTCGAGGCGGCCGGGCGGCTGGGGCTGCCGGTGAAATTGCATGCGGAGCAATTGTCGAACAGCCGGGGGGCGGAACTGGCGGCGCGGCATGGGGCGCTTTCCGCCGATCATCTGGAGCATCTGGATGCGGCGGGGGTGGCGGCCATGGCGCGGGCGGGGACCGTCGCGGTGCTGTTGCCGGGGGCCTTTTACTTCATGCGCGACACGCAGGCGCCGCCGGTCGAGGCCTTGCGGCGGGCGGGCGTGCCCATGGCGGTCGCGACCGACTGCAATCCGGGGACCGCGCCGCTGACGTCGCTGCTGCTGGCGATGAACATGGGGGCGACCCTGTTCCGGCTGACGGTCGAGGAATGTCTGGCCGGGGTGACGCGGGAGGCGGCGCGCGCGCTGGGGATGCTGGAGCGGGTCGGGACATTGGAGGTCGGCAAGCGGTGCGACCTTGCCGTCTGGGACATCGAGCGGCCGGCGGAACTGGTGTATCGCATGGGGTATAACCCGCTCCATGCGCGTGTGTGGAGAGGAATATGAAGCTGGTTCCGGGCGCGGTTTCGCTGGGGCAATGGCAGGCGATTTACGAGGGCGCGGCGGTGGCGCTGGACCCGGCCTGCGCGCCCCGCATCGCGGCCGGGGCGGCGGCGGTCGAGCGGATATTGGCGCGGCATGAGCCGGTCTACGGGATCAATACCGGCTTCGGGAAGCTGGCGAGCGTCAGGATTGGCGACGATGATCTGGCGGTGCTTCAGCGCAATATCGTGCTGAGCCATGCGGCGGGGACCGGTGCGCCCTCCCCCGTGCCGGTGGTGCGGTTGATGATGGCGTTGAAGCTGGCGAGTCTGGCGCAGGGCGCTTCGGGCGTTCGGCCGGGGACGGTGGCTTTGCTGGAGGCGATGGTGGCGCGAGGCCTGATTCCTGTGGTGCCTGCGCAGGGGTCGGTGGGGGCCAGCGGGGATCTGGCTCCCCTGGCGCATATGACCGCCGCGATGATCGGGGTCGGGGAGATCTGGGTTTCGGGCGAGCGGGTGCCTGCCCTTGAAGCATTGGCGCGGGCCGGGTTGGGGCCGGTGGAACTGGGGCCGAAAGAAGGGCTGGCGCTGCTCAACGGGACGCAGTTTTCGACCGCGAACGCCCTTGCCGGACTGTTCGGGGCGGATCGCCTGTTCCGGACGGCTTTGGTGACGGGGGCGCTCTCGACCGAGGCGGCCAAGGGGACCGATGCGCCGTTCGATCCGCGCATTCACCGGCTGCGGCGGCATGCGGGGCAGATGGCTGTCGGCGAGGCTCTGGCGGCGCTGATGGCGGGGTCGGCCATTCGCGCTTCGCATCGGGACCATGATCCCCGCGTGCAGGACCCATACTGCCTGCGCTGCCAGCCGCAGGTGATGGGCGCGGCGCTGGACGTGATGCGGTCGGCCGGAGCGATGCTGGAGACGGAGGCCAATGGGGTTTCGGACAATCCCCTGATCTTCGCCGAGACGGACGAGGCGCTTTCGGGCGGGAATTTCCATGCGGAGCCGGTGGCTTTCGCGGCGGACATGATCGCCATGGCGGTCTGCGAGATCGGATCGATCGCCGAGCGGCGGATCGCGATGCTGGTCGACCCGGCCCTGTCGGGACTGCCCGCCTTTTTGACGCCCCGGCCGGGGTTGAATTCGGGCTTCATGATTCCACAGGTGACGGCGGCGGCCCTGGTGTCCGAAAACAAGCAGCGGGCCTTTCCGGCGAGCGTGGACAGCATTCCGACTTCGGCCAATCAGGAGGATCATGTGTCGATGGCGGCGCATGGGGCGCGGCGGCTGGCGGAGATGGTGGCGAATGCGGAAGCCGTGATCGGGATCGAGCTTCTGGCGGGGGCGCAGGGGTGCGATTTTCATGCGCCCTTGCGGTCTTCGCAGGCGCTGGAGCGGGTGCGGGCGAGGCTGCGCGGGCAAGTGCCGCATCTGGAGGAGGACCGGCATTTCCATGCCGATATGGAGGTCGCCAATCTTCTCGTGCGCGGCGGGGCGGTCGTGGAGGCGGCGGGGCTGGACCTGCCGGGCGTGCTGTGACGGACTGGCTGACGGTCGAGCGGGGCGAGGCTCCGCTGGTGGTGGCCCTGCCGCATGCGGGGACCGATCTGGTCGATGTGGAGGGCGCGTTTCGTTCGTCGGAAGTGGCGCGGCGGGATGCGGACTGGTGGGTGGACCGGCTTTACGGCTTTGCCGGGGATTTGGGCGCGACCGTGGTGCGGACCGGGGTGTCGCGCAGCGTGATCGATGTGAATCGCGATCCTTCGGGGGCTTCGCTTTATCCGGGGATGGCGACGACGGAATTATGTCCGACGACGACTTTCGATGGGGAGCCGCTTTATCCGGGGGATGAGCCGGACGAGGCGGAGATCGCGCGGCGGCGGGAACGGTGGTTCGATCCCTATCATGCGGCGCTGGCGGGGGAGATCGATCGGCTGCGGGCGCGGCATGGGCGGGTGGTGGTCTATGACGCGCATTCGATCCGCAGCCATGTGCCCCGGCTGTTCGAGGGGGAGTTGCCGCTGTTCAATATCGGGACTTTCGATGGGGTGAGTTGTTCGGCGGAACTGGCCGAGGCGGTGCGGGCTGTTTGCGTGGGGAGCAGCCATGTGGTGGACGGGCGCTTCAAGGGGGGGTGGACGACGCGGCATTATGGGGCGCCGGAGCGGGGCATTCATGCGATCCAGATGGAATTGGCGATGCGGGGCTATCTGGATGAAGGCGCGGGGTGGCCGCCGGTTTTCGATGCCGGGCGGGCGGCGGGGACGATCGCGGTGCTTCGGGAGGTTTTGGGGGGATGTTTGCGGTTTGCGGAAGGGGGTGGGTGAAGGTGACGTCTCACCCTCACCCTTCCGCCGCGCTTTGCGCGGCTCCCTCCCTCTCCCGGTGGGAGAGGGAATATGGAAGGATGTTCGATGACTCGGATCGATAATGGGCGTGTTGTTCGGGCGGATATTGGCACCGTTCTGCGGGCGAAGAGTTGGTTGACCGAGGCGCCTTTGCGGATGCTGATGAACAATCTGCATCCCGATGTGGCGGAGCGGCCGGAGGAGTTGGTCGTCTATGGCGGGATCGGGCGGCCCGCGCGGGATTGGGAGAGTTATGACCGGATCGTCGAGACGCTGACGCGGCTGGAGGAGGACCAGACGCTGCTGGTGCAGTCGGGGAAGCCGGTGGGGGTGTTCCGGACGCATGCGGATGCGCCGCGGGTGCTGATCGCCAATTCCAATCTGGTGCCGCATTGGGCGAATTGGGCGCATTTCAACGAACTCGATAGGCGTGGCCTCGCCATGTACGGGCAGATGACGGCGGGGTCGTGGATCTATATCGGCACGCAGGGGATCGTGCAGGGCACCTATGAGACTTTCGTCGAGATGGGGCGGCAGCATTATCAGGGCGATCTTTCGGGCAAGTGGCTGCTGACCGCCGGGCTGGGTGGAATGGGGGGCGCGCAGCCTCTGGCGGCGGTGATGGCGGGGGCTTCCTGCCTCGCGGTGGAGTGTCAGCCGAGCCGGATCGAGATGCGGTTGCGGACGGGATATCTGGATGTGGCGGCTTCCTCGATTGACGAGGCCTTGGCGATCATCGGGGAGAGTTGCCGGGAGAAGAAGCCGGTTTCGGTGGGGTTGCTGGGCAATGCGGCGGAGGTCTTGCCGGAACTGTTCCGGCGGGGGGTGCGGCCCGATCTGCTGACCGACCAGACCAGCGCGCATGATCCGGTGAACGGCTATCTGCCCATCGGGTGGACCGTGGCGGAGTGGATCGAGCGGCGGGAGCGGGAGCCTGAGGCGGTGGCTAGGGCGGCGAAGGCGAGCATGGCGGTGCATGTGCGGGCGATGCTCGACTTTCAGGCGGCGGGGGTGCCGACGACCGATTATGGCAATAATATCCGGCAGATGGCGAAGGATGAGGGGGTCGAAAACGCCTTCGATTTTCCGGGGTTCGTGCCGGCCTATATCCGGCCCCTGTTCTGCCGGGGAGTTGGGCCGTTTCGCTGGGCCGCGCTGTCGGGCGATCCGGAGGATATTGTCCGGACCGACGCCAGGGTGAAGGAGTTGCTGCCCGATGACGCGCATCTGCATCGGTGGCTGGACATGGCGCGGGAGCGGATTCGCTTTCAGGGACTGCCGGCGCGGATTTGCTGGGTGGGACTGGGGGACCGGCATCGGTTGGGGTTGGCCTTTAACGAGATGGTGGCGAAGGGAAAATTGAAGGCGCCGGTGGTGATTGGGCGGGATCATCTGGATTCGGGGTCGGTCGCCTCGCCCAATCGGGAGACGGAGGCGATGATGGACGGGTCGGATGCGGTGAGCGACTGGCCTTTGTTGAATGCGATGTTGAATGTGGCTTCGGGGGCGACATGGGTTTCGCTGCATCATGGCGGCGGGGTCGGCATGGGCTATTCGCAGCATGCGGGCATGGTGGTCGTTGCGGATGGAACCGAGGCGGCGGCCAGGCGATTGGAACGGGTGTTGTGGAACGATCCGGCGACCGGCGTGATGCGGCATGCGGATGCGGGCTATGAGATTGCCCGGACTTGCGCGCGGGAGAAGGGGTTGGACCTGCCGGGAATATTGGGATGACACTGTTTCAGATTTTTGGGTGATGTGATGATCCTGTTTCAGGAAAACGGGGAATGGGCGCGGAATTGAAACCCCTTTTCCCGTCTGGCGTGCGATAAGGCTTTCCTATGGCACATGCGGAACTGACACTTCCCGAAGGCGCGGCTGCGGACTGGACGGTTCCGCAGGACTGGGCGGCCTATACGCCCGACGAGCATGCGATGTGGGACCGGCTGTTCGAACGGCAGGCGGCGATGCTGCCCGGGCGGGTGGTGCCGGAATTTCTGGATGGGCTGGATATTTTGCGGATGACGAAGCCGGGGATTCCCGACTTTGCCGAATTGTCCGAGCGGTTGATGAAGCGGACCGGCTGGCAGGTGGTGGCGGTGCCGGGGCTGGTGCCGGATCGGGTGTTCTTCGAGCATCTCGCCAATCGGCGCTTCGTGGCGGGGCGGTTCATCCGCAAGCCGGAGCAGATCGACTATCTGCAGGAGCCGGACATTTTTCATGACGTGTTCGGCCATGTGCCCTTGCTGACCCATCCGGCCTTTGCCGATTACATGCAGGCCTATGGCGAAGGCGGGTTGCGGGCCGACCATATGGGGGCGATCGATCATCTGGCGCGGCTTTACTGGTACACGGTGGAGTTCGGGCTGATGCGGCGGGGCGACGACCTGCGGCTTTATGGCGCGGGGATCGTTTCATCCTTTGGCGAGTCGGTGTTCGCGCTGGACGATGCTTCGCCCAACCGGATCGGATTCGATCTGGAGCGGTTGATGCGGACCGAATACCGGATCGACGACTATCAGCAGAGCTATTTCGTCATCGACAGTTTCGAGGATCTTTTGCGCAGGACTTCGGACGTGGACTTCGGGCCGATTTATCGCGCGCTGGAAGGGGCGAGCGATCTGGCGCCCGATGCGGTGCTGGCGGAGGACCGGGTCTATCATCGCGGCACGCAGGACCATGCGCGGGCGAAGATGGCATGCTGACGCCGGAGACCGGTCCTGTTTTCGCTGCGGGCATCGCGCCTTTTCCATAATCGAGAGGATTGCCTTCATGGCCGACATCATCAATCCGCTGGGCCTGAACGGCTTCGAATTCGTGGAATTCACCTCGCCCGATCCCGAAGCCATGGGGCGGCAGTTCGAACAACTGGGCTTCGTCGCGAGCCATCGGCATCCGACCAAGAACATCACCCGCTACAGACAGGGGCGCATCAACCTGATGCTGAACCGCGACGATGCCGGGCGGGTGGCGGCTTTCCGGGGCGAGCATGGGCCGTCCGCGAGCGCCATGGCCTTTCGCGTGGCCGATCCGGAGGCGGCGATGCGATGGGCGCTGGAGCATGGCGCGAAGCCGACCGATGAGGACGACACCGTGATCCAGGGGATTGGCGGCTCCTATCTCTATTTCATCAGGGATGGGGAAGACCCGTATGCGGGCTGGGCGGAGTTTGCCGGGTGGCGGGAGGCCGAGGCGGCGAACAATGTCGGTCTCGATCTGCTCGACCATTTGACGCATAATGTGCGGCGCGGGCAGATGCGGGTGTGGAGCCAGTTCTACCGCACGCTGTTCGGGTTCGAGGAGCAGAAATATTTCGACATCAAGGGGCAGGCGACCGGGCTGTTCAGTCAGGCGATGATCGCGCCGGACAAGGCCATTCGCATCCCGCTCAATGAAAGTCAGGACGACAAGAGCCAGATCGAGGAGTTCATCCGCCAATATCATGGCGAGGGGATTCAGCATCTGGCGCTGACCACCGACAATATCTACGACACGGTGGAGAAGTTGCGGGCGCGGGGCGTCAGGTTGCAGGATACGATCGAGACTTATTATGAGCTGGTCGACAAGCGGGTGCCGGGGCATGGGGAAGATTTGGAGAGGCTGCGCCGGAACCGGATATTGATCGACGGGTCGGTGGAGAATGGCGAGGGGATTTTGCTGCAGATCTTCACCGAGAATATGTTTGGGCCGATCTTCTTCGAAATCATCCAGCGCAAGGGGAATGAGGGTTTCGGGAACGGGAATTTCCAGGCCCTGTTCGAGAGCATCGAGCTGGATCAGATACGGCGCGGGGTGATTTCGGTGGATGCCTGAGGGGGCGAACTCCCCGGTTTGATTTGCTGTGTGCTCCTGCGGCCCGAAGGGGGGCGTAAGCCAGGGCAGTAGCACGGGGGATTGTGGGGCAATCGGAACCGGTTCGGATCAATCGCGGCTGCTTTTGCGTAGCAGGCGGACGCAAAATCCCGGCGGCACCATATGCAAAGCGTGCTTTTCGCGCCCTGTCCGCACTCCATGACTTTGCACCATTCCGGTTGCTTCTTTCATGCCCTGACAATCGCCCAAAGCCTATGAATTCCCTCGGTCGAAGCATTTTGCGTTCACGCAATATGCGCATGGGGGAAAGCGATGCGTTTGGGTTTGAGGGCCAGGCTGACGATCGCCATCGGGCTGACCGCCGCTTCGGCTTTTCTGCTGCTGGGCGTCAGGGAATTGCGGAAGGCTTCCGCCGCGACGGTTGAGGGCCGGGGCCCGCCGGCAAGGGTGGCTGCGCCGGTCGCCCTGCTGGTGCAGGCGGCGCGGGCGATCAGGACCGGGGAGACGATCAGCGCCGCCATGATCCGCAATGCGGCGGGCGATCCGGCGCGCTTTCCCTATGCCGCGACATCCGCCGAAGTGGTGGGGAAGGTCGCCACGCGGGAGATTCCGGCCGGGGCGCTCATCGCCCGCGACGCGGTGGGGATGGAGAGCAAGCTCGCCATTCGCGTGCCCATGGGGATGCGCGCCATCAGCATCGACACGACGGCGGAGATCGCCGTGGCCGGGCTGGTCCGGCCGGGCGACCGGGTGGATGTGCAGGTCGTCTATCCGGGGGCGGACGCCATCAGCGGGGCGCGGGGAGCCGGACGCAGCCGGGCGCAGACGCTGTTGCAGATGGTGCAGGTTCTGGCCGTCGGTGAAGTGGTGGTGGGGACGCAGCAGGCGTCCGGAGCCAATGACGGCGTGGAGGGGGCGCTGGCCGCCCCTCCCCCGCCTGCGCGGACGGTGACGCTGGCCTTGACGCCGGAGCAGGTGTCGACGCTGTCGCTGGCGAAAAGCACGGGCGCGCTGACGCTGTCGCTGCGCAATCCGGCGGATAGCGCGCAGGTGGCGGTGGCCGTCGCGGCTTCGGCCGGGTTGGAGCCGGGGGTCGCGCCGGTCGCGCCTAGGGTGGTGGCGGTGCCTGCGCCGCGTGCCGTGGTCCGCCCGGCGGCGCATGCCATCGAACTGGTCGTGGGCGACCGGCGCGAGACCATCTATTCGGGGAGTGGCGGGCGTTGAGGAATTCCGGGCATTTTGGGTTGAGCCTTTCGATCCGGTTCAGGGACGCGGATTGGTCTTGTTTTCAGTCATCCCGGCGGAAGCCGGGATCTCCGGCGATAGGGCGCGGTCTGGCCTCACGAGATCCCAGCTTACGCTGGGATGACGGTGTTTATGGGCGGCGCGCTGCTCTATGGCCGGTCGCCGGGTTGATCGCGCTGGCCTTGCCCTTGGGGGCGATGGCGCAGACGGCGTTGCGGGTGAAGGAGCAGCATGTCCTGTCCTACCCCCGCGCCATCGGGCGGGTCGAGGTGGATCGGGAGGGGGTGCTGGCCGTCGCCGCGCCTTCGGCCCGGTCGCTGCGGCTGACGGCGATCGGCGAGGGAGAGGCGACCGTCAGCGTCTATGGCGGCGATGGCGGGTTGATCGCGCGAGAGCCGGTGCGCGTGGGGGCCGATGCGGCGGCGAGCGCGCCGGTGGTCCGGGCGGGCGAGCAGGTGGTGGCGGTGGATGTGCAGTTCGCCGCCGTGTCCGCCACGACGCTGAAGGCGCTGGGGTTCAATTTCTCCAGGCTTTCCGGCGATATTCAGGGGGCGATCGTTTCGCCCAGCAGTCTGGGGAGCGCATCCTTCAATCCCGATGGGCTGTCGCTGGAGGCGAGCGCGCCGATCCAGAATGCGTTCAACCTGTTCCTCTCCGCCCCCAATCGGGGGATCGGGGCGGTGTTGAGCGCGCTGTCCTCCAACGGCCTGTCGCAGCTGCTGGCGCAGCCGACCCTGCTGGTGCGGTCCGGCGAGCAGGCGAGTTTCCTGGCCGGGGGCGAGTTTCCGGTGCCGGTGCCGCAGGTTTCGGGGTCCGGCAATACGCTGTCCATCCAGTATAAGGAATTCGGGGTGCGGTTGTCGGTGACGCCCTTCGTGTTGTCGAAGGAGCATATCGTGCTGAAGATCGCGCCGGAGGTCAGCGAACTCGATTATAATAATGGCGTGCAGTTGCAGGGCTATGTCGTGCCGGGGCTGCGGCGGCGGTCGGCGGAGACGACGGTCGAACTGGGCAGCGGGCAGAGCTTCGTCATCGCAGGCCTCAGCTATTCCAGCCAGACGGTGACGAAGGAGAAGACGCCCCTTCTGGGCGATATTCCGGTGCTGGGCGCCTTCTTCAAGCGGCAGCAGAACCAGAAGGAGAAGCAGGAGCTGATCATCGTCGCCACGCCCCGGCTGGTGGGGCCGGTGAAGCCGGAGGAGGTGCCGCCCCTGCCCGGCGCGGCGACGGCGGGCATCGATCCGGGGATAGGCGACATGATTTTGGGCACGGACGGGCTGGACCAGTCCAGCGCGCCCTTCGGCGTGGTGCGGCGGTGAGCATGGCGAAGATCCTTCTGCTGTCGGTCGACCGGATGCTGGCGCAGCGCATCGAGGAAGCGGCGGGCGGCCGCGCCACGGTCGAGCTGGCGCAATCGGTCGAGAGCGAGGCGCTGGACGGGCCGGCGCTGATCGTCATCGACCGCGCCGCCATTCCGCCCGAGCGCGCCCTGTCGGTCGCGATCGGCGCCGTGGTGGCGGGCGCGGGCGGGCGGCCCGTGCTGCTGGCGACGGATGAGATGGAGGCGGGGCCGCTGCTGCGCGCCATTCGCGCCGGCGTGCACGACGTCGTTCCGCGCGACGGGGAGCGCGGGGAGATCGCCCCCATATTGGCGCGGCTGTTGAACGAGGCGGCGGCGGACCGGGGCAGCCGGGGACGGCTGACGCTGCTGCTGGGAGCGGATCGCGACGCCTGCGCGATGGTGGCGACGGACATGGCCGTCGCCACGGCGGCGCGGGGATCGACGCTGCTGATCGACTGCACCCTGCCGACGAGCGCGGCGGCGACCTATCTGGACCTGGGCGTCGATTATGGGCTGGCGTCCGCGATCAGCGACATGGACCGGCTGGACGCCAGCCTGCTGGCCAGCACGGTGGCGCGGCATGGGCCGAGCGGGTTGATGCTGCTGACCTTCGACGGCGGGACCGGCGCCGAACCGGCAGGACTGGGCCCGGGCGACCTGGCGGCGCTGATCCGGCGGCTGCTGGGCTGTTGCGGGCATGTGGTGTTGAATGCGGGGAGCCTGCGCCATGGCGGGCTGCTGCGCGAGGTGGTGGCGGAGGCGGATCGGGTCGAACTGCTCTGCGGCCAGACCATTTGCGAGATCGAGGCGTGCCGCCGCCTGCTGGACAGGATCGGGACGGAGCGCGAGCGGATAGAGGCGATGCGGCTGCTGGTGTGGGACCATCTGCCCGGCGTGCTGCTGGATGGGCGGCGGATGGCGGATGCGCTGGGGGTCGGCGCGGCGCTGGCGCTGCCCATCGACCGGGCGCGGATGCGCAATGCGCTGAACGCCGGGCGGCCGATGGCGATGGAGGCGGATGGCGGGGCCTATATGGCGGCGATCCGGCGGGTTTGCGGGGTCGCGCCGAAGCCCGGCGGGATCGACCGGTTGCGGGGGGCGATGCTGCGCGTCGTCCAGCGTGCGTCATGAGCCTGCTGACCGGCGAAGAGGGCTTCATTCCGGCGCGGGAGGTGCGGATGGCGCCTGTCGCGCAGCCGGCGGCGCAGCGGATGAGCGACATCTATCAGATCGCCAAGGCGCAGACCTGCGCCCAGTTGATCGAGCAGCTGGAGGCGCGGGGCGATACGGCGGAGACGCTGGGGCCGAGGGCGCTGCGCGAGGAGATAGAGCAGGTCGTCGCCAGCCGCAGCCGCCGTGGGCAGATGGCGCTGAACAGCGCGGAGCGGCTGCTGCTGATCGAGGATGTCGAGGATGAGGTGGCGGGCATGGGCCCGCTGGCGCCGCTGCTGCGCGATCCAGGGGTGGACGACATCATCGTCAACGGGCCGGGGCATATCTATGCCGAGCGGGGCGGGTTGCTGGAGAAGGTCGAGACGCGGTTTCGCGACGACGCGCACCTCATGAACATCATCCAGCGGATCGTCGGGCCGATCGGGCGGCGGGTGGATGAGGCCAGTCCCTATGTCGATGCGCGGCTGGCGGACGGGTCGCGGGTGAATATCGTCATTCCGCCGGTGGCTCTGGATGGGCCGACGCTCTCTATCCGCAAGTTCCGGTTGCAGAGCATGACCATCGAGGACTGCGTTTCGGCGCAGATGATGAGCGCGGACATGGCGGCTTATCTGAGCGCGGCGGTGCGGTCGCGGCTGAACATATTGATCTGCGGCGGGACGGGGGCGGGCAAGACGACTTTGCTCAACATGCTGTCGACCTTCATCGGCGACCGGGAGCGGCTGATCACCATCGAGGACGCCGCCGAACTGCAGTTGCGGCAGAGCCATGTGGTGCGGCTGGAGACGCGGCCGCCGACGGTCGACGGCAGCCGCGAGGTGAGCAGCCGCGAACTGGTGCGCAATGCGCTGCGGATGCGGCCGGACCGGATCATCCTGGGCGAGGTGCGCGGCGTCGAGGCCGTGGAGATGTTGCAGGCCATGTCGACCGGGCATGACGGGTCGATGGCGACGCTGCACGGCAATAGTCCGAGGGACGCCTTTGCGCGGCTGGAGATGCTGCTGGGCTTTGCCGGGGTGCAGAGCGATGTGCGGGCGATCCGGCGCTTCATCGCCAACAGCGTGCATGTGGTGGTGCAGTTGCAGCGGCTGTCCAACGGCAGCCGGCGGGTGATGTCGGTGAGCGAAGTCACCGGGCTGGAGGGGGACGCCTATTCGCTCAATGAACTGTTCGCCTTTCAGGAGCAGCCCGCGCTGTCGGGGACGGGGGAATTTCGCACTTTGTCGTTGCGGCCGTTTTTCGCGGGGCGGCTGAGGGATTATCGGGGCGGGCGGCCGTGCTGAGCGGGGCGGCCTTTCTGATATTGTCGCTGCTGATCCTGATGGGGATCGGCTGGCCATTGCTGGCGCGGCAGGCGCGGCAGCGGGCGGCGATCGACCGGCGGCTGGGACTGGCCCCGACGGCGGCGATGCCGCGCCCGGCGGTGCTGGCGGCGCCGGACCGGATGGCGCCGCTGCTGGCGCAGGCGCAGATCGACGTGACGGCGCGGGCGCTGGGTATGGTCGGCGGCGGGCTGCTGCTGATCGCGCTGTTCGCCCTGCTGGCGGCGGGGCCGGTGGCGGCGCTGGCGGTGGTGGCGGGCGTGCCGATGGCGCTGGTCGGCTGGGTGCGGCGGCGGGCGCAGCGGCGCGTGGAGGCGCTGATCGAGGCATTGCCCCATTATATCGACGCGGTGCGGCAGATGCAGGCGGTCGGCAATTCGCTGGCGCAGGCGCTGGACCGGGCGCTGGCCGACGCGCCCGCCGTGGTGCGGAGCTATATCGCGCCGGTCGCAAGGCGGCTGGAGCTGGGCGCGCCGGTGGCCGATGCGATGCAGGTGCTGGCGGAGCGGCTGCGCGTTCCTGAAATATCGATGCTGGCCGCCGCGATCCGCACGAACATGCGCTATGGCGGGTCGATTTCGGCGGTGCTGCTGAACCTGGCCAACATCCTGCGCGAGCGCATCCGCATCAAGCGCGAGCTGAAGGCCGCCATTTCCGAAGCGAAGATCAGCGGCCGGGTGCTGATCGTCATGCCGCTGGTGGCGATGAACCCCGATTATATCGGTTTCTTCCTGCGCGATCCGCGCGGGCATCGGCTGGCGGCGATCGCGCTGGTCTTGCAGGGCATGGGCATGCTGGTGATGCGGCGGGTGATGAGGCTGGCCTTCTGATGGGGGCGCTGTTCCTCCTTTGCGCGGCGCTGGGCGTCGCCTGCGCCGCGATGGGCGTGCGGATGCTGCTGGCCGACCGGCGGCTGGAGGCGCGGCTGGGCATGGCGGGCGACCGGCCGGGCTTCCGCCTGCCCGTGGCCTTCGCCGCCAGGGGGCGGGACCGGTCGGAGATTGCCGACAGGCTGATGCTGGCGGGGTTCCAGGATGCGCGGGCGGCGGACCGGTTCGTCTGGGCGCGGATGGCGGCGACGGTCGGCGCGGGGCTGGCGGCGATGCTGGTTTCGCGGATCGGCTGGGGCGGATTCCTTGCCCGGCCCCTGCTGATCGTCATCGCCGCCGGCCTGACCTATGTCGGGGCGAAGCAGGCGATCCATCTGCTCGCGGCGCGGCGGGCGCGGGCGATCATGGCGGAATTTCCCTTCCTGCTGGACCTGATGCTGATGATGCTGGAAAGCGGCATCTCGCTGGACCAGTGCTTCCGCGCCATTGCGCGGGACGAGGCCATTGCGGTGCCGCACCATGCGCGGCTGATCGCGATGCTGGTCGCCGATCTCGACCGGGGCATGCGCTATGAGCAGGCGCTGGACCGCTGGGCGGCGCGGGTGGCGGTGAACGGGGCGAAGGAACTGGCGGCGCTGTTCCGCCAGGCGCTGTTCCAGGGGGTCGAGCTGGCCCCCGCCCTGCGCGAATTCGTGCGGGAGTTCACCCAGCGCCGCGTCGCCAGCGCGCGGGAGGCGATGGGCGGCATCACCGTGCGCATGGTGGTGCTGATGATCCTGTTCTTCATGCCCGCCCTGTTCGTGGTGCTGGGCGGGCCGCCAGTGGTGGCGATCTTCGATACTTTGCGGGGGGTGTCGCAATGAGGCGGTTGATGCTGGCGGCGATGCTGATGGCGGCCGCGCCGGGGGAAGCGGAGGAAGCGCCCGACACGCGAGGGCTGTATCTGCAACTCATCCACCAGGCGCGGGCCGACGGGCGGCCACGGGCGGCGCTGGCCTATCTGGACGATTTCGAGCGGCGCTATCCGGGCGATGCCGAGGCGCGGCTGCTGCGGGTCAACAGCCTGATCGACCTCGGGCAGATCGACGCGGCGGAAGTGGTGGTCCTGCCGCCGGAGACGGCGGGCGGTGGGGTCAGCGCGGTGCGCGGGCATCTGCTGGCGGCGCGGGGGCGGTGGGACGAGGCGGCGGCCTGGTACGAGCGGGCGAGCCGGGCGAGTCCGGCCGATCCGCTGCCGCGCAATGCGCTTGGCTATGCGCTGTTGCGGGCCGGGCGGGTCGGCGCGGCGATAGAGGCGTTGCGCGGGGCGAGCGATCTGGGGCCGCAACTGGCGGTGGTGCGCAACAACCTGCTGCTGGCGCTGATCATCGGCGGGCGGCGCGACGAGGCGGAGGCCGGGTTGCGCCGGGCGGGAGACGGGGCGCTGCGGCAGAAACTGGCGGCGGAAGCGGCGCGGATCGGCAAGGGAGGATGAGATGGTGGTGCTGTTGCTGATGGCGGCTGCGCCCGCGCCGGCGCCGGCGCCGGCGGGCGAAGCGCGGCGGGTGGTGGAGGCGCAGCTGAAGGCCCCGGTGCGCGAGGATGCGGGGCTTTCGGCGGAGGAGGCTGCGGTCATTCGGCAGCGCTATCTGGAGTCCATCGGCCGGCGGGTCGAGCGGGCGGTGGACGGGGCGCGATGATCCGGGCGCTGTGCATCGCGTTTCGTCGGGCATGGCTTCGGCGGCTGGCTGGCGACCGATCCGCCGCCGTCGCGCCGCTGATCGCGGCATTGGGGGCGGTGTTGATCGGGGCGGCGGGGTTCGCGCTGGATGGGGGGCTTTATTATGTGAGCCTGCGCAATCTGCGGGCGGCGACCGATGCGGCTGCGCTGGCCGCCGCGCAGAATCCGGCGCAGGCGGCGGCGCGGGCGCGCGATAGCCTGAGCCGCAACGGATATGATCCGGCCATTCTCCGATCGGTCGAACTGGGCCGCTATTGCGCCGATGCGGGGCTGGGCGCGGCGCAGCGCTTCGACGCGAGCATGGCGCTTTGTCCCGGCAATGGGCGGGTCAACGCCGTGCGCATCCGCACCGGGAAGCCGGCGCGCCAGTTCCTGATGCGCGTGCTGGGTCCGGCCAACCCCCTGCCCGACCTGTCGGCCAGCGCCACGGCGGCGCGTATCGACGAGGCGGGGATCGGCATCAGTTCCGGCGTGCTGACCGTCACCAATGCGCTGGTGAACAGCGTCAACGACCTGCTGAGCGCGCTGCTGGGGATCAAGCTGCGCCTCTCCACCGCCGATGTCGAGGCGTTGATGGCGAGCCATGTCGATGCCGGCCTGTTCTTCGACGCGCTGGCGCAGCGGGTCGGGGAGAGCGGCAGCTATGGCGCGCTCACCGCGCGCACGGTGGCGCTTCGCGACCTGCTCGCCGCCGCCGCCAGCGCGGCCGACAACAGCGCGACCGCCGCGACCCTGAACCTGCTGGCCGGGCAGGTCGGCAATGGATATGCCGTGCCGCTCAACGGCCTGTTCGGCCTGGGCGTGTGGAAGAACATGCCGGTCGGCGGGGCGGACGAGAAACCGGCCCTGCGCGCCGGGATCAATGCCTATCAGCTCTTTTCCTACGCGGTGCAGGCGGGCAATGGCGCGGTGGACCTGTCGGACGCGGTCGGCACCGTGGCGCCGGGCAGCAGCGTCCTGCTGGCGGCGATGGCGACCGGGCCGATGGACCGGCCCCGCTTCTCCTTCGGTCCGGCGGGGGAGACCGGCGTTTCCACGTCCGCCTTGCGGCTGCAACTGGATGTCGGGATCAGGAATGTCAGCCTGCTGGGCGTTCCGCTGATCGTCGTCAACCTGCCGGTCACGATCGACATTGCGGCGGCGCAGGGGCAGGTCAGCGCCATCGATTGCCCCGACACGGCGGAACAGGCGCGCGACACGCGGGTGACGGTGCAGGCCGGCAGCGGCCTCGTCAACGCCTATATCGGCGCCTTGCCCGCCGGCGCCATGACGCGGCCGATGCCGCCCCTGTCCGCCGCCGACGTGCGTCCGGTCCAGATCGTCAATGTGCTGGGCGTCGTCGCGGTGGACAGCCGCGCGGTGGCGCAGCCGGTCATGGGCGCGAGCGGCGCCGTCGTCTTCGGCCCCGGCGGGCAGGGCCGCATAGGCCGTCCCGGATCGCCCGGCACGCCCGCCAGCATCGGCAACGGGGCGCAGGTCGGGCCGCTGCTGACATCGCTGGTGGGCAGCCTTGGCGGACAGGACGGGTTGCAGGTGACGTTGCTGGGATCATGCCTGCCGATCGTCTGCGACGCGACCCGGGCGCTCGCCCGGTCCCAATTGTCGAGCGCGGTGGTCAATCCGGTCGCCGGGCTGGTCGGCACCACCATCGATCCGCTGGTCACCAATCTGCTCGCCGCGCTGGGCGTCCAGCTTGGCCATGCGACGCTCTGGGCGACGGGCGCGCGCTGCGGGGTGCCGGTGCTGGTGTGAGTTTTCATGGCGGCGCGCGGTTCCCCCTCGCCATGCGCCGCCGGTCCTTTGCGGAGGGGATTGGAGGACAAGCATGAACAAGTTTCTGGGTTCGCTGATCGCGAAGCTGGCGCGGGATGAGAAAGGCCTGACGGCGGTGGAATATGCCGTGCTGGGCGCGGTGGTGGTCGCCGCCATCGTCGCGGTCGGCGCCAATTTCCGCACGCAGCTGGGCGCCGCCTTCACGACGATGTTCAACAGCGTCAATCCGGGCTGATCGGGATGCGCGCGGCGCGGCGGCTGCGGACATGCGAGCGGGGGCTGGCGGCGCTGGAATTCGCGCTGCTGGCGCCTGCGCTGCTGATGCTGGTCTTTGCGGTCGTGCTCTATTCCTTCTACTTCGCCGCGCTGATGGGCGTGCGCCATGCCGCGGTGGAGGGCGCCCGCGCCGCCGTGGCGGGGCTTTCCACGGCGGAACGCACGGCGCTGGCGCAGGGCCGGGCGCAGGCGGTGATCGGCGGCTATGGCACGCTGCTGGCGGCGGGGGGCGGGCCCGTCGTCACGGCAGGGCCCGATGCGACCGGCACGTTCCGGGTGCGGGTCAGCTATGACATGAGCGGCAGTCCGATGATGCGTTATGCGGCCTTCATACCCATGCCCTCCCCCACGGTGAGCGCCAGCATCGTCGTCACCAACGGGAGCTATTGAAGGGAACGCCCCTTAAACCTGTGTTAGCGGCCTTCCGCTTTGGCCCGCCGTCCAGGAACCGGGGGCGCGGTGCGGCGCTTGCATGGGAGTCACGCCCATGAGCAGAGGAGCATCCCATGTCCGTCATCGACAGGATCGTCGCAGCCGTCACGCCGCCGGAATCGGAAGAGGACCGCGCCCGCGCGCGGGAGAAGGCGCGGGCGGCGGCCATGGCGGGGGACTGGCTCGACCAGATCCTCCAGCACCACCAGCAGATCGAAATGGCCTTCAGCGAGGCGGAGGCGGCGATGGACGCATCCAGCCGGACGCGCGCCCAGAGGAAGCTCGCCGCGCTTCTGACCGCCCATTCCAGCGCGGAGGAGGCGGTCATCTACCCGCAGCTTTCCCACGGTCACAAGACGCATATGGCGATGGCCTATGAGGAGCAGCAGGCCGCCAAGGTCCAGCTTGCGCTGCTGGAAGCGCTCGATCCGCTGAGCGAGGATTGGAGCGAAAAGCTGGAGCATATCAGGGGCGCGGTCGCCCATCATGTCTATGAGGAGGAAAATGACCGCTTCCTTCATCTGAAGGAGGAAATTCCCCCGGCGGATCAGGAACGGATGACCGCGCGCTATCGGGAGGAGATGGCGCGTTACGACAGCGGGCTTTAGAGCCAATCGACATTCAGCCCTGACGGCCTGCAAATGACGCTTTTCCGTGCTTCCGGTGCCCACCTACTTTGAGTAGGCTGCGCGCCGGGTCACGGAAAACCGCCATTTTACCTTCGGTGGCCTTCGGCTCGGCTCGTCATCATCTGAATGTCGATCGGCTCTAGGGCGTTTTCCAGGCCGACAGGATCATCGGCCGACTTGGAGAGGGCGGTAGAAAAAAGACCTGAAGCGGCCGATCCGATATAATCGGCTCGGCCGCTTCAGGGTCGGTCCTGTCCAGCCTGTGGCGGGTCAGCCCGCCGAAGGGCGGGGCTGCGCGGCGGCGGCGAGGTGGGCGGGCACGGTGCGGATGGCGGGGGCCCTGGTCATCCGGCGGTAGGTCGCCAGCGCCTGTCCCACCACCTGGTCCATGTTGTAATAGCGGTAGGTGGCGAGCCGCCCGACGAAGGTGACGTCGGTCTGCACCATCGCCAGCGCTTCATAGCGTTTGAAGAGCTGCTGGTTTTCCGGCCGGGGGATGGGGTAATAGGGGTCGCCGTCCGCAGCGGGGAATTCATAGGTGATGCTGGTCCCCGGCACCTGCTGCCCGGTCAGATGCTTATATTCGGTGATCCGCGTGTGCGGCACGTCGGGGGACGGATAGTTCACCACCGCCACCGGCTGGAACCGGTCGACGTCCAGGCTGACATGCTGGAACCGGAGCGAGCGGTAAGGCAGCTTGCCATGGCGATAGCCGAAATATTCGTCGATCGGGCCGGTGAACACCAGATGATCGTGCGGATAGGCGTCGCGCGCCTCGCAATAGTCGACGCCCAGCAATATGTCGATATTGGGATGGTCCAGCATCCGTTCGAACATGCGCGTATAGCCTTCGAGCGGCATCGCCTGGAACCTGTCGGTGAAGTAGCGATCGTCCTTATTGGTGCGCGTCGGCACGCGCGAAGTCACCGCCTTGTCCAGTTCCGACGGGTCGAGACCCCATTGCTTGCGCGTATAGCCCTGGAAGAACTTCTGGTAGAGTTCCCGGCCCACGGCGGAGATCACCACATCCTCCGACGTGCGGACGACCGACACCGGCTCCGCCTGCGCGGCGAGGAAGGCGGCGGCCTCCTCCTCCGTCCCCAGGTCCAGGCCGTAGAGCATGTTGAGCGTGGTCCGGTTGATCGGCATCGGCACCAGCAGGTCGTCCACCGCCGCCAGCACGCGATGTTCATAGGGCCGCCATTGGGTGAAGCGGGAGAGATAGTCGAATATCTCCTGCGAATTGGTGTGGAAGATGTGCGGCCCGTAGCGGTGGATGAGGACCCCGGCATCGTCCAGCTCGTCATAGGCATTGCCGCCGACATGCGGCCGGCGGTCGACCAGCAGCACCTTCCTGCCGCCGTCCGCGGCCAGCCGTTCGGCCATGACGGCGCCCGCGAAGCCCGCGCCGACGACCATCACGTCATAACGCCGCGGCGGGCCGTCCTTCCAGCTGGTGGGCGACACAATGGGATGGGCATGGGCGCCGCGCGAGATCGCTTCCCTGATGAGGCGGCTCATCTGCTGGAAACTCTTGTCCCAGGACATGCCGGCCAGCACCTTGTCCGCCTCCGCCAGCCAGTCGCCGCCCGAGCGGGACAGGGCCAGCGCCGCGTCGCAGGCGCGGATGAAGGCTTCGCCGCGCTCCGCGATGCGCACCGCGCCGATCCCACCGTAATGGCGGATGACGTCGGCGATCGGCGTCGACACGACCGGCTTTCCCGCCGCCAGATATTCGGGCGTCTTGGTCGGGCTGATGAAGCGGGTCGCGTCGTTGATGGCGAAGGGCATCAGGGCCACGTCCCAGCCCGCGACGCAGCCGGGCAGATCGTCATAGGAGCGGCCGCCCAGGAAATGGAGATTGGGCCGTCGCGGCAGGTCCGCCTCGCCGATCTTCACGACCGGGCCGACAATTTCCAGATCCCAGCCGGGGCGCGCATCGGCCAGCGCCGCCAGCAGTTCGACATCCATCCTTTCATCGACGACGCCGTAGAAGCCGAGGCGCGGGCGGGCGTCCTGCGCAGGTTGCGTTCGGGCGGAGCGGGCCTGGGCGAAATGCGCCGCGTCGACGCTGGAGGGAAAGGGATAGACATGGCCGTGCCTGTCCTTCTTCGCTTCATAGAGGCTGTAGCCGCCGGTGAACACCAGGTCGGCCTGGGAGAGCAGGCGCTGTTCCAGCGGCAGCAGTTCGGGCGGCGCGCCCCTGAAATTGGCCAGCTCGTCCATGCAGTCGTAGACGATGCAGTCGGCCATGACATGCTCCGAAAAGGGCAGCATCATGGGGGTGTAGTACCAGCGGACTAACGGGCCGGATTCGCCCGCCAGGAACAGGTCGAGCAGGCCCTTCAAATTCTCCCCATCCTGTTCGCGCGCGCCGTCGGCGGGCAGTTGCGGCGTGATGACGGTGACGCCGCTGGCGGCGCAGACGTCGATATGCAGGTCGGGCTCCGCCAGCTTTTCGACAAGGCAGGGTTCTTCCCAGAAGAGGACGCGGGACTGGGCGGCGAAGCGACTCATCAGGTGCTGGGGACGTTGAAAGACGAATTTCCACCGCAAATGACTGAAGCAGAGGATGGTATGCGTGCCGTTCGACGGAATTGATCCAGATTCATGCCAAGGGGAAGACTGGGGCTGGACCATTATATGCAACCTTTCTGCGGGATGAACATTGGTCAAACCGCGGCGGAGAACGATCCGTTCCTTCTTCTCCACTGATCCAGGTTGCTGGCATGTCGCAATTATCCTGCTTTCACTTGATCGAAGTTCAACGAGCCAAATAATCGCGCCCATCATTGCAACGGAGACCGGAATGACCATGCAGCCGCAGCTATGGGGTGGTCTGGAATGCACCGTGAACCGCGTCCACGACAGTTACCGCGACCAGATCCGCGCGACAGGGCATCAGGATCGGGCGGACGACCTGGACCGGCTGGCGACGCTGGGCATCCGGGCGATCCGCTATCCCGTCCTGTGGGAGAGGGTCAGCCCGCGCGATCCGGACGAGCGCGACTGGCAATGGACCGACGAACGGTTGAAGCGGCTGCGCGACCTTGACATCCGCGTCATCGCCGGGCTGGTCCATCATGGCAGCGGCCCGGCCCATACCGGCCTGCTGGACGAGGGGTTCGCCGCCGGGCTGGCGCGTCATGCCGGGGCGGCGGCGGAGCGCTATCCGTGGATCGCCGACTGGACGCCGGTCAACGAGCCGCTGACCACCGCCCGCTTTTCCGCCCTGTACGGCCATTGGTATCCGCATCACCGGTCCGAACCATCCTTCTGGCTGGCGCTGTTGAACCAGACCGACGCCATTCGCCTGTCGATGCGGGCCATCCGCCGCGTCAGTCCCGGCGCGCGGCTGATCCAGACCGACGATCTGGGCCGCACCTATGCCACCGCCTCCCTTCGGGAACAGGCGGGGTTCGACAATCTGCGCCGCTGGGCGAGCTGGGACCTGCTCTGCGGCATGATGACGCGCGAGCATCCGCTGTGGGAGCGCCTTTCGGGCTTCGGCTTCGCGGACCGGCTGCGCGCCATTGCCGACGATCCCTGTCCGCCCGACGTCATCGGCATCAACCATTATCTGACGAGCGACCGCTTCCTCGACCATCGGCTTCACCGCTATCCCGGGCATAGCCATGGCGGCAGCGACACGCAGCTTTATGCCGATGTGGAAGCCATCCGCGTGCTGGAGCCGCCGCCCCAGGGGCTGGAGGGTGCGCTGCGCGAGGCATGGGCGCGCTATGGGCGGCCGCTGGCCGTCACCGAGGTCCATAATGGCTGCACGCGGGAGGAGCAGTTGCGCTGGATCGCGCAGGCCTGGGACGTCGCCGGCCGATTGTGCGCCGAGGGGATAAAGGTCGAGGCGGTCACCCTCTGGTCGCTGCTGGGCAGTTCGGGGTGGAACAGCCTGCTGACGCAGCCGGGTCATTATGAGCCGGGGCTGTGGGACGTCAGCAGCGGAACGCCGCGCGCCACGGCGCTGCTGCCTCTGGCGCGGGCGCTGGCGCGCGGGGGCGAGCGCCCGATGCTGGCGGAGGGCGCCGGCTGGTGGCAGCGCCCCGTGCGGATCGCCCATCCCGGCGTGGCGCGCCCCGCATCGATGAAGGCGCATCTGGCCGGGCGTTTGCATCCCTCTCCGGCCCGTCTCTCTCCGGCACGGCCGCTGCTGATATGCGGCGCGACGGGGACGCTGGGGCGGGCGATGGCGCGCGCCTGCGCGTTGCGGAACATTCCCTTCGTCCTCACGTCGCGGGGGGAACTGGACCTGTCGGCGCCGGGGACGATCGCCGCCGCGCTCGACCGCATCGCGCCCTGGGGCGTCGTCAACGCCGCCGGCTGGGTCCGGGTGGACGAGGCCGAAACGGCACGCGACGCCTGCCTGACCGCCAATGCGCGGGGGGCCGTGGCGCTGGCGAAGGCATGCGGGGATCGCGGCATCGCGTCGCTTTCCTTCTCCAGCGATCTCGTCTTCGATGGGGAGAAGGGCGCGCCCTATGTGGAGGATGACGCGGCCGCACCGCGCAATTGCTATGGCCTCAGCAAGGCGGAGATGGAGGAAGGGATCGCCGCGCTTGGGGTGCCCAATCGCCACCTGATCATCCGCACCGCCGCCTTCTTCTCGCCCCATGACGATCATAATTTCGCGGTCGCCGTGGTGCGGGCGCTGAGCCGGGGGGAGACCATATTGGCGGCGGAGGACCTGATCGTGACGCCCACCTATGTGCCGCATCTGGTCGCGACGTCGCTGGACCTGCTGATCGACGGCGAGGTCGGGCCGTGGCACCTGACCAATGGCGAGGCGCTGTCCTGGGCCGATTTCGCCCGCCGGATCGCGATGCGCTGCGGCGGCGACCCCTCGCGCATCCGGGGCGTTCCCCACCGGACGCTCGGCTGGGTGGCGGAGCGGCCCGCCAATACGGCGCTGGCGAGCCGTCGAGGGGCGCCGCTGCATTCGCTCGCCACGGCGATCGATCATTTCGCGGCGCATCTGCCGGGGGAGATGGTCCGGGAAGCGGCGTGAGACCGCATCCCGTCCCATGCGGTTGGTCGTTTCGGACCTGTATTATTTCGATTTCATAATCAAAGGGCGCGTTTCCATACTATAACGATCATGTAACGAAGACGGGTTGGGACAATCTTCGAAAAGATCGAAATTTCCTCTTACTCAGATCATATTAATCTTCTTGTCCTATAGATGACCGATGTTAATGGCCGCCTTCAGGGTGACAGTAGAAGCGGGTCTTGAGCGGGTATATGGGCAATCGTTGGACGCCGGAAGCGGCGCATCGCTGGTTCGAACGGCAACCGTGGCTGGTGGGGTGCAATTTCACGCCCTCCAACGCCATCAACCAACTGGAAATGTGGCAGGCGGGCAGCTTCGACCTTGCCACCATCGACCGCGAGCTGGAGCTGGCGGCTTCGGTGGGGATGAACAGCGTCAGGGTCTATCTGCACGACCTGTTGTGGCTGGACGACGCGGCGGCCTTTCTGGACCGCATCGACGCCTTCCTTACGGTGGCGGATCGGCATGGCATCCGCGTCATGCTGGTGCTGTTCGATTCCTGCTGGCATCCCGAACCGGCGCTGGGGCCCCAGCCCCCGCCGCGCGAGGGGGTTCACAACAGCGGCTGGGTCCAGTCGCCGGGCGTCGCCGTGCTCCGGAATCCGGCCGAGCATGCGCGGCTGGAGGATTATGTGCGGGGCGTGGTCGGCCGCTTCGGGCAGGATGAGCGCGTGCTGGCCTGGGACATCTGGAACGAGCCCGACAATGGGCCGGAGGTCGCGCTGTGCGATCCCGCGGCGCTCAGGGCGAAGGCAGACCTGGTCGTGCCGCTGCTGGTCGCGGCGTTCGGCTGGGCGCGGGAAATGCAGCCGATGCAGCCGCTGACCAGCGGCATCTGGCTGGGCGACTGGTCGGCGCCCGACCTGCTCAGTCCGATCCAGCAGGCGCAGACATCGCATTCCGACGTCATCTCCTTCCACAATTACGGCATTGCGGAGGATTTTGCGCAGCGCGTCAAATGGCTGAAGACCATGGGCCGCCCGCTGCTCTGCACCGAATATATGGCGCGGCCGGCGGGCAGCACCTTCCAGGCGATCCTGCCGATCGCGAAGGAGGAGCAGGTCGGCACCTTCTGCTGGGGCCTGGTGAAGGGGAAGACGCAGACCCATCTGCCGTGGGACAAGTGGGAAAACCCCAATCTGGAGGGGCTGAAGGAAAAATGGTTCCACGATATTTTCGATGCGGACGGCACGCCGCATGACGAAAGCGAGGTGGCCTTCCTGCGGCTCATCAACCGGCTGGACGAAGTGACCGCCTGAAGGAGGCTCTCTTCCTGCGGGCGACGGCTCGGGAGAGGCGGCATCGAGAGACGAGAGCGTTTTCCGGGCAGGCAGAATCATCTGCTGGCCCGGAAAACGCGGTAGAACAAAGGCCGGGGGCGGCCGATGATTCTGGCTGCTCTATATGGGGTTGCGATCCACCTTGCGGAGCGCGTCCAGAATCTCGTCAATGGGGATCGGCCGATCGTGCCGCGGCGGGCGCCTGACGGCGGGATTGCCCTCCACGGCATTGGCGTCCGAAGCCCAGGATGCGAGGATCGCGCGCTTCACTTCAGGTTCCAACTGGGGATGATGGGCCACTTCGAAGGGGCCTTGAAAATGGGAGAGGGACATGGGCTTGCCTCCTTTCTTCCAATCCTCTCTTCCTTCCGGCGGCGACCGCCACGCGCCAAATTAGGGACAGGGCGGAGGCTGTTCAAGATGGTTTTGCGGGGCGGGGCTTCGCTAATGATGATCGTGCTTCCATCCTGCCGAGGCAGCTCCGCACCTCCCGGATTGACTGGCCCGCCGCCGCATCCTACCCACAGCGGATCGGCGTTGCCCGACCCTGGGGCGTCGGGGCGGCGAGAGAAACAAAGCCAGACCGCGCACCGGATCACCGGCCGCATTCCGATCATCAGAGTGCAGGAAGGTGCAGGCAGGACAGCCATGGCGGACGGACGGACCATGAACGGGGTGGATCGGCGCGGCCTTATCGCCGCCATGGCGGGGGCGATGTTGCCGGTGCCCGGCTGGGCGCGGGCCGGTGACGGCCACGCCGCCCTGCCCTTCGGCAATGGCGAGCGGCCCTTGGTCCGCTATCCGCAGAAGCGGGCGCTCATCGGCCTTACCGCGCGGCCGCCGCAACTGGAGACGCCGTTGGCGCTGTTCGACGGGCCGATCACGCCCAATGATGCCTTCTTCGTGCGCTACCATCTTTCGGATTTGCCGCTCGACATCGATGCGCGGCGGTTCCGGCTGGCGCTGGGCGGTCATGTCGAGCGGCCGCTGTCCCTTTCGCTCGCGGAATTGAAGCGCGACTTTCCCGTGCAGGAGATCGTCGCGGTCAACCAATGTTCCGGCAATGGGCGCGGCTTTTTCGAACCGCGTGTCGGGGGCGGGCAGCTGGGCAATGGCGCGATGGGCAATGCCCGCTGGCGCGGCGTTCCGCTTCGCGCGCTGCTGGACCGCGCGGGGGTGCGCGCGGGGGCGCGGCAGGTTGCGTTCAACGGGCTCGACAATCCGCAGGCCAACGGCATCCCGGACTTCATCAAGGCGCTGGACGTCGACCATGCCCGCGATGGCGAGGTGATGGTGGCCTGGGCGATGAACGGCGCGGACCTGCCCTTTCTCAACGGCTATCCGTTGCGTCTGGTCGTGCCGGGCCATTACGGCACCTATTGGATCAAGCATCTGCATGAGATCAACGTCGTGGACGCGGCCTATGACGGCTATTGGATGAAGACCGCCTATCGCATTCCCGACAATGATTGCGCCTGCGTCGCGCCCGGCGGCAAGCCGGACAGGACGCGGCCCATTGGCCGGCTCAACATCCGGTCCTTCCTCACCAGCCATATGTCCGGGGCGCAGGTGGCGGCGGGCAAGCCGGTGGCGCTGTCCGGCATCGCGTTCGACGGCGGATCGGGAATCGCGCGGGTCGACATCTCCGCCGACGGGGGCGCAAGCTGGCGGCAGGCCGAACTGGGCGAGGATCTGGGCCGCTACAGCTTCCGGTCATGGCGGTCGGCGCAGAGGCTGGCGCCCGGCCGCCATCGCATGCTCGTCCGCGCGACGGGCCGGTCGGGAGAGGTCCAGCCGTTCGATCCGCTCTGGCAGCCCGCCGGCTATATGCGCAATGTCGTCGAAGCCGTGGAGGTCGTCGCCCTGTGAAAGCGCTGCTGCCCATCGCCCTTCTCGCCGCGAGCGGCGCGGCTGCCGCGGGCTATCGCCTGCCCGACGAACGACCCATTGTCCTGCCGCCCGGCGACGGCGCGGAACTGACGGCGGCGACCTGTTCCGCCTGCCATTCGCTGGATTATGTCACCACTCAGCCACGCGGCAAGGGGGCGCAATTCTGGCAGGATAGCGTCGGCAAGATGATCAAGGTCTATGGCGCGCCGATCGAGCCTGCCGATGCCGAGCGGATCGCCGCCTATCTGGCCGCCACTTACGGCCGGAAGGAGGCCGCCGGGCCTTCATAGAGCGCCGGCATCAATGGTCGCGGGCTTTTTGCGTATACGCAAAGTCGCCTGTTGAGGCTCCGGAAACGATCGCGATCCTATTGCATGACGGGCGCGGCGCGGGCCGCGACGATGGTTTCGCGCAGCCGCGCCAGCAGTTCGTCCAGATCGGCATCCTCCGATATGCTGAGGTCGATGGTCAGGCCGCCGCTTCGACCGGGCCGGGGGCGGCCGATGCGCGCGCCGCCCGCGACGATCGCCATGTCGCGCGCTTCCTCCAAAGGCTGCGGCGTGGCGGCATCGCGCAGCCGGGCCAGCACCGTCGCGGGGGAAAGCATGCGGCCGCCATCCCGCGCGAGCGCCTGTTGCTGTTCCCCGATGGACTGCGCTTCGGCAATCATGCGCGCCCGCTGGTCCGGACGGCGCAGCAGCGGGGTCAGGATTTCGGAATAGCGCACGCGCAATTCATCGGGAGTGGCGAAGGCGTTCACCACCTCCTCCGGCAATTGCGCCAAGGCGAGCAGGCGGCTTAGCTGGCTGTTGGAAAGGGTGAGCGCTTCGGCCATGCGCGATTGCACTCCGCCGTAGAAGCGTTCGACCGCATGCTGATAGCTGCGCGCCCGGTCCAGTTCGCTGATGTCCGCCCGCTCGCGATTTTCGATGTCGGCAAGGCGGAAGGCTTCCTCGTCCGACAGGTCGACGACCAGGGCCGCCAGCCGCATTTCCGGCCGCCCATTATGGTTGAGCCAGTCCACCGCGAAACGGCGGCGGCTGCCGACCAGAAGCTGATAGGGCCGGTCCGAACCCGGCGGATTGAGGCGCACGAGGACGGGGATGCGGTTGCCGCCTTCGCTGGCGATGGAATCGATCAGCGACCGGCAGCCGTCCGCCGTCAGTCCCGGCTGGTCGCGCGGATTGCCGTCCCAGACCGAACATTCGTCCGGCTGGATCGAAATCGTGCCGCGCGATCCCGGCCCCTTGTCCGCGAAAGGCGCGAGCCGCTGGTCGAGGCGGCTGAGCGCCTGCTGATCGGGCGGGCCCCTGCCGGCGGGTTCGTGGGAAAGGGTCGCCAATATGTCGCGGATGAAGCGGGCCATGGATCACTTCCTTTGCGTGAGCAGGCCCACGCAATAGCGGGATATGCACGATTGTGGCGCGGAATCCGGTTCGTTTCGGAGCAATCCCTTTTGCCTAGAAACGCCGTCCGACCGTCAGCGCCGCCGCGTGGACATGGCGGTCGGAACCGAACTCGCCCGCATAGCCCAGGCGGAACGTGGTGCGGTTGTTCCAGGTCGCGCTGATCCCGGCATTCACCAGGCCCGCGTCACGCGCCAGCCGGGTGGGACGCAGCGTGAAGATGGGCAAGTCGCGGGTGGCGAAGCGGGCCTCTATTCGGCTGTCGGGGCGGCTGCGCAGTTCGCGCTGCCATTGCGCCTCGACCGAGGGGCGAAGGGTCCAGCCGCCTTGCGTCGCATTGGCGGAGATGCGCGCGCCCAACGCGCCGCGAAGCGATCTGGTGCGGAAGGCGGCGACCTCCAGCGCGGCGGGTCCGCCATTTTCGACGAAGCCGCTGACATCGGCATAGCGATGGTGCAGGCCGGCGAAGGGCTGTATCCGGACCGGGCCTGCGCGCAGCATCGCGCCCGCCTCGCCCGATGCGGCCCAGCCGTCGCCGTCCACGGGCGCCACCAGCCGCCCGGTAAAGCCCGCCCAGCCGATTTGGCGCCGCAGCTTATATTCGGAGAGCGTATAGGCCGCCGTCGCGTCGACATAGAAGCGGCCGTCGCTATAGCTGGCATAGGAACCGATCTGGCTGTTGAACTGGCTGATGCGGGGGCGCCGCGCCGGGTCGAGCCGCGCATCGATGCCGTCGATGCCCAGGGTCGCGCCGACGATGAGGCCGGGCACGGGCTTCACATCGACGGCGAAGCGCAGCGACCGGCTGTCGGATTCCGCTTCGGGGCGGTCGACGCGCGCCTTATAGCTCGCCCGCTTTATCCCTCCGCTCAGCATCATGGTGATGGTGCGGTCGCCGCTGGCCGGAACATCGGCCGGCGCATCGATGGCGATGCTGCGCCGTTCGGCCAGCCAGGAGCGGATTTCCCGGTCGGCGGCGTCCATCGACCGGATCGACAGGCGGGGCAGCAGCGAATAGCTGCGCGGCGAGAGCTGGCCCAGCGCATCGGCACGCGCCGCGGCCGTCGGCAGGGCGTCGATCGATGCGAGCATGGCCGCGCGGTCGCCGCCGGGTGCGTGCGTCGCCGCGTCCAGCATCGTTCCCACCGCGGTTTCGCCCGGCGTTACGGCATAGGGCGCGTAGGGACCGGCCATGGCGGGCTGGGCATTGAGCAGCAGCAGGGCCGCAGCGCCATCGATCAGGCGGCGGATGAAGAAAAGGCGGTTCGGCAAGATGATATTCCCCTTTGGCGAAGATTTTTGCGTGAACGCAAAGCGTGCCGGCCTGCGTTCGGAATCGGTTTGAGGAGGCAGTGCGCCCACTGCCTCCTCGCCCCCGCCCTTCCCCCGGGGGCTATGGGGGAGAGCATCGTCGGCGTGCGGCCCGCCATGCATGAGGACCATGGCGGGCCGCGCCGCCGCGTCAGTTGCCGCCCCCGAGCAGCCCGCCGAGCAGGCCGGTCACGGGCGCCGTGGCGGAACCCGATCCGGTCGCCGGGGCCAGCGCGCCGTTCAGCAGGCCGGTGACGGGGGCCAGGGCATTGCCGCCGGTCCCCTCCCCTGCTCCCAGCAGGCCGCCGGCCAGGCCGGTCACGGGCGCGAGCGGGGAACCGCTTTCTCCTCCGGGCAGCGCCGGGGCCAGGCTGTTGACGGTGTCGAGCAGGGGCGCGGCGACGCTGTCGACCGTGCTGGTGGCGGCCGCGACCACGGGGGCGACGGCGCTGGTGACCTGAGTGACGGTCGCTTCGGCCTGCGGGCCAAGGAGACCCCCGGCCAGGTTGCCGACCGGTTGCAATCCGGCCTCTACCCCGGCCGCGGTCGTCGGCACGGCGATGTCGACCAGATTGCCCTGCGTCAGGACATCGACCGTCGCCAATTGTCCGGCAGCCGCGCCGCCGTCCGACGGCAGCAGGTTGACCCCGACAAGCGTGCCGGGCGTAGAGGCGCCGGTCAGGACATTGCCGCCGACATTCGCGCCGACAAGCGGTCCGCCCAGTGCGGCGGAAGGATCGCCGCCGACGCCGCCCAGAGCGCCGGTCAGGCCGCCCACCGCATTTTCGACCAGCCCCGTCACGGGCGCGAGGACGCCATTGTCGCCCACCAGCGGACCGGTGACGGGCGAAAGCGCGCCGTTGACCGTATCGAGCAGCGGCGTGGTGAGCTGGCCGACCGTCGAGGTGACGGCCGCCACCGTGGGGGAGAGACCGTCGGTGAGCTGCGTCACCGCTTCCCCCGCCGGTGCGCCGAGCAGGCCGCCTGCGAGCGTGCCGACCGGCGCCAGCCCCTGCTGCACGCTCTGGGGCGTGGTCGGCAGGGCGAGCTGGGCGACGGTGCCGTCGCCTGTCAGCAGATCGACGGTGGCCACGCTGCCGGTCGCCTGGCTGTCGCCCGGCAGGACGTTGACGCCGATCAGCGATCCGGGACCGGTGGGCCCGACCACCGGCAGATTGCCGATGGAAGCCCCGATGATCGATCCGCCGCTGGTGGGGCTGGTCGGACCGGTGGGTCCGGTGGGTCCGGCAGGACCAGTCGGGCCGCCGGGACCGGTGGGTCCGCCGGGGCCGGTCGGGCCAGTGGGTCCAGTGGGGCCGCCTGGGCCGGTCGGACCGCCGGGGCCCACGGGACCGGAGGGGCCGGTCGGGCCTGCTGGGCCGGTTGGGCTGGTGGGACCGGCGGGGCCGCCCGGACCCGTGGGGCCGCTGGGACCGGAGGGACCGGACGGGCCGGATGGACCCGAGGGACCGGACGGGTTGGTCGGGCCGGTGGGACTTGTCGGACCTGTCGGGCCGCTGGGACCGGAGGGGGACTGGCCGCCGCCCGCCCCTATGTCGAAGCCCACGCCGTCGGCGCAGGCGCTGAGCAAAAGAAGAGGTATCGCCGTGGCGCACAGCAGATAGTGCCGTCCCGACCGGACCGATCCATAACGTGGCATTGCAAGACTCCCTGTTTTCCTGCGAGCAGATCGCAACGGGAGCAAGTTAGGCCCGGCAGTCCTTATCGCCGCGTCAAGAAGAAACCGGTCTGGTCAGAACGGCCGGCTTTGCCGATATTGGTCCCGGTTCAGCGCGCAAAAGCCTGTTGCCGCCTGCGCAAAGCTGGTCGAAAGATCAGGGAATCCGCATATCCGGCGGCTTTTGGCGGCATCCTTAAGGTCCCTCGTCCGCAAAGCCGGGTTCAGGGCAAGCACATCGTCCTTCGCGGAATTGCTTCCGATATGGTCCATTTTCCTTCGAAGCGGCGACGGAAGGCATGGGTTGCGGCTGCGGTCGGCGCGCATCCATGCGGGCCGCGCCGATCGTGGTTCGATCGCCGGAAGATCAGAGATCGGAGGATCGGACCGTCAGCGGCGGCTTAGAGCCAATCGACATTCAGATGATGACGAGCCGAGCCGAAGGCCACCGAAGGTAAAAGGGTGGTTTTCCGTGACCCGGAGCGCAGCCTACTCAAGGTAGGTAAGCACCGGAAGCACGGAAAAGCGTCATTTGCAGGCCGTCAGGGCTGAATGTCGATTGGCTCTAGCGCCACCGGGGCCCTTCGATCCAGCTCACCAGGCTGCGGCGGACGCCTCTGGTCACCGGCAGGACGCGATGCTGGAGGAAGGAGGGGAAGATCAGCATGCTGCCGCGTGGCGCGAAATTGACGCCCGGCTGCTGAAGGCCGAAAAATTCGAAGGCGCCGCCCTCATACTCATCCGGGTCGGACAGTTGCACCACCACCGACAGCTTGCGGTCGAAGGGGCGGGAGGATTCCAGCCACACATCCTGATGCCAGTCATATTTGCCCTGAGCCCGCCCATGATATTCGGTATATTGCAGTTCATAGGGGCCGGCGATGTCGATCCCGAAATTGGTGCGGTTGGAAGAATGGACGAACTGCATCAGCCGGTCGACAATGTCCTTGTCGCGATGAACGTCCAGCCAGCTTATGGTGGACGAGCGATATGCATGATCGCTGCGCACCGCCTGCGCGAAGCCGACGGTCGCGCTTTCCGGCTGATAGAGCGCCGCGCGCTTGACGATGGCGTCGCATTCGGCCCCGGTCAGGGCCGAGGGCCATACCTCCCACACATTGTTCATGTCTTGCTTCCCATTTTCTTGTTTTTGCGTATTCGCAAAAGGACGGATCAAAATGCCCGCCCCACCCCGAAGAAAAACCGCGCCTTGCGGCTGAGGGTCGGGTCGGGCCGCTTGACCGGCACGGCCACTTCCGCGCTGACCCGCCATTTCGCGCCCAGGCCCAGCCGCAGCCCGCCCCCCGCCGATGCAAGGCTGTAGTCCCGCGCCGCGAGGCGGTAGGCGGGCCGCGCCGTGCCATGCGCCAGCGCACCGTCAAGCGCGACGAACAGCGCGCTGGCCTTCAGCACAGGCGACCGGGCGGGCAGCGACCAAGAGAGTTCGGCGCTGCCGGCAAGGGCCTGTTCCGCCGTCAGCGTTCCGGTGCGAAAGGCCATGCCCGCGCCCCGGCCGCCCAGCGGAAAGCGCTCCGTCACCGGAAGATCGTCTTTCGAATATTGGCCCTTGACCGAAGTCCGGAGGCTGAGCCTGCTGCTGATCCCCTTCACTGCGATGGCCTGAACATTGACCTTGGTGAAGCCGGTTTCGGAAAAGCCGGTGAAGGGCCGGGCGCCCAGCGCGTCGATCCCCTGGCTGACGACCGTGGAAACCGCATAGCCGTTCCTTGCGTCGGCGCGGGACCAGGAGGCCCCCAGGCGCAGCGCCCGCGACCGGTAATCCCCGAAGCGGATGTCGAGGAAATAATTGTCGCTGTCGATGCCGTCGAGGGACGCCGTGACGGACAGTTGGGACTTTGTCGACCGCAGCACGGGATAGCTGAGCGTCAGGCCGGCCAATGTCGCCTCACCCGTCGTCCTGCTGTCGCGCGAACGGGTTTCGACATGGGCGGCCTGCGCGGCCAGGGTCAGGCCATTGCTGCCGATGGGCGTGCTGTGGCTGAGCGAATAATATTGATAGCGGTCGGGATAGAAGGGCAGGTAGCCGGCGATGCGCGTGCTGTCGCCTTCGCGCGCAAGGCCGTTGACCGTGACCGACATCTGCGCCTGCACGCCCTGCACGACATTGCTGACCCCGCTATTGTCGATCGTGAGGCCGATCTGCACCTGCTTGCGCTTGACGATGAGGTCGATCAGGAGATCGCCGGGCGCGCCCGACTGGCGCAGCCGGGCGTCGACCGTCTGCCCCGGAATGTCGCGCAGCAGCGCCAATGTCCGTTCCAGACGGCTCCTGCGCAGCGGCGCGTCCCGCATCAGCCGGCGCATATGCGCGGCGATCAGCCCGGCGGGCATGCTGGGCGACATGCCCGCGAGGCGATAATCCCTGACCCGCCCCTCGACCAGACGGACGGTCAGGACGCCGCCGCCAGGCAGCTGGGGCGGAATGGAGACGGAATAGAAGGCGATGTCGCTCTTCGCATAGGTCGCACTGATCGCATGAGCGATGGCCTGGAGCGTTTCACCGGTCAGCGGCCGACCGATAAAGGGGGAAGTGGCGGCATCGAGCCGGGATTTGGGCAGCGTCGTTCCGCTATAGATAAGCCGCGTCAGCAGCGTCTGGGCCGCGGAGGAAGCCGCGGGCGCGACCTGGACCGAGGGCGCCGGGCGCGGCGCGGCGACAGGCGGAGGCGCGATCTGCGGTTCGAGCCGGTCGGTGCGGTCGCGGTCGATGATCGGGGCGGCGCTTTGCTGGCCGGGCGCTGCGTCCTGCGCCGCCGCAGGGACCGCCAGCATCAGCCCGAGGCCCACCGCGACCGCCCGCGCCGCGCGCCTGCACCACCCCATCCCCGCCATGCTCTGCCGCCACATCGTCCCACGCCATTCCGGCCGCAAGGGGCCGCCGTGCAGGAAGGATGGGAGAAAATGACGCGGCCTTCATCTGCAACCGCGACCGGATCGGTTCTATCCGCAAGCTTTTGTAAAAGGGCTGCGCCGGGCCAAAGTCCCGCCCTTGGCGGTCCACCCCCGGCACGGCGCGGGCGGGGCGCGCGACAATTGCGACCATTTTGGCGGAACAGCCGCCCGGAGGGCCCTTTTCACGGGCGAAATGCCTGCTCGTGCGGCGGATCGGAACCCGGGCGGAGGAGTTGCCGCCGGCGGGAAAGGCGGCCCGAAGGCTCCGGTCGGGGTCATTTTCCCATCCGAAAGCGCCAATAACGCGATTTTACTGCCGATTTTCGCTGTTCGCCGGTCGCAAAGGGGCTAGTTGAGTGCGAAGAGACAGGTTAAGACCATCCGTCCACGAAAGGGAGATCATCATGAACAATACTGAACTCGCCGAAGCACTGGCCGCCGACCATGGCCTGACCAAGGCCGACGCGCGCAAATATGTCGACGGCGTCTTCTCCGCCATCGCCGGTGCCGCCGCGAAGGGCGAGGAAGTTTCGCTGAACGGATTTGGCAAGTTCAAGGTCAAGGACCAGCCCGCTCGCGAAGGCCGCAATCCGTCGACCGGCGCCGTGATCCAGATCGCCGCCTCGAAGAAGCTGACCTTTACCCCGGCCAAGGCCGTGAAGGACCAGCTGAACGGCTGAAGACGATCTTCGGCGGCCGCGCCTGGCCGCCCAAGTCTTCATCGATGCAAGATCGGAAGGATCGGCCCGGACGAACGGGCCGCCATCCCTTCCTTGATCGAATGGCGCGCCCCTGTCGTACCGGCGGGGCGCGCGCCAGTCTGGCGGGATGGACCCCCGCCCTGCCCTTTTCAGACATATGCGCGATCTTTGCCGGGTGCGTCGCACGCGGCATGGACGTTCGTCGCGAAGCGTTCGCCCTGAACGATGCGCCGTCCGTGGCAGGGCATTCCGACATGGTGCGATATGAAGCCGGCGCCGGGAATTGCGCGCAACGCAATCACATCGCCGCGCTTCGCATTTGCCATTGGAAGTCCGGCGCGCCATTTGGCGGGTGCCTTTCAGGCATCCTCTCCTAAACTCAGTAGGCCGGTCGAAAGACCGGCCTTTTTTTTGTGCAGAACAGGTTTCGCTGTCGACAAATATTGTCGCCCGCCGGTCGAACACTGGTACTGGGCAGGCGAATATAGATGAGCGCCCTGCCTATGCTGTTCAAGGCGCCCTGCCTTCGCGCCGTTGACTGGCGAATGATATGGCGAAGATGGTTCCACCCCGGCGGACGGAATTGCGCGGTCAGGCTGTCCCATCTCGAAACAAAATGAGCTTGTTTGTTCCTGTTCGACAGCATGCGGACGGGCTGTCAAGTCGTTTCGGATTTACATTTAACGCAAAACCGCGCAAAAGGCCGCTTCTATTACTCAAAGATGGGAAGCGGGGCCAATGTCTGAAAACAACCAGCCTGACATCACGACGCTCACTGTTCAGCTGGTGAGTGCCTTTGTCTCCAACAATAATGTAGCGAGCGAAGGTCTTGCCGACCTCATTCGGACCACGCGTCTGGCCTTGACTGATGATCTTGCCGCAAAGCCCCAGGAGGAGGCGGCGCCGACTTACACGCCGGCCGTGTCGGTCCGCAAAAGCCTGTCTTCGCCCGAACATATTCTGAGCATGATCGACGGCAAGCCGTACAAGACGCTGAAGCGCCACCTGGCCAGCCATGGCCTGTCGCCCAATGACTATCGCGAACGCTATGGCCTGCCGAAGTCCTATCCGCTGGTCGCGCCCAACTATTCGGAAGCGCGGCGCGCCGTCGCGACGAAGCTTGGCCTTGGCCGCAAGCCGGTGAATGCCAAGAAGCCGGCCGAAGCGGCTCCGAAGGCGGCCGCTGCTCCCAAGGCTGCGCCTGCAACGGCAGCACCTGCAAAGGCAGCGCCTGCCAAGCCGGCGGCGGCCAAGGCCCCTGCGAAGACGTCCGCTCCCAAGCCTGCGGAAGCGAAAGCCCCGGCGGCAAAGGCCCCTGAGGCAAAGGCGCCCGCAACGAAGCCTGCCGAGGCGAAGCCGGTTGCTGCCAAGGCGCCCGCCGCCAAGGCTCCGGCTGCCAAGCCCGCCGCATCGCGCAAGCGCCTCTCCATCGCTACGCCATCGGCGCCCGCGCCGAAGAAGGACGCTGCCGCTCCGGCTGCTGCCAAGCCTGCGGAAAAGGCAGCGGCGGGAAGCAAGGCGGCAACGCCTGCCAAGGCGCCCGCCAAGGCCGCTCCCAAGAAAAAGCCGGCAGCCAAGTCCGCCAAGGCGCCTGTGGCCGAAAAAGCCTGATTGTACGTCTGGCCGGTTCGGACGATCCGGACCGCCGACCAAGATCACGCCCCGAACGACGCAAATGTCGTTCGGGGCGTTTTCCTTTCAAGGATGCGGCCGATGAGGGCTGGACTTTATTGATGGCGGCGGGGTCAAGGCTATCGGAAAATCGCGCTGTGCAATCGCAATTACCGGGAGGCGGCGAGAATGGTGGCAGCGGCTTGAACTGTTGATCTATCCATCTCCATTACCACAATTGAGACGCCCTTGCCTTGCGATGCAATGTTCGAGCTTTGCCAGCAATGCAAGATGATCCGATGGGTGAAAGTCTTCGCTGGATGATATCGCTCCGTGCCTCTCGGGATAACGGGCTCTTCGATTGGGATGCCCTATAATGGTCATGGACGGGCTTTGGTCGTGCCTGACTCCGTTTTGCGATTGTCAAAGGCCGGACGCCGGTGAAGATTGCTGCACTGGATCATGAATATATCCCATGATCCTCTGCGGGGACTTTCAGTTGTCCGGTCGATCAGGCGGTGCCCTTGCCTGCTCCCGTCGGGGGCGATCGAATATAGGCCGGGCGTGTTGCGGCATCCGTTCCTGTTCCTTTGATATGATGATGAGTTTCTCCGCAGCAGGTCATCGTGGGGTGAATCGATGCCGCCCTATCCATCGCGTGCGGCTCTATGACGTTCGCGATCCCCAGCAGGATAGGAGCTACGGCAGCCGGCGCATTGTTCCTGTGGGACGGGAGAACAGATCGATGGGCCTAGTGCCTAAAATTTGGGCAGGCTGGGAAGCTCTCTGAAAGGCAAAGGGCGGTGTCGATGAGCTTGTCTATATTTGACTGCCCACCGGTGCCTGACGGGCTTCCCAGGGCAAAATAGCACTATTTCCTCTTTTGTTCCCGTTTTGCGGATCGGTTGGATGCCCTCCCCTTTCGCCTTTACCCGACGGACGTGTCCGAGAGGGGCGTCGTCTTATTTCAGGGCTTTTGTTCGGGTCCCCACTTTGGATGTTCGATTGACGCTGGCGGGCGTTACTGCATTATGGCATAAGAAAGAGCGTGGCCATTCGCCGTCGATCAGACGGAGCAGCTGCCTTCCCCACCATCATAGCATATACAACCAACTCGCCTCTTTGGTTGTAGTCCATCTTGCGCTATCCATGGGAAATGCAGGATTTTTCAGCTTCGCCGGATCATGCCCTGCTTCTTCTCGGGCGGCTCGACGGGCGGCTTTGCAACAGCCCGGCGACCGATGTCTGGCTGGCCAGGGCAAGGCTGAAGGGCGCCTCCATGCTGTCGGGCTTTGCCGGCGTGCCGGTGTCGGTTGCGGAGCTTCAGAACTGGATTTGCGGGCGGACGCCGCCGCCGCGCCATAGCGAGGGGCTCAACGATCCGCTTTCCGTCGCCGCGCTCTTCCATTTTGCGCTGTCGGCAGGCGATGACCGGGACCCGGTCGCGCGCGCGACCCTCAACATCTCCCGCACCTTGCTTGACGACCGCAAGGAGGTGGGATTGTGGGCGCCCGAGGATCTGGTCCGCTTCGGCCCGGCGTGGCGCATGGCCCAGATGCTGCTGGACGCCCCCTACACTGCCGGCACCCTGCCGGCGGTCGCGCAGCGGCTGATCGATGCGAGGGGGAGCCTCGATACGCCCGTCACCGAGGGGCATCTGGTGACGACGGCCGACGGGCGGCAATGGCGCATCGATCCGCGACGGTTTGATATGGGCTGGGTGCTTGCCTGCCACCTTCCCGGCGCCTTCGTGGCGGCGGGGCTCAGCCTGCGTCACCTGCCCTGCCTTGTCGGGTTGCCGCGCTTCCTGCCGGACGATGCCGCTTCTTTGGCGGGAGAGATTGCCGCCATGGTCGCGCGCCAGGCGGCGCAGGGGTTGATAGAACTGGATCGGCTGGAGGCGAAGCTGGCTCGGCTGCCGGTGGAACTGGAGGTGACGCGGCGGAGCAAGGCCCCGTTGCTGATGCGGCTTGAGCTGGCCTATCCGGGGCTGAGCAAGATGGCGGTCGCGCGGCTGCTGGGCGTTTCGCACCAGGGCGCGACGAAACTGGTAGCGCAGGTCGAAAGACTGACAGGGCGGCATTAGACGGCGCTGCCCAAGGCTTCTCATCCAGTTTCTTGCCAAAAATATGTCTCGCCCAGGTTATAAGGTTTCTAGGAAAGTTAAAGAGTTACTGGGCGGGGATGCGGGAGGCGAATCGCCATAAGAGCACGAGTCGGCGTTGGATCGCTGTTCCCATAGGATCGTTGGTCCGTTCCTATAGTGTCGACGCTGGCGTTCCTGAAATGTCGGGGAAACGTTCCTAAAGGGGCGAAGGGTGTTCCCGGAGTGTCGAAGCATGCGATTTGCTGTTGTCGGTGGGTGGGGGATTGAATCATATTGGAGGGGGGTGTTGGAAAGGACGTTCAAATTCCGGGGCGGATTGAGGTCCGCTATCGGGGTGTTTGACGGGTTGTCCTTTCCCATCAGCGCTACCCGACACTTCGGGAACGCCCTCCCCGGCATTTCGGCGTTGCATGGGCATGGGGTGCGTCGGCTGAATTGCAGGGTCGGGATATGGCGCGAGTTTTGGGCCGGTTTTGGTCAAGCGGTTTGGCCTTTTGGGATGCGGCTCGGCATCGCAGGGCCGGTTTTCTGCTTGAAAGGATGTGACGACCTGCGTCCGGTTAATGCAGCGCGCTCTGGAGCGATTTCCAGGCGACCGGTTCCGAATCTGGCGGGAATCGCGGAAGACGGGGAATGTGGAGCGGCGACCTGATGGAATCGGAGCGAAACCCGCTCTGGAGCGCGCTGCGTTAAATCATACGCAGGCCGCGCGCTCCAGGCTTTTGTTGTCGTATCCTTTTAAGCGCAAAACCGGTTCCCGCTTTTGCGCACGATGCTCTAGAGGCGGTGGCGGTTCTTCTCGTGGAAGCGGCGGACGAAGCCGATGAACGCCTTCTGATAATTGACAGGCGTGCGGGTGGGGTCGGCTTCGAGCCAGTCGCGAAACTCCTGATGGAGCGTCTGATAGTCCCAGCCGGGATAGTCGGCGCGCAGGGTCGCCATGGTCGCGTCCGTGATCTCCCCGGCGCTGGCCTTGGCGGACATTCCGGCCAGGGTCCGGCGGATCATGCTGCCGGCATCGACCAGCATGTCGGCGTCGGTTGGTGCGGGGGACGGCGTTGTCTTGGGAGGGGTGGATTGCGAGGCCGTCGCCGGTCGGCGGGCGACGGTTGCCGGGAGCGGATCGGCCTGGGGGCGGCGGCGCATGCGGAGCGACGGTTCACGCTTGCCGTCGGGCTGTTCCAGTTCGACCGTATAGCCGGGCAGGGGATCGCGTTCGGCGATCTTGGCGATTTCGAATTTGAAGCGGCGATAGGCGCCTTCGGCCCCAGACTTTTCGAAGAGGGTGGGCATGGAGATGGCGAAGCCCCCCTCCCCTGCCCCGCCGGCATGTTTGCGCGCGACCTTGTAGAGCCAGCGTTCGCGGCCGCCGGTCAGGTCGAAATAGGCGCGGTCGATGCTGAGCACCCCGCCCTGCATCAGCACGCCTTCATAGAACCAGTTGCTGAGTTCGATGGTCATGCCGCGGGAGCGTTCGGTGCGTTCGTCGACCAGTTGGGTCCAGCCGTCGAGCCAGCTGAAGGTCGCTTCGCGGCGGTTTTCGGCGCGGATGTTGGTCTTGATCGTGGTGGAGACGAGCCGGTCGAGCGACTGGCCGAGCAGTTCATAGGCGCGGCCGGTCGTCGGGCGGTGGATGGCGCGCAGCAGGTCATAGGGCATGAGGTGCAGCTTGCGCGGGATGTCGTTGAGGCCGCGGCGCGCCATGTCGGCCAGGACGGAGGCGCAGTAGATCAGTATGTCGGCATCCCAGATGGTGGCCATGCCATAGTCCGGATTGGCCGAGACATGGACCCAGGCCTTGCCGTCGGGGGAGGTGTAGTCGATCGGCTTGACCCGCTTGGACTTGGCGAGGCTGAAGAAGGGGCGCTCCATCATCTCGCGCTGGTCGCGCAGGGGCATGTCCGCGATATAGGGGAGGAAGAGTTCGAACTGGTCGGTGATCTCGGTCCTGGAAGCGCGGGTCAT
>NZ_CM191257.1:3082500-3745015 GCF_005406185.4 Sphingobium sp. RSMS | reverse complement strand
AAACAGTCGACCCCCATCAACTGCACCCCATAGGCAGGGGCGATGCGACGCAGAGACCCGTTCCGGAAAAGCCCCGCCTTCCCGAATCTCGTGCATCAACCAACCATCTGATGACCGCCGGAAATTCGATTCGAGTGGCGGCCGGAGGATCAAAATAGACAGGCCTGCTTCGCCGGATCAAGGGCGCTGCCAGTCAAAAATGTGAAATAAAGCCGTTGACTCGGCAAACCCCGCAGAAAAGGCCGGTTTGAAGAATTACCCAGCAATTTCAATATATTATTCCCGCCTCCGGACCCTCCCCCCTCTCGAATCGAAGGAGAATCGCCGGAAATCGGGGCTTCCTCCAAAATGACCTTTTGGTGAATGAAACATGAAAAAGCCCGCCCCGCATCGACTGCGGGGCGGGCCTGTTCTGACCGACGAGCTGGAAAGTGGCTGGGTCTTAGCCGAGCGCGCTGACGCGCTTCGTCAGGCGGCCGAACTTGCGGGCCGCGGTGTTCTTGTGCAGCACGCCGCGGGCGACGCCGCGGGCGAGTTCCGGCTGGACCGACTGAAGCGCCGTGGTCGCGGCAGCCTTGTCGCCGGCGGCGAGGGCGGTTTCGACCTTCTTCACCAGGGTGCGAATCCGGCTGATGCGGGCGCCGTTGATCTCGGCGCGGCGGGCGTTGCGGCGGATGCGCTTCTTGGCTTGCGGCGTATTGGCCATTTACTGTCCTCGGTTCTCGTCAAATCTCGTGAAGGAGCCCGTCGGAATCCCCAACCGGCTCTCGTGAAGGTGCGCCCCTTACAGGGGAACAGGGGTTGCGTCAACCGCTGAGCGCCCCGCTATTTCTGGCATTTCGGGCAGAAAAAGGTCGATCTGCCCCCATCCACGCGGCGCCTGATGGGCGTGCCGCAATGGCAGGCTTCCCCCTCGCGGCCATAGACCCGCCATTGCTTGGAGAAATAACCCAGTTCGCCGTCGGGCCGGGCATAGTCGCGCAGCGTCGATCCGCCCGCGGCGATGGCGGCGGTCAGCACCTCCCGAATCGCGTCGACCAGCAGGGCGAGGCGGGCGCGGCCGATCCGGCCCGCTTCGCGCGTCGGGGCGATGCCGGCCATGTGGAGCGCCTCGCAGACATAGATATTGCCCAGCCCGGCAACGATGCGCTGGTCGAGCAGCGCGGCCTTGATCGACGCCGCCTTGCCCTTGAGGGCGGCGGCCAGCGCGTCGGCCGTGAAATCCGGCCCCAGCGGCTCGGGTCCCATGCGGGTGAAGGGGTTATGGGCCTCCCACGCCTCGCTGCGGACCAGGTCGAGCGAGCCGAAGCGGCGCGGGTCGTTGAGCGACAGAAGCCGCCCTCCCCCGGTCCCGATCAACAGATGGTCATGCGGCCCGATCTCCGCCGGATCGATTCGCCAGCGGCCCGACATGCCGAGGTGGAAGATCAGCGTGTCGCCGCGGTCGGTGTCGATCAGGCCGTATTTGGCGCGGCGCGACAGGCCGGTGACGGTGGCGCCGGTCAGCCGCTGGCGCAGGTCGACGGGTATCGGAAAGCGCAGGTCGGCGCGGCGCGGCTCGACCCGCGTCAGGAGCGAGCCCTGCAGGACCGATCGCAGGCCCGCGACGGTGGTTTCGACTTCGGGAAGTTCGGGCATGGCCCTCTATGGAGCGCCCCGGACCGCCCGGCAACAGGCCTCTTGCCGCATGCGGCGCGCCATGGACATTTTACCCGATCTCGGAGGTTTCCTCTCCCCGGAAAAATGCTCTAGAGCGTGCGCCCATGAGTGAAACCGCTTCCTTTGGCTATCGCGATGTCGAAGCCGCCGAAAAACAGGGGATGGTCCGCGCCGTCTTCTCCAATGTGGCGTCCAAATATGATCTGATGAACGACGCCATGTCGGGCGGCGCGCATCGGCTCTGGAAGGACCAGTTCGTCAGCCGGGTGAAGCCGCGCCGGGATGAGCTTATCCTGGACATGGCGGGCGGCACCGGGGACATCGCCTTCCGCATGCATCGCCATGGCGCGCGGGTGACGGTTTCCGACATCAATCCCGAAATGCTGGCCGTGGGCGTCGATCGGGCGAGGAAGAAGGGGCTGGAAGGCCTCATCTGGTCGGAGCAGAATGCCGAGGAGCTGAGCTTCGCGGACCGGGCGTTCGACGCCTATACGATCGCCTTCGGCATCCGCAACGTGACCCATGTCGACAGGGCGCTGCGCGAGGCGCATCGGGTGCTGAAGTTCGGCGGGCGCTTCTTCTGCCTGGAATTTTCCACCACGACATGGCCGGGCTTTTCCGACGTCTATGACGTCTATTCGCACCGGCTGGTGCCCAGGCTCGGCAAGCTGCTGGCCGACGATGAGGACAGCTATCGCTATCTGATCGAATCGATCCGCCGCTTCCCCCCCATGCCGGCGTTCGAGCGGATGATCCGCGACGCCGGCTTCGTGCAGACGAAGGTGGAACCGATCCTGGGCGGGCTGGTGGCGATCCATAGCGGGTGGAAAATCTGATGGGGCGCCCGTCACGTCCTTCTCCCGCAGGGGAAGGGCATAAATAGCGATGCCTTCCCACCTCACGCATATCTGGCGGCTGCTGAAATGGGGCCGCACCCTGGCGCGGCATGGCGCGCTGACCGGGATCGAGCGCGATCCGTTGACGCCGACGCCGGTGCGGCGGCTGGTGCGGGTGGCGCGGCTGGGCGCGCGGGTGCCCCGGCAGCCGCGCTATGCCGACGCCTTCCAGTCCATCGGCCCGGCGGCGATCAAGCTGGGCCAGACGCTGGCGACGCGTCCCGACCTGGTGGGGGAGGATGCGGCGAACGACCTGCTGCGCCTGCAGGACGCCCTGCCCCCCGTGCCGTTCGCCACCATCCGCGCGCAGATGGAGCAGAGCTTCGGGCGGCCGCTGGAAACGCTCTACAGCCGCTTCGACGAGGTGCCGGTGGGCGCCGCCTCCATCGCGCAGGTGCACCGCGCGGTGACGACGGACGGGCGCGATGTCGCGGTGAAGGTGATCCGCCCCGGCGTCATCGACCAGTTCAACCGCGACATCCAGACCTATGAATGGGCCGCCGCCCATGTCGAGATGCTGGGCGGCGAAGTGGCCCGCCTCCGCCCCCGCCTCGTCATCGCCAACATGAAGCGCTGGACTGCGCGCGAACTCGACCTGCGGCGGGAGGCGGCCTCGGCTTCGGAACTGGGCGAGGCGATGGAGGCCATGCCCGGCTATCGCGTGCCCGCCATCGACTGGGACCGCACGACCGGCAAGGTCATGACGATGGAGTGGATCGACGGGGTCAAGATCTCCGACCGGGACGCGCTGATCGCCGCCGGCCATGATGTGAAGGAAATCGCGGCAAGGCTGGTCAACGCCTTCCTGCGCCAGGCGATCGCCGAAGGCTTCTTCCATGCCGACATGCATCAGGGGAACCTGTTCGTCACCGCCAATGGCGACATCGTCGCGATCGACTTCGGCATCATGGGCCGCATCGACCGGCGCGCGCGCATGTGGCTGGCGGAAATCCTCTACGGCCTCATCACCGGCAATTACCGCCGCGTGGCGGAAATTCACTTCGAGGCGCAATATGTGCCGGGCCACCACAATGTAGAGGAATTCGCCACCGCGCTCAGAGCCGTGGGCGAACCGATGCGGGGCAAGCCGGTGCGCGAACTGTCGGTCGGCGGCATGCTGGACGGCCTGTTCGCCATCACCCGCGATTTCGACATGCAGACCCAGCCGCACCTGCTGCTGCTCCAGAAGACGATGGTGATGGTGGAGGGCGTCGCGACCGCGCTCGACCCCGACATCAACCTGTGGGAGACGAGCGGCCCCTATGTGAAGGAATGGCTGCGCGCCGAACTGGGGCCGGAGGCGAAGGCCGCCGACGCGCTGATCGAGAATGTCCGGATCCTGCAGCGCCTGCCGGGCCTTGTGAAGCGGATCGAGGAAGCCTTTCCGGAAAAGGGCGGCGCCCCCCCTCCGCCGCCCCTGACGGAGGTCAGGCTGATCCGGGTGGGCAGCGGCTGGCGCTATATGCTCGTGGCCTTGCTGGCGGGGATGGCCGGCGCGGGCGCGATGGCGGCGGCTACGACCTTTTGGTGACGGCCGGTTGCCGGTTGCGAGCCCGCCGTCGGGCACGGCCTCGACGCGAACCCGCTTCCCTATGCCATTCCGACGCCTCGAACCCGCCCGAAATGGGTGCTGAGCCTAGGGCCTGAACTTCAGCGTGGCCGCCGGCGCCTCGCCGGTCAGCGGCGTGATCTTCCAGACGATCCGTTTCCCCTGCGCCATGTCCTGCGCGCCGTCTTCCTGGTTCTGGCTGACGATCTCCGCATCGGTGGTGAGGGTGAAGGTGCCGTCCAGCGCCTTGGCGGCATCGTCGCCGCCATTGCCGCCCATCGGGTTCTGGCTCTTGTCATAGCCGTTGGAATAGCCCGGCGCCTTCACCCGCGCCCGGTCTTCCCCACGCAGTTCCACCGCCACGAAGGGCAGCACGATCTGCGCGTCGCTGTTGAAGGGAAAAAGGAAGGCGTGGGTCAGCCGGCCGCTGATCGCATAGTCGATCTCGAACCGGCGATTGCCCATGTAGCGGGCCGACCGAAAGCCCTTCTCCTTCGACAGCGCCGCCGCGATCGCCTGCATCTGCTGCTCGTCGCCCTTGTCGTCCTTGACGTCGAAACGCTCCTCGGCCTTGCCCTGCGTCCCGGACCGGAGCGCCGTGCGCAGGCTGCTCTGCTGGTCCCTGGGCGTCGCGCCGTCGATCGGATCGTCATTGCCCGGCATCGAACCCAGGCCCTTGCCCATGTCCGATGCCAGTATCTCGCCCTTATAGGTAAAGCTGAAGCTCCGGTCGGCGCGGATGTCGAGCGTGGAATCGAACCTGCCCGGCGTCACCAGGCAGGCGGAGAGCAGCAGACTGGCCGCCAGCACGGCGGCCGAGCGCAGAAAGACCGTCACGATCGAACCCCCTGTCGTCCGTGGCCCCGGCCGCTACCGGCTGGCAGCCGCGTAGAGGGCGATCGCCGCCGCATTGGAGACGTTCAGGCTCTCCATGCGCGGGCTGATCGGCAGTTTAGCCAAAATGTCGCAATGCGCCATGCTGTTGTGGCGCAGCCCTTCGCCCTCGGCCCCCAGCACCAGCGCGACGCGGGACGTGCCGATGGCCTCCCCCAGCGTCTGCTCCGCCTCGCCGTCCAGCCCGATGCGCCAGTAACCGGCTTCCGCGATCTCATCCAGCGCCCGGGCAAGGTTCACGACCCGCACCCAGGGCACGATCTCCAGCGCGCCCGACGCGGCGCGCGCCAGCACCCCCGATTCGGGCGGCGCATGGCGGTCCTGCGTCACGATGCACAGCGCGTCGAACGCCGCGGCGGACCGCAGGATCGCGCCGACATTATGCGGGTCCGTCACCTGGTCCAGCACCAGCACGGGCCTGTTATCGTCCCGCCCCGCCTCCAGCACGTCGCCCAGCCAGACATCGTCCAGCGGCTCCACCTCCGCCACGATCCCCTGATGCGGCGCATCCGACGGCACCATGCGGCCCAGATCGGCGCCGTCGGCATAGACGATGGGCAAGACGGGCGGCAGGTCGAGCGCGTTCAGCGCCTCCCTCGTCCCCCATATCTTGCGCACCACCCGGTCCGGATTGGCGAGCGCGGCGATGACGGCATGCCGTCCATAGAAGCGGGGAAAGGTCCCTTTGGCCTTTCCGGTGCGATTTCCTCTTTTCATGGGAAGCGCTCTTTTCACATTGGGCCATTGACAGGCAAGTCTCCTTTCGCCATTGGAGCGCCCTCCAGCCGGTCGGGGCACCCTCCGACGCCGGTTAGGCGACTGGACAGGTGGCCGAGTGGTTAAAGGCAGCAGACTGTAAATCTGCCCGGGTTTCCCGTACGCTGGTTCGAATCCAGCCCTGTCCACCATCGCTGGCCGCGGGCGCCGCCGCCGGGCCGAATTGATCCGCTTCAGGGCTCATCCCATCTCTCCACAGCTTGCTTTCCTGCGCGCATTGACGGGATAAGTGCGGTTCATCCGGAATCTGTTACGCTCCCCTTGATGACCCCAGTTCCTCCCGCGACCCGCCGCGCCGTCCTGACCGCCGCCCTTGCCGGCTTCCTGACCCTTCCCCTGCCCCGCCGCGCCCTTGCCGCGACGGAGGTGGAGCGCGTGGACGATCTGATCGCGCGCATGACCATAGAGGAGAAGGCAGGGCAGATGACCTGCCTGGCCGACAGTTTCCGCCCCTATAATCCCCCCAATCCGCAGGTCGGCATCCAGAATGAAAGGCAGCTTGCCGACGAAATCCGCAAGGGCCGGGTCGGCTGCCTGTTCAACGGCATCGGCGTCGCGGGCGCGCGCCGCGCGCAGGAAATCGCGCTGAGGCAAAGCCGCCTCGGCATTCCGCTGCTGTTCGCGGGCGACGTCATCCACGGCCTGAAGACGATCTTCCCCGTGACCCTGGCCGAATCCGCCAGTTTCGATCCGTCGCTGGCGGAACGCACGGCGCGCGCCATGGCGGTGGAGGCGACGGCGGCCGGCCTGCACCTGACCTTTGCCCCCATGGTCGACGTCGCCCGCGACCAGCGCTGGGGCCGGGTGGTCGAGGGAGCCGGGGAGGATGTCGCTCTGGGCGGCCTCTTCGCCGCCGCCCGCGTGCGCGGCTTTCAGGGGCGCGACCTGCGCCGCGACGATTCCCTGCTCGCCTGCCCCAAGCATTTCGCCGCCTATGGCGCCGTCGCCGGGGGCCTCGAATATGGCAGCGTCGACATCAGCGACGAAACGCTGCGCGAAACCCATCTCCCGCCCTTCGGCGCCGCCTTCGCGGCGGGGGCGCTCACCACCATGGCGGCGTTCAGCGAGATCAACGGCGTGCCCGCCACCGCCGACCGCGACCTGCTCACCGACACGCTGCGCGGCGAGATGAAGTTCCGCGGCTTCGTCTTTTCCGACTATACGGCGGACGAGGAACTGATCGCCCACGGCTATGCCGAGGATGAGCGCGACGCCACCCGCCTCGCCATATTGGCCGGGGTCGACATGTCGATGCAGAGCGGCCTTTACATCCGCCACATCCCCGATCTGGTGAAAAGCGGCGCGGTGCCGATGGAAACGGTCGACGTCGCCGTCCGGCGCATCCTTTACGTCAAGACCGCCATCGGCCTGTTCGACAATCCCTGGCGCTCGCTGGACGAGGAAGCGGAAAAGACCCGCATCTTCACCCCCGCCCATCGCGCCTTGGCGCGGGAGGCGGCGGCGCGTTCCATCGTGCTGCTCCAGAATGATGGCGTCCTGCCGCTCGATCCCGCCCGGGCGCAGACCATCGCGCTCATCGGCCCGTTCGGCGAGGACAGGGAGAATGTCTACGGCCCCTGGGCCTTTTACGGCGACAAGGGCAAGGGCGTCGACATCGCCACCGGCCTGCGCGCCGCCATGCCGGACCCGGCCAGATTGCTGGTCGCGCCGGGCAGCGGCATATTGACGCCCATCGACGGGGGCGTCGCCAAAGCGGTGGAAACGGCGAAGGCCGCGGACATCGTCATCCTGGCGCTGGGCGAATCGCAGGACATGTCGGGCGAGGCGCAGTCCCGCACCGCCATCGAAATCCCCGTCGTGCAGCAGGCGCTGGCCGATGCCGTCGCCGCGACCGGAAAGCCCGTCATCGTCCTTCTCCGCCACGGTCGCGCCCTGGCGCTGCATGACGGGGTGGCGAATGCGCAGGCGATCCTCGCGACCTGGTTCCTCGGCTCCGAATCCGGCCATGCCATTGCCGACATCCTGTTCGGCAAGGAGAACCCGTCCGCCAAGCTGCCGGTCAGCTTCCCCTGGGAATCGGGGCAGGAACCCTTCTTCTACGACCGCAAGTCGACCGGCCGCCCGGTGATCGACAACCGCACCGAATATCGCTCGCGCTACGCCACCACCGACAACAGCGCGCGCTATCCCTTCGGCCACGGTCTCAGCTACAGCGATTTCACGCTGGAAGGGTTGAAACTGTCCGACACGGCGCTGCGCTGGGACCGCGCCATCGAAATCACCGCCCGCCTCACCAACAAGGGCACCCGCAAGGGCAGCGAAGTCGTCCAACTTTATATCCGCGACCGCGTCGCCAGCCGTACCCGCCCGATCCGCGAGTTGAAACGCATCCAGCGCGTCACCCTCGACCCGGGCGAGAGCAGGACGGTGCGCTTCTCCCTGTCCCGCACCGACCTGCAATTTGTCGGCGCGGGCAGCAGGATCATCGCCGAACCGGGCCTGTTCGACCTCTGGCTCGGGCAATCATCCAATGGCGGCCTCCACAGCCAGTTCACGCTTTATGCGGCGGAAACCACGCCCGCTTTCCCCCAATAAACCATCATCCCCACCCCGGATCGCGTCCATCCCGATCCCGTCACCTCTTTCCCCATTTCGTCATCCCCATCTCTCTCCCGTTATCCCCGCGAAGGCGGGGACCCATCTCCTGCCCGTTCCCCTTGACGCCTCCCAAAGGACATGGACTCCCCCACCGCCCAAACCCCTGTCCTACACGGCCCCGACCATGCCATAACCCCACCGGCTCTTTCCCACCGTCAACCCATTCCACACACCCTAAGCGGGCGCCCTCCGCACACCCATTCCGCAAAAATTCTCCTATTGCGAAATCGACGCCACCACTCCGCACCCACGCAAATGCGTCGGCCACAACGCCGTGAACTTCGCAGGCATGAGGCAGTCTGCAAAACTCCGCCTCAACGCCTTCACCACCCCATGCACCTCTGCTAGAGGCCCCCTCCATGCTCAACCTGAACGGCATCACCGTGCGCCTCGGCGGCCGCACTATTCTCGACCGCGCCAGCGCTTCCCTGCCGCCGCGCAGCCGCGTCGGCCTGATCGGCCGCAACGGCGCGGGCAAGTCGACCCTGATGAAGGTGATGATCGGCCAGATCGACCCGGACGAGGGCAGTTGCGACATGCCCCGCGACACGCGCCTCGGCTATATCGCGCAGGAAGCGCCCTCGGGCACGGCCACCCCCTTCGACACCGTCCTCGCCGCCGACAGGGAACGCGCCGAACTGATGGCGGAGGCGGAACATACGCAAGACCCCGACCGCCTCGGCCATATCTACGAACGGCTGAACGCGATCGACGCCTATACCGCGCCGGCCCGCGCCGCCCGCATCCTCGTCGGCCTCGGCTTCGACGAGGAAATGCAGGGCCGCCCCCTCGACAGCTATTCGGGCGGCTGGAAGATGCGCGTCGCCCTCGCCTCGCTGCTTTTCTCCAACCCCGACCTGCTGCTGCTGGACGAGCCGTCTAACCATCTCGACCTCGAAGCGACGCTCTGGCTGGAAAATTTCCTCAAGGCCTATCGCGGCACCGTGGTCGTCATCAGCCATGAACGCGACCTGCTCAACAATGTGGTCGACTATATCCTGCATCTGGAGGGCGGGAAGATCACCCTCTATCCCGGCGGCTACGACGCCTTCGAACGCCAGCGCGCCGAACGCCTCGCGCAGCAGGAGGCCGCCCGCGCGAAACAACAGGCCGAACGCGAGAAGTTGCAGGACTATGTCGCGCGCAACTCCGCCCGCGCCTCGACCGCGAAACAGGCCCAGTCCCGCGCCAAGGCATTGGCGAAGATGCAGCCCATCGCCGCGGCCATCGAGGACCCGACGCTGCATTTCGGCTTCCCCAGCCCGCCCGAACTGCGCCCGCCGCTCATCACCATGGACATGGCGGCGGTCGGTTACAACGACACGCCCGTCCTGCGCCGCGTCAATCTGCGCATCGATCCCGACGACCGGCTCGCGTTGCTGGGGCGCAACGGCAATGGCAAGACCACGCTCGCCCGCCTGATCGCCGCGCAGTTGAAGCCGATGGAAGGCGCGATGAACGCCTCGGCGAGGATGAATGTCGGCTATTTCACCCAATATCAGGTGGAGGAACTGGACGTCGGCGACACGCCGCTCGAACATATGAGCCGGGTGATGAAGGGCGCCACCCCCGCCGCCGTCCGCGCCCAGCTAGGCCGCTTCGGCTTCTCCGGCGAGCGCGCGACGCAGAAGGTCGGCTCCATGTCGGGCGGGGAAAGGGCGCGGCTGGCCCTCGCCCTCATCACCCGCGACGCGCCGCATCTGCTGATCCTCGACGAACCGACCAACCATCTCGACGTCGACAGCCGCGAAGCGCTGGTGCAGGCGCTGAACGACTATTCGGGCGCGGTGGTCATCGTCAGCCACGACCGCCACATGATCGAACTGGTCGCCGACCGGCTGGTGCTGGTCGACAATGGCACGGCCCAGCCCTTCGACGGCAGCCTGGAGGATTATACCGACATCATCCTGCGCAAGGCCGACGGCAATGGCGGCAATGGGGGTTCGGGGGGCGATGCCCCGAAGACCGACCGCAAGGCGGAAAAGCGCAACGCCGCGCAATGGCGCGAACGGCAGAAGGCGGCGAAGAACGCCGTCAGCAAGGCGGAAAAGGAGATGGCCATGCTGACCGCCGAACGCAGCCGCATCGACCAGGCGCTGTTCGACCCCAAAAGCGCGACCGGCGCGGAGGCGAAGATGACCATGACCGAACTGATGGTGAAACGCGCCGACCTGGAAAGGAAACTGGAAGCGGCGGAAGAAAGCTGGATGGAGGCCAGCGCCGCGCTGGAGGAGTTATAGATCGCGGAAACCAGGCTCCGTTCGGGCCGTTTTCACGAGCCACCTGTCCCGTTCAAATGTCGAAGCCCTTCACTTTCTTGAAGAGAAGCGCCTGATCATTCCGTCAAAGGCCCCTCCAGCCCATCCGCCCCCGTCCGCATCTTCGTCACGATGTTCCAGGTCGCGATGAACAGCGCCGCGATCACCGGCCCGATGACGATGCCGTTGAACCCGAACAGGTCGATCCCGCCCAGCGTGGTGATCAGCACCACATAGTCGGGAATCCGCGTGTCCCGCCCGACCAGTATCGGTCGCAGGATATTGTCCACCATCCCGATCACGAACATGCCGCAAAAGGCGAGTATCAGCCCCTTCGCCACCGCCCCGGTGACGAACAGATAGATGGCGACCGGCACCCAGATCAGCCCGGTTCCGACCGCCGGAATCAGCGAGAACGCCCCCATCAGCACGCCCCAGAGCAGCGCACCCGGCAAGCCCAGCGCCCAGAACACCACGCCGCCGATCAGCCCCTGGACGATGGCGACGACGATGCTGCCCTTGATCGTCGCACGCGTGACGACGACGAACTGATTGATCAGGGCCCGGCGATGCGCGGTCCGCATCGGCGCGGCCCTGTCCACCATCGCCGCCAGCTTCGGTCCGTCGCGCAGCAGGAAGAAGGTAAGGTACAGCATCACGCCCAGCGCCATCAGGAAGCTGAACGCGCTCTGCCCGATCTGCAACGCCTGCGTCGCAACCGTGCGGAAGCTCGACGCGACACCGGCGCTCAGCATTTCGCGCACGGCGGCGAAGTTGGTTATGCCCAGCCGGTCGAGAAAGGCCGCGGCCCAGCCGGGCAGGCTCGCCTGGAACTGCGCGAACATCCGCGCGAAGTTGATCTCGCCGCTTTGCACCTTGGCGTAGAAGAGGGTCGCTTCCTGCACCAGCGCCATGGCCAGGATGATCGCCGGCACGATCACCAGCGCGACGATCAGCAACAGCGTCAGCGCCGCCGCGCTGTTCCGGTGCCGGGGCATCACGCCGATCAGCCCCTGGTTGACCGGCGCGAACAGGATGGCGGCGATCACGCCCCACAATATGGCGGCGAAAAAGGGCTCGACCACCAGCGCGAAGGCGACCGAGACGATGAGAACGAAGCCCAGGAAGACCCCATCCTCTATGCGCGCGCTTGGCTTTTCCGTGCTCCTGTCCATGACGCCGCTTTGGCAGAAGTGCAGCGCCAAATCCATGCCTGCTTATTCCGCCTGCGCACTGAACCCGAAGCTGACCGACACCTTGGGGTCCAGTCCCGCGCTGCTCTCGCCATTGCCGACGCCGAAGGACGCACGCGCGATGGTGGCCGATCCTGAGACCTTCCGCGCCTTCCCGGTGCCGGAAAGGGTGAAGCGGATGCTCTGCGGCTTGCTTACCCCCTTGAGGTTCAGTGTGCCCGAAGCGCGATAGGCGTTCGTCCCCGTCTTCTCCGCGCCCCTTGCGGTGAAGACGGCCTTGGGATGCGCCGCCACGCCGAAGAATTCGTCCCCGGCCAGCATGCCGTCCTTATAGCTGTCCCCGACGCTGGCGCTCGCCAGGTCGATCTCCACGCGGATGTCCGCGCTGTCCGGATGATCCGGGTCCATGACGATCTTCGCCGTCCATTTGGAGAAGCGGCCGCTGATCGTCTCGCCGCTGTTTCCGACGGAAAAGCCGATGGTCCCGCCGGGCTGCACCGTCCAGGCGGGCGGCGGTCCCACCGGTTCTTCCGCGACCGCCGCATTGCCGGCTTCGGCCGGGGCCGCGGCATTGACGGCATTGGCGGCCGGCTCAGCGGCATTGGCGGGCATTTCCTCTTCCTCCTCGGCCGCCGCCGGCAGGACCGGCGCGGCCACCGCCTTCGCTGCGGGCGCTGGCAGGACGGCGCGCCCGAGGACGAACCCCACCGCGATCAGCGCGGGCAAGGCTGCCAGCAACAGCGGTGAACGCACCGGCATCATCCGCCACAGCAACCCATCGCCCATCAGCACATGATGCCGCAGCGCACCCGCGACGTGCAGGACGAACAGCGCGATGCCGATCCAGGCGATCAGGGCGTGTCCGCCCTCGGCCAGATCATGCGCGCTCATGGGCAGGGGCAGATGAGGCAGGGGGACGATGCCGAAGATCAAGGTCGGCACCTTCACCTTCGCGGTCGACACCAAAGCCCATCCGGTGAGCGGCGCGCCCAGCATGAACAGATAGAGGCCCGCATGCACCGCCTTGGCCAGCGCGCCCTGCCAGCCGCGCTCGACCGGCGCGGGACGCGGCTTCCAATAGCGTATGGCGACGCGGGCGAAGGTCAGCAGCAGGATCGAGATGCCGATCGACTTATGCCACTGGAACAGCGCGAAGCCGCGCGCGCCAAGATCCTCGAGCGCCCATCCCACCGCGATCTGGAAGGCAAGCAGGGCGGCGATCGCCCAGTGCAGGAAAATGGCCAGCCGACTATAGCGTTGCATCGAAACCCCCATGCGCGACAATCCGGCCCGGAAGCTATGCTGCACCTGCGCGGAAGTCCACCGCCGCGCCCGGAAACGATCCGTTACCTCAGCAGAACGATAAGCTTCGCGCCTGTGTCATAAAGGTCGCAGTCCGATCAATTTCGACCCGATGATTGCATCCCCGCCGCCAAGGGCTAAGAGCATAGGAAAACAGGACATAGGACAAGCAGGACATGGCCAAACCCGAATCCTGGCGCCTCCGCCCGGAAGCTTATCGTTTCGTCACCAGCATCGACACCCGCTTCCAGGACATCGACACGATGGGCCACATCAACAATGTGGCGATCTCCGGCATATTCGAAACGGCCCGCATCCGCTTCCACCATCATCTGGGCCGCCATCCGCAGGAACAGGGGGTGCGCTGGCTGGTCGCGAACGTGAACCTCAATTTCGTCGAGGAATCCCACTTTCCCTATCCGTTCGAGGTGCACTGCGCGATCGGCCATATCGGACGCACGAGCTGGACGATCAGTTCGGCGGGCTTTCAGAAGGGCATATGCGTCGCCACCGCCGACACCACCGTCGTGACCCATGGTTCGGAAGGGCGCCGCTCCATCGACGAAAGCCTGCGGGAGGCGATGGAACGCAACTTCATCATCCGTCCGGACTGATGGGATCGCATCGATTTTCAACCGATCGTAACCCGCTCTAGCGGAAGCCGTCCATGCGGCGGCTCCACTGGAAGGCGATGACCGCCGCCTTGGCGGGCTGGATCATCGCCAGCGCAAGCAGGATCGCAAGGCCCGGCCATAGCGCCGCCTGCACCCCCAGCGGAATATCCAGCGCCGCGTTCACCTCTATCATCAGCGGCACGAGCAGGTGCCCCAGCAGCAATATGACGATATAGGCCGGGAAATCGTCCGCCCGCGATGCGTCCCAGGCCTGTCCGCAATGGCGGCAGGCGGGACTGGGCTTCAGGAAGCGGGCGAACATCCGGCCTTCGCCGCAGGCGGGACAACGGCCCCTGAGCGCCAGCGCCAGCGCCGGCCGCAGCGGCCGCGCCGCATCATCCTGGGGCAATCCCTTGCTCATGGCCTTTCCTCCTATGGCCAATGCGCGCCCCGTGCAACATGCCCGCGCCCTGTTAGAGCTTCCGCGCCGCGCAAAGCCTGTTAAGAGGGCGGCCATGCGCCTTCCGGGACCGACCGAAGCCTTCGTCCTGTTCGACGACGCCCGTACCCGGGCTCCCGCCCCCGCGCGCCTCTATCGCGATCCGGTATCGGTCATCGCCGCTCATCGGCTGGCGGAGGTGCAGCCAGCGCTCGACCGGCTGTCCGAAGCGGCAGAAGCCGGGCTGCACGCAGCAGGCTTCATCGCCTATGAAGCCGGGCTGGCGCTGGAGGACCGCCTTCACCCGCTGGCGGAACGGCATCGGCAGGACAGGCCGAAGACGCCGCTGCTCTGGTTCGGCCTGTTCGAAGGGGTGCGCCTGATCGATCCCGCCGCCATGACCGGCCTGTTGCCGGACCCGGCGGGCGCCAGGGTCGATCGCCTCCAGCCGCTGATCGACGAGACCGCCTATCGCGCCGCCTTCGCCCAGGTCCAGGACTATATCCGCGCCGGCGACATCTATCAGGTCAATCTGACCTTCCCCTGCGCCGCGCATTTCATGGGCGATCTCATGGCGCTCTATGCCGCCATCCGTCCGCGCCAGCAGGCGGGCTATGGCGGCGTGCTGCGCACCGGGGAACATTCGATCCTCTCCTTTTCGCCGGAGCTGTTCTTCACTCATGTCCGCGGCCAGTTGACCGCGCGCCCGATGAAGGGCACCGCCCCCCGCGATCCCGATCTCGCCAGCGACGCGGAACTGGCGCAATGGCTGGAGCGGGATGCCAAGCAGCGGGCGGAAAATCTGATGATCGTCGACCTGCTGCGCAACGATCTGTCGCGCGTCTCCCACGCCGGCACCGTCACCGTGCCCGACCTGTTCAAGGTCGAAACCTATCCGACCGTCCACCAGATGGTGTCGACCGTCCGGGCCCGGCTGTTGCCCGGCCTGTCGCCCGTCGACGTGCTGCGCGTCCTTTTCCCCTGCGGGTCGATCACCGGCGCGCCCAAGGTCCGCGCCATGGAGATCATCGAAGCGGTCGAGCCCTTTCCGCGCGGCGTCTATACCGGCTCCATGGGCTGGATCGATCCGTCGGGCGATGCCGCGTTCAATGTTGCCATCCGCACCATTTGCGTCGAAGAAGGCAGCAGGGAGGGACGCCTGGGTCTGGGATCGGGCATCGTCGCGGATTCGGATGTCGCTTCCGAATGGGCGGAATGTCTGGCCAAGGGGCGCTTCCTCGCACCGGCCTGATTCATCGCGCCATCATCGATCGGCATAAGGGGTTTGCAATTTTCCATGGCATTGGCTGACGGACGGTTCGATCTGCTCGAAACCATGGCCTTCGATCCGGTCGAGGGCATCAGATTGCTCGAACTGCATCTGGAGCGGTTGAAGACCAGCGCGGAGGCGCTCGATTTCGCCTTCGACCGCCACAATGTGCGCAATGAACTTCAGGCCGCGACCTTCCGCCTGCGGGAGCGCAGCCGCCTTCGCCTGCTGGTGTCGCGCCGGGGCTCCATCGCCATCGAAGTGCGCGAGCACCGCACCTGGCCGCAGGCGATCATGCAGGTCGCGCTCGTCCCCCGCAACGCCCCCGCCGCCGATGCGCGGCTGGCGCACAAGACGACCGACCGTTCGCTCTACCGTGACGCCCTGCGGCGCGGCGGCACTTATGAAGTGGTGATGACGGACGAACAGGGCTTCCTGACGGAGGGCAGCTTCTCCTCCATCTTCGTCGAACGCGGCGACAAGCTGCTGACCCCGCCTTTGTCGCGCGGCCTGCTGCCCGGCGTGCTGCGCCGCAGCCTGCTCGACATGGGGGAGGCAGTGGAGGCCGACCTGCGCCCGCGCGACCTGGAAAACGGCTTCTTCATCGGCAATGCGGCGCGCGGCATGGTGGCGGCGTCGCTGGTGCGCTAGAGCATCGTGCGCAAAAGTGGGAACCGGCTTTGCGCTTGAAAGGATGCGACAACAAAGCTTGGAGCGCGCGCCCTGCGTACGATTGAACGCAGCGCGCTCTAGGGGCACGGGCAACCCTTTTCCGCACGCATGAATTGCAGATCTTCCTCCCTCCCGGCCCTATAATCTGCCGTTACGGCCAGCCGAAGCCAACTGGCGGTTGCCCCTTCTTTCGTTGCACACTAAGGAGCCTCGCGTCCGCTTCAAGCGGACCTAGGGGATTCTAGAGAAAGATTGTCATGATGAGCCAGACTTCCGCAGCCCTCGGTCGCATCCAGCCCTCCGCCACCCTGGCGATGAGCGCGCGCGTGAATGCCCTGAAAGCCGAAGGCGTGGACGTCATTGGCCTCTCCGCCGGCGAACCGGACTTCGACACGCCCGATTTCGTGAAGGAGGCGGGGATCGCGGCGATCCGCAAGAACCTTACCCGCTATACCGACGTGGACGGCACCGCCGACGTCAAGGAAGCCGTCGCCTTCAAGTTCAAGCGCGACAATGGCCTTATCTACAAGCGCAGCCAGATCAGCGTCAATTCGGGCGGCAAGCACACGCTGTTCAACGCGCTGGTCGCGACCGTCGACGTGGGCGACGAGGTCATCATTCCGGCGCCCTATTGGGTCAGCTATCCCGACATCGTGAACTTCGCGGGCGGCACGCCGGTCTTCATCGAGGCGCCGGCAAGCCAGGGCTACAAGATCACCGCCGCCCAGCTGGAAGCCGCGATCACGCCGAAGACCAAGTGGGTCATGCTGAACTCGCCTTCCAACCCGTCAGGCGCAGCCTATTCGGCCGAAGAGCTGAAAGCGCTGGGCGAAGTGCTGCTGCGCCATCCCCATGTGCTGGTGATGACGGACGATATGTATGAGCATGTTTGGTACGCGCCGACCCCCTTCGCCACCATCGCGCAGGTCTGCCCGGACCTCTACGACCGCACGCTGACGGTCAACGGCTGCTCCAAGGCTTTTTCCATGACGGGCTGGCGCATCGGCTTTGCCGGCGGCCCGGAATGGATCATCAAGGCGATGGGCAAGCTCCAGTCGCAATCGACCAGCAATCCCTGCTCGATCAGCCAGGCCGCCGCCGTCGCGGCGCTGACCGGCGACCAGGATTTCCTGGAAGAGCGCAACGCCGCCTTCAAGAAGCGCCGCGACATGGTCGTCGCCATGCTGAACGACGCACCGGGCCTGGACTGCCCGACGCCGGAGGGCGCCTTCTACGTCTATCCCGATGCCAGCGGCGTGATCGGCAAGACGACGCCCAAGGGACAGGTGATCGACAGCGACGAAGCGCTGATCGGCTATTTCCTGGACGACGCGAAGGTCGCCGCCGTCCACGGCGCCGCCTTTGGCCTCTCCCCGGCCTTCCGCATCAGCTACGCGACTTCGGAAGAGGTGCTGCGCAAGGCCTGCACCCGCATCCAGGAAGCCTGCGCCGCTTTGAAGTGAGCCCTCTTCAATCCCCCCGGGCTTAGCCTGGAACGGGACCAGCGAAGCTGGAAGGGAAGGACCGGACGCCAAGTCCGTCCTTCCCTTCCCCATCACCTCCATTTCGGAAACGGAAAATTTCTCCGGCGCCGTCTTGCAGATGGAGAGCGGGGGTCTATATCCCGTTTCGAACCGAAACTGGCCTTGCCCGACATCCATCGTCCCACATCGGACGTTGGTCGAAACTGCCCTGGCGCAGCGTTCATCCGGGACTAAGCCGCGCGACATTCATTTCCGCCCGCTTGCGGCGACCAAGACGACCGAAAGGAAGAACGCCATGTTGGCCTTCTTGAAATCCGACCTGTTCCTGCGCTTCATGGGCGGGTTCGCGATCGGCGCTATCGGGGTCTTCGTGCTTCAGCCGAACAGCGACGCGCCGCCGCTGACCAGTCCCGCCATGGCTGCATCCGCCCCGGCCGCTGGCAATGCGGCGCGCTGACGGCATCGCGCTTGCTTTTCTGGCGGCCCTGGCCGTCGCTTCCCCTTTGCGTGCCGAACGGCCGGTCCTCGCGCCCGCCCCGGCGGTCGACGCAGTCCCCGCCCGCAAGCTTGAAACCGCCATCTTCGCGGGCGGTTGCTACTGGGGCGTGGAAGGCGTCTTCTCCCATGTAAGGGGTGTCCGCCTCGCCGTCTCCGGATTCGCAGGCGGTCCGCGCGGCCGCAGGGTCGATTACGAACGGGTCAGCCAGGGCGATACCGGCTTTGCCGAGGCCGTTCGCGTCACCTACGATCCCCGGCAGGTCAGCTACGGCACGTTGCTGCGCATCTTCTTCTCGGTGATCGCGGACCCGACCACGCTCGACTATCAGGGCCCGGACCACGGCACCCAATATCGCAGCGCGCTGTTTCCCCTGAATGCAGGGCAGGACAGGGCGGCCCGGGCCTATCTCGCCCAACTCGGTCAATCGGGCCTCTGGCGCGATCCCATCGTCACCCGAATAGAAGGCTTCACCGGCTTCCAGGATGCGGACCGCCATCATCAGGACTTCCTGACGAAGAACCCGCGGCATCCCTATATCCAGCGTTGGGACATGCCGAAGCTGGCCGCCCTCAAGGCGATGTTTCCGGCATTCTACAGCGACCGCCCCTCAGCCTGAAAAGGGAGTTTTCATGAGCCACACCCACGGCCTCAAGCTGCTTTCGACCCTGCATGACGACGGCCGCCTGATCGTCGAACTGGCCGAAGAAACGCTCCCCGCTCCCACGGGCGATCAGGTGCTTGTCCGGGTGGAAGCCGCGCCGATCAACCCCTCCGACCTTGGGCTGCTGTTCGCTTCCGCCGATGTGGCAAATGCGGATTATGCCGAAGGCCGGATCGTCGCCCGCATGCCCGATCCCGCGCGCCGCGCGCTTGCGGGGCGGGTCGGCCAATCCATGGCCATCGGCAATGAAGGCGCGGGCACCGTCATCGCCGCGGGCGAGGCACCGGAAGCCCAGGCCCTGCTCGGCAAGCGGGTCGCGATGATCGGCGGCGGCATGTATGCGGAACATCGCCTGCTCGCCGCCAGCGGCTGCATGGTCCTACCCGACGATGTCACCGCGGAGGAGGGCGCATCGGCCTTCGTCAATCCGCTGACGGCGCTTGGCTTCGTCGAAACAATGAAGCGCGAAGGGCATAAGGCGATCGTCCACACCGCCGCCGCGTCCAATCTGGGCCAGATGCTGGTGCGCATCTGCCAGGAGGACGGCATTCCGCTGGTCAATATCGTCCGCAATGAAGCGCAGGTGGCGATCCTCAGGGATATGGGCGCGGAATATGTGCTGGACAGTTCCAGGGACGACTTTCTCGTCCAGCTTCAGGACGCGGTCGCCGCCACGGGCGCGACCATCGCCTTCGACGCGATCGGCGGCGGCCATCTGGTCAGCCAGATCCTCCATGCCATGGAGCAGGCCGCGAGCAAGGACGCGCCCTATAGCCGCTATGGCTCGAACGTTCTGAAGCAGGCCTATGTCTACGGTGCGCTGGACCTGTCGCCGACCATCCTGACGCGCAGCTTCGGCTTTGGCTGGAACGTCGGCGGCTGGCTGCTTTTTCCCTTCCTGCAAAGGACGGACGCGGAAACGGCCGAACGCCTGCGCCAGCGCGTGCGCGACGGTCTGACGACGACTTTTGCCAGCCATTACAAGGCGCGCATCTCCCTCAAGGAAGCACTGACCCGCGACGCCGTGCTGACTTACAATGCCCGCCGCACGGGGGAGAAATATCTGATCGTCCCGAACGGCTGATGGTGGGCAGAGGGCAGGCGTCGCGCCCCACGCGACCCGGGGCGCCGCTTTTCTTCCGAAACGCAGACGTCTGAATGGCAGCGCCCCCGGATCAAGTCCGGGGGTGACGCGGAGGACGATGTCAGGAACCAGCCCTCAGAGCGCGCTGCGTCAATCAGGCGCAGGTCGCTCCAGATTTCTGTCGTCGCATCCTTTCAAGCAGAAAACCGGTCCCCATCCTTCGACAGGCTCGGGACAGGCATTTCTGCGCGATGCTCTACAGGCCGGTTCGCTCCCCTCTGCCGGCCGACCTCAATCTTCCGGCGCGATGGTGACGCGCAGGCCGTCCAGCGAATCGCTGAACGTCAGCTGGCAGGACAGGCGGCTGGTCTCGTTGCGATGGTCGGAGCTGTCGAGCAGGTCGTTCTCATCATCGCTGATCGGCGGCAGGTTGTCGGCAAAGGCCGGATCGACGAAGACGTGGCACGTCGCGCAGGAACAGCAGCCGCCGCAGAGCGCCAGCAGTTCGTCAAAGCCGTTGTCGCGGATGATTTCCATCACGGAAAGGCCGTTCTCCGCCTCGACCGCCTGCTCTTCGCCCGAACGGTTGACCACAATCAGTTTCGCCATGTACCCAGGTCCCTCAAATTTTTCCCGCCGCTCATGTCGGACGGGCAACGGGAAATCAAGGGCCGGACGACAATTCATGGTAAATACAGCAGAAGAATTGCGGGCCAGCCTGGACGCCATCGCCGCGATGGAGCCCGGTTTCGCCGCAGCGATAGGCCGGGTCGGCTATCCGCCGCCCCGCCTCCGCGAGCCCGGCTATGAAACCCTGCTGCGCACCATCGTCGGCCAGCAGGTGAGCGTCGCCGCGGCCGCGGCGGTCTGGCGCAAGCTGGAGGCGGAACTGGGCGCGGGCTGCGCGCCAGACGCCCTGCTCGTCCGCGATTTCGATACGCTGCGCGCCTGCGGCCTGTCGCGACAGAAGCAGGGCTATGCCAGAAGCCTGGCCGAGCTGGTGGTCAGCGGCGGCATCGACCTGCACGACCTGCCGGACGATGATGAGGACGCCATTGCGCAACTGGTGCGGATCAAGGGGATCGGGCGCTGGTCGGCGGAAATCTACCTGCTGTTCGCGGAAGGACGGCCGGATGTCTGGCCGGCGGGCGATCTGGCCGTGCAGATCGAGATCGGACGGATATTGGGCCTGGCCGAACGCCCCAGCGAAAAGCTGACGCGCGAACTCGCCGAACGCTGGCGTCCCCATCGCGGCGCCGCGGCGATCATGGCCTGGCACCATTATAATACGGAGGTTTTGTAAGTGCCCCTGCCCCATGCCCGCTACATCGTCCTGGAACATGAGGGCGTCTGGAAGATCAATCTCGACAACCGCTATTACGGGCCGTTCGCGACGCGGGAGGAAGCGGTGGAAAACGCCACCGGGACAGCGCAGAAGGCCAGCGGCGCGGGCTATCCCGCCTCGGTCCTGCTGATGCAGGGCACGGCCTTCGAAACGCTCTGGACCAGCGTGCAGCCCGACAGCGCCTGAAAAATTTTTTCGCATCTGCGGGAACCGCCCCGCGATCCGCGCATTTAACGCCTCCGGTTGCGTGGACGTTGGGATGAGCAAAAAGGTTCTGATCGTAGAAGACGAGATTTTCGTCGCGCTGGAGATCGAGCATATCGTGGAGGATGCAGGCTTTACGGTCGGCGCCATCGCGGCCGATCGTCAGGCGGCGCTGGATGCGGCCGACGATTGCGACATCGCCCTTGTCGATCTCAATCTGCGCGATGGACCGACCGGACCCGGCATCGGCGTCGAACTGGCCAGCCAATATGGCATACGGGTCATCTATGTGACGGCCAATCCCGCGCAGATCGGGGCGGCTTCCACCGCCGCGCTGGGCGTCATCACCAAGCCGTTCCGGGCGCATAGCATAGCCGAAACGCTGCATCTCGCCGCCACCGACCGACCGGAACTGGAGGCCGCCGAGATCGCGGGCTTCACCCCTTTCCTGCCGGCATCCGACTCATGGAGCGCGCTGGAATCCAGAGGCTGAGGCCAAGGCCTTCGGGTCGCCAGTCGCGGGTCATCCGCCCGCCCAGTTGCCGTTCGATGCTGAGCTGCATCAGCCGGCTGCCGAAGCCCTCATGCGTCGCCGGAAGCGCCGGCGGTCCACCCTCTTCCCGCCAGTCGATGCGGATGTCCTCGCCTTCCCTCCCCACGAGGATCGCAACCCCGCCCGAAGGAACGGAAAGCGCGCCATATTTGGCGGCATTGGTCGCCAGTTCATGGAACAGCAGCGCCAATGGCGTGGCGGAGCGGTCGTCTATCGCCGGATTATCGCCTGAGAAGCGTATGCGCGGCCCCAGCGCGTCGCGATAGGGCGCGAAAATCTGTTCCAATATGCCCCAAAGCCGGCCCTCGTCCTGGTCCGGCTGCGAATTGGGGCCGTGGGGCCGCACGAAATCATGGGCGCGTCCCAGTGCCATGATGCGGTCGCGCAGGTCGTCGGCCGCCGCGCGAATTTCGGGATGCTGGCGCGCCGACAGGCCGATCAGGCCGGAAATCACCGAAAAGATGTTCTTGATACGGTGGGAAAGTTCATGGGCGATGACCTCCCGCTCCTCCACCATCGCGATCTGGTCGTTGATGTCGGTGCAGGTGCCGATCCAGCGGGCGATCGCACCCTCCTCGTCCCGGATCGGCAGCGCGCGACCCAATGTCCAGCGATAATCGCCGCTATGATGGCGCAGCCGATATTCGATCTCATAGGGTTCGCCGGTCTTCAGCGAATGGCGCCAGCGTTCCCAGGCCCGCTCCTGATCCTCCGGATGGAACATGCCGTTCCATCCCTCGCCATCGGTCGATCCCAGGGGAACGCCGGTGAATTCGTACCAGCGGGCGTTATAATAGTCATGATAGCCGTCCGGCAGCGTCGACCAGACCATTTGCGGCATGGTGTCGGCCAGGGTCCGGAACATGCGGTCGCTTTCCGCCACCGCCTGCGCATCCCTTTGCTGCCGGGCGATCACGTCGCGGTCGCGGCGACGGCCCTCCAGCTCGACCATGACCTGACGGGCCAGCAGGGAAATCCCCTGGCGCTGCACATCCGTCAGACCTTCACGCGGTCTGTCGTCGATGACGCATAGCGCGCCGAGCGAAGCCCCCTCGCCATCGATCAGCGGCGCACCGGCATAGAAACGGATGAAGGGCGCCCCGGTGACGAGCGGATTGTCGCGGAAATCGGGGTTCTGCGCAGTATCGGGCACCACGAAGATGCCGCTTCCCTGCATCGCATGGGCGCAGAAGGACATATCGCGCGGCGTTTCCTCCGCATCCAGCCCGGTGCGGGCCAGGAAGCGTTGGCGGTCATCCTCCACGATGCTGACCAGAGCGATGGGCGTCCCGCACAGCGCGGCGGCGAAGGCGGTGATCTGGTCGAGCGTGGCAAAGCCACCGGTATCGAGATCGTATCGCGCCAGCAACGCCGCGCGGTCCGTCTCGAGCCCGCGTCCTTCAGCCATCGCTGACGCGCTCTATGTCGGCGCCGACGGCGGAGAGCTTCTCCTCCAGCCGCTCATAGCCGCGGTCGAGATGATAGACGCGGTTGACCTGGGTCTCGCCTTCCGCGGCGAGGCCCGCGAGGATGAGGCTCATCGAGGCGCGCAGATCGGTCGCCATGACAGGCGCGCCGACCAGCCGATCAACGCCGCGCACCACCGCGGTGCGACCGTTGACGCCGATGTCCGCCCCCATGCGCGCCAGCTCGGGCACGTGCATGTAGCGATTCTCGAAGATCGTCTCGGTCAGCACCGACGCGCCGTCGGCCAGCGTCAGCATCGCCATGAACTGCGCCTGCATGTCGGTCGGGAACGCCGGGAAGGGCGCGGTGGAGATGGTGAGCGGGCGAAGCCGGCCGTCCGCCGACACCCTGATGCCATCCTTCAGTTCCTCGACATGAACCCCGGCGTCGCGCAGCGCGGCGAGGATGGCGTGCATGTCTTCGGCGCTGGCTCCGGCCAGTTCCAGCGAGCCGCCGGTGATCGCGGCGGCACAGGCATAGCTGCCCGCCTCGATCCGGTCGGGCATCACGCTGTAGGTGGCGCCGTGCAGGCGGGGCTTGCCGTGAATGGTCAGCTTGTCGGTGCCCACGCCTTCAATGTCGGCGCCCATGGCGATCAGCAGGTTGCAGAGGTCGACGATCTCCGGCTCTCGCGCCGCATTTTCCAGGATGCAGACGCCCTTGGCCAGCACCGCCGCCATCAGCGCGTTCTCCGTCGCGCCGACGGACACCACGGGGAAGGTGTAGATGCCGCCGGGCAGGCCGCCGTCGGGCGAACTGGCGCGAACATAGCCCGCATTGATCTCTATGATCGCGCCGAAGGCCTCCAGCGCCTTCAGGTGCAGGTCGATCGGACGGTTGCCGATGGCGCAACCGCCGGGCAGCGACACCCGCGCCTCGCCCGCGCGGGCGAGCAGCGGGCCGAGCACCAGGATCGATGCCCGCATCTTGCGCACGATGTCATAGGGCGCCTCGGTCGAGGTGACGCGGCCAGCCCGCAGGGTCATGACGCGGCCGAAATCCTCCGGCCGGGCGCCCTCGATCATGGTCGACACGCCGAGCTGGTTCAGCAGATGGCCAAAGCTGTCGACATCCGCCAGCCGCGGCAGGTTGCGCAGCGTCACCGGCTCGTCGGTCAGCAGCGCGCAGGGCAACAGCGTGAGCGCGGCGTTCTTCGCGCCGGAAATGGGAAGGCGGCCGTTCAGCGCTTTGCCGCCGCGGATATGAATGCGGTCCATCGGCTGGGTTCTTAACGTTAATTACGGTTTCCGCAAGGCAGTCGGCACGACGGTTCCATCGCGGGCTTCTTTCTGCGCCGCCATGAAACATTTGTGCGTTCGCCCGCTCATTATTGATCGAGTTTAGTGCAGTTTGCGGAAATGCAGCCAAAAGACGCGTGGGGCGTTTTGCCATCGTAACGACAATGTAAGCAAAAAGGTGTTTTTGGTGGCAACAAGTTGTTTCGCGGACAGGTTGGCGAAGCATGTGCCCCTGTCCGATGCGGAGAAGAAGGCGCTTACAAGGCTGGAGGAAAATCCCCGCAAGGTGAAGCGCGGCGCGATGATCCAGCGCGTCAACGAAACGGTGACGGAACTGTTTGTCCTGCGCGAAGGACGGGTAATGAGCTTCGTGATCCTGCCCGATGGAAGCCGGCAGATCCTGCGGGTCTATTTCCCGGGCGATTTCATCGGATCGGCCAGCACAATCTATAACCGCGCGCCGGAATCGCTGGTGGCGCTGTCGGATTCGATCATCTGTCCGTTCGACAAGCATGCTCTGCGCCGGCTGCTGGAGGAATATCCCCGCGTCGCCGCGTTGCTGTTCCTGCTTTCCAATGCGGAGCGGGTCGCGCTGACCGACCGGCTCGCTTCATTGGGACGCACCTCGGCCAAGGCGCGCGTGGCTTCCTTCCTGCTGGACATTTTCGATCGCCTTCGGGTGACGGACGACGGCATCACCGACAGCTTCGACCTGAAACTGACGCAGGAGGAGATCGGGGATGCCATCGGCCTCACCTCCGTCCATGTGAACCGGATGATCCGGCAGATGGAGCAGGAAGGGCTGATCAGCCGGGCCAATGGGCGGATCACCCTGCGCGACATGGCGCGGCTGGAAGAGATCGGCCATTATACCAACCGGCACAAGGATATGGACCTGGACTGGCTTCCGGGCATGGAATGAGAATGAACGCGACATGTTCCTGCGCAGGCAGGAACCCGGTTCGAACCGTCGGGCCGGGCCCTGCCTTCGCAGGGGCGCGCCGCTCAGCCTTGCCGGTTTGTCGTCAAGCCAGCAATTCCACATCCCAATAAAGCCAGTCGTGCCAGCTTTCGTGCAGATAGTTGGGCGGAAAGGCCCTGCCATGTTCCTGCAGCTGCCAGCTCGTCGGGCGGATCGGCGTCACATGCAATTGCATATGCGCCTCCTTCGGCGTGCGGCCGCCCTTCTTGAGATTGCAGGGCGAGCAGGCCGTTGCGACATTTTCCCAGGTCGTCCGCCCGCCTGCGCGGCGCGGAATGACGTGGTCGAAGGTCAGGTCGTTCGGGGAACCGCAATATTGGCAGGCGAACTTGTCGCGCAGGAACAGGTTGAACCGGGTGAAGGCGGGATGTTCCGACGGCTTCACATATTGCTTCAGCGCGATCACCGAAGGTATCTGCATCTGAACGCTGGGGCTGTGCACCTGCCGCTCATAGCTGGCGACGATGTCCACCCGATCCAAAAAAACCGCCTTGATGGCGGTTTGCCAGGGCCAGAGGCTCAGCGGATAATAGCTTAAAGGCGTGTAGTCCGCGTTCAGGACCAAAGCCGGACAGTTTTCCGGATGTCGTATCAGGTCGGGATGGTACATATATTACCCTTCAACCCCCTTTCGCCACCGTCCTGATCGATCAGAAACGTGACGCCAGCATGACAGCATTAACACCCCTATCCCGTCAAGGGCCTGTATGACTCAATCGGCGCAGCCACAGCATATGGTGACTCGCTTCGCCCCGAGCCCCACGGGTAGGTTGCATGTCGGACACGCCTGGTCGGCGCTGCTGGCCATGGACCTGGCCCGGGCGCGCGGCGGATACTTCCTCCTGCGGATCGAGGATATAGATGGCACCCGCAGCCGGCCGGAGCATGTCGCCGGCATAATCGAGGACCTGCGCTGGCTGGGCGTCGCCTGGGATGGGGACATCGTCTTCCAGTCGGCGCGGTTGGACCGGTATCAAGCGGCGCTGGAACGGCTGGAGGCCATGGGGCTGCTCTATCCCTGCTTCTGCACCCGCGCCGACATCGCCGCCAGCGCGACTGCGCCGCACGGGCCGGAGGGACCCGTCTATCCCGGCACATGCCGCGCGCTGGACGAAGCGGAACGGGCAAGGCGGATCGCATTGGGCGAGCCGCATGCCTGGCGGATCGACATGGCGCGGGCTGCCGCGCGGGCAGGCCCGCTGCATTGGCGCGCCCTGCCCTTCCCACCCGGGGAGGAAGCGGCGTCCTGCATCAGCGCCGAGCCGCTTGCCGCCGGGGATGTGGTGCTGGCGCGCAAGGATGCCCCCGCCAGCTATCATCTGTCCTGCACGCTGGACGATGCGGCGATGGGCGTGACCCATGTGCTGCGCGGCGACGATCTGCGCAGCGCGACCGACATCCACCGGCTGATCCAGGCGCTGCTCGACCTTCCGTCCCCCATCTATGTCCACCATCCCCTGCTGGTCGGGCCGGACGGCCGGCGGCTCGCCAAGCGCGACGGGTCGATCGCCCTCGCCGATCTGCGCGCGGGGGGCATGGACCCACGGCGACTGGCCGACGATCTGCGCCATGCACGCTTTCCGATTGGCATTTCCCTGGCCAGCGCCTAGATTCACGGCATGAACACGCTGCTCGTCATCGCCCTGATCCTGGCCATGGGCGCCACCCTGTTCGCATTGATCCGGGGGATCGTCGCCTTTCTTCAGGCGACCAAGGAACAGTTGAACTCGCCCGAAGGTGGGCCGAGCCCATCCAGCCTCAAGCAGAACAAGATGATGATGAACCGCATCCTGTTCCAGGCTGTGGCGGTGATCATCGTGGCGCTGTTGCTGCTGATGAAGGGCAACGGCTGAGGGTTCCGCCCGGCATGGTGAAGCTGAACAAGATCTACACCCGTACCGGGGACGCGGGGACGACAGGCCTGGTCGACGGGTCGCGCCTGCCCAAACATGCCCCGCGCATGCAGGCGGTGGGCGATGTCGATGAAGCGAACAGCGCCATCGGGCTTGCCATCGTCGCCATGAACGACAGGCCGGAGGCGGGCTGGCTGACGACGATCCAGAACGACCTGTTCGACTTGGGCGCAGACCTCGCCACGCCCTTGCCGGAGGGAGAGGACGCACCCTGGGCGCTGCGGATCGTCGCCTCTCAGGTCGAGCGGCTGGAGCGGCAGATCGACGCGATGAACGCCGATCTGGCGCCACTGGACAGCTTCGTCCTGCCGGGCGGGTCGCCTGCAGCGGCCGCCGTCCATCTGGCCCGCGCCGTCACGCGCCGCGCCGAACGCTCCGCCACGGCCGCGGCAGCCGACGTTGCGCTCAATGCGCAGGCACTGGCCTATCTCAACCGCCTGTCCGACCTGCTTTTCGTGCTGGCCCGGCGCCTCAACGGCAATGGAGCGGACGATGTGAAATGGGTGCCGGGCGCCTCCCGTTAACCGTTCGACTCATGCACGGCACGGTTCGTCCACGGGCCGGGCGTTAACCCTCTTCCTTCATCCCGCCTTTACACGCCGTCCCAATTTTGGCCCCCATTGCAACGACAGGGCCCCGGGATGCAATTCTACCTCGCGACCTCCTTCATCTTTCCCCGCTCCCTGCGGTTTCGCCTCTTCACCCTCTGCTTCGTGACCACCCACCTGCCGTTGCTCGGCTATATCGTCTGGGGCGCGACAACAGGACGTATCGCCTGGGCGGAGTTCATAGTCCTGACTTTGGCGACCATGGCGGGCGCGGCCGGGGCGCTGATGGGCATCGGCGCCCTGCTGGACCCGATCCATGCGCTGGCGGATGCGCTGAACCCGGTGGGGCAGCCCGGCCGGAAAGGCGGTGGGGCGACCTTGCCGGAAGTGGGGGACATTATTTCCAGGCTCTTCCATGGCGTGCGCGGAGCCGCCGCCGCGACGCGGGAACAGATCGACGAACTGAACATCGCCGCCAATGAGGACGCGCTGACCGGCATCGCCAACCGGCGCGGGTTCCTGGCGCAACTCGACGCGCTCCCGCTCGCCAAGCGCAGGGGCTGCATCGCGATCATCGATCTCGACCATTTCAAGCAGGTCAACGATATGCTCGGCCATGACGCGGGCGATCGCGTCCTGGCCGATTTCGCCACGCGCCTGTCGTCCCAGACCCGCCGCATCGACATCATCGCCCGTTGGGGTGGCGAGGAGTTCGCGATCTTCTATCAGGACGCGATGGAGGATGAGGCGAGCTGGTCGCTGGCCCGCATTGCGGAACGGATGCGGCGGGAGCCCGTGGGAACGGCGAACGAGCAGCCGATCACCTTCTCCGCCGGGCTATGCGCATGGCGCGGCGGGCCGGTGATGGCCGCCATCGGCAAGGCCGACGAGGCGCTCTACCGTGCAAAGAAGTCAGGCCGTGACCAGATCCAGCGGGCGGAGAGGCCATCCGCACCCGCTTATGGCTAGGTGGATGCAAGTGCCGTTCTGGACGCAGCCCTTCCCCCGGGCGAGAGGAGGCGCCTGTCGCGCTTCCCTCCGTCGGACTTAGACAGAGGCCCCTCCCCACCTTCAGATGAGGAGGATTAACATTCGCAACTGACCAGAACCTGTTCCACAGACAGTTCGGGCGGAGCCTGCTTCCAGACCCCGCCCGACTAATGTCACCGAAGAACGGCGATCTTATTTCGGCGCCAGCACCATCAGCATCTGGCGGCCTTCCATACGCGGATAGGCTTCGACCTTCGCGATCTCGCCCACATTCTCCGCCACGCGCTGGAGCAGTTGCATGCCAAGCTGCTGGTGCGACAATTCACGGCCACGGAACCGCAGGGTGATCTTCACCTTGTCGCCTTCACCGATAAAGTCGTGGACCTTCTTCATCTTCGTATCATAATCATGATCGTCGATGTTCGGACGCATCTTGATCTCCTTGATCTCCTGCGTCCTCTGGGTCTTGCGGGCGAGGTTCGCCTTCTTCTGCGCCTCGTACTTGTACTTGCCGATGTCCAGGAACTTGCACACCGGCGGATCGGCGTTGGGCGACACCTCGACCAGGTCCAGCCCGATCTCATAGGCGCGCTCGATCGCTTCCTGCGTATACATCACGCCCAGATTTTCGCCTTCGTCATCGATCACGCGCACCTTGGGCACGTTGATGAACTCGTTGTAACGGGGACCGGACTTCGGCGGCGGCGCCATGGGACGGCGCATCATCGGGGGACGTATAGTGGCTTCTCCTATGGTAGTTGATCGATCGACTCTGGCGGCCCTTTAGCGCAAAGCCGAAAGGGGCGGCAAGCCCGCAATCGCGGATTTGCCGGCCCCATGTGGCATTGCTGCCTCACTGCATATCGGGTGCCTTCGCCTCCTTTACAAGACGGGCGATGATGTCGTCGACAGAAAGGACGCTCTGCCCCTCCTTGCCCAGCTCGCGCAGCGCCACCGTGCCCTCGTCCGCCTCCCGGCGGCCGACGACCAGCAGATTCGGCACTTTTGCAAGGCTGTGCTCGCGCACCTTATAGTTGATCTTCTCATTGCGGACGTCGGTTTCGGCCCTGATGCCAGCCGCCCGGAGCTTCTCCACCACCTGGCCTGCATAGCCGTCCGCATCGGACACGATGGTCGCCACCACCGCCTGCACCGGCGCCAGCCAGAGCGGGAAACGGCCCGCATAATGTTCGATGAGGATGCCTATGAACCGTTCATAGGAACCGAAGATCGCACGGTGGAGCATCACCGGCCGGTGCCGCTCGCCATCTTCGCCAATATAGGAGGCGTCGAGTCGCTCCGGCAATACCCGGTCCGACTGGATCGTCCCCACCTGCCAGGTCCGCCCGATCGCATCGGTCAGATGCCATTCCAGCTTGGGCGCATAAAAGGCGCCTTCGCCCGGCAGTTCCTCCCAGCCATATTCGGGCGTGTTGAGCCCCGCCGCCGCAACCGCGTCGCGCAGTTCATTTTCCGCCTGATCCCACATCTCGTCGCTGCCGAAGCGCTTTTCGGGGCGCAGGGCGAGCTTGATCGAATAGGTGAAGCCGAAATCCCTGTAGATCCGATCCGCCAGCGCACAGAAGGCGCGCACTTCCTCCACGATCTGGTCCTCGCGGCAGAAGATATGCGCGTCGTCTTGCGTGAACTGGCGCACACGCATCAGCCCGTGCAACGCCCCATGCGGCTCGTTGCGGTGGCAGCAGCCATTCTCGTAGAAGCGCAGCGGCAGGTCGCGATAGCTCTTGATCCCCTGACGGAAGATCAGGACATGCGCCGGGCAGTTCATCGGCTTCAAAGCCATCCAGTCGGCATCGTCCGACACCAGCGGCCCTTCATCCTCGACATTCGGCACTTCGTCGGGGATGACGAACATATTCTCGCGATATTTGCCCCAATGGCCGGACGCTTCCCACTGGCGCGCGTCCATCACCTGCGGCGTCTTGACCTCACGATAGCCCGCATCGTCGATGGCGCGGCGCATATAGGCTTCCAGAGCCCGCCAGATGATATAGCCCTTGGGGTGCCAGAAGACCGATCCATGCGCCTCCTGCTGGAGGTGGAACAGGTCCATCTCCGCGCCCAGCTTGCGATGGTCGCGCTTGGCCGCTTCTTCCAGCCGCGTCAGATGCGCGTCGAGCTGCTTCCTGTTGAGCCAGCCGGTGCCATAGACGCGGCTCAGCATCGCATTCTTCTGATCGCCGCGCCAATAGGCACCCGACACGCGGGTCAGCTTGAACGCCGCCGGATCGAGTTTGCCTGTCGAGGCCAGATGCGGCCCCCGGCACATGTCGAGCCAGTCGCCGCCCGACCAATAGACGGTCAGTTCCTCGCCCTCGGGAAGCTCAGCGGCCCATTCGGCCTTGAAGGTCTCGCCCCCGGCCCGCCAGCGCGCGATCAGGTCCTCGCGCTTCCACACCTCGCGGCGCAGCGGCTTGTCGGCGGCGATGATCTCCCGCATCTTCGCCTCGATGGCGGGCAGGTCCTCCTCCGTAAAGGGCCGCTGCTTTCCTTCGATGACGGGGGGCGCGAAGTCATAATAGAAGCCATCGTCCGTCGCCGGGCCGAAGGTGATCTGCGTCCCCGGAAACAGCGCCTGCACCGCTTCGGCCAGCACATGGGCGAAGTCGTGCCGCGCCAGTTCCAGCGCATCGGCCTCATCCTTCGACGTCACCAGCGCCAGTTGCGCATCGGCCTCCAGCGGCCGCATGATGTCGCGCAGCTCGCCATCGACCCGCGCGGCGATGGCCGCCTTGGCCAGCCCCGGCCCGATCGCCGCCGCAATGTCCGCCGGGGTAGTGCCGGGCGCGACTTCACGCACGGAACCATCGGGCAGGGTTATCTTGAGCATGGCGGACACGGAGGGTCTTTCTGTTGAAATGGCAGGTTGCGCAGCCGAAAAAAGCCGCGCCTTCCCCATAAATGGGCCGCCCGCCCTGTCAATAGAAGCCCTCTTGCCAGCGCATCGCGATCAGCGCATGATACATGTGTTGTTATATCATTATTTCAACAGGAGGGATGCATATGGCCTTGAGCTTCGCAAGACCCCGGCCGGGCGACGGGGCAACGCCGATGTCGGACATGAACACAACGCCGCTGATCGACGTGATGCTGGTGCTGTTGATCATGTTCATCATCACGATCCCGATCCAGACGCACAGCGTCGGCGTCGACCTGCCGCAAACCCCCAGGGAACTGACGCCGCCGCCGGTCGACACGGTCAAGAACAGGGTCGGCATCGACGCCGACGGCACTATCCGCTGGAACGGCGGGGCCGTCGACCGGCTGACGCTCCGCCAATATCTCGCCGCCTCGCTGCGCCTGCCTGCCGAACCGGAACTCCAGTTCCAGCCCGATGCCGGCGCGCGTTACGTGACGGTGGATGAGGTGCTGGCCGACATCCGCCGCTCAGGCGTGACGAAGCTCGGCTTCATCGGCAATGAGCGCTACGCCAGCTTTTGATCGGCCGTAAAAAATGACGATCCGCGTGATTTCAGGGGGATAGCATTCCATATGGCCATGAAACCCCTTGACCAACGGTCCCCGGCATAGTCTTCTCCCACCGGGGACCAAGGGGGGCATCATGGATCAGGAACGCATTGGCGGCGACGGCTTCGCTTTTGAGGGCAATTGGCGCGACTATGCGCCCATTGCCTTCACCAACCTGCTGCTGACGATCGTCACGCTGGGCATATATCGCTTCTGGGCGACAACGCGCACGCGGCGCTATCTCTGGGCGAACACGCGCTTCATCGACGACCGGCTGGAATGGACGGGAACGGGCAAGGAACTATTCCTCGGCTTCCTGATGGTGCTGGCGCTGATCGGCCTGCCGTTCCTCTTCCTTCAGTTCGGCGCGCAGGCCCTCGTCCTTCAGGGGCATGGGGGCATGGCCGCGATACTGACGCTCGCTGCGTTCGTGACGATCTTCTACATGGTCGGTCTCGCCCGCTTCCGCGCGCTGCGCTACCGGCTCAGCCGGACATGGTGGCACGGCATCCGGGGCGGCAGCGACGATCAGGGCTTCGGCTACGGCATTTCCTATATGTGGAAGTCGGCGGTGGGCAGCCTGGCGCTGGGCCTGCTCGTCCCATGGTCGATGATGTCGCTGTGGAACGAACGCTGGAACAAGATGAGCTTCGGCCCGCACAGTTTCGAATCGGCAGGCGATCACGGCCCGACCTTCCGGCGCTTCCTGCTCTTCTACCTCCTGCCGATCCTGCTGTTCGTGGGCGGAGGCGCAATGGTCGCGATGGCGGGCTTTCCGGGACAGGACGGTGCCGGCTCCCGCTCCCGCATGGCCGGGGCCATCTTCGGCATCATCGCGTTCGTGCTGACCTTCTATCTGGGTCTCGGCCTCATCGCGCTCGCCTTCTACGCGAGTTTCTTCCGTGAAGCGGTGGAGGGGCTGTCGCTCACGGGCCTCGACTTCCATTTCTACGCGCGGACCAAAGACTGGATATGGCTGTTCCTGGGTGACATTGCGCTGGTCCTCTGCACCATCGGCATCGGGTCGATCTTCCTGCAATACCGGCACTGGAAGTTCTTCGTCACCCATATGGGCGTGACCGGCACGATCTATACCGACGAACTCACACAGTCGCAGACGAAGACCAGCCGCCATGGCGAGGGCCTGCTCGACGCGCTGGACGTCGGCGCTTTCTGAACCGCATGTCGGACTTCCGGCTCTGGCATTATGACGGCGCGACGGCGGTCCGACGCAATGTCCTGCTTCGTACCGCCGGCACCGGCTTCGTGCTGGAGGAGCCGGAGAGCGGCTGGACGGGCCTGCCCATAGACTGGAGCGACCTTACCGTCATCAGCCTGCAGGACGACCGTTCGGTCTATGGCCATAAGGCGATCCCCGGCTGGCGCCTGGGCTTTTCCGGCGAAGCGCCTCCCGACATCGCCGCCCATCTGCCGACGGGCGAACGCTATGGCCGCTGGATCGATCGCTTCGGCCTGTGGCCGGCGGCGGGAATCTTCACCGTGACCGCCGCGCTCATCGTCTGGGGCGCGCTCGAAGCACCCGCCGTCATCGCCCCGCTCGTCCCGCAAAGCTGGGAGAACCGCATGGGCGATGCCATGGTGGGCGATTTCGGCGGGCGGTTCTGCCACACACCGGCAGGCGATGCCGCGCTCGAACAGCTGGCGGCGCGGATCGACCCCGGCCATGAGGCCCGCGACATTTCGCTCGCCAACATTCCCATGGTGAATGCGGTGACATTGCCGGGGGGAAGGATCATCCTCTTCGATGGCCTGGTCCAGCAGGCAAAGTCCGCCGATGAAGTCGCGGGCGTGCTCGGCCATGAACTGGGCCATGTGCGCCACCGCGACACGATGACAGGCCTCATCCGCCAGCTTGGCCTCAGCGTCGTGCTGGGCGGCGCGGGGGGCAATGCCGGCAATTATCTGAACGGCGTGCTGTCGCTGAGCTATGGCCGCGGCGCGGAAAGCGCCGCGGACGGCGTCGCCATCGACCAGATGCGCGGCGCCGGGATTTCGCCTGCCGCGACGGCCGCCTTCTTCGACCGGATCGGCGGCAAGGACGAGGGCACGGAAGCGCGGGCGATAAGCTGGCTTTCCTCCCATCCCCTCTCCGCCGAACGCCGCCGCCGCTTCGCCGCTGCCGTGAAGCCGGACACATCCTACCGCCCGGCGTTGGACCAGGCACAATGGCAGGCGCTGCGCGCTTCCTGCGCCAGCGATCCGAAGGTCGCCAAATTCTGGGGCAAACCCTTTTAGGGTACATGGGCTCGGATTGTTTAAATCAGCCAGCCCCACCATCCATGCGAACGCAAAAAAGCGGCCTGTTGCCAGGCCGCTCTTTCAAGCGAACGAAGCAAGCCGAATCAGGCCGCTGCGGCGGCCTTCTTCTTCGCGATGTCGCGCTTCAGGCGGCGAGCCTTCAGCGACAGCTTGTCGTCGCTGGTCTTCAGCAGCCAGTTGTCCAGGCCGCCATTATGCTCGACCGAACGCAGACCATGGGTCGACACGCGCAGCTTCACGGTCGTTTCCAGCGCTTCGGAGATCAGCGACACGTTCTGCAGGTTGGGCAGGAACACACGCTTGGTCTTGTTATTGGCGTGGGAAACATTGTGACCCACCTGGCGGCCCTTGCCGGTCAGCTCGCAAATGCGCGACATAGTCAATCAACCTTGTAATTCGGGTTCGTTCGGAAAGCGGCGCCGATAACGGGATTCCCGACGCTCGTCAACCCGCCCAGCGCCTTTCAGGGCCGCAACCCTTTCCGACTCATGAGCGTTGACGGGCCATAAGCCAAAGGAGGCGGAAATGCGATTCATTGGTGGCCTGTTGCTGATCGTGCTGCTGGTTCTGGCCGGCGGAATTGCCACCGGCTTCATCGACCTGCAGAAAACGCAGGAGGGACGGCTGCCGGAAATCGCGGTCAAGGGCGGCTCCCTGCCCAAATATGAGGCCAGCGTGGCCAGGGTGGAGGTCGGCAAACACAAGGAGACGGTCGAGCTGCCGACAGTGGACGTACAGAAGCCCTGAGGCCTGTTCTGACAGCGGGATAGCGAGGCATTACAGCCTCTCCCCCAAAGCCCCGTCATCCTGTATGGGGCGAAGCCATGTCCTCGCCCTTCCCCCTGCCCGATCCGATGCGGCGTGCGCTCGATCTCGCTTATGCCGCCGCCAGAGCGGGAGAGGTGCCGATCGGCGCGGTCGTCACCCTCGACGGCCGCATCATCGGTGAAGGGGAAAATCGCAACCGGCGCGACAATGATCCCACCGCCCATGCCGAAATGGTCGCGATCCGCGCCGCGGCAACCCGTCTGGGCGACTTCCGCCTCTCCGGCTGCGACCTCTGGGTAACATTGGAGCCGTGCGCCATGTGCGCCGGGGCGATCTCCCACGCCCGCATCGCCCGCCTCTATTATGCCGTGGCGGACCCCAAGGGCGGCGCGATCGAACAGGGACCCCGCCTCTTCACGCAACCGCAATGCCTCCACCGGCCAGAGGTCTATGGCGACCTCGCCGCTGCGGAAGCATCAACGCTGCTCAAGGCTTTTTTTCTCGCCCGGCGCTGAATAGTCGATGCGGTAGAGCGTGTAGGGCAGCGTCATCCCCGTCCTCAACGGCACCGGCTTCAGCCAGCCGGGCACCTCGCCCCGCATCAGCCCGGCATAAAAGCCCCTGGGGCTGCGCGACTGATAGATGGTGCCCTCGGGAAAGCCAGGACAGACCAGCAGATAGGTGGCATGGTGCTTCGCAGCGATCGGCCGGAACGCGTCGGCAGGGCCGTCATAGGCGTGGTGCATGTCGAGGATCGTCGCGCCGTTGCGGTGATAGGGGCCTGCCACGGCGCTGTGGTGCGTCGCGACGATCAGGCGCGGTCCCAGGTCGACCATGGTGAAGATGGTGGCGGGCGGCAACTGGTCGAGCACCTGCAGCGCCGGCAGGGTGCGGCACCGGCCGTTGGCCTTGTCGATGGCCTTGCGACGCAGCTGTGCCGTCGGCTTTTGCGGCTTGGGCTGTTCGCCCGTCGCCTTGACCCAGAGCTGGTTCAACTGCGGATAAAGCGGCGTTGCAAAGGCTGCCCCGGCGAGCACAGCCGCGCCCAGCGCGGCGGCCAGACGGGCGGCGGGCCGTCCCGTCGCGATCAGGCATAGCAGCCGATAGGCGGCCCAGGCGGCGGGCGGTATGGCCAGCAATTGCGCCGCCGGTCCGGCGCGAAGCTGCCAGAAGAGCAGCGCGGTGGAAAAGAGCATCATCAGGCCTACGGTGGCCCAGGCCCAGAGCCGGTCGGCGTCCCTGCGCGCGTCCCACAGCGCCCAAAGCAGGCCGATCAGGCCAGCCGCCGGAATGGCCATCAACGGCACCACCAGGCTGCGCGCCTGCACGGTGATCGGCTTGGCTTCGCGGATATTGACCAGCCACAGCTTCTCCAACTCGGGCGAGATCTGATAGGCGCCCGACAGGCATTGCGGCCAGTTCGTCCAAGCGAAGGCCGCCACCGCCGCCCCGACCAGTACCCCCGCGCCCAGCCGCGCCGGCCAGCTCTTGAGCGGGAGCAGCGCCAGCAGCACCATCCCGGCCGACGCAACCGCGAAGATCGCCACCCAGATGGGCGAGATTGCGTCGCACACCATTTCCCGGTTGGCGTAGCTGGCGAACAGCACGAACAGCAGCGACGTCGCTCCGCCAAGGCTGATCGCATAGGGCAGCATCCGCCGGGCCGCGCCGTCCTTGAACACCCATCGCATCGCGATCAGCGCGCCGCCTGCCGCTAGATAGACGATCATTTCCATGCCGATGGCGATGGACAGCGCGCTGCTAACGCCCGCGACGATGCCGCCGCGCAGCCAGTTGCGGTCGACCACGCCCGCCAGCATCAGGACGGTGAAGGCCAGTTGCCAGCCATGATGGTCGATCCGCATCGGCAGGAACATGCTGATGCCCATCTGCGCGGCGAAGGGCGCCACCGCCGCCAGGAACCAGCTGTTCCCCCCCGCCAGCCTTCGCGCGATGAAGCCAAGGCCCAGCATCAGCGGCAGCATCGGCAGCATCGGCGCGATGCCGCAGGCCAGCCGGTCGGCCAGCCCCTGGTCCAGGAAAGCGCGGAAGAACAGCATCAGCGCCGCCAGCGGCAGGTCCACCAGCCGCGACCAGTGGATATTGAACCCGGCGGGCGGATCCAGCCGATATTGCCGCAGGTCGTACCATGCCTGCCCGGCCAGCCAGTCCTTCACCTGAAGATAACGGATATTGTCGTCCGTATCGCTGAGCGTCAGCCAATGAATCTGCGGCCAGCGGGTGGCGATCATATAGGCCATGGCGCCGATCCACAGCAGGACGGTCAGCCACTTCCAGTTGCGCTCCGTATAGCCGGAGAATTGCGCCGCGACAGGGGCGACATGAGCGCGCAGGACAGGCCAGCTTTGCAGTTTCATGGTGGCTCGATTAGAGGGATTGCGAGCCAGATGGAACATCTGGCGGCTCGGAAATCCCGGAAAACAAAGATGCCAATGGCTTTCCGGTTCAATCCGAACCGGAAAGCCATTAGAGGCTCCGCATCAAAGCGCAACGGGGCACATGAAAATCCTCCGAATCCTCACACCGGAAAAACAGGCCCTGTTCTGGCAGATCGTCCGCTACGGATTGACCGGCCTGTTCGTGACCGCCTGTCAGGCCGCGATCTACTGGACCCTGGCCGCGCCGGTCGGCCTGCATCCGCAGGTCGCGAACGGCGTCGGCTATCTGGCGGCGGTGGCGATCGGCTATGTCACGCACAGCAGCTTCACCTTCCGCGGCCATGGCAGCCGCGACAATCAGGCGGCCCGCGGCATCCGCTTCTTCGCGGTCTCGCTGGTGAGCTATGCCTTGAACGCGCTATGGGTGTGGCTGTGCGTCACCCATATGCGTTGGCCGGAATGGTCGCCCATCCCGGCCATGCTGTTCGTGACGCCCGCCGTGGTGTTCGGGCTGAACAGGCAATGGGTGTTCCGGTGAAGAACAAGCCTGTCGGCCTTCGAGGGGGGCCGCCTGCGCGGCCGAAACTCAATGCACGAACCGCGCCACCACATCGCGATAGGACCGGCTGACCTTCACCTGCGCGCCCGATTCCAGCACCAGGAAGCATTCGCCATTGGTATGCGGCTTCACCTGCCGCACCTGGCTCAGATTCACGATGGTCGAGCGGTGCACGCGCTGGAAATTGCGGGGGTCGAGCCGCTTTTCGAGGTCCTTCATCGTCTCGCGCAGGATCAGCGAATTGTCGGCGGTATAAATGCACATATAATCGCCCGCCGCGTCGATCCGCTCGATGGAATCGACATCGACGCGGAAAATCTGCCCGCGATCCTTGATGTTGATCAGCTTTTCGAAGCGATTGGCGGCAGGCGCGTCGCCATCGCCCGAAAAATCGTTCATCGCATCGGGCGCAACCTCGGCCAGCACTTCGCGCAGCTTTTCCACTTCCTGCACCTGACGCTTTTCCGAAAGCCGCTGCCGCACCCGGTCGAGCGCGTCGGCCAGCCGGCCTTCTTCGACGGGCTTCATCAGATAGTCGACCGCCTGCGCCTCGAAGGCGCGGATCGCATGGTCGCTATAGGCGGTGCAGAAGATGAAAAGCGGCGGCTCGACCTCCATCAGCCCCTGCACGACGGAAAATCCGTCGAAGCCGGGCATTTGAATGTCAAGGAACACAAGGTCGGGCTTATGCGTCTTTATGGCGCGGATCGCTTCCCGGCCGTTGGAACAGGTTTCTACGATTTCGACATCCTCATGCGCTTCCAGACGCAGCTTGAGGCCTTGGATAGCCAGGCTTTCGTCGTCGACGAGGATTGTTCTGATGGTCATGCGGCCACTCTCGATGGTTCATCCAGGTTAAGCGGCATTTCGATCAGGACCGAAAAGCCGCCAGGCGTGGAACGCGTTTCGAAGCTCTGTCGTTCCCCGAAGGCCTGAATCAGCCTGTCGCGGATGTTCGCCAGACCGACGCCCGTTCCTTCGCTGGCCGGATTGTTCGGGCGGGTGAACCCCTCATTCAATCCCGGACCCGTATCGGATACGATGATCCGGACGTTTTCACCGGCAGGCTGCGCCGTGACGGAGATTTCCGCGCCCTCTTCCTTGGGCGTCACGGCATATTTGATCGCATTTTCGACCAGAGGCTGCAGCAGGAGAGAGGGGAGGCGCGACTGCGAGACCGCCGGATCGATGTTGAAGACCGGCCGCAACCGATCCTCGAACCGCATCTTCTCGATCTCCAGATACAGCTTCAGCGTCTCAATCTCCTGCTCGATCGTCACCTGCGCGGTCGGCTCGTTGATCAGCGTATAGCGCAGGAAGGAGGACAGGCGGGACAGCATGGCATTGGCCCGGTCGGTCTGCTTCAGCAGCACCAGCGTCGAGATCGAGTTCAGCGTATTGAACAGGAAATGCGGGTTGAGCTGATAGCGCAGCATCGCCAGTTGCGCGCTCGACGCCTGATTCTCCAACCGCAGCAACTGGTCCGCCTGCTCCTCCACCGTCAGGTAGAAGTTGATCGCATAATATAGCGCCGACCATGCCCCCAGCAATGTCATGCTGAGGTAGAAGGCGCCCAGGAACAGTTGCAGCCCCGCCGTGTCGCTGCCCCGATTCTGGGTGGAGAAGACCCAGGCGTCGATAAATGCGACCAACCCCGCCGCGACCACCACCGTGACGATGGAGGCGCCCCATGTCACGATGGGCCGCTGCCGCTGGAGGAAGCGGAACACCACCGCGATCAGCAGCGTCACCGAATAGCCCGACACGGTCGAGATCATCACCGGGATCAGGCTGGAAAGCGGCTGCCCATTGGCGATGGTCGAGGAACCGCGCAACAGGAAGGCGCCGGCCCACCCCACGGACTGGAGGTTCCAGAAGGCGCGGTTCTTGTCCGCGAAGAAAGGCTGGGGCTGGAAACGATGGACCGACATTATCGCCAGCCTAAAGCATCAGGCAAAAAAGTGGGAACCGGTTTTTTGCGGCCGGTACGTGATCGATGAAAAAATGAAACACAAAGGGGACTCGCCATGCTGGAACGAATTCAGCATGGCCGACCGATTCAAAGCGCGCATTATCGTCAGGCAGCCGCCGCTTCCTGAGTCACCGGCGTCTCCTCATCGACGCACAACCAGATCAGATCGCTCGGCTCCAGCGTGCGGCCATCATGGGCCTGGATGGTCATCTTGCGGATCGGCTGCCGGTCGCGGCTGTCGGCCAGCACCTGGCAGGAGATGGGACCGCAGCCCCATTTCTCACCCCATTGGCGCAGCGCGATCATCGCAGGCGCCAGATCCTGTCCCTTGTCGGTCAGGCGATATTCCACCTTGCGCCGGTCGCATTGCATCGGCTGACGCACCATGATGCCGTTTTCCACCAGCCGCGCGAGTCGATTCGCCAGGATGTTGCAGGCAATGCCGAGGGTCGACTGAAACTCCTCGAAATGCCGGATTCCCGACAGAGCGCCCCGCAAGATGAGGAACGACCAGCGTTCTCCCATCGCCTCCAATGCGCTGGGCAGCGCGCATTGTTCCAGATCCTGCGCCAGATTATGTGTCATCGTCTTCATTTGATAGCTCAAAGCCACCCGCGTTGCAAAAGCGCATCGCTATTCACCTAAGATGGGATTTTTTTGTTGCACAGCAAGGGGCATCGCGGACAATCGCAACAGGATGCTACGCCAATACGAACTTGTTGAACGGGTAAAGCGCTACGATCCGGATGCGGACGAAGCGATGATCAACCGCGCCTATGTCTTTTCCGTCCAGAAGCACGGGTCTCAGAAGCGCGCCAGCGGCGACCCCTATTTCAGCCATCCCATCGAAGTCGCCGGCATATTGACCGATTTCAACCTGGACGATCAGACCATCGTGACTGCGCTGCTGCACGACACGATAGAGGATACGCTCGTCACCTATGAGGAGATCGAGCACGCCTTCGGCAAGGACGTCGCCCGGATGGTCGACGGCGTCACCAAGCTCAGCAAGATCGAGGCCATGTCCGAAAATGAGCGGGCGGCGGAAAATCTGCGCAAATTCCTGCTCGCCATGTCGGACGACATCCGTGTGCTGCTGGTGAAGCTGGCCGACCGGCTGCACAACATGCGCACGCTGCACTTCATCAAGAATGAGCAGAAGCGCCGCCGCATCGCGCGGGAAACGATGGACATCTACGCCCCGCTGGCGGAGCGGATCGGCATGTACGACTTCATGCGCGAGATGCAGCTCCTGGCCTTCCGCGAACTGGAGCCGGAGGCCTATGACAGCATCACCAAGCGGCTGGAGCAACTGAAGGAAGGCGGCCATGACAAGGTCGACCGGATCGGCGCGGAACTGCAATTGCTGCTGGGCGGCAAGGGGCTGCCGGTCACGGTCTCGGGCCGCGAGAAGCATCCCTATTCCATCTGGAAGAAGATGCAGGAACGCCATATCAGCTTCGAGCAACTGACCGACGTCATGGCCTTCCGCGTCATCACCGAGACGACGGAGGACTGCTACCGCGCATTGGGCGTCATCCACCAGACCTACAAGATGGTGCCGGGGCGGTTCAAGGATTACATCTCCACGCCCAAGCGCAACGGCTACCGCTCGCTGCACACCACCGTCATCCATCAGGACAATGCCCGCATCGAGGTGCAGATTCGCAGCCGCGACATGCACCATGACGCCGAACTCGGCCTCGCCGCGCACTGGGCCTATAAGCAGAAGGGCGACGCCACCGACCACCATGCAGCCTGGCTGCGCGACCTGGTCGAAATCCTGGAGCAGAGCCAGGATGCGGACGAGCTGCTCGAACATACCCGCATGGCGATGTATCAGGACCGCATCTTCGCCTTTTCCCCCAAGGGCGAGCTGCACCAGTTGCCCAAGGGGTCGACGCCGGTCGACTTCGCCTATGCCGTGCACACCTCGCTCGGCAACCAGACGGTCGGCGCCAAGGTCAACGGCCGGGTCGTGCCGCTGCGCACGACGCTGGAGAATGGCGATCAGGTCGAGATCCTGAAATCCGAAGGACAGGAGCCGCAGCCCGGCTGGCTGACCTTCGCCATCACCGGCAAGGCCCGCGCCGCCATCCGCCGCTATATTCGCCAGAAGCAGCGCGGCGAGGAAGTCGCTCTGGGCGAGAAGCTCTATGAGGAAATCATCGGCCGCTTCTCCCCCGAACTGGCAAGCGAACTGGGCGACAAGGCATTGAAGGCGGCGTTGAAGCGCCTGAAGCTGGACGACCGCGCATCCCTGATGGTGGCCATCGCCACCCATCGCCTGCTCGATTCGGAGGTGATGGAGGCGCTCATTCCCGGCTCCACCAGCGTGGAGGGCATGGAGGAAGCCCATCCGCGCCAGCACGCCCCGGTATCGATCCGCGGCCTGACGCCCGGCATCGCCTATAATCTGGGCGACTGCTGCCACCCCGTCCCCGGCGACCGCATCGTCGGCGTCCGCCGCACCGGCGAACCGATCGAGGTCCACACCATCGATTGCCGTTCGCTGGAGGCGGGACAGGATGACGACTGGGTGGATTTAAGCTGGGACAGCAGGTCCAAGGGCGGCACCGCACGGCTTCAGGTGATCGTCAAGAACCAGCCGGGCGCGCTGGCCGCCGTCACCAACGTTTTCGGCGCGACCAAGGCGAACATCCTCAACCTGCAACTGGTGAACCGCGAAGGCCCCTTCCACACCGACATCATCGACCTGGAAGTCGCCGACGCCCAGCATCTGAACCGCATCCTCTCCGCCCTGCGCGGCCTCGACACGGTGGTGCAGGCGGATCGGGTCTAGAGCGTTTTCCAAGCAGATGGAATCATCTGCTGACTCGGAAAACGCGACAAAACAAAAACTTAGAGCGGTCGAGCCGATGCAATCGGATCGGAATCTGCTCTAGCGGCAGCGAAGGATGGTTGGCGGGACGCCAACTCTTCTTGCCGGCCGCGCGGGGAATGAGGATGCGGGGTGGGCGGCTGCCCTTCAGCTTTCCTGGAAGTATGGCGCGTTCTTGCGAAGGCGGGGGTATGATGCGCTCAACCGCAGCAACCGACATTCCCTCACCAATTCTGCCCAGGGAAAAGAAAAAAGGGCGGCGCCGAAGGCACCGCCCCGATTTCCTCCGGCCATAGCCGGAAAGCAGCCCCGCCTGCGCGGGGGGCTCGACCGAACTTACTTGAGTTCGACGGTCGCGCCGGCTTCTTCCAGCTGCTTCTTGATCTTCTCGGCTTCGTCCTTGCCGACGCCTTCCTTGACGGCCTTCGGCGCGCCTTCGACCAGAGCCTTGGCTTCGGTCAGGCCCAGGCCGGTGATGGCGCGGACTTCCTTGATGACGTTGATCTTCTTGCCGCCGTCGCCGGTCAGGACGACGTCGAATTCGTCCTTGGCTTCTTCAGCAGGAGCAGCGCCGGCAGCGCCACCGGCCGGAGCGGCAACCGCGACGGCAGCGGCGGCCGAAACGCCCCACTTTTCTTCCAGAGCCTTGGAAAGCTCAGCGGCTTCGAGGACGGTCAGGGCCGAGAGCTGGTCGACCAGAGCATTGATGTCTGCCATGTTACTTTACCTATTCCCTTCTGGGCGGGGCATGAGCCCCTTAAACGAGAGTTGAAAACAATATTCCGGAAAATCCCGCGGCGATCAGGCCGCGTTCTTTTCCGCATAGGCGTTGAAGACCCGCGCGAGCTGGGCAGCCGGGGCCTGGGTGACGGTTGCGAGCTTGGTAGCCGGGGCGACCAGAAGGCCGACCAGCTTCGCGCGCAGTTCATCCAGCGACGGCATCGAGGCGAGCGCCTTGACGCCCTCCGCGTTCAGCAGCACTTCGCCCATCGCACCGCCAACGATCTCAAGCTTGTCGTTGGTCTTGGCGAATTCGACCGCAACCTTCGCGGCTGCGACCGGATCGGCCGAGGAAGCGAGCCCGACCGGACCGGTCAGCAGGTCGCTGATGCCGCTATAGTCGGTGCCTTCAAGGGCGATCTTGGCGAGGCGGTTCTTCGTAACCTTGTAGGTGCCGCCGGCTTCGCGCATCTTCTGGCGCAGCTGGGTCGACTGGGCGACCGTCAGCCCGAGGTTGCGGGTCACGACGACCACGCCGACTTCGGCCAGATGTGCGTTCAGCGCGGAAACGACCTCAGCTTTCTGATTACGATCCATGCCTTTACTCCACTTCATGTCCGCCGGAAAATCCGGTGGACGGCAAAAACCCGCGACGAATCGCGGGGCATTGGTCCGAAGGGGAGAGATCGACTGGCCCGCATCCCTCAGGGAGAACAGGCAGACCCGGACAGGCAAGGCCCGGCCGGTAAAGAACTTTTCCCCGTCTAGGCCGGAAATTAAGAAGGGCATATTCCCTTCACCGACTGTCTCGGACGGAAGACCATCGACATTTCTGCCGGGGGTCTGCTGCGGGCGCCCCTACAGATTTGGAGGCCCCCTGTCACGCAAAATCTGGCGATTGGCGATGGAAGGCGACGGAAAAGCGCCGTTTTACGCCGAAGTTCACACCATATGCGCGCATGCGCGCGAGCGCGCGTAGCCGCCCGGGTAATGGGTCCGACATTTCAAAGAAGGGAGCGGAATAGGCTGACCGCGGGGATGTAGGACAGGATGAAAGCGGTGCCAGGCCGGGCAATAGGATGTTTTTCGCCAGCCGTGGCCGGGAGGTTACAGTCGGCAGGGCCGGTTCAGACGGTGCGATGATCCGCCGGGAGCAGGAGCGCGGAGCCCCCAGGCCAGAACGTGGAACAGAATCGCCGCCTTCCACCCCGTTCCACCCTCCCCCAGGCCGTTCCCACCCGGAAGGATGGTTTACGCCCCGTCGGACCCCTTGCCATGCAAGAGCAAATAGCCATATCCTTCCCCATCATGAACAGCTTCTCGATGATGGCATATCCCGCGATGATGGCGGACAAGGATCAGGACGACCAGGGCGACGGCCCGGGCGGCCCCAATGTCGGCATCGCCACGCGCACGCGCGCCCGGACGAAAAAGCCCTCTCTCTACAAGGTGCTGATGCTGAACGACGACTACACGCCGATGGAATTCGTCGTGCACGTTCTCCAGCAATTCTTTCGCATGGACATGGAGGAGGCGACGCGCGTAATGCTGCACGTCCACCAGCGGGGCGTCGGCGTATGCGGAATCTTCAGCTATGAAGTGGCGGAAACCAAGGTGAATCAGGTGATGGACTTTGCCCGTCAGAACCAGCACCCGCTCCAGTGCACCTTAGAAAAGGCCTGATGGTGTCCCGGGGCACCTGACAGGCGGGCATAACGCGAATCTCACCGGCCCACGACTCGAGGCCATGCCCGGCAATCGATGACGTGGCACGGACCCAGCGGTTCGGTGACGCCTTCAGCCTGACCAGAGGATGGCATTCTGCCAGCGCGGCCGTGCGAGGCGTTTTTCCAGACGGTGCTGTCAGTCCAACGCGAACTCGTCGCCATCAGATGCTCTTATGTCGGCCGGGCACTCCAGCATGGGGAAAGCAGCGAAGGCATGCACATCCCGGCCCGGGAACTGGAGAATATCGTGGTAGAGAAGCTCCCGACCCTGTGCAGGTATCCGTTGCAGTTCGCCATCAACATCGGCATGCTCATCGATGGTGCCAACCTGCCAGCATTCGTCGCCGGCATCGAGACGCTGGCCGGATCCGTGAGACGGCGGGACAGCGACACTCTCCGCAGCCTTCTGGCCAGAATTGAAGTAGGCCGCGACGGGATCACCATGGACTGCCGCTGCCGGGCTCTGGCGCCAGATGCTGGCAGCGGATACGGCACTGAAAGCCGGGTGGTCAGCTTCAGATCCGGTGTACGCCTGACCAGATCGGGACGGGCACTGCGACTGGTCCATGATGGAGATGCACCGACTGCCGATCGCATGGACCTTCCGCTCGTGCGGCTGATCGTGAAAGCCCATCGCTGGTGGAAAATCCTGCGGGACGATCCCGTCGACATCAAAACGCTCTCGGCCCGCGAGAATGTCAGTGCTTCATGGATGACCGCCGCTTGTCTGCAGAGGATCATGTCTTGAGTAGGTGAAGGCCTTCTCATAACTATTCTCGAATGGCGAAATCTCTCGCCGGACGGCTGCATCAAACGAGCATCACCGTGTCATCGCCCAAAACTGGTGGAGGGTGATGCACCATGCCCTGACGCCATGCTCCCGGAAGCAACCTGTAATACCAACCTTCAGTGATGCTGACTCACGCCGATGATTCCCAAACCGGCAAAAGTATGAATCTATGGCGGCCTGTTGGAGGGCATGGCTATGGGTGCAGCGATCGGATTACGGGACGACTTTGATGCGACGAGCTTGAGGCGACTGGCACGGAGCACGAAAAGCGCGAACCAGGGCCGCCGGCTGCTGGCGTTGGCCGAAATATATGATGGCGGTAGCCGCAGCGATGCGGCGCGGATCGGCGGTGTGACGCTGCAGATCGTGCGGGACTGGGTCGTGCGGTTCAATAGCCGTGGCCCCGAAGGCCTCATTGACGGCAAGGCCCCAGGCATGTCAAACGGCGCGCAAACGGGACCCCGTATCGGCGTTGAAGAGGGACCCCCTTTCCGGGATTGAGCGGAGGGTTGTGGGGAGCGCCCTGCGCTGTGCGCGGCGGAGGTCGGGCGTAGCCCGGCCGGAGGCGCGCACAGCGCAAGTCGGTTTTGAAGATGGGGTGAGAGTGGCGACTAACTGCGGTTTTTGAAGCGCCAGCTGTCATTGCCGGTCTCGACGATATCGCAATGATGCGTAACGCGGTCGAGCAAGGCGGTGGTCATCTTGGGATCCCCGAACACGGTAGGCCATTCGCCGAAGGCGAGGTTCGTCGTGATGACGACGCTGGTGCGTTCATAGAGCTTGCTGATCAGGTGGAACAGCAACTGGCCACCAGAGCGCGCGAACGGCAGATATCCAAGCTCATCGAGCACCACCAGGTCGAGCCGCGAGAGCTGGCCCGCCAGGGTCCCGCCCTTGCCGATCCGGGTCTCCTCTTCGAGGCGTGTCACCAGATCGACAGTGTTGAAGTATCGCGCCCGAGCCCCTTTACGCACGAGATTAGCGGTAATCGCGATGGCGAGGTGGGTCTTGCCGGTGCCCGTGCCGCCAACGAGCACGATGTTGCGGCGTACCGGCAGGAACGAACCGTCATGCAGGGAACGGATCAGCCCCTCGTTGATCGGCGTCCCTTCGAAGTTGAACCGCTCCAGGTCCTTCACTACCGGCAGCCGCGCGGCCGTCATGCGATATCGGATCGAGGCTGCGTCGCGATGGGTGGCTTCCGCGCGGAGCAGATCGGTCAGGATCTCCATGGTGGTGCGCTTGCGCTGGAGGCCGGTGGTGACGGCCTCGTCGTACGCCGCGACCATGCCCTTGAGGCCCAGGCCGCGCATCGTGTCGATCATCTCATGCCGCTGCATCATATCCTCGCAGTTGGTCATAGCGGGCACAGTCGGCGATCGGCGGATGGCTTAACATCCGGTCTTCCGAAGTGACGATGCTATGCGGCGTCGCCGGCTCGCGGCGGCGGGAGAGAATGTTGAGGATCAGGTCGTCGCTGACCGTTCCGTTCGCCAGCGCTTCGCGCACCGCCGCCTCGACCTGTTCTAGGCCATCGGTGAGCACGGCCGAGAGCACCCGCACGAACCTGCGATCCGCCTCATCCCCGTGCCCCAGCCTGCGCCGCAGGCGATGGAGGGATGGCGGCAACTCCCAGTCCTGGAACGGCGCGCCGTTGCGCAGGGCGCCGGGCTTGCGGGCCAGAACCGGCAGATAATGCCAGGGGTCGTAAATGGTGCGGTTCCGACCGAAGTGACGCTCATGTTCCCCGATCATCTCTTCGCCGCAACGGATGACGATCCGGTCCGCATAAGCGCGCACCTGTACCGTCCGGCGCGCCGCCTTGGACATGACCGAGTAGCGGTTGCGATCGAAGCTGATGAGGCAGGTGCCGGTGACCGCATGCTCGCTCTCATGGAAGCCGTCGAAGGGCGCTAGGATCGGCTGCAGGACAGGCCGCTCCATCTCCAGCGCCTGGGCCACGGTGATATCGCCGCGCTCGGGATGAGCGTGATGCTCGGCCCAGCGCCGGCACTCCGCCTCGAGCCATCCGTTGAGCTCGGCCAGGCTCGCGAACCGAAGGCGGGGCTGGAAGAAGCGCGCCCGGATCGTCTGCACCTGCTGCTCGACCTGCCCCTTCTCCCATCCTGCCGCCGGTGTGCAGGCGGTCGGTTCGACCATGTAATGGTCGGTCATGATCAGGAAGCGGCGGTTGAACACACGCTCCTTGCCCGTGAACACGCTCGTCACCGCCGTCTTCATGTTGTCGTAGATACCGCGCCGGGGAACGCCGCCGAAGAAGGCAAAGGCCCGCGCATGGGCGTCGAACAGCATCTCTTGGCCCTCGCGCGGATAGGCCCGGACATAGGGCGCACGGGAGGCACAGAGGCGGACATGCGCCACCTTCACCCGCATCGGCTTGCCGGCGATCTCCACATCCTCATGGCTCCAGTCGAACTGATACGCCTCGCCGGGCTGGAACGTCATCGGGATGAACGCCGATGCGTCGTCACCTCCGTCCTTGCGCCGCCGCTCCCGCCATCGGCTCGCGTAGCGGCGGACCGCATCGTAGGAACCTTCAAACCCCTCCCGCACCAGCAGGTCGTGGATGCGCGTCATCCGTAGCCGATCGCGCCGGCTGCGTGCCTCGTTCTCTTCAAGAAGCGTGTCGAGGCGATCCTGAAAAGGACCGACCTTCGGCAATGGCTGCACCTTGCGTTGATAGTTGAATGCCGCCTCTGGAGACCGGATCGCCTTGCGCACTACCTTCCGGGAAAGACGAAGGTCACGAACGATCGCCTTGATCGACTTGCCCGCCGCATGCTCACGACGAATCCGTACTACTGTCTCCACTACCAACATCCCGTTCTCGCCACTTGGTCAAACCACGCGGCCTCATAAAACTCCGGGATGAAAGGGGTCCTTTTTACTCGCCGATCACCCCCCGACTGGGGTGGCTATTGCACGCCGATCCTCACGGGTGTGTGAGCCAACGGCTCAAGCCATACTCGGCAGAGTTAATAGACACGGTTGTGGTTCACAAGCCAGCATTCTCCCCGCACCAGGACTTGAATAAGGAAATGGCCGTGCTGCACCAGCATAAGCACGGGCCTGTATGCGCAGCCACGATGGTGCGTGATCCGCCATATGCGACAAATATCGCGCCCGACGAACGGTCCATGTCGAACCGAGGTGGCGCCTGGACCTCGATATTTACTCCGATAAGATTCATAGTTTACTCCGACAAATTGGTTCGATAGGGTGCTCTTGGGCATCTGATTGGGAGATTTACATGAGCTGGACGCGCCGCGGCACGCTGGGGGCTGGAATCGCGTTTGGGGCCCTGCCGCGATTCACATGGGCCGCGCCGGCTGCGACGTCGATCGCGACACCCTTTTCCCTGTCGCAGGTTAGGTTGAAGCCTTCGATCTTCCTGACGTCGGTCCGGGCGAACGCGCGCTATCTCCTGTCGCTCGACGCCGACCGGCTGCTGCATAATTTCCACGCCGGCGCCGGATTGCCGACCAGGGGTAAGGTCTATGGGGGGTGGGAATCGCGCGGGATCGCGGGCCATTCGCTGGGCCATTATATGAGCGCGGTGTCGCTGATCCACGCCCAGACGGGCGACCCGCAATTCCGCGACCGCGCCGCTCATATCGTCGGCCAACTCAAGGCGATCCAAGCCAGGCACGGGGACGGCTATGCTGGCGGCACCACGGTCGATCGCGACGGCAAGACCGTCGATGGCAAGGTCGTGTATGAGGAACTGCGCAGGGGCGAAATCCGCTCGACCGGGTTCAGCCTGAACGACGGATGGGTCCCCTTGTACACCTATCACAAGGTCATGGCAGGCGCGCTGGACGCGCATCAGCATGCGGGGATCAAGGACGGCTTGACCGTGGCGATCGGGCTGGGCGACTATCTGGGCAAAATCCTAGAGGGGTTGAGCGATACGCAGGTCCAAGACATCCTGCGCACCGAGCATGGCGGGCTGACCGAATCATATGCCGAACTCTACAAGCGCACCGGCAATCGCCGCTGGCTGACCCTGTCGGAACGGATGCGGCATCACGCGATCGTCGATCCGCTTCAGGCCGGGCGTGATGAACTCGCCGGCAAGCACGCCAATACCCAGATTCCGAAGATCATCGGCGAGGCGCGACTGCATGAACTGACGGGCAACGCGGACCGCGCGAAAGTCGCGCAGTTCTTTTGGACCACGGTCATGCGCGACCACAGCTACGTCATCGGCGGCAACTCGGATCACGAGCATTTCGGCCTGCCGCGCCAGCTTGCCCAACGGCTCGACCAACAGACGTGCGAGGCGTGCAACAGCTACAACATGCTGCGCTTGACGCGGCATCTGTACAGTTGGAGTGGCGAGGCCAGCTATTTCGATTTCTACGAGCGCGCGCACCTCAACCATATCATGAGCCAGCAAGACCCGAATACGGGCATGTTCACCTATTTCACCGCGCTGGCACCGGGAATGGGACGGGTGCATTCCAGCCCCACCGAGGATTTCTGGTGCTGTGTCGGCTCGGGTATGGAGAGCCATTCGAAGCATGGCGAAAGTATCTATTGGAAGCGCGGCGATGCGGTTGCGATCAACCTCTATTACGCCTCCACGCTGAACGCGCCCGAAGCGAAACTCGACATGGATACCGAATTTCCGCTGGGCAATATGGTGCGGATTGCGGTGACGAATGCGCCGAAAACGCTCGCGCTGCGCGTGCCGGGCTGGTGCGCCGACCCGTTGTTGAAGGTGAACGGCAAGACTGCGGGCGTCCGGGATGGCGGCTATCTGATGCTGACCGGACTGAAGGCGGGGGACCGGATTGAACTGTCGCTGCCCATGCCGGTACGGGTCGAATCGATGCCCGATGATGCCAAGCTGGTGGCGTTCGTCAGCGGGCCGCTCGTCCTGGCCGGTGATATGGGGCCTGGCAAGGGAGCTTGGGACGGCCTCGACCCCGCCATCGTTACCGACCGCGCGGAACCGGTGCTGGTGGCGGCTGCCGGACTGCATCACTATCGCCTGGGCGAACAGGGCAAGCCGGACGACCTGACGCTACGCCCCTTTTTTGCGCAGCATGAGAACCGCACCGCCGTCTATTTCCGACGCTTCGACGTGGCGGAATGGCCGACCCAGCAAGCCGCGTGGACCCAAGCCTCGAAAGACCGGGCGGACTTGGCCGCGCGCACGATCGACGTGATCCGGCTGGGGGAGCAACAGCCGGAGGTGGATCACGCCTTTGCGGACAGCGGTCAGTCGGCGCCCGTTTCCCACGTCGCCGACCGCAGCCGGAACGTGAATGTCGGGTTCTTCGAATTTGACCTGGCCGTCGCGCCCGGCCCGCTCGCGCTTCAGGTCGCTTATGGCGGCGGGCAGCGCGACAAGGATTTTCGGATCATGATCGATAGCGAGCAACTGGTGCGCGAACGCTTGCCGGGGGAGAGTACTAGCGCCCGCAACGTGCAGACCTATGCGCTGCCGACGAAAATGACGCAGGGTAAGTCGAAGATTCGCGTCCGCTTCGAATCGGACAAGTGGCAGGGCGTCGAGGTCTATACGGCCCGCACCATGCGGCTCAAATCGGTCTAGAGCAGATTCCGATCCGATTGCATCGGCTCGACTGCTCTAAGTTTTTGTTTTGTCGCGTTTTCCGAGTCAGCAGATGATTCCATCTGCTTGGAAATCGCTCTAGCTCGAAATGGGACATATGCTCGAGCGTACGACACAGCAGAGTTCAAGAAGCAGAACTCGCGTCGACTATCCAGTTTGAAAATCGAAGGGATTTCAATGAACGGAATTGGTATCGGGGCGGCGACTGCAATTCTGTGTGCCCTGGCTGTGCCGTCGCTGGCTCGCGCGCAGAATCCTATCGTCCAGACGCATTTCACGGCCGACCCTGCCCCCCTTGTGCATGATGGCGTGGTCTATCTCTACACCAGTCATGATGAGGATGACGCAACCGGCTTCAAGATGCTCGACTGGCAGCTCTACAGCTCGACGGACATGGTGAACTGGACCGATCGGGGAACCGTCGCCTCCTTGAAGACTTTCCCATGGGCGGTGCAGAGCAACGACGCCTGGGCCCCGCAAGTCATCGCCAGAGACGGAAAATTCTACCTCTACGCTCCGATCAGTATCGCGGGGCGGCCCAAGAATGTCATTGCAGTGGCGGTCGCCGACAAGCCTGAAGGGCCTTTCGTCGATGTGTTGGGCAAGCCTTTGATCGCTCCGGCCAATGACAATATCGATCCGACCGTTTGGATCGACGACGACGGTCAAGCCTATCTCTACTGGGGCAATCCTGACCTGTATTACGTCAAGCTCAACAAGGACATGATTTCCTATTCAGGTCAGATCACCAAGGTCGATCGGATCCTGGATTATCAGGAAGGACCTTGGTTCTATAAGCGGAAAAACCACTACTACATGGCCTTCGCCTCTACCTGCTGCTCGGAAGGGATTGGCTATGCAATGAGCGACAGGCCGACGGGCCCATGGACCTATAAAGGGCCTATCATGGCTCACGACGCGCGCGCGACCGGCAACCATCCTGGCATCATCGACTACAAGGGCGGATCGTACCTGTTCGGCTTTAACTATGAACTGAACTTCGCGATGACGCCGATGCATCACGAGCGGCGCTCGGTGGCGGTCGCCAAATTCAATTACAATCCAGACGGCACGATCCCCAACTTGCACTGGTGGGACAGAACCAGCGCACCTCAACTTGAGGCGCTGAATCCTTACAAGCGCGTTGAAGCAGAGACGATAGCCTGGACTTCGCGTCTCAAGCGCGATCAGGACCGGCCATATGATTGGGCCCCGGGCGTAACGACGGCGGGGGATGCGAAATCCGGTATCTTCGTGACCACGACCAAGAATCGCAGTTACATCAAGGTCGCTGGTGTGGATTTTGGTTCCGCTGGCGCCAGACGGTTCATTGCCACCGTCGCCAACGGCCTGCCGGGTTCGATGATAGAGCTGCGTTTGGACCGTACTGATGGGCCAGTGATCGGCACTCTGCCGATCGGCGAAACCGGCGCGCCTGGCGTTTGGCAGGAGCGCCAGACAAGCATAGCAGGTGCAATCGGCACCCATGATTTGTACCTGCTTTTCAAGGGCAGCGGCGACAGGTCGCTATTCGACTTCGATCACTGGCGGTTTGTCCAATAACGACAGGGGGACGGCCAGACATTTGAGCTGGCCGTCTCTTCCCGTGAGCGAGAGACACCCCAGTCATTTGCTTCAACCATGGGATCAAACACATAGTCAGGCCGCTGACGTCAGACGAAATAGTATGGCGCCGTGCGAGGCTATGTCAGCCTCCAGCCGGTTGGCCATGAGGCCCAGGTCGGCCTTCACCTCATTGGCCGTCATTCCCCATGCTTCACCTCGCCGGGGCACATTCCACCACACCCCCTGAAATCCACCACACTTTCCACCACATTTTATCGTGGCTGTGGGTGAATAGTAGCAGACATGATGGCCTCTGAAAGCCAGATTTTCTTCAGAAAACCGCGCCTTTTGGCGGTTGTCTATGAACAGTGATGAATGGGTAAATGGCGGAGCGGGAGGGATTCGAACTCAGGCGCTAAGCGGTTGATTTTCCGCAGTCCTGATTGGCCCTTCTGCTCTTGATACCTCGGAATGTGCCTCGTCGAAAATTCCAACTGATTCCAGCGCGTTGTAGGCTCAGTTCGACGGAGGCCATGGTATTCGAACCCACGATCCGTGGCAAGGTTCGCCTTATCGATCGACAACGGCATCACGAGACGAGATCAAGCCGACCTACACGCTTCATCTGCTTCCGGACCCAAGCTCGATATGCAGCGGATGCCCCCGCGAGTTCGTCACGCATGTTGATTTCCGTGACTTTGAAATTCCCGGGAACGCTAAACTTCAATTCGGATCTGAGGAGTGCGCCCACGACGTAATCGTAGCTGACGCTGTGATCCTCATGATACTCAATTGCGAAGAGATCGAAGGCCTCAGCGATCAGGGGGTCGATAATGGTGTAGATAAACTCGAGCGATAGCTTCCGAAAATCCTGCTGTTCGGGCGCGCAAAAATGTTGGATCGAATTTCGTGCTTGGCGCAAGCGCTCGAAACATTGCTGGTTCGGAAGCCGTTTGCCGGTCGTGGCCCAAAGGATTTGAGGTAACCGCTCGAAGTCGTGTGTGCGCCCGCGCCGAACCAAGGTCTCGATATCGAGCGAGCTGCCTGTGTTGTCATCGAGCGTGAAGATGTCTTTAAAAATCAGCAGTGGGTGCTCTTCAGCGATGATCGCCTTGAGGAATAGCTCACCAGCGTGAGCGGTGTTGAGGATGCAGATGTGCTCCCAATGCTCGTTTCCCGGATCAGAGTAGACCGCGTGCGTGTTAGCTTGCGTCAGCGCGCCGATCGCTAGGTTTAGAATCCGCTGCGGTATCTCCTTGAGCGCAGGATTCATGACGTGGGGCCGTTGCTGCTGGGACTGTCAGGAATTTCGTGTGTGGCGAGGCATAATGGGTAACAAGGAGACCCAATATGTCACGACGCAAAGAACCCTCGATACCGAACGACATTCTCGATCAGCTGCTTGCCGGCACTGACGCGGCGGCAGCGCTCAGCCAGGGCGGCCTGCTTGATTCCCTGAAGAAGGCTTTTGCCGAACGTGCGCTCAATGCGGAGATGGATCACCATCTTGGCCAGGAGGAGCAAGGGAACAACAGCCGGAACGGCTATGGCCGCAAGACAGTGACGACCGACGGAGGACGGATCGAGATCGAGGTGCCACGCGATCGGGCTGGCAGCTTCGATCCGCAGTTGATTGCCAAATACCAGCGACGCTTCCCCGGCTTCGACGACAAAATCATTTCGATGTACGCGCGCGGCATGAGCACCCGGGAGATCACCGGGCATCTGCGCGAACTGTATGGCATCGAGGCCTCGCCCGACCTGATCAGCACGATCACGGACGCGGTGTTGGAGGAGGTCACAGCCTGGCAGCAACGCCCGCTGGACCCAGCCTATCCGCTGGTTTTCTTCGATGCGATCCGGGTCAAGATCCGCGACGAAGGCATGGTCCGCAACAAGGCGATCCATATTGCCCTGGGCGTCATGGCCGACGGCACCAAGGTGGTCCTGGGGTTATGGCTGGAGCAGAATGAAGGCGCCAAGTTCTGGCTGCGCGTCATGAACGAACTGCGCAACCGCGGTGTCGAGGATATCATGCTGGCCGTCGTCGATGGCCTGAAGGGTTTTCCCGACGCCATCACCGCCGTCTTCCCCGAAGCGATGGTTCAAACATGCATCGTCCATCTGCTGCGGAACTCGATGGATTTCGTGGCATGGAAAGACCGTAAGGCGCTTGGGGCAGCTCTGAAGGCCATCTACCGCGCCGTCGATGCCGTAGCCGCCGAGGAAGCGCTGACGGCCTTCGAAGCGGGCTTCTGGGGGCAACGCTATCCGGCTATCGGCCAGAGCTGGCGCAGGGCGTGGCCCGAAGTCATCCCATTTTTCGCGTTTCCTGAAGAAGTCAGGCGGATCGTCTACACGACAAACTCGATAGAGGCCCTCAATTCAAAGCTCCGCCGCGCCGTTCGTGCGCGAGGTCATTTCCCCAACGATGAGGCCGCCACCAAGCTGCTCTATCTGATCTTGAACCGATCGGAAAAAGAGTGGAAAATGCCGCCGCGCGAGTGGAACATGGCGAAGGCTCAATTTGCCGTTCTCTTCGGCGAACGCTTCATCAGGGCCATGACGGCCTGATGGTCAACCGCCTCGCCGCACACGAAATTCCTGACAGTCCCTTGCTGCTGGCCATCCTGGCAACGTCCTCCTGAACCGCGTCATAGAGGCCCATATTCATCGCCAGGAAACCGCCGCCTTCCAGCCGATCCAGCTCGACGAAGCCGGCTCTCTCGAAGATGGACCAGATGTTTCGTTCACCGCGCTCCAGCCACAACTGGATCGCAACAAGGCGCCGTCGCATATACTGGCAACCGGACTCGTCCAATTCGCCTGGCCACCGGAGTACGCGCGATCATCGGCTGCAGGCTCGACCTAACCGACGGCACCGCGCTGCTCGTCTAGCCGATGGCGTTCTCGCTCATGGGTCGATGTGTATGGCGGTTGCTCGGGAACAGCAGGTCGCCGTCACTGGTCAACGGCCACAGCGCCCGCAACACGGAAAGGCACTGAGGCGTGAGTGGGACCAGATGGTCGCCGTTCAGCTCCTCCTTCCTTTCGAGGTCTCCCTTCATGCGCGACGCCGGAACCCGCCACAGCGGGAGCTTCCCATTGAGGTCTTCGAACTCATCCCAGCGGGCGCCGCGCAACTCGCTCGGTCGCACGGCAGTGAGCGCGAGCAATCGGAGGGCCAGACGGGTGATCGGCCGAGCATAATCTTCCTCGGCAGCGATGATCATGGTGCGCAGCGGCACGAGGTCGGTGATCGCAGGCTGGCGGCCCTTACGCAGCGGCTTGAGAACTTTGCCCAGCTTCTCTGCTGGATCGGACTGCACAATCCCTTGGGCGATGCCGTAGATGAAGACGGCGGATATGCGCTGACGGATGCGCTTGGCGGTCTCAATCGACCCGCGCGCCTCGATTTCTCTGAGCACCCCGAGCACCAGCGGTGGCGTGAGCTGCGCGATGGGGAGATCACCGATCGTCGGGAAGACGTCACGCTCAAGGCTGCGGATAATGTCTGCCGCATGGATCTTCGCCCATTGCGCCTTGGCGTTGTCGAACCACTCGCGGGCGACGCGCTCAAACGTCTGGCGGCTCGCCTCAAGGTTCGCCTCGATCTTCAGCTTCTTGGCAAGCGAGGGATCAACGCCCTCGGAAAGCGTGGCCCACGCTTCGTCGCGCTTTGCTCTGGCATCCGCCAGCGAAACGAGCGGGTAGGCGCCAAACGCCATGGTCTTGTTCTTGCCATCGTAGGTGTAGTTCCAGCGCCAGAGCTTGCCGCCGCCGGGCGCGACAAGAAGGAAGAGCCGGTTGGCGTCGAACAGTTTGTAGGATTTCGGCCGCGGCTTGGCCGTCCGGACCTTCGTGTCTGTAAGCAATTTCGGTCTCCTCGAGATACCTCGTTTTCCGACCGGCGATACCTCGTTTTGGCCCTCCCGAATCGCTGGATGGGCATGGACGGGCATGGACGGCCAAGGCCGAACCGGTCTGCTAAGCGTCGGTAATCAGGAGGAAAAAGTCGATCCCAGTGGTCTGTTGCGGACCGCTGTGGAACAGTCGTTGGCGGGCCGAAGCCGACGAAACAGAGAACTACGCCTACGCTATACCCCTCCTAAATGACTGATGAGCGTGGGCCCGGCGCTTCGCGCCGGGACTTTTCTAAACTCGCCGTCCGGCTTCACGTCAGATGGAATTCACCTAGCGCTGCCAGACACTTCAGGGTTGCATGCTACCCGGCAGAGGCGTGGATTCGTCCGTCTATCGAATCTATTTTGGCTGGTTTCTGGTGCTATCGAGTAAAGAAGACAAGCAACACGCCGGGGGCAACAGAATGAACAAGAAAGCAAATAAGACAGTCCTTGAAACGATACTCGACTGGTCGGCTGATCGTCCGCTTTGGCAGCGGGATGCCCTGCGCAGGATCGTTACCGGAGGGACGCCTGATGAAGCTGGTGTGATCGACATACTAGCTCTGTGCAAAAAGGAGCACGGAGTTGAAGGCATTGCACTTGCACCGGAAGCTCTTGAAGCCGCGCATTTGCCTGCCGCTCCCGTCGGCGGGGAGTCGATAGCACTGGCAAGCGTCGGGGATATCGCCGGTGTGAACCAGCTTGCCCCCGGCCAGTCCCTGCAATTTGAACCGGCGGGGCTCACTGTTGTGTACGGGCCGAACGGGTCCGGTAAATCCGGCTACGGGCGCGTGCTCAAGCGCGCCTGCCGCGCGCGCAAGGCAGGCGAGATAATGCCCGATGCGTACAACCCATCCCCAGCCGGCAAAGCGACTGGCACCTTTTCAATTCTCAAGGACGGTGTGGCTGCACCCCCTGTCAGCTGGACCGACGACAACAAACCGGACGCGGTGCTGTCCGCTATCAGCGTCTTCGACCGGGACTGCGGCTCCGTGCACGTGCAGGAAAAGAACGAAGTGGCTTTCAGGCCCTTCGGGCTGGATATTCCCGACGATCTCGCCGGTGTCTGCCAGGCGCTCAAGCAGAAACTGGGTGCTGAAGAAACCCAGCTCAATGCGGTCCGCGACCCGGCCTTCGATAAGCCGACGTGGAACCCGGCCACGCCGGTCGGCGCGATCATGTCGGCACTGAGCCATGACACCGATCTTGCCGCGCTTGAGAAACTTGGTGAGATGAGCGCCGACGAGCGGGCGCGGCTGGCACGCCTTAACGAAGACCTGCTGAAAAACCCGGCGGACGCTGCCGCCGAACAGAGGCTTTTTGCCGGCAATGTACGGCAGCTGATCGCTACCCTGGACAGGCTTACCGCCGCCTATGGGGATGAAAAGCTGGACGGGATGAAAACGCTGGCGGACGCGGCGCGGGATAAGCGGGCGGCGGCCGATCTTGCCGCGCGCGAGACCTTTGACGGCCTTTCCATTCCCGGTGTCGGAGGGGAAACATGGCGGGCGCTATGGGAGGCCGCCCGCCGCTATTCGGAACAAACGGCTTATCCCGGCGCGCCTTTCCCGCCCACAGGGGACGAAGCCTGCGTCCTGTGTCACCAGGCGCTGCATGCGGATGCCAAGGACCGGCTGGGGAGCTTCGAGGCATTCGTCCGCGCTGATGCCGAATCACAAGCGGCGCGCGCCGAGCAGGACTATTCTGAGGCTCTTGCCGCATTCAAGGCGCGCCAACCGGACGTGCGCGTGATCGCGCAGGCGCGCCAGCGCATCGCCCTCCAGAACCCCGGCCTTGCCCGCAAGGTTTTGCGCTTTGTCGCCAGCGCGGATTTGCGCCGCCTGAAATGCCTTCGCGCCCTTTCGACCGCTGACCCGCTAATCCTGCCACCGTTTTCGCCGTCACCGAAGGCGGAGCTGGAGGCGTTAGCGGCCACTCTGGAAGCCTATGCTGCGGAACTTGACGAAGCGGCCGACGCTGAGGGCCACGACCGGCTGATCCTCGAACGTGACTCGTTGACGGACCGGGCGGCGGTTGCCGACTTCCTCGAAACCGCAAAGAAAGAAATCAAGCGACTTGATGACCTGCGCATTGTCCGCGCCTGCATCACTGACACGGCAACCAACGCCATCACGAAGCTCGGCAACGATATCGCCGACAATGTCATCACCCCGAAAATGCGCGACCAGTTCCAGTCGGAAATCGTCCGTCTCGCAGCGGAGAAAGTGCGTGTGGAAATCGTGCGCTCGGGCGGGCAGTACGGCTCGCCCAACTACCAGGTGCGCCTCTTTGCCAACCCGAAAGCCAAGGTCCATATGGTCCTGAGCGAGGGCGAGCAAACCTGCGTCGCCCTCGCTGCGTTCCTCACCGAACTGGCGACGGCCCATCACAAATCTGCGCTGGTGTTCGACGACCCGGTGACGTCGCTCGATCATCGCTGGCGCGAAAAGGTGGCGGAGCGGCTCGTCGAAGAATCCGCGACCCGCCAGATTATCGTCTTCACGCACGACATGGTGTTCGTGAACGACCTTCACGACAAGGCCGTCCGCGAGAGTGTTCCCATGAAGCTCGTCAGCCTGTCGCGCGGGCCTGCCGGGACGGGTATGGTCACGGATGGCCTGCCCTGGCAGCACGCCGGTATCCGCGACCGGGTTGATAAGCTGGAAAAGGCGGCGCGAGAGGCGCGCAAACTTTATGACACGAACGATGAAGAAGGATACCGGGACGCGGCCGTGAAAATCTATGACCGGCTGCGGGCGACGTGGGAGCGCGGGCTGGAAGATGTCGCCTTCGCCGGGGTCATCCATCGCCACCGGGACTATATCGACACCAAGTACCTAAAACGGGTGACGGTCATTGAAGACGCGGATGTCGAAACGTTCCGAAAGAACTTCAAGAAGTGCAGCGACCTCGTTGACGCGCACGACCCGTCGCGCGCACGGGACGGCGCGGTGCCCCCGCCCGACGATATCCTTGCCGACATCAAGACCCTTGCGGATTGGGCGGATTCGATCCGGGTCCGGCAGAACGCCTTGCCGTGACCAAGCTCGCTCTGAATGCTTCGTGCGAGGGATCATCACGCACATGGGCGGAGACGGCTTGGCTGGCTCTCGTAGAGCCGGGGCATCCGGCGGCACTGAGCCCGGCCCACGCACACGGAGGCAACATAATCTAGGCGGCCGCACAAGACGATTAAATTCGCTGCTTTACAGCAAACCGACCACCCTGTTGGTTGCCACGGTGCCAAGGCGAAAAAGCGTCTGACGCTGCGCCGAGGCCTGCCGCCATGAACGGGCAAGATCGGACTCCCAGGGAGTCACGATCAGCTCGAAGGAACCGTCGGTCAGGCGGCGGAACATGACCGCCGTGTCGGCATAATTGTATCCGCCCTGTGCGGCAGTCGGCAGGTTCATCCGCTCCATCTTGTTATTGCCATGCCAGGTCAGCCGCCGGTCGTTCCACACGCGCGCGCCGCTGCGGAGGATGGGCTCACCGATTATCAAGTTATGCGGATAGTTGTATTGGTCGAACACGAAGCCGAAGAACCGGTGTCCGCCGCGCGGCAGCTCCAGTTGGTTGCTCGATCCGCCCTGAAGGGCCTCGCCGTGAACCCACATGGCGGCATAGTCGGCGGGGTTGATCTCTTCGGTTTCAATGGCGACGCGGAACAAGGGCAACGCGGCACCCGCCACCGGTGCCGGTGCCGCGACAGGCTGCGCTTCCTGCTTAATTTCGGGGGGCGGTGGCTGGACCTGGCGCAGGGCGGTATAGGCTGCGAGCAAGTCGTCGGTGAGGGCAGTCGTTTCAAAGCGCGCTTTGTCGAAGGCTTCATCGGCATCGGCGCGCGGAACGCCCTGCTGTGCCCATGCCGCCTCAGTATTCACGCTAAAACCGCGGCTGGTCAGGTTCGCCGAGCCGACCAGCGTGCTGCATGTCTGGGGATCGATGCCAAAGACGTAGAGCTTGGGATGAAAGGCGCGCTGCGGCATCAGCGAACCCTGCGCCAGCCTCTGCGCGCCTGACACCAGAACGGTGGCGTTCGCCAGCCCGCGCCAATGCTGCAAGGCTTGGGGTTCAGTAAGGCCGAAATCAAAGGATGTCACAAGGGTTTTGGGCATCGCCGCGAACGCGGCCGGCCCCACCGCATTTGCGACGGCAGACAGCAATATGTTTGCGCCGCCGAGCGTGACGTATGCGGAGGCGGCGCGGATATCGATGGCTCCCGCCGCGACCATATCGACGAGAGCATTGCGCAAGCGAGCCGGTTCTGCGGCGTTCTGGACGATCAGCATACCGGAGCCGCCGTCTCGCTACCACTGCCGCCGGATGGCGCGGTGGATGCACCGGCCAGCACCGACTGCGACAATGTTTCAAGCTGCGCCAGTAGCGGCGATGCTTCGAGCAGCGTGCGCAATTTGCGGCGGCGCGCCGTCAGTGCTTTGGCAGGATCAGCCAGATACGGGTCTGTCGTGCAATGGCCTTCCGCTAGTGTGGCAATATCCTTGGCAAGGTCCGCGATCTTCTGATGATCGCCGTTGGCGGCATCATATGCGGGCATCATTCTGTAGGGTAGCGTGTGAAGATGCCGCTCACCGAAATCGCCCTTCGGGTTAAACGCAAGGGTGGCGTTGGTGAGAGCCTCGCTGTTGAGCATGCCGACCTGGTACCAGGCCTCGTCCGCGTCCGTCACGACTTTCCAGTACAGTGTCTGGTCAACCACAAGGTCCTGCGCCTGCGCAACCGCAACGCATGCCGCGCAGATGATCTTGCCGCCGGCACCGGCCAGAATGAGGTGCCCGCTTGTGCCGAAGACTTGCTTGGAAAGCTTGCCCCGCTCATCGATACGCTGTTGGAGCGACTTGCCTTTCCCCACCGTTTTGAGCCTCTGGTTGATCGCGGCGAACCGCCGTGCGGTCTGGGTAAAGCCATGCCTGCGGATTTCGGCCTCGTCGAGAATGCTCCACCTTCCGCCCGCAGCGCGCAGCGCTGGCAGAGCCAGCGGCGCGCGATGGACACCGAGCACGAACGGCAGCAGGTTTTCCGACTGGGCCATGCGGAAAAGAAAGCGCGGCGCGACGTAGCCAGGGAAGCGGTCTGCCGCCATTTCTTTGGCTGATTTGATCGTAAATCCCCAGGCCGAAGCGCGTGTCGGCGTATCGACGCGAACCTCCGCGCCCGCATTCTGGATGATGTCCACGCATACGGCCGTGCGCGGCATAAGGTCGGCTCCTTGCTGCGGCAGGTCGCCGCCACCGCCTGCCACGGCTGAACCGCCGCCCGTTTCGAGCACCCAGGCGCTGCGCGACGAACCGATTGTGCGAACCGAAAAGCCTGCGGCATCCAATGCTGCGTCGGTCGCCACAAAGCCACTAAACGTGCTTTGAGGAAGCCCGGTCGTATCCGTTCTTTTGTGACCGACCAGCGCCGCGCCGGGGTACTTGAAGGTTCCGGGCGCGACCTGCCAGATTTCGGCGATGTCGAACGGCACCGGACGGTCGCTAGTCAGGAAATCATGCTGCCTGAGCCTCTCGTGGTGAGTGCCGTTCAGCACCGTACCGGGTACAAGGCAGGCGACGCAGGCATCCGGTCCTAAATAACGGTCGATGGCGTGAAGCAGGTGCATCGTGCCCAACTCGAGATGGAGAAAGGACTGTCCTGCGGGCTGGATACCGTAGAGTTTCGCCCGGCCTTTCAGCAAGTCCCGGTACGGATTGTCGGCCAGCCCGCTCATGGCGAGCCATGGCGGATTGGACACGAGCCCGTTGAAGTGGCCTGTAAGAAGGCCCGGCCTGTAGGTATTGCGCAGGATGAACGCCCAGATGCCGTTGCGCCCGGCAACGGCCAGTTCGGCCATGCGATGCGCCAGCGGGAACAGCGCCTCGGAAAGCTGCGTGTAAAGCTCCGGCGACAACGTGATCCCGAACGCCGCAATCGTACCGTCGAGAAAACTGTCTGCGTCCGCCTTTGTGAAACCCTCAACGGTTCCGCGCCGCTGCGCATCACGCGCTTCGTCATAGGCCCAGTCCACGATCCGGTCGAAAAACTCCCGGTACGTCGGCTGCACCAACGCTGTCGGTAAATGTACGGTCGTGCCGTCAAGCGATATCGGAATGGTATCGCTTTCGCCGACCAGCGGAACTGACGCGGAAACCGGTGTGACGGCAAACAGCGAGTCCGCATGATAGACCGGGATGACGATGGGTTGTGTCGCCGCCTTGATCTCAGCCGAGAGACTGACGACCCAAGTTGTTTTGGCGAGACTGACGGCCAGCGGGTCGATGTCGAAGCCGGTTGCTACGTCTTCAAGCTGTTCGATGGTGGAAAAGCCGAACCGTATTCGTGTGGCCTTTATGATTTCCGCGAGCATCGTCCCGGACCCACAACACATATCGACGATCCGGGGGTTTTCCCCGTTCGGGAGGCCGTCGATGCAACGGTCGGCAAGCAGACGGGCGAGCCAGTGCGGGGTCCATTCCTGGCCAAGCAACTTGCGCTGGCTACGGCGGGCGAGCTGCGCCATCAAACGGCCGAACAAATCCTCTTCGGGATACCAGCCGAAATCGTAAGCATAGAGATCGCGCTGGAGGTCGCGGGCCACGGCGACAAGCCGCTCGATGTAGGACGGGCCGAGAAGCCAGCCGAAATAATCCTGCTCGACCACATTCTCCAGCTGAAAATTGTTGCGGAAGAATTCCCCGTTCAGGATTGTCTTCAACTCGTCGTCCGTGCTGAGCACCGCCTTACCTGTCAGCACGTTCGCGCTCAGAAGCCGCGCGAGAAGGGTCACGTAAGCCTCATCAACATACGCGGCGGTGCGGAAGGTGCCTGCCGGCCCTTCCAGATGATCGACGAACTTCGACCAGAGATCGGTGGCGAGGCTCGCCGACGGATCGGCCTTACGCCCCTTGTCCACCAGCAACGACAAAGGGCCGGCGCTGCTCTTATATGCGGCAGAGTCCATGCCAAGGTCGGAGGCAAGAAATTCGGACCGCAACGGCCGCGACTGTTCGCGCGCCAGATGCTTTTTGATAAAGCCGCCGAGCTGCTCGGCGGACAGGACGCTGTCATCGGGCAGCTTGAGTTCGTCGATAACAATGAGCGTGATGTCGGCAGCGGTGCAGGACGATGGATCGACCCCCGCCGCAAGCTCGGCATCGTAGGCGTGCCATTCGACCGTGTCTGACAACACACCCCGGACCGTTGAAACCGGCATGCCCGCGCGGACAAGCCCCGCCGCCTGCTCCTGCACCTGCCCGTAGCCGGTATCGCGCTTGGCGGTGTTCCGCAGGTCGGATTCGTACTCAATCGTGGTCGAACCCACGAGATTGTCGATGAACCGGGATGCGGCCTTGCCCGATGCTGTGCCCACCTTGGTATGGGCTTCCGTTCCTTCGGTGTAGTTGTTGATCCAGGTCTCGTGCGCGGTGTCCGGGAACATAAGCCGCAATCGCCCCTGGAACTCGCTGCGCAGCACCGCCTCGACATGACCAGCATCCCGCAGCATGCGGCAACGCGCGATAGTTTCACGAATGCGGCCAATATCAGCTGTCATGGGCGGTCCTTTGGCGGGCGGCGCACGCGGCCTCAAGGCGGGAATCGATGTGGTGCGCCAGGTCTTTGAGGTGGTTTTTATCCATACCGGGCAGCGAAGCGGCCAGGATGAACATGTCGATCTGGTGCCGGGCTGACGGCACGTCCGCAGCCAGCTGCTGTCCGAGCGCGGCAAGTTTCTCGCAATCGCGGTCCGATAAAGTGGGAATCGGCACCTGACGGATGTGCGTCGCTTCGAGTTTGAGCGCGCCGCCGCCAAGCGGCGTGCCGGCGGCTTCCATCGCCGCCCGGCACCAGCTGCTGTGGAACAGGGCGTAGAGCGCATGCGCTGTCCACCGCCTTTGCTCCGCCCACAGCGTTGAGAAGTTGGCATCAATTAGGACCGGCGGCTGCGTATTCAGAGCAACGGCCGGTGTGCCGTGATTGATGCGCGGCGTAAAAATCTCGGGTAGGTGGCGCGCGGTGAAGGCCGGCAGCATGTACCAAAAGCGCGGCACGTCGCGGCCGTTCGCGGGCCGGCGGACATTGGTGCGCACGGCCGTGAGATCGGGAACGAACCGGGCCGGCTCTTTCGGGTCCAGCGCGGTCCGGGCTGCCAGACGTACGAACGAAGCGAGCTCGGGAGGCATAACGCGGGGCGCAGACACGCGCCGCTTACGATAGGCCTCCGCCGCTTCTGCGACGAGCGGCTGGTCTTCCGGCAGAACCCAATCAGACAAATCAAGCGCGCGCGTGGCCGGAACGCGCCCGTCCGCAAAGGCTTGCATATCCGCCTGACGATGAAGAATGGGGCGCAGCGCCGCTACGGGAACGCGAACCTGCATGTTCTCAAAGCTGTCCGATGTTTCGACGGTGACGGTCTCGCCCTGTTCGTCACCGGCAAGCGTCACATAGAAGAACCGGTTGCAGCCCGAACGTAGGCCCTGGCTGACCCGGATGCCCGCCTGTTCGAGCGTCTGGAGGTGCGCCGGCGCCGTTCCCGGCGGCAGCATGTCTCGCAATCCTTCCGGTATCGCCGCCGGCCTTGCGTCGCGGGCGGAAAATAGCGGCAGGGTATCGCGCCTGTTTTCGGCCTTTTGGAACCAGCCCTTGCGTGCAAGGCGCTGCTCCAGCGTGTGCCATTCCTCATCCAGCGCAAAGGGGCGGCGCTCAATGCCCGGCACCTCCCCGTTTGCCGCGCCCGCCCATGCCGCAAAATCCCGCTCCGGTTCCGAACCGGGAAAGGCACCGCCCACAAGCGACTCTCCGCCCGCAGCCGCCGGTGCAACTTGCAGCCAGGTTGCCGGCAAAAGCGACCGGCCTGACACGGGCGCTTGCGCCTCGTCCCAAGAAAGCCGCCGCGCGATCACAAGATGCGTGCGCACCAGCGCATCGGAAAACCAGCCGGGCTGGGTATCCGCGACAATGTACTCAAGACGGAACGCGCGCAGCAGCAGGTAGCGCACGACATCGGCATAGTCGCGCGAACGCCAGGTGGCGGGAACGACAAGGGCCAGGCGGCCGCCCGGCCGTGTCAACAGGGCGGACAGGAGCCAGGCCGGTACGGAAAGATCGGCAAGGCCTGAATAGCCGTCAATCAGCGCCTGCCAGAGCACGCGCTCGCCGCCGGTCATGCGCGCGTCCACAATCGCTGACAGGCCCCGGCGCACGTCACCGACACCGGCACCGTTCCCGTTTTGCGACTGGTATCTCACATAGGGGGGATTGGTGATGACAAGATCGTAGCCGGGCACATCCAGCGCCGCGATGGTGGTGGGGTCGAACGCGCTGCCCGTGAGAATATGGCTGCTCTCCGCAGCATCGTCCGCCTGCAAAGCCGCCATCCTGCGACCGCAGAAGGCGGCTGTTTTGGAATCAAGCTCCATGCCGTCCAGTCGGCTGAGACGGGCTCCCCGCGCCTGTGCCGTTAATGCTGCCGCATCAAGCAGGTCACCGTGCCCGGCCATCGGATCGATCACAGAGCGCGCGCCGGAGTCGAGCGCTAGGTGCGTAAGAAGCGACCCTAGCGGCAGTCCGGTGAAGAACTGCCCCAGCCGTTTGCGCTGCGCCGGCGGCAGGCTTTCCTCGAAGGATCGCGCCGAAGACCTAATCGCGCCGACTGCGTTAGTCGCCGGCACTGCATAGAACTCCGGGCAGCGGTTGTTCCGCATACCAGCGATAGAAGACATCCGCGTCGAGCGGGACTTGCTGATGATGGCTGAGGAAATGTGTCACGAGGCGGGAGTAAAGCCGCTGCGCCGTTGTTTCGGCCGGATCATGCGCGGCGGTCGCCGCGCGGTGAAGGGCCGTTGCGACCGTCCATACACACTCGTCCGCTCCGGTCTTGCTTTCGATCCGGGCCTCGACCTTGCGACGCGGCCCCAACAGGAGTACGGGGTCGCCGCGCACAGCCCCTTCCGTCGTGACCTGTTTGAAGCTGCCCTGCTTCTTATCGAGAACCCCCGCATATTCCACGTCAAAGCCCGCATCCTGGTAGGCGCGCTGCAAGGCGTTCCAGACTTCGGCTGAAGCGGAATGAAACACCATCGTGGCCTTACCGGACGGCTTCAAAATCCGGCGAGCCTCGCTGAATGACCGGGTCAACAATTTCCGGTACTCGTCGATGGCCTTGCCCTGATCCGGGCTGACGATGGCTTCATCCGTGCGGTCGGTGAACGTCTCGAGCCAGGCTTCGTTTATGAAACTGAGTTCCGCATAGGGTATGTTGGCCCCGAAGGGCGGGTCCGTGAATACATAGTCGATGCTGCCGGAAGGCAGCGCGACATCGCAGCTGGAGCCGTGGACGACTTCGACCTTGCCGCTGCCGCCGTGAATGGTCTCGAATGCCTGCGCAATCGTTGTCAGCTTGCGCCGCAATCCTGCAAAAAAATTCTTCTCGACCGGAAGGCCGCTGACATACAGCACGCCTGGCTGGGCGCTGGTGACGACCAGGTCCTTCTGGCCGGACTTCGCCACCACGCGCGTCATGATCGTCCCGTGAGCCGCGTTATAGCTGAGTAGCCAGAAACGCAGCCCTTCGCGGAGTTCGCCGCTATAGGATTCCACGCGCTCCCACATGCGGGCGAAGACGATGAGATTGCGCCGCGTGTAGAAGTGGTGAACGTGCGTAATGCCCTGATGGTAGCCTTTTCGGAAGAGATCGCCCCAGGGGATCAGCGCCTGCGGGACGCATGACGGGATCGGCTCCGCCTCAATCTTCTTGACAAGGGTCAGGTCGGCGGCCGTGGCCGGGCGCGACCAGCGTTTTTTCCCGGTCGAACCATAGACGCGGGCCATTGCGCGCCCGCGCAGTGCCCGCTGTTCGCCCAGTACGTCATCCTGTTCCTGTACCGTCACCCGCTGCACGTCATCCAGCGGCGCTTCATGACGGCATTTCGGGCAGGAGAAGGTCGAGGATATCTCCGCCGGATCGAGCGAGACGCACGCATCCCACAAGGTGACAGAGCTGCGGCAACCGGGGCAGCGCAGCTTATCGCTCCAGATCAGATGACGAAGGGAGCCTTGCGCGCCGGAGGGATCGCGCGCTTCATACATCCAGCCGTCTTCGCTCTCCCCGGCCGCCAGTACATCTTCGGCGGCCTTCCTGAACGCGGCAGGATCGGGCGGATTGGTCAGGGTCCGGCCGACGAACGAGCCGAGCGCACCCAGTTCATAGAGAACGGCATTGCGGGCACCCCATTGCACATCAAGACCAAGGCGGACCGCTTCGGCGCGCAATTCCTCGGTTGGCCGTTCACAAAGCAGCGCGGCGAGGCCGGTCGTCCCACTGCCTCCGAACCCGTCAAACACGGTATCGCCGGGTTTGGTATGGGCGGCGATATATAGGGCAATCGCCTCCGGGGAAATCTTTGTCGGGTAGGGAAAGGCCCCGTACAGGGCACCGGTACGCTTTGCCGCTAGCGGCTGGCGGTAGAGGGCATCCAGAGATTTGGCGGGCATCGCCGGCGCTGCCTTGCGCGGCCTAGTCGCGGTGTGAAGCATCTGTTCGTGGTCCCCCGGCATTCTCATTTGTTTCATGTCCGCTCCGGTGCCGCTGCCCGCTTGTCCAGAGCCGGCCGCCGCACAGCCCGTGCGGGCTGCTGGTGTCGCCGCAAATATTCATGGATGGCACGCCGCACGACCCAGGACACGGATACCTCGTCCTTTTCGGCGAGGGTGTTCAACGTGTCATAGTCTCCGGGCGTGACGCTGACGGTGACACGGGGGCCGAGTTTTTTTGATCGATCACTCATGGCAGACCTGCTAATGTTCCCCTAATGTTCACTTTAGCGAGATGTGATTCTAAGTGCAACACACTGCATCACTTTGACTCGCGAGAACAGCGATTTTCCGGCAGCTGATAGTGAATGTGTTGCTAAGGGCGTTGCCCTCGCGCCAGCAAGGTAAGTGGAACCGTCCGGGGCGGTATCCCCAGCCTTCCGCGCCCCGAGGGGCTTGTGCAGGCCGGGTGATCCCCCTCCACCCCGGCCGCCCTTGCTCGTTGCTACCCCAGTCTCGGCGACGGCCAGAAGGTCAGGCGCGGCGTTCCGCTTCGCTGACCTTCAGACCCGAGGATCAGAGACATGACCAACGTATCCGACAGCAATCCCCGCATCTATGTGGCCTGCCTTGCAGCTTACAATAATGGCTATCTGCATGGGGCTTGGATCGACGCGGGTCAGGACGCCGACCAGATCAGGGACGAGATCGCTGCGATGCTTGCCCGTTCCCCCGTCGAGGATGCAGAGGAATATGCCATTCATGACTATGAGGGCTTCGAGGGTGTCAGCATCTCCGAATATGCCGGCATCGACAGCGTGGCGCTGAAGGCCAAGTTCATTGCAGAGCATGGCGCACTCGGCGCGGGCCTGCTGGAGCAGTTCGGCGGCGACATGGACCAAGCCGAATCCACCTTGGAGGACTGCTATCATGGTCAGTTCGCCAGCCTTGCCGACTACATGGAAGAGCTGACCACCGAAAGCGTCACTATCGCCGAGGCGCTGCGCTACTATGTCGATTGGGACGCGATGGCGCGCGACGCCGAGATGGGCGGCGATCTGTTCACCATCGAGACGGCGCACGGCGAGGTGCATGTGTTTTCCAGCAGATGAGAACAAAGCTGCTTATCCGTGCTGATATGGGCAGGCGTCCCGGAATCACCGGCTGTCGCCTAGCCAAAAATACCAAAATGATCGAGTTAGCCGCTCAAGGTATCTGCTTTGAGCGGCTTCTATATTTCCAGTGATCCTTGAACCTCTTTTTGCCGGGCGCTGCCCAGCATCCCGGCTTAGGGAGGTGACGCCATGCTCAGCATCGATTGGCGATCACCGGCGGCATACGGGCACACAAAGCACATCCCTGCCGCTGGTTTCGCTTGGGAATACCTGCGCCGAAACGACGAATATCGTCGGGACTGCCAGACCATCGCATTGACCGGAGGGACGGCTGGCCGCGACCTTGAAGCGTTCGCGCATCGTTGGGGTTTGCGATTTCCCGTGCGATCCCGACGCGCCGCATGACCGGCAATCGCCGATCTGGAGTCCGCGCCTTCAACCGCAAGCCGTGAGGCTGTTGCCGGTCGATCACAAGGACAGCGACACCGAACCGACATTGACGCTGGCGCATCTCGACGGCCTCGACCTCCGCCGCGCCGCCGATGGTTGGCACGGCATCTGGCAGGTAGACGGCGTCGCGCATCAATTCTGGCTGCCCGAGGCCGCGCCGGACGCCGCCGCGTTTTATGCCGTCACTCTGCCGATGGATGCTTTTCTGGAGCTTCGCGCTCACGCTGTACGCCGTTTCTGGCGGTCCCTTAACGGCCGTGCGCCCGGTCCCGACTTCCGGGCAGTCCCCGCTCAACTCCGGCAATGGCATATCCTGTCCCTGCGCGCGCTCGACGCCCGGCTGCGCGGCGAGAGCTATCGCACCATCGCCGAAGTCCTGCTTGGCTTTCGAGGCACCAAGGAGGATTTCGAGAACGACCCTCGCAAGAACAAGGCCCGCAGATTGGTTGCGCACGGCATCAAGATGATGCGGGGCGGCTATCGCCTGCTGCTTCACTACCCGATCAAGCCCGGCAAGCGTTGATCGTGCGTATGTAGTCCTCACGCCTTGTTGGCTGCTGCCTGTTCCAGAATCTTCCGATAGCCCTCACGCGATAGCCATTGTGCGCGTTCGAGATGGCTTTGCCAGCAACGGCGGGTGCGAAGTTCATCGGCGACCGGATCACGGTGCAACACGATCTGCGCGACTTCCTTCCAGTCCGCGCCCTCGGCCTTCGCATCCAGCAAACGCAGATAGGTGACGTAATGCCGTTCGTCATAGACGGTTATGGTGTCGCCGGCCGGCGCTTCGTCATCTACATCGGGATCGAGTTCGACGGGAACCCGCATAGCCATTCCCCCTAGGTTCCAGAGAGCCTCGCTTGCGGTGCGCCCCCGCAATTGGCCCCTCTACCTGGTGATCGGGGAGTTAGTAACCGTGACTAGACGGCCCCATGACCTTTAGGCGAGAAGCCCTGGACATACGCCATGGGCTCCCCGACCATAAGGTTCGAGGATGGTGGTGCCGTCACGGCCGGCACCAACCGCTAGTCAGGGGTTACTACGCCCCAGAGCAGCGCGTCTGCTCCGTCTACGTTTCTATCCGAACCGGCCGCGAATGTCTTCGCCTATTCGGCGCAGCAGGCAGCGAGCCGCTGAAATCCCTCATCTATTGGCCGCGCACCGCCCCGAAGGGGGTGCCGCCAGCGCATAGGCGCAAATGCGGCACGCTACGCACCGCCGATCCCTCGCCATGGTTCGCCACAGTCCGCTGCCGCCCTTCGGCAGCCGAAACCCGACTGGAGGTGATCCATGCCCAACCCGCTTGCGGGCCTGCCGCCGCGCCTGCTGCGCACCAAGGAAGCCGCACGCTTCCTCGGCATATCCATTCGCACCCTTGAGAAACATCGCACCTACGGCACCGGCCCGACCTATCGCAAGGTCGGCGGTCGCGTCCTCTACACCGTCCGCGATCTGGAGGACTGGAGCGCGGTCGGCGAACGTAAATCCACCCGAGACAAGACCGCCGGCACCGTCTTCCCCGCACGTCCGCTCACACCCCAAGAACGGAACGAGCGCTAGATGCTGCGCGAGGATGACCACAACCCCGCGCAGCCGACCGAGGACAGCGAGCGCAGCCGCCTAGACCCCTTCGTGGTCGCAACGGGCGACGCGCCGCCGCGCGACCAGCGCGATTTGATGGAACGGCCGTTTTTCTCGCTGGCGAAGACCCCGCGCACCAAGCCGATTCTCTACAAGGCCGCCGACATAGAGGTGCAGGTGTTCGGGATGCCCGAGCACGGCATGGCGACCATATGGGACGCCGATGTGCTGATATGGGCGGCCTCGCAGATCGTTGCGGCCGAGAATGACGGCCTCACCACTTCGCGCTTTGTCCGGTTTACGCCTTACCATCTGTTGCGCGCCATCGGGCGGCCGACCGGCAATCATCAATACCGGCTTCTGAAAGCCGCGCTGGCGCGGCTGCAATCGACCGTCATCGCCACCACCATCCGCAACGGCCCGCATTGGCGTCGCCGGCAATTCTCATGGATCAACGAGTGGGAGGAAATGACGACGCGCGCCGGCCGCGTCGAGGGCATGGAGTTCGTCCTGCCCGAATGGTTCTACAACAGCGTCATCGACCGCTCGCTGGTCCTGACCATCGACCCGGCCTATTTCCGGCTGACTGGCGGCATCGAGCGATGGCTTTACCGCGTCGCCCGAAAGCACGCCGGGCACCAACGCCATGGCTGGGTTTTCGAGGTCGGGCACCTTCACCAGAAATCCGGCAGCCTCGCGCGGCCGTCCGACTTCGCGCTCGACCTGCGCCGCATCGCGGCCCGCCAGCAGCTCCCCGGCTACCGCCTCCAGATCGAGCGGGAGGACGACCGCGAACTGCTGCGCATCCGGCCCGGAAACCTGTCAACAGGCACTGTTGATAACCCTGTTAATGCCATCGGCAGATCAGGCGCACGGGGTATCGGCACATCAGGCGTAGCACTATCGGCACATCAGGCGCACGAACCGCAGCTAACGCTTTGGCCTGAAAAGCGGAATCCGACCGCTAACTTATCTAACAGAGAATCTAACTCTTTTTCTTTGACGCGCGCGCAGGCGAAGCGTGGTGCCGGTTCTGCCCGAAGGGGCGAGCCATGACGGCCGCGCTCGACGCGCTGCGCCCGCGCAACCCCCAGCACATCATCGGAGACGATCAATGACCCGTCGCGCCCGCCGCAGCGCGCACTGCCGTCCGCTGCCGGACGGACCTGCGCCCTTCACCACATTGGTCGAGCTGACCTTTGAGAAACGCAAGGTCGAGCACTGGATACGCTTCGGCCGCAAGAGCTACGAGCAGATCATCGACCGCCGCCGCAGCGTCGTCGGCTTCGCGCCGGGCAGCGTCTTTGCCTTCGTGCGATGGGCGAAAGGCGAGCACGGCACTGTCGTTTCGCGCATCGACATTGTGCGCGCCATCGGTCGCGGCGAGCCGTTCCAGACATTGCCGTTCGTGCGCCCCGGCGGCGAAATCCTGTTGCGCCTCGACGGCTGGCCGAAGGTGCAGCGCGCGCTTGCCGCTATCGACGCCGTGGAATCGCTCGGCCTCGATCCGGCCGACGCCTCGCCGGAGCACTGGCGGCACGTCCACAACCGTTTGACCGCCAATCTGGAACCGCACGCCTACACGCCCGAGCGACATGCCGCTTGGCTTCACCGCCGAAGGATCGACCCATGACGCGCCGCCGCACCCTCACGGTGACGGCGCTCGCCGTCATCGGCATCGCCGCCGCAATCGCGGTCCAGACGCCGACGAAACTCATCTGGAACGCCACGGCCAGCGCGCCCATCGGCTTCTATACGGTCGAGCCGGCCGACGCGCTCGACGTGCCCGAGCTGGTCGCCATCATGCCGCCCGAACCGCTCGCCGGCTTCATGGTCGAGCGCGGCTATATCGCGCAAGGCGTCCCGCTCTTGAAGCGCGTCTTGGGCCTGCCCGGACAGCGGGTTTGCCGCGCAGGCCGCACGATCACGGTTGACGGGATCGAGATGGGCGAGGCGCTGGAGCGCGACAGCCTCGGCCGCGATCTGCCCATCTGGCAGGGCTGCCGCGTCATCGGCGACGGCCAGCTTTTCCTCATGAATTGGGAAGTCCGCGACAGCCTCGACGGCCGTTACTTCGGACCCATCCCCGCAGCCTCCGTCATCGGCCGAGCGGTCCCGCTCTGGACCGATGAGGAAGGCGTCGGCCGCTACGAGTGGCGTGCGCCGACCCACTGAACCACCCCCGAAAATCAACCGCAGGAGATTTCCCATGGCAGAGATAGGCACATTCACCCGCACCGAAACCGGCTATGCGGGGGAGCTTCATTCGTTCGGCCTCCACGAAAAGCTGTTCATCGTCCCGGCTAAGCCGAGCGACGTAAAAAACGCACCCGACTATCGCGTGCGCCTCAATAGCGAGGACGGCCCGGACGCCGGCCCCGCATGGAAAGACTCCAGCGAGAACGCTGGCGAGTTCGTGTCGATGCGATTGGAGGGGCCAATCTTCCCGTTCCCGATCCGCGCCAAACTGTTCCAGTCCAACGACGATCCTTCGGTCTGGACGCTGCGTTGGAAGCATCCCCGGAAAGTCGAGGATGAGGAATGACGGCCGCGCGCGTCCGGCCCGCCATCCGGTCAAAGATCGGCATCCCTTTGTTCGCGGAAAAGCCGTCTCATCCCTTCGTCCCGCTCGGCGACCAGACGGCCGGCGCGCGCAGCGAAGGTCAGGGGCGGCCATCGGCCGGCGCTTGCGCCTTGCCCTTGACCGCAGCGAGCACGCTGGCAGGCTGGCGGCGAAGCGGAGACAGGCCGGCATGGCATTATGCCGTCCTGCTGCTGGCGGGGGCGCTTTCAGTCTGCATCGGATCGGGCGTCGCTGTTGCGCAATCCGTGCCGGTCGAGCGCCCGGCCGCAGCCCATCCCTATGCGGCGCACATCGCTGAGGCGTCGCAGCGGTTCGGCATTCCCGAGCACTGGATTCGCGCCGTGCTGCGCGCCGAGAGCGCGGGCGACGTGCGCGCAGTATCGTCGGCCGGGGCGATGGGATTGATGCAGGTAATGCCCGCCACATGGGCGGGCCTGCGCGTCCGCCATGGCCTCGGCCGCGATCCTTACGACCCGCGCGATAACATCCTCGCCGGCACGGCCTATCTGCGCGAGATGTTCGACCGCCACGGCAATGTCGCGGCGATGCTGGCGGCCTACAACGCCGGCCCCGGCCGCTACGACGAGCACCGAGCGACGGGCCGCCCGCTTCCCGCCGAGACACGCGCCTATGTCGCCGCGCTCGCCCCGATCCTTGGCGGCGCAGCTCCATCGGATGCGCCGTTGCAACCACCGGCACCGCCGCCCGATTGGCGGGAGGCACCGCTGTTCGTCATGCGCCCGGCCGACACGCGGGCTGCCGCCGCGCCGCCGTCCGAGGTGCAAACAGGCGACGGCCGCGCTGCCGTTCCGGCGCGCGACCCCGCCCGTGCGGAGCCGCAGGACGGCAGCATTTTCGTGGCGAGCGCCAGCGATGGGGGAACGCCATGAGGGCGGCGTTCCCGCGCTCGGCGGCTCTGGTTTCGGCATCCGGTTGGGCATGTTTGCGCCCGGCAGGATTTCCGGCAGGAGGGGCAGAAAAGACAGAAAGGGCGGAGGGCAAGATTAAAGAAGACGGCACCATGTCGGGCCGCTTCTGGAAATTATTGTTGTCTGCACACTGGTTAGGTGGCCGGTTCCGGCACCATGGTTTTGAGAGGCCGCGTGCCGCGATTTCGTGCAAAGCCTTGGCTTTGCAGGGTTTCGAGCGGCACCATAGGCCCATATCGGCCTGTTTTCGGCGGTTTGGGCTGGAGTCGCGCCCTTGAGCGCCGACGACGAAAATCGCTTCCGACCGAAGCCCGGCCGCATCCGATCCGACACGCCGAAGGCCGGCAAGACCAAGAGCTTTTTCACGCAGGTCAAGAAGATCACCCGCCAGCATCAGGCGGCAGCCTCCCGCGATCCTTCCATGTCGTCATCCGCCCGCCCGTCATCGCCGGGCCGGTCCCGTGCCGTGGTCGCCAGCGGCAAGGGCGTGAAGCGCGGCCGGGGCGCGAGCTTCGTGCGCGCCCGCAATATCTCCGGCCATTGGCATCATCGCCAGCCGGGCAGCCGCCGCGTCATCGTCAAGCAGCGCAGCGTCAGGGCCGCATGGAAGGGCGTCCGTGCCCGCGCGCATCTGCGCTATGTCCAGCGCGACGGCACGTCACGCGACGGCGAGCGGGGCCGGCTCTATTCGGCGACCGAAGACCGCGCCGATGGCGACGCCTTCCTTGATCGCGGCAAGGACGACCGCCACCAGTTCAGGTTCATCGTCTCGCCCGAGGACGGCGCGGAGCTGTCGGACCTCACGGCCTACACCCGCGATTTCATGAAACAGGTGGAAGCGGACCTCGGCACGAAACTCGATTGGGTTGCCGTCAATCACTACAACACCGGCCATCCCCATGTGCATATCGTCGTCAACGGCCGCGACGACACGGGCGGGGATCTAGTCATCAACGGCGACTATCTTTCCGCTGGCTTGCGCGAGCGCGCCAGCGAGCTTGCCAGTCTGGAACTCGGCCCCGTCACCGAGATCGAGCAGACCCGCAAGCTGTCCGCCGAAATCGACCAAGACCGTTTCACCCGGATCGACCGCGCCATGGTCGAGGAAGCCGATGCCCGTTTCCTCGACCTGCGCCATGAATCGGCAGAGCCGAGGCGGCAGTTCGAGCGGGCGCTGCGCCTGCGCCGTCTCGGCAAGCTGGAGAAGATGGGGCTGGCGACTGAACACGCGCCTGCCGTTTGGGAATTGAGCAAGGACATGGAACCGGCCCTGCGCGAATTGGGCGAGCGCGGCGACATTATCCGCACCATGCAGAAGGCGCTCGGCCCGCAGGGCGGCGAGCGCGATCCCATGAGTTTCCAAATCCATGACGGAGTGCCCGAGACGCCGATCTTTGGCCGCGTCGTGGACAAGCATCTGTCCGACGAACTAGGCGAGAACCTGACCATTGTGGTGGACGGCATCGACGGCTGGACGCACCACATCGCCGGCATCGCGCCCGAGCGGCTGGAGGATGCCCGCATCGGCAGCATCATCGAGATCGGCCCGGCAGAGGCGGCAGCCCGGCCGTCCGACCGCACCATCACGGTCATCGCCGAGGACGGCATCTATCGCCCGAGCCGTCATCTGGAGCAGGCGAAATTCGAGGGCCGCGTTCCGGGCGGCGACTATGAGGGCTATGTCGATGCCCATGTCCGCCGACTGGAGGCGCTGCGCCGCGCCGGTATCGTCGAGCGCATCGACGCAGACCAATGGCGCATCCCCGATGATCTGGTCAGCCGCGCCGCCGTCTATGACGCCGGCCGCGACAGACAGGCCAGCGTGCGCGTCCTTTCCCCAGTCGATCTAGGCAAGCAGATCGGATCGGACGGCGCGACATGGCTGGACCGCCGATTGATCCATGGCGAAACGGCCGAGCTTGCGTCGGTCGGTTTCGGCCAGCAGGTGCGCGAGGCGATGGACCAGCGCCGCGAGCATCATATCGAACAGGGCGACGCCACCCGAGCGCGGAACGGTCGCATCTTCTATCGGCGCAGCCTTCTCGCCACCTTGCGCGAGCGCGAGGTTGCCCGCGTCGGCGCGGAGATGGCCGAGGGCAAGGGGCTGCCGTTCCGCGCCGCCACGGACGGCGAGAACGTCAGCGGCAAGTTCACCGGCACCGTGCAGCTATCCAGCGGCAAGTTCGCCGTGGTCGAGAAATCCCATGAGTTTACGCTAGTCCCGTGGCGGCCGGTCATCGACCGCCAGCTCGGCCGCGAGGTCATGGGCGTCATGCAGGGCGGATCGGTGTCGTGGCAGTTGGGAAGGCAGAGGGGGTTGGGCCTCTAGGAGCCAACGATACCGCATTGCGACGCAACAGGTAATCCGATAAGAGACAGTTGTTCAATTTCGTAATCGTGGAGTCATCAGCATGGGAAGTTCCCAGTCCGCAGACAAGTAAGCCGCAACATCAGAATTGTTGTTGCGGCGCTCTGTAAGACCAATCCCATCTGATTGCTGACGAGCAGACGCTGCCCGGTATCCTTAAATCGAGCGGTTGATTCGTCATGACCACCACACGCCCCGCGTGGGCCTATACGCTGCCAGCAGCATTGCTGCTTATGGCTCCCTTCGACATTCTCGCCTCGCTGGCGATGGATATTTATCTTCCAGTCGTTCCAGCGATGCCGGGCATCCTGAACACGACTCCCTCCATAATCCAACTCACGTTGAGCCTCTACATGGTGATGCTCGGCGTGGGCCAAGTGATCTTTGGACCGCTCTCGGATCGCATCGGGCGGCGGCCAATTCTGCTCGCGGGCGCAACGGCTTTCGTTGTTGCGTCTATAGGAGCAGCCTGCTCTTCAACTGCATTGGCCTTTGTCGCTTTCCGTGTGGTTCAGGCAGTTGGAGCATCGGCTATGCTGGTGGCTACCTTCGCGACCGTGCGCGACGTATATGCCAATCGTCCCGAAGGTGCCGTCATCTACGGCCTTTTCAGTTCGATGCTGGCGTTCGTGCCTGCACTCGGCCCTATCGCCGGTGCGTTAATCGGCGAGTTCTTGGGATGGCAGGCGATATTCGTCACTTTGGCTGCACTGGCGTTGCTCGCACTCCTAAATGCAGGTTTCAGGTGGCACGAAACCCGCTCGTTGGATCAGACCAAAATGCGCCGATCCGTTCTGCCGATCTTCGCAAGCCCGGCCTTTTGGGTTTACACAGTCGGATTTAGTGCCGGCATGGGCACATTCTTCGTTTTCTTCTCGACAGCGCCCCGTGTTCTCATAGGCCAAGCCGGCTATTCCAAGATCGGATTCAGCTTGGCCTTCGCAACTGTCGCTCTGGTCATGGTCGCGACAACCCGTTTCGCAAAATCCTTCGTCGCCAAATGGGGAATCGCTGGATGCGTGGCGCGTGGCATGGCGTTGCTCGTTTGCGGCGCGATCCTGTTGGGGATCGGCCAACTCTTTGGATCGCCTTCTTTTCTCAGCTTCATCCTGCCGATGTGGGTTATCGCGGTTGGGATTGTCTTCACGGTATCCGTTACCGCGAACGGCGCTTTGGCAGAGTTCGACGACATCGCAGGATCAGCGGTTGCGTTCTACTTCTGCATCCAAAGCCTAATCGTCAGTATCGTCGGGACATTGGCGGTAACGCTGTTGGACGGCGGCACTGCATGGCCCCTGATCTGTTACGCCACGGCGATGGCGGTGCTGGTCTCCTTGGGGTTGGCGCTCTTGCGGTCCCGTAGGACTGCCACCGAGAAGTTACCAGTCGTCTGACCGACGACTGGTAGAGGCCCGCTCCGATGCGGCGCACGAACCATCGAAACCTCGTGAATGGCGGTATTCTGTCCGGCAGGATACCGCTCATTTCCCTTGTTCAGTTCATCGCCGTCGCCGAGCACCTGAACTTTCGACACGCGGCCAAATCACTCGGCGTCAGCCAGTCGAGCGTCAGCGCGCGTGTGAAAGCGCTGGAAGATAATCTTGGTGTCCTGCTGTTCGAGCGTCATGCGCGTGGCGTTCGGCTAACGGACGCCGGCAGGCACTTCATGGAACGAGTCGCAGCGGGTGTCGATCAACTCGATCACGCGGTGAAGACCGCCGGCATGACAGCTCAAGGAGAATGCGGCCGGCTTCGCATCGGCATCCATGCCTTGATCCCACGCAGCTTTCTCACGGAGCTGATCCGTCATTATCGGGAAGCCCATACCGGCATTGAGGTCGAGATCACCGAAGGCACGGCCCGTGATGCGGTGATGCAGCTTCGTGCCGACCGGCTGGACGTGGCGTTCGTCGCGGGCAAGCCCGAGATGCCCGACTGCCATACCCGACCAATCTGGACCGAACCGCTGGTGGCCGTGCTATCGGATGAGCATCGCCTCGCCGGGCAGTCCGCAATCACTTGGTCCGATCTGGCCGGCGAGACTTTCATTGTCCGCCATGGCGGCACCGGCCCACAGGTGCATGACCATATTGTGCTGCGCCTCGCCGGGCGCTGGCCCGCGCCGTCGATCCTGCGTTTCGACGTGGGGCGCGGCACGCTGCTGTCCATGGTCGGACAGGGCTTCGGCATCACCATCGTCGGTGCGGCCACGTCGCTGCTGCAAACGTCCGGCGTGGTCTTCCTGCCGTTCGCCGACGAGCCGGAACCCGTTCCGTTCTCGGCCCTCTGGTCGCCGTTCAACCGTAGCGCCGCACTCCGCAATCTGCTGACACTCGCAAGCGACATGGGGCGGCTGGTTCGGACGGACTGATTTTCCCCGCGATTCGGTTTGATCCGCCAGCATAGCCATTGGCGCAGGCGATAACCCTGCCACGACCGTCCTATTTACCGCCGATAATATCCTGTAGCCCTCCCGCACCCCCTTTCCTGTTGCCTGTCCCGATTTTGCCTACTCTCTGATTGGCTCCGTCTCTTTTGCCGACTGGAGCCTGCATTGCGCGGAGGCCGAATCCTTTGGGGTCAAATCGCTGTCGTCTTCACCATCGTTCTGGTGATGGTGTGGGCAGCGACGCAATGGACGGCGTTCCGCCTCGGCTTCCAGCCGCAGCTTGGGGCACCATGGTTCGAGCTGGCGGGCCTGCCGCTCTATTATCCGCCCGCCTTCTTCTGGTGGTGGTTTTCCTTCGATGCCTATGCGCCCGCGATCTTCGTGGAGGGAGGCATCATCGCGGTATCGGGCGGTTTCATCGCCATCGCCGCCGCCATCTTCATGTCGATCATCCGGGCGCGGGAGGCGCGCAACGTCGCCACATACGGCTCCGCGCGATGGGCCGAGGGCAAGGAAATCCGCGCGGCCGGATTACTCGGCCCCGATGGCGTCCTGCTCGGCCGATACGACCGGGACTATCTGCGCCATGACGGTCCCGAGCATGTTCTATGCTTCGCGCCAACCCGGAGCGGCAAGGGCGTCGGATTGGTGGTGCCGACGCTGCTGACATGGCCCGCATCCGCCATCGTCCACGACATAAAGGGCGAGAACTGGACGCTGACAGCGGGCTTTCGCGCGAAGCATGGCCGCGTTCTTCTGTTCGATCCGACCAATGCCAGATCGTCGGCCTACAACCCGCTGCTGGAGGTCCGGCAGGGCGAATGGGAAGTCCGCGACGTGCAGAACATCGCGGATATTCTGGTCGATCCCGAAGGCAGTCTCGATAAAAGAAATCATTGGGAGAAGACGAGCCACAGCCTGCTTGTCGGTGCGATCCTGCATGTTCTTTATGCCGAGAAGGACAAGACGCTGGCCGGCGTCGCCAACTTCCTGTCCGATCCGCGCCGCCCGGTCGAGGCGACCTTGCGCGCGATGATGGACACGCCGCATCTCGGCGAGGTGGGCGTTCATCCCGTCATCGCGTCATCGGCCCGCGAGCTGTTGAACAAATCCGAGAACGAACGGTCGGGCGTGCTCTCTACCGCCATGTCGTTTCTCGGCCTCTACCGCGATCCTGTCGTGGCTCGCGTGACGGCACGATGCGACTGGCGCATTGCCGATCTGGTCGGCAGCCGCCAGCCCGTCACGCTCTATCTGGTCGTGCCGCCGTCCGACATAAACCGCACCAAGCCGCTTATCCGCCTGATTCTCAACCAGATCGGCAGGCGGTTGACCGAGGATTTGACCACCTCCGGCAAGCGCCATCGGCTTCTGCTCATGCTGGACGAGTTTCCCGCGCTCGGCAGATTGGATTTTTTCGAGTCCGCCTTGGCGTTTATGGCGGGCTACGGCCTCAAGGGTTTTTTGATCGCGCAGAGCCTCAATCAGATCGAGCGCGCCTATGGCCCGAACAATGCAATCCTCGACAACTGCCACGTCCGCGTCAGCTTCGCCGCGAATGACGAGCGCACCGCCAAAAGGGTGAGCGACGCGCTCGGCACCGCGACCGAGCTGCGCGATTCCACCAACTACGCCGGCCATCGCCTTGCACCATGGCTAGGACATTTGATGGTTTCCCGGCAGGAGACGGCCCGGCCGCTGCTCACGCCGGGCGAAATCATGCAGCTTCCACCCACCGACGAAATCGTCATGGTCGCGGGCACGCCGCCGATCCGCGCGACCAAGGCCCGCTATTTCGAGGATGCGCGGTTTCAGGAACGCATCCTGACCCCGCCCGATCTGGTCGCCGCTCCGCTGGCGCCCAGCCCATCGACCGATGATTGGTCCGGCCGCGTGGTCGCGGCGGAAAGCCGTCCCGCGACCGACGCCGCAGACGGGGCCGAGGGCGATCCGGCCAATGCAGGCATCCGCCGCGAGCCGGAATTGCCCGAGCATGAGGAAATCGTCGCCCCGCCGCCGTCGCCCGAACAGGAGTTCGAGTTTCTAGACGACGAGCCGGACGTTAACGCGGCCAAGGCCCGCGCCTTGCGCCAGCGCATGAAGATGGTCGCGCGGCAGGTGGCGATGAACTCCGATGATGGAATCGAGCTTTGAGGACACGCCCATGACCACACGCACCCGCCTGAATATCTATTTCGACCCCGCGCTCATTCCGCAGATCGAGGCGATGGCGCTGCGCCGCTCGGTGGCGCTGCGCCGCAATGTGTCAAAATCCGCCATCGTGGAGGCGGCGGTTATGTCCTACCTGTCCGGCGATGCCGACGACCAGCTTGAAGCCGCCATGTCGCGCCGTCTGGACAAGCTCGGCCGTCAGATCGACACGCTCGACCTAGATCTCGCCGTCCTCGGCGAGACGGTCGCGCAGTTCATCCATTTCTGGATGACCATCACGCCGCCGCTTACGGGAGCCGCACAATCCGCTGCCCGCGCCAAAGGCGCGGAGCGGTTCGAGGGCTTCATGCAGAATCTCGGCCGGCGTCTGGCGACCGGCGACAGGTTCCTCAAAGAGCTGTCTCGTGACCTCGACTCACTTCCCGACGATCCGTTACCGGACGAGTCCGAGAGCAACGGCGATCAAGAGTAAGTATTCGGACCCATCCTATTTACCGCCGTTCGCCGCCGATCACCGCACGCAGCTAGATACTTGTTGAACCGGCCCAATTCCGGGCTTTCTTAATCGACCCCGATCCGGGGACCGCCTGTTGCGCCCCGCCAGAAGCCGGGGCCGACATGACCACCAACCACCACAGACAGGAAGCGATCCAGCGCGGCGCGCGCATGTTGCGCACCGCGCTCGGCCCCGCCATTGCCCGGCTGCTCGAAGACCCGGCGGTGGTCGAGGTGATGTTGAACCCGGACGGGCGGTTGTGGATCGACCGCCTGTCCGAAGGGCTTTCCGACACGGGCGAGCGCCTGTCCGCCGCCGATGGCGAACGCATCGTTCGGCTGGTCGCGCATCATGTCGGCGCGGAGGTTCATGCCCGCAGCCCGCGCGTCTCGGCCGAGCTGCCGGACTCGGGCGAAAGATTCGAGGGCCTGCTGCCGCCCGTGGTCGCCGCCCCGACCTTCGCCATCCGCAAGCCCGCCGTCGCGGTGTTCACGCTCGACGATTATGTGGCCGCCGGCATCATGTCCGCCGATCAGGCGGAAATGCTGCGTGAAGCCGTCGCAACCCGCGCCAACATCCTTGTCGCGGGCGGCACCAGCACCGGCAAAACGACGCTGACCAACGCGCTGCTCGCCGAGGTCGCCAAGGGCGCGGATCGCGTCGTCATCATTGAAGACACGCGCGAGCTGCAATGCGCCGCGCCCAATTTGGTCGCCATGCGGACGAAAGACGGCGTGGCGACGCTTTCCGATCTGGTCCGTTCCTCGCTGCGCCTGCGCCCCGACCGCATCCCGATTGGGGAGGTGCGCGGATCGGAAGCCCTCGACCTTCTGAAAGCATGGGGCACGGGGCACCCCGGCGGGATCGGCACTATTCACGCCGGCACCGGCATCGGCGCGCTACGCCGCCTTGAACAGCTCATTCAAGAGGCAGTCGTCACAGTCCCGCGCGCCCTGATCGCGGAAACCATCGACCTTGTTGCCGTCCTTTCCGGGCGCGGTTCCGCGCGCCGGCTTGCCGAGCTTGCCCGCGTCGAGGGGCTGGGGCCGGACGGCGACTATCGCATCACCCCCGCAATCCAAACCAGCACAGGAGAACCCCAATGATCCGCACGCTTTCGCGCGGCTATCGCCGCATGGCGACCGCCGCATCCGCCCTTGCCATCAGTCTCATGCTCGCCCCGGCCGCCCATGCGTCCGGTTCGTCGATGCCGTGGGAACAGCCCTTGCAGCAAATCCTCCAGTCCATTGAGGGGCCGGTCGCCAAGATCATCGCCGTCATCATCATCATCGTCACCGGCCTGACCCTCGCGTTCGGCGATACCAGCGGCGGCTTCCGTCGCCTGATCCAGATCGTTTTCGGCCTGTCCATCGCGTTCGCCGCATCGAGCTTCTTCCTGTCTTTCTTCTCCTTCGGCGGCGGGGCGCTCGTTTGATGGCGGGCGGACTCGAACAGCTCGACGCGGTGCCGGGATTCTCGATCCCGGTCCACCGGGCATTGACCGAGCATATCCTGCTTGGCGGCGCACCGAGAAGCATTGCCATCATGAACGGGACGCTTGCCGGGGCCGTGGGCCTCGGCTTGCGCCTCTGGCTGGTCGGCATCGCCATTTGGGCAATCGGCCATTTCGCAGCCGTATGGGCGGCGAAGCGCGATCCCCAATTCGTCGAGGTCGGGCGTCGGCATCTGCGCGTCCCCGGCCATCTGGCGGTGTGAGGGCGCGGCCATGATGAACCTTTCCGAATATCGCCGCACCGCCGCCCGGCTCGCCGACTATCTGCCATGGGCGGCATTGGTCGGCTCCGGCGTCGTCTTGAACAAGGACGGCAGTTTTCAGAGGACGGCGAAGTTTCGCGGTCCCGATCTGGATTCCGCCGTCGCCGCCGAGCTGGTCGCCGTCGCCGGCCGCATCAACAATGCCGTGCGCCGCCTCGGCTCCGGTTGGAGCATCTTCGTCGAGGCGCAGCGCAGCGAGGCCGCGACCTATCCCGGCAGCACGTTTCCCGATGCCGCATCGGCGCTGGTCGATGCCGAGCGCAAGGCCGGTTTCGAGGAAGCGGGCGCGCATTTCGTGTCCGGCTATTTCCTGACCTTCCTCTGGCTGCCCCCGGCCGAGGAAGCCGCCCGTGCCGAAACATGGCTTTACGAGGGGCGCGAGAAAACAGGCGTGGACCCGTGGGAGCTGCTGCGCGGCTTCATCGACCGCACCGACCGCGTGCTGGCCTTGCTCGACGGCTTCATGCCCGAGTGCCGTTGGATGGATGACGGCGCGACGCTGACCTATCTCCATTCCACCATCTCGACCAACCGCCATCGCGTGCGCGTGCCCGAGGTGCCCATGCACCTCGACGCGCTGCTTGCCGACCAGCCGTTGACCGGCGGGCTGGAGCCGCGCCTTGGTGACGCGCATCTGCGCGTGCTGACCATCGTGGGATTCCCGACCGCGACCACGCCGGGCCTGCTCGACGACATGAACCGGCTGCCGTTCCCCTACAGGTGGAGCACGCGCGCGATCCTGCTCGACAAGACCGATGCGACCCGGCTGCTGACCCGCATCCGCCGCCAATGGTTCGCCAAGCGCAAGAGCGTCGCCGCGATCTTGAAAGAGGTCATGACGAACGAGGCGTCCGCGCTGGTGGACACCGACGCGGCGAACAAGGCGCTCGACGCGGACATGGCGTTGCAGGAGCTTGGGGCGGACGTGGCGGGCATGGCCTATGTCACGGCCACCGTCACCGTTTGGGATGCCGACCCGCGCATTGCCGACGAGAAGCTGCGCCTGGTCGAGAAGATCGTTCAGGGCCGCGACTTTACCGCCATGCCCGAGAGCGTCAACGCGGTTGACGCATGGCTCGGCAGCCTGCCCGGACACGCCTACGCCAATGTCCGTCAGCCGCCCATCAGCACTTTGAATCTCGCCCACATGATCCCGCTTTCGGCGGTGTGGGCGGGGCCGGAACGGGACGAGCATTTCGGTGCACCCCCTTTGCTCTTTGGAAAGACCGAAGGCTCAACCCCGTTCCGGCTAAGTCTCCATGTCGGCGACGTAGGCCACACCCTTGTCGTCGGCCCCACGGGCGCGGGCAAATCCGTGTTGCTCGCCCTCATGGCCTTGCAGTTCCGGCGCTATGCGGCCAGTCAAGTCTTCGCCTTCGACTTCGGCGGCAGCATCCGCGCCGCCGCGCTCGCCATGGGCGGGGATTGGCACGATTTGGGCGGTGGCCTCACGGAAGGGGACGAGGCGTCCGTTTCGCTCCAGCCGCTTGCCCGCATCCACGACACCTATGAACGCGCTTGGGCGGCGGACTGGATTGCCGCCATCCTCATGCGCGAAGGCATCGCCATCACGCCCGAGGTCAAAGAGTATCTTTGGACGGCGCTGACTTCACTCGCCTCCGCGCCGGTCGAGGAACGCACGATCACCGGCCTTGCGGTGCTGTTGCAATCCAACGATCTGAAACAGGCGCTCCGGCCGTTCTGCGTCGGCGGTGCCTATGGCCGGCTCCTCGACGCCGAGACAGAGCATTTGGGATCGGCGGACGTGCAGGCGTTCGAGATCGAGGGCCTTGTCGGGACCGGCGCGGCCCCGGCCGTGCTCGCCTATCTGTTCCATCGCATCGGCGACCGACTCGACGGGCGGCCGACGCTGCTCATCATCGACGAGGGTTGGCTTGCGCTGGACGACGAGGGCTTCGCCGGCCAGCTCCGCGAATGGCTGAAAACGCTGCGCAAGAAAAACGCCAGCGTCATCTTCGCCACGCAAAGCCTGTCCGACATTGACGGCAGCAACATCGCGCCCGCCATTATCGAGAGCTGCCCGACGCGGCTCTTGCTGCCGAACGAGCGGGCCATCGAACCGCAGATCACGGCCATCTATCGCCGCTTCGGCCTCAATGACAGGCAGATCGAAATCCTCGCACGGGCCACGCCCAAGCGGGATTACTACTGCCAAAGCCGCAGGGGCAATCGCCTGTTCGAGCTTGGCCTGTCCGAAGTCGGCCTCGCGCTCTGCGCCGCGTCCGCCAAATCCGACCAGACCCTCATTGCGCAGATCGTCACTGAGGCCGGCCGCGACGGCTTCCTCGCCGCATGGCTGCGCGAGCGCGGCGTCGATTGGGCGGCCGACCTGATCCCCAACCTCACCAATCTTGCCGACCGGCCGGAATCCGCCGCGTCGGCCATGCCGGATACCCACCCCACACAGGAGATTCTTCCATGACCTATTCCAAGATCGTCGGGGCCTCGGCCCTCGCGCTGGCGCTCGCCGTGCCCGTCGCGCTTTCGCCCATGCTGGCAAGCCCGGCCCATGCGCAATTCGGCTTCGGCCGCATCGTCTATGACCCGAGCAACTATGCGCAGAACGTGCTCACGGCAGCGCGCACGCTGGAGCAGATCAACAACCAGATCACCAGCCTCCAGAACGAGGCGCAAATGCTCATCAATCAGGCCCGTAATCTGGCGAGCCTGCCGTATTCCTCGCTCCAGCAGCTCCAGCAGAACGTCCAGCGCACGCAGCAGCTTCTCGGCCAAGCGCAGAACATCGCTTTCGAGGTCGGGCAGATCGACCAAGCGTTCCAGCAGCAATATGGCAATGTCTCGCTATCGGCGACCGACGCCCAACTGGTCGCCGATGCGCGCGGCCGATGGGAGAACACGGTTGGCGGCTTGCAGGACGCCATGCGCGTGCAGGCAGGCGCGGTCGGCAATATCGACAGCAACCGCGCCGAGATGGCCGCGCTGGTCGGCCAGAGCCAAGGCGCGACCGGCGCGCTGCAAGCCACGCAGGCTGGCAATCAGCTTCTCGCCCTCCAGTCGCAGCAGCTTTCCGACCTGATCGCGGTCATCTCGGCGAACGGCCGGGCCGACGCGCTGACCGAAGCAGAGCGCGCGACCGCTGCCGAACAGGGCCGCGAGCAGCGCCGCCGCTTCCTGACGCCGGGCAGCGGCTATCAGCCCGGCAACGCGCAGATGTTCAACAACGGCAACAACTGACCGGGAGGCTCGCCATGGACGGCAAGATGCTGGCCCGGCTTGGGGCCGTGGTGTTCATCGCCATCGCCGTCACGGCGACCGCAATCGACATGGCGCGGAAGGACGAACCTTCCGCGCCGCCCCCCGCGCCGGCCCTCCAGCCGCCGGCCGACCCGCTGCGCGAAACCCTGCGCCGTTGCCAGCAGCTCGGCGAGGCGGCGGCGAGTGACGCTGACTGCCTCGCCGCATGGGCGCAATCCCGCGACCGTTTTCTCGGCCGTGACCGCAGCGAAGGGCGCTGACCATGGGCAACACGGGCGTCATCGACAATTTCCTCGGCGTATTCACCTCCTACATCGACAGCGGATTCGGCCTGCTTGGTGGCGAGGTCGCCTTCATCGCCACGACGCTGATCGTCATCGACGTGACGCTCGCCGCGCTCTTTTGGGCATGGGGGGCGGATGACGACATTATCGCCCGACTGGTCAAAAAGACCCTGTTCGTCGGCGTCTTCGCCTACATCATCGGCAATTGGAACAACCTCGCCCGCATCGTCTTCGAGAGCTTCGCCGGCCTCGGCCTCATGGCGTCGGGCACCGGCTTTTCCGTCACCGATCTGATGCGGCCGGGCCGCGTGGCGCAGACAGGCCTCGACGCCGGCCGTCCGCTGCTCGATTCCATTTCCGACCTGATGGGCTGGATCCCGTTCTTCGAGAACTTCATCCAGATCGCTTGCCTGCTGTTCGCATGGGCGCTGGTGGTGCTGGCCTTCTTCATCCTCGCCATCCAGCTATTCGTCACCCTGATCGAGTTCAAATTGGTGACGCTCGCCGGCTTCGTGCTGATTCCGTTCGGCTTGTTCGGCAAGACCGCGTTTATGGCCGAAAAGGTGCTCGGCAACGTGGTGTCGTCCGGCATCAAGGTTCTGGTTCTCGCCGTCATCATCGGCATCGGTAGCACCTTGTTTTCGCAATTCACGGCCGGTTTCGGCGGGGCAACCCCGACCATCGACGACGCCATGGCGATTGTGCTCGCCGCCCTGTCGCTGCTCGGCCTCGGCATCTTCGGTCCCGGCATCGCCAACGGCATCGTCTCTGGCGGGCCGCAGCTCGGCGCGGGCGCGGCCGTTGGCACGGGCCTCGCAGCCGGTGGCATGGTGCTTGCTGGCGGTGCGGCGGCTGGCGGCGGGGCCATGCTCGCCGCGAAGGGCGGTGCTGCTGCCCTGTCCGGTGGGGCCGCGGCCGCCCGCGGCGGCGCGACCGCCGCGGGCGCGGCGACCGCTGCCTATAGCCTCGGCTCGCTCGGCCAGTCCGGCGCGGCCGGTGTCGCTTCCGGCCTCGGCGGTGTTGCACGCGCCGCAGGCTCGGCCGCCGTCTCGCCGCTCAAACGCGCGGCCTCCAGCGCAACATCCCAAGCAAGCGAAAGCATCAAGTCCAGCTTCTCCGCTGGCGCAAAGGCCGGCTTCGGCGCGACTGGCGGCAGCTCGACCATGGGCACGGTCGGCGGTGCGAGTGCCGATCCCGCAGCCGCTCCATCCGGCCCGGCGGGCAGCCCTCCGGCATGGGCGCAGCGGATGCAGCGCCGGCAGGCCCTCAACCACGGCACCACCATGACCGCCCATGCCGTCCGCTCCGGCGACAGCCACGGCTCCGGTTCCTCCGTCAACCTTTCCGAAAGTGACCGCTCATGAGCATCTTCAAACGACCAGCAACCCACTACGGCAAATCGCCCGAACCCGAGACGCCCTATCAGAAGGCCGCGCAGGCATGGGACGAGCGTATCGGCTCGGCCCGCGTGCAGGCGAGGAACTGGCGCTACATGGCGTTCGGTTCGCTGATTCTTTCGGCCGGCTTCGCCTCGGCGCTGGTCTGGCAGTCCGCGCGCGGGACCGTAGTGCCTTGGGTGGTGCAAGTGGACAATCTCGGTCAGGCGCAGACCGTCGCGCCTGCCAACGCCGACTATCGGCCGACCGATCCGCAGATTGCTTTCCATCTCGGCCGCTTCATCGAGCAGGTGCGTGCGATCCCGGCCGACGCGATCATTGTCCGCCAGAACTGGCTTCGCGCCTATGAGTGGACCACGGATCGCGGCGCGGCGGCATTGAACGACTACGCGAGGGCAAACGATCCTTTTGCTAAGGTCGGCCGTCAGCAGGTCGCCGTCGAGGTGTCGAGCGTCATCCGGGCATCGCCCAACAGCTTCCGCGTGGCGTGGACCGAACGCCATTTTGAGAACGGCCAGCTTTCCACCACGGAACGATGGACGGCCATCCTCACCATCGTCATCCAGCCGCCGCGCGACGCCGAGCGCCTGCGCGCCAACCCGTTGGGAATCTACGTCAATGCAATTTCGTGGTCGCGGGAGATGAGCCAATGAGGACGACCACCCGCACCCCGGCAATCGCGGCCGTGCTGCTTTCGGCCACCATGCTTGCAGGCTGCGCCACCAACCGGACGCCGCAATTCAGCTATGACGCCAGCGTGCCGCCGCTGCCGACCGTGCAGGCGGCGGCGACCGACAACACGCCCCGGCCGTTGCATGTACCCCCGGCATGGACCGTGGCGCGGGGCGGCACCGCCGCAGGCACGCCGACCGGGCGCGTCGAGAACGCCAATGCCGCCGCCCGCGTCGAGCCGCGCCGGGAAGGCTACTACAACGCCATCCAGATTTATCCGTGGTCGGAAGGCGCGCTCTATCAGGTCTATGCCGCAGTCGGGCAGATCACGACCATTGCGCTGGAGCCGGGCGAGAGCCTGACAGGCGCGGGGCCGATCGCGGCGGGCGACACCGCTCGCTGGATCATCGGCGACACCGAGAGCGGCAGCGGTGCAAACCGCCGTGTCCATATCCTCGTGAAGCCGACGCGGCCGGATATTTCCACCAACCTTGTCGTCACCACCGACCGGCGCACTTACATGCTCGAGCTGCGCGCGCGGGAATCGCTCTACATGCCCGCCGTGGCATGGGCCTATCCCGCCCCGCCGCCCGGCCAGCGCCAGACGGTTCCGGCCGCGCCGGTCATCCCGGCCGAGGCTGCGAGGAACTACCGCTACGGCCTGACAGGCGATAGCCCGCCGTGGCGGCCCGTCTCCGTCTTCGACGATGGACGCCGCGTCTATGTCGTCTTCCCGGCCGGGATCGTGCAGGGCGAGATGCCGCCGATCTTCGTGCTCGGCTCCAATGGCGAGCCGCAGATCGTCAACAGCCGAATCCATCAGAACATCCTGATCGTGGACAGGCTGTTTGGCGCGGCCGAGCTGCGCCTTGGCAGCGGCAACCGCCAGCAGGTCGTCAGGATCGTCCGCACCAACCCGACGCAGGCCGCAGCAGAGCCAGCCAGCACGACCACGGGAGGATCGTCCTCATGAGCGATACCGATACCGCCGCCCCCATGCGCCTGCGCGCCGAAACGCCCAGCGTCACCCGTCTTTCCCGCAAGATGCTGGCAGGCGTCGGCGCGGTTGCGCTTCTCAGCATCGGTGGCGCGCTGATCTATGCGCTCCAGACCCGCGATGCAGGATCAGGAGGTGACGAACTCTATTCGACCGAGAACCGCCCCACGGCGGACGGCCTGTCCGGCTTGCCGAGCGACTACAGCGGGCCGCTGCTCGGCCCCGCGCTGCCCGGCGACCTCGGCCGCCCGATCCTCGACGCGCAGACAAGGGGACAGCCGGTCACGCCCTCTGTCATGACGACGCCCGCCGTCGATCCCGAGGAAGAACGCCGCAGGGCCGAGGAAGAAGCCGCGCGCTTGAGCAATGTGTTCTTCCAGTCCGGCCCACGCACGGGAGCGCCGGCAGGAACGGCCATGCCCAGCCTTGCCGGGCTTGGCCTCGGCGGGCAGCCCGCGACACAGGACCGCCACGCGGCGTTTCTCAATGGGCCGGTGGACCGGCAAACAGTCGCTCCGGATCGCGTCGCGCCGCCGGCATCGCCGTATATCCTTCAGGCCGGGGCCGTGATCCCGGCCGCGCTCATCACCGGCATCCGTTCCGACCTGCCCGGCCAGATCACCGCGCAGGTGACAGAGAACGTCTATGACAGCCCAACCGGCTCGCTGCTCCTGATCCCGCAGGGAACGCGCATCATCGGTCAATACGATGATGGCGTGACCTTCGGCCAGCGCCGCGTGTTGCTGGTGTGGAATCGCCTGATCCTGCCGGGAGGCCGTTCCATCGTCCTTGAGCGTCTGCCGGGCGCGGACGCCAGCGGCTATGCCGGCCTTGAGGATGGCGTCGATTATCATTGGTGGGATCTGATGAAGGCCGCAGGGCTATCCATGCTGCTCGCAGTCGGCACGGAGCTGGCGACGAGCGACGAGGACCGGCTTGTTCGAGCTATCCGCGATGGGGCGCAGGATACCGTCAATCAGGCGGGCCAGCAGATCGTGCAGCGCCAGTTGCAGGTTGCGCCGACGCTCACCATCCGGCCCGGCTTCCCGGTCAGGATCATCGTCACCCGCGACCTTGTATTCGAGCCGGCAGGAGGTTGACCATGACCAAGCTGAAACTTGGCCCGCTGCCCGACGACAAGCCCGTGAAGGTCATGCTGGAGCTGCCCGCAACGCTCAACCGCGATCTGATCGCCTATGCCGAGGTGCTGGCCCGCCAGAGCGGCCAGCCCGTCGCCGATCCCGCCAAACTCATCGTGCCGATGCTTCAACACTTCATCGCCACGGATCGCGGTTTCGCCAAGGCGCGGCGAGCCTCCAGCTAACCCCATTCCGGCAGGGGTGCCGCCAGCGCATAGGCGCAAATACGGCACGCTACAGGCCGCCGACTGCCCTCCATGGTTCGCCTAATTCCGGGGCCAATAGCGCCCCGGAATCCACCAGAACCAAGGAGGATTCCATGTGCGCAGAGCGCCGTCGCGCCCGCAAAGGGCGACCGCGACACCCGGTCCCCGAAGCACTTCCCGACGATCTTTTCGACTACGCCGACGAACCCACGCCAGACGGCCGGGAACGCCGCAGCTCGCCGCTTCGCATCGTCGATGTTGAGACGCTGCCGGTCTTCGACGACTGGCCCGAGAAGGTGCCGATCACCGAGGAAGAACTGCAAATCTTCGAGCGGTATTTCGGCCATGTGCTCGACCGCCTGTTCGGCCCCATCGACGCCGATCCTGACAATAAGGGCTTGTCATCGTTAACATCAGATGGTAACAGTAAGCCATGAGCGAGGATCGTGACCAGAGCCTCGACGTGCTTCTGGACCTCGACGGTCAGGTGCTTGTCGTCGATCCCGAGGGCGGCCATTGGGTGAAGTTCATCGTCACCCGTGTTCCGGCCTCGCCGGAAAAGCCGCACGGCCTCGATTACTCGCTCACGCTTCATGGGCCTTCGGGCGAACGGCTGGTCGGCTTCGATAACGCCCATCCGGTCGGCCGGGGGAAGCGCGGCGAGCCGATGGACCATCGGCACCGCCTCCAGACCGTGAAGCCCTACGCCTACGAGGATGCGGCCACGCTGCTGGCCGACTTCTGGCAGGCGGTGGACGCGGTATTGAAGGAGCGAGGCGTAACATGACCACATTGAAAGTCGGGATTGCCGGTTACGACGAGATGAAGGCCCGCACCATGCGGATCGCGCGCGGCGAGGAAAAGCCGGCGGCGGGCGATCCGAAGGTGTGGTTCACTTCCATGGAATCCTTTGCGCAACTCCTTTCCAGCGGGAACCGCGAGCTGCTGCGCGTCATCGACGAGCAGTCGCCCGGCTCGCTGGAGGAACTGTCGCGGATCACGGGGCGGGCGAAGCCCAGCCTGTCCCGCACCCTCAAGAAGATGGCGAGCTACGGCCTGATCCGCATGGACCCCGGCGAGGGCCAGAAAGTCGTGCCCAAGGTGCTGCATGATCGTGTCGAGCTGGACTTGCCCTTGCTCGAACGCCGCGCGGCGAAAGGAGGCGCGCTATGAACATTCATTCCCCGCACGTCGCCCTGCGCGCCGCGCTCTATCTGCGCGTCTCGACGGCACGGCAGGCCGAGCATGACGTGTCGATCCCCGACCAGAAGCGACAGGGCGAAGCCTATTGCGAGCAACGCGGCTATCAGCTTGTCGAAACCTTCGTCGAGCCGGGCGCATCGGCGACCAACGACCGCCGCCCCGAGTTCCAGCGCATGATCGAAGCCGGCACGTCGAAGCCTCCAGCGTTCGACGTGGTGGTGGTGCATAGCTTCTCGCGCTTCTTCCGCGACGAATTTGAAATGGAATACTATTACCGGAAGCTGGCAAAGAACGGCGTCAAGCTCGTATCCATGACGCAGGAACTTGGTGACGATCCGATCCACCAAATGATGCGGCGGATCATGTCACTGTTCGACGAATACCAGTCGAAGGAAAACGCCAAGCACGTCCTGCGCGCCTTGAAGGAGAACGCCCGGCAAGGCTTCTGGAACGGCTCGCTGCCACCCATCGGCTACCGCGTCGTCGATGCCGAGCAGCGCGGCACGAAGATGAAGAAGAAGCTGGAAATCGACCCGCTGCACGCCGACACCGTGCGGCTGATCTTCCGCCTAGCATCGGAAGGCGACGGCACGTCCGGCCCCATGGGCGTCAAGAACATCGTCAGCTACCTCAACAGGAACCGCATGTTCACCCGCAGCGGCGGGCGTTGGGGCATCGGTCAGCTTCACCGCGTCCTGACTCGCCGCACTTACATCGGCGAACATCGGTTCAATCGCCGGTCCAAGAAAGGCGAGGTGAAGCCGGAGGAAGAAGTCGTCACCGTCGCGGTGCCGCCGCTGATCGACCTTGAGATATTCGAGGCGGTGCAGAAGCGGTTGCAGGTCAACAATCCGAAGGTGACGCCGCCGCGCGTCGTCAGCGGCCCGAACCTGCTGACTGGCATTTGCTATTGCGGCAATTGCGGCGGGGCCATGACGCTGCGCACCGGCAAGAACGGCCGCTACCGCTATTATGCTTGCTCGATTCGGGCACGGCAGGGCGAAACCGGCTGCAAGGGCCGCGCGATCCCCATGGACAAGCTGGACCGCATCGTGGTCAGCCATATCGAGGAAAGGCTACTGGACCCCGAGCGGATCGAAGACGTGCTCGCCTCGCTGCTGGATCGCCGGCAGGAGAGCGTCGAGCGGCGCGGCCAGCACATCGCCGAATTGAACCAGCGCGCGGCCGAGGCCGACATGCGGCTAAAGCGGCTCTACGATGCTATCGAGGCGGGTTCGCTCGACCCGGCCGAATCCGCCCTTAGCGAACGCATCGCGGGCCTTACTGCGATACGGGATCAGGCACGGGCCGACGCGGTGAGGACCGAAGCCATGCTGAAAAACTCGGCTCATAAGGGCCTCACAGGCGCGGCCGTGCGAGAACTGGCGAGCGAGGCGCGCACCGGGCTTCGGCTCGAAAAGGGCGGCTATCGGCGGGATCACGTCCGGGCTTTCGCCCAGCATGTCGAGGTCGCGGACGATGCGATCTACATCAACGGCAGCAAAAACACGCTGTTGAGGGCGCTGATAGCCACTAAGGGAGGGAAATCGGCGGGAATCGGCGTTCCCGGTTTTATACCGAAGTGGCGGAGCGGGAGGGATTCGAACCCTCGATACGCTTTTGACGTATACTCACTTTCCAGGCGAGCGCCTTCGACCACTCGGCCACCGCTCCGCATTGCACTGGAGGCGGCTCCCTATCGTGCGTCGGCGCGCTAGGCAAGGGGATGCTTTACTTTCATTTCCCTCCCATGCTTGATTGCAGCATGCAAATCCGTTCCCTCGCTTTCCTGGCCGCGCTTTTCCTGCCTTCCCCGGCGCTTGCCGCCGATGCGCCAGCCACCCCGTCCGCCATCGTCGCACAGGCGCCCGCCAGCGCATGGCAGGCCATCGCGGCCGATACGCTGCTGGTCATGACGGTCGAGGGCGACAAGCGCGTCGTCATCCAGCTCGCGCCCGATTTCGCGCCCGCCCACGTCGCCAATATCCGCGCACTCGCCCGCGCGGGCTGGTGGGATGGCGAAAGCGTCTACCGCGTGCAGGACAATTATGTCGCCCAATGGGGCGATGTGACCGAGAAGAAAGCCCTGCCCTCCGGCATCGCCACGGACATCGGGGCGGATTATGCCCGCCCCCTCGCAGCCCTCAAGACGCCCGTGACACCCTTGCCCTATCCGGACGCTTATGCCCCGCGCACCGGCTTCATCAATGGCTGGCCGGTCGCGATGGACGAGGCGTCGGCCTGGCTGCCCCATTGCTATGCCATGGTCGGGGTGGCGCGGAACCTTTCCCCGGACGCGGGAACCGGCGCCGAGCTTTACGCCGTGATCGGCCAGGCCCCGCGCCAACTCGACCGCAATATCGCGGTCGTCGGCCGGGTGATCGAAGGCATGGACCTGCTCGCCAGCCTGCCGCGCGGCTCCGGCGATCTCGGCTTCTATGCCACGGGGGAGAAGCGCCTGCCGATCCTCTCCGTCCGCCTCGCCAGCGACCTGCCGGAATCGCAGCGGCCACGCTATCAGGTGATGGACGTCGGCTCGCGGAGCTTTGCCGATTATCTTCGCCTGCGGGCGAACCGGAAGGATGATTTCTACGAGCGTCCCGCAGGCGGTGTCGACCTCTGCAACGCGCCGGTGCCGGTGCGGGAGGCGCCCTGAACGCTCCATTCCGCCGCAACGGGCAAATTGCCGGAACGATGCCTATCTGACGGACATTACAGCTTCGCCGGCAAGGATGGAGAAGATGGTCATGATCGTAGGCACCGTCAGGGAGATCAAGAATCACGAATATCGCGTCGGCCTGACGCCTGAGAGCGTGCATGAGCTGACCGCCCACGGCCACCGCGTGCTGGTGGAAAGCGGCGCGGGGGAGGGGATCGGCGCGCATGACGGCCTCTACGCCCGCGCGGGTGCGGAGATCGTCGACGACCCGGCCGGCATTTTCGCGACGGCGGAGATGATCGTGAAGGTCAAGGAACCCCAGCCGGAGGAGCGCGCCCTGTTGCGCCCCGGCCAGATCCTCTACACCTATCTCCACCTGGCGCCCGATCCCGACCAGGCGCGGGAGTTGATGGCGTCGGGGGCGATCGGCATCGCCTATGAAACCGTGACGGACGCTCATGGCGGGCTGCCGCTGCTGAAGCCCATGAGCCAGGTTGCCGGCCGCATGGCGATCCAGGCCGGCGCGACCGCGCTGGAAAAGGCGCATGGCGGGCGAGGCGTGCTGCTGGGCGGCGTGCCCGGCGTGTTGCCCGCGAAGGTGGCTGTGATCGGCGGCGGCGTGGTCGGCTTCAACGCAGCGCAGATGGCGGCGGGTCTGGGCGCGGACGTCACCATCCTCGACCGCAGCCCGGAAGTGCTGGAGCGGCTGGGCATTCATTTCGAGGCGCGGGCGAAGACGCGCTTTTCCAACCGCGCCAATCTGGCCGAATGCGTGGCGGAGGCGGACCTGGTGATCGGCGCGGTTCTGATCCCCGGCGCCGCCGCGCCCAAGCTGGTCTCGGCGGACATGCTGAAGACCATGAAGAAGGGCGCGGTGCTGGTGGACGTGGCGATCGACCAGGGCGGCTGTTTCGAGACCAGCCACCCCACCACCCATGACGACCCCACCTATATCGTCGAGGGCATCGTTCATTATTGCGTCGCCAACATGCCCGGCGCCGTGGCGCGGACCAGCACCTATGCGCTCAACAACGTGACCCTGCCCCATGCGCTGCGAATCGCCGACCTGGGGTGGAACGAAGCGCTGCGGGCGGACCCGCATCTGCTCGCCGGGCTGAACGTGTGGAACGGGCAGATCACCTATCGGGCCGTGGCGGAGGCGCTGGGACTGCCCTACATCCCGGCGGAACAGGCGATCGGATAGGGACTGAGGCGGCGCTCTGTTCGACAGTGGCTGCCATTAAGCACAAAGCGCTCCTGCGAAGGCACTCATGAGAGCCCGGTTCAGGCGATGCGGTGTTCCACTGACGGCAGGACTCGGCTCCTGCCCTGGCGGCAGCATGTCGTGGTCAAAGGAAAGGGAGGGCAGCGACCCCCCCCCCCTGCCCTGTCAGTAAATCCCGCCCTGGTCCTGCAGGAAGTCGCTGTCGGTGCGCTGGCGGCGCTGGACGGTCGCTTCGATGCGGGCGGCGGCCTTGTCCTGGGCGGCGACCTCTTCCTTGCGGATCGAGCGCCGGGGTTCGGATTCGGGCTTGAACGCTTCCCAGATCACGGCGGGCTTGGGTTCGTCGGTCGGCCAGACGCCATAGACGCGCTTGCCCGAGCGGCGGTCGATCGTGACCATGCGGATGCCGGCCGGCGCGATGAAGGGCGTTTTGGGCATGGTTTCGAGGACCGGCGTCATCGCCGCCTTCCAGATCGGGGCGGCGACGCGGCCGCCCTGCGCCCAGCCGCCCAGGCTGCGCGGCTGGTCATAGCCGATATAGACGCCCGCGACGATGTCCGGCGATCCGCCGACGAACCAGACATTGGTCGGGCCGTTGGTGGTGCCGGTCTTGCCGAACAGCGGGCGCTTGAGGTCCGCCAGCACGGTGGCGGTGCCGCGCTGGATCACGCCTTCGGCGATGTGCACGACCTGATAGGCGGTCATGGGATTCATCACCTGCCGCCCTTCGAAGCCGAAGCGGGGCATGGGCTTGCCATCCCAATTGGCCATATTGCAGCCGTCGCAGGCGCGCCAGCGCAGCGGCCAGATCACCTTGCCGCGCCGGTCCTGCACATAGTCCATCAGCTTGGGGCTGAGTTGCCGTCCCTGATTGGCGAGCATGGCATAGGCGTTCACCATCCGCTCCACCGTGGTTTCGCCCGCGCCCAGCGCGAAGGAGAGATAGGGCTGGTAGTCCCCGATCCCCATCGCCTTGATGGTGCGCACGACACGGTCCATGCCGGTCTGGCTGGCGGCGCGCACGGTCATCAGGTTGCGCGACTGTTCGACGCCCCAGCGCATGGTCTGCGGCCCGGCGCTGCCCCCGGTGAAGTTGCGGAAGCATTTCTGGCCGAGGCCCGCGCCCTGATAGACGCATAAGGGACCGTCGACGATGATCGAGGCCGGGGTCATGCCATTGTCCAGCGCGGCGGCATAGACGAAGGGCTTGATGGTCGATCCCGGCTGGCGCATCGCCTGCGTGGCTCGGTTGTAGGAGGAGAGACGGTTGTCGAAGCCGCCCTGCATGGCGCGGACGCGGCCTGAATGGGTTTCCTCCACCACCATGCCGCCGGAGACTTCGGGCACGTTGCGCAGCGCCCAGCTTGATCCGTTGCGCGCCACCACGATCAGGTCGCCGGGCTTCATCGCGGCGAAGGCCGGCCCGCCCGTCTTGCGATAGGGCAGTTGCGCGGCGCCTGCGGGCAGCGTGCCGGTCGATCCATCGGAAAAGCCGATCTGCGCCGCGGAGGAATCCCGGCTGACGATCACGGCGACACGCCATCCGGCATAGTCCACGTCGATATAGCTCGCCGCCAGCTCGCGCTTCCAGCCGCGATCCATGTCGATCCTGGCGACCGGCCCGGACCATCCCTTGCCCGCGTCGAAGCGCAACAGCCCGTTGCGCAACGCCGTCGTCGTCAGATCCTGTATCTTCGGATCATAGGGGCTGCGGACCCAAAGGCCGCCGGCATAGACGCTGTTGGGGCCATCCTCCGCCTTCTCCCCGAAAAGCTGGATCAGGCGGCGGCGCACCTCCTCCATATAATAGCCGCCGGCGCGGGCGTCGAAGCTGGAGCCGTGCGCGGCCACGGTGCCGAGCGGCTGGGCCTGCGCCTCGTTCCGCTGAGCCTCCGTGATCCAGCCATTTTTGTACATTTCGCCCAGCGCCCAGTTGCGGCGTTCGAGTGCGCGTTCATGGCCGGTCGGGCTTTCCGGGCGATAATTGGCAGGCCCCTTGGGCAGGATCGCCAGATAGGCCATCTCATGCAGCTTGAGGTCGGCCACATCCTTGTCGAAATAGGCGCGCGCCGCCGCCTGCACGCCATAGGCGTTGCGGCCGAGGAATATCTGGTTGAGGTAGAGTTCCAGTATCTGCTGCTTCGAAAGCACCCCCTCCATGCGATAGGCGAGGATCATTTCCTTCACCTTGCGGGTGGGGGAATATTCGTCGCCGATCAGCAGGTTCTTCGCCACCTGCTGGGTGATGGTGGAGCCGCCGCGGGCGCGCTGGCCCGACCCGATCTTGGTCGCATAATCGAAAACCGCGCCGATGAAGCCGGGGATGTCGACGCCATGATGCTCGAAGAAGGTCTTGTCCTCCGCCGAAAGATAGGCGCGGATGAGGAGCGGCGGATAGTCGCTATACTGGAGCTGCACGCGCCGTTCGCGGGCATAGCTGTGGACCGGCTGTCCGTTGGTGTCGCGCACGATGGTCGGCAGGGGCGGTTCATATTCCAGCAGCGTCGCCGCATCGGGCAGCCCGCGCGCGAAGACCAGCCAGAACAGCGCATAGGCGAGGAGGAGACCGCCGAAACCGATCGCGATCCAGCGGAACCAGCGCTTGTCCCAATGGGGCCGGAGGCGTTCCCCAAAGCCGCTCGCGCCGCGGCGCAGGCGCTGAGCAAAGGACGATGCGGCGTATTTGGGGCGTGCCTCTTCCATGATGGTCGAGGCTGTAAGGTCAAAATGGGGGAAGCGCCAGAGTGGAATGCCCATGTGAGGCCGGAGTGCGTTGGCGGCTCGGTTCTGATTTTGCCGAACCTGTTTCAGCATGACGGCAAGACGGCAAGGACGGGCCCTAACCGCCGTTACCAACCGCCAGCCTGCGGGCGAAATGCACTTCGATCGCACGGGCGACGCCTTTGGCGATGTCGGCCTGGCCTGCCTTCGACGCCAGGAAAGCCGCGTCGGCGCTGTTGGAAAGATAGCCGGCCTCGAACAGCACCGACGGCGTATCGGGCGCCTTCAGCACCATCAGCGAGGCGAAGCGGTGCGCCGTGCCGCGAAACGGCACATAGGGCGCCGCCTCGCGCTGGAGCAGCCGGGCGAAGGCCACCGAGAGGTTCATCGATTCCCGCTGCGTCAGGTCGATGAGGATCGAAGAGACATCGCTGGGCTGGCCACCCAGATTGACGCCGTTCAACATATCCGCCTTGTTTTCTCGCGCCGCCAGCCGGGCCGCCTCGCGGTCGGATGCGGTTTCGGACAAGGTGTAGACGGTCGCGCCGCGCGCCTGGTCGTCATCGGCCGAATCGGCGTGGATGGAGATGAACAGGTCCGCATTGAGCTGGCGCGCGATGCCGTAGCGCTCCTGCAGCACCAGGAACCGGTCGTCATTGCGGGTCAGCGCGACGCGGACGCGGCCCGAGCGCGCCAGTTGGTCGCGGATCGCCAGCGCGATGGCGAGCGTCACGTCCTTCTCGCGCTCGCCATTGTCGCGGTTCACGGCGCCCGGGTCATGGCCCCCATGGCCGGCATCGATCACGACCAGCGGGCGGGATGCGTCGCGCGGTCCCTCCACCGGGGGCAAGGAAACGCCGCGCGCCACCGGCGGGATGGGAACGGTGATGCTGTGCAGGCGCTTCGCCGGACGGGGCGCCATATGCGCGGGCGCGTCGAAGCGCATGCTCGCCCGGTCGCCATGGAGCGGGTCGGCGGAAGTGGGGACGGCCGAAAGGATCATGCTTGCGAGCGCAAGACTTTGGAGCATGCGCCGCTTGTGCACCGCGCGGCCCGTCGCCGTCCAGCGCAATTTCACGCGCGCAGGCGAACGACAACCGAATGATGCGTCAAGCATTGCCGAACGGCAGGCTTAACACCATCTTCACATAAGGGGCGATAAACCGCCTGGCGCCATTCGGGTCAAAGTGGCGCGACGCGAAACAATATTTCCAGGAGCCGTTGCTCCTTGCCATTTTGACTGCTACCCATTCACATTCCTTGGAGACGCGCCTTTTCGGGCGACGTTCTTTCGGGGATATTCACGATGGCACCGGCGGGCGGCAACGCCCGGAACCGATGCACGAACAGGTTGACGCTGCATGAGGCATGATTTCCAATCCACGCTGAACCCGATCCCGGGCGATGCGGCGTGGTTGGTGGTGTCCGGCACATGGTCCGGCCCTGCCCCGGCAGCAGACACGCAATTTTCCATGCCAAACCGGGCGATGCAGCAACTCGCGCCGCCCCCTTACTATCGCGCGGCAGCCCGGCCCAGTGCCGTCGGCCGCCAGCGCCGGAGAACAATAAATGACAATGCGTATGCTGATCGATGCGCGCCACCGGGAAGAAACCCGGGTCGCGGTCGTCAAAGGTAACCGGATCGAGGAGTTCGACTTCGAATCGGCCGAGCACAAGCAGCTCAAGGGCAATATCTACCTCGCCAAGGTCACTCGCGTAGAACCGTCTTTGCAGGCGGCCTTCGTCGATTATGGCGGCAATCGGCACGGTTTCCTGGCTTTCAGCGAAATCCACCCCGACTATTATCAGATCCCCCGCGAGGACCGCGAAGCGCTGCTGCGCGAGGAACGCGCCCATGCGGAGGAAGAGGCCGCGCTGCGCGCCGAGGTCGAGGATGACGAGGATGTCGCCGCCGACGGCGGGCTGGAAGTCGTCGAGGCCACCCATCATCATGACGATGAGGATCATGGCGAGGAAACGGCCGAGAACGGCAATGGCGGCGATAACGGCAGGGGCCGCGGCCGTCGCGGCAAGGGCGACGATGCCGCCGACGAACTGCGCCGCAAGCGCATGGCGCTGCGCCGCCGCTACAAGATCCAGGACGTCATCAAGCGCCGCCAGGTGCTGCTGGTGCAGGTCGTCAAGGAGGAGCGCGGCAACAAGGGCGCGGCGCTGACCACTTACCTGTCGCTTGCCGGCCGCTATTGCGTGCTGATGCCGAACACCAGCCATGGCGGCGGGATTTCGCGCAAGATCAGCAACGCCGCCGACCGCAAGCGGCTGAAGTCGATCATCGCGGAGATGAACCTGCCCTCCACCATGGGCTGCATCGTCCGCACCGCGGGCCTCCAGCGCACCAAGCCGGAGATCAAGCGCGACTTCGACTATCTGGCGCGCCTGTGGGACGAAATCCGCGAGAAGACGCTGAAATCGGACGCACCCGCGCTGATCCACAATGACAGCGACCTCATCAAGCGGGCGATCCGCGACATCTACAACAAGGATATCGAAGAGGTCATCGTCGAGGGCGAATATGGCTATAAGGCGGCCAAGGACTTCATGAAGCTGCTGATGCCCAGCCATGCGCGCCGGGTGAAGCAATATGCCGACGCGGTGTCGCTGTTCCAGCGCGCCAGCGTCGAGGACCAGCTCGCGGCGATGTACAATCCCGTCGTTCAGTTGAAGTCCGGCGGCTATCTGGTCATCAATCCGACCGAGGCGCTGGTTTCGATCGACATCAACTCGGGCCGGTCGACCCGCGAGCATGGCATCGAGCAGACCGCTGTCGCCACCAATCTGGAAGCGGCGCGGGAGATTGCGCGTCAATTGCGCCTGCGCGACATGGCGGGCCTGGTCGTCATCGACTTCATCGACATGGAGATGAACTCCAACATCCGCAAGGTCGAGAAGGCGATGAAGGAGGCGCTGAAGGACGATCGCGCCCGCATCCAGGTCGGCCGGATCTCCGGCTTCGGCCTCATGGAAATGAGCCGCCAGCGGTTGCGCACCGGCGTGCTGGAAGCATCGACCCGCCAGTGCCCGCATTGCGAAGGCACGGGGCTGGTCCGCACCGCTTCGTCGGCGGGCCTCAGCGCGCTGCGCATGCTGGAAGAGGAGGCGGCGCGCGGTCGCGGCAGCCTGATCACGCTGCGGGCGAGTCAGGAAGCGGCCTTCTACGTGCTCAACAACAAGCGCCGGGAGCTGGACGAGATCGAGCAGCGCTATGGCGTGCGCATCGCGATCCTGCCCGATGGCGAGGTCGAAGGCGCGCGCATGTCGGTCGAGGCCAGCGGGCCGCGTCCGGAGCGGGTGGTCGACTATACGCCGATCGCGGAAGAGGATGACGATCTCGACGTCATCGAGGAACTGGACGAGGAAGAGATCGAGGAAGTCGACGCCGCGCAGGAGGAACGCGCCGAGCGGGGCGAGGATCGCGGCGATGATCGGGAAGGAGGCGGCCGTCGCCGTCGCCGCCGTCGTCGCCGTCGCGGCGGTCAGCGCGACGAGCATCGCGCCGAGTCGGAGACCCAAGGCGAGGCTGGCGAGGACGCCGACAGCGCCGAAGAGGAAGCCGAGATCGAGGGCGAGACCGAGGCTGTTCCGGCCGAAGCCGCCGCCGAAGCGGAGGGCGAAGGCCGTCGCCGGGGCCGCCGGGGCCGCCGGGGCGGACGACGCCGCCGCGAAGCCGGCGAGGAAGCGGTGAGCGAAGGCTCGGTTGCAAGCGAGGAAGCGGTCGAAGCCGTCGAGGCCGAAGTCGTTCAGGAGCCCGTGGCGGAAGCAACGCCCGAAGCCCTTGCCGAGGAAGAAGCACCCAAGACCCGCCGCCGCCCCCGTGCACGCAAGGCGAAGGAAAGCGCCGCACCTGCCGCCGAAGCGGTGGAAGCCGTTGCGGTCGAAGCTCCCGTGGAAACGCCCGTCGAAGCCGTGCCGGAAGCCCCCGCCGCCGAAGAGGCGCCGGCCAAGCCCAAGCGCACGCGCCGCAAAAAGGCCGATCCGGTGGCGGAGGAAGCACCTGCTGCCGAGGCTGCACCGGAAGCGCCCGCCGCCGAAGAGGCGCCGGCCAAGCCCAAGCGCACGCGTCGCAAGAAGGCCGATCCGGTGGTCGAGGAAGCCGTTGCCATCGAGACCGCGCCATCCGTTGAAACGCCCGTCGAGGCCGTTCCATCGGATGAGGCTGCGGAGACGGTCATCGTGAACGGAGAAGCCGAAGCGGCAGACGAAGGTGACGATGGCGCACCGCGCCGCGGCTGGTGGCAGCGCACCTTCGGCCAGTAAGCCGACAGGCGATGGAAAGACGCCGCTGTCTTGCCGCTTCGGGCGGCCGGACGGCGGCGTTTTCATTTTCGGAAGGCTGAAGTCCCGGGTGGGATTTTGCAGCTATTTCAGGACCTTCCTTATCCGTGGAAGGAGAAGGATGGGAAGCTTTGGCGACGAAGGAGCCGGGGCTGATCTGGATGAGAGGGGAGCGGGCCTGCGGCCCACGCGATCCTTTGGATCGCACCCCCTCACCCAGCTACGACTAGGCAGCAAGCTGCCAAGTCTGCGCAGCCCTCTCCCTCCAGGGAGAGGGATAAAGTGGGTGTTCGCTTCCCGCCAAAGCCCCTATTGGACCTGCCGCTTTATGGGCTACATAACGCCTTTCAGTTGCCGTTCATCCCCTGGACGGCATTGACAGTCAGCGATGGAGCCTCTTCCCCTGCCCCGCACCGCCCCTGCACGCCGAACCATCCTCGCATGACCGCGCGCTGGCTTCGTTTCGCGGCCATCGCCGCCGCATCGCTCGCCCTCTTGTCGCGCCCGGCCGCGGCGCAGCAGATCCTGCGGGACGCGGAGACAGAGGCGTTCATGGCCGACATGTCAGCGCCGCTGGTCCAGGCGGCCGGCATGGAGCCGCGCAATGTCCAGGTGCTGGTCATCAACGATCCCAATATCAACGCCTTCGTGGCGGGCGGCCAATATGTCTGGGTGCATAGCGGGCTGATCGCGGCCGCCGACAATGTGAACCAGGTGCAGGGCGTGGTCGCGCATGAACTCGGCCATATCGAGGGCGGCCATGTCATCCGTTACGGGGAAGGGATGAAGGAGGCGACCGGCATCACCCTGCTCAGCCTGGTGCTGGGCGCGGCGGCGATCGCGGCGGGCGGCGCGGAAGCGGGCATGGGCATATTGGGCATGGGGCAGCAGGCGGCGATGGGCAAGTTCCTGGCCTTTTCGCGGGCGCAGGAAAGCTCCGCCGACCTTGCCGGCGCGCGCTATCTCAGCAAGGCGGGGGTTTCGGGCAAGGGCAGCCTGGAATTCTTCAAGAAGCTGCAGAACCAGGAATATCGCCTCGCCATTCCGCAGGACGACAGTTACGGCCGCACCCACCCCCTTTCAGGCGAGCGCATCAATGTGCTGCGGGAAGTCTATACGGTCGATCCCGCCTGGGACAAGCCGATGGACCCGAAGCTGGAGGCGCGGTTCGAAAGGATCAAGGCGAAGCTGGTGGGCTTCGTGTCGGAACCCAGCCAGACCCTGCTCAAATATCCCGAAAGCGACCAGTCGCTGCCGGCGCATTATGCCCGCGCCTATGCCTGGCACAAGAGCGCCTATCCGGACAAGGCGCTGGCGGAGGTCGACGCCCTGCTGGCCGCCGCGCCGCACGATCCCTATTTTCTGGAACTGAAGGGGCAGGTGCTGCTGGAAAGCGGCAAGCCCGCCGACGCCATCCCGCCGCTGCGGGAGGCCGTGCAGCTCACCAACCAGCCGCTGATCGCCACGCTGCTTGGCCATGCGCTGATCGCGACGGAAAATGACGCGAATTTCGCGGAGGCGGAAAAGGTGCTGCGCAACGCCATTGCGCGGGACCGGGAAAATCCCTTCGCCTGGTACCAGTTGGGCGTGGTCTATGAACATCGCGGCGACCTGCCCCGCGCCGCGCTGGCGACGGCGGAACGCTATTCGATGATGGGCGAGGACCAGATGGCGCTGCGCAGCGCCGACGCCGCGATGCAGGGATTGAAGCCGGGCACGGTTGACTATCTGCGCGCGCAGGATATCGCCATGGTTTCCCGCGCAGCCGTCGAGCAGAAGCGAAAGAAACGATGACAGACCAAAGGCGGCCCAGCTTTCGCGCAGCGCTTTCCAACAGGACCATCATGATGACCCTTGGCGTTTTCGCCTTCATCGCCGCCACCGCGACGGGCGCGGCGCTCGGCACCCAGAGCACGGGCCGCGTCGACGCCGGGGACAAGGCCGCCATCGAGCAGATCGTGCACGACTATATCCTGGAACATCCCGAGATCATCCCGCAAGCCGTCGAGAAGCTGCAGGCGAAGCGGATGTCGGGCATGATCGACGCCAGTCGCAAGACGATCGAGACCCCCTATGCCGGCGCGTGGGAAGGGGCCGCCAATGGCGATGTGACCGTGGTCGAATTTTTCGACTATGCCTGCGGCTATTGCCGGGCGTCGCTGCCCGATCTCGCCAGGCTGGTGGGTGAGGACAAGAGAGTGAAGGTCGTCTATCGCGAACTGCCGATCCTGTCCGACGAGAGCATCGATGCCGCGAAGGTGTCGCTGCTGGCGGCGGAGAAGAACCAGTATATGCCCTTCCACCGGGCGCTCTATGCAGCGGGCAAGGTAACGCATGAGACGATCCTCGCGGCGGCGGCGAAGGTCGGGATCGACGCAAAGGCGGCGCAGGCGGCGATCGCGGGGGGCAAATATGATGCGGAGATCCAGTCCAATATCGGGCTGGCGCAGAAACTGCAGGCAAGCGGCACGCCGACCTTCGTCATCGGGGGTCAGGTGCTGAACGGGGCCGTGGGCTATGACGCCCTGAAGGCCGCGGTGGCGTCCGCGCGGGGGAAGTAAGCGGCGGCTTCCGCGCGGTTTGCTGACTTTCCGTTTTCCTTGAAGTGCGTCTCTTGAGGTGCCCCGTACTTCTGCGAAGCACTCGAATGAGACAGGCGGCTCATGAGAGCCAGGTTCCCGCGGTATGATGATCCACGGACGACAGCGCTTGACCGGAATCCGACATCGCGCTCAACCGTCCTCGAAACCATCACGACCTTCTCCTCCGCCATTGACTCGCCTCTCCCTTTTGCCTATCGGACGCCCCCTGACATGCGGCCGCCCGCCCGGCGGCCCTTTTTTGTCACGCCCGATTCTTTTAGTTTTTTGAGGAATGAACGATGAAGCGCACCTATCAGCCGAGCAATCTGGTTCGGAAGCGCCGTCACGGTTTCCGCGCTCGCATGGCGACCCCCGGCGGCCGCAACGTGCTGCGCGCTCGTCGTGCACGCGGCCGCAAGAGCCTGAGCGCCTGAACGACGCGCCGCTTGAGCGCGCGCCTGCGGTCATGACCCGGCGCGCTGATTTTCTGGCGGCGAATCGCGGGCGGCGCGCGCCCATGCCAGGCTTTGTCCTGTTGGTGCGCGAACGCGGCGACGGCGATCCGGCGATGCGGTACGGCATCACGGTCACGAAAAAGATTGGCGGCGCTGTCATCCGCAACCGGATGAAGCGCCGCTTTCGCGTTCTGGCGCGGGAGCTGTTGCCGGCGCATGGCATAGCCGGAGCGGATCATGTGCTGATCGGGCGCGCCGAAGGGATCGAGCGCGACTTCGGCCTGCTTCGCCGGGAGCTGGAAAAGGCGCTGGGCAAGGTGATGAGCCGGCCTGTTGATGAGGCGCCGCGCAGGAAGGGGCGGCCTTCCCCTCCGAAAGATAGGGCGCCCCTGCGCAGGCAGGAACCCGGATTCGAGGTGGCGACGGAAGGCAGCGGCGGAACGGGCTTCCCGCCCTCGCAAGAACATGGCGGGGACAGACATGGCAGGGACAGACATGGCAGGGATAGGCCGTGATCGCCCGCCTTTTCATCCTGATCGCGCGCTTCTGGCAGCTTGGGCCTTCGCGCATTTTGCCTCCTTCCTGCCGCTATGCGCCCTCCTGTTCCGAATATGCGATTCAGGCGATCGGCAAATATGGTGCGGTGAAGGGTAGCTGGCTGGCCACGAAGCGGCTAATGCGATGCCACCCATGGGGCGGTTCGGGTTACGATCCGGTCCCCTGATACGAATTTTCGAGATACGGCGGAGCCGACAAGCGTGGACGACAAGAAGAATATCATCCTGGCGGTGCTGCTGACCGCGGCGATCCTGTTCGGCTGGCCCTATGTCGCCAAATATTTCTTCCCCGCCGCCAATCCGCCGGCCACGAAGATCGAGGGCGGCAAGACCACGCCGCTCACCCCGTCCGGCGCCGCCCCCGCGGCGGAAGGGTCCGCTGCGGTCCGCGACCTGGCGCTGGCGCTGAAGGACAGCCCGCGCGTGCCCATCCGCACGCCCAAGATCACCGGATCGATCAACCTGAAGGGCGCGCGCATCGACGACATCGTGCTGCCGACCTACAAGGAAACGATCGCCAAGGCGTCGCCGGCCATTCGCCTCTACAGCCCCAGCGGCACCCAGCACGCCTATTTCGCCGGCTTCGGCTGGCAGGGCGAAGGGGTGAAGACCCCGGACGGCAGCACGCTGTGGACGGCGTCGGCCAAGGAACTGACCCCGTCCAGCCCGGTCACGCTGACCTGGAACAATGGCGCGGGCCAGACCTTCGAGATCCGCTATTCCATCGACGAAAATTACATGATCACCGCGCAGCAGAAGGTGTCGAACAGCGGCGCCGGCGCGGTGGGCGTCAAGAGCTACGGCTATGTCAGCCGGGCGACTCCCTCGGCCGATCCCGACACCTGGACGATCCATGTCGGCCCGATGGGGGTGTTCAACGGCGCGGCCAATTATGACGTGAACTACAAGGATCTGGAAAAGGGTCCGGCGACGCAGAGCTTCCAGTCGACCGGCGGCTGGATCGGCTTCACCGACAAATATTGGCTCTCCGCCCTGATTCCCGACCAGAAGGCCGCCTTCACCGGCCAGATGCGTAAAGGTGCCGGCACGCAGTTCCAGACCGACGTGTCGCTGGCCCCCATCATGGTCGCGCCGGGCAAGGCAGTGACGCAGACCAACCGGCTGTTCGTCGGCGCCAAGGAGGTGAAGACGCTGGAAGCCTATCAGGACGCCGGCGTCCCGCTGTTCGACCGGGCGATCGACTGGGGCTGGTTCTACTGGTTCGAAAAGCCGATCTTCGCCCTGCTCCACTGGCTGTTCGAGCATATCGGCAATTTCGGCGTGGCGATCATCTGCCTGACCTTCGTGGTGCGCGGCCTGATGTTCCCCGTCGCCCAGCGCCAGTTCGCCAGCATGGCGGCGATGCGCGCGGTGCAGCCCAAGATGAAGGCGCTGCAGGAGAAATATAAGGACGACAAGCCCAAGCTCCAGCAGGAGATGATGGAGCTCTACAAGCGCGAGAAGGTGAATCCGCTCGCGGGCTGTCTGCCGATCTTCATCCAGATCCCGATCTTCTTCGCGCTCTACAAGGTGTTGCAGCTCACCATCGAAATGCGCCACCAGCCCTTCGTGTTGTGGATCAAGGATCTGAGCGCGCCCGATCCGCTGCACATCGTCAACCTGTTCGGCCTGTTGCCCTTCACCCCGCCCGCCTTCCTGGGGATCGGCGTGCTGGCGCTGCTGCTGGGCATCAGCATGTACTTCCAGTTCAAGCTGAACCCGGCGCAGATGGACCCGATGCAGCAGCAGGTGTTCGCGATCATGCCGTGGATGATGATGTTCATCATGGCGCCCTTCGCGGCGGGCCTGCTGGTCTACTGGATCACCAACAACTGCCTGTCGATGTTGCAGCAATGGTGGCTCTACAAGCGCCACCCGCAACTCAGCGCCGCGACCGCGAAATAAGGCCGGGGCGTTGACCGAACAGGAACAGGCTGAATTGATCGAGGAAGCGCGCAAGGTCTTTGCCGGCCCCATCGCCTTCCTCAAATCCGCGCCCGACCTCAAATTCCTGCCAGACATGGCGGTGAACGAGGTGGCATTTGCGGGGCGGTCCAATGTCGGCAAATCATCGTTGCTGAATGCGCTGACGAACCGCAACGGCCTTGCCCGCACGTCCAATACGCCGGGGCGGACGCAGGAGCTGAATTTCTTCGATGTGGGCGATCCATTGCGCTTCCGGCTGGTCGACATGCCGGGCTACGGCTATGCCCGCGCGCCCAAGGACATGGTGCGCAAATGGCGGTTCCTGGTGAACGACTATCTGCGCGGGCGGGCGAAGCTGAAGCGCACGCTGGTGCTGATCGACAGCCGCCACGGCATCAAGGATGTGGATACCGACATCCTCGACATGCTGGACGCTGCGGCGGTCAGCTATCGCATCGTCCTGACCAAGGCGGACAAGGTGAAGGCCAGCCATCTTGCGGAAGTCCACGAGGCCGTGGCCGAGGCGATCCGCAAACGGCCCGCCGCGCATCCGGACATCATCGCGACGTCGAGCGAAAAGGGCATGGGACTTCCCGAATTGCGCGCCGCCGTGCTGGAAAGCGTGACCCAAGGGTGAGGCCCGGCCAATGGTGAGGATCACCTGCCTCTGCGGTCGGATCGGCCTGACGATCGAGAAACGCCCGGCGTTCATCAATGCATGCAACTGCACGCTGTGCAGCAAAACGGGCGCGCACTGGGCCTATCTCCACCCCCGCGAGGTGCGTGTCGAGGGCGCCACGCAAAGCTATTGCCGGGAGGACAAGGACGATCCGGCAGCGGAGATCCAGTTTTGCGGTCGATGCGGATCGACCACCCATTTCACCCTATCCGCCAGCGCGGTATCCCGGTTCGGAAACGGCATGATGGGCGTCAACATGCGTCTGGCCGACGAACGCGATCTGGCGGGAATCGAACTGCGCTATCCTGACGGGCGGTCCTGGTCGGGCACGGGCGACTTCGGCTATGTGCGGGCGCCCCGGATCATCGGCAAGGACGCAAGTTCCGGCTGATCCCCGGCAGGCTTTCCTCGCGGGAGCCGAGCGGTTAAAAAAGGCTGTACTGCCCACTTCCTTTCAGAGTCCAGGTGGCCAGGGTCTCATGATGCGTGCGCCCGACATGGCTGCATATCAGCATGAACCGGTCGACATGCCAGCCAAAGCCATCGACCCGACGCTGTTCCGGCTGGCCGTCGCGATAGAACAGCGTCTGGTGCGGGCTGAAGCTCCAGCCGGGACGCAGCATCACCCCCGCGCCTTTCATGCCCGCCGCGATCTGCTTCTGAAGCGTACCGAGCAACGGCACGCTATGGGACGGACGCAGGGCGGCGGACCGGTTGCCGATGCTGAGCCGGTCCAGCCGCAGGTCGAACGGTTCCGCCATCACGCCCGTCCCGGCGCGCATCAGCGCCTTGATCACCGCATAGGGATATTCGACATAATCGCAGGTGATCGCCAGCGTCACATGCTGGTGATCCACGGCGATGCGCCGGGCGCCGCCGGCGATGGCCTCCGCGAAATGATCCGTCTGGCGGGCGATCAGCAATGTGGGCTTCAGGGCGAAGAACAGGCGGAAGAGGGTCTTGCCGGGCTGGTTTTCCATGACATTGCGCTCCATGCGAATCGGTCGATTATGTTCATGATATGTTCTTTTCTTTCCCAAGGCGAATCCGGTGGAGCCGCCCCTGATTTCATGCGTTTGCGCGATAGGGGACAAGGAGAGTGACGATGATGCAATTGACGCTCGACAGTCTGGCGGAGAAGATGAAGGACATCGATTTCGCGATGCTGTCGACCCATGCCGACGGCGGCCAGATCGGCGCAAGGCCGATGAGCAACAACCAGGATGTCGCCTATGGCGGCGACAGCTTTTATTTCACCACGGAAGACACGCTGATGGTAAAGGACATCGAACGCGATCCGCGCGTCGGCCTGTCCTTTCAGGGGCGTACCGGGTTGCTGAAGCAGAACCCGCTGTTCATCGCCGTGGAGGGCCGCGCCGACCTGATCCGCGATCGCGATGCGTTCCGCGCGCATTGGAACAGCCAGTTGCAGGACTGGTTCGAGGAAGGGCCGGACACGCCCGGCCTTGTCATGATAAAGGTCCATGCGCAGCGCGCCCATATCTGGGACGGCGAGAATGAGGCTGAACTGGAGCTTGGATGATTCGCGACGGCGCGAGGCCGCACGGCAGAGGGAGACGGGTCGCGCAAATGGTCCTGGCCTTGGCTTTTGGCCTGGCCGGAACCCTGCACCTGACCCGGCCCGGCGGCTTCGTCGCGATCACGCCTGACTGGGTTCCCGCACCCCATATGACGATCGCGCTGACCGGCGTGGCCGAGATCGCCGGCGCCATCGGCCTGATGCTGACGCCGCTGCGCAGGGCGGCAGGCATGGGTCTCGCGCTCTACGCCCTGTGCGTGTGGCCCGCCAATTTCCACCATGCCCTGAACGACATTCCGCTGGGCGGCGTGCATCTGAGCTGGTGGTATCACGGACCGCGCCTGGCTGCGCAGCCGGTGATCATATGGTGGGCGCTCTGGGCAGGCGGAGTAACGGACTGGCCGTTCAAACGGCAGCGGGCGCGCAGTCCGGTTTCCGGACAAGATGATTGTCTTTGAAGATTGCGGCTCTACTGTGCGCACTTTCCAACGAACAAGCGATCAGAGAGCGATGACCCGGCATATTCCCTGGATAATGATAGCGATTATGGGCGCGGTGGCGCTGTCGGTGGTGGCTGTATCCCGCGGCGAGGCGGTCAATGCGCTGTGGATCGTGGTGGCGGCGGTCAGCAGCTTCCTCGTCGCCTATCGCTATTATGGGCTCTACATCGCGCGAAATGTGATGCGGCTCGACCCGTCGCGGCCCACGCCCGCGATCCGGCGGGCCGATGGCCTCGACTATGTGGCGACCGACCGGACGGTGCTGTTCGGGCATCATTTCGCCGCCATTGCGGGCGCGGGCCCGCTGGTGGGACCGGTGCTGGCGGCGCAGATGGGCTATCTGCCCGGAACGCTCTGGATCATTGCGGGCGTGGTGCTGGCGGGCGCGGTGCAGGACTTCATGGTCCTCTTCATCTCCATGCGCCGCGACGGCAAGTCGCTGGGCGAGCTGATCCGCATGGAAATGGGGCAGGTTGCCGGGACCATCGCACTGTTCGGCGCCTTCATGATCATGGTCATCATCCTCGCCGTGCTGGCGCTGATCGTGGTGAAGGCGCTGGCGGAAAGCCCCTGGGGCATGTTCACCGTGGCGGCGACGGTGCCGCTGGCGATGGCCATGGGCGCCTATACGCGCTGGATCAGACCGGGGCGCATCGGTGAAGTGTCGCTGCTGGGACTGGTCGGGCTGCTCGCCGCCATCGTCTATGGGCAGAACATCGCCGCTTCGCCGGTCTGGGGGCCGGCCTTCACCTTCACGCCGGTGCAGCTTTGCTGGATCTTGATCGGCTATGGCGCGGTAGCGTCGGTATTGCCGGTGTGGCTGTTGCTGGCGCCGCGCGATTATCTGTCGACCTTCCTCAAGATCGGGGCGATCGCAGCGCTGGCGATCGGCATCGTCATCATGGCGCCGCCGCTCAAAATGCATGCCGTGACCCAGTTCGTGAACGGCAACGGGCCGGTCTGGTCGGGCGGATTGTTCCCTTTCCTGTTCATCACCATCGCCTGCGGGGCGGTTTCGGGCTTCCATGCCCTGATCGCCAGCGGCACCACGCCCAAGCTGATCGCGAGCGAAGCCCATGCGCCGATGATCGGCTATGGCGCGATGCTGATGGAGGCGTTCGTGGCGATCATGGCGCTGGTGGGCGCGTCGATCCTCGATCCGGGCATCTATTTCACGATGAACAGCCCCGCGGCGGTGATCGGCAAGGACGCGGCCAGCGCGGCGGCGGCGGTGACGGCCATGGGCTTCCCCATCTCGCCCGATCTGATCCTGCAGACCGCGAAGGATGTGGGCGAGCACAGCATCATCTCCCGCGCGGGCGGGGCGCCGACGCTGGCGGTGGCGATGGCGGAGATATTCTCCCATATCATGGGCGGGCCGGCGATGAAGGCCTTCTGGTATCATTTCGCGATCCTGTTCGAGGCATTGTTCATCCTGACAGCCGTGGATGCGGGGACGCGCGCCGGACGCTTCATGTTGCAGGATCTGATCGCGCTGGCGGTGCCCGCCTTCAAGGACAGCAAGAGCATGGCTCCCGGGGTCGTCGCAACGGCGCTGACCGTCGCGGCCTGGGGCTTCTTCCTCTATCAGGGCGTGACCGATCCGCTGGGCGGGGTGAACACGCTCTGGCCGGTGTTCGGCATTTCCAACCAGATGCTGGCGGCCATCGCACTGATGCTGGGAACGGCGGTGCTGTTCCGGATGAAGCGGGACCGCTTCGCCTGGGTGACGCTGATCCCGACCGCCTGGCTGCTGATCTGCACCCTGTCGGCGGGCTTCCTCAAGCTGTTTTCGGCCGATGCGAAGGTCGGTTTCCTGGCGCATGCCGCCCGGTTCAGCGCCGCGGCGGGCGAGGGAGAGGTGCTGGCCCCCGCCAAGTCGATGGCGGAGATGCGGCAGATCATCTTCAACGACCGGATCGACGCGGCGCTGGTCGCGGTCTTCCTGTTCGTGGTGTTGGCGGTGCTGCTGTTCACCATCCGCACCTGCCTCGCCGCGCGGAAGGTGGCGGCGCCGACCGCACGGGAAATTCCGGCGCAACTGGTCCCGGCGGAATGAGCATCTTCCTCCACCGGCTGCGGCAGATGGCGCATATGATGGTCGGGGTGCCGGATTATGACGCCTATCTGCGCCATATGCGGGCGCATCATCCCGAGCGTGCGCCGATGGACCGGACAGCCTTCTTCCGGGAGCGGCAGGAGGCACGCTATGGGGGCAGAAATGGGGGGAAGTGCTGCTAGGGCTGGCCGCCCTCCCCTTCGTCGATGGGGAGGCTTGGCTTAGAGCCAATCGACATTCAGCCCTGACGGCCTGCAAATGACGCTTTTCCGTGCTTCCGGTGCTCACCTACTTTGAGTAGGCTGCGCGCCGGGTCACGGAAAACCACCATTTTACCTTCGGTGGTCTTCGGCTCGGCTCGTCATCATCTGAATGTCGATTGGCTCTAGCGCTTGGCGTTGAAGCCCGCGACCATGCCCGCGGCGATGGAGAGGGCGATTTCCGCCGCGCCTATCGCTCCTATGTCAAGGCCAGCGGGGCCGTCTATGCGCGCCAGTTCTTCCGCCGAAAAGCCCAGAGCAGCCAGCCGTTCTAACCGCGCCGCATGGCTTTTGCGCGATCCCAGCGCGGCGATGTAGCCCGTCGGCCCACGCAGCGCCGCCGCCAAGGCGGGATCATCGATCTTGATGTCGTGGCTGAGCGTCACGACCGCGGTGGATTCGCCGGGAAAACGGGCCGCAACCGCTTCGTCCGGCCAGCGGTCGTCCAGTTCGACGCCAGGGAAGCGCTCCTCCGTCAGGAAACGGCCGCGGGGATCGATGACGACGGGAGTGACGCCGATTGCCCGCGCCAGTGCGCTAAGCGACTGGGCGATCTGCACAGCACCGACGATCAGCAATCTGCGGGGCGGATCGTAGCGGTTGTGGAACTGCCCCTCCCCCGTCCCTTCCCGCGTGAGGCCGGTCGCAAGATCCGTCGACAGGGTGAGCGCCCTGCCCTTCTCGCTTTCCGCCGCGATCCGCTCGAACAATGCGGGGTCGAAGCCTTCCGGGCTGACCGGCTGGACCAGCACGCTGATTTCCCCGCCGCAGGGCAGGCCTACCGCCCAGGCGTCGCCATCGGCCACGCCATAGGTTTCCAGATTCGCCGGCCGTCCCCCGATCACCTCCGCCGCGCGCTGGAGCACGTCGGTCTCGACGCATCCGCCGGATATGCTGCCTTCGAACCGGCCGTCCTCATGCACGATCATATGGCTGCCGCGCGGCCGGGGCGCGGAGCCCCATGTCGACACCACCGTCGCCAGCGCCAGCCGCGCCCCACGCCATTCGGTGGCCTTGCGGATGACCGCGCCATTGTCGTTCAACAGCCTGCCTCCCAGAGCGATTTCCAGCAATCGAACCGATCGCTGGTCAAGAAATCGCGGACAATAAAGAGATTATAGCGGCGATCTGATTCAATCACATCGAAACCCGCTCTAAACCAGCCGTCTTCCTGTCCATACCACCCGACCCACGATCACGACCAGCGCTGGATCGATGTCGATCCAGTCGGGATAATGGGGATTGTCGCTGAGCACGGAGAAAAAACCCCTGCGCGGCCCCATGGCCACGCGCTTCACCATGAGCACCCCGTCGAGCCGCAGCACATAGACGCCGTCGCGCAGCCGCGCCGCATCATCGTCATGATTGACCATGATCTCATCGCCATCGCTGAGCGTGGGAGCCATGGATTCGCCATCGACGCGGATGATCGATATTTTCTGCGGCCGAACGCCCAGATGACGCAGCCAGTTGGCGTCGAAGGCCATCAGGCCGGCCGCCCGCTCATCCTCGTCCAGCGAACCCGGCCCAGCCGAAGCGCCCAGCGAAAGCCGCGGCACGCTGACCACCGAAGGCAGCGACCGCACCCTGACCGGCGGGGTTCCGCGCGGGACCGACCCGCCCAGCATTTCCTCCGCCACGCCGAAATAGCGGGCCAATATGCGCCGGTCCTCCTCATCCAGCTTCCGCGGCGTGCCCCTTTTAATGAACTGCTGGATATAGGCGGGATTGCGGTTCAGCAGGCGCGAAAGATCGGAATAGCTGTCGCCCCGCTCGGCAATCAGCCGCTCCAGCACCATGCGCGGATCTTCTCCAATACCGACCATATCTCATCCATTACTGATAGGAATTTTCCTAGACAAGTAGGAAATTAGGCAACATGAAAATCACCTGAGGGATTCGCGCAGGCGGATCGAATCGACAGAGGAGAAGCGGGACTATGCTGTTGCGAGAGGTCGAAAAATTTCTGCGGGAAAACGGCATTCCCGCGACCCGGTTCGGCCGCGAGAGCGTGCGCGATCCCCGGCTGGTCTTCGACCTGCGCAGGGGCCGCGAACCCGGGATGAGAATGAAGAGGCGAGTAGAACATTTCATGAACACATATCGCAGGAGCATGGGCGAATGACAAGCATCCACGTGAACGCTCCCATCCGGAATCTGCTCCAAAATGAAGGTGCGGCGAAAGCGCGCGACCCCCTGCCCCGTCTGCTGTCGCAACTGATCGCGCGGGCGGGTGGAACCGTCATGGTGGAGCGCGCCGTCAGCCGTCCCTGGGCGAGCGCGCTGTTCCAGGGGCGGCGCCATGTCGTCGCGCTGACCCTCGCCGGGCCCGATGCGGCCGAGCGGCGCGCAGCCTTCGTCCAGGGAATCGAGGAAGCGGAATGGAGCCTGTCCGGCCATTTCGTCGCGGACATCAGCATCGACTGCCGCCGTCCGGTGCCGGGCGGCGAGTGGGTCGAATTGTCGGCGCTCACCATAGAGGACTGGTGAGAGCCATCAAGGGAGAGCGCCCTTCAGCGCGCTCTCGCCTGCCGGTTCAGCGGGCGCGGCCGGCCATGGTCCGCAAAGTCCCCAGAGCGGCGCGCAGGGCTTCATCGACGCCCTGCTCCACCTTATCGCGCACGGGCACGGCGGCTTCGACCGGCATGTCGGCCAGAACGGAGGCGGGCCGGCCCATGCGTTTGCGCTGGGCAAGACCCTGTTCCAGCCTTTGGGTCAGCTCCGCCAATGAAAGATGCGCGATGGGGGCAGGCGCGGGAGCGGTCTCGGGCTGCGCCGGCTGCGTGATCTCCTGAGGGTCGGCATCGACGGTCTCCGGCGAAAACGCGCGCTGCAGGCGTGCGAAGGCCGTTTCCTCCGTCATCTTGTCCGGCATGCCGGGAATGGAAAGGCTGCCCGGCGCGGTGATGGGCGCCTCGACAGCGGCTTCCGCCTCCCCATCTTCGCGTCCGGGTGCGGTGCGGGCGAAAATGTCGAGGCCGCCAAAGTCGCGGCTGGCGAAGATCGGCGGACGCGCGGGGGCATCGGGATGGGCGTCGGCACGGCGCAGCGCCGGACCCGACCTGCTCCGGTCACGCGACAGCCAGTTCAGCTTCGACAATGCAAAACCCATTTCACTCACTCCTGCGGCGCCGTTCCCGCGCCCTTGCTTGTCATGCGTCAGCAGAGCGACGCGCTTTTCCCTTTGCCCCGCCCAGATCAGGCCCAAGACCATCGCCGCGCCGAAACCCGCCAGCAGCAGCCGGGCCTTCAGCCCCAGCGGCGGCGCGGCGGCCGGAATGGCTTCGCTAAGGCCACTCGACGCCACGACCGTTTCGACCAGCCCTGTGGGCAGCGAGAAGAGGAGCAGCCCGGGCCCGAGCGCGCCCGAAAGCGCCTTCAGCAGCCCAGGCATTCTTCTCACGCCGCCGCCCGCGCCCCTTCAGGGCGCGCCAGCAATTGCCGATAGACGGGTTCGTAGCGAAGAATGTTTGACGACCAGTTACGCTCCCGCTCCACAAAGGCGCGCGCCGCCGCGCGCCGCTCTTCCCAGAAGCCGCGATCCGCGAACATCCCCGCCAGCGCGGCGGCAAGGGCGGGCGGATCGTCAGGCGCGAACAGCGTGCCGGTGACGCCATGTTCGATCAGTTCGCGATGGCCGCCGACGCTGGACGCGGCGACCAGCCGGCCCTGCGCCATGGCCTCCAGCGGCTTCAACGGCGTCACCAGATCGGTGAGGCGCATCGACTTGCGCGGATAGGCGAGGATGTCGACCTGCGCATAATAATCCTCGACCTGATCGTGCGGCACGCGGCCAACGAAGACGATATGGTCGGCAAAGGGCGAGGCCATGGCCCGGTCGCGCAACGCCTGCTCGCACGGGCCGCCGCCGACCAGCAGCAGCTTCGCCTTCGGGCGGGCGCGCACGAGTTTCGGCAGGCCGGCGATCAGGTCGTCCAGCCCCTCATAATCGTAGAAGCTGCCGATGAAGCCGACGACGTCGGCGCCCTCCAGCCCCAGTTGCGCGGTCAGCGCGGGGTCGCGGGGAACGGGCGTGCCGAACTGGTCCATGTCGACGCCATTGGGCGAGACGATGATCTTGGCCGCGTCGATTCCCCGCGCCACCAGATCGCCGCGCAGGCCTTCGCAGATCACGGCAACCGCATCGGCGGCGCGGACGGCATGGGTTTCCAGTTGCCGTGTCAGCCAGTAGCGCGGACTGCCCTCCGTCCCGGTGCCGTTGCCGACCGCCGCATCCTCCCAGAAGGCGCGAATCTCGTAGATCATGGGGATAGCGTGACGCTTCGCCACTTTCTGCGCGGCGATGGCGTTCAGCACCGGCGAGTGGGCGTGGATGATGTCGGGCCGCCACCGGCGCACCAGCGATTCGATGGCGTCGGCATGAGCGGAAATGTCGCGCCATTCCCGCAGCAACGCATGGCCGCCGGTCGATTCGCCGGGCGTGCGGTGGAAATGCAGGCCGTCGACCACCTCCTCCAGCGGCCCCGGCGCGGCATGGCGATGACCGGTGATGCCGCGCACCTCCCAGCCCTTCGCCAATTGCGCCCGCAGGATCGCGCGGGTGCGGAAAGTGTATCCGCTGTGCATCGGCAGGCTGTGGTCCAGCACATGGAGAATCCGTGTCATGGCGACGAGTCTTGCCGAAAAAGGTTTAACGGGCCGTCAACTCTGTTGGGTTAGGGGTGGGAGGGTTCGGGCTTCAGTACAACATGCTCCTGCGAAGGCAGGAGCCTAAGTCCTGCCGTCCGGACTGGGCTTCTGCCTTCGCAGGAGCATGTTGGAAGTGACGGATAGCTCAAGCACGCGATGATCGACGCCCTTTCCCTTCTCATCAGCCATGGCGTCATTCTGCTGGCGGCTTGGCGCCTGCTGTCGCGGCCCGACCTGGATCGCGATCCCCCCTCCGGCCTGGAGGCGGAGAGCGGCGATGCGTGACCTGTTCTTCGTCGCCTTCCTTGGCGCCTTCTTCCTTACAGGCTTGCGACGACCATTCCTGCTGATCGCCGTCTATGCCTATATCGACATCGTATCGCCCCAGCGCCTCTCCTATTTCCTGCTGAACAGCGTCCCCATCTCCTTCATCGCCTTCGTGGCAGCGGTGGGATCGTGGATATTGGTCGACGACAAGAAGGATTGCCGCCTGTCTGCGCGGCAGGCGATCCTGCTGCTGTTGTTAGTCTGGTGCGGCTATACCACGGCGACGGCGGACTTTCCGATCAACGCCGCGACCAAATGGGGCTGGGTGTGGAAGGCGATGCTGTTCGCCATTTTCCTGCCCGTCACCCTGCGCACCCGCCTGCGGATCGAGGCATTGGCCCTGTTCATGGTGCTCTGCGCCAGCACGATCATCATCAACGGCGGCATGAAGACGGCGCTGTCGGGGGGCGGCTATGGCGTGCTGAACCTGATGGTCGACAACAATAGCGGCCTTTATGAAGGCAGCATCATTTCGACCGTCGCCATTTCGCTGATCCCGCTGATCCTCTGGCTGTCGCAACATGGCACCGTCTTTCCGCCCGACTGGCGGGTCAGGCTGTTCGCCTATGCGCTCTGTTTCGCCTGCCTTCTGATGCCCATCGGCACGGAGGCGCGCACGGGCCTTGTCTGCATAGCCGTGCTGGCGGGGCTGATGCTGATGCGGTCGAAGCGGCGGTTCCTCTACGGCCCGCTGATGGCGCTGGCGGCGCTGGCGACCATCCCCTTCCTGCCGGCCAGCTTCACGCAGCGCATGTCGACCATAGAGAATCACAGCCAGGACGAAAGCGCCTCCACCCGGCTGGCCGTGTGGAAATGGACGCTGGACTATGTGGGCGAGCATCCGGGCGGCGGCGGTTTCGACAATTATCTGCAGAACAGGTTCACCTATGTCATGCAGGAGCGGGTGATCGACGCCGCCGGATCGCGCATGGAAAAGCGCATCGTCACCGACCATGGCCGCGCCTATCACAGCGCCTATTTCGAAATGCTGGGGGAACAGGGCTATTTCGGCTTCTTCCTGTGGGCGCTGCTGCACCTCATCTGCTTCATCCGGACGGAGGCGATCCGGCGCATGTACCGGAACCGGGAAGGCGATGAAGCCTGGGTGTCGCCCTTCGCGCTCGCCCTGCAACAGGGCCATGTCATCTATATGGTGGGATCGCTGTTCGTGGGCATCGCCTATCAGCCCTTCATCTTCATGATGCTGTCCTTGCAGATCGGCCTCGACACCTATTTGACCCGGAAGCGCAAGTTGGCCGCGCGCCAGCCGTTATTTCCCGCAACACCCGTCGCGCAAGGGAGCGCCGCATGAAGGGCGAGTTGAAGATATTGGGCGCGGCCCACGGCCTGCTGCTGGGGCTGGTGCTCGCCGCGCCGCTGATTGCGCCGGCGCTGCTGCCATGGGGCGCCGAAGCGCTGTTCATCATCGCCGCCTTCCAGTTGCGGCTGGCCGACCGGCGCTGGGAGACCCGCGCGGGGTTGCAGGGGTGGATCAGCCACATCCGCATGGCGCCGTTTCGACTGGTGCCCTGGGCCGGGACGGCGGTCGTGGCGCTGATCGCGGGACCGGAGCAGGCCCGGCTCGCCACCGCAATCCTCACCGCCGTCGCCATGGGCGAATTGCTGATCTATCCGGTCATCGCCCATCTGCTGGGCCGACTGCCGCGTCGGGGCCTGACGGGAGCGATCCTGCTGCTGCTGATCGGCTGCGGCCTGGCGGAACAGGGGCAGACGGCGCGATTCGCCATGGCCTTTGCGCTTGGCATCGGCGGGTGCGTGTTCTGGATGCGCGGCCCGGATGGGGAACCGGGCGCGACCCTGATGGCGCTGGGCGGAACGATCGTCGCGACGGCGGTTGCCCTGCTGGCGCCAATGGCGCAGGCGGTGGCGATCCCCGCCGCCATCCTGTGCCTGACGCTGACCCTTGCCCATCTGTCGGTGATGCGCCGGCATCCGCAGCACTGGCAACTGTCCGGCGGCATGCGATTCAAGCGGCTTTAGCGAGCGGCGCCGGAAGGCGCGCCGGTAAGGGGGTGACGGATCGATTGGCCCATTCAGCGAATCGTGGGCGGAGCGCCGCGATTGGACCGTTCGCCCTCCACCGGTTCCCTCTGGGCAGCCCGTCGCGGAACGAAGCGATTGGCGGCGGGTTGAGGAAAAACCATGCCGCCCGATTCCCTCGTCCATGCCAATGACAGCCTGCCGGGCATCACGCGCCGGGCCATGAAAAGGGGATGGGCCTATTTCGACGCCAGCGGCGCGCGCATCACCGACCGGGAAGAGATCGACCGGCTGAACGCCATCGCCATGCCGCCCGCCTATCGCGACTGCTGGTTCTGTCCCCATCCGCACGGCCATATCCAGGCGACCGGCTATGACGACCGGGGCCGCAAGCAATATCGCTATCATCTCGATTTCCGCGCCGCGCGGGAGGCGGAGAAATATGCCGGCTGCCCCGCCTTCGGCCGCGCCCTGCCCAGGCTGCGCGCCCGGATCGAAGCCGACCTGTCCAGGCGCGGCCTGCGCAAGGAAAAGACGCTGGCCGCCGTCGTGCGCCTGCTCGACCTGGCCAAGGTGCGCGTCGGCAACGAGCAATATGCCGCCGCGAACAAGAGCTTCGGCGCGACCACGCTGCGCCGCCGCCATGTCGACCTGCGCGGACAGGCGCTGCGCCTGCGTTACCGGGCCAAGTCGGGGCGGGAGCATGAGTTGACCGTCACCGACCGCCGCCTCGTCCGCTTCGTTCGCGCCGTACAGGATTTGCCGGGACAGCATCTGTTCCAATATCTGGATGAGGAAGGCGTCGCCCGGCCCATCACCTCGGGCGACGTCAACGCCTATATAGCCGAAGCCATGGGCGGCGATTTCACCGCCAAGCATTTCCGCACCTGGGGCGCTTCCGTCATTGCCTTCGAAACGCTGGCGGCGGGCAGCGTGTCGCTCAAGCAGATGATCGAGCCGGTCGCCGCCGCGCTGGGCAACACCCCGGCGATCAGCCGCAAAAGCTATATCCACCCCGCGCTGATCGAGCTTTGCCGCAACGGACAGGATGCATGGCGACAGGGGCTTCGCCTGCCGCGCGCAACCCGCTATCTTTCCCGTTACGAACGCGGACTGATCGCTTTTCTGGAGGAGGCCGGCGGCTCGACCGCCCTTCCCCTGGCGGCCTGATCCGCATCCAGAACCGCAAGGATATTCATGGCCGCCAAGAAAGATACCGCCACCCTGCCGCAGATCGACGTCCGCCCGCCCAATCTGGCCGAGATGTGGCAGTCGACGGTCCACTGGTTCTCGCTCCACTATCTGCAGATCCTGATCGCCATCGGCGCGGCTGTGGCCATCTACAGCCTTTTGACGGCGCTGCGCAGCGTGGGCGGACGGTTGAAGGGGCATCCCGGCGACACTCTGGGCCTTGCCAACGTCGCCGGCCGCGCCTTTGCCCGCACCACCCATTTCTTCATGGCGATGGTCGCCGCACGGCTGGTGGTGAGCTATGCCCGGCCGCCGGAGATGGTGCTGAAGACCGTCGTCTTCCTCTTCACCATCGCCGCCGTCTTCCAATGCGCCATCTGGGCGCGGGAAATCATATTGGGTCTGGTGGAACGGCGCACCTCGGCGGACGAGAGCCAGAGCCTGGCCAACGCCATGGGCCTGATCCGCGTGCTCGTGACCTTCGCCCTGTTCGCCATCGCGCTGATCGTCGTGCTGGACAATCTGGGGGTGAACGTCACCGGCCTCGTCGCGGGCCTGGGCATCGGCGGCATCGCCATCGGCCTTGCGGCGCAGGGCATCTTTTCCGACCTGTTCGCCGCCTTGTCGATCATCTTCGACAAACCCTTCCGGCAGGGCGAGGTCATCACCTATGACCAGACCACCGCCCGCGTGGAGCGCATCGGCCTTAAGAGCACGCATCTGCGCGCGATGAGCGGCGAGAAGAAGGTCATCTCCAACGCCAACCTCCTCCAGAAGGAGATCACCAGCCTGCAGACGCTGGCGCAGCGGCGCGTGACCTTCGCCATCGGCATCATCTACCAGACGCCGGAGGACAAGGCCGACGCCATCCCCGCCATGCTGAAGGAGATCGTGGAGGCGGAGGGGCATATCTTCGTCAATGCGGGGCTGGTCAGCTTCGGCGCCAGTTCGCTCGACTATCAGCTCAATTTCGACGTGCCCGACCCCGACACCCATGATTATTTCCTCTCACGGCACCGCGTGGGCCTGGCCATCTGGAAGCGCTTCAATGCGGAGGGGATCGAATTCGCCTATCCAACGCAGACCAGCTTTACCGCCGCGCCCGACGGCCGGGCGATCATGCCCTATCCTGAGGTGCAGCCCGTGGTGCGTGTCGACCAGCCGGGGGGCAGCGCCCCCGCCTGACTCGCCTGATCGCATATCGGACTCGCCTTGCCTGCTCCCGCTTGCCCGGCGCATCGGCCGGAGTCAGGCGGGTGCAATGACGAACGGACATTTCGGAACAGCCATGAAATCCTTTTATTTGCTGGCCGCCGCTGCGCTCGCCTTCACCCCTGCCGCCCATGCCGAAGGGATCGGGGCCGAGGTAAATTACGGACGCGCGGACGGGCATTGGGGCACGGAAATCGGCGCTGGCTATGCGATGGATATTGCCGGCTTCAGCCTGACGCCGGGCGGCGGCGTCTATCTGCGCGATGGCGACACGAAGCTCTATGGGCGCGTCGAGGCGACTTACACCCTCCCCGCTTCCGCCACCATCGGCGCGGGCGTGCGCTTCAGCGGCGACAATATGCGGCCCTATGCGACGCTCGCCATGCCGCTGATCCCCAAGCTGCGCGCCAAGGCCAATGTGGGGCCGAAATATTATGTGGTGGGATTGACGCTGGGTTATTGAGGGTCGCCCCCCCCTCCTCCTTCGTCATGCTGGGAGATAACTTAATCCAAGCCCCATAGCCCGCCAGGCAGCAGCAGCCCGTCGCGCAGTTCCAGCCCCCCTTCCCGATCCTTCGCCAGCAGCAGCGCGCCATCCAGATCGATCCAGTCCGCCCCCTGCGCCACCAGCGCGGCCGGAGCCATGCCCAGCGACGTGCCCAGCATGCAGCCGACCATCACGCGGAATCCCCGCGCCCGCGCCTCTCGCGACAGGGCCAGCGCCTCGGTCAGCCCACCCGCCTTGTCGAGCTTGATGTTCACTGCGTCGAAATCCGCCAGCCGGTCGAGATCGGCCCGCGTATGACAGCTCTCGTCCGCGCAGAGCGGCAACGGCGACCTGATCCCCGCCAGCCGCTCTTCCCTGCCATGGAAGACCGGCTGTTCGACCATCTCCACGCCCAGTTCCGCCAGCGCCTGCGCCTGCGCCACAATGTCCAGATCATGCCAGCTTTCATTGGCGTCGACGATCAGCCGGACGTCCGGCGCGCCCGCCCGCACCGCCGCGATCCTCGCCCGGTCGCCCTCCCCGGTCAACTTGCATTTGAGCAGGCCGAAGCCGCGCCCCGCCGCGGCCCGCGCATCCGCCTCCATCTTCTCCGGATCGCCCAGGCTGATGGTGAAGGCGGTCGGCAGGGGCTTGGGCTCCTCCAGCCCCGCCAGCTTCCACACCGGCACCCCGGCGCGCTTCGCCTCCAAGTCCCAGAGCGCGCAGTCCAGCGCGTTGCGGGCGGCACCGCGCGGCATGGCGCTCAGCAGCGCCTCCCGCTCCAGCGGCCCGGCATAGGCGTCGATCGCCGCCGCGCAGCCTTCCGCCGTCTCGCCCTCATAATAGATCGCCGTGCCCTCGCCCCGGCCGACATGCGTGCCATCGCCCACCGTGCAGACCACGACATCCACCGACGTCTTTGCGCCCCGGCTGATGATGAAGGCCCCCGCGACCGGCCAACGTTCAACAGTCGCGGATATGATGCGTGTCATCGGCGTTCCCTGTGCTGGCGATATACGGGTCCAAGCGAACCGGCTATCCCGCCGCATAACCAGTCTCGACCCGCAGATAAAGGATAGGCGCACCCGTGACCTCCAGAGAATTGACCGGTTTCCTGTCCCTCGGCGAAGCCGATGCCGTGGCGGCCCGGCGCCGCCTGTCCGACATGATCTGGCGCGTCGGCTTCGGCGCGATCACCTGGCCCTGGCTGCTGGCCAGCCTGTCGGGCGGGCGCAAGGCGGACAAGCGCGCCCTGCTGGACGAGCTCGGCCTGCCCCATGACGCCCTGCCGCATCTGGGGAGCTGGAAGGCCGATGTCGGTTTCCTCCGCCATATCGTGCGGGAAATCGCCCGGTTGCGGCCCGCCCATGTGGTGGAACTGGGGGCGGGCGCATCGACGCTGATCGCCGCGCGTGCGCTGGCGCTGCACGGCGGGGGGCGGCTGACCAGCTTCGACCAGCATGACGGCTTCGTGCAGGCGACCCGCAACTGGCTGGCCGACCATGGGCTGACGGCCGATCTGCGCCACGCGCCGCTGGTTGCGGAAAGCGAGGACTGGCCGGGCCGCTGGTACGACATGGACAGCCTGCCCGACAGCATCGACCTGCTGATCATCGACGGTCCGCCCTGGGCGGTGCACCCGTTGGTGCGCGGCGCGGCGGACAGCCTGTTCGCGCGCCTGTCCCCAGGCGCGGTCGTGCTGCTGGACGACGCGGCCCGCCCCGGCGAGCGGCTCGTCGCCCGGCGCTGGCGCAAGCGCTGGCCGCATATCGACTTCCGCCTGAAGCATGACGGGACCAAGGGCACGCTGGTGGGCCGCCGCCGCGACACATCGATCCCCGTCGCCAATGACAATGATCATGGCCGGGCATGGCGTCATCTCGGCCGGGCGGCGGGCATCGCCGCGCTGGTCGCCACCGGCTGGATCGCGCGGGGCGAGCTGGGCGAATTTCCGCAGGCGGCGCAGGCCACCACCTTCCTGGACGAAGCCGCCGCATCGCACCGCACCGTGCTGCTGCGCCAGAGCATGGCGTCGCAGGTGGAAAGCGCCACGCTCAACCCTGGCGAGATACAGCGTTCGACCGGCATCGTCCTGCCGGCGCTACCGGCCCGGTGGCGCATCCATGACGTGCAGCTTTACCCGACGCCGGACAGCCCCGCCGTCGCCGTGTCGATCACCACGCCGGAGGGCGAGCAGCTCTCCTTCTTCGCGGACCGGGCCGAAACCCCGGCGGAGGCGAGGCCGCTGCTCGCGCGGCGCGCCGATGACGTCATCGCTTATTGGGAAGCGGGCGACATGGCCTATGCCCTGACCGGCCGTGCCGGACCGCAGCGCATCATGGCGCTGGCGGCGGAGATCGCGCCCGCCGGTTAGCCCCCGGTCGGATTTCGGAACCGGGAAATGTTCCCTTTCACGCAAAATCCCTTTAGAGCGCGGCGCCATGGAGGATGTGGACCAACCATCGCCGCGCGACAAGGCGCGCCCCCCACTCGGCAGCCTGGCGATGATCTGGCGCTTCGCCAGCCGCTATCCGGGCCGCATCGCCGGGGCGCTCGCCGCGCTGCTGATCTCGTCCGCCGCGACGCTGGCGATTCCCAGCGGGTTCCGGCTGGTCATCGACCGCGGCTTCATGGGCGGCGGCGACATCAGCCGCTGGTTCGAATATCTGTTCCTGATCGTGGTGGTCCTGGCATTGGCGACGGCCGCCCGCTTCTATTTCGTGTCCTGGCTGGGGGAGCGCGTCGTCGCTGACATCCGGTCGGCCACCCAGGCCAATCTGCTGCGGCAGGAACCCCGCTTCTTCGAGGAAAACCGCCCCTCCGAAATCGCGTCGCGCATGACCGCCGACACGGCCATCATCGACCAGGTGGTGGGATCGACCGTGTCGATCGCGCTGCGCAATGTGGTGACGGGCACCGGCGGCCTCATCTATCTTTTCGCGCTGGCGCCCAAGCTTGCCGGGCTGCTGCTGCTGGGCATTCCGGTCATATTGGTGGCGATCATCGGCCTTGGCCGCCGCGTGCGCGCCCTGTCGCGGGCAAGCCAGGACCGGCTGGCCGATGTCGGCAGCGTCACGTCGGAAACGCTGGGCGCGATGAAGATCGTGCAGGCCTTCGGTCAGGAAGGACGGGAAGCGGCGCGATTCGACAGCACGGTCGAGGCGGGTTTCGCCACGGCGCGCCGCCGGATCGCCCTGCGCGCGGCGATGACCGCCATCGTCATCGCACTGGTCTTCGGGTCGATCACGGCGGTCATGTGGCAGGGCGCGCTGGATGTCGCCGCCGGACGCCTGTCGGGCGGCAGCATCGCCGCCTTCGTGCTGACCGGCGGGCTTGTCGCAGGCGCGTTCGGCGCGTTGTCGGAGACCTGGGGCGACCTGCTGCGCGGAGCGGGCGCCGCTGGACGGCTGCATGAACTGATGAGCGCCGTGCCGCAGATAACCCCGCCGCCCCGTCCCGTCCCGGTGCCGCGAACCGAGCATGGCGCGCATCTCCAGTTCGAGGACGTGCATTTCCGCTATCCCACACGGCCCGACCAGGCGGCCCTGCATGGCATTTCCGTCGACATCGCGCCGGGCGAAACGGTCGCCATCGTCGGCCCTTCCGGCGCGGGGAAGTCCACCCTGATCCAGTTGGCGCTGCGCTTCTACGATCCGGATTCGGGCGTGATCCGCCTGAACGACGTGCCTCTGCCCCAGGCCGATCCGGCCGAGGTGCGCGGCATGATGGCCATGGTGCCGCAGGAAAGCATCATCTTCGCCGCCTCCGCGCGCGACAATCTTCGCTACGGGCGATGGGACGCCAGCGACGAGCAGATCTGGGCCGCAGCCCGCGCCGCCAATGCGGAGGGTTTCCTGCGCGCCCTGCCGCAGGGCCTTGACAGCTTTCTGGGCGAAGGCGGCGCGCGCCTTTCGGGCGGCCAGCGCCAGCGCCTGTCCATCGCCCGCGCCCTTCTGCGCGATGCGCCGATCCTGCTGCTGGACGAAGCGACCTCCGCCCTCGACGCCGAATCGGAACGGCTGGTGCAGGATGCCCTCGGCCGGCTGATGCAGGGCCGCACCACCATCGTCATCGCCCACCGGCTGGCCACGGTCAGGGCCGCCGACCGCATCCTCGTGCTGGACGAAGGGCGGCTGGTCGAACAGGGCGACCATGCCACGCTGATGCGGCAGAAGGGCCTCTATGCGCGGCTGGCCAACCTCCAGTTCCAGGATGTCGCCGCAGGCTGACGGCATGGACCGCCATGCCTCGCACGGGGACATGCGCCAAGCCGACGGTCAGTGGGTGCGGCTGGTGACGTTGGCGGTGCCGTCGGCCTGAATTTCGATCAGATGCGCCGTGCCGTCATTGCACGCGGCCTTCCAGCCCTTGACGCCGGGCCGCACCTCGGTCCGCTCCGACCGGATGACGGTCGGGCAAGCCGCTCCCGACGCCCGCACCGCACGTTCCAGCACGCCGTTGCGCTGGGCCTCGTCAAGCTTCGCGACGGCGGCCGCGGCGCCGGTTTCGGGCGTATCCCGGCGGTCGACCGCGGTGATCCGGTCGCTGCTCTCGCCACAGCCCATCAGGGTGATGACCCCCGCCAGCACCATCCATATGCGCATGCTTATCCTTTCGCTTGAGCGGCAAACCCGTCCGTCGCCCGGATGAGCGCGTCCAATATGCCGGGTTCGTTGAACGCATGGCCCGCCCCTTCGATCATCTCGAAGCGCGCCCCGGGCCAGGCCCTGTGCAGCGCCCAGGCGGTTTCGGCGGGGCAGGCCATGTCATAGCGGCCCTGCACGATGACGCCGGGGATGCCCGCCAGTTTCCCGGCGTCCCGGATGAGCTGCCCCTCCTCCAGCCAGCCGCCATGGACGAAGTAATGATTTTCGATCCGCGCGAAGGCGAGCGCGAAATCATCGGCCTCATGCGTGGCGGACAGCGCTTCGTCGGGCAGCAGGCGGATGGTCTCGCCCTCCCAGACGCTCCAGGCCTTGGCCGCGGCGATCTGCCGCGCGCGATCGTCGCCGGTCAGGATGCGCCGATAGGCGTGGAGCAGGTCGCCACGCTCCGCCTCCGGAATGGGCGCGACGAAACGTTCCCATTTGTCCGGATAGATGCGGCTGGCGCCCTGCTGATAATACCAGTCGATCTCCTGCTTGCGGATGGTGAAGATGCCGCGCAGCACCAGTTCGGTCACGCGGTCGGCATGGCTCTGGGCATAGGCCAGCGCCAGCGTGGACCCCCAGCTTCCGCCGAAGACCAGCCATCGGTCGACGCCCATCATCTGCCGCAGGCGTTCGATGTCCGCGACCAGGTGCCAGCTCGTGTTCGCCTCCAGCTCCGCATGGGGCGTCGAGCGACCGCAGCCACGCTGGTCGAAGAGGAGGACGTCGTAGCGTTCCGGATCGAACAGGCGGCGGTGGTCGGGCGATATGCCGCCGCCCGGCCCGCCATGCAGGAAGACGGCCGGCTTGGCGCCCGGCGTCCCGGCCCGCTCCCAATAGACGCGGTGGCCATCCCCCATGTCGAGATGTCCGGAAGCGAAGGGTTCGATGGCGGGATAGAGCGTGCGCATGCGCAAAGGTGTAGAAAGTCTGGCGGGCAATGCAATCGGCAGACGCGCGATCCCCCTCCGGCATGGCAGGTCGCAGTCCCGCCGCCAGGGCCTTTTGCGATGCGGCCCCGACCCGGGCGGCACGATGCCGGATTACATTTTGCGACAAATCTTTATGGGCATTGCCAGAGTCTTGCGACAACTTCCCCCTAGAGGGAGGGCATTCAGGGTTTGATCCTAAGGGGTAAACAGTGCGCCGTTCCTTTGCCTGTCTTCTGTTTCCGTTGATGATGAGTGCGGCGCCGGGGGCGCTGATGGCGCAGACCGAGGAGCCGAGGGGCCCGGCCGGGCAGATGGACGATGCCGATGAGATCGTCGTCACCGGCCAGCCCGAACGCGGCGCGGTGGTCGGCAATGTCAAGCCGGAGCAGCAGCTTTCCCCCGCCGATGTCCGCGCCCTGGGCGTCACGTCCATATCCGAAATGATCTCCGAACTGTCGCCTCAGACCAATGGGACGCCGGTGATCCTGCTGAACGGCAAGCGGATCTCCAGCTTTTCGGAAATTCAGGACATCCCGTCCGAAGCGGTGGCGCGGGTCGACATCCTGCCCGAACAGGTGGCGCTCAGCTATGGCTATGCGCCGACGCAGAAGGTGGTGAACATCGTGCTGCGCCAGCGGTTCCGCGCCGAAACGGTGGACCTGCGCGCGGGCACGACGACGCAGGGCGGGCGGGAGAATGGCTCGGCGGAAGGCGGGCTGCTGCGCATCCGGGGCGATAATCGCTTCACCCTCAACCTGCAGTACAAGACCGCCGCATCCCTGCTGGAGAGCGAGCGCGGCGTGGTGCCGACCGTGCAGGGTGAGCAGGCCAACCGGCAATCGGGCCTCGACGCCTTTCTGGTGGGCGGGAATGGCATGACCGGCGGCGAACTGGCCCATCATCGCACGCTCAGCCCGGCGACGGAGAGCTTCGCCGCCAATGCGACGCTGGCCCGCGCGCTGGGCAAGGTGTCCGTGACCGTCAACGGGCGGCTGGAACTGTCCGACAATGACAGCCTGCAAGGGTTTCAGGCAGCCGCGTTCGACCTGCCCGCCGGCAACCCCTTCTCGCCCTTCGCCACGCCGACGAGCTTCTATCGCTATCTGCGCCAGGCGGGCGAGTTGGGACAGCAGATCAAGGGCACGACCGGCCATGTCGGCGTGACGCTGAACGGCCTGCTGGGCGGCGGCTGGCAATGGTCGTTCACCGGCAATGGCGATTATTCGAACACCCGGACTTCGACCGACCGGGGGTTTGCGACCGGAGCGATCCAGAGCGCGATCGATGCAGGCGCGGACCCGTTCGGCGGCTTTTCGTCCGACCTGCTGTCGACGCGGGTGATCGACCGGGCGGAGGCGGAATCGAAGGCGGTGCAGGGCGACCTGCTGCTGTCGGGTCCGCTGTTCGACCTGCCGGCCGGGGCGGTGACGACCGCGGTGCGCGTGGGCGGATCGGCCAATGGCTTCGATAGCTGGTCGATCCGTTCGGGCGAGGAGCGCGACAACAGCTACAGCCGGGAAATCGGCAGCGGGCAGATCAGCGTCGACCTGCCGATCACCAGCCGGTCGAAGGGCGTGCTGGGCGCGGTGGGCGACATCGGCGTCAATGTGAACGCGGCGGCGCAGCATTATTCCGACTTCGGCACGCTTTCGACCCTGGGGTACGGCATGCGCTGGCGGCCGGTGCCCGCCGTGCAGTTGCTGATGTCGGCCAACCAGGATCGCGCCGCGCCCACGGGCACGCAGATCACCGATCCGCTGGTGTCCACGCCCAATGTGTCGGTGTTCGACTATGCGACCGGGCAGACCGTCTTCGTGACGCAACTGAGCGGAGGCAATGCCGCCCTCAAGGAGAGCGTGCGCGACCAGTTCCGCCTCAGCGCCAATATCAAGCCGTTCGACAAACCCAACCTTACGCTGACGGCGACCTACACCAACAGCCGGACGAGCAACCCGATCTCGGCCTTCCCGACGCCGAGCCCCGCCATTGAGGACGCCTTCCCCAAGCGCTTCCTGCGGGACGAAGACGGCAATCTGGTGCAGGTCGATGCGCGGCCGATCAATTATCTGCGATCGCGGAGCGAGCAGCTCCGCTGGGGTTTCGACCTTTCCATTCCGCTGAAATCGCACATCCAGAAGGTGGTGGAAGCCTGGCGTGCCGCCGGCGCCAGGCCCGAGGAGCGGCCCAAGGAGTTGCAGGACCTGCGCAGCCTGTTCGGCAATCGCGGGCCGGGCGGCGGCCAGGGCGGACAGCCCCCTCAAGGACAGGATGGCGGCGAGCGGCCACGCGGCGAAGGCAGTCGGGGCGGCCCGGACGGAGGCTTTGGCGGAGGTCCGCGCGGTCCCGGCGGCGGCTTTGGCGGGCCGGGAGGTTTCGGCGGCGGCCGTGGCGGCGGGGGCGGCGGCCGGCTCAGCTTCAGCCTCTATCACAGCTGGCATTTCACGGAGAGCATCCTGATCGCGCCCGGCGTGCCGGAACTGGACCTGCTGAACGGCGACGCCACGGGGTCGTCGGGCGGCCAGCCACGGCATGAGCTGAATGCACGGATAGGCTATACCAATAACGGCCTCGGCGCGCGGTTGAGCGTGGATTGGGAAAGCGGCACCCATGTCGACGGCGCCCTGAACGGCACGGCAGGCGGCGCGTCGCGGCTGGACTTCGGCAGCCTGGCGACGGTGGACCTGCGCCTGTTCGCCAATCTGGGGCAGATGCCTTCGCTGGTGAAGAACCATCCGTTCCTGCGCGGGGCGCGCATATCGATCGGCATCGACAATCTCTTCAACCAGCGGCGCAGCGTGACCGATGCGAACGGGACCACGCCGGTCCGGTACCAGCCGGGTTATCTGGACCCGCTGGGGCGCGCGGTGACGATCAGCTTCCGCAAGCTGTTCTTCTGACGGATTGATGGCGATGCGCGATGGATCGGAATGACGCTTCGGCAGGCGCAGAACAGGCGGTCGAAGCACCATTCATGACGAGCAGGATATAGTGCCACCCGGCTGCGTCGGAGCGCCGCCAATACACTCGAAGCCGCCATGGACGGGAGGGTTGAGGCCGTGGACATGAAGGCTTGTCGCGTCATCATGCTCTCCAGTCCGATGCGACGCCGCGCCCATCACCGCCCGGCATCGGCAATGCTGCGGCCGCTGCCAAAACAAGGCGAAGATCGCATGGACGGCAGCGAAGTTCATCGCGCCGGTCGAGGACGACGCGGATGGAGACGCGGATGGGATGGTCCGGAGCGGGCCAGCGGCACCGTCAGCGGGTAACCGCAGCCGTGGAGGAGACGATGGGCCGGCGTCCCCATCGGCGCCAATCATCGGCGTGATGGCGGCCTTTGAACTAAGCGCGCCAGCAAGCGAATCGCCGCCGGTTTACTGGCTGATCTGGATGATGTGATCGAGAATCGCCGGATGCAGCGGGCGTTCGAAGACGCAGCCCGATTCATGCGACCGGCTCCACAACACACGCGCCCGGCGGCCTTCGAAGCCCGGCAGCATGATCCACAGATCATCGTCCGCCGCCAGTTTCATGAAGCTTTTCAAGCGGAAGCCGACTTCGGAGACATCGGTGATGTGGCTCTTGAACCAGGTCTCGCCCGGGCGTCGGACCCGAACGCCGATCACAGCCGTGCGGCGATCCGCCAGACGATTATTGCCGTGATACGGGTTTGTCTGAACTTTGGCGCCCATGATCCCATGCCGATTTGACCGGCCGCATCATCGCCCGTCGCGGTGAAGAAAGCATTAAGCCGAACCTGGCCGGGCAAAAATAAGGGGCCGCCGAAGCAGCCCCCATGCAGGTCCGCGCATCACGCGCCCGATTGCGTCACCCCAGCCCGCGCCCGGAAACGGGAAGTCGAACATTCCCGGCCAGACGGCGGCGGCGTATTCGTGCCCTGGGGGCGCACGGACGTCCGATGATCCAGCGAACGCCCGTCCTGCGCCCCTTTCGATGCGCAAATCCTACCGAACCGGTTCCGGCGTTATGCCGGCTCCGGTTCTGACGGCCTTAGAAATTGCCGTACTGTTCGTTGCCGACGAAGCCCAGCTTCGTCACGCCAGCGCGCTTGATCTCCGCCAGCACTTCGTCGACGACGACGTAGCGGGTGGCGGCATTGGGCTGGAACTGCAATTCGGGTTCGACCGGCAACCGCAGCGACTGCTGCAGATACTGACGCAGGGTCAGCAGGTCGATGGCCGAACCGTTCCAGGTGATGACGCCGCTGGGATCGATCGCCACCTTGTTCTTGACAGGGTCGATGACGCTGTCGGTCGGCGGCGCGTTCTGCGGCAGGTCGATCTTGACCGCGTGGGTCTGGATCGGGATGGTGATGATGAACATGATGAGGAGAACGAGCATGACGTCGATCAACGGCGTCGTGTTCATTTCCACCATCGGTTCGCCATCGTCTCTTCCGGCACTCATTGCCATGGCGATACTCCTAGAGCATTTTCATCGATGGACGTGGACCGGCCATCAGGTCTGAAAATGCGGCACAAAGGGCTGTAACTTAAAGCCGCTGCGTATGCGAACCCGGCTCGGGCTCGGATATGAAGCCGACCTTCGGGAAACCGGCGCGCTGCATCGTGTAGATGGTACCGCCGATGCACCGATAGGGAACGTTGATGTCGCCGCGGATATGCACTTCGGGCAGATCCTCGGGCGTCAGATTCTCAACGCCGCCCGCCTTCTTGATGTCCGCCTCCAGCTTCGCGACCGCACGGTCGAGCAGCTCGTCGGAGGAGACGCGGGTCAGGTTCCAGTAGACCGCACAGCTACCGTCGGAGCCCTGCGTGATCGACAGGGAGACGTTTTCCGGTTTCGTCGTCGTCGGCTCGAACGCGACCTTGGGGAGCTGCAGCTGAACCGTCTGGACGACGACCGGGACCGCGATGAGGAAGATGATGAGCAACACCAGCATGACGTCGACGAGCGGCGTCGTGTTGATGTCGGACATCGGCTTGTCTTCACCGCCGTCAGAGCCAACACTCATTGCCATTGATTATTTCCTAACATGCTTGTCGATGGCGCCCCGGCATTCCGGGACCCACGTCCGATAAGGGGACCGGGCGTCGCAGCCGCCGCCGGCCCCCTTGCCGGCATCTCAGCCTATCAGGCCTTGGTCGGCGCAGCGGCCGGCTTGGCGGCCGGAGCGGCCGGGGCAGCGGCGATCGTCGGCTTCACGGCGCCGTTCGACACCAGGTGAGCCAGCAGGTCGACGGTGAAGCCGTTGAGCTGTTCCGCGATCGACTTGTTGCGGCGCTGCAGGAAGTTGTAGGCCAGCACCGCGGGAACGGCCACGGCCAGACCCAGGGCGGTCATGATCAGAGCTTCACCGACCGGGCCGGCGACGGCGTCGATCGAGGCCTGACCGGCAGCACCGATCTTGATGAGCGCGCGGTAGATACCGATAACCGTACCGAACAGACCGATGAACGGCGAGGTCGAACCGACGGTGGCGAGGAACGCCAGGCCGCCGCCGAGCTTCGAATTGATCGAGGCTTCCGAACGGGCGAGCGAGCCGTGCAGCCAGTCATGGGCTTCGACCGGGTCGGTCAGCTTGGTGTGTTCTTCCTGGGCCTTGATGCCGTCGTCGACGATCTGCTTGTAGGCCGAGTTCTTTTCCAGCTTGGCGGTGCCTTCCTTCAGGGTGGCGGCGCGCCAGAAGGTCGCACGAACCTTCTTGCCCTGGTTGATCACCTTCTGCTGTTCGATCAGCTTGGTGAACAGAATGTAGAAGGTGCCGATCGACATACCGCAAAGGATGATGAAGACGGTCCAGGCGATGGTGCCGCCCTGCTCAAGGGCCTCCATCAGGCCATACGGGTTCTCCGCCTTGGGCGCGGCAGCTGCTGCGAGATACATCAACATGTTCAAGACTTCCCTCTCAAAGGATCAATAAACAAGGGTAGGCGGCGTCCAGTCATCCGGAGGCGCTCGCCCGCCCTTTTCAAAATCATTCCGGCAGACGCCAGGTGATCCGGCCATTGTACGTGTCCGACATCGGACCACCTCCGGCTGCCGTCGCGGGCTTGAACCTCGCACGCTTCGGAAGCAGGCGGCACGTCGCCTCGTCGAGGTCGGCATGGCCGGTCGAAGAGGTGATGGTGCAGTTGGTCACGCGACCGTCCGGGCCGATTTCCAGCCGGAACCCGGCCGTACCCGAGCGTTCTTCACGCTGCGCGCGGCTCGGATAGTCGGCATCGCTGAGCCAGCTGCCCGGGCTGCTGCGCGGCGACGCACGGGATGCGGGCACCTCCGGCGGCGGGGGAGCCGGCGGCGGCGGCGGAGCGGCAACCGGAACCGGGTTGAAGACCGGCGGCGGAGTCCGGACCGTCTGGATCGGCGGTGCGGGGGCCGGGGTCTGAACGATCGGCGGCGGTGCGACGACCGGCGGCGGTTCGACCGGCTGGTCTGGCGGCGGCGGCGGCGGCTCCTCGTCCGGTGGCGGCGGTTCCTCCTTGACGTCGATCACGTTCAGCTGTTCCGCCGCCTTTTTGACATATTTCATGCCAAGACCGGTGACGAAGGCATAACCCAGAACAGCGTGAATCAGGGCGACGATAATGATCGAGATCGTGCGACTCGATCCTTGCGAGTGGTCAGCATAGGCCATTCGGCAACGACACTCCTTAACTCAGCTTACCAGTTGATTATCGGCAAATAAGCCAAAAACGGCCCGAGCTGGCCGGGCTACCCCGGTCATCTTGGCCCCTATCCGTCCATTTGCTACCGTGCGAACTCCTATCGCGGCGCATCGTGGCACGCAAACGCTTTATCGATATGATCATTTGCGACCGCCATTACACACCGGAAAGACTTGCATGTGACAAACATGTCACGGACTGCCATCATTAGGACGAAGATGAAAAAGAAATCCACCATGCCCCTGCGGAAGCTCGCCCTGCTCTGCCTCATTTCCGCCGTACAATCGCAGATTTCCGTGGCTCAGACGGGTTCGGGCCGGATGGTAACGCAACCATCGGAACGCGTGGCGGGACTCTCCTATGCGGACATCGCGGACCTCGCGGACGCCGCGCCGCTGGTGGCACAGGCGCGGATTGGCAACATCATCAAATTGAAACCCGCGCAGGCCGGCACCGTCCCGGCAGGGTATCAAAGGGTCTATGTGGAGGCGAATGTCGCCAATCTGATTCGCGGCGAGGGGGGAATCAGCCCCATCGTCCGTTACCTCTACGACGCGCCGCTCAATGCGCGGGGCAAGATGCCCAAGCTGAAGAAAGCGCAGGTCATCCTGTTCGCGCGTCCCGGCGGGCGCCCCGGCGAAATCCAGCTCGTCGCACGCGATGCGCAGATCGTCGCATCCCCTGCGGAGACCGAGCGGGTGAAGGCGATCCTGTCCGAACTGGTCGCCGTCGATGCGCCGCCCCGCATCATCGGACTGGGCGATGCCTTCCATGTCGCGGGCACGATCGCCGGCGAAGGGGAGACGCAGATTTTCCTGCGCACGGAAAATGGCGACCCCGTCTCGCTGTCCATCCTGCGCCGGCCCGGGCAACAACCGCGCTGGGCCGTGGCGCTGGGCGAGATCGTGGATGAGGCTGCCCGGCCCCCGGCGCCGGGCAGCCTGCTCTGGTACCGCCTGGCCTGCGGCCTGCCCAACGCGCTGCCGGCCCGGTCCGTGCGGGCGCTTTCGCCCCAGGACGCCGAGCTGGCGCGCGCGGATTATCAGATGGTCCTGGACGCCCTGGGCCCCTGCGGGCGGACAAGGACGGCGCGCTGATTGCGCGATGGCGGCAGCCTTCCGGTTCCGCGGCCGGCTCCTTTTTCTTGGACAGAAGCGCAGACGCCGCTATCAGCGCGGCGTCTCGTGATCAGGAAGGATGAACGGAAGCCATGACCAATCTGCACCGCCATGCCCCGCTGCGCGTCGCGCTGGTCGGCCTCGGCACGGTGGGCGGTGGGGTCATTCGGCTGCTCCAGACCAATGCCGACCTGATCGCCCGCCGCGCCGGTTGCCCGATCCAGATCGTCGCCATCTCCGCGCGCGACCGCAACAAGGATCGCGGCGTCGACCTCTCCCCCTATGAATGGGTCGACGACATGACCACGCTGGCGACCCGCGACGACATCGACGTGGTGGTGGAACTGATCGGCGGGGCGGACGGCCCTGCCCTCACCCTCGCCCGCCAGTGCCTGAGCGTCGGCAAGCCCTTCGTCACCGCGAACAAGGCGATGCTGGCCCATCATGGCCTCGACCTTGCCGGGCTGGCGGAGAAGGCGGGCGTCGCCCTCAAATATGAAGCAGCGGTCGCGGGCGGCATCCCGGTCATCAAGGGCATGCGCGAAGGCGCGGCCGCGAACGAGATTGCGCGTGTCTACGGCATCCTCAACGGCACCTGCAACTACATCCTGACCACGATGGAGAAAGAAGGGCGCGGCTTCGACGAGGTGCTGAAGGAAGCGCAGGAACTGGGCTATGCCGAGGCCGATCCCAGCTTCGACATCGACGGTGTCGACGCCGCGCACAAGCTGACCATCCTCGCCAGCCTCGCCTTCGGCACGGAACTGGATTTCGATGCGGTCGCGACCACCGGCATCCGCCATGTCATCGCCGCGGACATCGCGGAGGCGGCAGCGCTCGGCTATCGCATCCGGCTGGTCGGCATGGCGGAAAATGGCCCCGACGGCCTGTTCCAGCGCGTCCACCCGATGCTGGTGCCGCTCGACCATCCGCTGGCCCATGTCGACGGGTCGCTGAACGCCGTGGTGGCGGAGGGCAATTTCGTCGGCCGCCTTTTCTTCCAGGGACGCGGCGCGGGCGACGGGCCGACCGCATCGGCGGTGGTCGCCGACCTGATCGACGTGGCGCGTGACGAATATGGCGACGCGCTCGCCATGCCCGTGGCCGCCCTGGCCCAGCAGAAGCCGGCCGATGCGGGCAAGCGCGTGGGTCGCGCCTATCTGCGCTTCAAGGTGCAGGACCGGCCCGGCGTGCTGGCGGAGATCGCGGCGGCGACCCGCGACGCCGGCGTGTCCATCGAGAGCATGATCCAGCGCGGCGCCAGCCAGACGGACGGCGTGCTGGTGGCGATCGTCACCCATGCAGGCGAGGAACGCTGCGTAAGGGAGACGCTGGACCGGCTGGCGGGGTCGGACAGCCTGCTGCAAACGCCGATGGTGATGCATATCCTGGATTGAAATGCAGGTGTAAGGCATGGCGCTGGTATTGGCCCATCCAGGACCTTCGACAGAGGGGTGGCTGGCGCGACATCGGCGGCGGTTTTCAACAGCCAGCTTGTAAGCTCGCCGCTTGCGCCCCCCCCTTATCCCTTCCACAGGCGGGAGGGGCAGGGCTTCGACACCCCTCTTCGTTCCGCACGCTCAATCCAGCCCGAAACTGCGGGCCAGCGTCTGGCCGATGGGTTCGCCCAGCCGGAATATCTGCCGATTGGCGCGCTTGGGGCAGCCCATATTGCCCACGATCCGGCATGGCCGCGCATCGAAGCGGTAGGCGCTCATCTTCCCGTCGCCCGCTGAAGCCGCGCTTCGTCCCAGACGCGGTTCCTGCGCGACCGTTTCGGTCAGGCACAGCGCCGGCACGGCCTGGCATGGCGCAGGCCGAACCCTGGCGATCCGGCGCGGCGCGCCATCGGGCTGCGCGGCGAGGCTGGCGGCAATCAGCAGAAGGATCATCGGAGCGGCCCTTGGTCTTGTCCTGCTGCGAACGCCACAAACGCGCTTCCGTTGCATCCCCCTCGCGAAAAGCGCACCCTCGACAATGTTCGAGCGACATCCTATCGCGCTCTCCAAAATAGCGGCTGAAGAGGAAACGACATGGTGCAGGCAAGCTCGATACTCGATCGTGTGCTGGTGCTGGAGATGGTGCGCGTGACCGAAGCGGCCGCGATCGCCGCGTCGAAGCTGATCGGCCGCGGCGATGAGAAGGCCGCCGATGCCGCCGCGGTCGAAGCGATGCGCCTGGCCTTCAACGACCTCTATATGGACGGCACCGTCGTCATCGGTGAAGGCGAACGCGACGAAGCGCCGATGCTCTATATCGGGGAGAAGGTCGGCAACGCGATCGGCACCGGCCCGCGGATCGACATCGCGCTCGATCCGCTGGAGGGCACCACCATCACCGCCAAGGCCGGTCCCAACGCGCTGGCCGTGCTGGCGATTTCCGAAGAGGGCGGCCTGCTCAACGCGCCCGACGTCTATATGGAGAAGCTGGCGGTCGGCCCGGGCCTGCCCGACGGCGTCATCGACCTCAACAGGTCGGTGAAGGAGAATGTCGAGGCGGTCGCCCGCGCCAAGGGCGTCGACGCGCATGAGATCATCGTCTGCGTGCTGGACCGGCCGCGCCATGAGAAGCTGATCGCGGAGCTGCGCGCCATCGGCTGCGGCATCATGCTGATCCCGGACGGGGACGTGGCGGGCGTGATCGCCACCACCAATCCCGAAACCAATATCGACATGTACATGGGATCGGGCGGCGCGCCGGAGGGCGTTCTGGCCTGCGCGGCGCTCCGCTGCGTCGGCGGGCAGTTCAAGGGCAAGCTGCTGTTCCGCAACGATGACGAGCGCGCACGCGCCCGCAAATGGGGCATTGCCGACCTGGACAAGGTCTATGACCTCAACGAACTGGCCAAGGGCGACTGCATCTTCGCGGCGACCGGCGTCACCGACGGATCGTTGCTGGCCGGCGTCAAGCGGCTGCCGGGCGGCAAGCTCACCACCGACAGCGTCGTGATGCGCGCCAGCACCGGCACGGTGCGCTGGGTGAAGGGCGAACATCGGCTGGACCGTAAACCGATCTGAGCCGGAATCAGCGGCCAGGCAAAAGGGGGCTTGCCGGCCCCCTTTTTTCATGCGGGATGTTGGAGCGGCTATCGCCCCGCGCGGTGATTGAGATCGTGGCCAAGCGCCAGGATCGCGACGCCCAGCAGCGTATAGGCGCTTTCCTGCCAGCCATGATCCATGGTGAGCGCGCCCGCCATGATTCCCAGGCCCAGCGATCCGATGGCGGCCGGCATCATGAAGCCATGCGCCACCGCGCCATGGCCGAGCGCTACCGCGCCCAGCAGGATCGCCAGCACCAAGCCGGCCTCATGGAAGATCGGGCTTTCGAAAATCCCTCCGGCGGAGGCGAGCACGCCGAGCAGCACGGCCGTACCGAAGCAATGCGCCACGCACACGCCCGACAGAGCGATCGCGATGCGATCGATCCGGCCGTTGAGCAGATGCTGGCGAAGGCTGATCGGCATGGTGCGTGCTACATAAGCGAGGCCGAGCAAAGTTACAACATATCATCACGTGATTTTTGCGATATGTGCGGAAGATGTTTTGGTCGAGCGTCGCCATCAGGCCGCGCAGCGCTCCTTCCGGAAAGGGCAGCGTTCAGACCGTCGGCCATCCCCTCTGCGTCACCCGCTTCCGAGCCGGCAAGCCGAAAATCTCAACCCACATCCGCCCCTGCCAGCCGTCCCGATGACTGGCCTCCCTCATCATCCAGGCCCGCCGCCGGCGGTGCATGCGTCCTGCGCCGCCGCGTCCTTGTCGCTGCGCTGCCCGGTCCGCCGCCGACCAGCTTTTGCAGGTCGATCATCGCGCGAGACAGGGATATGCCGCTTGGCCCGGCGATGAAGCGCGGTTCCCAGCGCGGGGCATATTTGTCCTTATAGGCGCGCAGCCCCTCGAAACCGTAGAAGCTTTCGCCATGGCGGAAGAAGAAGGCGCCCGCCTTGGCCCAGAAGGGCGACAGACGGCGCGCCTCTATGCCCGACAGCGGCGCGAGGCCCAGGGTGAACCAGTCATAGCCCTGTTCGCGGCCCCATTGCATCAGGCGGATGAACAGGAAATCCATCGTGCCATAGGGCATCTCATCCGCATGGCGCATCAGGTCGACCGACAGTTCGCGGCGATTGGCGGTGGCCCAGATATTGGCAAAGGCGACGATCCGTCCCTCCTGCCGGACGAGGGCGCAGTCGCAGGCGGCGATATAGGCGGGGTCGAAGCGGCCGACGCTGAACGCCTTTTCGCCATGGCCCTTGGCGGCGAGCCATTGGTCGGAGATCGCCTTCAATTCCGCCAGCAGCATCGGCACCCGGCCCGCCGGCACGATCTCGAACGTCGCCCCTTCGCGCATGGCGCGGCGTTCGGCATAGCGCAGCGGCTTGGCGTCCGGCCCGTCGAGCGTGAAATGATGCAGGTCGACGCGGGCTTCCTCGCCATATTTGACGATGGCGAGGCCAAGGTCGATCGCCAGCGGCAGGGCGTCGAGGCTCAGTTGGTAGAGCAGCAGGCGGCCCTGTTCTGCATCCGCCCTTTCGCGCAACTGCCACAGCAGGTCGGGCCATTCCGACTGGTCGCCCACGGGGTCGCCCATCACGATCCAGCTATGTCCCTGCACCTGGTACATGACGAAGGCGCGGCCGGTGCCGGAGATCAGGAACAGCTTGTCGCCGGTAGTCGCGAGCAGCGCGTCGGTCCGTTGGGCCAGCGCCAGTGCGTCCGCGCTGGCCGTGATGGACCGGCGGTCGGCGGGACGCGGCGCGGTCGCGGGGCGGAACATGCGCCAGAAGGCGGCGCCGACCGCCAGCACCGCGGTCGCAAGGCCGGCGCGCAGGAAGCGGGCGGCGTTGGCGTGCGGGCCGAAATGCCACCACAGGTCGTTCTGATAATCGACATGCTTATAGGCGAAGAAGCCGATCCAGATCGACAGGCCGACCGCCACGGCCAGCGTCGCGATCCAGGCGGGGGTCAGCGCTTCGGCGGTGAAGCTGGTGCGGCGGTAGAAGGCGCCCCGCGTCCATTGCAGCAGCGCGGCGATCAACAGCAGCGCGCTCGCCTCCTCATAATCCAGCCCCTTGATCAGCGAGAAGAGCGCGCCCGCCAGCAGCAGCGCCCGCGTCATCCAGAAGGCGGCGTCCAGCCTGCGATAGAGGCCCGATGCCAGCAGGATCAGCAGCGTGCCGATGACGCTGGCGGCGAAATGGGACGCTTCGATGAAGGTCAGCGGCAGCCAGCCGGTGACGATGCGCATGCGGTGCTGGATCGCGGGCAGCGCGCCAGAGATCAGCAGGATCACGCCGCCCACCGCCACCAGCAGCGACAGCATGACCGGCGCCATGCCGGACGCGGCGGCCTGCGCGCCGTCCAGCACCCGGCTGACCGGATGGCGCCAGCCATTGCCTTCGTGCAGGGCGATGGCGACGACGCCCAGCAGCAGCGGGATCAGATAATAGATCAGGCGATAGGCGATCAGCGCGGCGAGCAGGCTGGGCCTGTCCACATCGGGCAGGGTGGCGACGATCACCGCCTCGAATATGCCCAGGCCGCCGGGCACATGGCTGACCAGAGTGACGATGACCGCCAGCCCGTAGGCCAGGAACAAAGTGGGATAGAGCGCCGGGGCGATGCCGGGCACCAGGATGAACAGCGCGGCGCTGGCGGCGGCAAGGTCGATGCAGGCGACGCCGATCTGGGCGAGCGCCTGCCCCTGGGTCGGCAGGGCCAGCCGCCAGCCGAACAGGCGCGGGGCGCGGGCGGGGCGGGCGAGGAGGAGCAGGACCGCCGCCGCCGTCAGCAGGATCGCGCCCCCCGCCAGCCTTTGCCACGGCATGCCGATCGTCCATCCCATGATGCCGATGCCGGCCGGATGGACCAGCATCAGCGCGCCCGCCAGCACGAACACCCCGCCCCAGAAGGACAGGCCCGCCGAGGCGATGATGCGGGCGATGTCGCCGCCCTCCAGCCCGGCGGCGGTGTAGATGCGGTAGCGCGCCGACCCGCCGGTCAGCAGCGAGAGGCCGAGATTGTGGCTGAGCGTGTAGCTGCAGAAGGACGCCAGCGCCGCCGTCCGCCACGGCAGGGGCCGCCCGACGATCCGCAGCGCGACATAGTCGTAGAAGGTGAGCGCAATGTAGCTCGCCGCCGTCAGCGCCAGCGCCGCCGCCAGCCGCCAGCCGGCGATCAGATGCACGGCATGGCGGATGTCCTTCAGCCGCACTTCCGCCAACAGGCCGTGCAGCGCCACCAGCCCCAGCGCCGCCACCGCCAGCATGACGGCGACCGTCAGCGGCGCTTTCCAGGCCTTGATCCGCTCGACCAGGATCATATCGTCAGCCCCTTCAGCATATGAGTCACCAACAGCGGGGCGTTGCGGTCGAAATGATGGCCGCCGGGCACGACCACCATCTGCGCCAACCCTTGGGGGATGGAGGGGCAGGCGCTGTCATCTTCCAGCGTTCCGCGCACGCAGAGCATCGGCAGGCCGCGCAGCCGCTTTATGGCGGGAATGGTCGGATATTGACGGTTCGAATCCATGTTCAGCCAACTGCTCATGTGGAACTGGAAATCGGCGCTGGGGCTGAGGCCCAGCAGCGACAGGCGCTGCACCTGGGTGCGCTGGGGGGCGGGCAGGCCGCCGACGATATAGGGCAGCACGTCCGCGCCGAAGCTGTAGCCCACCAGCAGGACGCGGGGGCGATGCCAATGGCGCGAATAGCCGCGGATGATCGCGCTCAGGTCCCGGGCCGCGCCCTGGGGCGTGCGCTGGCTCCAGAAATAGGACAGGCTGTCCATGCCGACGACCGGGATGCCCGCATGGGCGAGTTGGCCCGCGACATCCTTGTCCAGCCCGACCCAGCCGCCGTCCCCCGAATAGAGGACCGCCATCATGCCGGTGCGCGGCGCGGCGGCGTCGGTGACGATGTTGAGCGGCAACCCGCTGGGCAAAGCGGCGTCGGCGGGCGGCGCGGCCAGGAAAGGCCTTAGCTGGGAGAGCAGCGCGACTTCCCCCTGCCCCTTGGCGGCCGTCACCAGCCTGCCGCTGCCGGTGCGGGCGACGAAGCGTTGCAGGGCCGGGCGGGGGCGGACGTCGGACAGCACGATCCACGGCGAAGGGAGCTTGCGGCTGGGAGCGAAGGCCAAGCCATGATGCACGGGTGCGGCCTTCAGGCTGCCTGACCGGCACCAGGGCCGCCTGCCGTCGAGAAATGGCGTGAAGTCCCGCGAGACCACTGCCTTGTACGCGCCATTGGGTCCGGCGGCGAGCGTCGCATAGGCCAGCGCCGCCCCCTCGCCCCGGCCGATCAGGACCGGCTTGTCGTACATGGGCAGCGCCAGCCGGTGCTGCAGGTCGCGGGCCAGCGCGATGATGCCGTAATTGGGGTTGATGCAGCGGCGCGAAGCCTGCAACGCCCGCAGGAAGGCGGGCGTGGAGATACCCGCCACCAGCGCGCCGCGGGCCGCCAACAGGCGCGCGGTGTCGGCGCTGTCATCGTCCCAGCCATGGCGGTCGGACAGCGCCAGCACGACGCCGCTCGGCGCGCCTGCGGGCCGGTAAACGGCGATCCGGCCCAGCGGCGGGAGGCTATATTGGCTTTCCGCGACCGGACCGGTCGCGCCGGGCACCGGATCGGCCGCTGCCCGCGCCGGATTGCTGGCGTTGGAGGTCGACAGCAGCAGCGCTGCCGCCGCGAGCAGGCCGGGTATCAGCCAGAGACGGACGCGGCGGAACCGGATCATGACTGCCCCGGCAACCGGTCTATCCGGGTCCAGAGCTGCGACTTGCAGATGAGGCCGCCCAATATGCAGCCCTTGACCCGCAACTGGCCCGGCGAAAGCTGGCTGATCTGCGAGCTGAAGCGGCGGCCCAGATCGGGGACGAAGACGGTGCCGCGCCATTGCCCTTTACCCTCGGCGCGATAATCCTCTAGCAATTCGGTGCCGACCAGCCGGGGGGTGCCGCCGTCGCGGGCGTCGGCCTGCGCCTCGCGGTCGGCCCAGACGATCCAGCCGCACAGCCGGTCGCCGCACGCTCCGGTGCGCACGGCGACATTATTGTGCGGGCTGAGCCACAATCCTTCTGGCTGCGCGACGGGCACCTTGGCCGCGAGGACGGGGGCGGCTGCAACCAGAAGCGCCAGCGCCGCCCAAAGCCTCCCTATCGCCATATGACCCATCCTTTCCCGGAACGATCACGGCTTCTAGGCCCGTTCAGATTGCGGGAGGCTCTGCGCTGTCTGAATTTTTGGCAATGTTCGGGGCCGGGTCCGGCAAGGCGCGCAACAGGGTCTTCGCCATCCGTTCCGAATCATCCTCCAGGAAATGGCCGCCGGGCAGGCCGACGACGCGGACATTGGGCTGGCGCCAGCCGGGGCAGAGGCTGCCGCTTTCCTTGACGCCATGGATGCATAGTACCGGGGCCCAGTCGAGCGCACGGGCTGCGGGCGCGGCCGGGCCGTCGTCCCCGAAGTCGAACAGGCCGCCGGGCGTGGCGCGGAACAGCATGGTGTCGGCGGGGACGATCAGCGCGACCATGGCGACGCGGGCGCGCAGGCTGGGCGGCAGGCGCTCCAGCCCGGCGAGCAGCATGTTCGCGCCGAAGGATTGCCCGGCCAGCACCAGCCTGCGCGCGCCGGGCTGAGCCAGGGCGCGCCTGGCCGCCGTCTCCACCAGTCTGCCGCTTTCCTCCGGCGATTGGCGGCGGGCGAAGGCGGCCAGCGAATTGACGCCCAGCACCGGGACGCCGCCTTGCGCCATGTGGTGGGCGATCACCGGGCCCATGCCTGCGTTGAACCCCATGTCGCCGGAAAAGAAGACCGCGACGGTGCCGTCTTCCCTGGGTGCGGCAGCGGGGACCGGGGTGAAGATTCGCCCGTTGGGATAGCCCAGATAATGGCAATAGCCGGCGGCGCCTGCGCTGAGCGCCGCGAGGAAGGCTAGTATCAGGGTTGTGCGAAGTCGGCGTGAAGCCCGCCTCCTTCCGTCATGCTGAACTTGTTTCAGCATCCATCGCGCCTTCGGAGACCGCGGTTCGTGGGGACAAATGGATGCTGAAACAAGTTCAGCATGACGAGTGGTCGCGGCGATGGTTGGGGGGCGGGAGTCACCTCTTCAATCTAGCGCCGACCCGCCTGCTGTAAACGGAGGGAATAGACCATCCTCCCCCCGCGTATACCAGGCATGAACCATGCCGCCGACCTTCGTGCCGACCCCATGCGCCTTTCCCAATCCCGCCTTGCGCTGGCGGCGGCGCTGGGCCGTCCGCTGCGGGTCGCGCTGTTTTCCGGCAATTATGATTGCGTGCGCGACGGCGCCAACCAGGCGCTCAACCGGCTGGTCGCCTATCTGCTGCATCGCGTGCGGGCGGAGGTGCGGATCTATTCGCCCACCGCGCCGCGCAAGGCGTTCGCGTCGGTGGGCGAGGTGCGCTCCGTCCGATCGATCAGCATTCCCGGCCGCCCGGAATATCGCATCGCCCTGGGCTTCACCCGCGCCGCCCGTCAGGATTTCGAGGATTTCGCGCCCGACATCGTCCACCTCTCCGCCCCGGACCTGCTGGGGCGGCAGGCGCAGAACCATGCCCGCGCGCTGGGCATTCCGGTGGTCGCCAGCCTGCACACCCGCTTCGAGACCTATCTCGACTATTATCGCCTGTCCCTCCTGCGCGGGCCGGTGGAACGCTATCTCGACCGCTTCTACGGCGATTGCGACCGCATCCTCTGCCCTACCCTGCCCATAGCGCGGGATATGGCGGCGCGGCTTGGCGGAGAGCGGATCGCCATTTGGGGGCGCGGCATCGACCCCGCCTGCTTCCGTCCGACGCTGCGCGACCCGGCCTTCCGGTCCGGGCTTGGCTATGATGCGGCGGACATGGTGCCGCTGTTCTTCGGTCGGCTGGTGCTGGAAAAGGGGCTGCGCGTCTTTGCCGAGACCATCGGCGCCGTCCGCGCCCAGGGCCTGGCCGTCCGCCCGCTGATCGTGGGCGAAGGACCGGCGCGGAACTGGCTGGCCGAGCGGCTGCCCAACGCCACCTTCATGGGCCATTTGTCGGGAGAAATGCTGGGCCGCGCCGTCGCCAGCGCCGACATCCTCATCAACCCCTCCGTCACGGAGGCGTTCGGCAATGTCAATCTGGAGGCGATGGCATCGGGCCTCGCCATCGTCTCCGCCAATGTGCCCAGCGCGTCGGCCCTGATCGCTGACGGGCGCACCGGCCTGCTGGTGCCGCCCAAGGATGTCGGGGCCTATGCGGCGGCGGTGGCGGGGTTGATCCGCCAGCCCGCCCGCCGCGCCGCGCTGGGCGCTGCGGCGGCGGAGGCGGCGGCGCGCTTCGCCTGGGACGATGTGCTGGAGGATGTGGCGCGCAGCTATGCCGGGGCGCTGCACATCCCGCTTGCCACGCCCGCCGCGCAGGCGGCATGACATGGCGATGATGGACGAGGGTTCCGGCATCAGGGACGATCTGGTCGCGATGCGGCGCTATGCCCGGTCGCTGACCCGCGACGATCAGGACGCCGACGATGTCGTGCAGGACGCGATCGTCCGCGCCATAGAGCGGCAGGAGACGTTCCAGCCCGACCGCGACCGCCGCCGCTGGCTGCTGGCGATCGTCCACAATGTCTTCTTCTCCGCCAAGCGGCGCGAGGCGTCGGAGGCGCGGCGCAACAGCCGCTTTGCCGAGACGCTGGCCGACCGGCTGGAACCGGGGCAGGAGGAACATGCCCGGCTGGTCCAGATCGCGCGGCAATTCGCGGCCTTGCCGGAGCATCATCGCGCCGTGCTGCACCTGACGGCGATAGAGGGCCTCAGCTATCAGCAGGCGGCGGAGACATTGGGGGTGCCGGTGGGGACGGTGATGTCGCGGCTGGCGCGGGCGCGGGCTGCATTGAGGGAGCGGGAACAGGGGCAGCAGGGGGCAACGGGCCTCCGGCTGATAGGAGGAAGCGATGACTGATCGTCCGACCGATCCGGAAATTACCGATCTGGAGATTGACGCCTATATTGACGGCGAACTGGATGTGGAGCGGCGTTTCGTCGTCGAAACCCGCCTTTCGCGCCAGCCCGAACTGGCTGCCCGGGTGATGGGCGACCTCAGCGTCCGCAGTGCGCTCCGCATGTTGACGCAGGACAGGCGGCCGGTGCCCGCCGGGCTGGCCGACAGGGCCGAACGATTGGCGCAACCGCAGAAAAGCCGGTGGCGCCGGTTGATGCCGGCGGGGCTGGCGACATCGGGACTGGCGGCGGCGCTGGCGGTCTGGTTGGTGGGGTTCGAGCGTCCGCCCGCCTATGTCAGCTACGCGGTCGCCTCGCACCGGATCGCGATGCTGCGCGCCGACATGAATTCGCAGATCGAGGCGCCCCGCTTCGATGCGCGGGAAGTCGCGCTCAACACCCGCATCGCCATGCCGCAACTGCCCGACGACTGGCATGTGACCGACGTCCAGCTCTTCCCGACCGACAAGGCCCCCGCGCTGCTGATGGCGGTGCGCACCGATACGGGGCACAGGATGACGATCTTCGCCGTGCATGAGAAGACCGCCGCGCCCGAACATCCCGACGCGGTGCGCGAAGGGGAACAATCCGTGGCCTATTGGCGGCGCGGCGACATGTCCTATGCCCTGACCGGCGACCAGGAGCCGGGAACGATGGACGCCACGGCGGAGGCGCTGGCTCGGACCTGAATTCGGGGCGGACCGGCGGGCGTCATTCGGGAACCGTCATGCCCACCTGTTTCAGCATGACGGAACAGGAGAAGGCCATTCCCTTCCCGCCTCAAGCCGGGAAATTGCCAGCCGTGACGAATTCCGAAATATCCTTGCGGCCGCTCGGCACCTCGCGCGCCTGGAGCGATTCGGACAGGATGGACTTGTCCGCGATGCGGCCGATCGCGACGGCGGCCTCGATACGGAAACGGTCGGGCACGGCCAGTTCCACGCGCGCCTTGTCGAAATCCACGCCCGACATCGCATGGGCATGATAGCCCAGCCGCGTCGCCTGCAACGCCAGCAGCGCCCAGGCCGCGCCGGCATCGAAGCTGTGGCTGTGCGACGGCTTGAAATCTTCCGATCCGGGCGCGGCGATCAGCGTGTCCGACAGGATGTAGAGCAGCACCGATGCATTTTGCACCCAGCTCTGGTTGAAGGGCAGCAGCACGCCCAGGAAGCGGCTCCAGTCGGCGCTGCCCCGCGTGGCGTACAGCAGGCGCCAGGGCTGATAGTTGAAGGCGGAGGGCGCCCAGCGCGCGCCTTCGAAGATCGTGTCCAGATCCTCCTGCGGGATGAGGGAGGAATCGAAGGCGCGCGGTGACCAGCGGTCGAGGAAAAGCGGTTCGACGGCACGGGTGGCGACGCGGGCGGTGGCTGACATATGATCTCCAGAACAAGAAGCGGCCGGAATATTGGAGGCAGGGACGGAAAGGGCAAGCCCCGCCCGGCATGTTCACCGCAGTTCGAGCGAGCGTTCCAGCCGTTCGGCCTGTTCCGCGGGCGGCGCGACCGCTTCGGGCCCACGGTCGATGAGGATGCGATCCGGCTCCCGCAGCAATTCGCGTTTCACGGCGTCGCTCCAGCGACCCCAGTGCCGGCCGATCGCCGATCGCCACTCCATATGTCCTCTCCCTGCCGAATCGAGACGGGCCGTTATCTAGTTTGCCGGTAGAGATTTGTCTTTCAAGCTTTGCTGATCGGCGGGGTAGAAAAGCTTGACCGAGGGGGAAGCCTGTTTGCCGCCCTGCTTCCCGGGAAGGCGGGATGACGGACCTGGCAGGAGCAGCGTGGAAGGCAGCGCGAGAGGCAGCGCGACGGGGCGACCTCGTTCAGCCCGTTCAATCATGACCAATAGTTCATGCATGGCCCATCGGCCCGGCAAGGCCGGACGCGTAAAGGCTGGCCCGAAACAGGGCGACAGCGCGAACGATGACCAGACCCATATTCTTCGATCCCACCGGCCGCAGGGGACTTTGGGCGCGGCGCCTGCTGGCGGGCGCGCTGCTGTTGATCCTGCTCGCCGCCATCGCCTTCGCCACCACATTGGTCGCCGTGCCGTCGGAAGGCGACCTCGCCCTGCCCCTGCCCCAGCCGCATGCGGCCCGCCTGTCGGGCATCTCCTCGCTGCGGCGCGACATCGCCAAATGGCTGCCGCATTGGGGCAAGCATCGCGTGCAGGCCCGTCCGCTGAACGTCGGTTTCTATATTCCGGGCGATGAAAGCAGCATCGCCTCCCTGCGCCGCCATGTCGGACAGCTCGACTGGGTGGTGCCGGCCTTGATCACCGTGCCCGGTCCCGGCAAGCCGATCCATGTCGCGACGGACGCGGCGTTCGACCGCATGATCGCCGCCATGCCCCGTCCACCCAGGGTGCTGCCCATGGTGCAGAATATCGGCAGCGAAAGCTGGGACGGCGCGGGCGCGGCGCGGCTGTTGCGCGATCCCGCAGCGGCGCTGGCGCTTGCCCGGCAGCTGAGCGGCTATGTCGCCCGCCGCCATGAGGCGGGGCTGGTCATGGACCTGGAATCCCTGCCGGACAGCGCCATGCCCGGCTATCTGCGCTTCCTCCGCATATTGCGCGCCACCCTGCCGCACGGCGCGAAGATCGCGCTCACCGTTCCCGCCGGGGAACAGGGCTGGCCGCTGGCCCGCTTCGCCGCCGTGGCGGACCGGGTGATCCTGATGGATTACGACCAGCATTGGCAGGGCGGCCAGCCCGGTCCCATCGCCGCCCAGGACTGGTTCGCGCGGCAGGCGGAGGTCGCGCTGCGCGCCATCGGTGCGGACCATATCATCGTCGCGCTCGGCAGCTATGCCTATGACTGGCATGGCGGGACCGCCGACGCGCTGTCGCTCGATGAAGCCTGGCTCGCCGCGCATGACAGCGCCGCGCGCCCGCTCTACGACGCGGCGAGCGGCAATGCGGGCTTCGCCTATGACGAGGCGCGGCAGCGGCATCAGGTCTGGATGCTGGATGCCGCCGCGAGCTGGAACGAGCTGCTGGTGCTGAAGCGCCTGGGCGTCCAGAGCGTCGCGCTGTGGCGGCTGGGCAGCGAGGACCCCGGCATCTGGGCGGATCTGACCGCCTGGCGCACCGGCGGCCGGCCCAGGCTCGGCACCGTGGCGAGCACGCTCAACACCGATGTCGAGGGGTCGGGCGAGATCCTGCGCATCACCGCCACGCCGACGCAGGGCCATCGCGCCGTCGCCTTCGAGCCGCTGGGAACGATTGAACAGGAAAGCTATGGCGCGCTGCCCACCCCCTATCAGGTGGAGCGCACCGGCGGGCAGAACCGCAAGATGCTGGCCCTGACCTTCGACGATGGGCCGGATGCGGTATGGACGCCGAAGATATTGAAGGTGCTGGAACGGACCCGCACGCCGGCGACCTTCTTCGTCATCGGGGAAAATGCGCTGGAGCATCCGGGGCTGCTTCAACGGATCGTCGCTGACGGGGACGAGATCGGCAATCACACCTACGACCATCCCAACCTCGCCACCTGGTCGGAGGAGCCGACGCGGTTGCAGCTCAACGCCACGCAGCGGCTGGTGCAGGCCTATACCGGGCGCAGCATGCGGCTGTTCCGCGCGCCCTATTTCGGGGATGCGGAGCCGACCACGGCGGACGAGCTGGGCCCCGCGCTGGCGGCGCAGAAGCTGGGCTATACGGTGGTCGGCCTGCACGTCGATCCCAATGACTGGCAGCAGCCGGGCACCGACGCCATAGTGCGGCAGGTGATCGATCAGGTGCATGCGGCCAGCACCGACCGCTCCGGCAACATCATCCTGCTGCACGATGGCGGGGGCGACCGGTCGCAGACCGTGGCGGCGCTGCCCCGCATCATCGCTGGACTGAGGGCGGAGGGCTATCGCTTCGTGCCGGTGTCGCAGCTTGCCGGGCTGCCGCAGCAGGCCGCCATGCCGCCGGTGAAGGCCGGCGACCTGCTGGCGGTGCGCGTCGACGTCGCCGCCTTCGTGGCGCTGGCGACGCTTTCGGCGCTGCTCGGCTGGATATTCTATGTCGCGATTGCGCTGGGGCTAGCGCGGGCGGTGCTGATGACGCTGCTCGCCTGGTTCCAGGCGCGGCGGGGACGTCCCACACCGCCGGACTATCGGCCCAGCGTGTCGGTCATCATCCCCGCCTATAACGAAGCCCGCGTGATCGAGGCGTCGGTGCGCCGCGTGCTGGCCAGCGACTATCCGGGCCTGCAACTGATCGTCGCGGATGATGGGTCTAAGGACGCGACCAGCGCCATCGTGGCGCGGGCCTTTGCCGACGATCCGCGCGTGACGCTGCTGACGCTTCGGAATGGCGGCAAGGCGGCGGCGCTGAACCGGGCGCTGCGCGATGCGACGGGGGAAGTCATCATCGCGCTCGACGCCGACACCCAGTTCGAGCCGCAGACGATCCGCCGCCTCGCCCGCTGGTTCGCCGATCCCGCGCTCGGCGCGGTGGCGGGGGATGCGCGGGTGGGCAATCGCGTGAACCTCGTCACCCGCTGGCAGGCAGTCGAATATATCACCGCGCAGAATCTGGAGCGGCGGGCGCTCGCCGGCTTCGACGCCATGACCGTGGTGCCCGGCGCGGTCGGCGCGTGGCGCCGCGCCGCGCTGGACGCGGTGGGCGGCTATCCCGAAGACACGCTGGCGGAGGATCAGGACCTCACCATCGCGATCCAGCGGTCAGGCTGGCGCGTCACCTACGATCCCGAAGCCGTCGCCTGGACCGAAGCGCCCGAAAGCTTCCGGGCGCTCGCCCGGCAGCGCTACCGCTGGGCCTTCGGCACGCTGCAATGCCTGTGGAAACATGGCCGCATCCTGCGCGAACGGCGGCCGACGGGGCTGGCATTGGTCGGATTGCCGCAGGCCTGGCTGTTCCAGATCCTGTTCGCCGCCATCTCCCCGCTGATCGACCTGGCGCTCGTCACCTCGATCCTGGGCACCATCGTCCGGGTGAACCAGCATGGCTGGGCGCAGACCAGCAACGATGTGTGGACCATGGCGCTATACTGGCTGGCCTTCACCGGCGTCGACATCCTCTGCGGCTGGGCCGCCTATGCGCTCGACAACCGGGACATGCGCTATCCGCCGCATCTGCTGGTGGCGCAGCGCTTCGTCTATCGCCAGATCATGTATTGGGTCGTGGTGCGCGCCATCGCATCGGCCATTGGCGGCTGGGTCGTCGGCTGGGGCAAGCTGGAGCGGACGGGACGCGTCGCCGTCCACGAAGGCGCGGCCCCGGCATGAACAAAGCTTAACATGACATGGCGGCGCCCATGGATCATCCTTCCGCCCATGAAAGCGGGTGCATGGACAGGCAGAGGCTGAGCCACGCGGCATCGGGCGTCCTTCTGGCGGCGCTGGCGCTCTGCGCGCTGGTCATGAGCGGCGCCTTTTTCCTGCACGTGCGCCATGCCGGCGACGACCGGATGGAGGTGGCGGCCGCGCAGGCCCGCGCCCTGCCCGGCATCACCCTCAGCAACGGCATGCCGGCGGGATCGGGCGTGGTCGTCACCAGCATGGAAACCGACGGCCAGGCGGCGCGCCTGGGCATCCGCGTCGGGGACGGCGTCGTCAGCCTGGACGGCATGCCGATCCGCTCGCTGGATCAGGCCAGCGCCTATCTGCTACACCATCCCCAGCCGAGGATCATGCTGGGGCTGAAACATGCAGACCATATGCGCGTGGTGATGCTGGACCGGCCGGAAGGGGAAAGATGAGCCACAAGATATTGGTGGTGGAGGACGACGCGGCGACCGCCGCCTATGTGGCCAAGGGCATGGGCGAGGCGGGCTTCACCGTCGACCGGGCGGACAATGGCCGCGACGGCCTGTTCCTGGCGAGCGACGGCAGCTATGGCGCGATCATCCTCGACCGGATGATGCCGGCGATGGACGGCATGGCGATGCTGAAGGCCCTGCGCGCGGCGGCGATCGAGACGCCGGTCATCATCCTTTCCGCCCTCGGCACGCCGGAGGACCGGGTGGAAGGGCTGACCAGCGGCGCGGACGATTATCTGGTGAAGCCCTTCGCCTTTGCCGAGCTGATGGCCCGCGTCCAGTTGCTGCTGCGCCGGGGCGGCGGCGGCAGCGCGGTCGTCACCCATTTGCGGCACGGGGACCTGGAGATGGACCTGCTTTCCCGCCGGGTGAAGCGGGGATCGCGCACCATCGACCTGCAACCGCGCGAGTTCCGCCTGCTGGAATATTTCCTGCGCCATCCCGATCAGGTGGTGACGCGGACCATGCTGCTGGAGGGCGTCTGGGACTATCATTTCGATCCGGGCACCAACGTCATCGACGTGCATGTCAGCCGCCTGCGCCGCAAGCTGGACGAAGGCGGGGACAAGCCCTTGCTGCATACGGTGCGCGGCATGGGCTATCGGCTGGGACCGGAGAGTTAGAGCCAATCGACATTCAGATGATGACGAGCCGAAAATGGTGGTTTTCCGTGACCCGGAGCGCAGCGTACTCAAGGTATGTGAGCACCGGAAGCACGGAAAAGCGTCATTTGCAGGCCGTCAGGGCTGAATGCCGATTGGCTCCAGGGCGTGCGGGATGGCATCCATGACTGCTTCCGGCCATCCTAAGACCCTCCCCTCCCGCCGCTGGTTCGGCTTTGCCCGTTCGACCATCGGGCGCTTCGTCGGGCTGGCCTTCCTCTGCCAGTTCCTGGTGACCGGCGGCGTGCTGCTGTTCGTGCAGCAGGCGAGCCAGCGCACCGTTGTGGCCGCCGACCGGCAGGCGGTGGAGGACGCCCGCGACGACCTGCTCGCGCTCCATCGCAGCGGCGGTACGGCGGCTCTGCGGTCAGAGATCGCCCGGCGTTTCCGCGCCATAGAGGGGGAGCGCGCCGTGCTGCTGCTGACCGACAGGGCGGGACGGCCCGTCAGCGGCAATCTGGGCGCCTGGCCCGCCGGGCTGGCGGCAGACGGGCGCTGGCAGATCATGTCGCTCTACCGCATCGGCCGCGACGCGCCGGAACCGATGGGCGTCATTCCCGTGAAGCTGCGCGGCGGCGGGCAATTGCTGACCGGCATGGTCGTTTCCAACAGCCTGCAACTTACCCGCATCTATGAGGAGGCGCTGACCGTCGCCTTCGTCATGAGCCTGGTGCTGGCGCTGGGCATCGCGATCATGCTGGGCCGCATATTGGCGCGGCAGGTTTCCGACATAGCGGAAACCGCCAACGACGTCGCCGTGGGCGCGCTGGACCGGCGGGTGCCGACCGATGGCAGCGGCGACGCCTTCGACCGGCTCGGCCAGTCGATCAACGCCATGCTGGAACGGATCGACGCGCTGGTGACGCAGCTTCGCATGATGACAGACGGCCTTGCCCACGACCTTAAATCCCCGGTGACGCGGCTGATCTCCGTGGTCGAGCAGGCCAGCGCCCAGACGCGGGACGACACCGCGCTCGATGCCTTGGAAAAGGTGCATCATGAAGCGCAGACGCTCCGTTCCATGTTGACCACGGCGCTGCTCATCAGCCGGACCGAGGCGGGCTTCGGGGGCGACCAGCGGCGCGACACCCATGTTGCGGAATTGCTGCGCGACGTGGGCGAAATCTATGGCCCGCTGGTGGAGGATAGCGGCTTTGCGCTGGCCATTTCCGCGCCTGACGCGCTGACCTTTCCGCTCCATCGCGAACTGGTGAGCCAGTCGCTCGCCAATCTCATCGAAAACGCGCTCTATTATGCGGAAAACGGCGACCGCATCGAACTGAGTGCGGCGATCGAGGGTGGCGACCTTCTCATCGCCGTGGCGGACAATGGCCCGGGTATCCCGGCGGAAAGCCGTCCCGCAGCCTTGAAGCGCTTCGGCCGGCTCGACCCGGCGCGCGGCAAGCCGGGATCGGGGTTAGGCCTGTCCCTGGTGGAAGCGGTGGCGCGGCTGCATCATGGCATGGTGACGCTGGCGGATAACGGTCCCGGCCTCAAAGTCCTGCTGACCCTGCGCCGACCGTGAAAAGCGCATCCCGGGCAACGGCCTGAAGCGTGCAGTTCATCCGACCGCCGCCCGGGATGACAGCCGTTGCCTTGCTTGGAGAGTATGACAACGTTGTCTTGCCGCTCTAGACCGTTACCGATGCCGGATCAAGGACAATTTTCACGGATCCCGCGACCATTTCCCCTGATTTACGCACCATATTTACGATTCCGGCATGAATATCGGCGTCTGGCGGTGCCGTTATCCGGGTAAACGTTGTTTCCTCCATCGGCCTTCCATGGCAAGACCGGTGCATGACCGTCCTTTCTTTCGCTCAACCCCGCTGATGCCCAGCATCCATGACGTTGCGGCACTGGCTCGCGTATCGATCAAGACCGTCTCCCGGGTGGTCAACCAGGCGCCCAATGTCAGCGAGGAGCTGCGCGAAAGGGTGACGGCGGCGATCCGCCAGCTTGGATACCGGCCCAACCAGTCCGCGCGGCGGCTGGCTGGCGGGCGATCCTTCATGATCGCCTTCCTCTACAACAACCCCGCGCCCTCCTATAATGGCGGCATACAGTCGGGTGCGGCGAACCGGTGCCGGGATCTGGGCTATCATCTGGTGGTGGAGCCGATGCCGCTGACAGGGGAAGAACGGTTCGCCATTCTCGACCGCCTGGTCGCAGCATTGCGGCCCGATGGCGTCTTCCTGGTGCCGCCCCTGTCGGACGACGCGCAATTGCTCCAGCGGCTGTCCGAACTGAAGCTGCCCTGCGCCCGCATCGCCGGATCGGTGATGGCGGAAAGCTTCAACATCCCCACGCCGGAGCGCGCGGCCGGTCGGATGATCGCGGATCATCTGATCGGCCTTGGCCATCGCCGCATCGGCGTGATCACCCCACCCGCCAGCCACAAGGCGGCGATGCAGCGCGTCGAGGGCTTTCGCGACGGCATGGCCGCGGCGAACCTGCCGCTGGAGGAGTCCCTGTTCGTCGAAGGCGCCTTCGATTTCGAGTCAGGCATAAAGGCTGGTGAGCATCTGCTGTCCCGAGGCAAGCGCCCCACCGCGATCTTCGCGACCAATGACGACATGGCGCTGGGCACGCTGACCGTCGCGCACCGGCTGAAGCTGCGCGTGCCGGAGGACCTGTCTGTTGTCGGTTTCGACGACACACCCGCCGGCCTCACGGCCTGGCCGCCCCTCACCACCGTCAGCCAGCCGCTGGAGGCGATGGGCAGCGCCGTGATCGACGCGCTCGCGGGCGGCTCCGCCGATGCGCCGCACTTCACCTTCAGGCTGGTGCAGCGCGATAGTTCCGGCCCGGCGCCGGCCGGGGCATGAAGCCGGCGGGCGGCGCCTCCAACCTTTCTTAACCATGTCCATATATGATTCGCCCATCAGATTGGGGGCGAAATGAGCGTAGAAGCCAAATTTCCATCCGATGGTGCAAAGGAATTGCGGCTGGCCGAGGGCGACGGGCGGCAATGGTTCCACCTTCCGCGGCGAATGCTGGTCGGCGGCCTTCTGCTGATCATGGCCTTCGCAGTGCTGGTGCGCAGCTTTATCTTCACGGCGGGTTACAATACCACTTTGGTGGCGGACATGGGCCTGGTCAGGGCGCCGATCTCCGGCGAAGTCGACCGGCTGGGCGCGAACGTCGGCGACCGCGTGACGCGGAACCAATTGCTGGGGAGCTTCGCCGCGCCGGTGGGCCTGTCGGCGGCCGTCCGCGCCGGATCGGAAGATGTGGACCAGCTCAAGGCGAAGCTGGCCAGTATCGACGGCCGGATGGCGGCCCTCAGGGCTGACGCCGACCATATCCGCCGCGAATCGGGCGTCTACCGATCTGAAAAGCTGGTGCAGATGGATGCCGTCGCGGACGAAAGCTCCGCCCAACTGTCGGCCGCGCAGGCTCGATTGGCCTTTGCGCAGAAACAGTTGGACCGCACCCGCGCCCTCGCTGGCCGCGGCTTCATCAGCGCAGCCGGACTTGAGAAGGCGGAACAGGATCAGCGCGCCGCCCTGGCGGACAGGAATGCGGCGATGGCACGCCGACGCACGAACCTGATCGAGGCGCATGCCGCGGGCCAAGGGCTGTTCCTCAACAACGGCTACAGCAATGTCCAATATTCGACCCAGCGACTGAGCGATCTCAATCTGGCGTTGAGCGAATTGCGGGGCGAAAGGGAGAACCTGACCGCAGCGCTGGCCAAGGCGCAAAAGCTGAGCGGCGATGGCAAGGCCGGCGCCATGCGGCGGCTGCAGCTTCCGTTGCAGGCGAGCATCGACGGCCGGGTCTGGGCGAAGGTCGCCGCCCCCGGGGAGTCGCTGCGTGAAGGCGATCCGATCTACATGCTGGCCGACTGTTCGTCCTTCTTCGCCTATTTCACCGTGGGCCGCAGCGCCTATAGCAGGCTCACCATCGGTTCGCCCGTGACGTTCATCGCCTTTTCGAACGGCGATCGCTGGCCGGGAACCGTCGTCAACATGGGGGTCAGCGATCCGTCCCAGCTCCGCGTCACCAGCCATGTCCCCAATCCCGCCGCAGGCGAATATCTGATCGGCGCGCGGATCATGCTGGACGCGAAGGGCAAGAAGCAGTGCCCGGTCGGCACGGCGGGCCGGGTGGTGCTGTAACGCGGCCATGAACCCCGCCGAGATCCCGTCCTATTTCTGGGGCCTCGCCACCCTTGGCCTCTGCCTGCTGATCTTTCCCAAACTCAGGCCGGCCAACCCGCTGCATCGGCTGATCGTCAGCGGCGCCGCGATCGGATCGATCCTGATCTACATGACATGGCGCATGGTCGCCACGCTCGACCTGGGCACGCCCGGTTACGCCCTGCTTTCCGTGGGCTTCTTCATGCTGGAGGTCTGCTCCACCCTGGGCGGAGTGCTGGTGCTGGTCGTGCTGACGCGGCGGCGCGACCGACTGAAGGACGTCAGCGGCAACATACGCTGGCTGCATGTCAACAGGCCCAGCGCCGCGATCTTCATCTGCACCTATAATGAAGATGTCGGGATTCTCGACCGCACGATTACCGGCGCCCTCAACCAGAATTATCCGGCGAAGGTCTTCCTGCTGGATGACGGCCGGCGGCCGGAGGTGGAGGCGCTGTGCCGCCGTCGCGACGTGGAATGGCTGACCCGGCCGGATAATGCTCATGCCAAGGCCGGCAATATGAACGCAGGGCTGGCGACACTGGCCGCGCGTGGCGAGATGCCGGATTTCATCGCCATATTGGACGCGGATTTCGTCGCCCTGCCCAATTTCATGTCCCATTGCGTGGCCCTGTTCCAGGACCCGACCGTGGGGGTGGTCCAGACGCCGCAGCATTTCTTCAACCCCGATCCGCTGCAACACAGGATCAAGGGGCATCTGGACCTGCCCGACGAACAGCGCTTCTTCTTCGACACCTTGCTGCCGGCCAAGGACGGATGGGGCACCGCCTTTTCCTGCGGGACGTCGTCCGTCGTCCGCACCGCCGCGCTTGCCGAGATCGGCGGATTCCCTACCGACAGCATTACCGAAGACATGCTGCTGTCGATTCGCATGAAAGAGCATGGCTTCGTCACCGCCTATCTGAACGAAAAGCTCAGCCTTGGCCTCGCGCCGGAAGGGATCGGCGAATATTGCACCCAGCGCATCCGCTGGTGCATCGGCGCGATGCAGATCATGCGCAGCGCCGACGGCCTGTTCTCGCGCAAGGGCCTGGGCTGGATCGACAGGATGAGCCTGCTGGAAACCCTGCTCTACTGGATGGGCAGCTTTCCCTTCCGCCTCGCCTGCCTGCTGGTGCCGATCCTCTACTGGATGACGGGCCTCACCATCATGGATGCGCCGATCGGCGAGCTTGCGACATTCCTGCTGCCCCGCATCCTGGTGGAAGCCTTCGCCATCAGCTGGTATTCCAACGGCCGGATACTCCCGCTTCTGACCGACACGTCCCAGTTGCTGGTCGCGCCGGAGATCGTGGCCGCATCCTGCCACACCCTGCTGTTCCCCGGGGAGCGGCCGTTCAAGGTGACCAACAAGGGGGGCGACCGTTCCCGGACGGTGATCCACTGGAAATTGCTGTCGCGCTTTGCGGTCGTGCTTCTGCTGACCGTGGGCGGGATGCTGTTCGGCTATGGCTCGCCACTGGCGCCGACCTTCTTCTCGGACCAGAAGGGCATCGTGGCGTTCTGGAGCATGTACAACGTCCTCGTCTGCATCATCGCCATCATCGTCTGCGTCGAAACGCCGCGAAGGGCGGAAGAGCGGGCCCCCATCAGCGGAACGGCGCTTTTCAGCGCGGGGGACAGCGCCACCCCGGTCCGGCTGCTCGACATTTCGTCGAGCGGCGTGGCCTTCGCCAATGAAGGCGGCTGGCGCATAGGCGACAGGGGCACGATTTCCATCAGGGAACTGGGTGAGGTTCCGGCGATCGTCGCGCGCATCACGGATCGCGTCGTGGGGGCCAAGATCCTCCTTTCGCCCCAGCAGCAGGTGGCGCTCACGCATTTCCAGTTCGCCGGCGACCGCATGCGCACGCCGGACGTGTCGACGCTCGGCAGCGTCCTGGCCCTGATCAGAGGTCTTGCGCTGAACTGAGCAGAGGACCGCTTCCGGCAAAGCCATTCGAACCCGCGGGCAGCAAGGGTGCAACCTCCGGCAAGGCCCGTCCTTGTTTGCGTCTCTCTTCACTTCCCGAAACGGAACATCGCCGCTGCGCGACGGTTTGCTTGCGAGATCATCGGAGGCAAATCGATGAAGTCCGGCCGCCAGACTGCAAAATTGCTGAAGGTCATCGCGGTCTTGACAGGCGCTGTCGGCACGGCCAATCTGATCGGCGGCATCTGGCTCGCCTCATTGGGCGGCAGCCCCTTCTATGCGGCCGCGGGATTGACGATGCTGGCCAGCGCCTTTCTGCTCTGGAAGCGGCGCGCGGCCGCCCTGCATCTGTTCGCGGCGCTCGTCCTCGCCACGATGGCCTGGGCCTGGGTGGAAATCGGCGTGGACTGGTGGCCGCTCGTTCCGCGCGGCGACCTGATCTTCCTCTTCGGCCTGTTGCTGATCCTGCCATGGACCGTGCGGCGCCTTGCGCCGGCTGGGGGATGGGTGCGAAACGCCGGCCCCCTGGCGGTGGCGCTGGCGATCGCCGGCATCTTCGGCCTGGCCGCGCTGATGCGCGACGTCCACAATCTCGACGGCACGCTTCCTGGCCCGCGCAGCGCGATCGCGCCGGAGCCGAACGCAATGCCCGATGATGACTGGCAAGCCTATGCCCGAAGCTGGCGTGGCGACAAATTCTCGCCCCTGACCCAGCTCACGCCCGCCAATGTCGGCAAGCTGGAGGTGGCGTGGCAGTTGCGGACGGGCGATCTCAAGCGCTCGGGCGATCCGGGCGAGACGACCTATGAAATGACCCCGATCAAGGTCGACGACACCGTCTATCTCTGCACGCCGCATAATCGGGTGATCGCTGTCGACGCGGAGACGGGCAGGGAGCGCTGGAGGTTCGATCCGCTGATCAGGACTTCGGCAAGGAACATGCAGCATCTCACCTGCCGCGGCCTTTCCTATTGGGATTCATCGCGCGCGGGGGCGAGCGCCGCCGACTGTCCCCGGCGCATCTTCCTCGCCACGAACGACAGCCGCCTGATTGCGCTGGACCCGCGCACGGGCGCGCCGTGCCGCAGCTTCGGACGCGCCGGGACCGTCAGCCTGCTTCCGGGGCAACCTCATTATAATGGCGGCTGGTATCAGGTGACGTCCGCGCCCCTTGTCGCGCATGGCCTGGTCGTGACCGGCGGCGCGGTTTACGACAATATCTCCACCGACGTGCCCTCGGGCGTCATCCGTGCCTATGACGCGCTCACGGGCCGACTGGTCTGGAATTTCGATCCGGGCAATCCGGACAGCACCGCCCCGCTGGGCGCGGGCCGGCACTACACGCCCTCTTCCCCCAACAGCTGGAGCACGCCGGCCGCTGACGAGGCGCTGGGCCTGATCTATCTGCCGATGGGGATGGGCGCTGTCGACCAATGGGGCGGCAGGCGGCCCGCGACGACCGAACGGTTCGCCACTTCGGTCCTGGCGCTGGACATCGTGACCGGAAGGCCGCGCTGGGTGTTCCAGACGGTCCATCACGACCTGTGGGACATGGACGTCCCGGCCCAGCCGGCGCTGGTCGATCTGGACCTGCCCGGCCGCGGCCGGGTGCCGGCGCTGGTGCAGTCGACCAAGACCGGCAATCTCTTCGTCCTGGACCGCCGGAACGGCAAGCCCCTGTTCCCGGTGGAGGAGCGCCCCGTCCCGGGCGGCGCAGCGCCGGGCGACCGCTTGTCGCCCACCCAGCCCTTTTCCGCCATATCCCTGATGCCCGCCCCGGCGCGTGAAAGCGATATGTGGGGCGCAACCATGCTCGACCAGCTTTATTGCCGCATCCGGTTCAAGTCGCTCGACTATAAGGGGCCCTTCACGCCGCCCTCATTGCGGGGGACGCTGGTGTTCCCGGGAAATTTCGGCGTGATGGACTGGGGCGGCATTTCGATAGACCCGATCCGCCAGGTCGCATTCGCCCATCCAAACTATGTCGCTTTCGTGGACAGGCTCATCCCCCGCGCGGAAATGGAGGACCATGGCGTACGGGGGCCAGCGGGCGGCTCCGACCGGCGCGGATCGGACGAGCAGGGGTACAATCCCAATACGGGCGCGCCCTTTGCGGTCGACATGAACCCCTTCCTGTCCTTCGCAGGCCTGCCCTGCCAGTCACCGCCATGGGGCTATGTCGCGGGCATCGATCTGCGGTCCGGCAGGAAGGTCTGGGAACATAAGAACGGCACGATCCGCGACGAAACCTTCCTGCCTATCCCGTTCAAGCTGGGCGTTCCATCGCTGGGCGGTCCGATGTCGACGGCAGGGGGGCTCACCTTCATGGCGGCGGCGATCGACAATTATCTGCGCGCCTATGACACGCGCACCGGCAAGGTGCTGTGGCGTGCCCGCCTTCCGGCCGGCGGACAGGCGACGCCGATGTCCTATCGGTCGAGGGCGAGCGGGCGGCAGTTCGTGATCGTCGTTGCAGGCGGGCATGGCTCCCTCGGCACGAAGCTGGGCGATCATGTCATCGCCTATGCTCTGCCCAGACAGCCTTAGTTCCCCGGCTCGCTACGTCCGCGGGCACGGCGGGGCCCTGCCCGCCATGCCGCCAGCGGATCAGATCGGCGCTGGCGGCGACGGCAGCTTCCGAACGGCGCCCAGATAGTCCCGCTTCCCGAGGGGCACGCCGTTCGTCCGGAGAATGTCGTAGGCCGTGGAGGCATGGAAATAAAAGTTGGGCTGGGAGAAGCTGAGCAGGAAATCCTTGCCCAGGAAATCCCAGCGCAGCTTGTCACCGATGGTGAATGTCATCGGCCTGTCGCTCAAGCTTTCCACATCGGCAACTTGAAGTGCGCCAAGGGCGTCGGCCGCTTCCATCACCCTGGCGTTCAATTCCTCGAAACTGGCCGGTGGCGCCGCGATGTCAGGCGAGAAATTCCCGCGCTGAACGCCATGGATCGCGCCGATGGAATGGATTGCGCAGCTTTTCACCTGATAGGCGAAGTCCAACATGTCGGGGGCGAGTCTGGCATGAAGCAGCCGTTCCGGGGGGAGAGACTGCGCATCGCAATAGGACTTCGCTTTCACAACCAGTCTCGACACAGACTCCAAAATCTGAAGGCACCCCGGTACGAAGGCGTCGTAAAGCGTCATCATCCGACATTCCCCAAGTAGCCTGCCGCTTGACTTCAAGATCGCCTGATTTTGCTCGCTGGGCAAGCGTTTTTCGCCCCGAGCGGTGTCTGTCGTCGCGCAAACGGCCGAAGTCGGGTGGATCAAGCCTCGAACCCGCAGCATTCTGGCCCGGCAGAGCCGCTTTTCCGCGCGGCAGACGGACCTGTCCTGCCGCTTTCGTTCAGCTTGGGCATGGATCGTGGTCATGCGCATGACGGAGGCGTTCGAAGACGGCGGATGGCGGCAAGGACGGCCCGCACCATCGGGCCGGTGACGGCGACCTCGGCCAACTGGAAGGTAATGGCGCGGGCGTGGCGGACGACGCGGGCGCCGATCTTGATCAGCTTGAGTTGCAGGCTGGTCAACGACCAGTCCGCCATGGCCTCGGGCAGTTCGATGCAGCGCAGGAAGGTTGCCAGGTTGTAGGCCAGCGCGTGCAGTTGCAGCCGCACCTCGTTGTGCCGGAACTTCCGGCATGACAGCCGCGTCCAGCGAAAGGCATATTTGCCTTCCTTGATGTGCTGCTCTGCGGTGCCGCGCTGGTTGTAGAACCTCACCACCCAGTCTGGCTCCATCGGCAGGTTGGTGACGATGAAGCCGACTTTGGGGAACAGCTCGCCCGGATGCCATTCGATCTTGGCGATGACGCGGCGCGGCTTGTCCCAGGACGCCGCCTGATACTCGAAGTCCTCGAAGAACCGTTTGACCTTGGTCAGCGAAGGCCGTCCCACGGGCCGTGTCAGCCGATGCGCGATCTTCTCGCGCAAGACGGCGTTGGCGGGCAGACGGATGGCGTAGAAGAACCTGGCTTCTTCCAGCCGCATATAGATCGCGGGGATCGCGTAGGCAGCGTCGGCCCGGAAGAAGCGTCCACCAAGGTCGCGGCCAGCATATCGGGCAATGACGGGATCAAGGACATCCCGCCAGCCATCGGCGCTGTGGACATTGCCGTTACGCAGGGCGCAGCGCTCCAGCATGCCAAACTGGTTGAACAAGAAGATGGGGTGATAGCAGGTGCAGTCGAAATGCCCGTTCCAGGCAGCACCTTCCTGATCGCCGTGGGTGGGGCTGACCGAGCTGTCCATGTCCAGCACGATGTATTTCAACCCGTTGCGGTCATGAAACCGGTCGATCCATTGGCCGTTCAGATCGGCCAGCGCCGCCCGGTTCGCGGCCAGAGCCAGCGTCTCGGTCTCGAACCGTCCCATCTGCGATGCCGAAGCAGCTTGCGCCTCGACGGCCCTGCCGCCAACGACCTGACGCATCACGGGATCGAGGGCCAAGCGGTCGGCATCGTTCACATCCTCGTATCCGGCCAGTCGTCCGAACACCGATTGCCGGAACAATCCGTCAAGCCGATGGAGCGTGTTCTTCCCGGTGCGGCTGTCTCGCAGCGCCTCCGACGCCAGATTGGACAGGCCGAGCACGTCATCAAGCTCGCGCATCACCAGCAGGCCACCGTCTGAACTGATCTGCGCACCACGGAACTCCAGACGCACACGGCGGTCGAAATCAACCCGATCTCCCCGCGCCAAGCCCGCACCCTCCAGGTGATCCATGAAACGCGCCCCTCGCAGCCGTCAACGCCATGATTTATATGCGAAATATCACGATTACGACAGCGAAATCAGCGACTTACTTGGAGAATGTGGGATCATGGATCCTGAACCTTTTGACTGGCCACCGAATGGACCGGCAATGGCCGATCTGGCCAGGATCGGCAACCGCATCCTTCCCGGCAGCGTTCCACAAGGACTGGAGCGCCCGTGGACGATCGATCGCACCGGATGGGGAGCCCGGGGTTGAATCTCTGGAAGAGGCACCCGCCATCGTCGGGCGTGGATCAACCGATGAAAGCAACCCTTATCGGGCACAGCTATCCCACAGGGAACAGGCGGAACGCATTCGCCGGAATTCAGCGACTTGATGGATAATATGGCGGAGAGGGAGGAAACCAAACATTCGCTTCAAGGTACTCATTTCATTTGATTATTTTATTCATCTTTATATTGCATGCCCCCTTGAATGCCCCCACTTTCGTATCGCACAGCGGGAATTCCTGAAGCGCCTCGGTGGCAAGCCTCCGATACTCCTCACATCCGCCACCTTACTGCGTAACACGGTCCTCCAGCTGTTCGCTGTCCGACAATGCGCCGACCCAATGCGATCAGGGATCGACCGGCCTTAGCTCGTCTACGTCGAAATCGCGTAGACCGATCTCGCCGCTGCCGTTCAGCATGTCGCTCGCCAAGGAGCGCTTCCGCTCAAGAAGCTCGTCCAGCTTAACGTCAAACGTCTTGAAGTCGCCAGCAGACACGGTCGGATAGTAGACGAACACGTCCTTCGTCTGTCCGATGCGGTAGGCGCGGTCGGTTGCCTGGTCCTCCTTCGCGGGATTCCAGGTCCGGGTGAAATGGATCACGTGGTTAGCCGCCTGCATGTTCACCCCAAACCCGACGGCCACGGGCGATAGGACGATCACGCCGAAGCCAGGCTGTTCCTGGAAGGCCCTAATCCTCTTCTGCCGGCTATCGATGCTGCTCGCCACGGCGGTCGTATCGCCGTTGATGATGTCGACGGGAACATCAAAGGCCTCGCGCACATAGTGTCGAATCAAGCGCTGGATCGCCTTGAACTCGCAGAAGACGATGGCCTTCTCTCCGCGATCGCGGATTACCTCAAGTACTTCTATTAGCCAATCCAGCTTCGGTGACCGTGCTCGGTAGCTCTCAACCGGATCATATGCGCTACCCGCGCTTTCATCCGGATCGGAACAAAGGAGCCTGAGCTTGTGGAGAAGTGCAAGGTGGCTCCCCGGTGCCGCCCCCGATCGCCGGAAGGTGTCGATGGCTCCGACGTAGAGGCCGCGTTGGAAAGGGCTCATATCCAAACTGCGGCTTTCCTCGTCCACGACCTTCGCCTTCAGGCCGGTCGCGACATCTGCTTTCATCCGGCGGAGCAACTGAGGCGTGATGATACCCCGAAGCTGCTCCACCTTCACCCGATCATCGTCGCTCTTCGCCTCGATCGGTCGGCGGTAGGTCGACCCGAACTCGTTGAGCGCGCCGAGCAAACCGGGCTGCACGAAGTCGAACAGGCACCACAGATCGACTAGGCTGTTTTCGACGGGCGTCCCGGTGCAGGCGATACGGAACTTCGCCTGCTGCTTCTTGGCAGCCCGGGTCATCGCCGCGTTGGGGTTCTTGATCTTCTGCGCCTCGTCGCAGACCATGACCGACCACTTCTCGCGCGCGAACGAGAACTCCAGGTCGCGCAGCGTCTCATAGGTCGTAAGGACGAGGTCGGCATCACCCCGCCAGTCCGGCCGGAGGAAGCGCACCAGACCCTCCCGGCGAAGCTGCTCGTCGACCGAGGACCGATCGACGCGGAGACCAGCGAGGCCCTCGCCGTAAGCCATGAGGATCTTCAGCGTTCCAGACTCGAGGAACTTCTCTGCCTCCTCCTTCCAGTTCTCCAAGAGAGAAAGCGGCGCAACCACCAGCGCTGGCGGCGTACCGGGATCCTCTTCCCTTGCCCTCGCGACGAGGCTCAGGATCTGAAGCGTCTTCCCAAGTCCCATGTCGTCCGCCAGCAGTGCGCCCCGACACTTATCCGGGGCCAGTGCGAGAAGGTGTTGCATCCATCCAAGACCTTCAAGCTGGTGGTGCTTCAGCGCGACGCCGGGACGAAGACTGGAAGGAAGGCGGGCGGGAGCCGGCTTTTCGGCTAGCGCCGCGAGCCGCTCCTCCTGGTAGTCGACCTGTCCGATATTGCTCTTGAGGATCAACGTAGGCTTTTTGCCGCGACGGACAGGAGACTCTGGCTTGAAGGTGCCCTTTGCCGCCTGATCCTGCACCTGTCCGAACGTAGAAACTATCGCCTCCGCCTCGCGGACGGGTATGGGAGTGGGGCACCCGGTCAAGGATACGGAAGTGGCTCCGTTCGCCTTGGCCATCTCCAACCCCTTGCGGAGTTCGGCCGATAGCTTGTCGGTCAGCGGCAGAACGCACGGCTGTTCGGTGTTCGGATCAGTCCATCCGATCATCGGAACTAGATTCTCGGGGAACCAGCCCTCACCATCGTCGCGCTTGGCAATGTGCGGTGAGTAGAAGGACTTTTCTTGGCCGATTCCCTCGACGCGCTCCGAATAGCCGGAGAGGTCGTAAATCTGGCCGTGCGTGATGACCCCATCCTCGCGATGGCCGAGCGCCCGGCGAAGCGCTTCGCAGTGTAGCCTGCTATCGCCGTCAAGCTCGAACTCGTATTCGTCCCAAGCAAACAGCTGGAGGCCACGATCAAGGTTCCGCTCTACGCCCTCGATGAACTCGAGTACGTCGGCTTCCTCGAGCATGATCTCGCGCGTCTCAATAGCGTCGCCTGACCCGCTCGTGATGAGCAGCCCCAAAGCAGCTTCTCCATGGGTTTCAGGTGTCACCGCGGCGAACCGTTCAAAAACGATGCCCGCCTGCTGCTTTGCCTCCTCGAACTGGTCCTCGTCGACGACAGCTGCCGCGTCCGGTCCGAGCGCCGCAATGGGATTGAGGAGGAACGCCTGCGCCCGCTCGCCAGCCACGCGCCGACCGGGCATGCGTTTGACCTCCCGCAGCACGGTGCCGACCTCCGGCGAGATCATGACCTGGATGATCCCGTGCGGCGTTGGTAGGTCGTATCTGTCACGCACCTGACCCGACTTATCAAACGCCTCGAGCCAGTCGGCGGGTGCCCCCTCGAACCACGGTTCGATCTCCACGAGGCCAAGTCCTTCCGAGCGACGGAGCGCCATCTGCAGTCGGTCCGGAGTGAGAACCACGGTTCGATAGAGGAAGTCGTCGAGCGAGGCGCCAGCGGCTACTGCCAACTGACGAATCTCTCCCCACGCCCGGCGCTGGTCAGCTTCGTTCCGTTCCCCTTCCGGACGGCGCGCAAACCGCCGGATTCGCTCGATAAGGTTCCAGACGCCTGGAGCGACGAGCTGAACGCCACCGTCGGCTTCGAGGGCACCGCCCTTGAGCCTGGCGCCGGACATTGGTCGACGGTCGGTATCGAACCATCCGTCTATTGCGACCGAGAAGTCTCTATCGGTCAGAGACTTTCGGCTGACAATCTTCGGGACCGCAGCAGTGGATGATGGAAGATCGAGTATCGCCAGCTCGTCCGCAGCCTCCGCGTCCTCCAACAGCACGAAGAGCTGGGACCAATTCAAGCGGTGACCATCCTCCACCCGCTCGGCCAGCCCCTCATCCGCCAATTGGTCGAGAAGCGCCGTCGCTGCCTTCGATTTGGGGGTCGGCTCGCCACCGCTCGGCAGGAGAATGCCACCATCCTCAACGACGGGCGATCGCGTGGCCACCTGGCGCACTTCCGTCTTGGCCGCCTTCCTACCCCAGATCATGAGCGCAGATACCAAGCCCCGCGACGCTCCGCCCAAGCGAAGTTCCTACGGGTGAGTTCGTTCGTCGCAGGACCGAAGCGCGGCGCGTAGGCCCATAGCGAACCTCCCTTATCTCGCGAATCCGCTGTCTTGATCCCATGCTTGGCGAAGAACGCGAACAGTTCGGAGTCGGCGCTCGCGGGTCGCGGGGCCGGTGAGGGGTTGGAGGATATGGTGATAGGGGGCGGCGGCGCTGATGGGCGCGCGCCGTAGGACGGCGTCGTATGACTAACCTGGGAGCCACTTCGTGCGGCTGACAGGGAGGCGATGAGCCGATCGGCCTTACGCTCCCACCGTTCGCCCACGCCGTCCTTGTGGATGATACGCGCGACGTTGCTCGGGTGCTTGAGCGCGGTCTTGTTTCCCGCCACCTGCAGCTTCGAGAGATCGAACGGCAGCTTGGCAGCATCGAAGGCGAACATAGCGTTGCCCTCCTCTCCGAACTCCACGTAGACGTGGCCGGCGATGCGCATGATGAAGGCATTGTTGCTGGAAACGCCTCCGTTTGTAAGGTTGAGCATGCGGCCCTTCATCATCTGCCGCAGGGTCTTGAAGCTCGGACGCGGATCGCGATAGGCGGCGTCGCCAAGCGCGAAATGCATGTCGCTGATCTGATCAACGTGGCGTTTCCAGAAGTTGATGCGACGCTGGTCGTTGATGCCATCGGCCGAGAGGAGGTTGAAGAAGTCCTCGATCAGCCGGAGTTTGTGCCACGAGGAAACCATCCGTCGCGTGTCCGGACGGACAAGTGTCCAAAGTGTGTCGTTACGCTCGAGCCACGGATTGCCCCATCGACCGACGGAGGTCTCACACAGCGCCGGATCGACCTCGATCGAGGAACATTCGGAGTAGCGATCTAGAACACGGGACAGGCCGTGATCCGCGAGCACATCATGCTCCACGATCAAACCGATGACGCGCGGGAGAACATCACGGAACTTCCGGTCATCGAACCTTACCGCTGCCTCGATCTGCGCCTCGAATATACGCTGGCCGATCCACGAAGTGTCACCCGCGGAGAGATCGCGACGAAGAACTTCGAGGGGATTCCCCTCCCCGGTGAGAAGCTCGGCTCCGTAGCGCGTGCATGGATCCTCAGTCAGCAGGTTAGCATGGTCGTCGATCGCGGCGAGCCAGTCCGGTGCCTGCCCGGAGCGTTCGAGCTGTGGAAGATTGTCGTTCAGATATTCCCGCAGGACCCGCCAGTTCCGATCACCGGCACCACGAGCATTTCCGGGATCGTAGTTCACGTAGCCATCGAGCAGGCCCCGCCAGCACCGCCTGTATGGCCGGGGCATCGATCGGAAGGCATCAATCTCACTCAGCAGCGGATCGAACCGTTCACCGTCCTCTATTAGCGCTGGCTGGCCTACAGACCTGAGGCGCGTTCCCCAGCTCACCAAGCGTGCCGACCGAACATCATGGAGCCTGCCGGTCTCGCGAAACCTCAGTATCTCCGTCTGGATCCGGTCGTTCGAAGCGCCCGCACCCGCGCCTGCCCCGCTGAGCATGGCCTGAAGTGACTGCACATGCCCTTTCAAGATTCGGAGGTCGGGCTCCGGCATGTCGCGGAACGCCGCAGCGCCAACGTCGGCCAGCCGCTGCTGCAGCTTCGTCATTCTCGGGCTCAGAGGGCGCATGTACCGAATTCGCCTTCAAACGCGTCGACAGGTGCAGCCGCCGGTTCATCAACGCCGAAGAATTCCAGGCGCAGCTCAATGCGTCGACTTGCGTCGAGCGACGCCTTCGCGGAATTTGAGGAGTAGCCGCCGACGAGGAAGAGCCGCCGTATCTCCTCTAGCTCGCGTCGATCCATGGGCCGTTCGCCCGCCTGCGGCCGCGCCATCAGCGCGCACAGAACGCGCTGGCTACGCTGGAGGCTGAGGTTCAGGTTGTAGAGATAGCTCCCCCTCCGGTCAGTAAAGCCCTCGACCACAATCCGCTTCAGCCATCGCTGCCCGCCCTTGTCCCGCGCTATCGCGAGCACCTCCGGGACAAACGACCGCAGCAATCGCTCCTGTTCGGGACTGAGGGCATTGCTCGCCGAATCGAAGCGGGCACGATCTCCGAAGTCGATGACGGCACGGTTGTGATCGACGCGGATGCCCTGCTTCTTTGCAGCCTTGTCGATGCGGTCGAGGAGCTTAACAATCTCCGCCTGCCTCTCGGCCTCAAGCTGCTCGCGCTCCGAAATCGTGCGCGTCACGGCAAGGAGCGCCACGCTCATGACGAGCAGGAAGAGCACCATCAGGGCAGTCATAAGGTCGGCGAACGAGATCCAGAAGGGTTTCTCGCCCTCCTCGCGACCACGATGCCCCATAGTAACGCGCTGGAACATTCAGATCACGCCGCCTGCCGACCGGTGGAAGGAAGGGAAGCCTCGAGCTCTTGGATCGCTTCCTTGAGCATTCCGGTGGCACGAGACAGCTGTGTGTGGAACTCCCGATTCGCCTCGACAACGACGCCGCGCATACCTTCCGAGAACTTCTCGTGCGACTGGCCGATGACTTCGGCGACTTCGTCGAGGAAACCGTCCGCCTCGGTTTGCGCAGCCACCAGCTTCTGCGTTGCGCCCTCAATTCGATTGAGGACATCTGCAGTGAGGCTGGCCTCACGTGATGCATTCTCAATGGTAGCGCGGAGATCCTGGACCATGGTGGCAACCGCGTCGCGGGCTGATCGGTAATCGGAGACGACAGAGTCGAGGCCCCTAGCCGCCCCGGCAACGCTGCCTGCGGCCTCCGAAAGGCCAGTGGTGACATTCGCGATGCGGTCGAACCCGCCAACGACCTCGCGCCCTGAATTCTCGAGCTTGTTAGCGGCAGCCAGCAGGGAGTCCGCCCCCCCGTTGAGACGAACGAACGCATCCCGCGTCGCACTTTGGACGCCCGCGGTCATCTCGCGGATCGCCGCCACGAGACCATCGACGTTGGAGGAGATCGCATCCACGGATTGCCGCATCTGCCCGACGTGGCCAGCCGCCGCCTCAGCACGCCTGCCGTCTTCCTCGGCCTGAAGCCTGGAGCGTTCAGCCGCCTGTCTCTCAATGGCGGAGATCGCCTGCGCCATCCCCTCACCAAGCGCAGTCAACATGTCCTGGACGCGGGTCTGGGTCGCCTCCTGCATCTCGCCCGTCGATGAGCGGATCTCTTCGATCACAGTGCGGAGCTCCTCCGACATCGCGGCCTGCTTGGCCTCGACCGCCTGAACAACCTCGAGAAGCTTGGTCGACATCGCGTCAGAAGCTCGCGTCCCGGCAGCCTCGACGTTGTCGGTCAGGTCCTGCAATTTCAAGACCGCAGTCTGCATCGCGTCAATCGTGCGCTGCTGCATGTCGCCGATGCCGGAGAGCTGCGTGCCGAACATGTTCTCCAAGCGGTCGCTGAAGCTCGCGAGCACGTCGGTCAGCAGCTTCGTCACGGCGGACGACTGATCCTGGCTGACTTGGCCCACCGCGCCGGCGATCTGGTCGAGCGGTCCCTTGAGTGCGTCGGTCAGCGCACCTGCGATAGTCGTGCCGAGTTCGTTGGAGCGCTGCACCGTCGCGTTGATCTGCCGATCGGCAAGGTCGGTGAGTATCTCCCGCAGATCTGCGACGAGCGCATCCTTCAGGATCTTGGTCTGACTGGCGGCGTCCTCCGAAGAAGTCACGAGGCGAGCTAGATACTCCTCGCCTGCACCGGCCTCATAGGTCGCGTCGATCTCGTGAGCGAGCTGCGTTACCTTGCGGTAGAGGCTGTTGAGCCGGAATTTCTCCAGTCCGGTCGTGAGCATCGCAAGGATGATTGCGAAGGCCGAAACGACGAACGCCTCGCTCACGCCATGCAGCAACGCGGTCAGACTGTTCCGGACTACACCGGAATCGTCCGAGATCTGGAAGGAGCTCAAGCCCGTCAGAAGGCCGGTGAATGTCCCGATGATGCCGATGCCGGTGAAAATGCCGGGCAGATGCTTGAAGAACTCGGCATGGACGCGATTGTCCACCACAGCGTGTGGCGAGAGAAACATCTCAGCCGGAACCGTCGAGCGGACAGCCCTCTCGACCATCTCGCCCGTCTGGGTGTCGAGATCCTTCTGAACGTGGAGCGTCTCGCGATACTCGTTGAAGATGGCGGCGATCGCACGGTCGGGTTCGAAGCACTTCGAGAGGTCGCGAAGCCCGTTCGCCCGCGCTGCCTCCACGTTGTCGATGATCTGCTTTAGGCTTGCATCCAGCCGCTTCGCGGGAATGAAGAAGTAGCGGACGAACGCGTATGCAAGGCTAACGAGAACCGCAAAAACAAGCACCGGTATGACCGGAATCCCCAACAACACCATTTCGTCCATTCCCCCTGTCGTCGAGTTCCTCCGCGAATCCCACGCACGGGCCGATCGACGCTTCACGCTGCTACATCCGCATTTATTATTCTACGGCTAACATCAACTGATTCAGATCACTTTGCCATTTTTGAGGAAGAGTAAGGCTCTGGCAATCCGAATAACTTTGGGACAGTATCCCCAAGTCGGGGGGAAGAATGATGGCCCAGTCAGAAGGTTGGCTCTCTAGAGTCGCTCGTCGATTCGGCGAGATAATGTCTGGCGCCCCGGCGACAGGCACTGACGGACAGCCCGAACTCGGTCGCGATGCGGAGACAACCGCAGCGACAGCGTCCTCGCCATCCCCGCCGTCGGACCTCGACAGGGCTCCGCCGGGCGTCAGCCTGAGCGCCAATGGCCGATACCTTTATGGCGGATACTCATTCTCGACCATCGAGCAGGCGTCGGACTATGCCACGCGGATGTCCAAGTCGGGGGTCGCCGCGCCGCGGCCTCGCCCCTCCGCGCCCGCCTCTCCGACATCGAGGGGTCCGCGGGCTCCAGCCTGCTGGGTTAACCACCCGACTGTGGTTCAGGTGGGAGCGCGAACCGTCACTCTCGATATGGTCTACTATGGCACTCCTGCCCGGCATGACCCGGCGCGTGACAAAAGCCGGATCGATCCCACGCTTCCCATCAATCCTCAGGGCGATCCCTCCGGCGACACCCTGACATACTGGCCGAGCTACGATCGCCTCGATCCGCGGGCACGCTGGACCTATCTGGACTGGCTGGAGAATGGCCGGACGGATCCTAACATCCCGATCGGCTACGTGTTCGTGTTCTTCTACGGCCTCGAGCAGCGCTTGCTGGTCGAAGACGCCAAGGATGAGGCTTCAGCGATCTTCGCGGAACTCCGGCGCCTTCTAGCGATCCATGGAGAGAACTATTCCTTCACGGCCTACGCGTCGAAGCTGCTCGCCCTTTCCTGCCTATACGGCGATAGCACCGATGAACCCGTAACATCCGCTCCGCCGCACAACTACGAGATGGAGCTGCCGCTCAATGTCCGAGTGCGGCTTGGCAGCCGAATCGAGCAAAACCAGCCCTTCGATGCCGACGACTGTCTTCTATGGGTGCTATCGCTTCCAGACGTCTACCTCCGGACGCCGGGGCAGCGGTGCTTCGAAGAGCTGCTCGGCCTCTGGCGCGTCCGCTTCGCCGTCCGCAATCCAGAAGGATTACGGGTCCGACGGCCGAAGTCGAAGATCCGCTCCCGATATCAGGCGGCAAGCAACACGTTCTTCCGTTCGATCGAAATGGATCTTCCTGACATTTCTGGGACGCAGGCCCCGCTCAATAGCCTTCGCACGATCCTCGACGGCTGCATGGAAGATCTATCAGCCTACAGCCGACTGCTGGGCCGAGACCCAAATGTTCGCGGAACGCTGCGCGGCGACCTCCTGCTACCACTGGAGCTCCGCCGGGGACGGGCCTCCTTCGCCGATTGCCGGAACGCGCTCGATCAATCGACAGTTGGCGGCTTGGCAACGGTCGGCGACGTGGCACGCGCCCTCGATCTGGAGCTAGGGCCGGGCACCGAGAAGCTGCCTGCAGTTCTCGTTCGGCAGATGGGCCTCGCGCTCGACGCGCTGGATCTCGGGTTCGAGCCCGATCGCCGCTACGGTCCGGCCGCTGCGCTCCGGGCCGATGGACGCATCGCCCTGTTCCCGGCAAGCCTTGGTGGGGCCGTCGATCCCGAACGCTCGGTCTACGCGGCTGCCCGCGGCATGGTTGAAGTCGCAATGCTGGCCGCAGTGTCGGACGGGACTGTCGCCTCCTCAGAGATGGACGCCATCGAACGCCGTCTGCGCTCGACACCCGAGCTCAAGGAAGAGGAGATCATCCGGCTGCTCGCGTGCGGAAACGCTCTTGCTGCGGATCCGCCAAAGGTCCGTGCAGCCCTGAAGAAGCTGACGGACATCGCTCCTGAGAGCAGGGCGGCGCTCGCGGCCTCCGCGGTCGAGGCAGTGCTAGCAGATGGCCGGGTCCTGCCCGACGAGGTTAGGTTCCTCGAGGCGCTCCACGCGGCGCTCGGGCTACCCGCGAGTGCGCTCTATTCCGCCCTGCATCGCAGCGGTGAGGATGCCGGTCCGGTGGAGGTTCTGCCAGCCACTCACGAGCGCATGGTGCCGCTGCCTGACGAGCCAAAGCGGGCGGGCGTTGCCATCGACGCCGCCAGGCTTGAGAGGATCCGCGGCGAAACGACGCAGGTGTCCGCGATGCTCGCGGCAATCTTTGTCGAGGAGGAGCCCGAACCAGCCCCCGCCCCTCCGCCTAAGGCAAGCGTCGCCGCATCGGCTTTCGCTGGCCTCGACGCCCCCCATTCTAATCTTCTTATTCGCCTTCTGGCCGGCCCGATGGCTCGGACCGATTTCGATGCACTCGCGGCTGAGCTGCGCCTGATGCCAGACGGCGCCATCGAGACATTGAACGAATGGGGCTTCGACAATTTGGGCGAGCCGATCGTGGAGGACGACGACGACGTGCGCGTCTCCTCCGAAGTGACTGACCAACTTGAACCAATGGGAGTTGCCGCTTGAGCACAATCCGACGCAAGGACCGGGATCTCATCATTCAGGCCCTTTCCGCCGGCGTCGTTCCACGGGTGGGCCTCCAGCATATCCAGGTCGGACGCTCTCAGGAGGTCGGCGCGCTCGTCCGCGACATCGACCGGATCGCGGACGCCGGATCGGCCGTTCGCTTCGTCATCGGCGAGTATGGAGCAGGCAAGACCTTCTTCCTGAATCTCGTGCGTCTCATCGCCCTCGAACGGAAATGCGTCACGGTCCACGCCGATCTCGCTCCCGACCGTAGGCTTCACGCGACTGGGGGACAGGCCCGCGGCCTCTATGCGGAGGCTGTCCGGAACATGGCGACACGCACGAAGCCGGAAGGCGGCGCTCTTCCTAGCATTGTCGAGCGATTCGTAACGGAGTGCGTTCGGGAGGCTGAAGACGGTGGAGCTCCTGTCGAGCGAATCATCGACCGGCGCCTCGCTCCCCTGCTGGAGATGCTAGGCGGTCACGACTTCTGCACGGTGCTCAAGACATACTGGCGCGCCCACGAGGATGGTGACGACGGCCTCAAGGCGGCGGCGCTGCGCTGGCTCAGGGCCGAATATCCCACCAAGACGGAGGCGCGGCAGGCCCTCCCCGTTCGCAGCATAATCGACGACGCGGACGTCTATGACACATTCAAGCTTCTCTCAGCCTTCGTTCGCATCGCGGGCTATTCAGGACTTCTCGTGGTCTTCGACGAGATGGTCAACCTCTACAAGCTGCAGAGCTCCCAAGCGCGCAACCAGAACTACGAGCAGCTTCTCAGGACGCTCAACGACGTGCTGCAGGGCAATGTCGAGGGGCTCGGCTTCGTTTTCGGAGGAACGCCGGAGTTCCTACTCGACAGTCGGCGTGGCCTCTACAGCTACAAGGCGCTCCAATCGCGGTTGGAAGAGAACAGCTTCGCCACAGAGGGGCGGATCGATCTCAGCGGACCAGTGATACGGCTCCAGAGCCTGTCGCCCGAGGATCTCCTCGTGCTGCTAGGAAATATCAGGTCGGTCTTCGCACTCGGAGACCCATCGGCCTTCCTCGTGCCTGACGAGGCGAAGACCGCCTTCATGGAGCATTGCAATAAGCGGATCGGCGAGGCCTATTTCCGCACACCCCGCAACACCATCAAGGCCTTCGTCCAGTTTCTGTCCGTTTTGGAGCAGAACCCTGACACGCAGTGGCACGATCTGATCGCAGCTGTCTCGCCGGACAGGGAGGAGCCAGAAGAGCCAGAGGCGGACGAAGAGCTTGTCGACCTTCGCATCTGACGCCCCGTCCTATGATCGGCTTCATCCTGAAATCCGCCGCTGGGTGCGCGATGAGGGATGGACCGGCCTGCGTGAGATACAGGACACGGCGATCCGCTCGATCCTGGGATCCAGCAGCGACGTAATCATCATGGCCGGCACAGCCTCGGGCAAGACCGAGGCAGCGTTCCTGCCGCTGCTCACCGAGGCAGCGGAGATGACAGGTGGTGGCCTTCGCCTCCTATACGTCAGTCCGCTCAAGGCGCTGATCAACGACCAGTTCAGGCGTCTCGAACCTCTGTGCGAACGCCTTGGTCTACCAATCACCCGTTGGCATGGCGACGCGCCTCAAGGCCCTAAGACGAGACTGCTCAAGGCGCCAGCGGGCGTCGCGCTGATCACCCCTGAATCGATCGAGGCCCTCCTGCTGCGCCGCCCCGCCGATGCCACTAAGCTGTTCAGAGGCGTGCATGGGATCGTCGTGGACGAGCTTCACGCATTCCTCCAAGGCCCGCGCGGGCTGCACTTGGCCTCTCTTCTCCGTCGCGTCGACAGGATCGCGTCCGGACGCCCGCGACGGGTCGGCCTCTCCGCCACGCTAGGCGATGCCGACGCGGCCTGCCGCTGGATGAACGCGGTCAGCCCACATAGCGTCGAGGTGCTGCGCGCGCCGCAGAGCGGACCGGGCGTCAGGCTGCAGATCCGCGGTTACGAGGAGCCCCCCGAGGGTGCAGGGATCGACGAGATCGCCGAGAACGGGGCACACGATGCGCTCAGCCAAATCGCAGACCATATCTTCTCGAACCTGCGTGGGTCGAACAACCTCGCCTTCGCTGCCTCTCGGCGGACGGTCGAGGCTCTTGCGGACCGCCTCCGCGAGCGATCGGAGCGAGACAACGTGCCGGAGGAATTCTTCCCGCATCACGGCAGCCTCTCCAAGGAACTCCGCGAGACTCTGGAGACGCGACTCAAGGCTGGCGACCAGCCCACCACCGCGGTCGCGACGACAACGCTCGAGCTCGGCATCGATCTGGGCAGCGTCCAGTCGGTCGCCCAAGTGGGTGCGCCCAGATCGCTTTCCGGTCTGAAGCAGCGCCTCGGTCGGAGCGGCCGTCGCGGTAGCCCGGCGGTGCTTCGCATCTATGTCCGCGAAGACCATCTCGATCCGGATTCCGATCCGCTGGACAAGCTACGCCTCGAAACGGTGAGGGCCGTCGCCTGCGTCCGACTTCTGCAGGAGAATTGGGTCGAGCCCTCTACAGAAGACCCTTCGCTTGCCACGGTGGCTCTGCATCAGACCCTCTCGCTGATAGCATCCGAGGGCGGCGTCCGCGCGGCTGGGGCGCACAAGCTCCTATTCGGTCGGGACAGCTACCTAGCCTTCGCGCCGTCCGACTACGCCGATTTGCTCCGCGGGGCTGGTCCTCAGGGTTTCGAACTTCTCGAACAATCGCCAGATGGCATCCTCATGCTCGGTCGTACGGGGGAGGAACTGGTCCAGGCGCGCGACTTCTATGCCGTCTTCAAGACGGACGAGGAATGGCGCCTTGTCTCGAGCGGCCGTACCCTCGGGACCGTTCCGCTCACCAATGTCCTCGGGATAGGATCACTCGTAGGCTTCGCAGGCCGTAGATGGCGCGTAGAGGCGGTCGATGACCGCGCCAAGGTGCTCGAAGTTGTTCCCCATCGATCGGGGAAGCTGCCCCGCTTCGATCGACCCGCGAACGAGCAACTGCACGACCGCGTCACCGCCACGATGCTGGAGGTGCTGTCCGACCACGAGGTCCCCGCATATCTCGATGCGGCCGGAAAGGAGTTCCTCCTGCAGGGGCGCACCGCGTTCCGCGAACTCGGCCTCCATCGACGCGCACTCATCCCCGCGGCGCGAGACACCCACGTCATCACCTGGCGTGGCACGGCTATAAATTCGGTGCTGTCGATCGTCCTCATGAGCGCTGGCCTAGAGGTTGCGGTCCACGACGTGGGCGTGACTGCGTTCGATGTGACACCGAAGCAACTCGCTGCCATTCTCCAGCAGGCGGGCGATTGCCCGCCGATGGAAGATCTCTCGGACTTTGTCCTTGGGCTGAGAACCGCGAAACTCGACGATTTTGTAGAGGAGAATGTGCTTCGACGCCTTTGGGCTGCCCGGAATGAAAAGCATCGAGACACTGTGAGCTCAATCCTAGCCGAATTGCGGACCGCGGTGACATTTTAACCGGATGCTTGAGCGGCTGAAACTGAAGCATGTTGACATACGCCGGCTTGCGGAAGCCAACGCAAACCTACAATGGGGATCATTTCTACATTGTGCCGGATAGTATGCGACCTGAACTCGACAAAAAAGAAATTGCCAGACGCGTGTTTGAACGAGCTGCTTGGGTAATGCAGCAGTCATGGGAAGAAAACTGGCGTCACTCGCGTTTGCTTGATGAGCCGTTGATCCCTAACCATATCATCACGGCTGGGCGCTCACGGGCGTCCGCTGACCATCGTGAACATGTTGTGCCCTTGGCGCTCATTCGTAATCAGTGCGAGAAGATGTTTTCTTCGGGAGCAGATGCGTCAGCGGTCGCGAAATTGTTGGAGCGGCATTTGAAGATCGTGATGATCTCCAAAGCTGAACGACAGCGCCTCGACTTCGAGCTCGGCCTGAAAGTGCGCATGCCAGAAGGTTGGTCGTTCGACGACGAGAATGCTGACCCTTTTGCGCGGTTGAAGGCTGCCGGCATCGAATGGGATCAACTTGAACTGAACGTCTGATGATATGGAAAGTGAGGCACTGCTCTAAATCAGTCGCCCCTGCCCCTCCGCTTGCCGCATTCGATGCTTCTGGCGACGCTTAAAGTTCCACGGCGGATCGGGATTGTTGCTGACCCATAATCCGCGCCGGTTCCGCCTGGCATCGTCCTGTGCATTGAAATATTCCGCTTCGCGGTCGAACGCATATTGCTCTGTGACCCAGGCCCAACCGTTTACGATCATCTCCAGCTCGATATTGCGGGTAACGGACCGGGGTCTCGTCACCAAGCAAGATCCCCGCTTACCCTCATGATAATATTCCACCCTTCCGGGATCCATCTGCTCCGTTAAATATGCCATGCAGAGGAGGCGTTTATACGGGTCGATAGGTACGCCGCCCGTCGATTCTTTGCCAATCGGAAGCAAACGAAGCTTTTTGCCACCTACCAGTCCGAGCAGAAAGTCGCGGGCTTCGGGCCCGAAGGGCTGTTCCATTTCTGGTGCATCTATGAACGCGAACCGGAAAGGGATGCGCTCCACCCATGCCTCTCGCAGTGGGTGCCAAACATTTGCCAGGAAGCCGTCGCCGTCGAAAACCTTTAGGACACGCACATCCAAGGCTTCGTCGGCCGCTATAGGACCCGGATCATCCGGTGCGAAAATCATTCAAATCCGTCTTGATTATCCAGATCCACCACTACTTCATGTTGATCATCAGGAAAATAAGCTACGAGCAATTTCGACGAAGGCGCCGGCGTGACGAGCAACATTGTGCAGGCCTGCTCAGGAACATCCTGCTCTGCCGCAACATCACTCCAATCACCGATGAGCTTAAACGCTCGGTGCTCATCCTGCGCCGTAGGAATACCGGCATAATGGCCTACCACAGTCAACGGGGCCCTCAGCTCATCAACATCACTCCGCGGATCAACAAAGCGATCGCCTTCCAGTGTGACGATGTGGCCCTCGAAAAGTGCAGCTACCGGGATCTTGTTCATATTGATGCGCATTCCTTGACCAAATGCGTCGACCCGCTTGAGCCGCCGCCTCTGCCTCTCATCTACATCGATTTAACTGCCTATAAGTTAAGGCATTTCCGCTAGACATCACAAATGCTGATTTTCTGATCATGCGCGGAGAGCCGAAAATTCTCTGAGAAGGGGAGCCCCCCCTCCGTACATACGCAGCTATGCGACTGGCACGTTAGAGCCAAGAGACACTGTTCAGTCTGAGGCCGAGGGCAGTCCGGAAACCGTAAGCTCATCCACGATGGCACGGGCAAGCATCGGCGAGGCCCTCACGAGCTGCTGCAACTCCCGTGTTGCGCCGTCTTCCAGTCCTTGTGCGTATTCACCTGCCACCCAAGGGCGACCAACATGACCGGGAGAGGGCGTGAAAAAGCATAGTGCGCCGTTCCCGTTAGTCAAAATCTGAACCCCGTAATGGGCAAGCCTCTCCATAATCAGACCCGCAATCGTCTTGAGAGGTTCTGCGCTTGTTCCAAAGTTGTTCACGTTCTGTTTACTCGTTGATTCTGCGCCAATATTTCTCGTTGGGGTGTGAATAAGTCACGCGACAGATTTGGACGCAGCAGAATTCTTCCAATCCGGTGTGGCGCTCGACATAGCTATCGTTCAACGCGAAAGCAGGAGAGCAAGGCAGCGAAGCAAACGAAAGGGCGCGCCGAAACCGCCGCGCCCTCCCGTCACTACTGATTGTGTCAGAAGCCGAAGCTAATGCCACCGCGGACCTGGCCGAGGCTGTTATGGCCGCCGAAGCCGTAACCGCCAGAGAGGAACAGGTTGACGCGCTTGTTGACAGAAGCATCAATGCCCAGTTCGATCAGGCCGTTACCGTCCGGATCCACACCCTTCAGGCGGAAGGCGTCGCCGCCGCCCAGATACTGGACCGTGCGATCGCTGCCGATGCTGCCTTGGAAGCTGTACTGCACCTTCGCATAGGGTCGATAGGCGATCCCATCGGCATCACCGATCAGAGCCCCGGCCTTCACGCCCAGAACAGGCGAGAAGACGGTCTTGGAGGCATGATCCACCTTCAGTCCGATGCCAGCGCCACCTTCTTCAGTGAAGCCGTTCATCGACCAGCGACGCAGCGCCAGCTTACCATAGGGGGTCACGACCAGACCGCTACCGGCGGCGAAGTCATAGCCCAGTTCCAGGCTGGCATCCAACTGCTTGCCCTTGAAGTCGCCTTGTATGGTGCGAGCAAGGATGTCCAGGTCGCGTTCGACTTCAAATTTCGAGAAGCCGTAAGCCAGCTGCAAGCTGCCGTAGAAGGGGCCAAAGCCCTGGGTCGCATATGCACCGATGGTGTAGGTGCGAACCTGCGCCTCTTCCTGCGAACCCTGTGCAGTGACGTCATGCTGGCCATAGCCGAAGCCGATGCCGAAGGCGCCGTCTTCCTGATAGGCCACGTCAACGCCGAAGGCGCCGCCATAGCTGTTGGTCTTGATCTTCGACGCACCCGACCTGGTGCCGCCCGTCTTGGCGAAGTTCGCCGACGGGTTGAACCAGATCTGGGTACCCAATGCCTCACCATAACCGCGGCGCGCGGCCAGACGGTTGACGGTGGTATTGAACACCGCGTTCTGATCCACAGCGGCCAGCGAACCGTAGATCTCCGCCGAGGAAAGCTCGTTGAAGACCTGCGCCGCCTGTGCGCTGTTCAGGCGCCAGTCGAGACCCGCCGCGATGTTGGCGATGTCCTGCGCATTGGCGATCTCCGTTACCGAAGCAAAGCCATTGCCGCCGGCAGCGTCCGTCTTCACCCGAGCGATGACGTCAGCCAGTGCGCTGTCCAGACCCACGGCTGCCGAAGCGGCATTGGGATTGGTTGCGCCCGTGGCGTAGCTGTTGCGGGTCGCCGCGATCGAAACGGTCTTGGCGGTCGCATCGTGCTTCAGGCCGAAGGTGACGAACTGCGAGGCGAGCGTCGGTGCCGCAGTGGCGGTGACGTTGCCGGTGCCGGTATAGGTGAACAGCGTATAGCCGTCGCCCGTCGAATAGAGGCTATCCTTCGACACCGTCACCGCGACCTTGCCGGCCAGGTTCAGGTTACCGTCCACAGTGACCGACGACGGGATCGAGAAGACACCGGCATTGGTCGGGGTGGTGAAGTAGGGAACGCTGACCCCACCGGTGATCGGACCCAGCACTTCGGGCGCTGCGCCGCCATTGTTGACGGACAGGTTGCCAAAGCGGACCAGCGAGGGATTGATGCCCACAACCGTCGTGCCGTTGGCAGTCTGGGTGTAGTTGCCCTGCTGATAGATCTCGATGCCCTTGATCGCTTCGGGACCCGGCGTGACGATGCTGTTGCCAACCGTCTGAACGAAGGTCGGTGCACGACGGCCCAGGACAAGGGTGGCATCATTGTTGATGTTGCCCTTGATACCGAACACGGCGTCGGTGCCATCAACGTCCAGCTGAACTTCGCCAGCCTGCACGTTGAAGTTGCCGACATCCATCGTCCAGCCTGCGGGCGTCGAGCCTTCAGCCGGAACATATTCGGCGCCCGTCACCACGAAGGTGCCTGCACCGGTCTTGTTGACCGTGTTGACGCCCAGCACGCGGACGGCGGTCGGACCGAACAGACCTTCAGCGTCTTCCGGCAGCGTGGCGGCCGGCGTGAAGTTGGCAGGCGAGGTCGACGTAGCCGAACGGAGTTCGCTGGCACCCAGGAAGCCGCTGCCATTCAGGTTGACGGTCGTGTCGGTGAGGAAGGCCCCGTTGTCGGCACGCTGTGCGTCAATGTCGCCAAGTGTGATCGAACCGTTGTTGAGGTTGATCGTCGCCTTGATGTCGGCGGTCTTGACGGCTGCCTCGCCACCCACGGTCAGGTTGAACGCAGCAGGATCGACCTGCGAGGCATCGAGCGGAACCGCCGGCGAAAGCAGCGAAGACAGCTCGGACACGACATCGCTCTGCGTCGAAACCGCACCCGTCACGTTGAAGCCACCCGACACACCGTTCTGATCGACAGTGTAGGTCTGCGAAGCGGCAACGGGGGTCACGGTCACGTTGGTGGTGTTGATCGTCGCATCGACCGTGGCCGATCCGCTGAACACCGAACCACCAAGCGTAGTGGTGCCGGTCAGGATGCCATTGTTGGTGAACGATCCGGTCAAGCCTTCCAGCTCAACATCGCCAAAGGCGTTGCCGCTGTTGGTGAAGCTGGCGTTGCCGCCCACCGGCATTGCGTCAATCGTCGCGGCGAGGGCGCGGATGCCAGCATTGGTCGGGTTCGTGTCGGTCAACGTGACAGTGCTGTTGCCATTTAGAGCCGAAACGCTGAACAGATTGCCGCCGGTGCCCAGATCGCCATTGTTGACCAGCGAAGCGGAGGTCAGCCCTTGAACCTCGACATCGCCAAGAACGGTGCCGTTGTTGGTGACCGAAGCGCCGCCGCCTACTGCGGTGGTGCTGAAGGTCGATGCAACCGTGACGGGCGTGAAGCCGTCCGCAGCGTAGGTCGTGACAGTCTCCTCGCTGCTGCTTTCGCCCAAGCTGTTGGCAAACAGATTGCCCGTTCCGAAGCCACCATCGCCAACAACGCTGCCGCTGCCGACCGTGATCGAAGCGCCAGCGACGCCCGAAGCAAAGACGTTGCCCGCAACGCTTGGTACGCCCTTGCCCTGCAGCGCAGCGGCCGTGTCAATCACGACATTGGCCTGGCCACCCGCGTCGGCGAAGCTGTCGGTGACGGTTTGCGACGTCAGCGTGTTGAGTCCGCCAGCAACGCTATATTCCGAAGTGGAACCGCTGCTCGAGGTGGACGCGAACGCGCTGGCGTTCACCGAACCGCCAACGGTGCCGGTGATGTTCGCCGTGGCGTTGCCGAAACCCGCTGCAACGGTCGCATCGCCATCGATCCGCCCCGCGTTGTTGAGCGTGGCATCAGCAGCAACAGCCGGAGCCGACACCGTAAACAGCGACGTATCGACCTGAGTGCCGTCTCCCGACGCATCCGTTGCCCGCGTGCTGGAGGCTGTAGAGGAGGCATCGCCTACGGTGAAGAAGAATGGCCCAGTCGGGACAGCCGTGCTGACGAACACATCCTGTTCGACCTTGGCTGCCGAGCCGATTGCTGCCGAAGCAGAGGCACCGCCCACAACGCTCACATTGCCGTTAACCAGACTGCTTCCCTGAAGCGAGACGGACGCGTCTCCGCCTGCCCGCGTCTGATTGAACTGCGTGCCGCTTACCGAGGTGGAACCCTGGAAAACGCCCGCGTCATAGGTGTCGGTGTCTTCCGAGGTGAATGTCCCGTTGAACGCCACGCCCTGGCTGGTCGAGGAAACATTGCCCGAAACCTTGCCGCCGTTGATATTGACTGCGCTCGCAGTATCGCCGCGGGATGTGACATCGCCATTGCGGCCTGAATCGCCTGGCGCGACCATGCCGGAAATGTTGACGGTGCTCGTGCCGCCGGTCGACGCAACGTCGAAGGTGTTGCTGCTGCTGTTCACGACCGAGCCGGTGCCCGCCGCGTCGCGCGAATCGGTCGACACGGCCACATTCTGCGTGGCGAACGACGAGCCAGACGCTTCGGAGTAGATGTCGCCGTACACGGTGCCCGTCACGGTCGCCGTGCTGTTCGTGCCGCTCACTTGAGTGATGCTGCCGTCATTGCCAGCACCGAAGTTCAGCGAGCCATTGATACCCGCATAAGTACCATCGATATCGCCGCCGACGGTCTGCTGCGAAGTGCTCGACTGGGTGGTCGTGGTGGTGCCCGAAACAGTGGTCGTCGGACCGGTCGAGGTGAAGGTCGTATTGCGGCTAAACGCGTCAGTCTGACCCAAGACCTGGCCGTTGTTCGCGATCGTGATCGCGCCGGACTCCGATCCCGCGGACACATCGCCGCTGATGCGGCCAGACGCGGCGTTGGTGACGGAGATCGCCCCTTCGCTGGTCGAGGCAAAGGCGCTGCCTGCAACATCGCCGCTGTTGGCGATGCTTACGGTGCCGGTGGTGGCCGATCCATCGAGGTCGCCATCGACAGTGCCAGCGTTAGTGATCGAGACGTTGGCGGCGTCGAGCGCCTGCCCGATAAGGCTGCCACCCACTTCACCGGCTAGGCCGTTTGCGAGTGTGACGTCACCAAAGCCAGAGCCGACAACTCTGCCGCCTACAGTGCCATTGTTGGTAAGCGATACCGCGCCGCCAAAGTCCGTCGCGCTTACGCCGCCGACGACTTCACCATTGTTGGTGGCGGTAAAGCTGTTGGCGGCACTTGCCGCACCCACGCCGCCAAAGCTCAGGCCGGTCACGCGACCATCATTGGTGAGGTTTACCGCGCCGTCGCCCTGACCCGCAGCAAAACCTCCTGCAACGAAATCATAGCCGACGCTCGCGCCGCTGATATCGGCGCCGCTGGCAATCGTCACCGTGAGGTCGGGATTGGCTGGCGTGGTGATGGCCGTAGCAATGTCGGCGTTTACGGCTGCGCCGGTTCCTGCGCCGGTCGGCACGCTCACTGTGGCGGGAGCCGCCAATGCACCACCAGCGTTTGCGAGCAGAGCCGCCGCTGGTATGGAGGCTGACAACAGCAGCATCCGGTTGAACCTCGACTTCTTATTCATTCAAAACCCCTATTGGCTGCGATTCTCAGGCAGATGAGCGGCAAACGACGGGCGCCAGTGCTTTCGCGTACGCAAAAGGCTTTGCGCTGATGCTGTTCGTAACTCCCCCCATGACACCTGTAGTTGCGCAAATATGCGCAACATGCGCAAACATCTATGTCCAGACCGAAAGCCGTGCAAATCTTTTTTGTGAGTTCGCGCCCTCAAGAATGACAGAAATGGTCGCAGTCGCAATATGCCGGCATGCCGCACCGCAATTTTTCTGATGAATTTGCGCAAATATGCACTTGCAAATTTGCGCTATTATAGTTTGCGCCGGAATGATCGAAGCGCATAATGATGCTGGCGCGACGGACGACGGCCGCATCTGGTCGTGGTTGGCTGTCGCGCTAAGAAAACGGGCGCATACACATGTCTTTTGTCGGTGAGTGGGATCAGGATAGAGCCCGCAGCCTGATCGGTTGCCTGATCAAGGAAACCGGGTTTTCAGCAAGCCAGATTGCGCGCCGCTCAGGTCTTGCGCCCTCCACGCTCACCCGGATCTACCCCAACCCCACGGTCGGCTATTCGCTCTCACAACAAAGCGTCGCTAAGCTCAGTGCCACGTTTCCAGATGCATTTTCCATCTGTGAAACGGATGCGTTGCCGCTGCGATCTCCGGCATCCGACATCATGCTGAAGGACGATCCGGCCCTTCCCGTGCTTTCGAAGCAGAACGGCATCCCAGTGTACGCGGCGACTGTCCATTTTCCTGAGGAGAGCGGCTTAGCTTTTTCCGAGCAGCTTGAACTCTGGGAGGCCGATCTTTCTCGTCCAGTTGCCTATATGGCAGCACCTTTCGGGCTGGGTGACGCCGATCGCTACCTTGCCATGTATATCCCTGGCGAAGCTATGGAACCGCGATTCAGAGCCGGCGAGCGAGTGGTATTTGACCGCGTCAAACCGGCATCGATCAATGCGGACGTGCTGGTCCAGCTGCGAGATGAATCAGGGCGCTCATTGTGGACCGCCGGTCGACTGCTCGCCCGCGATCGCAACCTTATCGAGCTAAGGCAATATCGCGGACAAGCGACGGCATCTATCCCCCACGGCCAGATCAAACAAGTTTTCCCAATCATCGGCATGATCGACGACAACGTCTGACCGACTGAAAGCACCGCCGCCCCCTATCTCGGCGCGCGGTGCATGCGCCAAATGACGCGGTCAGCGCGCCGATTAAGAATTCATCGCTTTTTCTATTCCGGCCCATTCATGCTCATGTGTGCCGACATGATTTTCCATTCCGGGCTTGGTCAGACAGCCTTTCGGACTGGTATAGCTGTGAATCGTTCTGGCCGGTTGCTCGAACCAGGATATGTTGAAAGCCCAATATTTGGGAAAGAAGTAGAGACTGGAGTAAGGCAAATGATCATGGATCCACCATGCGAGCTTCTGCCAATCGCCCTCCTCCTGGAAGGCATCCCAAAAAGACGGAACAACGATACAGGCCGTCGCTCCCATCATACCGTCACGCTTCCGATCCCAAATATGGCTCGCGTAGTTCCGCTCGTTGGAGGCGCAGTTATAGCCCGCTTTACCGGCATTCATCATCTCGGAGCCAAGTCCGTTGACGTCGCAGGAGCGGAATGCCGAGCGTATGGCCAACCGACCGAAGCGGTCCTGTAGCGGCTCAAGCAGATCCTGACACAGGCGGCTACCCACAGCGATGGCGAGATCAGGATCATCCGGTACGTTCGGAAGTCCGTGAATTGCCGCGATGTCCGAGAACAAAAAGTCGCGCATGAAAAACGACTTTGACAGCCGCACCCTTCCAAATTCGCTCAGACTGGCGACGCCCACCGGCTTTTTCATAGACGCTCCTTTTCTTTCGCCTTTGTCAGCCAGATGCGACATTTCCGGTCACAGTAGATGGCCACCTATCGCACTGATAGCCAGCATCCGCCGCTCCTCGACAATCGCCGTATTCGCGGCAATGGCAACGCGGATGATTGAACTTTTGACTTCATCTGTTGCTTGGAGCCCAAAATTCAGCGGTCCACGGAAGGCGGGTAGCCATCTCAAGCTCCGCCATCATCTCTCGCACTGGCCCGCTTCGCAACTCAGCGCCGTCGATCCACCCCAAGCGATCATCCCTGGCCTGATCCAGACATGTGATCGCAAGCGACGGCGTGACGGCCATAGTATCCCCGGCCACGGCCAGGTCAGCCGCGATACGGCGGCCGAGACGAGCCGGATCGAGAAGGCCGAAGCGCAAGGTTTCCTGCCAAGGATTGGGAAGGTTGGTTGCATCATCCACGCTGAACCAGTGATCAATCGACCTTTCATCCTCCATCCCTCCACGTCCATGACGGGTGAGATAGCAGCGGGTGACGTAGACCGCTTCAAGCTCCCCAATCTCCGCCTCTGTGGCGATCGCAGTGATGTTGGCAAGACCCGTACTGGAGCGCGTGACGAATGGGAAACCAGCTGCACCCTGGTCGAGAAGTAAGCCCTGCGCTGCTTCGAAGATGATCGGCCCCATCCTGGGCAGATCGGCATCGGACTGCAGGACAACCCGTTCCGAAAAAGCCCGGCATTGCTCTACGAAGCGCTCAAGCAATGCATCTGCCGCCCCAAATGCCAGCGGACCAAAGGTCAAGTCTATTCCGAGTTGCGCGCAGCGCACAGGCAGCCATTCATCCCGGATTGCCCGCAGCTTACCCGTAAGACTAGGCCTACAAAGATCTGCAACTGTCAGCGCGAAGGAAGTCTGCTCGGACTGCCCTACCGTCTTTCCAAAACCAAGGCCACAGCTACCATGCCGGCGTCCGCTGCGCGCGGCGCGCAGGGGCAAAGTATCGTTGCCGCTATCGCAACCGGCCTGCAATGAGGACGGCATAACCCCAGCGACGGCTTCTCGTCCCGGTGTCCATCAACTGGTCTTCCGGATCATCGGGGTAGAACCGGACCACCGAACTTACGCGCAGATCGTGATTGGCGCCGCCCTTGTCGTGCATTTTCGCGATGAATCCGACTTGGCGCCTAGTGCCTGAGGCTTGGACGTGGAACAGTCCCTTGAACGCTCCTAGTCCCGAGCCTCCGAGCACGATGCTGTCTCCGACCCGCACTTCGTGTTCGATGTATGCCTGGCAAGCGTCGGGATCCTTGTTGAAGGACGTCTCGTCCATGGCCCAGCCAAGTCCGACATCCGCCCAAGCGCCGCTCAGCGTCAGGCGGTCCGATCTGGTGCCGACGAAAGACTGTGTCGGGGACTCGAACCATGCACGTTCCCGGTTTCCCCAGAAATACCACAGCCGTTCCTTTGCGCGGGTCATGGCGACGTAGAATAGGCGGGCCTCTTCAGCGGCGTCGGCCTCCACCTCGGCCAAGGGTTTCGACCGTCCGCTTTCGCCATATGTGCCGAAACTCTCCTGCGACGGCATGATGACGACCCTGTCGTATTCCAGGCCCTTGACCTTGTGGATGGTGGACACGACGACTTGCGCGTCCCCCGAAACATCGAGGCTCAATCGCGTCAGGTCGTCGGTGCGCAGTTCCTCGATGAAGCGGACGAGATCGGAGATCCGAGGGTAATTGCGTTCCTGCAGGCACAGGTCCCACAATGGCCGTAGGCCTGGCGAAGTGGCTGCACCCGGACCGAATTCGGGCACGGCCTTGCCCTGCATGAAAGCATCGATCAACTGCGGCACAAGGGCAGGGGTCAACGGGCGGTCTTCGCGGGCCTGTTCCATCCGCAGGAAATCCAGCCACAGGGCAACATGTCGCAGGCTTGAAACCCGCAGATTGGTTTTCCCTTGAATGGCCAGATCGGGCTCCTTCGGGAGCAGTGCCTCGTAGACGGCGGCAACCTCGGCGTTGTTGCGGCACAGGATGGCGACGGTCTTGCCTGCCTCTTCTCTTATGAAGCTCCACTGTTCCTGCACTTCGGCCACCGCATCGTCAAACGATCTGCCTTGCCAGTCGAGGCGCGTTGCCCGCCCGCCCTGTGTCGCATCCTGCCTCGGGACAAGTTTTCGGGTCTTGAGCCTGGCGGAGCGGGTGTTGCGTGCGAAGAACCCGGTGATCATGTCCTGGCTTTCCGTCACCACCTTGGCGCACGAGCGGAAATTGACCCCGAGCACGAGTTCGCTCAGTCCGGCTCCGCCGAAATCCTCCCTGAAGCGCTGGAACCACGTTTCGGAAAACGCCTTGTCGCTACGGTTCCAGCGCAGAATGTCCTGGTCGTCGTCGCCGATAGCCATGACCCCGGCGCGGCCACCGCTGCCGGCGTGAAGCGCGCGCAGGATAGCGTATTCGTTTTCGCCGAAGTCCTGAAACTCGTCGACCAGGATGGCATCGACATCGCCGGCGACGCTGCGGCGGAAGGCCTCGCTGTTGGTCATGCGCCTGGCGAATTCGCCGAGGAGGTCGTCACGCTTCACGGCGGCCCCCTCCTTCGCAATGTGGCGCATGGCAAAGCCGTGGAGCGTGGAAACCTGAACGCGTTGGGCATGCGCGGCATAGCCCAGCGAGGTGAAAAGTTCCTTGATGCGCCGCCGGATCTCGAACACCACCGCCCGGTTGAAGGCTAGGACCACGATCCGCGAGGGGCGGACATGCTGTTCGCGGATCAGGTGGACGATACGCCCGACCAGCACGAAAGTCTTGCCGGAACCCGGCCCGGCGTTGACCAGCAGGTGCTGGTTGCACGGGTGCCTTGCAGCCTCCCACTGGGCCGGTTCTTCGGATTTCTCGAACTTCGCGAAAAACTCGACCGCTTTGGTCGCGCGCAGCCGGTCCCTCATGGCGCTGACGGTAGCTGAAACGCGCTTGAGGGGGGGGGCTTCGCCTCCCCCGTCCGTTTCGGGATCCTCCATTTCGCCCAGCTGGCTTTCGAGGAAGTCTTTCAACCCTTCGGCATCGGTCTGCGCGAAATAGCCTTCGATGAAGGCATCCTGCGCGGCGGGGCGAAGGTTGGCAAAGATCTCCATGGCATTCGTGCGGACTTCCGAGAGCGCGTTTACCTCGGCAAGCCGGCTCAGGGCTTCCGGGGCGGTTTCGTCCTTCCCCGTCAGCTTCACGACATGCGAAAAATCGACGAGTTCGACGTTCACCCGAAGGAGTTTCAGCGCTGCTACAAGGCCGGCGGTGCGCTTGAGGTCCGACTCTTGGAACTTCGCATTGCCGGCCGCTTTTTGGACCGCCTCCACGATAACGGATGCGGCCATCAACTTCGGCTCGGATGGGTCGGATGCTGCGGTCAGGCCGAACTCGTCCGCAAGCAAGCCGAGGATCGATTTGCTTGCTGCGACAATCACCTTGCGCCGACGCTCGACCTGCTGCCGTAATGACGAAGGCAAGGTGGCCTGCCAGCGAACAGTCCGCCCTTCGTCGATGACCTGGTGCAGGCGGATGCCGGATGAGCGGGTTAACGACCGGAAGCCGTTGAGAAGGGCGCGTTCGATCAACTGCCGCCGAGCTTGCAACTTGCGCTTGCTATGCTTGCCCTCCTCTTCCGGGGCAAATGAGTCCCGATACCGGATCATGGCTTCTTCGATGAAATGCTCGATTTCGGGCGTGTTCAGGAACTCCTGAGGCAGGAACCTGTACTCGGGCTGCCGTCTCGTCTGGGCCAGGAGTTCTTCAACGGCATGGCTTGCGGCATCGATCAAGCGGTCGTTGAGGTCTGGATCGAACAGATCGGACCGCTTGTATTCGAGCTGCCTGGAAAAGCGCAGCGCGCCCTGCTGCTGCAACTGTGCCAGCAGCGTGAGTGCGTCATTGGTCGAACCGACTTCGGGCACTAGGAACACGATCTGCGACAGGCTGACGACCGCGCCCCCGGTGTTTTCCTCCAGCTTGGCAGGACCGGTGTCGAGCCAAAAGCTCGCGCCGAATAACGGCTCTTTTGCCGTGCGGGGATGATGGCGCCCTTGATTCCGCGGCACTCCGAGGCCCTCCTGCTGGTCCTTCGGCCGCAGGGCGAAAGCCAACCCCACTTTCCCGGCCAACGTCTCGAGGATCCGGGCCCTGGTGTCGGGCGGGTCATTCCGGGACGGGACGAGTGTCAAGGTTTCGCTATCCGGCGTATCGTCCTTTTTAAGTTCGGCCAACAGGCTCGCCAACTTCCCGGCAGTACTCCGCTCTTCGGCAATTTCGGCGAGACGGGCGCGATCGATTTCGATCTCCACCGCGTCGTTGATCGCGGTGATGTATTGCAGCCGGTTGCCTTGCTCGAGCCAGTAGAGTGCCATCCGGGTGCGGGTCTGGGCGGCGCGCTTTTCCGTATCGTACTCGTAGGACTCGTATCCGTGCGAGGGAACCACTGCGACGAGGTGCTTGTCCTGCAAGAAGGCGCTTCGGCCGACCTTGTCGGCCAGATCCTCGAGGTACTGCGGAGTGAGAGCATTCTCGTGCCGCATGCCCCGGATATGCGCGAAGTCCTCATCGGCGAACGGCAGGAATGCGTTCAACTTGTTGAGTTGCGCGCGCTGCATTTCGGCGCTGCCGCGGCCGATCCGGCCGACCTGCTGGAGGTATTCCTCGAGGTAGCCGGGGGGCGAAAGGTGGACAGCCCAGTGGATGTCGGGAATGTCCATGCCCATGCCGAAAGCCGTCGTGGCGACGAGCACGTCGAGTTCCCCGTGGCGATAGGCGTTGTAGACCGCTTCGCGCGCTTCGCCATCGAGCCCGGCATGATAGAAATCGGCGTGGATGCTCGTTTGCTTCGAGAGCAACTCGGCGAGATCTTCGGCCTGTTGGCGCGAGGACACGAAGATGACGACCGCGCTTCGCTGATCGGTCTTGGCCGTGTTGTCCTGCGCGGCGGAGATGGCGCCCCGGATGACGGGCAGCCGTTCCTCAATGGTTTGCAGGAATTCCCGGAAATTGACGCGCCTGTTTACCCGGCTGCGGTCCACCGCGATGTGCGAGCGGATGGGGTTGGCGTAGACTTCGGGCCGCACGGCCATGGAAAGCCCGCGTTTGCCTTCCCCGCCGCAGACCATTTGTTCCAGCGCGGTGAGGTCCATCCGCGTTAACGTCGCTGAGAGCAGCAGGAAGGGAGACCTGGCATCCTGGTCGAAGTCGCGGCTCCATCGCAGGAGTTGGTCCATCGCGAAAAAATAATCCGGCCGGAACTCAAAGCCCCACTGGTTGACGCAGTGGGCCTCGTCGAAGACGACATGCTCCAGCCCGCCGTCCATTTCCATCCGGCGCTCGAGCACGTCGCGGCATTCGGCTCCACGCAGGCGTTCGGGCGCCACGTAGAGTAGCACGATGCGGTGATCGAGGACGCCCTGCAAGACTTCCTCGATTTCACCACGGGACAAGTCCCCGCTCAGGAAATCTGCGGACTCCGAAAAGCCTAGGTCGCGCAGGCCCTCGACCTGGTCGCGCATCAGGGCCTTGAGCGGCGAGATCACAAGTGTAAGCCGCCGGTTGTTGAGGCCGCGGAGCAGCGCGGGCACTTGGAACAGCACCGATTTGCCCTCCCCGGTGGGAAGCGGGACGATGACGTGATGCTTCCGGCCGCAGATCGCTTCCATTGCCGATCGCTGGCCATCCTTGAAGCGTTCGACCTTTCGCGGGGCGTCCTTGCTTGAAACGTCCTGGCCCGGATTCCAGTGCTTGACGAGAAACCGTTCCATTGAGGCGAGGTCGCCGGGCGCCGGGTTGCGCTCCAGCTCGAGGCGGGAAAGTGCGACCCTGAACTTTTCGCGCTGTTCGTCGTCGAGCGCGCCACTGACCGGCAAAGGTTTGAAGTAGCCGCTCAATTCCCGGCCATGCGTTGCAAGGCGTGAATCGATGATCGTGACCGGGGCGCCGGCGTCGGGCGGCATGTTGTCGGTGAGCCATTCGGCAAGGTAATCCCCGATGAGCGAGCGGGATTCCGAGAGCACGACCGAGCTGCCGAAGGCTTGGTGCGGTTTCGATCCGGACATCGCCTGACCACCGTCGGTTGATTGTTCGCTTGCCGGCTGTCCCGGCACAGGCGAACGCGAACGGGCCAGCCACTCCTCCAGAGGCAGCGCCTCGACGACCGGCAGCAACTTGGTCCCGATGCTACGGGCCATTTCGTCCCAAGCCCGCCAGTTCGAAACATGGTCCACGATGGCGTAGTTGCGGGCTGCCGCGCGCAGCAGGTGTTCGCGCTTGCTGCGATGCTCGGGCCGACGTTCCCCGCGGCCGATCTCCGCCAGCGCTGTTTCAAGCATGGAGACGAGTTGTGGGCTGCTAGTGCTGCCGATCAGCAGGATCGAGGCATGGGCAGCGCGGCCGGGGACCAGCTCGCCGAACGTGCGCAGCACCTCGATCCAGTAAGACAGCTGGTCCAGTGCGCCGGGGTGCAAAGCCTGGAAGCGCCTCGTCGCGAGAATCGGTTTGTGTGTTGCCTGCGGGGACGTGGGCTGCGACAGCCGTTTAGCGTCCGCAGGAATGCTCAGGATGCCAAACCGCCGCAGACCGCCGGAGCGTTCCAGCATGGCGGCGGTCCGGTCCATTCCGACCCACGACGATGTGCGGTTGCCGGACGGGATCTGGATCAGGCGGTCGGTCTGGGCCGGGCGTTTTTCGAGTCCCGACTCGTCGAACGCGAGGGTTTCCGTGCCGAGCACGATCTGCTGCCGATCACCGGCCACCAGGCGGAAGCGCGCGAGGTCCGCCTGTTCCCACCATTCCGGACGCTCCGGCATCGGCGCGGCGCACCAGCCTTCCATCCGCGCCGGCAATCGTGTGGCGCGATCGAGTGCCGAGGCTAGGCGCGATTCGTGATCGACCAGCCATGCCGGGATCATGTTGCGCCGCACCGAGATGTCCTGCCCGGCCGCAAGGCGCACCACGGCAAGGATCACCCTGGGCGCAGCGCCGTCCAGTGTTTCGTCGCGCAGGATGCCTTCCAGCAACTCGGGATCGATTTCCCGCAGTGCCGCCGGCAGGTCGTGCGACTCATCGGCGGAAGTGATCACGAGGCGCGTGATCCAGTCGAGCTCGCTAAGCCATGATGCGGGCCAGAGCAGCGTCTCCTCGACTTTCGCAGTGGCCGGGATGTTGCGAGGAAAAGGTCGGGCGTACCGCCTTGGGGTGACCAGGCTGCCCACCATGGTATCGACAAGCTGCGCGGTGTTCTGGAATTCCCCGGCAAGGATCGCGCGCGCCAGTCCGGGCTCGAACTGGCGCAGCTGTTGCTCGAACAGGTCCCGGCAGGCCCGCGCATCGCCATCAGCGTGATGCGTTCCGCCGAGCGCATGCGTCGGGGCCTGCGGATCGAGCAGGAAGGAGACAAGCAACGTGTCCCAGACAAGCGGTGTTGGCGCGTCGGAATCGAACCGCTGGATGATCGGCCAGTCCCAGGCGAGTAAATTGTGCCCGATCACCAGGGGCGCATCGCGTACCTTGGCATGCAGCGACGTCATGGCGGAGCGCAGCTGGGCTTCGTTTCCCCGGTCATGGAGCAGGCGGGCTTCCCCGGCGTGGGCAATGCCCACTTCCCAAACATTCTCGCCGTCGGTCTCGAGGTCGATTGCCAGGGCGTCGGTAACCAGCATCGACTGCAGCCGGGGGGCCACTGCCGGAGTCAGTCTGTCCGCGTTGGCCTTGCCCACCCAGTGCGCGCGAACCTCGCTTCGGCGCCTGGCCCCCAGGTGTTCGAACAGCGCCAGTCCGGTTTCCGGTCCGCGCCCGCCCCAGTCATCCAGGGCCGACTGCGCGAGCATGCCGTTGGCGGCCAGCCTTGCCAGCCATTCGCCGACGAAGGCATCGGGCTGAAATCCCGAGGCCAGGAGCGCATTCGCGAGATAGCGTTCATGCTTTTCGCTGCCGCGCAGCCACTTCTCCCACGGCCGGCGATCCTCCGTCGTGGAGAGGCGGCGCAGCATCCAGTTCAGGATGCAGGCCTTGGTCACATCGTCGGCCCCTTCCATCCACTCGGCGGACGGGGTGCCCATCAGGGCCAGCTGGGCCGGGGTGAAATACGCCACGTGGGCAAGGCCCGGCTGTGGCGACTTCAGCGGAGCCAAGAACCCATATGGGCTGTTGCGGATCAGCGGGGGCGGCGTTTCCCCCCGGAACATGTCGTCCGGCAGACGCTGGAACCGCTTCTTGCACAGATCCCGCAGGAGCGGATCGTGCAGGTCCGTCGGGGCGTCGTTCTCCCAGAGCACATGGTACCACGACGCCCTGAGGAGATCGGAGATCTCCCGATCACTGCGAGACTCGAGGAATCCGAGGCGGACGGCATCCCAATCTTCCTGATGTTCGATCGCGGATGCCGTCGGAAGCCACGAACCATCGAGGACCCGCCACCGCACGACTTCGAACCCGCGTTTCCGACGCGGGTTAGTCCCGGCGATGAACACCACCCTTGCGCCTGCAGCCGGCAGGTCGGGGCGCTCCCGGTCGATGTTGCCCTTGACGTGGAAGAACAGCCGCCTGTCATATCCGTCCGGCGTGACGAAGCCGTACCCCTGGTCTCCCGTGAGGCTGTGCACCACGCCAAGCGTGGGCAGGGAACCGGTGCGCATGTCCAAGGTGGTATCGTCCTCGGGTGAGGGCGCGGACTTTCCCAAAGGTTCTTGCGATCCTGCACCTTTTAAAAGCTTCTCGAGCTGTTTCCTCAGACTTTCGTCCCGTTTAGTATTTTGCATAGATGAGGGAGCTCGAACGCGATTTTCCACGGTCGCGTCTTTATGAGAAACATATGCCAAGTATCAATAACCATTCGGGTTTGGTGATCGGATCGAAGATGCATTCTGGACGCGATGCTGGCCGATTTCCGTATAATCGATAATGGACGTGCTTTCCGGATCAGACGGGGCAGGGTAGCGTTGTCGCAGGGCAAGCCATTGAGCTGAGGTACCACCGTCGCGAATGTCCCAACCCTGGTCATGAATTGAATGGCCGCTTCCAAGCACAGGGAATTCGCAGTCGGACGGCAAAAAGTGGCGCAGGGTTGTCGGGCCGCTGATCAGCTCGACTGGCGGCTTACAGATAGTCCGTTTACGCATCACATTGGCGAATAACCAGACTTCAGAGTTAGCCGGTCGATTGGAGCGCGGTTGTGCGCTATGCATCGGCTTTCGGGTCTGCGGGGGGTCGTATGCCGGACGGTTATGCTTTCGAATTGAAGATCGCAGAGAGAATGCGCGGGCTGGGGTGGACCTGCGAAATGACGCCGGGCTCCGGTGATTTCGGTGCCGATCTCTTTTGCCGCGTCGGCGAAGAGTTCATCATCATTCAATGCAAATGCTACGAGGATGCCTTCTCGATCGGCGTCGGGGCCGTTCAGGAGGTCTGCACCGCTGTGAGGCATTTCAATGCCGCCCGCGGCCTGGTGGTATACGAAGGCCGTCCGAGCAAAGCGGCTAAATCCCTAGCGCATTCCGTGGGAGTTCTTTTCTTCCACGCCGATGAGCTTATTGCCGGGTGGGAGTACGATCGCACCGCCGAAGGGATGGCGCTCCGGATAAACCAACGCGAAGAGCGTGAAGCGGCTGAAGCGAGGGAGCGGATCCAAAGAAGGGCGCAGCAGGCCGAAGAATACAAGATCGATTACGAAGCGTATCTCGACCGCCTGAAAGATTGGGAGGTCGGCCAAGCTGCCTGGGAGAAGAAATCGAAATCCTGGAGCGGTGGCTGGGCGGCGGGGGCCGCTATGATCGCTGGCTTCGGCGTGCTCGTGCTCTTTTCGGGCGGACCCAGTAGTGACGCATTGTTGGGTCTCGGCTTGATGGCTGTCGGTGCGGCCATCTTCTTCGCCCGGTATCCTTGGGCCGTTCCGACGAAGCCCGTAAAGCCCGTGCCTGTCGAGGAGGCTGTGCCGCCTCAGCGCGCCGGGACCGACGATATTTTTCCGTCAAAGGTCGGCATCCTACCGAAACAGCGTGAGGGGGATCGGGTCATCGTGAGGTGCTCACGGTGCCAGACTCAGTTACGGGTTCCATCTTCGAAGCGCCTGCGGATAGGGTGCCCCAAGTGTGGACTCTCGGAGATTCGTGAGACGCCGCCTGGAGCCATGCTTGAATATTGACGAAGCGCCGGGGGATCACATCCGGCGCGTGCGGTCTAAATGGCGAGAGTTGCTCGATATGGCCATAAAGGCGGAGCAGGTTCCGGTGCCCGTTCGCACATTCACAAATTCTCTCTTCTTAGAGCTCACCTTTGCGACGGCCGAGGATGCACAGGGGCTAGATAGCTTTGCCTGCCTCCTTGGGCAGGTGCCCTTTTACTGGGAATAGGAACGGCCGCTTTCGGGATCAGCCCTTGCTCACTTGAACGACAACATTATGGCGCACTGTGCCCCGGCCGATGGTCCGCGCAAAAAAGTGGCTAAATCTGGAACAGGCGCAGGTCCCAAGGTACCGGACTCGCCATGTCGTGAGTGATCTTGCCCGCGTCGGGGTGACGCAGATTTATGAGAAAGTTGCGCTCGATCCGACCGCCGGGAATTGATGGGACGATGAGTATGCACGAGCGACATTCGAGACACCATGTGGCACCGAAGGTCTTCGAAATCGAATCGTCGATCCCGTCCCAGCCCGGATGGGAAGTCTGCGGGAATTCTTCGTAGCTGACGCCCGGCGGAATCGTGAGGCGGATGTAGTGCTGGTTCCCGGGAAGCACGCCGTTGAAGTGGGCGAGTTTCTCGATCAGCGCGGTCGCATAATGCTCAGAGGTGTAGAGCATCGGGCTGCTCGGGGTATTCCAGCGTCCGGGGAAAAGGCGGGCTCCCTCGTCATCATAGATTGGATGCTTTCCTGCAGGGTCACCGATCCGGTAGCTGTAGAGAACCCTGTCAACGATCCCCGGCTTCAAGCGCCGCCGCCATAGGCCGCTCGGCCGAGGAGATTGATAACAAGATCGGCACCAATTCCCGTGTCGGTAGCCACGTCAATCGGCCTCTGGTTCTCAAGCATTGGGTGCGAACGGTAGAGAAACTCGCGCGCCTTGATCTCGTCGTGATAGATCTCCATCGCAAATTCCCAGACCTTGGCGACGGCCGCGACACGATTGCCTTCGTCAACGGTGAGCTTTGGCTCGCTGGCGCCTTTGCGCCGCGTCAGCGTTGCACGGGGCACGAAGCGATACGGGAAGCTAGCGTCGTCCGGCGCGATAGCCTTCGACAACCGCTCTAGCGAGGAGAGCGGGAGTCCAGCCTTGATGCAGTTCGCGATCGCCAGCGGCGATCGCGGGCCTGTCTTTAGCCCAAGCGAGTCAGCGAGGCTGCATGCTTCCGCGATCATCATTATTCTCCTTCGTTCATATGAGCCATATATATGGCTCATATGGTCAAAAGACAAGATCGAACCCGTCGGACAATGGAGCTTGCTCCTCCCTGCAACCCGAGACAGCCTCAGCTAAACGCAGCCGTGCGTTCAACCCGCTAGAAAGCAAATTGATGCAGAGCCATCTTTGTCCGGTTCCAAGTAACCGCGGCACTTGAATGACCGCCCTTGGCGCGATGCCGAACGGCTGCTGGTCGATGCGACTGGCGGCAAGCTTGGTGGGGTACAGGGATCCTAGTGTGCCGCCCACGTGATCGCCACCGCAGATAGCCTCGGGTAATCACATACTCTCAGGAGGCGTTTGCCGCACGAGGTATATCCCCCGCTTCGGCCAGCGCCCACTGCACCGCTTGCTCCATCTCGGCGATCTCGGCATCGGTCAGTTCGTCGAACTGACCGCGCTTGCTATTGGAAAGACGTCCGCCGTTCTGAAGCATCAGGCGGATCAGCAACGCGGCGCGGCGGTCCGGCATATCGACGATTGTGCGGACCCCTTCCATCGCGCGGTCGAACATAGCCAGGAAGCCCAGTTCTTCGCGCAGGTCCGTACGGACGGAATCGACCACGCGGTCATAGAGATATTCGGCGACAGGGGTGGCGTCGAAGAAGCGATAGAGCGGCGCGGTGTCGCTGCGGACCGCGATCTCGCGCTCGCTGGTCCAGGCCCAATCGATCGCGCTTAACAGGGGTTTTGAGAAGCTCTCCAGCACCGCGTCATAGCTGCGCCGATCTCGGAGGATGGCGGCCGACACAGGGAAGATCATGCTGTCTGGGCTGAAACCTGTCTTGCTCAGCACATGATGAACGATGAAGCGGTGGATGCGACCATTGCCGTCCTCGAACGGGTGAATGAAGACGAAGGCGAAAGCCGCGACTGCCGCTGCTACGACAGGCTCGATGTCGTCAGCGAGCATCCGCGCCGTCAGCGCCTTCCAGCCCGTCATCAGCGAGCGAACGTCTTCAGGTCGGGGGCAGATGAAATGCACCTCCTCGCGGAGATCAACGGTCGTCTCGCCGACGAAATTCTGGAAGCTGCGCCAGTCGGTCGCGGCATAGCGGCGATCAACGATCGCATTCTGGAGCCGAACGATCGCTTCCTTGTCGCCCGTGTCAAAGCTGGAGGCGGCGCGCAGCGCGGCGACGAACCGCTCGGTCCGATCCGGGCTGGGCGCCTCCCCCTCGATGGCGAAGGACGCGCGCGTCTCCTTGGTGAAGAGGTGCCGGACTGCGCGGGCGAGCACGGCCGGGTCATAGCGTTCGATGATCGCGCGTGCCTCGGCATCGATATGGACGCCGATCTGCCCTTCCAGCTTCGCCGTGCGGCGCACCGTGGGGCACAGGTCCGGCGTGCCGAGCAGATTATCGATAACGCGGTGCCGCAACGAGTTCCGCCTCGCCCCGGCGACATGCTTCTGCGGATCGAGCGCCTCGACATAATTGCCGGCCGCGGCATCGGGCACGTCGAGACGTTCGCCGGTCAGATACTCATAGAAGAACCAGGCGCGCCGCGCGTAGCTGCCGCTCGGCTCGGTGCGCACCCATGCCGCGACGACCTCGGCGTCGATGGCAACGAAGGTTGCGGCCAGCACGCCTAGATCCAGGGATTCATAGCGCAGGGCAAAGCGCAGGTTGGCGATGACATTGTCACCGGTCGCATAGGAACGCGGGTAGAACTCGACAGTGCGACCAGCGATTACTTCGGTGCGCCGCGCACCCGAGACGAGGTAGCTTTCGGAATAGGGCGGCGGACTTTGCGGTGCGAACGCCGCTCGCAGCCACATATGGCCCAGCTTCGGCCGACCGTCATCTATGTCATCTTTCATGTGAAAACACTTAGCGCGATACGAAAACGATTACCAATGACGTCTACCATCTAAGATTGATTACGAAAATTAACGTAGGATGCCGTTTCGAAAGCTGTAGCCGGGGCGGACGGGCTGGCCTGCCACGATCTTCCAATCCATCACGGACGCCGCCAATGCCCTGCCGCCGAGCCGGTCGGCCTTGCTGGAACTGGCAGATGGCTCACTCTTCAACGGCGATGTGTCAGCCGCCCGACAAGCTGCCATCGATCGGCGAAGGTATGCGCGAACGGATTCACCGCCCCGCTCTTGCTCAAAACGCCAGACTGGTCTGCACAGGCTTGGTCAGGATCTCCTCGACCGAAAACAGATGCGCAGGCGGGGTTACCAGCAGATCCGTTTCGGGTACCTGGCAATCCAGCCACTTCATGACCTGCCAGCGCTGGATGATGGCCCCGTGACGCTCCTGGTAGCGCATCACCTCTGGGTTCGCGTCAACGGTGATAATGCGATAGGAGACTGGCCAGTCGCCCATGGCGGGCTCCCAAATGGCGGCGAGATAGAAGAAATTGCCGTCTTCCATGGTCACCCGGAATTTCTTCTCGCCATTGCGGATGTGAAATTCCGAAGCCGGCACCAGGCAGCGATTGCTCGGGAATGATCGCCCTTCAGATCGCATGAACTCGTAGCGCACCCCATCGCTAAAGCGCGGGTCTGACCCCCAGGCTGCCTCGATCATCTCGATCTCTTCTACGTCATTCGGGTTACGCCGGATGATCGCACGGCGACTTCCGAGCGCGTCGGCATCGAACGGGGTTGATTTCGAGTCCATTGATGAGAACATATAGGGAACAATCAGCAGGGTCAAGCCCTCCGGCGAAGGGAGTCGATGAGCCGGTAGAGTGACCGGCTGCGAGGTTAGGGGCTGATCAACGATCCCCGCGTAGCGTATTCCGCCAATATGGCTGCGTTGTTGGCAGGCCTTTCGCAGCAGCTTGGCAGGAAACGGCGCTGACCCGCCCCACCCAAGATTCAGATATTACTCAGGCGTCCATCATCATCGATGAGCGTGAGTTTAAACGGGTGTCTATCACTCCACTTCCAGAGCACGAGGTTGATATCCTCATCGGTGGCGCCGCGAGCGAAGCTGCGAACGAGCAAGCCGTTGAAGCCGTCGGAGATGAGGCTTTCAGCGAAGATCTGGGTATGCGCTTTCCCGGCCTTCTTCATCTGATCGCGCCAGGCCGGCTCGCCTAAGCTGGTTGGGATCATCCCGTACTTTCCGAGTTCAGCAGCATCACGACCGTCGAAGACATTCGCGATATCTGCATCGTAGGAGACGATCGTCGTCGGTTGGAGATCTCCGACCTGGTTTGCCTCTCTAATTGCCGTCTGCAATGAAGTTGCGAGGTAGAGAGTGGCTGTTCCTTTGGGATTGAAACGGCCGCCATATAGGGCAGCACCCCGGCCTGAAAGTGGCTCGCGCGCATAGATTGGGTTCAGCGCCCGGTAGAGTTTGCCCTGGTAGCGCATGAACGCAGTCAGGCGTAAATGCCTGCGTCGACAGCGTCGATATATTCCAGCACCTCGCTCGCCCTGCCATCCTGCACGAGTTGCATGGCCGTCTGGCCGGAGAATCCCGGCAGTGGCTCCGACCTGTACCAGGCATAGGCGATGAGAGGGGATCCGAAGCGCGGGCTGGTTTTGGTGATCACCTCGATCATTTCCCTCAGGCGGCGCTGCGTTTTATCGGAACGCAAGCGCTCTTTGCGCTGTACAGCGTCACGACCCAGGCCGGCCGATCGAGCAACCTCCTCGCTGGTCGTCCGGAATGCTGCCGCGATCTTACTCGGAGCAAAAAGTCCGTGATCGGCATATTCTAGCAGGCCCATAACACTTCCTAACGCAATCATTTTGACGCAATATAGCGTCACAATGTGCGACATACAAGCTGGGGTAGGCGCTGACATTCTGCTCGACCGCCCAAAGACGATGTCATATTTCCGTGGCGAACAGTCGGACTGGTCGCGCGTTAACCTACCAGCATGCGCCGAATCTCCAATTAGCTCCGTTTTGCCGGATGGCAGGGGCAAGCGCGGCCAAGAAGGAGGAGCGATGTGCAACGATTATAGGCTGGAGGTCGACATCGCCTCGATCGCCGAGGATTTTGAAGATCTCAAAATCAAGATCAAGATGCCGGAGGGTAAGCCCAATGTGCCCGCGCGTGAGGACATCAAGATGACCGACATGGCGCCGATCGTTCGGTCGGTGGAGGGCGAGCGGAGCACAGGGGAGCTGGTCAACCGACGATGGAGCTGGCCGGGCACGAAGGGCAAACCAGTCTATAATTTCCGCTCCGAGGGGCGCGAGTTCACCTCTCACCGCTGCCTGATTCTGGCCGATGGCTTCTACGAGTTTACAGATCCCGCCGATCCCAAGCAGAAGCGGCTCGACAAATGGCTCTTCACCATGGCAGATCATCGCTGGTTCTGCATTGCAGGCATATGGCGTGAGAGCCCGCTGGGCGAAGCCTTCACTATGCTCACCATGGACGCAGGACCGGACGTGGCTCCCTACCATCATAGGCAGATCATCCCCCTTACCCGCGAGCAGTGGGTTGACTGGCTTGATCCAACCGTACCCGCCGGCCAAGTGCTGCGCTGGCTGCCGCAAGACAGCTTGCCCGTCACCCAGGTCTACGGCTCGCCGCCAGCGCAGGGAGCGCTGCTCTAATGACCACCGATGCCACCCTCGCCCGCTTCGTCGAGGCGCAGGAAAATAGCTACGCCACCGCATTGGCGGAGATCCGGGCTGGAGCAAAGCGCTCGCACTGGATGTGGTACATTCTCCCGCAGCTGCGCGGCTTGGGGCAAAGTCCGACCGCCCATTATTATGGCATCGCGTCGATCGACGAAGCCCGCGCCTATCTCGAGCACGACCTGCTTGGTCCGCGCTATCGGGAGTGCGTAGACGCACTACAGCAGCTGGGCACCTGTGATCCCGTCGCCGTGTTCAGTAGCATCGATGCCATGAAGCTGCGTTCATCGCTAACCCTGTTCGAGGCGGCGGAGCCATGTCCGTTGTTCGCGGGCGCGCTGGACCGCTGGTTCGGCGGAGAGCGCGACCCAGTGACCCTGCAAATGCTTGCGGACTGATCCATCTGAAGACGGGCGAAGGAAAAATTACGATTCATCCCGCTTGACGAATCTCCCTGCCGAACGGAACATAAAGGGAACATCTGAGTCGATATGTTCCCATGGTCTGCCCCGCTTCTACGTTTGACCGGCCTCGCGCCACTCCTCTTGCCGCCCTACTGGCGGACCTCACGCAGGCGCGCGCCGCGCGGGGGCCTGCCCTGCCCTTCGGCATCGACGCGATTGACCAGCGCCTAGCCGATCGTGGGTTGGACGGCAGCGCATTACACGAGATTGCCGCCGCGTCTGCGACGCTTAGCGATGACGCTGCCGCAACGTTGTTCGCGGCCGGCATTGCCGCCCGCTTTGCAGCGCAGCCCGGATTTACCGTATTTTGGGCGCTCACAAAGTTCGACCTCTATGCGCCGGGGCTGGAGCAGGTAGGGCTAAGACCGGAGCGGGTTCTCTATGCGCAGGGCACGAGCGACAGCGCCGTCCTCGCCATGAGCGAGGATGCTCTCCGCGACGGCTCGCTTGCCTGCGTCATTGCGGAGGTCAAATCAGCTGATCAGACGGCGACCCGTCGGCTGCAGCTCGCTGCCTCTGACGGCAAGACGCCAATCCTCCTCTACCGCCGCCACCGGTCGCGCGCCCGTTGTCCGCTGAGCGGACTTTCGTCGGCCATGACCCGCTGGCGAATCGGCTGCGTGCCCTCGACGCGTCTTCCCCATCCCGGGGTCGGACGCGCGCGCTGGTCCGTCGAGCTCGTCCGTCAGCGAAACGGCAATCCCTTCTCCCTCGAACTGGACGCGTGCGATGATCAGGGTCGCCTCGCTCTACCTGCCGCAGCTTCCCATAGAGCGTCTGCGGCGGCTGGAGCGGCCAGCCAAGCGGCCTGAGCCCGCTGGCCCGTCGTTCGCTGCGCGTTTTGCAGGACCGATCGACGACAATCCAGGAGCCTGTTCGGTGCCGCGCGGCGGTGGCTGGCGGCCCGGTGCGCGCTGGGCGCGGGAAGGTGCCCAGCGCCCAAGCCAGAGCGAGATCGACGCCTTGCCTGCGCACCAGCGGCCGACCATGCGCGAGATGGGCCGCCGCAGCGAGTCGGCGGAGCATCTTTTCAAAGCCATGCCGACGGACGAAGGCGGCGCCAGCATCCGGCCTGCTTCCGCTCCCACATGGAAGACGCTGTGGGGGCAGCCCATGATTCTCATCACCCGGACAGGGCAGCGTGAGATGGTGACCGCCGCCTGCCCGGTGGCACTTGAGCTTGGCCTGCGTCCCGGCATGGCGGCTGCCCACGCTCGCGCGCTGGTGACCGACCTCGATGTGCGTGACGCCGATCCCGAGGCCGATCGTGCCTGGCTAGATCGGCTGGCGCTCCATGCCGTCGGACATTGGACGCCGACCGCCTGCCCGTCGGGCGTGGACGGGCTATGGCTGGATCTCACCGGCACCACCCACCTCTTCGGAGGCGAGGCGCGCTTCTGCCGACGGCTGCAGCGCTTCCTCGAGCGGCTGGGCTTTACCGCCAGCATCGCCATTGCCGGCACACCGGGCGCCGCCTATGCGCTGGCGCGCTATGGCGGCGAAGCCATCACCCTGCTGCCACCCGGCACCGAGACGCAGGCGATCGCGGATCTGCCACTCGCAGCTCTGCGGCTCGAACCCGAGGCACTGATGTCGGCGGCGCGCTTCGGCCTTGAACGGATCGCCGATCTATATCCCATGCCGCGCGGCCCCTTGGCCCGCCGCTTGGGGCTAACGACCGTCCGTCGATTGGACCAAGCGCGTGGACTGGTCGCCGAGCCGATCGTCCCGGTCGTGCCCTTCGAGCCACCACGGGCGGAGCGACGGCTGCTCGAACCCATCGGCACCGCCGAGGCCATCACCCAGGTCATCGGTGATCTGGTCAACGATCTGGTGGTGGTGCTGCAGGAGCGCGGCATGGGCCTGCGCGCTGCCCATCTTACCTGCATGATTGTCGATGGTACCGAGCAGCATGTCGCGATTGGCACCGCCCGCGCCACACGCGATGCCCGGCATTTAAAGCGCATGCTCAACATGCGGATCGAGCGAATCGACCCTGGGCTTGGTATCGAGGCGATGATGCTCGTCGCGCCGCGGGTTGAGGAACTTCGGGCACAGACGCTGGAGGCGGGCCTTGGCACAAGTGACCGCCCACACGACATCGCCCCGCTCATCGATCAGCTCGCCGGTCGGATCGAACCTGACGCGCCGTTCCGCCTTTCCTCCCACGAGAGTGATGTGCCCGAACGCGCAGTCCGGCGGGTCGAGGCTCTGGCAAAGTCCGTGGGCTGGCCGAGTTGGAAGCGCCCCGTGCGGATGCTCAGAAGGCCCGAGCTTCTCTCCCATGTCGTGGCGCTGCTCCCCGATCACCCGCCCCGCCGCTTCACCTGGCGTCGGACCGACTATCGCGTGATCGCAGGCGATGGCCCCGAGCGCATCCATGGCGAGTGGTGGCGGAGCGCCCGCGAGATGTGGGCGGTGCGGGACTATTTCCGGGTCGAGGCAACCGGCGGTGAGCGTTTCTGGCTGTTCCGCCGTGGTGATGGCGTCGATGAGCAGACCGGCAATCTGAGCTGGTACATGCACGGGATCTTCGGCTGATGACCCGCTATGTCGAGCTACAGGTGACGAGCCATTTCTCCTTCCTTCGCGGCGCCTCCTCGCCGGAGCAGCTCTTCTCCGCCGCTGCCTTGCTGGGCCATAGGGCGCTCGGGCTTGCGGACTGGGGAAGCGTCGCAGGCGTGGTGCGTGGCTGGGAAGCGCAGAAAGCCACCCAGGTCCGGATGATCCCTGGCACTCGCGTCGATCTGACCGATGGTCGGGCCTTACTGCTCTATCCGACAGACCGCTCAGCGTGGAGCAGGCTGACGCGCATGCTCTCCGTCGGCAAAGCGCGGGGCGGCAAGGGCTGCTGCTTGCTCCACTGGGCCGATGTCGCGAACCATGCCGAGGGCTTGATCGCCATTCTGGTGCCGGACCTGCCTGACAGCGCGTCGCTCGCCAACCTCTCGGATCTACGGAACGCCTTCGGCCGCCGCGCCTATATGGCGCTGTCGCTGCGCCGGCGTCCTGACGATCTCGCCCGCCTGCACGCCCTCGATGCCATGGCGCGGCGGGCAGGCGTGCGCAGCGTCGCCACGGGCGACATTCTCTATCACACGCCCGAAGCCCGGCCGCTCCAGGATGTCATGACCGCGATCCGCGAGAAGACCAGCATCGATGGCCTCGGCTTCAAGCGCGAACGCTATATGGACCGCAACCTCAAATCGCCTCAGGAACTGGAGCGGCGCTTCTCGGCCTTTCCTGACGCGATCCAGGCCAGCGCCGATATCGCCGCTGAGTGCCGATTCGATCTTGGCGAGATCCAGTATCAATATCCCTATGAGCAGGTGATGGAGGGGCGCACCGCGCAGCAGGCCTTGGCGGCGCTCACCGATGCAGCGGCCAAGCGGATGTTTCCGGGCGGCCTGCCCAAAGCTTATCGCGACCAGATTGAACATGAGCTGCGCCTGATCGACCAGCTTTGCTATGCGCCCTATTTCCTGACCGTCAATGCGATCGTGGCGGAGAGCCGGCGGCGCGGCATTCTGTGTCAGGGGCGCGGGTCAGCGGCGAACAGCTGCGTCTGCTTCATGCTCGGCATCACCTCGATCGATCCGATCCAGCATGAGCTACTGTTCGAGCGCTTCGTCTCGGGCGAGCGCAAGGAGCCGCCCGATATCGACGTCGACTTCGAGCACGAGCGGCGCGAAGAGATTATCCAGTGGATCTATGAGACCTATGGCCGCACGCGCTCGGCGCTGACCGCCGTGGTTACCCGCTACCGCACCCGTGGCGCAGTGGCCGAGGTCGGGAAGGCCTTGGGACTGCCCCGTGATCTCACCAAGATGCTGACCGGGCTGGTTTGGGGCTGGTCCATGGACGGGATCACGGACGAGCAGATCGAGAGCCTCAACCTCAATGCCGACGATCATCGCCTCAAGCTGACGCTGGAACTGTCACGCCAGCTGATCGGCACTCCGCGGCATCTGTCCCAGCATCCCGGCGGGTTCGTGCTGACCCAAGACCGGCTCGACGATCTGGTGCCGATCGAGCCCGCACGCATGGAGGACCGACAGATCATCGAGTGGGACAAGGATGATATCGATGCGCTGAAGTTCATGAAGGTCGATGTGCTGGGCCTTGGCATGCTCGGCTGCATGAACCGCGCCTTTAACCTGCTGGAGGAGCATAAGGGGATCAGGGTCGGCATGGCCGACCTCCAGAATGATGACCCCGACGTCTATGCCATGATCCAGCGCGCCGACACGCTGGGCGTATTCCAGATCGAGAGCCGGGCGCAAATGTCGATGCTGCCCCGGATCAAGCCGAAGGAATTCTACGATCTGGTGATCGAGGTGGCGATCGTCCGCCCAGGACCCATTCAGGGCGACATGGTCCATCCGTACCTCAGGCGGCGGGAAGGGAAGGAAAAGCCGGAATACCCCAAGCCCGAACTCCGTGCCGTGCTCGAAAAGACGCTGGGCGTGCCGCTGTTCCAGGAGCAAGCGATGAAGGTGGCGATTGTCGGCGCGGGGTTCACCCCCGCCGAGGCCGACCAGCTGCGCCGCGCCATGGCGACGTTCAAGCTGACCGGCGGGGTCAGCCATTTCTACGACAAGCTGGTGAACGGCATGGTGTCCCGCGGCTATCCCAAGGACTTTGCCGAGCGCACCTTCAAGCAGATCGAGGGGTTCGGCAGCTATGGCTTCCCCGAAAGCCATGCGGCGAGCTTCGCCAAGATCGCCTATGCTTCTTGCTGGATGAAGCATCATCATCCCGACGTCTTCTGCGCCGCGCTGCTGAACGCCCAGCCCATGGGCTTCTATGCGCCGGCACAGATTGTGCGGGATGCCAGGCAGCATGGCGTCGAGGTGCGGCCAGTCTCGATCAATCACAGCTATTGGGACTGTACGCTCGAGCCGGCGCGAGGCCGCTACAAAGCGGTGCGGCTGGGATTTCGACAGGTGCGTGGGTTGGCCAACATCCACGGCGCGGCGATTGTCGGTGCCCGAGGCCACGCTCCGTTCGAGAGCGTCGAGGAGGTCTGGCGCCGGGCCGGGGTGCCGCGCGCCGCGATCGAGCGGCTGGCGGAGGCCGATGCCTTTGCCTGCATTGCGCAGGATCGGCGGCAGGGCCTCTGGAAGGTCAAGGGCTTGGGCGAAGCGCCGCTGCCGCTCTTTGCCGCCGTTGACCAGCGAGAGGGCAAGTTCTCGCCGGAAGGCCTTGAGGCCCCTGTCGTGCTACAGCCGATGAGCGAGGGCCGTGAGGTCGTGGAGGATTATCGCTCGCTCCAGCTGTCGCTGCGCGATCATCCGCTGAGCTTCCTTCGGCCACAGCTTCTCGCCATGAACATCGTGCGCTGCGCGGATCTTCGATCGATCCGCGATGGGCGCAACATCGAGGTAGCCGGCGTCATCCTCGTGCGACAGCGGCCGGGATCGGCGAAGGGGGTGTTGTTCGTCACCATCGAGGACGAAACCGGCGTTGCAAACGGCATTCTCTGGCCGACCAAATTCGAGATCTATCGACGGCAGGTCATGTCGGCATCCCTGATCGCCATGCGGGGACGGCTGCAGAAGGAGGGCGAGGTCATCCACATCATCTGTGATCGGATCACCGATCATGATGACATGCTGCGATCAATCGGGCGACCTGAGTTCAAGGTCGTGCGGGGCCGAGGCGACGGCACATGCCATGGCGGCGGTCCTGACCCGCGCGATCCGGCGTTCCCGAGCGGTCGCACTTTGTCGTCACCGCCGTTCAAGACCACTGCCGAGCCGGAGCAGGTGCTGCCTATCCGCAGCCATGATTTCCACTGATTGGCCGCTGAACGTGTGGCATCGGCCACAGGGCATATTCCGCCCGTCGAAGCCGAGCCCAACTTCATGCATCCGATGAGGTCCTCGGTATAGTCGCATGGCTCAAATGGAATCGTCTCCGGAAAACCCGGGACGGCCAACGTTAGACGCCCAGTGCGCTGAGCACCGTGTCGCCGATCCCCTTGAGACCGCGGCCCCACAGACCACCCTTACCCATTCCTGCCGCGCGCTGCTCGTAAAGGTAAAAGCCCGTGCCGTGGAAACGATCGTTGAAGAGGCTCGCCTCCCCGCGCAAATAGGGCAAGAACGAAGCTGAGCGCGCTGCGCCATAGGCTAGCCCTGCATCGAAGCCGAGTGTCAGCCGCTTGTTGATCATGCGGCCGCGTGCAGCATCCTCGACTTGCACGCCACTTTGCCCCTGGACGATCAGCGTGCAAGGGCCGTGGAATACCACGTAACGGAACTGCGCGGTGATCCACGAGATCAGCCAGCGGACGCGCCACGGGCGCGTGATGACGAGCCGTCGACCGCGTGGCTTCACCAAGCCCAGAAGCGCGCGTGGTTGCAGGACGATTGCTCCGTCCTCTGGGACTGTGATGAGGGCCAACCGATGGTTCTCATCGGTCCCGGTGACGACGATATGATCGGGCCGATCGCTGCGCAGCCGCTGGAGATTGAAAAGTCCGGCAGCGAAGCAGGTCAATGGCATACGACAATCCAGCAGATATTGATCGCTCCCGCGGATATCCACTGAGCTGCTCTGTAGCCCGGATCGCAGCAACAGCTCGCTGTCGCAGTCTATCGCTACGTCGACGCTTTTGCCCGACGCGGTTGCGACAAGCGGCTGTCCGCCATTGCGCAGGCGCACCGGGCTCGCACGAGCGGCGAAGGGCGCAATGACGAGGAAAGCGAACAGCTTGTGCAGGATAGGAACCAGCACCGCCCCGAGCAAGATCCAGAAGGCCGTCCCACTATAGCGCTGGAACGCGTCCGTGACGCGATTCCAAGTGTAGTCGCCAGCCTGTCTCGACTGACGGTTCACCTCCGCCGCGTAGGCATCAGTGGCACTTCTAGCAATGGCGGCACCGTCGGCGAACTGCTCCCGGCGGAGCGCAAGTTCCCGCATTGCAGCCTTACGGTCGCGCAAGTCTTGCGCATCCTGCTCCAACTGCAGCCGCTCGACCGTCAACGCGGCGTCGCGCTTCTTGACTTCCCTGACGAGACCGCAACCGAACGGCAAATCGACGCTGCGGCAAACCCGGGCGCGCAATTGAGCGTCTGCCTGCCGCTGCAAGGCATTTCGTTCGCCTGCACGTTTGTTGAAAGCTGCAATCTTCGCGGCGTGCAGTGCGTGGGCCTGGCGAAGCGAGCTGATTTGCGCTTGGCGCGTTCTAACGTTGCGGAAATTTTCCCTGCGTATCTCGATCAGCTGCGAAGCGCGCTTGAGCAGCGGCAACTCAATATATTTCGCATGGTAGCTCGCGACGATTTGATCTGCTTGACCCTTAAAAATGGCGATCTTCGGGTTTATCAGCACACGCCGGTTCGCGTCCTCCGTCCGTTGGGCGATGTCGCGTTCAGCCGTGGCGAGCCTTGCGTCGCTTGCCCGCTTTAGTGATGCGATCTCGGCGTCTGCAGCGTGTATTGCGTCGTGCGCCGCCTTGTCGAAATTCGGAAGGTCGGTCTCCAGTTCCCTCGCAAGCTGCTTGGCCCTGACTGCTTCCGCTTTCCAATCGGACAGCTTTGCCGGTAACTCGTTCGCCAGCGCGAGCACTATGACAATGCCGACGAACGAGAGTAACAACCACCCGGATTTACTCGCGATCATGCGGAATATCGTCAGCACGCGGCCCCCATTTTAGCGTTTGGTCGAAGCTCTACATTTCCCCCTAAGTTCAAGTCAAACCGATCTGCCGATAGAGCGATGAGGCATTCGACTTATCGTGCCGACCTCGCACTGAAGGCGATCAATTGCCCGCTCGCCGTCGCCAAACGGTCGTCCCTGACCTGCCAGCGGGCGAATGCCCGGTTCGGAGACGGGTTGCAGGGAAAGACGCTCACACGGTGTCGCATCAGCGGTGAGAAACAGAAGCCTTCTACGTGCTTGCGTCGCTGGTGTCGGCTATGCACCCTTAATCAAAGCGACAAAGTGGAATGAACCCGGCTTCCTCACTGACATAAGCCCCTGGGATACTGACTTGCGGCCTCCCGCCTGCGGACAGGATGATAGGCGGTCAAGGCGGATTGCGAAGCACGATGTCAATATCGCGTTCTTCCTATCCGAATCGGTTGAATTGCGAGCAGTTTCCCTCCGCGACCCGAAGGCTTGGCTTATCCAAGTTCTTCCACTGGGGCCGGCTGAGCCGGCCCCACTTTTTCACATCAAGCAGCTTCCCATACCCGGTTCAAGATCTTAGCGGCCATCGCCGCTTTGTCCTGCGGAAGGAACCGTCCATAATGCTTGGCGACCATCTCCGGCGTGTCCTGGATGGCATAGCTTGCCTGTTCATAGGAGCCGGTGTGCTTGAGGATGTGGGTGGCCAGAACGTCTCGTACATTGTGCGGTCCATGCGGCAGCAATCCCTTGATCGCACCTCTCCCGGTATAAGGATTGAAGACACCATAGCGTTGGATCACGAGCCTCCACGCCTCATAAAATGTATTCTGATTATATGACGCATCCCGGCTGGTCTTCTTCACCGTCTTGACGAAGAAGGTGCCAGGATCCTCCGCACCGTTGAGCAGGGCAAGGCGATGCCCCTCGATGTATGCGCTGATATAGTCATAGAGACCGCCGAGATCGGGCAGGACCAGCCGAAAAGGCTTACCAGCGAAGAAGGATGAATGGGCATTCTTGAACGCGACAGCAGGCACAAAAACTTCCCAACCATGGTCGCGCTCGCTCCAGCGAATTTCACCGCGCTTCAGAGCCTCGAGCTGCCGTTCTGAACGCGGCAGATGCCCTCGCGGGCAGACCATCAGCTGCCGCAAGTTTTTCTGTCGCAATCCAAGATGTAGGCCCAGACGAATGATGAGGTAGGAGCGAGCCACTTCCGCGGCCGCACGCGGAAACCGCCGCGCGTCTGGGCGAAGCTTCAGAATTTCATCGGCAATCTTCAGATACTCCGCCACCGGGCTGGAGGCCTCAAGGATCGGCAATATCGGCTCGAACGGGTCACGATGGATCCGCGCTACCCGTTCGACTTCCTTCACACGTGCGCCAGCATGCGCATGGAGAAAATCGCAAGCGCCCTGCCAATCGGCACGCGCAGCTGCGACTTCCTCAGCGGATATGAGCCCTTCAACCGGAACAAGACGTGAAGCAAGTTCTGGATGCTGCCGCAGCCAGCCAGTCTCCGAACGGACTAACGCCATCGCATTGCGCAGCATGTCGCATTCCCAGCGAGTGAAGAAGCCGCGCCGCCGCTCACGCCACTGGACATACCAGTCCCAAACGCGCGGAAAGATCAGCATGGCGAACGAGATGTCCTTTACCGGCACGCCATGGCCATGAACGGCCCCCGACGGTGAAGCCGCCAAGGCGCCGAACATGAGGCCGAAATGCTCGATCTTCTGGGCCGTCGTTTCCTCGTTCCAGACGCCGATGCGCTGGAAGCCGATGTCGGTGAGGGTGGCGGTCTTGAAGCGGACAAGCTCGGTCAGCTCCGACACCAGACGAGGCGGCGCATCCACCACGCCGATATGGTCAGCTTGGTCATCGAGATTGCAAAGCTCATCGCTCGCAATCGACGCGCTCATCTGCTTGCCTGTCAGAGAAGGAAACCGGATCGCGTAGCGCAGCTTCATGGCTTGAGCCTGAAAGCGGCGATATTCGGTGGCGCCGGAGATCACGACGTTCTGAACCCAATCCAGGATCTCCTTTTGTTCCCTGAGCGGCCTTGAGTTAAAATCATCGGGCAGGTGCCAAGCCAGCCGCCGCTGCTCTGCTCTCGGCAGCCCCTTCACCAATAGACCCGAGGCCGCACGCGCGGGATTTGGCAGCTTCGATTTGAAGTAACCCAAGGGCAAATCATAGCGCCGCTCAATTCGCGTCAGCAGTTCAAGGCTGGTCGCGCTTTGCGGGGTCCGACGTCCCTCGACCCACGATTGCAGGGTCGCGCGATCGAACTTCTCCCCGGCTTGGATGATGGATCGGTGGAGTTGGTAATAGCTCTCGGAAAAGCGCCCCAGATGGAGGACGAGCGCTTCGCGAAAAGAGGGGGGATCCACCCAATCTGTGAACTTTGGAACCGGGCATTCTACGATCGGCAAAGCCTTGCGACCCCTCTTCGATGAGGCAGATTGATCCCCGTCGCCGTTGCTCCGGCGTGTTGTTCTTAGCATCTTTGAGATTTCCAAATTTTGATGGTCATTATCCAGCTTGGGCTGGCAACGCCCGAGATGCAGGCGCAGAGGCATGACGGCAAAGCTTCGCCTTCAACGTACCCCGAATTGATGAAGGCAAATTCCGCGACCGTGGTCGATCACGCCCTGACAGACGTCAATACGTTCAATCTGCGCTGGACCTTACCTCGAGGCTAACGACAGATGCCGGCCGTCATGCCCCGCAACCTACCTTCTAGCCGCTGGCGCGAGGCATGCAGCGCGGTCAGCCGTTCGGCAGCCTCTTCTTCATCTATGACCATCGACTCGCGGACGGCTTCGCCCGATCTGAAGGTGAGCATTTTCAGTACCAGATGCCATCGGCCACGATGATCGACGGTCACCGTCGCGGTCCCGTGGCACAATAGGGACCGGAAGGTGTGATGTGCGCTCCATTCCGCAAGTGATTTAGCTACGCCCTTCCCCTCCGCCGCGAACGCACCATTTTCACTCACCAATTCGCCCAACGCCGCGAAGCGCTGGCCGACAAGATGCGGCAGGCTAACCGGTTCGCCGCGCCCAGGTACTTCCGATAGCAACAGGAGCGCTTCGCTGACGGCTGCCTCGGCTCGGGCGAATTCGTCCATGGCGCGTCCTCGCCATAAATTGACGTTGCTCCAAATTGACGGCCATGTGTCAGTCGCAGGTAGCGCCGAAGGGGTGATAGCAAGCACAGTCCGGCCTTATTCTTCATTCCTTGCTAAGCCGTTAGCCCTGATCAACGTTCAGGTTGAGCAGCGCCGTTCGCTTCCGAGGCAGGTTTGTTCATGATATGCCGGATATCCAAAAATTCCGTCGCATAGGCGAAGTGGACCACCACGAAAGCAGGTTTGCCACAGCGGAAGACAACTACCAGATCATGCTTCGCCCGAGCGCAGACGCCGGCCGGGTGTCCCCGCATCATGCGCAGGTCCAAACGTATTACGCGGCGAGGGTAACCGACTGGGAGCTTCGGCGCCTTTCGCCACCCAAGTTTATCAAGATGACGCTGGATCACCCCGTGCTTCAATCTGATACGCTTCGCCGCTTGCCGCCGATGCGACTTGCTCATGCGCCTCGCGTACCAGCAGCAGGGATGCAATTCCCCACCAGGTTGCCGGCTCGATCAGCTTCATACGGCTTCCACCCCGTTGAACGCCAACCAGCTGGCAAGCGCTTCAGCCGCACCTGCATCGGAGCAAGTGTCACGGGCGTGCAGACCAAACCCATTCGCAGTCAGCCGCCGAGCTGGGACCAAGATATGGACATGGGGTTCGTTCGCGGACCCCGCCAGGAATGGCGCATGCAGGACGAGGACAGCGGCAAGTTGCAGCTCGCGCACGAAATAGCTCAGCGCCCAGGCGCGGACCAGTTCCCAATCAGCGTGGAGAGGGCGGTCGGCGTCGAGAATGATGTTGAACTGAGCATAACCATTCCGTTCGATCACGGGCTGGGTAGCATCATAGCGTTCAAGCAAATAGCGCAGGTCCGCATATTCCCCTGGCGCATTGCTCGGAAGGAGAAGGTCATGCCGAGCCGCCTGATGGCCAGAGGGGTTGAGCTTCGCCAACACGGGGGCGGCGATCCCGATGCGCGCGCCGTCGGTCTTCCAATACCAACGCATGTAGCGGAACTGGGGATGGGCGGGCCAATCGAGATAGAAGCAAGACAGTTCCTCAGGGCCCGACTTCGATTTCTTCTGGGTCATGCAACATCCCTCCCGGTCGGCTCGATCTCGGCCGCACTAGGCCGATGAAATGATTTCGGCAGCATGGGGGGATTGAGGAAGAGCCCCTGACTGTCAGCCCTGACGGTGAAGGATTGATCTTCATGCGCGGGAACAAACCAGACCTGTCCGCCCAAAAGGCTTTGCCGATAATCCGACAGCCACTCGCCTTCGCCGTGAAAAAGAATATCGAAGCTGCATTGATATGCGTTGAACCGGACGAGCAGAGTGTCCATGCCGTAGAGGTCACCGATCTGGCCGAACAGCTGCTCGCCAAGGGGCCGAAATGCTGACGTACCAAGGATCAAGAGGTTGGCTTCCTGAAGCAGGAGCGCTCCACCCCCAAAGGCCGGATCGACGCTGATTGGCCCGCCGATTTCCCAAGCGACCTTGATCATCGCGCGCTGGACTGCGTCACGGACGAACGGGATTGTTGGCGCACCCGAGCCGGAGTGCGCGCTCATCGAGCTAAACATATTTATTATCTTCCTTTCAGGGGCGCGATCCGCTGAGCTTGGACGCGCATCACCCCAAGATTTTCATCTCATCTGCTCAGTCACCTGAGCTCTTCTCAACCGATCGAAACCGCTGCCGCTTGGTGTCGGCAGTGCTCGTCTTCAATCGTCTTTTGGGTACCGGAGATTCAGCGATATCATCGGCCGCCCGAGCGGTTTTGTGAAACCGGCCCCATGTTTCTCACAAAGGGTGGCATAGAGATAATTACCGACCATGAGCTCGCCAGCAGCCCCACACTCTTGGCACATGCGGGTCGAACGCTGCTCAGCGGCTGCAATGAGCGGCGCTGCCGCTTGGTCAGGCCGATCGATATAGACTCTCAGTTCCCCGAACTTCTCTTTGGCTTGGGTCACTCTCACCGAAATGCCAGCCGAATGCAGATCGGCCAACAGCTGGCGAAACAGCGGTCGCCATCCAGCGGGAAGGTATGCTTCCCAATGCAAATTCTCGTCGTGGCTCATACGAAGTTTCCTCCGATTTCCGCGACCCAGCGAAGATCGGCGATCCGCAAGCCTGTCTCAGCAGAGACCGGATCAACAAAAGGTGCTCCAGCTTCCTCTTTAAAGCCGGTCGACCGAATGCTGAAAAAGCAGGGATCGAGATCTCTATCCCGTGGATCTGCGACTACCCAAAGCAGCGAATCGAAGTCGGCAGACCAGAGCCGCAGGCCCCGGTGGAGGCGGACCTCACCGGCCCGAGCGAGGATCAGCGAAAGATAATATGTCTTCCGCGCCGAGGTGTCGCGCCCTGGCTCAAGGATAAGGATGTCCGTTCGTATCTGACGGACTGTCTCTATCAATTTGTTGAACGAAATTTCGCGACGCCAGTGACCAAGAACGAGCCCGGCCCGCTCACTGTAACGATATTGGCTCAGAATCTGCGGGAATAGCCCATCGCAGGGCTGAGTGGCCCAGCCCCCCATCTTGGAAAGAGCGCGTGCGGCATCTTCGCCGTCCGAGATCCGCTGCCGATCTTCGTCATTCATATATATCATATCTGATCTCTTCGACTTGGCGCGGAGGCGGCTGCCCTCCGACGCCCGAGGAACATTTCACTTCTCAGCGTCAGCCAAAATTCCCCCGCTCAACCTCTCACACATCCTGCTTCCAGCAGCCGCCTTGCGGGATTGATCTCTTGCCGCCTTTCCGAGCAATTTGGCACAGCTTGGCGATACTAGAGGAAGGCGCCAAGGCTCTGTTTTCATGAGCCGAAACTGTGACGACCGACTTTGTCGTGGGCGCATTCATTAATGACATGACAAAGCATTTGCGCTTACGGCCAGCGATGCCGTGCGCTGACGAGGCAGCTCGCGGATGGGGGATAGTTAAGAATGAAGCTTATCTTCGGCCTTTCATGCGATGGCCCTTCCTTTCCGGATTTTCCGGGCCCGAATGAAGGCGTCTTCAATGCCGCCGTCGTGGGGCCACAAGGCCTGATAGAGATGCTCGAGGTGCAGCTTGGCCTCACAGCTCCCCGGGTGGCACATGCGGTTCGAGTTTCCAGCTACGCTGCTAAATTGCGTACCGCGCTGGCCACAGCCCCGGACCTGTTCTTCGGTCAGTCGTTCACCCTTGATCCGTGGGCCACTGCCGCATCATTGCTCGATTGGCGAGATGAACTGATCGCCGGCGGCTGGTCCGGCAGCCCTATTGGCGCCGCACGTGTTGATGCATTCGCGGTGGTGGAAGAGGCTGGTCCGCCCCTTCCCCCCGGGATCGCAGATCGCACGCGCACGCTCTGCGTTGCGGTCAAGGCCCGTGCAAGCCTGCCGCTCGCTTCAATCGAGCTGGTCGAGCCCCGAGATTTGCTGCCGCCTCTCTGGCAGCGCCTTACCGATACGCTGGAGGGATCGGGGGTAGAAATCTCGCAGGCTCCTGCCTGTGCAATTTCCTCCAATGACCTGGGCCACGTGCAAGCCTTTCTCGCGGGCGGCTCACCCTCGACATTAACAGGCGATGGTAGCTTCGTGATCGTCCACGCGGACACAGCCTTGGCGGCGGCGGAAGCAGCTGCAGATTGGCTCGCCCATTGTTCTGAAGTCGAGTTGCATGGCACGGTCATTGTGAGCGCTGATGGAGACACCGCGCTGCTGGACCGCGCGCTTCAAGCTCGCGGGCTTCCCGCTCTGGGTTTGTCGGCCTCGTCGCCGTGGCGTGGAGCACTTCAGGTGCTCCCGCTCGCCTTCGCCGCTTCTTGGGCACCATACAATGCGAAGGCGATGCTTGACTTGCTCATGCTACCGCGTCCCCCCATTGCGCGACGTGCGGCGCGCAAGCTCGCCTATGCACTGAGCCGCGAGCCTGGCACAGGCGGGCCAGCATGGCTCGCTGCATGGGTTAATATCGAGTCAGATTTTGCCGAAAGGATGTCCACAGAACCTCAAGAAAAGCGCGATGCGAAGGTTGCGGCGTGGAGGCAATGGACGTCTGGAGAATTATACCCGCGGCACGAAGGCATGCCTGCGGAGGCGGCCAAGTCGATCGCTTCTCGCGTCGCGCAATGGGCGCTCGAGACGAATGCTGGAAATGCTGATCCGCTTCTTCTGACGCTAGTTGGTGCCGCGCAGGCCCTCGTGCAAGCGATCGATGTTCTGAACGTCGAGATGCTCTCTCCGCTGCTGCTAGGACGTATGACCGACCAGGTGCTTGCGGACGGCGCTCAAAACCCCAACCACATAGCGACATCGGGGGGTTTGCGTGCCGTGCGTCATCCAGGCGCCATTTGGGGCGATGCTAAGAATGTACTTTGGTGGGACTTCAAAGGTCCTGGAGAACGCGTAAGTTCATCGCCATGGAGCGCCGCTGAGGTTGCTGCTCTTAAGGTTCATGGCTGCGAAATCGAATCACCGGCCGCGATAACCGCCCGGATTGGGTGGAATAACGCCAACGCAGTGAATCGCGCTGGCGAGCGCGTCATTCTTTTCTCACCGGCGCTTTCGGCGGGGGAGGAGACGACGAGCCATCCCCTCGCCCATCAGCTGAACCCATTGACGACACCTGCTAAGGACATAATCCAATGGCCAGCAGAACAGCTATTGCACGGGCCGTCTCATGAGCTCGCAGGGCGCGAGATTCTCCGTGAAGCGATCACTCCAAACCTCCTGCCAGCACAGCGCCCTCGCTGGTCTCTGCCGGCATCTGTGATCGCCAAACTCGACGATCGCGTCGAAAGCGCCACCAGCTTCGAGCATCTTGCGGACTGCCATATGCGATGGCTCCTCCTCGACGTTTTGCGACTCTCAGGCGGCCGGGTTGCCGAGATCCCTGGCACAAGCCAGCTGCTTGGAAACCTCGCTCATGAATTAGCGAATCGCGTTTTCCCGCCAGGTCCTGTGCCGGATCCTGAAGCCGTTTTCTTGCAAGCCAACGATCTATTTGACGAATTGCTTAGCGCGATCGCGACGCCGCTTCAGCAGCCAGAATATGCGGGCGAGCTTGCATCGGCCCGGGTCAAAGTCCCAGCTGCTCTGGCGCAACTCGCACGTCTTCTACAGGCGATGGACGTAAAGGTAATTGGGACGGAAATTGAACGCGCAAGGACGTTCGTCGATGGACCGGATGTCAAGGGCCGCATCGACATGCTGATAGAGCATCCGGCTCACGGCACAGGCGTAATTGATCTGAAATGGTCGAGGAGCGCTAAAACGCGACGCAACGAGCTCGCCGAAGGTCGTTCGATTCAGCTCGCGACATACGGTGCGATAGCAAATTCCAACAGCACCACGCCTGCTCCAGGCGCATTCTATATGCTGAACCAGCGACAGCTGATCGGACTGAGCGGTTCGTTCCTGGCGGAGGAATCGGTCGAATCCGACCATAGCCTGCCCGACACATGGTCGAATCTCGTGTCGACGTGGCAGGTGTGGCGCGATCTAGCCCGGGAGGGGATTGCGGTTGCGACGGGTGCCGATGAGGCCGAGGCCCACATACCGGCCGATCTCCCGATCGAGCCGGGGACCGAACCGTGTCGCTATTGCGAACTCACAGCGCTCTGTCGCGTGGGCGTGGAGGCTAACTGAAGATGACCGCTCCCAATATCACGACCGTCGTGGCGTCTGCCGGCGCCGGCAAAACCACCCGCATTGTCGGCAACATCGCGACGGAGGTCACATCCCGTGATCCCGAGACGATCGTCGCAACCACATTCACCGTGAAAGCAGCGGACGAACTGATCGAGCGTTCCCGAGCCAAACTGTTCGAATTGGGCATGCCGGATAAGGCGGCGCGATTGCTTGGAGCCCGCTTTGGAACGGTGAATGCCATTTGCGGTCAGATTGTATCGGAGAACGCCATCGCTCTTGGGCGATCTCCGCGAGCCGAGGTCATTCCCGAAGGCAGCGTGCCCCGAATTTTCGCGATCGCCGCCGATGCCGCGATCGAGCGTCACGCGCCGACGCTGAACTCGCTCGCCGATGTCATGGGATTCTTCGAGCCCAAACGAGCCGCTGACGCTGAACGAAGTGATTGGCGGACGACCGTCAGGCGTTTGATCGAGCTAGCTCGAGCGAATGGAATTCCCGCCCAAGATCTATCCGTTTCGGCGGAGCGATCAGTCGCAACCTTCCTCGAACTGCTACCACCGGTGTCGATCCAGAGCAGTGACGATCTCGACGCAGATTTGCGAAGGGCCGTAAGTTCGGCAGTGGATGCGGTTCCCGCTGAATCGAGCGCGACTGCCAAATCCCACATTGCGTTGCTTCGCCAAACCGATTCAAGCATTCGTCGAGGAGAACGGATTTCCTGGCCCAACTGGGCTCGCCTCTCGAAGGTGAGCTGCGCTAAGAAAGATGGTCAGGCTTTCATCGACGCTCTTGAGGCAGTTGCTCAAGCAGCCGGCCGCCATCCTGCACATCCGCGGCTTCGTGAAGATTGCAGCCAGTTCATCAGGTCGGTCTTCGCCTGTGCGGCCGAAGCCCTGACCGCTTTCCAAGCTTATAAAGCAGAGCGCGGCTTATTGGACTTCACCGACCAAGAGGCGCTCGCGCTCGACGTCCTTCATAACCCAGCGATGTCCGCGGGGCTCGGTGAGCGCATTGGTCGGCTGTTTGTCGATGAGTTTCAAGATTCCAGCCCGCTTCAAGTCGCCATTTTCACAGCAATGTCCGGCTTAGTCGACGCAAGCACGTGGGTGGGAGACCCCAAGCAGGCCATCTACGGCTTCCGCAATGCGGACAGCGCCCTCACCCAAGCCGCGTTCGCGGGGGTAGCGGCGTCGTCGAGCGAACCGCAAGTTGTGCTAGCGACGTCATACCGGAGCCGTGAGGGCATCATAAACCTGGTCAGCGCTGCCTTTGAGCCGGCTTTGAGCGCGATGGGTCTTCAAGCGGAAGAACATGCGTTCAGCGGAACGGGTCGCAGCGAAGAAGGATTCACGCAGGCGCCGCTCGCGGTTTGGTGGCTCGAAGGAAAGCTTGAGCTTCAATATGCCGCATTGGCCGCCCAAATCCGCGAGATGGTGACGGCCGACCAACCATGGGAAGTGGCAGCCAGGCCCAAAGGCGTTCGGGCGCTACGCGCCGGAGACATCGCTATTCTGTGCCGTAGCAAAGCCGATATCGCCAAAGTATCGGCTGCGCTTAGCCAGCAAGGCGTCAAGGCAGCCGTCGAGCGTGAAGGATTGGCGCAAACACCCCACGTCCAACTGGTGATGGCCGCGTTCCGCTGGGTTGCAGATCCCACAGACCGTCTCGCGCTTGCCGAACTTGCCCGCTTCTTCGCCGAGGATCCAGAATCAGAAACCTGGCTTGAGGCGCTTGGCGCTGAAAATGCCTCCGAGGCACTGCTCGCCATCGTACCCATCTCCGCGGCCCTCCAAGAGATTCGTGAGGGCATTCTATCGCTGACGCCAGCCGACCTCGTCGATGCGATCATCCTTCTCCCTGAGCTCAATCGCCACATCGAAAGTTGGGGCGACGTGCCGGCTCGTCTCGATGATCTCGAAGCGCTTCGCGGCTTCGCTCGGAGCTATGAGGAAAGCTGCGCGGGCGAGGGATCTCCTGCGACGCCTTCTGGGCTGGCACTCGCGTTGGCTGCAGAGAACCCAGCCCGCCCGCGAAGCCTTCGGGACGATGCTGTTAAAGTCATGACCTACCATGGAGCGAAGGGGCTTGAATGGCCCGTCGTAATCCTGACCGGGCTAGGCAAAGAACCAAAGCCTCGACTGTTCGAACCCATGGCCGAGGCTGATGGTGACGTGGATTGGCAAAATCCTCTCGCCGGACGCTGGATCCGCTACTGGCCTTGGCCATATGCGAGCCAAGAAAAGGACGTATATCTCGATGCTTCAGCGCCCAGTTCGACACTTGGGAAGCAGGCTTCGATCCGATCGAGGGATGAGGAGGCCCGCCTTCTTTACGTCGGCATGACCCGCGCTCGCGATCATCTTGTGTTTGCGCCCCCAGCTAAAGGGTCACTCCACTGGTTGAAGGTTCTCGATGGGAACGAAACGGAGCATTTCGCTTTACCACGTACCGCCGGTGAAGATATCCGTGCTGGGACGAAATCCTTTCCGGCAAGAACCACAACGCTGGTATGCGGCGAAGGCGTGGAGGCTCAACCTCCGGCTGTCTCATTCGGGCGCATCACGCGACCGACGGGGCACCGAGCACCGCTTCATCGTCGCCCTAGCGAGGCTTCCAGCGGCGAAACCTTCATCATCGTGGAGAAATCTACGATTGGCCCGCGTTTGCCGTTCGCAGGCAGCCCCGACATGAACCTGCTCGGCGAAGCCGTCCACGCTATCATTGCGGCCGATCAGCCTGATGATCCGTATGATACCCGGCTTAATCAAGCACAAGCGATCCTCGATCGCTGGGGGGTGCATCAGGTTGCCGCAAAGGACGTCCTTGGGGCCAATGACCGACTGTTCGCCGAGATCTCGAAGCGATGGCCGGGCGGCCGAATTCATCGTGAGGCCCCTGTTTCAGCCCGGATCGGAGATCAGCTTGTAACGGGTCGCATCGACTTACTGATCGAGCATGACAGCGGCTTCGCCATCATCGATCACAAATCCTTCCCGGGTTCGCCGGACAGCTGGGATGCACGAGCGGTTGGGCACGGCCCGCAAATCCAGCTCTACGCTGACGCGCTCGACAAGGCGCGGCCTGGTGTTCCCTGCGAACTATTCATCCACATGCCGATAGTCGGAGGCCTTCTGCAGGTGGGCACCAGTTCATGCTGATGCCTGCTTTCCGGCTCACCGCAGCAGCCATAAATTCCTTTCCCTATACCCCCCATTCAGCGACCAGAATGACGTCTGGATGTGGACATCCAAAATCCTGAGGGATGCAGTCAACCCACGGAAATCGGATAAAGATGCTTCAAATTTACGACGTCAGCTCTTTGGCTCGGTGGGACGCGGCACATCCAGGTAACGCTGTGCGCGCCCTCTTCGAGCGATGGGCTCGGCCGGGTTGTCCACTTTCGCCAGAGACGCCACTGCGGATGATGCCCTTTAAGGACAGCATCGCCATCTATCATTACGGTAGGAAAGTGGGCTCTTTGCTTTCGGCTGATGCCGCACCCTTGCTTACCGTGACCGCCGATGGCGGTGTGCGGACCTATCGCCCTGCAGCACTTGCGACCCCGAAGCGAACGGATGAGATAATCAGCAGCATAGAGGAGGCGTGTACGACACGATACGAGGGTTCCTGTTTCCTCGAAGAGGTCATCGCAGCTAACCCTGGCGTAATAGGCGTGACCGCGGAGTCTGGTTCCGGAGACCGCCGATATGGAGGTCGCATTGCCGTTGCTCAGGTAGGAACTAACTACCCGGCCGGCATAGCTCTGTGGGACGTCATGACTGCCTGCTCCCACAATTTGCACGGGCGAGATGGTGGCGCCCCGGCCTTGTTGCAGCCCATTGAGAATGAGGATGACGGCAACGCCGCAGCGGCCCAATTGTGTCAAGCGGCCGAGACACTGGTGAATCTGGACGAGCTTTTCCGTAGCGGCACATGCCCTCGCAGCGCTTCTTTGTGGCGCGCAATAGCCACGCATCTACCTCCAGCCATAATCGGCCGTCCGGGTTTAATCGTCAGCGCCTATTGGCCGAAAGGTTACAACCCTCCGGTGGCAAGTCGGCGGATTCAGCAGTGCGTTGATAAGCTCTCCCGAACTGGTGTTATCGACCTTCTGCAGGAAGGCGGCCGAACGGTCTTGATGGCACAGCAGGCAACGGACGCCACGTCCCCGGCCGAGCTGACACTGCCCTTACTGATCCAATGATCTCCATGACCAAATCTGTCGCAACTGATGAGTAGAGAGCCTGCATGCCACTCTTTGAACGCAAATTCGACGTCGATGTCCTGCGCAACTACCGGGATGTCGCCGTCATTAAAGCTCTGTTCGACCGCTGGGTGCTGCCGGGCGAAGATGCGGGTCCACATGGACTACGCGTTGCGGTGCGCAATGGATATTTGAACTTTTATGTAAAGGGTCAGTCCGTAGCTAAGCTGAGCATACGTTCTGGCTCGCCTCGCTTCGAAGTTCACGACAAATATGTGGCGGGCGTCGTTAGAGGGCATGAAGACGAGAGCAAATATGCTCAAAAATACACGTCCTTCTCGCTCGATCATGGGACGGCGATACCCATGATGGACATCGCTAAATGGGTTCACGCCGCCGAAACCTATGCAGGTGATGAGAAGCGTTTCGTAGATGATTTGGTCGCAGTCACTGCGGGCACGTTGGATCTGGAGATGGCTCTTCCTGCCCGTCCCAATGCCAGGGGAAGAGTCGCACCGCGCATGGATCTAGTGGTCGCGCAGGGTCAAGACATCGGGTTCTGGGAAGCGAAATGCGCCGTGAACGGTGAACTACGGTCCGACCACAATAAACCAGCGGCACCACACGTCGTGGATCAACTTCGCAAGTATGTGGGCTGGATGGATCACGACGGCGGTCCCAGCGAGGTACGCTCAGCCTATTCCGAAGCTGCACGGATTCTTCTCGCGCTAGGCGAAATGTTCGGCAAGACCGGCCCGGCCATCGCGGCTTGGCAGACATTTGCCGACGCCGGCGATGCAGCATCCGTGATCCTTCCTCCCGGAGTGGTCGTCGGCAATTACTGTTCGCCCCGAGCCGATGGAATGCCGCGCAATACAGAGATGGAGCGCTATTTGGCCCATGCGAATTCCTTCTTGAAAAACGAGCATGAGGCGCGTCTCAAACGGTTTGGCATCAACGTCCTGCCAATTGGCTGCAAGCCAACGGCATCATGCCTTGGCGTTCTGGGCCAAGGCAGGATCGCGGAAGTGGAACCGCGCGCCTGATGCTTGAGGTAATTGTCCATCGCGGCACACGCGCGATCGGCGGCTCGTGCATCGAACTCGTCGCCTCAGGAGGCGCGCGCTTGATCCTGGATGCCGGCCGGCCGCTCGACGCACCGCGCGAGGCGAGCGGCCTCCTACCCCAGACACTTGATCGCGACGGTCCCGCCACCGTCCTGTTTAGCCACGCGCACATGGATCACTGGGGCCTGATCGACGAACTGCCCGCGCATTGGCCACTTTGGACCGGTGAAAAAGCAGCGGAGTTGATGCGGCTGACATCCGGACTGTTCGGAACGCCGTTCTCGCGCCGAATCTCTACTTGGCCGGCGAAGTCAGGTGCTCTCGCTATCGGGGCATTCACGGTGACACCTTTCCTCACCGACCATAGTGCCGCTGACGCATACATGCTCCTGATCGAAGCAGAGGGCCGCCGCATACTCTATTCTGGAGATTTTCGCTGCCACGGGCGTAAGGCCGCACTCGTTGAGGCGATGATCGCAAATCCGCCCCGAGATGTGGACGCGCTGATCATCGAAGGCACGAACCTGGGAACTCACAAGCCTGTCGTCACCGAAACGCAGCTGGAGCACGATTTTACCCAGCTTGCCCAGGAGGTGCCGGGACACATCTTCGTAAACTGGTCCGCTCAGAATCTCGACCGAACAGTCACATTGTTCCGCGCCGCGAAACGTACCGGGCGTTCTCTGGTGGTGGACCTCTATGGCGCAGACGTGCTGGAAAGGATTGCACCTGGCACGGGAATCCCCTTCCCCGGCGATTCGCGCTTCCCCGAGTTGGAGGTAATCATTACGGGCTCCGGAATGCGCCTCTATGCAAGGCAAGGACGGGATGACTGGGTCGACGCTCTTGCTAGGAAACCCTATGCCACCTCCCGTAAGCGCCTATCAGGCGGTCGAGCTATAATTATGACGCGGGACTCCATGGTGGCAGAGTTTGAGCACGGCGGCCTCGGCTTCACAGACCGCGATGCATACGTCTTCTCTAATTGGCGCGGCTACTTGGACGAAGCGGCACCAAACACGGGTTGGGGCCGTGCCCGGCAGGCCGGTGCGAAGGCCCTGCACCTGCACACCAGCGGCCACGCCAGCCCTACCGACATCGCGCGCTTTGCCAGAGCGGTGAACCCGCGCGCCTTAGTCCCAGTCCACGGTTTATCATGGGATGCACCGGGCATCGACCTTCCGCCGATCCAGCGCCTTGCCGATGGGGAACACTGGCTGGTGCCGTGACCACAGAGGTCCCGACGCCAAAGGACCGGCCGCATCAGGCGTACCCACATGCGGAAGCCGCTGACGACACAAGTTGGTCAGCATGCACCTACCAGGCGAAAACAGGCATTTGCATTGAGCGAAGCCTGAGCATGATAGCGACGCCGCTTACGCTACGTCGTGCTCCGGCGGACACAGCGGAGCCCAGCAGGCGACCAATTCCGCGGCTGCATCAACCCTTACTTTTACCCCTGTGAACCATTTTGCGAGTAAACTCCTCTTCCGCCTCGGGAGTAGGCAGAGTAAGGCCATCAAGTGCTGCGACAATGGGCTTAAGCTGATCAATCAGCTGTAGCTCATCGAGCAGTTGATATGCGTCGTAGGTGGCTGGATCAACTTCAGCACCATCGAAACGTTCAAGGCGCAACCCTTCGACGGAGGCGTATCGAAGATAAGGGTAGCGAAAATCCGAGCACCGCTTCGGCAGCCGCTTGTGGGTCTCAGAGGTACATAGCACCGTCGGCACGAGCCAGAAGTAAATCAGTCGTTTGCGTGCCTGTTCGACATCATTATCCTGCATAGCCATTAGCACGAGCGACTTTACCTGGGATACAGGAAAGGCGTGCTCACGATCCTTCAGCAGCAAGGCTTCGCTGCCGCGCTTTTCTCTAAAAAACTGAGGGCGCTTCTTGTCGTGCCAGGGCAAGAGATGCTGCATACGGATCAGATCTCCGACGACTTCTCGCTGTAGTCGCTGCGCAACTCGATCGAAATCGGGCATCAACTTGACCAGGTGGCTAAGAAACCTCAAATCCGCGTCGAGCTTTGCTGGCAAATACAGCCCCGCCCACTCCCCGGTTCGTACTCCGTGCCAACCCCGATCCAGCCACGCTGGCCATTCCGGTGGAACTAAGGCTGGCAAAGCGGAAAATGAAGGCTCCTCTGCAGCAGCCCGGCTTCCTTCTGCATCGTATTTTTGGTTTATCGCGAAATGCTTAGTCATCACGCCACCTCGGGAGCAAGCTCTGAAACGATGGCGGCGAACGCCTGCTCGACGTCTTCCCCACCCATCACCTCATCAATCAGAAGTTCCCTAAACTGCTGGATGGCAGAGGGCATCCGAGCGCGGTTGGCTGAGTAATAGTCCCATACGATTTGCACGGCGGTCCCGCGATCACATTTCGCTTTGCGTTCATTGACTTTGCGCCATTCTCCCAACTGCACGAAAAATGCGGGTTCCACATTTTTCCAGTCGAAAGCAGCGACTTTCGCCTGTTCAGCCTCGGGATTCGGGAAAACGTCAGCAGGCAGGTTGGTCCGCGGTTGAACTACAAGGCAGGTGAGGTCCGGGTAGCCAAGGGGCGCTGTAAACGCACGTACTGTAGCCAGCCGGCGACCGAGCCCGACTGGCACTTGTTTTTGAATCGCCGCATTATCCGGATGACGCTGTTTCGCTCGGTCAATCAACTGAAGACAAGTAAGCTTCTCCCCGCCCCGTGCCGCTTCAACCAGCACAGGATAGAGGAGTTCTGCAATCTCGATATCCACCGGGGTGATATTACGCTGCATCAATTTCGAACTTCTCCTGTCAATGCCCGCAGGACCCTCTGACGAATGCGTCAATCCCAAGGACTGCTGAGGGATGATATCTGATTACACGACAAAATTGGTCGCATTTAGCCGATCCCTGCCGTTCCAGAAGTCATCATTCCGCAGTCGTTACGTTCTAAGCTCTTAATTTTTTGTGGAAGCGTTGCCCGCAACATCTTCCTTCCAACCAGTGCCGCAGAAGCAGGTTCTTTGATCCGTGGTGAGGTTTGAGGATAGAACTCCCCCTCCTTGCGACGTATATCAGCAGCCGCGCGTCAGTGGCGAAACAGCGTCAGTTCCCGCACTTCATTCTCCATGCTAGCGGGCAGATATTGTGCTGAGGAACTGGAGACATGATGGGCTGGCTCGATCGCAGAACACCAGAGTTGCGAAAGTCTTTCGATGCGCGGTCTGAGGGTGACGTGGATTATGGCCGCGTCGTTCACTCGGCCTCCTTCCGACGGCTGCAGGGCAAGACCCAAATCCTCAACCTAGGGGAAAGCGATTTCTACCGCACTCGCCTCACGCATTCGCTTGAAGTCGCGCAGATCGCTGGCGGGTTAGCCAAACAGCTCGTCCATAATCTGCCCGGCCATCCAGCCCTCGGGCACCTTCCCGAACATGCGCTCCTTCAAGCGATCGCCTGCACCCATGATTTGGGGCATCCTCCATTCGGCCATGGCGGCGAAATTGCCCTCAATTACTGCATGAGAGATCATGGCGGCTTTGAAGGGAACGGCCAAACGCTTCGGATCCTATCGCGCCTGGAGAAATTCTCTGAGGCTGCCGGCTCTAACCTGACGCGCGAGACGCTGCTCGGCGTTCTCAAATATCCCGCGTCGTTCAGCGAAGTGGCCAACCCAGACCTCCGTCCGGGAATGTTAGCAGATACAAGCGGCACGCCGCTGCTTGATCGCAGAGGATCCGAACCTCCGAAATGCTTCATGGATAGCGAACAGGATGTCGTGGACTGGATCCTCTCCCCGCTCTCCAAGGGCGATCAGGATGCTTTCCGCCAGTTTGACATTCGAGCGGGGAGGCATGCCAAGGCACGCCATAAATCCCTCGCTTGCTCGATCATGGACCTTGCAGATGATATCAGCTTCGGCATCCACGACCTAGAGGACGCGCTTGAGCTCAAACTGATAGATCAAAAGCAGTTTCAAACGCACGTACCCGCCGCGGCATGCCAAGGCCTACTCGACTATCTTAATAGCCAATACCGCGGGCAGTATGGCAACGACGTATATGGGGGCCTACTCGATCGCCTATTTGGTGACGGCAACGACCGCAAACACCAGATCAACCGGATCCTCAACTTCGTCATCCCGAGCATCCAGATCCGCGACGAAGCCGAATTTGAGGAGCCGAGGCTTCGGTATCGTGCGGAGGTCCCAAATCCCGTAGCGGATTTCCTGGCTGCGGTAACGAAGCTGGTTTACGAGGAAGTCATTTGTAGCCCAAGCGTCCAGCACCTCGAGTTCAAAGGGCAGATGATGGTAATCGCCGTATTCGAGGTCATGAAGTCTGAGCCCAAGAGATTCCTGCCCAGCGATGCGTACGCCAAATTCGCCAGCGCTCCCGATCCGATGAGGATCATCTGTGATTATGTTTCAGGCATGACCGACGCCCATTTGCTGCGAACCTATGAACGCCTTTTCGCGCCGCGAATGGGATCAGTTTTTGATAAGCTTTGAAATGCTGAAGGTGTCTCAGCGGTTGCGGAATCGCTCAGCGCCAACCAACTGCAGACGGCTCGCATATCAGCTTTTCCGAATGTGGGTGGTCAAGATCGACATCCAGTTACAATTCTTATGACCGATTTTGACGCAAGATCACGTCATCGGACTCCAAACAACGGCAGGGAGCAGGTGTGGCGGAACGCGAGAATGATCTTCTAGCCTGGCTGGGCGCGGGCATCGCCTTCGCATTAATGATGCAGGTAGCCCCTTTCCGTTGGGCCGTTTACGCGCTCGTCGCATGGCTGGGATTTCTAGCGTTTCAAGATTGGTGGAGCGAACATGAGCTACCCGCAAGCTCTCCCATCGCAGAATGGACCATCGAGGAGCAGGCTCTTCAATCCAACGCTGACGATCAGCAGCTTCGCTATTCCGTGAAAGGATGGTTTCAAAACCATGGGAGGGAGGCACTCGAAAGCGCGGCTCTGGTCGGTCGCCTTTACGAATGCGACACACCCGACCAGCCGATCGACCGGTGCACTCCGGTCGGCGAAAGCCAAGATAATCTGTCGCTCGACCTGAAGCCGGGCTTCCGCACGCATTTTACGGTATATCCCCAATTCAGCGGCGCAGGAGGACCTAATCCATGAATAGCCCCTAGATTTGTGGACGCCTTCTTTCCTAAATTTGAGGACAGGAGGCGATGATGGGGAAGGCTAATTTCAGTGACGAGTTCAAGCGCGATGCGGTGGCCCAGATCACCGAGCGCGGTTACCGGGTGGCGGAGGTTTCGCAGCGGCTCGGGGTGAGCCAGCATTCGCTTTATGCATGGAAGCGGCAGTTCGCACGACGGCCCGAAGATGGGTCGAAGGATGCCGAGATCCGTCAGCTGAAGCGCGAGCTGACGCGGGTCACCGAGGAGCGCGACATCCTAAAAAAAGCCACCGCGTATTTCGCCAGGGATGCAAAGTGAGATACGCGTTCGTAGCCGAGCATCGCGCGCTGTTCTCGGTGCGTGCGATGTGCCGGTGTCTTCGCATCCAGCCCAGCGGCTTCTACGCCTGGGTGAAGAACCCGTTGAGCAGACGGGCGAAGGAAGATGCTCGGCAGACCGAGCTGCTCCGGCAGGCGTGGGAAGACAGCGGCAAGGTCTATGGCTACCGCAAGCTGCACGATGATCTGCTCGATCAGGGCGAGACCTGCTGTCCGAACCGCGTGGCGCGTCTCGCCAGTCTGGCGGGTATTAGAGCGAGGATCGGCTACAAGCGCAGGCCGGGCAGCTATGGCGGCAAGCCATCTAGGGTGGTCGACAACACGCTGGCCCGCCAGTTCGATGTCGCGGCACCCGACAAGACATGGGTGACCGACATCACCTACATAAGAACACAGGAAGGCTTTGCCTATCTGGCGGTGGTGATCGACCTTTACTCCCGCCGCGTGGTGGGCTGGTCGATGCAGAACCGCCAGACCACCGACCTGGTCCTGCAGGCATTGCTGATGGCTGTGTGGCGCAGGAAGCCAAAGGGGAAGGTTCTGATCCACTCGGATCAGGGATCGCAGTTCACCAGCATAGACTGGGCGTCCTTCCTGAAGGCCCACAATCTGGAGCACTCGATGAGCCGCCGTGGCAACTGCCATGACAACGCAGTGGTCGAGAGCTTCTTCAACCTGCTCAAACGCGAACGCGTCCGGCGGCGGACCTATCGCTCACGAGACGAGGCCAGACAGGATGTGTTCGATTACATCGAGATGTTCTACAACCCGATACGCAAGCATGTGAGAAACGGGATGCTGTCACCCGTAGAGTTCGAACGGCAGCAGATGATGAGCACCGAGGGCGTCTAGAAAACTAGGGTCCAAACCCAATCAGCCTATTGAAAATCTGCGTTCACTTTGATTCAGGGGGTCTCCGCTGAAGCTGGAGGCTGTTTGGAATGTCGCGTTCGTTGTTCTGGTTGTCGGATGAAGCGTGGACAGCGATTGAGCCGCACTTGCCGAAGAACCAGCCCGGAGCGCGAAGGGTCGATGATCGCAGGGTGATCTCGGGCATCATTCACATGCTCAAGTGCGGTGGCCGCTGGGCGGATTGCCCTTCTGAATACGGCCCTTCGACGACGGTCTACAATCGCTGGAACCGGTGGAGCCGCCGGGGCATCTGGACCCGTATCCTGGCGGCGCTGACCGAGGAAGGCTGGATCGCGGAGACTGGCCAGATCGACAGCAGCTACATCAAGGCCCACCGCTCTGCCGGTGGTGCAAAAGGGGGGCGCGGGCCAATGCCATTGGCATTTCGCGTGGCGGCAGGACAACGAAGATCCACGCGCTCGTCGATGTCCTCGGGCGACCACTCCGCCTCGTCCTGACGCCCGGCAACACGTCGGATGTGAAGGGCGCAGACCTACTGATTGGCGAGACCATCGGCATGAAGCGGGTGATCGCCGACCGGGGCTACGACGCCAACCGCATCCGGGCCGCCTTGCGCGAACAGGGCACAATCCCCGTGATCCCCGGTCGACGCAACCGCAAGCGCCCGATCCAGTATGACGAACGCCGTTACAAGGACCGTTGGAGGGTCGAGGCCATGTTCTGCCGCCTCAAGGATTTTCGCCGTATCGCAACCCGCTACGACAAGCTCGCCAGAAACTTCCTGTCAGCCGTAAGCCTCGCAGCCGCCGTGGCCTTCTGGCTGTGATTGAGTCTCAACCCTAGGGGCTATTCACCACGGGTGGTTTGGAACATGCGAAACATCATTGCAGATAATGATTGGAAACTGGACCAGTGAAGTCGATTCCCTCAAGTCCTCTTTTTCTACCAGGACAAAACAACGGTGTCAGATTCCAGGGCTAGCCAAAACAGAATCTTGATAGCCCGCCGAGCGTCTACATGATATATCTAGCTGCAAAGGAGTCGGTCATGGGTCGTGCCGAAAATATCCAGCTCAACGTTCGCTCGGCTTTTGCGCGCGATCGGGTCCATGCGCTTACGAAGCTCACCGGCATGACGGCCAGTGAGGTGATCGAGGACGCGCTGCGAGGTTATGTCCCGCCAGGTATTCCAGCCAATACCGGCAAGCTGGTGCGGCGCGGCGCGCTGCTGGTTCGTCCGTCGAGCGGCAAGCCGGTCAGCCTCGAAAGCGCCAATGAGGCTCTCGATCGATCCCGTGAGCATGACATTGACGATTGACGCGCTGATCGACAGCAATGTGATTATAGCGGCGTTGGCAGGCGATCATGAGCATCATGCTTCGTCGGCCGACCTGTTCGACGCTGGTCGCGGTCATGTGCTGGGCGTTGCCGCACACAGCTATGCCGAAGTCTATAGCACCCTGACCCGTCGCGGCACACACGCGCCATTTCGTTTCACGGCAGAGGAAGCCTGGGCCGCGCTTGAAAGCGTGAGAACCGTCACCCAATTGATCGGCTTGACCCCGGCGCAGACGTTCGACACGGTGCGCAGCTATGCAGCCGATGGCGGGATCGGGGCTCGCCTCTACGATCGAATGATCGGCGAAACAGCGGTGGTACACGGTATCCCCACGATCGTGACCTGGAACATCGGTCATATGCGCGGCCTATTCCCGACGCTCGATGTCCGCACCCCTCGCGATTTTCCGAAGGCATGACAGCTTTAATCCGCTCGAAATCCAGCGTTTATAAGACGACTAGGCCACCGCCTCAGCTATTAGCCTGATCGAAATATCTCCATACAAGAAGGCTCACGTCAAAAGGGGATATGTCGTGCGCGGGTGCTTGATTACTTTGGGAGTGCCGATCGCGGGTATCGCACTTGTACTTACCGCCTACGGCTACGGAACCTTGGCGAGCAGCGCTATCGCTACAAGATGACGGTGGAAGTCCAGATGCCGTCCGGCGTTAAGAGCTAATCCAGGAGAGCGATAGGATGACCAACGATCATATCGCACAGGGCGCAGCCATGATGCTGCTGAGAAGACATGGTGACCAAGCGCCGGTCAAAGTAGCCGAGCGGATCGGTGAACTTGCAGTCGAGGCTGATTGGGACGGGTTAGCCTTCTGGAAGCTGATAGCATCCAAAATGGACCAAATACTTCAAACAGGCTCGGTCCAGTAAGACGGTCCGCTGGGCAAGGTATTTCGAACCCTGAGGCCGTTCGCTTGACATCCCGACCGGCGCTCTGCAACACGTTCACTGGCCTTGGGGAAGGCCAAATATGGGGGTAAAATCAATGAGATTGATGTATGTTGCGCTCGCGTGCGCAATCGCGTCGTCAACGCCTGCACATGCTCAGGTTCAAGCGCCTGCACTCGCTGTCGGACCGACGGCCAACAATGTTCTCCGCACTGGCACTGAAATCCAACTCAAGATGGAAGAGCCCCTGACGACCGAAGGCAAGAAACTTCGGGTAGGTCAGCACTTCAGGCTCTCCGTGATCGAGCCGGTTTCTGTTGGGGGCAGGTCGTCATTCCGGTCGGTTCGCCAGCCGTCGGTGAGATCACCGAGGTTCGTAATAAAGGGATGTGGGGCAAGTCAGGCCATTTGACCGCCTCGCTCCTCAATGTGAGCGTGAACGGGCGCCAGATCCGGCTGACCGGCACGTTTGATGACAAAGGCGTTACCGGAACGGCAGGTGTCGTAGCTGCTGTGGCCTTCGTTCCTGTCGTTGGATTTTTCACCACAGGAACAAGCGCCAAAATCGCTGCGGGATCGCAGGTCAAGGGCTTCATCGGTGAAGACGTGCCTTTGGTCTTCGCCGCGGCTGCGCCTTCTGAACCTGTGACCGTTCCCATTGCAGCTTCCTCATCTGTTGCAACCGCAATTCAGCCAGGTTCGGCAGTAGCTCCTGCCGCGAAGTAAGCCGGCTCCAACAGGGAGAGTACACTTTATGCGTTACGTTCTGATTGCCGCCCTCTCGATGGGTATCGCAGCGCCTGCCTTTGGCCAAGCGCCGCAAGCCCAGCTGCTTGTGAACGAGGAAGTCGGCGTACCCGTTTTCCCGTATGACATCACTGACCGCCCTTATGAGGTCCTGGGAGAGGTCAAGGCGGGCGTTCGCAAAGCAACGGTTTTCAGCAAGTCGCCATCGCAAGACAAAATCTACAAGGAGCTTTGGGAACGCGCGCAGAAGCTCGGCGCTGATGCCGTGGTCAAAGCGCAATATGGCGATGCTCACGTGTCGGCATTCAGTTGGGGCAAGTCGAATGCGACTGGCACGGCGGTCCGCTTCTTGTCGGCTGGAGGCATCACGCCGGCAGCTACCCCTGCGGGCTCCCACTAATTCATGTTGCGCGCAGCCTTTACGGCAGGACTTCTCCTAGTCGGCAGCCCGTTGGCGGCCGCACAGGACGTCACTTCAGAAGCCTCGGTCGTCCCGGCCCCGTCCCATCCACGTTGGGTAAAAGGAACGGATGTCGAACTGATGGTTGTTCGGGAAGTAAACAGCCGATCAGCGAAAGCCGGCGAACGCTTCCGGCTGCGCGTCAACTCACCAGTGACAGTTGACGGGACAATCGCAATCCCGATCGGATCTGTCGCTTGGGGCGAAATCGTTTCCGTCTCGGGCACCAGCGCGGCGGGAGGAAAAGGCCAACTGAGCCTGCGCTTGATCCACGTCGACACGCAATGGGGGTCCGTCGCGTTGACCGGTACGAAGGGCGCTGAAGGTGCCTCAAACACAGGCGGAGTCATTTTGGGCGTGTTAGGCTTTGGTCTCCTCGGCCTCCTTAACAAAGGCGGCAATGCGACCTTCAAGGCGGGCGATATTATTCATGGATATATCGCAGATGGCGAAGAACCCGCGGCCCCTCCACTCTTGATCTCGAACCAAGACGCCCCTCATTCATGATAAATTTTGGCCGGTTGCGCGATCTTTACATCGCAGAATTATCTTAGGGTCCAAACCCAATCAGCCTATTGAAAATCTGCGTTCACTTTGATTCAGGGGGTCTCCGCTGAAGCTGGAGGCTGTTTGGAATGTCGCGTTCGTTGTTCTGGTTGTCGGATGAAGCGTGGACAGCGATTGAGCCGCACTTGCCGAAGAACCAGCCCGGAGCGCGAAGGGTCGATGATCGCAGGGTGATCTCGGGCATCATTCACATGCTCAAGTGCGGTGGCCGCTGGGCGGATTGCCCTTCTGAATACGGCCCTTCGACGACGGTCTACAATCGCTGGAACCGGTGGAGCCGCCGGGGCATCTGGACCCGTATCCTGGCGGCGCTGACCGAGGAAGGCTGGATCGCGGAGACTGGCCAGATCGACAGCAGCTACATCAAGGCCCACCGCTCTGCCGGTGGTGCAAAAGGGGGGCGCGGGCCAATGCCATTGGCATTTCGCGTGGCGGCAGGACAACGAAGATCCACGCGCTCGTCGATGTCCTCGGGCGACCACTCCGCCTCGTCCTGACGCCCGGCAACACGTCGGATGTGAAGGGCGCAGACCTACTGATTGGCGAGACCATCGGCATGAAGCGGGTGATCGCCGACCGGGGCTACGACGCCAACCGCATCCGGGCCGCCTTGCGCGAACAGGGCACAATCCCCGTGATCCCCGGTCGACGCAACCGCAAGCGCCCGATCCAGTATGACGAACGCCGTTACAAGGACCGTTGGAGGGTCGAGGCCATGTTCTGCCGCCTCAAGGATTTTCGCCGTATCGCAACCCGCTACGACAAGCTCGCCAGAAACTTCCTGTCAGCCGTAAGCCTCGCAGCCGCCGTGGCCTTCTGGCTGTGATTGAGTCTCAACCCTAGACACCTGAGATAGAGAAGTTGAGCAATGTCTTTCCGCTACCCATCTTCTAGTCCGCTTCATCCTGAGGCGCTCAAGCGGAAGCAACGTAGCTTACGTGATGGCTTCGCGATGCCTCTCACGCTTCGAGTTCACCGAGCGCTTTCCTGGCTTCGCCGCGCAGAAGCAGATGAAGAAGATGAAGATATACGCTTCATCTTGCTGTGGATCGGCTTTAACGCAGCATATGCAGGTGACGTTGGATTAGCGCTGGGTGGAGAGAGTCAGCGCGAACGCGATGCCTTCGCGCGCTTTTTCTCCACCTTAGTTAGCTTCGACAGCAAACATCGAATTTATGACCTGGTCTGGCAGCGCTTCAGTCAAGAAATTAGGCTGCTGCTAGACAACCGCTATGTCTTCGCGCCCTTCTGGCATCACCACAATGAGGTTGCCGGTTTCGAGGATTGGAGCGGAATGCTGGAACGGGAGCGCGTTGCTACGGCGAACGCCCTTCGTCGCCACGACACCGCCACCTTGCTGTCGATATTGTTTGGACGCCTGTACGTTTTGCGAAATCAACTGGTCCACGGAGGGGCAACCTGGAATAGCGAGGTCAATCGCACTCAAGTTCGAGATTGCGGCGCCCTGCTGGGCTCCCTTCTGCCCCTGTTTATCGACCTGATGATGGACAACGCGGATCACGAATGGCCGATGCCGCACTATCCGGTGGTCGATTCACCGGCTTGACGGCTCGGGGCCGTCCCGGACTTCAATGTCCTAAAGCATCAGCGTCGTTGACGTGCAGCATGCCACAAAGTCAGAATCCGCCGCCGCACCATCAGGACACGTCGCGGGCTGTCCGGCTTGCAATATGGGCTCGGACAACGTGCCAACTGTTGCGAAGCTGACGGCGGCGACTGTCGACTTCCTCACGCGCGCGGCTCGCGATCCGTTCAAGGTCAACGACCAGTTCACCAGCAAGGCTGCTCCGCTCTGAGTGGTCCGCGTCCCTCATCAGTGCGGCTGCCGTTGAAACCGCATCTGGCACAGTGCGCGAGATGAATGTCGAACAATCGACGATGCTCCATTCGACCGGGTTCCCAGCTGCCATCTCCAACACTTGAGCGCAGCGGCGCCTAGCTGCGGAAAGACGCTGAGCATATTCCGGTGCAAGCTCTCCCGCCATTTTCCACGCCTCAGCGATGCGGGGATCCGCCTCAGGCTTGATCGCTTCCTCGATGATTGGGAAGGACGTCGACTGATCCTCTTCGATCGGGGACAGCGGACGAGCGGCGCGTCCGACTCGAACCGCGAATTTCCTCCAACACAGGACGAAGGCTGCGATCGCGACAGTCACAACCGCTATTCCAAACCAGTCACCGACGACAGTGATAGGGAGAACAAAGAACCCGACGAGGCCAGCCAATCCCGCCACCAGAGCCGCTCCCGCCACCTTCGCTGAGATATAGGCGATTTTGGCGATGCTCCGCAAAATCTTAAGCGCCGCATTCCAAGCCAAGCGCAGAAAAACAGCGCCGGTGACCAACAAGAAGGCAATAAGAATTAGCCGCGCCAACTCATTTCTCCGAGACAGATACACATGAGGCAACCGTTCTCGCGCCGCGTTTGTCCGGAGCACTCACCAACCCGGACTCCTCCAGATCCTGCATAATGCGGCGTGCGTAGGCATATTGAATACCCAATTCTCGGGCTAATCGGTTTGTCGAACCGGAACGCGATTTTGTTACCAGATCGCGAGCCATCGCGATGCGATTAGCATGCATGACAGCGCTATCGCTTTGGCTGTCGGCCGCCATCCCGTTTCCTCTTAACCGAAGAGACCAAAGAGCCACCTAACGCCCGATACCAACATCATGCCCGTGCCCAGCAGGATAAGCCCTCCAATAATGATTGCTTCCAAAGCCACTAGATAGGGGAATGCAGGACCATCCGCCTCTGTACCCTTCTCATCCCAGCGCCGAGCCATCACCTGCACTCCCGCGCCAATTCGAGCCCATTGTCCCACTTCCTCATGTAAACCGCCTGCCCGCGGCCGATCTGCTCACAGGCAACATTCACGCCGTTCACATATACGTGCGCGAGGGTACGACCATAACGGTCGTGTCCGACGCGCCGAATGCTGAGGGATCCGTTCATCAGATTTTGTAGGCTGCGTTTGCTCGCCTGGCCATCGCCAGGAGCACAGGCGCGGCCCGCCGGACACCCATGTATCTCAGGGGCATCGATACCGACCAGACGCACGCGTTCTCCGTCCAAGCGCAGGGTATCGCCATCAACGACGGTTACAGCCGCCAACAGGAATATTCCAAACATGTTAGGTTCCGTTCAGCGTTTCTCGATCACCCCGCAGCCTCTACTGAGGTGGGGCTGACCAATGGCAGGTTGAGACCGTCTCGCCATTGGCAGGCTTCCGGTCCCAGACGAAGTTTACTGACCCGACCTGACGTTCTTCGCCAACACGGAAATCGCCCCACCGATCAGCAAGCCGGCTCCAACCGTAACGAACGGGACGACCGCAGCGATAGCGGCACCGGCTGCAGCGCCGGTGATGGCCGTGCGCCCCATTTCCGTTTCCCAAGCCTTCTTCACCCCATCGACAGTCTTCTCGCCAATTTTCTGGCTGACCTTTGCGGCGCTGGCTCCTGCCTCTTCAACTTATCTCGATCAATCTTCATGATATTTCCCCCTATGATGCTTTCACCACCCTATCGTGACTGCTGGGTCAAGACAGTTTGGCCTCACAAACGCCATGGCGAAGTAGGTACGACCGTATCTGTCAGATTCGGTCGTAGTAACTCTCTCCAACTTCAAGCTGGAGCCATTAAGGTGGCTCGAAAAGGACAAGAATGGAACAAAGAGACGCTGCCCATACCCCCCGCACCAGTTCGAGCCATCCACTGCAAATCGCGTTCGTCCAAACACGCGCCAACGGCGGCAGAATAGGAATCACATTCTGCCCGGGGAAAAAGCAGCACGATGCGCTGACGGGCGCCTGGGACCGCGACCTTTGCGTCGACCTAGACGCCATTCAAGCTAGCGGAGCGGCGGCGGTCGTTTCTCTCCTCGAGCCCTCAGAATTCCAGAGCCTCGGCGTGGATCGGCTCGGGGAAGAAGTACGCGCGCGTCACATGGACTGGTTCCATCTGCCCATTGCTGACGTGAGCATCCCGGGTCCGCTGTTCGAGCAGGAATGGACCACCACCGGCGCAAATCTGCGCTCACGGCTACGCCAGGGCTTCGACATCGTGGTACATTGCAAGGGCGGCTTGGGACGCGCTGGAATGATAGCCGCACGCCTGCTCGTCGAGTTGGGAACCGAGCCCAGGGCTGCCATAGGCCAAGTGCGAATGGCTCGTCCTGGAGCGATCGAAACGCATGAGCAGCTCACCTACGTCCAGCAAAAAGTCGCAGTCGCAGAGGTGGCCCCCGCTATGACGCTCGCGGCCACGCGTGATCGAGGCCGAGGCGCTTTGATCGGCTTGGCAGTAGGCGACGCACTGGGAACGACATTGGAGTTTGCGCGCCGGGACACCTATCCCATTCTAACCGACATGATCGGTGGCGGCCCCTTCGGCCTGAAGCCCGGCGAATGGACAGACGACACGTCAATGGCGCTCGCCTTGGCGGACAGCCTCATATCTTGCAAAGGCATCGATGAAGTCGATCTGATGAAGCGCTTCGTCGCATGGCGAGATGAGGGAGCCTATTCATCAAATGGGCACTGCTTCGACATCGGCATGACCGTCAGTGCGGCATTGGCCCACTGGGAGCGATCGGGAAACCCCATCGCGGGATCAACCGACCCCTCCACCGCGGGGAACGGCAGCTTAATGCGCTTGGCGCCAATCGCTCTGCGGTATCATGACAACACCCCTTCCCTCAAAGAAGCAGCTGCACGTCAAAGCCGTGTCACGCATGGCGCGACTGAGGCCGTAGATGCCTGCGTCATCTACGCACGAATGATCGCGATGGCAATTTGCGGCAGCAGCCTCGACGATGTTCTCAGCATCCACACAGACAGCGTAACTGGGAGAATCTTCGACATCGTTGGTGGATCCTGGCGCGGTAAACTGAGGCGGGATATCCGCGCGTCAGGCTATGTGGCGTATTCGCTCGAAGCCGCACTCTGGTGCATCGGCCGGACCGGCAGTTTCGCCGAGGCTGTCCTTACTGCCGCCAATCTCGGTGAGGACGCCGATACGACAGCTGCCATTACGGGCCAGCTCGCGGGCGCCCTCTATGGCGAGGACGGCATCCCGGAAGCTTGGCGAAATCGGATCGTCGGGTATCAACGCATCGGCGAAATGGCAGATCAGCTTTTGTTTCGGTAGATCCTCAAACCAGCGCTGTTCCTCCAGCCAACACCGCCGCACCTCCACGAGCCGCAGGTCTCAATTTCCGCCTTTAGACTCTTGAAAAAACGACGGGTGCGGTCGTAGTTGGACATAAATGGGGGGTAGTGCAGCATGACCGATCGTATGGCCAAACTTGATCGATTGTTAGCGCTCGTTCACGCGCTTTCGGAATCGACAGAGGGCCTCACTCTCGATGAGATGGCGGAAACGCTCGGCGTCAATCGCAGGACCGCCGAGCGCATGCGCGACGTCATCGCTCGGCACTTTGACCTTGAGGAAGTGACAGAAGATCGCCGAAAGCGCTTTCTCATACGGGACAGCCTTCGCCGCGTTTATACCCGCCCCACTGCCGCTGAAGTCGCAGCACTACAGGCCGAGGTGGATGGACGGCAAGAAGCTGGCCAGACGGTTCGTGCCGACCAATTGGCGAACCTTCTGGCAAAGGTGAAAGGGGCGTTCGATGATCGCGAGAAGCGCCGCATTGATCCTGATCTAGAAGCGCTCACTCGGCTTCAGCGGACGATGGTCACCGCGGGCCCTGTTGCGACCGTGCCCCCCGAGACAATCGCAACCGTCCAAGCTGCGATATTGTCCGGTAGCTGCCTCGAATTCAGCTATGCCGCAGTTCAGCAGCAGGAGCCTCGCTGGCGACGGGTCATTCCCTATGGCATCGTTCACGGCCCCCTGTCGTACTTGGTCGGAAAGATGCCCGACCGAGAAAATGATCCGGTCTATTACCGACTGGATCGCATGATCGACCCCCGGCTCAGCGAAAAGCTCGGTTGCGCCCCAGATGACTGGGACATCGACGCCTGGCTGGCCGACAGTTTCGCTGTCTGGCGAGACGAGAAGCAAGACGTCGTGCTTCGCGTCCACGCATCGGCAGCCTCGCGAGCGCGAGAATGGCGCTTCCATCGCCATCAGCAAATAGAAGAACTCGAGAATGGAGATCTTCTCATCCGCTTCACCAGCGGCGGCATGCGGGAGCTGGCGGAGCACCTATTCACTTGGGGCAATGAGCTCGTCATCGAGCAGCCTGATGCCCTGATTGAGATGATGCGACAGCGCATCGTGGCTGCGTTGACGATGTTGCCGTCTCAGGCCCAGCCAACCGAAGCGACCATTTCTGTCGTACCGACGATGCATGGTTGAACCATGACGATCAGCTCTCCAAGATTTTTCAGCCCCCTCCTCAATCTCATCATGTGGGTGGCAGCATGAGCATCTCGCCGCGCCCGCATGGTCTATCGAAATCGAGGATCACCTACTTCGAGCAATGCCCGAAGCGGCTATGGCTATCGGTTCATCGCCCTGAACTCGCTGAAGACGATGAGGGCGCAGAAGCCTGGTTCGCTGCCGGGCACGAGGTTGGCGCGGCTGCCTGCTCGCTCTTGCCGGGCGGTGTCATGGTGGAGGCTGAGCCCGATCTGTCCGCTGCGTTGGCGACGACGAAGGCTTTGCTGGAGAACGGTCACGAGGATCCGATCTTCGAAGCCACCTTTCAGCATGATGGCGTTCTGGTGCGCGTCGATATCCTTGAGCCAAATGGCCTCGGTGGCTGGCACATGGCTGAGGTCAAAAGTTCGACGAAGCCCAGGGACTATCACACCAATGATCTGGCTACGCAGGTCTGGGTCGCCCGTGAAGCCGGTGTGCCCATCGACAGCGCGGCGATCCGCCATCTGGACTCCGATTTCGTCCTCAAACCTGATGGATCGCTCGAGGGGCTGTTTTTCGATAGCGACCTCACGTCCAACATCCAAGACCGCGTCGAAACGCGAGCCGCGGTGGTCGCAGCGGCACGCGAAACGCTCACTGGTAGCGAACCAAGCATCCTTCCTGGCCCCCATTGCAATGGGCTCCCGTGCAATTTCGCCACATATTGCGAAGCAGCGCTTCCTCCCGGCCCGGAATGGCCTGTGACCGTGCTTCCATACGGGGGCGGCAATCAGTGGCTAAAGCGCGGGGTCGAGGATCTTTTCGAGGTCGACCCTGCGGCGCTGACCAATCCGACCCATCAACGGGTGTTTCAAGCCACCTTAACCGGCGAGCCTGACCACAACGTTGAAGGCGCCCGATCCGCCATGTCGGATTGGGCCTTCCCCCGAACGTGGTTGGACTTTGAGACGATCGCATTCGCTATTCCGCGTTGGGTGGGCACCCGTCCATATCAACAGGTGCCGTTCCAGTTTTCCGCTCATATTGAAGCGGAGGATGGAAGCCTCCAGCACCATGAATTTCTGAGCCTGGACGGGGCGGACCCACGCAAGTCCTGTGCCGAAGCGCTGGTGACGATGATCCCCAGGTCGGGCGCGGTAGTCGCTTACAACGCTAGCTTTGAAAAGGGGCGCCTTCGCGAACTTGCTGACTTTTTTCCCGATCTGGCGGACGATCTCAATTCGATCATTGAGCGGGTCGTTGACCTTTTGCCGGTCACGCGCGCCAACTGGTATCACCGCGACCAGCGCGGCAGCTGGTCGATCAAGGCCGTTCTGCCCACAGTGGCCCCAGACCTTGATTATTCAGAGTTGGAGGTCAAAGACGGCGGGAACGCCCAAACCGCATATCTGGAGGCCATATCCCCCGCAACGACGGAAGACCGCCGAGCGGCACTCGATACGGCGCTACGAGCGTATTGCGGGCGGGACACAGAAGCCATGATCGTCCTTGCCAGACACCTCTGCCAGAGCGGAGATGGCTTCTAAGCCAACCCTGAACATCTCCCTCGCAATCGAGTTACGTCCATTTCTGTCGCCCATTTTGCGAAGCTCAACCCATGACCGAATCGATACCGGCCTTCCGACTGATCCATAGTTCTGACTGGCATATCGGGCATGAGCTTTTCAGCCATGAACGAGAGACAGAGCATGACGCATTTCTCTCCTGGCTCCTTGATCGTCTAATAGTCGAAGAAGCGGATCTGCTGCTCGTCACGGGCGACATATACGATGTGGCGAACCCGCCGGCGTCAGCCATGGCACGCCTTTACGCGTTTCTTCGGGATGCTACGACGCGCTGCCCTAATCTGCAGATCGTCATCATTGGCGGGAACCATGACAGCGCAGCGAGAATCAATCTACCTGCCGCACTTCTCGGACCTGGGCGTATTCACCTTGTGGACTCCCTGCCCCGCGCAAATGGCGTGGCAGACCTCGATCGGTTGCTGATCCCGCTCACCGATCGGACGGGTAAGCCCGCAGCATGGTTGGCAGCCGTTCCCTACTGCCGGCCTGGAGATATGGGTCCTGGCGGGCTCCCAGAGTTGTACGCCAATGTTCTGACGGCGGGCGCTGCATCAGCAGACGGATTGCCTCTCATAGTGACCGGCCACCTTCACGTCGCGGAAGGGGACATCTCTGAACATTCAGAACGTCGAATCACCGTGGGCGGGGAGGAAGCCCAAGCCACAGCCCTTTTTGACGACCGAGCAACCTATGTTGCGCTTGGCCATCTTCACCGCCCTCAGATGATCAAGGGCGACACGCTGATCCGTTATGCGGGTTCGCCGTTCCCACTGTCCGCAACGGAAAGGCTCTACCGCCATTCAGTCAGCATAGTCGATCTGGCGCCGAGCGGCGCGAGCGTCCGAGAGGAAGAAATTCCCCGCCTCGTCCCCTTTCTGACGATCCCAGCCGACGGTCCAAAGCCGATCGGCGAGGTTGAGATCGAAATCCAGGGATTGGGCTTCGATCCCGATCTTCCTCGCGGGCTGCATCCGTTTGTGGAAGTTTCAGTCCTCGTTGATGGCCCTGAACCGAACCTACAAGCTCGAATCATGGCGGCGCTCGATGGGAAGGCTGTGCGGCTGACGCGCATTGCACGGATCTCGGCTCGTGAGGCCACCAACCAAGCCATCGCCGAGCGCGAGCTAGATCTGGCCGAACTCCTTCCTGATGCCGTTTTCGCAGAGCTGTTCGAGCGGGCTCACGGCAGCGAACCGCCGGACGATTTGAAGCAGGCGTTTCAAACCCTTCTCATCGAGACACAAACATCGAGGGAGGACGCCTAATGCGTGTCCTGGCAATCCGCGGCCGTAATCTCGCCAGCCTGAACGGCGACTTTGAAGTTGATTTCGAAGCCGAGCCACTGAGCGACGCCGGCATCTTTGCAATCACCGGCCCAACAGGCGCAGGGAAATCTACCCTGCTCGACGCGATGTGCCTGGCATTGTTCGATTCGGTACCACGTCTCGGCGCAGCACCGGCACGGGCCAAGTTCGAAACTGCCCAAGGTGACGAGCTGTCGGCCGGAGACCCAAGGGCCATCCTTCGGCATGGCTCAGGCGAGGGTTTCGCCGAGCTCGACTTTGTTGGGCGAGACGGAGAGCGCTACCGCGCCCGGTGGACCGTGCAGCGCGCTCGTCAGAAGACCGATGGCCGCATGCAGGCCACCCGGCACAACCTCACTCGCCTTGCTGACGGCGAGATCTTGGGTGGGACCAAAACTGAAACGCTAGCGGAGATTCACCGTCTCGTCGGTTTGTCCGCCGAGCAGTTTCGTCGGGCCGTCCTCCTGGCACAGGGCGATTTCGAGGCCTTCATCAAGGCTGACGATAACGAGCGCGCCCAGCTACTCGAACGGCTGACCGGGTCGCATATTTATGCGACTCTTGGCCGCGCAGCTCATGAAAAGGCAACGACACTCCGGGCCCAGCAGCAGGCAATCCTAGATCGCATTGAGGCGCAGAACGGCCTCGACGACGAAGCACGCCGGACGGCCGAAGAGCAGCACAGTGCCGCGAAGGACGTCGCGGAAAGAACCGCGGCTACGATTGGAGAACTCTCCAAAGCCGCTCGCTGGGAAAGCGATCGTACGGCCTTGGCCGACAAGGTGACGGAATGTGAGTTAGCCGTATCGACCGCGAACACTGTCCGCGAAGAAGCCGCCCCTCGGCATGAGACATTGCGCCTGCGTAAAGCCGCGTTCGCCCTCGCAGGAGAATGGACCGCCGTCCAGGATGCGGCCACGCTGGCGCAGGAAGCGCGCCAAACTGTTTTGGTGCGGCAAAGTGAACTTGAGCAGGCGAGCGAACGCGCGACACAGACGGCAGCTGAAGAAAGCCATGCAGCAGCTCGACTCCAGCTTGAGACGGAACGGGTCGCCGCTCAATCTCCTGAGATCGAAGAAGCCCGTGTGCTCGACCGGAAGCTGTCCGAAACAAACGCATCGCTTGATGGCATAGCAGGCGTCCGCGCTACGCGCGCGCAAGCCCTGTCCAGATGTCGGGAGCTTGAGCAGGCCGCCAACATCTCGTTGGCAGAGGCTGCAGAAACTCGTGACGGCCAGGCATCGTGGCTTGCGGCGAACGCCGGGCTTGCCACATTGGCTGCACAGGAGAAGGAACTCGCTGCAGAGCTCGTCGAGATCGCAGCCGTCGATATAACGCTGTCCAAACTTTCAGAGAGCGCAAAGGAAGCAGAGGCCTCCAAAATAGAGGCCAACGCCACATGGGAAGCCGCCAAGGCAGCGGAAGAGGGAACCGGCGCCGCTGCCACATGGGCTCGCAACATATTGGACGAGGCTAAGGCATCAGCACCATCCGATGCTGCCTTCTCAGCGCTCATTGAAAAACGGGATCGCCTGGGAGGTCTTTCTCCTCTCCTAGTAGACTGGAAGCATCAAGAAGCTCAGGTACAAACATCCCGTGACCTCCTAGTTCGTCTGCGCAGCAATCTCGATGACGCTAAGGCCGACCGCAAAGATCTGGTCGTCCGGCATTCCCAGGTCAGCTCCTCCCTTCCTATTCTGCGAGCGCAATTGCAGGAGGCACGGCGTGCCGGCGAGCTAGCCGAAACGGCCTCGGGCGAAGCGGCAATGCAACTTCGCGCCACGCTTGAGGATGGACAGGCCTGCCCGGTTTGCGGGGCGACCGAACACGCATTGAGTGCGATCGACTCGCTCTTGGGCCTACAGCTTCGGGAGCAGCGGGAGCGCATCGCCCAGCTGGACGCCTCACTGTCTTCAAAGACCGCTGAAGAGGCCGCTCTGGCCACAGGGATCCAGGCTACTGACCAGTCAATCCTCCGGCTGGACCACGACATAGAAAGTCAGACCGCTGCATTGGCTGCGGCCCGCAATAATGCCCAATCTGCCTTTGCAGTCCTGTCAGAAAAGTGCAGTTCGGTGGACCTTGATCCGGCCGGGCCGGACTTCGAAGCCACTCTGCAAAGCGAACTCGCCGCGCTGGATAAGCAGCGCGCTTCGATGACGGAGGCGAAGACCGCGGTCACGATCGCGCAGGTCGCGGATGAAAAGGCTCGAAACGAGTGGGAAAAATGCCGCGCAGCCTCCGGTCTCGCCGCTCAGACAGCGCGCGATATCGAACAGAAATTGAGCGGCATAGTGGAGCGACGATCGCACGCTACCGAAACACGAGATCGGCTCGCGCGATCGATCGACGCCAGGTTCGGCGGAAGCGCAGATTGGCGACAGTTACCTGACCCCGCAGCCTGGCTCGATGAATCTGCCGAGGCTTGGCGCGCCCACTCTGCTGAACATTCACGGCTTCTCGCCGCAATTCCGGGGCTGGAGAAATCGGTTGCTGACGCGCGTACAGAGACCGCCACAGCCGCCGCCCGGTTCGACGAAATCGAGTCTCAAGCTAAGGGGTGGGAGGAAGATCAGCTTCGGCAAACGGACGCTCGGAAAAGCCTGCTTGACGGCGACACGGTGGATATCGTCGTCGCTCGCAATGAAGCGGGCCTATCGCAGAGCCGCCGCGCTTTGGAAGTTGCCCAAGTAGAGGCCAGCAAGGCGCGAGAGCAGCAGGCGGGCGCAACAGCTCACAAAGAGTCCGCGGACCAAGAAGCAGAGCGCAGGATCAAGGACCATCTCGATCGCCAAGGTCGATTTCACGCGCGCCTTGCTGAGTTGGCGATCGAAGAAGACGCCGTCGCCGACGCAGCTCGAGCGGGACAGGAGGCCATCGATCAGGAGGCTGCGGCTCTTGCCAACATCGACAGGGCCGCAGAACAGGCTGCTGCCCTCCTGACCCAACGACAGCAGGATCTGAGCCGCCACGATCAGACTGACCCTCCTTCCCCTCTCTGGCGAAACCCTTGCCTAAGCAGTCAACGAAGCCAAACAAACTGACGAGACGGCCCAGCAGGCACTCCAAGATGCCCAGTTTGTCCTGCGCCGGGATGATGAGGTTCGGACGCAGACCACAAAGCTTCGTGCCGACTTGGAACGCGAGCGAGCCGCGGCACGGGTATGGCTCGCGCTTGATGAACTCATCGGCGATGCGACGGGCGCTCGGTTCCGGCGCTTTGCCCAAGGGCTAACGCTCGATCGCCTGCTGGCGCACGCAAATTTAAGGCTCAGCGATCTCAAACCTCGGTACGAACTGCAACGCGCTCCTGGTGGCGACATGCTTATCCAAGTCATTGACCATGACATGGCTGGCGAGATCCGCGGGGTACACAATCTTTCAGGCGGCGAGCGCTTCCTCATCAGCCTTGCCCTGGCACTCGGGCTTGCCGAGATGTCGACCGGCCGGGGCCTCAAGATCGAAAGCCTGTTCATCGATGAGGGATTTGGCGCGTTGGACGGCGCCAGCCTCGGCCAAGCCCTGTCCGTCCTAGAGCATCTTCATGCGACCGGGCGCCGAGTGGGCGTTATCAGCCATGTCGACGAGATAAAGGAACGGATCCCCGTGAAGATTGAGGTGACGCCCGTCGCACGAGGCCGTAGCGAGCTTACAGTAGTCAGCGCCTAATCAGACTCAAGTGCGAACCGCGCCTCAGACCGACTGCGACGACGTAGGACTAACCATGACAAATTTCAGTTGAGGCATTTCCTCGCAACTGGATGAATTCGCGGGGTGTGACGGCCGTTGCGATCAAGCGAGACAAAACTGACCGTAGGCAACTCCCGACCGCTGCGCGATGGCCAGCGGTTCGGCCCGGCACTTTTTCGCGCCGTGGTGCCCTTTCATAATCCACAGAAAGAAGGCGATCCGGTGATCAAATATTTCCAATTCTTCAGCAAGATGCTTGACGGAGACTGGTTCCGAAACCCATGCAGGACTAGGACCTGGGGGCAGGTGAATCGTGACGGTTTTAGGGGGCGTTGAGTTGAGTGAAGTCTTTTTTCAATCGCCTATTCTGAACTCGCCCTACGACGAACCGACTCGTCACTGGGAATTGGATGCAAACGGGCAGCCGACCAGCGTCGTCGTTTCCCGCCGCCGCCAGAGCGCCTTGGTGTCGCCCATCCCGAAGGCCAAAAAGGTTCGCGGCAAGGCGATCCAAGCCGATCTGCTCGCAGATGAAACGGGTCAGGAATACAACCCCACCGAGGTTATTAACGGCATCCGATCGGCGGTAGAGAGTTGGCGGACCCTGCCGGAAAGCCAATGGCAGGTTACGCCCACCACCGCGCGTTTGCTTCGCCATTGGCGCATGCACCCCTTCGCCAATCAGCGTCCCTTCTTCTGCCAGGTTGAAGCGGTGGAGACGGTGATCTGGCTGACTGAGGTGGCACCGCGATCATCGTCGCAGGGACGCCGATTCTGGACGCATCTGGAAGCCGCTAACGAAGCGGCTAATCCTGAACTCATGCGCATGGCGCTGAAACTCGCGACCGGCGCGGGCAAGACGACAGTCATGGCGATGCTGATCGCCTGGCAGACCCTCAATGCCGTACGTCACCCCCACGCTAAGCGCTTCTCCAAGGGCTTTCTGATCGTTGCACCGGGCATTACGATCAAAGATCGCCTGCGCGTCCTTCAGCCGAATGATCCGGACAGCTATTACGAAAGTCGCGAGATTGTCCCGGAGGACATGCTGCTCGACCTTGGTCGAGCAAAGATCGTCATCACCAATTATCACGCCTTCAAGAAGAAGGACGAGCTACCCCTCAACAAGGTGCAGCAGGCCGCGCTGCGCACCACCCCAAAGCCAGAGAGCGACGGGGCCATGATCCGGCGTGTGGCCGGTCAATTGATGGGCCTGAAGAACATCGTGGTCCTCAATGACGAGGCGCACCATTGCTATCGCGAACGCCCTCCTCTTCCGGGTGAGGAACTGAAAGGGGACGAACTGGCGGAAGCCAAGGAGAATAACGAAGCCGCCCGACTGTGGATCTCGGGCATCGAAGCGGTCAAGCGTGAGCTGGGCGTCTCGATGGTCTATGACCTCTCCGCCACACCCTTCTTCCTGCGTGGATCGGGCTATCGCGAAGGTTCGCTGTTTGGGTGGGTCATGTCGGATTTCAGCCTGATGGACGCGATCGAATGCGGCATCGTGAAACTTCCGCGCGTACCGGTCATGGACAATGTGCCAGGTGGCGACACGCCCATGTTCCGTAACCTGTGGGATCATATTGGAAAGCAGCTCCCGAAAAAAGGCCGAAGCAACGCCAAGGGCCTTGATCCCCAAAAGCTGCCGAACGAACTGCTGACCGCCATCGACGCTCTCTATGGCCACTATGAGAAAACCCACGCCCTCTGGCGGGACGCTGGCGTCGGCGTCGACCCGGTGTTCATCGTGGTATGCAACAACACCGCCACATCGAAGCTGGTCCATGATTACATCGCTGGCTACGAAATTGAGGATGCCGAAGGCAATGTGACGCCGGTCACGGGAAAGTGCGCCCTTTTCCGCAACTTTGATCCGGATGGCACGGCTCTACCGAAAATGCGTACGTTGCTGATCGACAGCCAGCAGCTTGAAAGTGGCGAATCGATCAGCACTGAGTTCCGGGACGCGGCCAAAGACGAGATCGCCCGATTCAAGGATGAACTGATCCAACGCACCGGCGACCGCGCCGCCGCCGAAAAGATTGATGACGCCGCTATCCTGCGCGAGGTGATGAACACTGTAGGAAGAAAAGGGCAGCTGGGCGAGCGCATTCGCTGCGTGGTATCCGTATCCATGCTGACCGAAGGCTGGGACGCCAATACCGTCACCCATGTGCTGGGCATTCGGGCCTTCGGAACGCAACTTCTATGTGAGCAGGTCATTGGCAGAGCCCTCCGGCGCCAATCCTATCAGATCCAGCCTGACGGGCACTTCGCTGTTGAATATGCGGACGTGCTCGGTATCCCCTTCGACTTTACCGCACAACCCGTCGTTGCTGCACCGAAGCGGCCGGAAAATATGGAGCGGGTGCATGCCATCAGTCCCGCGCGCGATGGATCGGAAATCCGATACCCCCGTGTTGAAGGATATCGCACTGAATTACCGAGCGAACGTCTGTCAGCGGCATTCTCCCAAGACTCCTCGCTCGAGCTGACCCCAGAATTGGTCGGAGCGACCGAAACCATCAACTCTGGCATCATTGGCGAGACGGCTGACCTCACGATCGAGCACCTTGCCGACACGCGCGCAGCAACGATCCACCTAAAGCTCGCCGAATGGATCGTGAAACGGAAGATGACCAACGCCGGGGAACGGCCCAATGTCGGCCTGATCATCCAGATGAAGTCGATCGTGCGACAATGGATGGCCGAATACCTTGTCCTGGCCGGCGGCACTCAGCCCGCTCAGCTTCTCTATTACAACATCGCGGATCGCGTGGCTGACCGGATCATGGCAGCTATCACTCGTGGCCAGGAAGGCGGCGGGCGCATCCTCGCCATGCTCGACCCGTATAATCGCGAAGGCAGCACCCGCCACGTCAGCTTCATGACCAGTAAGGATCGCTATGAGACGGGTGATCGCTGCCACATCAATTATGCGGTGATCGACAGCGATTGGGAGGCGGAATTCTGCCGGGTCGCTGACAAACACCCGCGCGTCCGGGCATGGGTAAAAAACCACAATCTCGGTTTCGAGGTGCCGTATAGCGCAGGCGGCGAAGCGCGTCGGTATCGGCCGGACTTTATCTTGCGCGTTGATGATGGATGTGGTGCCGACGATCCGCTCAACGTCGTCGTGGAGATCAAGGGCGCCCGCGACGAAGACGACAAGGACAAGGCGGAAACTATGCGGACCCTGTGGGTGCCGGGCGTTAACGCGCTCACTGAGCACGGTCGCTGGGGATATGCAGAATTTACCGATGTTTGGACCATCGCCACCGAGTTCGCGGCGAAGGTGGAAGCATGGCTTGATGAAATGACAATGGGTGGGGTGAACGCATGAGCTTCGATACGACCAAGACCAGCCTGAAAGAGCTGCTGGGCCATATCCATGACGGAAAGCTGCAACTGCCCGAATTTCAGCGTGACTATGTCTGGAATGAGGGCGACGTTCGGTCGTTGCTGGAAAGCATCGCCAAGGGGTTTCCGGTCGGTGCGCTGCTAACGCTCGAACGGGGCGGCTCAATCGAATTCAAACCGCGCGGGATCGAAGGAACCTCGGTCGCTTCGATCGCGCCGGAGCATCTACTGCTGGATGGACAGCAGCGGATGACCTCCCTTTACAAGACGATCTATTCCAAGGAGCCGGCGCGGGTCCGCACCGCCAAGGGCCAAGTGGTCGAACGCTATTTTTATCTGAGTATCGAAGGCGCTTTGGAGCCGATGGCCGATATTGAGGCAGCGATCGAGATGGTGCCGCCCGATCGCATCCGAATGATTAATTTCGGCAAGGATGTGGAACTCGATCTTTCCACAGCTGAGCGGGAATATGAGCAGATGCTGTTCCCGCTCAACCAGACGCTTGACCCACTCACCTGGATCTTGGGCTGCATCAGTCATTGGAGTGCCAAGGGCGAACAGCGGATGGAGGAAATCCAGCGCTTCCAGAACGAAGTGCTGAACCGCATCCAGTCATACGCGATGCCGGTCATCAAACTGTCGAAAGACAATAGCAGGGAAGCTGTCTGCACCGTCTTTGAAAAGGTGAATGTCGGTGGCAAGAAGCTAGACGCATTCGAATTGGTCACGGCAATCTACGCTGCGGCGGGATTTGACCTCCGAGAAGATTGGGCCGGTACGCAGCGCAAGCATGGCCGCCTCGGTCGGTTGCGGGAAAAGGTGCCGTCAAAGGGCGTTTTTGCAGACTTGGCGTCTACGGATTTCCTGCAAGCCTGCACCGTCCTGCATACCCGCGAACTGCGTTTACAAGCTGCCGCAAACGGGGCCACTGGCAAAGATGTGCCCGCGATCACCTGTACCCGCGAGGCGTTATTAGGCCTTCCTCTCGCGGCTTACCAAAAGCATGCGGACGCGGTTGAGGCTGGCTTCATCGAGGTCGCCAAATTTTTGAACGAGCAGAAAATCCTCTGGGGTCGCGACGTGCCGTATCCTCCACAAATGGTTTCGCTCGCCGCAACCTTTGCATTGCTGCCGTCGCATCTTCGTAACGCCGCGGCCCTGAACAAGCTGGCGCAATGGTATTGGGCAGGCGTGTTGGGAGAGTTTTACGGCTCAGCGACCGAGACGAAGATTGCGCGCGACGTGCCGGACCTCCTCGCTTGGTTGGAAGGCGGCCCGGTTCCTCGCACCGTGGGCGATACATCGTTTCAGGCGAGGCGGCTAGATACACTCCGATCGCGCCTCTCAGCTGCCTATAAGGGATTTCACGCTCTCTTGATGCGGAGCGGCTGCCGTGACTTCATCACTGGCAAGGGCGTGGAGACGATGACCGTCTACGCAGACGCGCTGGACATCCACCATATTTTCCCTCGGGCATGGTGCGAAAAGGAGGGAATACCTCCGCAGCGCTATAACAGCATCATCAACAAGACCGCACTGTCGAAGGGAACCAACATCGCCATCGGCGGCAATGCGCCCAGCGTCTATCTCGCCCGCATTGAGGAAAAACATGGCCTTTCCCCCGACGCACTCGACGACATTCTCCGGTCGCATCTGATCGAACCCACGACGCTCCGCGCTGACGATTTCGAAGGCTTCTGGAAAGCGCGCAAAGTTGCGTTGGCTGAGCTTGCCGCTGGGGCCCAAGGCAAACCAGTGCCGTTCAGTGAAGACGAACCCATGGAGGGTTACGCGGACGATGACGGCCTGACTCTCGATGAAGAAGATGTAATTGAGGAAGTCGCCTGATGGCCAAGAAGCCGCTTACCGTTGAAACGCTTACCCACGATGAGGCGACGCGGCTCAACGCGCCGACGGCGGAGCTTGAGGCGTTCGTGCCGCCGGAGGTTAAGACGCCGATCCGCGCTGCCTATGAGCGGCGCAACCCAGATCTGGACCCGCAGCTCGTCTGGCGCGGCAAGGATGTCGCCGACTGGTCCGACCTGATCGTAGAGGCGCCGCCGCTCTACATTCAGGAGAAGATCCACCCCAAGGCGCTGGTGGAAGACCTGAAGCGCGCATCCATGCGCCGCCATGAACCCGAGGACGCCCCAGACCTCTTCGCCGACTTCAATGGGATCGATCCAGCCCAGCGCACAGAATTTTATGAGCATGACCAGCATTGGTCGAACCGCATGATTCTCGGCGATGGCCTTAAGGTGATGGCGAGCCTAGCTGAACGCGAAGCGCTCAAGGGACAGGTGCAGTGCATCTATATCGACCCGCCCTATGGAATCGAGTTTAACTCCAACTTCCAGTGGAGCACCACCAGCCGCGATGTAAAGGACGGTAAAGCCGACCATCTCACCCGCGAGCCGGAGCAAGTGAAGGCGTTCCGCGACACATGGGCGGACGGCATCCATAGCTACCTGACCTATTTGCGTGACCGGCTGACGGTAGCACGAGATCTTCTTGTCGAAAGCGGGTCGGTGTTCGTCCAGATCGGCCCTGACAACGTCCATAGGCTTCGCGCCCTTATGGACGAAGTGTTCGGCTCCGAAAATTTGATGTCGATGATTAGCTATCGCACCAGCAGTCCGCTGGGAGCGAGCGGACTGCCGACCGTATGTGATTTCATACTCTGGTATGCAAAATCAAAAGATCAAGTAAAATACAGGCAACTCCTCAATTTCAAAGGTACCGGAGACGGAAGTGAATACACGTGGGCGATGCGAAATGACGGAACACCGCGCCGCCTCACCAATGAAGAGCTGATAAATCCTGCTCTCGTTCCAGATGGCGACGATGTTTTCGCCAGAGGAGCCTTGTATTCTTCTGGTTTTACACCGACTTGCGTATATCCTTTCACGTTTCAAGGCGAAAATTTTGAAACTTCGAAAAAGAGCTGGAGAACCAATCGCAGCGGCATGGAAACATTGATCAAGGCAAATCGCCTTATAAAGATTGGAAAACTTCCATATTACGTCCAGAGGCACTCAGACTTTCCAGTTCAGCCTTATAATAATCTGTGGACAGATACGCGAGCTGCCCTAGGAAAGCAGTATGTCGTCGAAACTTCGGCAAATGTAGTTCAGCGCTGCATGCTGATGACGACTGACCCCGGAGACCTTGTCCTCGATCCCACGTGCGGATCGGGCACCACCGCGTATGTCGCTGAGCAATGGGGCCGACGCTGGATCACGATAGACACCAGCCGCGTCGCGCTGGCGCTTGCCCGCGCGCGGATCATGGGGGCGCGCTATTCTTGGTATCTGCTGGCCGACAGCCGCGAAGGCCAGATGAAGGAGGGCGAAGTGACGCGCTCCGTCCCCGCAAATGCACCCACCTACGGCCGTATTCGGCAGGGCTTCGTCTATAAGCGCGTGCCGCACATCACGCTCAAGTCTATCGCCAACAATGCCGAAATCGATACAATCTGGGCAGCGCATCAGGGAATGCTTGAGCCTCTGCGTGCGGCTTTAAATGAGGCGCTGGGCACGGCTTGGGAAGAATGGCAAATCCCGCGCGAACTCGAGATAGATAAGGCTGGCATTCCACATGGGGGCGGTGAGGGCTTCGTAACAGTTGGCGCCTTGCATGCGCGATGGTGGAAGACGCGCATCGCCCTTCAGAAGGAGATCGACGCCTCCATCGCCGCCAACGCGGACACAGAATATCTCTATGACCAGCCCTATGAGGACAAGAGCCGCGTCCGAGTGGCCGGACCCTTCACGGTCGAGAGTTTGTCGCCCCATCGCGTCCCCGCAATGGATGTGGACGACAGTCTGTTCGACGAACTGGAAGCTGCCGAGGGTCGGCGTCAGGCTGGCGCAGCAACCGAAAGCGCCGACTTTGCCGCGATGGTGCTGGAAAATCTCAAACGATCTGGTGTGCAGCAACCGCACAAGGCCGACAGGCTAGTCTTCTCCTCGCTGAAACCCTGGCCCGGCCGCTTCATCTGCGCCGAGGGCGCGGTGCGGCAGGCGAGCGAGGGCGAGAGCGACACGCTGGCCGACAGCCCCACCCGCCGCGCCGCCATTTTGATCGGCCCAGAATATGGCACCGTCGCGCGTGCCGACCTGACCGCCGCCGCGCGCGAGGCGATGGAGGCGGGCTTCGACCTGCTGATAGCTGCCTCCTTCAACTTCGATGCCCATGCGTCGGAGTTCGACCGGATGGGCGCGCTCACCGTATTGCAGGCCCGGATCAACCCCGACCTACACATGCCGGATCTCGCCAACACCGGCGCAGGCAACCTGTTTACCGTCTTCGGCGAACCGGACATTCAGGTGCATGAGGAACCCGACGGCTGCATCAGCATCGAAGTGGCCGGCGTCGACATGTATAAGGGCGGCGAGATCGTCAGCGGCGATGCCGATGACATCGCCGTCTGGTTCATCGACACCGACTATAGTTATGAGAGCTTCTTCGTCCGCCACGCTTATTTCCCTGGCGCGAACGATCCCTACAAGGCGCTGAAAACGACGCTGAAGGCAGAGATCGACGCCGACGCCTGGGAAAGCCTGAAGCGCATAAGGTCGAGGCCGTTCCCCAAGCCCAAGGGGGGCAAGGTAGCGGTAAAGGTGATCAACCACCTCGGAGATGAGGTGATGAAGGTGGTGGGGGTATGATCGATGGCTGACTTGCACAGGATAGCAGACCTTCTCGAGGATTTGATCGAGGAGATCCGCGGCGTCAGGAACGATTTTAATGAGTTCACGGGCTACAATACTACCAAGATGCGTGATGCGGTTGATGATTTGGGAGATCGCATCGCGGGGGGTTTTGGTGGCATAGGCGGCGCATCTCTGGACGACATCAAAGTGGCGGTGGAGTCAGTCGAGAACGCCGTTGATCTAAAATGACACTCCTCTACGCTTCGACCTTCACTAAGGCGCTAGATCGCCTCACTGCTGCCGAGCAGAAGCAGGTGAAGATCACCGCTTTCGATCTGGCCCAGGAGGAAAGCGGCAATGGCCTGTCGATTCATCGTGTCGAGGCGGCACCCGGTTTCTGGACGGCGCGCGTCAGCCAGGACATCCGGATCGTTCTGCACAAGGATGGCGAGCACACGCTCTTGGCGTGGGTCGGACATCATGACAGCGCCTATCGCTGGGCCGAACGCCGCAAGCTGGTACCGCACGAGCGCACCGGCGCAATGCAATTAGTCGAGGTAGTTGAGCGGAAAGAGGAGCGCCTCGCTTTTATTAAAATGGTCGAAGGTTCCGCACCCGCCACGGTTGCGGTGCATTGCCCATTTGCTCAATTGTCCGAAGACGACCTGCTGAATGTCGGCGTACCTCGCGATTGGCTGGACGCGGTCAGATCTGCTGACGAAGCGAGCGTAGATGGTCTGTTTGCGTCCCTTCCGGATGAAGCGGCCGAGGCTCTGCTCGACTTTGCAACGGGTGGCCGGCTGCAGGACCATGTCGGGCTTCAGGCTGACGCGGGCGCAGATCCGTTCACGCATCCGGATGCACAACGTCGATTCCGTGTGGTCGACGGGATCGACGAACTTAAGGCGGCGCTGGACGCACCCTTCGCTCAATGGGTGGTATTTCTGCATCCCGCACAGCGCGCATCGGTGACGCGGGACTGGAACGGGCCTGCGCGCATCTCCGGATCGGCTGGCACAGGGAAGACGATCGTCGCACTACATCGCGCCGTTCATTTGGCGCGCGGGGCGAATGCGCGTGTGCTACTCACGACCTTCTCGAAGCCGCTCGCTGCGAGTCTCGCCGACAAGGCCAACCTGATGGCAGACGCATCACCGGAAATTCGTGCGCGGTTGACGGTGCGGGCTATCGATCAGGCCGCCCACGAACTCTATACCCATGCCTTCGGGCAACCTAACCTGGCGACTGCGTCTCAGGTTATGGCAGCAATTAACGCCGCAGTGGAGGCTGGACTTGGTGCCGGCCATAGCCCCGCCTTCCTCTTGGAAGAGTGGGACGAATTGGTCGATGCTTGGGGATTACACAATCTGGAAAGCTACGCAGGAGTGCCGAGGGTCGGTCGTCGCACTCGGCTGGGTCCAAAGCAGCGAGAAAGCGCGTGGAAGGTTTTCGCCTTCGTGCGCGAACGACTAAGGTTGCGCGGTGTCGTAACAGCTGCGAACATATATGGTCGCCTCACCCAATGGATCAGCGAAGGTGGGCGACTGCCCTTCACCCATGTGGTCATCGATGAAGCGCAGGATCTTTCCGTCGCCCAAGCGCGATTTCTGGCCGCCGTCAGCCGGTCAGGTTCGCCGGATGCGTTATTCTTCACCGGCGACCTCGGACAGCGCATCTTCCACCTGCCCTTTTCTTGGGCAAAGCTCGGTTTAGACGTGCGCGGCCGCGCGCAGGTACTGAAGGTCTGCTATCGCACGTCGCACCAGATCCGCCGCACCGCTGATCGCCTGCTGACGCCAGAAATCATCGATCAAGACGGAAATGAGGAACAGCGGTGCGGAACGGTGTCAGTGTTTGACGGTCCAGAGCCACTGATCAAACTTTTTGATGTTCACGAAGACGAGATCACGGGTGTTTCGGATTGGTTGCGCGCCAGATTGTCAGAAGGCATCTCCGAATCCGAAATTGCAATCTTAGTTCGCAGCAAGCACCAACTTGCCCGTGGCCGCGCCGCGGTCAAGGCGGCCGGCACAGAACTGCCCGTCATTCACATACACGACGCCAAAGGTCTGGAATTTAGGGCAGTCGTGGTCATGGCGTTGGATGAGGACGTCCTCCCGGATCCCGAACGGCTGGCCGGCATCGGTGACATGGCCGAGCTAGAAGCCGTCCAAGATGCCGAGCGCCATCTGCTTTATGTTGCGGCGACCCGAGCACGCGATCACCTGATGCTCTCTGGCGTTTCGCCCGGGTCCGAGTTCCTGGACGATGTGACTTGACCGTATACCCTGCGGACGCGTCTAAAAGGATCGGGCAGCAGAACCAACGAAATGCCTCACGAGGTTTCTCTTGATTGTGCAGCTCGAAAGCTTTCCAACTGGCAAGCGCTTCGTTTGGTAGCCCTCATCCGACCTTTGCGCGCATGTAGAGGCAAACCCATTCGTCCCGAACAGACAATGTTTTCCACCCTTTCTCCCACTCAATCGCCGATGCCGCCCCGGACGGGCGGCAGCGTGGGCATTTCCGGTTCGATCGCTGCGAACCTATCAGATCTATCTCGCTGCTGCTCGAACTGAGCAGCCTGCCAAAACTGTCGCCTAGCGTCTCGCGTTGCCCGGCGCTCATGTTCACGTTCACGTTCGCGTTCACGTCGAGCCTGTTCGACCCGTCTTAACATCATAGCAAAATCGGGATCATCGAAGGCCAGGAAAACGGCGCGGCCAAGCCGATCCTTCCTGCCGCTGAACGACTTCACGACATCGTCTTTCACAAGCGCTACCGGCCAAACGCAGAGTTCACGTTCAACAAAATCGAGCATGGCTTCACGTTGGCGGCGGAGAAGCGCTTGGATATCTTCGTCCTCGTTGAACAGCGCCGCCATATGCAAGGCCGGCTGGGGGTCGAACTGATCCTCTTCATATTCAACCTCTAGATTTCCATCAGCAAGCCGACGGACCGGGACATAACCGAAGTCGTCAAGGTCAGACATTAGCTGCCGGATCGTCGCCTTTCGAACCGGATCCTCCGTGTGGCTGACAAATGGCATTTCTACCGGTTGATCTGGCTCAGCGCCGATTTCCGGGCGCGACTCGGCAGGCGATGCGCTCACCAGCGGCTGTCCATCCGGACCCACTAATGACAGACCAAGTTCAGCGCCTCGTTCAGCGCACTTCTGCAAAAACGCGTCCGATCCCCGTACCCGGATTGATCCCCATCGCTCCGCCGCCATCAAAAGCGCCGCGTCAACCGCATCGACGATATCGGGCTGATGAACAATGATGATGCTGCCATGGTCGGTCAGCATCAGCCTATCCTCGGCATCATAGTAACGGGTCTGCCACTTCTCAGTCTCAGGGCGGAGGCTTGCGGGAGCCCTCCAGTCGGCCTCGCGGCTAGGGGACGAAGGAAGCAGGATGGCGGGTGAGGCGATTTCTGGAGGGAACGGCGGCGCGCCAGCTTTCTTCCATTCTTCCAACTTGATAAAGCGCGCATCGGTGCAGGACCGAATGGCGGCTCTGAACGCCTCATCCACTTGGCGAATGGCCGCATCGCGCTCTCCTCGAACAGCTTCGGCGACTGCGGTGACCGATCGGCGAGGCAAGTCTTTGATCATCGCCTCCGCCCAGTCGCGGATCGACGCGACAGCCGCCCGGCGATCTGCTCGAAGCCGGGCAAGCTGCGCCTTGTGGGCGACGCGATAAGCTTCGAATGGACCGTTGCGACCGCGCTCGCTTGACACGAAGGCGCCCCAACGCTTCTCCAAAGGCGTGAGCGACAGCTCGCGCGCAATACGTGATGCTTTCTCCGATTGCTCCCCCAGATGAATGCGAGCCCCGCTTCCCCGTTTTTCATACGACAGACCGGCCGCATAGAGGCGGCAATGAAACTCTTCCCAGCTGGCGCTGGCTGAGAGCGCCCCCAGGATATTGTCGCGCTGATCGAGCATGGCAGGGGCAATGGCGTTTCGGTCGCGTGTCCGGACGCGTCGGCCGGAGGGGTCGCGGATCATGACTTCGGAATCGAGTATTGGAGGCTCGACGCCATCCTGACCGGCGGACCAACGACGCGCCTTGGCGTCAAACACGGCACCCCCGCGTGCATAATAAAGCGCGTTGGGTTCTGGCGACCAACCCTGTCTCTCCTCGACCAGGGCGATAGCCTGGTGCAGATCGTCCACAAGCCATTCGCTGCCGGCGGCGGCACCGGTAGCCTTGTCGATGCGCAGCGCGGCAATGTGGACATGCCGAGTTTCTGTGTTGACGTGCTCGGCGTAAATAGCAGCGCAGCGGTCCAGCCCGGCGGTCTCGAGCAGAATGTCTACCGCTTCGTCGACCTGTTCTGTTGTTGGCACCTCGCCACTGCGCCAGCTCACGATGATGTGAACCATCGGGTACTCGACACGCGGGGCGGCGGAAGCTGTGGCGAGCATCTCGATCTGTTGCTCTCGCAAAGTGCCGGTTATCAGATTTCGCGCGCCCACATGTCCGGCTTTCTCCCCAGGCTCAACGCCGAGTTCGGCCGCATGATGGAGATATTCGGAGAGCGACCGCACCCGATCTTTGTCGGCGATCGCCAGCGCCCAGGGATCGGCATCAACCACATATCTGGTAAGTGCATAGACATCGTCGCGCAGCTTCGTCGGCAGCCCAGGCTGGCGGGCGATCTTGATGAGCTTGACGATCATTCCGCGGCCTCGGCACGCGCCGCCTCGGTCAGCGCCCGGACCGTGACCAGCAGCTCACGGCGAATTGGGTCGTCCAGCTGGCAGACATCATCTAGACGGTGATGGATGCGCAGAAGCTGCGCGAGACAAGCCATCAGCGGCGCCCCGTCTTCGGGCTGGCGCAAGACGCGCGACCGAACCAAGGCGCTTCGTGTCTTGCCCACATTCGCAGCGTCCACTTCAAGGCGCCGCGCCTCGGGCGGGGTGACGTGAATGGTAATCGACACTCGCGTATCGACAGCTTTGTTCTTGCTCATAATCCCCCTTCAGCGCGAGAAGGTTCCCCGCCGAGCGCATGGGTCTGGTTACAGGCCCCATCCTGCTCACCTATTTCCTCCACAAATGTCGGCAGCCCGTCCGCCGGGCGTCCGACAAAGCTCCTACCGCTCCCACCTTCATACCGGGGCCGGCCATGCGGCCAGATTGTCAGGCCCCTCGTCGCTACTTTGATCTGCGCATTGCAGTTCACCGGCATTGGCACGCGCCGTGCGGTCTCCTTGCAAAAGCCTAGCGATGGACGGTTCTTCTCGTGATCCACGGGGAGGGCTAAGACGCCGCCAATCTTGATCCGCGCAACCACATGGCCGCGCGACGCATTTCCCGACGCGAAGGATCTGCAAAGCCGTCTATGGGCCGCTTCGGGCCCTGCCAGCTTCGCCTTCAAGGGGACATCAGCCGACGCGGCGTGATATGGGGCGGCTCGCCCGCTGCCGGTCGGCTTGGAACGGCACCGCGTATCAGCGAAATACCAAGTCACATGACTGGCGCTAAATATGCGTTGCCAACTTCGTGGAGTGGTCCTCGCCACTTCCTCCAACGCCTCATGAAGGTGCTGGGAGATCAGCCAGTCTCCGGTTACCGCTCTCCCACTAGCGAGGCTATGCCGGCCGCCATGCGCGTACCGCCGTGCCGCCAGTCGGCCCGCTTGCGGATCCGTCGGGTTGGGAGTCTGACGATCCGCAAACCCGCTGCAGCATGAGGCATTCACTCGCGCCGCGTCTCCCGGCAGCTGCTTGCTCGGAAAGATAGCTCCCCGATAGACAACAGGCGCTCCATTCGGCTGTCGCGCATTCGCGAGCGGAGAGTCGGCCGAGCATTCGGCCTCTACGCCAGGCCGTTGTCTAGAGCGCGTCACTGACGCGGCAACAACGGTGCGGGCAGCGCTACACGACTCGACACCGCGTAACGCCATATGTGAGCCGTCGCCAAGAAGTTCCTGGTCGCCGTCAGAGCACCTGCGCACTATCCGTTCGGTCAGTCGAACAAAGTTGCACACAGCGTTGTAAGGATCGGGCGAAAGACCGGGCATGCAGCCGAGGTGATCCCCGCCGGGGTAGTGGTCAACGAGAGTGATCACCAAATTCAACGAACGCCGCCAAATGCAACCACCTCAACCGGGGTAACTATTCACCGCCCCGCCGTGTGACTTACGCCAGTGTCGAAAGGGGAAAGTCATATGAAGGAAATAGACAAATGGCGGCGGGATGCTGATCGCCTCCTCGCGGCGCCAGTCGAGCGCAAGCGCTCACTCAACAGCGTCATCGGCAAGGTGGACGATAGGTTCGAGCCGATCATGGCAGCACGCCGACGCGGTATGACCTGGGCAGTCATCGCGGCTGCGCTGGCACACGATGGCTCTGTAAAGGAAGAGTCGGTCGAGAGCGCGTTCCGCCGTCTTTGCGATGAGCGCGGGGCCGTCCCGCCGCGCCGGACGCCCAACAGTTCCAGGAAGAAATCGGCTAAAGTTTCGGTCGCAACGCCGCCATCACAATCTAACGGGACGTTCTTCGGTCAGCGCTGGGTGGATGGTGGCGATGACTGACAGCCCTCTCATCAAAGGCGCTATGATAGCCCCTGCGCAAGCCTTCACGGTTCATATCACCATCACCCCGAAGGGTGGGGCTGGCAAGACCGAAGTCGCGAACGTCCTCGAGGCGGCCCTTTCGCTGAGTGGTCATCGTCCCGTGTTGATTGACGTCGATGACGGCAATCGTGGACTGACCCGCGGCATCGGGAAAGATCATGTGGTTGCGCTCAACTGGGCCAGCGGCCCTACAGACGCTCCGGATTGGGTCCGCCGTTACGCCTCTGGTGACGCCCCGATGATCTTCGATCTCGGCGCCGGACTCATGAGCGCTGACCTTCCAATTCTCGACTTCCTAAGTTCGGTATGGCGTTTGCTCTACAATCAGGGGGCGAAAATTGTGTTCCACTGCATCGTGTCCACAAATGCCCCGACAAGCCGCTTTATCGGCCAAATTCTAAAAGACTATGGTCGGATTGCCGAAGTTTTGATCGTGTGCAATGATCAGGACCGTTCCGCATCCTTCCCGGCCGACATCACTGGTCGCGAGAACCGTCAATTGAAGCTGGATCATCTCGCCCCCGGGCTTCAGGCCGTTCGATTGCTGCGAAAGGCGCCGTTGAGCGCCCTCATCGCTGAGCCGATGCAGGGCTACTCAATAGCAACGAAGATGATCGCGGCGAGAGTGTACCGCTTCGCATGCCAACTCGCTGCAGCATCCCTGCTAGATCCGGCACGCCTCGCTACACTTGAAGCCGCAGCAGCAGGCGTTCCACGCCTCCGTTATACTATCGACCAGCTCGCGGATGCCACGGACGATCGAATCGGGCGCAACGCTCGACTTTCTAAGGCTCATCGGAGGTTGGTTGCGGCCGATTTAAATCCGTCCGGACTGCTCTCTGCGGCCGAAGACTATCGCCTCGCACATGCGGCTTGGGTCGAAAGGATTTCCGCAATGTAATCATTGATTTACGTTCGTCGCCGTAATTGGGCCTCCCCGATTACGGCGAGGAAACCATGCCTTCACAGAAGCCACTGCACGCACCGACAGCCTACGAACTCCGCAAGAGGGTCGTAGACCCCGCAACTGCCAAGATGATATTTGATAGAGATTTTGCTTTAGCCGCCTTCGGTGCCGGCGTACCGGGGCGGAAGAGCCCCCACCGTAAGGTCGCTATAACGCAAAGTGCTGCTGACCTCATCGGGAAGGTAGGTCATGCTGATCTGGCTTGGTCGTGCCTGGCCTATCTCCTTTCCATCGAGAGCGGCCACGAGAGACTGGAAGAGACGGGCTTTCTCGCGTTGATCCGGCAGATCCGTGACGCCGCTGCCACCATCACACTGGCTGCTGACCAACTGACTGATCAGCTGGTCAAGCATGATCGTGAAACCGGCTACTACGAGCAGCTGAGAGGCAGAGCGCTACATCATATGGCGCTAGCCGTTCACGGACGCTGGGCCCGATTTGTACCTCCGGCCGAATTTATGCTGCAGACAATACCGAAGCGTGACGACAATCCTCTCTCAGATGGTCGATGGCAGCACGGCCTTTCACTTGCCGGACTGTACAACGAGGCTGACAATATCCTGAGGAACTATGAACGGATCAATGAGGAGATGCAGCGGGAAGGCATGAGCGTGATGGTCGGCGGCAACCGAGCGGATCATGAGCGTGATGCTTTCGTCAGAGATCTCGCTGAGATCTACGAGCGCGTGTTCGCACGCAAACCCTCGGGACGTGACGCCAAAAACGGCATGCCTTCACCATTTGTGCGCTTCGTCAATTGCGTATTTAAGGAATTCCCAGCTACCCACGATGTTGATCCTAGAAGGTATCGGCCACCCTCATCAGCCACGGTGCGAACCATCCTTGCAGCGCGGGTCGCGTGATCCGCGTTCCAAATCAATAATGCCGGTTTTCAGCTGATCCAAAGCGAACCAGTCTGTCCTCATTAAAAAGGGGGACACCATGTCGCATACCATACAGAAGTTCATTCGCCTCAAACAGATCGCGGCCTTGCTCAACTGCAGCCAGACCAGCGCGACCCGCTACGCCAAGCTCAACGGCTTCCCCGATCCCTTCTATATTGGCGGAAGCAAAATGTGGGTCGAAGCGGAAGTTATGGCTTGGGTGATGAGCTGCCGCCGCTCGCGCCGGGCCTGATCGCTCAAATCTTGCGTCGCCGCCGGCCCTGGACGATGTCCTGGGCCGGCTTTGCGCCTTCTAGCAACATCTCGGACCAGATCGTCGCGAGTTTACGCCGGCGCTCTATATAGCCTGCGCGATTGTAACGAAGTTCGCTGGCGCTGATGCCCGTCGGGATGTGTGCAAGCATCAGGTCAACGATCATGGGGTCACGCGGCCCACCATTCTCAATGACCCACTCGTTCATTATCGTGCTAAAGGCCGACCTCCAGCCGTGCGGAACGTGGCGACGGCGAAGGCCCTCGCGTAGATATAGATAGCTCAGAGCATTTTCGCTCAGCGGCTTCTGAATAGAATGCTGGCCCGGAAAAACGTATTTGCTATCAGCGCTAAACTTCCAGGCTTCTCGCAGAACATCAACTGCAGCAGGCGAAAGCGGCACAGGGTGATCGAAGCTGTCATCCTGCCGTTGCGTGATCTCCTGCTTCATTTTTTCGGCAGGCACGATCCAGATCGCATCTCGATTTTGGTCAGCTTCCAAATTGCAGTCGTGGATCTCTTCCCAACGCAGCCAGCGGATCATGCCTGGCCGCTGGGCGGTAAGAGCCAGAAAGCGAGACGCCAGCTTCACAATTGGCGTCACCTCTGCCTCTTCCACGATCTTCAGCACCTCACGCACCTTTCTGATCTGAGTCTCGGCTGGCCACCGACGCGTTGGCGGCTTGGCCTTGAGGATTTTCGCGAGAGGTGCTGCAGGATCGGCAGTGACACGCTTTTCACCGATGCCATAAACGAAAATGGCTGAGATGCGTTGGCGCAACCTGTGCGCCGTCTCTATGGCGCCGCGATCTTCGACCTTCTTAAGTGTGGCTTGGATATGGGCCGTATCGATGGAGGTTGCGGGCAGCGCACCAAGGTCACCGAACACATCCCGTTCAAGGCTCTCGATGACGTCCTTGGCATGGACGGGCTTCCAGCGCGGCGTCTGCTTTGCATACCATTCGCGGGCGAGCAGCTCGAACGTGTCAGTCGCAGCCAGACGATTGGCGAGCACGACGCGCTTCGCTTCAGTGTTGGGATCCTTCCCCTCCCTGAGTAGGCGCTTGTCCGCATCCCGCTGCTCGCGAGCATCCCGGAGGCCCAACTCTGGATAGGTGCCCAATGTGCGCAGCCTCTCCTTGCCGCCGTACCTATATTTAAGACGCCACGACCGGTGGCCCGTCGGCGAAACATGCAAGTATAGCCCCCCGGTGTCCGCCAGCTTGTATGCTTTGTCCTTGCCCTTAGCAGCCCGGCACTGTGCGTCCGTCAACATTGAACTAATTTTCCTCAACAGCCTGCGATTGCGCAGGATTCAGACCAGCTAGGCTCAGCTCTTCGCTGGGCTCAATCACCCCCAGCGCAGATGCGATCGTTTGACATTGATTGGCGAAAGTTGCTCAGCCGTGCGGGAGCAGCCAGTGGCGGCGACGCGGAATCAGCACACGCGCTGCTGTCCTCTACAATACCCCCATACCCGAGGCATCATACCCCGACCGCTACCCCCACTAGGGTGGCATCAACCGAATATCGGTGGTTATGATTGGAGAGGAATGATCGCCATAAGTCGCTGAGAACCGGGGATTCTGGCCACAGCTGGTACCAATTGGCGAGGGTAGTTGGCGGAGAGGGAGGGATTCGAACCCTCGGTACCGTTGCCGGCACGCCGCATTTCGAGTGCGGTGCATTCGACCACTCTGCCACCTCTCCGCAGAAGGTCCGGCGCATGCCGTTCCGGTCGAGCGGCGGCCATTAGCGAATGATTTCACCCTTGCCAAGCAGCGACGAGCATTTTTCTTGTTTCGCACCGCAAGCATCCTAAATTGCGTCATATGAACGATATGATTCAGATTTTCGGACCCGATGTGACCCCCCCGCCGATCGTCCACGCCCGCTTCAGCATCGGGGACGTGGTGCAGCACCGCCTCTTCGGTTTTCGTGGCGTCGTGTTCGACATCGATCCGGTCTTCGCCAATAGCGAGGAATGGTATCAGGCCATTCCCGAGGACATCCGGCCGGACAAGCATCAGCCCTTCTACCATCTGCTCGCTGAAAATGGCGAAAGCAGCTATGTCGCCTATGTCAGCCAGCAGAATCTGGTCGCGGACGACAGTGAGGAACCTGTCGACCATCCCGCAATTTCCGGCATGTTCGGCACCTATGCGAACGGCAAATATCAGCTCCGCCCGCTGCATCGGCACTAGGCGCGGCCTCAAGGCGGGCCGGGCGCTGATCGGCCTTGCCCTGCTGCTGGGGTCCGGCGGCCTGCTGCACGCCGCCACGCAGGCGCCGGCGCTGAAGGTCAATCCTGACCCCAGCTTTCCCTTCTCGCGTGAGATCGAGGCATTCGCCCGGGCCAATGAGGCCGGTCCCCCGATCACCGACGCCACCCTGTTCCTGGGCAGCTCCAGCATCCGCCTGTGGGACATAAGCGGCAGCTTCCCCGACATCGGCACCGTCAACCGGGGCTTCGGCGGCGCGACCACGCCGGATGTGCTGCATTATTACAAGCGCCTGCTGCCCAAGGCGAAGCCGCGCTCCATCCTCGTCTATGTCGGGGAAAACGACCTGGCAGCAGGCGCCACCCCGGCCGAGGTCGCGAACAACGTCCTGACCCTGCTCAGGCAACTCCGATCCGACTATCCCAAGGCGCATATCGCCTATCTGTCCCTGAAGCCCAGCCCGATCCGCTGGACGCTGTGGCCGAAAATGGCCGCGGTGAACATGACGGTCGCGGCACGGGCGCGGGTGAGCCGCTTCGATTATCTGGATGTCGGTCGCGTGCTGCTCGCCCCGGATGGCCTGCCCGATGCGTCGCTGTTCCGACCCGACGGGCTGCATATGAACCCGCGCGGCTACACGCTCTGGACGCGGCTGGTCGACGCCTATCTGGATGCCGCCGCCGCAGCCGACCTGAAGCCCGGCGCCTCCTCCTGACGCCTCTGCGCGCACTTTCCGATTGATCCAAGGCCAAGCAACATTATTACCGGACGCTGATAAAACAGCCGCAGGCAAGGGGACAGACGAGTGACAAGTGATTCGGCCAAGGCGGCCCCCATGGCGGAGCTGACGCTTCGCGGCGTCATATTGGGCGCGCTTATCACCCTGCTGTTCACGGCGGCCAACGTCTATCTGGGCCTGAAGATCGGGCTGACCTTCGCCACCTCCATCCCCGCGGCCGTCATTTCCATGGCCGTGCTGCGGCTGTTCGCGACCGGCACGATCCTTGAAAACAACATAGTGCAGACCATCGCGTCGGCGGCGGGCACGCTGTCGGCCATCATCTTCGTGCTGCCCGGCCTCGTCATCATCGGCTGGTGGCAGGGTTTTCCCTATTGGCTGAGCGCCTTCACCATCGCGCTGGGCGGCATATTGGGCGTCATGTATTCGGTGCCGCTGCGCCGGGCGCTGGTGACGGGGTCCGACCTGCCCTATCCCGAGGGCGTAGCTGCCGCCGAAGTGCTGAAGGTCGGCGCGGGATCGCGCGAGGGGCTGGAGGAGAACAGGCGCGGCCTGGCCGCCATCGTCGCCAGCTCGATCGCCGCCGCAGCCTTCGCCATCCTCGCCAAGACGAAGCTGATCGCGGAGGAGGCCGCGACCTTCTTCAAATTCGGCGCGGGCGCGTCCAGCGTCTCCACCAGCTTTTCCATGGCGCTGATCGGCGTCGGGCATCTGGTCGGCCTGTCGGTCGGCATCGCCATGTTCTTCGGCCTGCTGATCAGCTGGGTCGGGCTTGTCCCCTATCTCACCGCGCCGCTCGCGGCCGGCGCCGATCTGGCCGATCTGGTCGGCACCACCTTTCGGATGAAAGCGCGCTTCATCGGCGCCGGCACCATCGGCATCGCGGCGATCTGGACCCTGCTCAAGATATTGGGACCGATCGTCAGCGGCATCCGGTCGGCCATGGCCGCCGCGAAGGTCCGCAAATCGGGCAATGCCGGCCTGCTAGACCTCACGGAACGCGACCTTCCCATCGGCATCGTCGGCGGCACCATAATAGCTTCGCTGCTGCCGATCGCGGTGCTGCTGTGGATCTTCGCGCAGGGCGGGCCGATCGCGGCCAACCCGGTGCCGATCATCGTGCTGACGCTGGCCTATATCCTGGTGGCAGGCATCGTCATCGCCTCGGTCTGCGGCTATATGGCGGGGCTGATCGGCGCGTCGAACAGCCCGATTTCCGGCGTCGGCATTCTGGCGGTGCTGGGCGCCTCGCTGATACTGGCGGCGATCTACGGATCGGGCGGCGACCCGAAACAGGCGCAGGCGCTGATCGCCTATGCGCTGTTCGTGACCGCCATCGTCTTTGGCGTCGCAACCATTTCCAACGACAATCTCCAGGACCTGAAGACCGGCCAGCTTGTCGGCGCGACGCCGTGGAAGCAGCAGATCGCGCTGGTGCTGGGCGTGATCTTCGGCGCCCTGGTGATCCCGCCCGTACTGGACCTGCTCAACAGCGCCTTCGGCTTCGCGGGCGCGCCGGGCGCCAAGGCGACCGCCCTCCCTGCCCCGCAGGCCGCGCTGATCTCCGCCCTGGCGAAGGGCGTGCTGGGCGGCGATCTCGACTGGGGCCTGATCGGCTTCGGCGCAGGCATCGGCGTGCTGGTGGTCGCCATTGACGAACTGCTGGGCAAGGCGGGCAAGCTGCGCCTGCCGCCCCTGGCCGTCGGCATGGGCATTTATCTGCCGATGGCGCTCACCCTGCTGATCCCGGTCGGCGCGGTGATCGGGCATCTCTACATTCGCTGGGCGCTGCGCCAGTCCAACCCCGAATTTGCCGAGCGCATGGGCGTGCTGATGGCGACCGGCTTCATTGTCGGGGAAAGCCTGTTCGGTGTCGCCTTCGCAGGGATCGTCGCGGCGACGGACAGCGACGCGCCCATGGCGCTGGTGGGGGAAAATCCGTGGGCCGTGGTGCTTTCGGTGATCGCCTTCTTCGGCATCATCACAGCGCTATATGCGCGCTTGCGGCGGTGGGCGAGTGCCCCCTTGGGGTGAAGCTTACCCCCGCCCATGGGAACCGGGATGACAGAATAAGGGGGGGCCGCCTCAAGGCCGCCCCCTCTCCCTCAAGCCTCCGCCGGATCAGAAGTTGAACCGGATGCCGCCCGTATAGCGGCGGCCGAAGCGTTCCCACTCGATCGTCTGGTTGCTGCTGTCGGGCGCCTGCACGCCGCTGGCACGCAGCAGGCTGCCCGGGTCGGAGAAGCGGCGGCCGGGATGGTTGAGCAGGTTCGAGGCGTCGAAGTAAATCTCGAAATTCTTCGTGATCGCATAGCGCGCCGAGAAATCCAGCTCGTCGTCCGAGTCCCAATAAGTGTCGCCAGCGTCCGCCAGCGTATCGGAAACCGTGTCCAGCCATTTGCTGCGGTTCTGATATTGCAGGCGGATCGACAGGCCGTATTTCTCGTAATATCCGCCGATATTGTAGACGAAGTCCGATGTGCCCGGCAGGCGCACTTTGCGCGCCGGAATGCCCTCGACGGCAGGCTTTTCGACCTTGCTGTCATTGAGGGTAAGATTGGCCGAAATACCGAAGCCGCCCATGAAGGAAGGAAGACCCAGATTCTCCGTCCAGGGTTCGAGCTGGAACTGTGCGGCGGCTTCCATGCCATAGATGCGGCCCGAACCGCCATTGGTGATACGGGTATAGCCATAGTCGGAGCGGTCGATCCCGCCGGAATTGAGGTCGGTCAGGCCATAGATGCGCCGCTGATTATACAGCACGTCCTCGACATGCTTGTAGAACAGGCCGACCATCAAATAGCCCTGAGGCTTCACATACCATTCGAAATAGGTATCGACGCCATAGGCCCGTTCCGGCTTCACATCGGGGTTGCCGCCCGAAATCACGCGGTCGCTGTCGTTCACGACGAAGTTCGGCCGCATCTGATCGTAATCGGCGCGCGCCGCACCGCTGTTGAAGGAGAAGCGCAGCTTCTTGCTGTCGTCGATATTGTAATTGATGTGCAGGCTGGGGAATGCCAGCGTCTGGCTGGATTCCCGCGTTTCCGGCGTGGAAACCGCCGGTCCGCTGACAGGCGTGACCGTGGCGATCGCAAAGCCATGGTTCTTGACATGCTCGACACGCACGCCGCCCACGACCGAGCCCCAGTCGTAGTGGACAGTGCCCATCAGGAAGCCGGCGAGCACCTCTTCCCGTACCCTGTAGTTGTTTCCGGTGTTGGGTGCGAAGGCATAAGCCGCCTGCGCCGCTTCGGAAGCCGCCCGCATCTTGTCGGTATCGAAATAGCGGAAGGTGTAGCCCATGGGGATCTTACCCAGGAACTTCCGGTCGATCGAGAACTGGTTGTAGTCGGTCGGCAGGACGGTCGCGGCCTGCGCGGCATTCAGCGTGATCTGCTGCTCGTCGGCGGTCTTGGTGCGGCGGTCATACTGGAACCCCGCCTTCAATGTCGCATGCTCCAGCTCGCGCGCCACAACCAGGCGGCCGGTATAGGCCTTGGTCGTGTCGACCGCATCCAACACGGTGAAGCCTGAAAGCGGCTTGGTGAAATCGTCGACCGCCGTGACCTGCGCGCCCGCCGTGTAGCGCGTCGGGCTGGCGAGTTGCAGCGTGCGATAGAGCGTCAGGCGCGAAAGATTGGGATCGCTGAAGTCATAGGCGACGGTCGGCCGCAGCGTGCGCGTGCTGGGGCTGTCCCAGGTCGCTTCACCGACGATCGATCGGTCATCCTTGGATTCGGTGTAGTTGCCGACCCAGCTCAGCTTCCAGCCATCGGCAAATTCATGATCGCCCGCCAGCGTGTTGGTGAAGATCGATTGGCGGAAGGCCCGCAGCGTCGAACGCTGGCGGATGTCGATGCCATAGATCGTGCCCTTCTGCGGCGTGTTGCCGATGCAGACATCCGCATAGCCGGTGGTGGTCGGCATGGTGTTCACCGCGGTCGGACAGGCGGCCGAGCCGTTCGACAGGTCCGACTGGCGGTCGTCCAGGTCGAAGCGGTAATTGTCCCGCGCTTCATCGTCGGTGAAGATGGTGTAGACCGACCGCAGCGAAATGCTGTTGGCCTCGTCCGGTTTCCAGTCGACCCGGCCCGAAACCGACCAGTTCTTGCGCGTCAGGCGGTACAGCTTGTTCTCCGCCTCATGCGCCCAGAAGCGGGTGGCGTTGCCGGGGCGCTGGTCCTGCGACACCCGCTCATAGTCGGTCTCGAAATTGTCCGTGACCATGTTGCGCTCATAATAGCTGCCCGACAGCAGCACGCCGATTTCACCGATGCCCGTCTGGAATCGGTCGGAAACGACCAGCGCGCCTTCATATTCCTTCTTGTCGCCCAGTTCGGCAAAGCCAAGGCCGCCCTTCCCCGCCAGATGGAAGCCGTCATAGTCGAAGGCCGAACGGGTGATGACGTTCACATTGCCCGCGACCGTCTCGCCCGGCATGTCGGGCGTCACCGCCTTGGACACGATGATCTTGCCGGCAATGGCGGACGGGATGGAATCGAAGCGGGCGTCGCGGCCCTCGGGGCTCACCACATTGATGCCGTCGAACGACAGGGTGGTCCAGGTCTTGGGCGCGCCGCGCAGGTTGATGTAGCGGGCCTGCCCCTGGTCGCGCTCGACGCTGATGCCCGGCAGGCGGCTGGCGGCCTGGGCGATGTTCTGGTCGGGCAGGCGGCCCACGGAATCCGACGCGGCGACCGTGACCAGCGAGTCCCAGTTCTTCTGGATTTCCAGCGCGGCGGCTTCGGATTCAGCGATCGGGCGGGTGCCGGTGACGACGATCGCTCCCATATCCTCTTCCGCGGCAGGAGCCTGCGCCATGGCTTGGGTCGACGTCAGGGCCCAGCCGGCTATGCCGCAGGCCAGAGCCAGACGAACGGACGACACGCCGGCGCGCCGCCGGATGAAACTATGCTGCATATGATCCCCCTGTTGGAACGGCCTTGTCGAATAGGCTTGGCGGGGCACCTAGATCGGCGGGAATACAATCGCGTGAAATTATGGTGACAGAAAAGTGACATGTCGGGCGATATTCCGGCTGGGCCTGTCACATCATCGTCATGAAGCGCGTCCAAGAGGCGCCGCGAACGGGGGAACTTCATGACGAGACCTTTATCCGTCGCCCTTTGCGCGACTCTTCTGCTCGCCGCTTGCGCCGCGCCAGCGCCCGAACGCCCGCTGGCCCAGCGCATCGCCAACGCCACTCCAGCCGCGACCGTCACCGCGCGCGGGGAAACCGCCCCCGTCGGCACCCCCAATGCCGACGCGGCGGACGATCCGGCGATCTGGCGCAACGCCGCCGATCCAGGGCAAAGCCTGATCGTGGGCACCGACAAGAAGGCGGGGCTCTATGTCTATGGGCTGGACGGCAAGACCCGCGACTTTCTCGACGCGGGCCGGGTCAACAATGTCGACCTGCGGGCCGGCGTGGGGATCGCCGGTCAAAGCGGCATATTGGTGGCCGCCAGCGATCGCAACGACCTTGCCCATGCGAAGCTGGCCCTGTTCCGCCTCGATCCCGCCACCGCGAAACTCTCGGCGCTCGGCAAGGTCGATGCCGGGCGGGGCGAAGCCTATGGCGTCTGCCTCTATCGCGCGGCGAGCGCGACCTACGCCTTCGTCGTGCTGAAGGACGGCACGGTGAACCAGATCGCGCTCGACATGTCCGACGCCACGCCCAGGGGCAGCATCGTCCGGACCTTGAAGCTTGGCTCCCAGGCGGAGGGCTGCGCGGTGGATGACCGCACCGGCATGGCCTATGTGGCGGAGGAGGATGTCGGCCTCTGGCGCTTCGATGCCCGCGCCGACGGGTCCGCGACGCCCGCCAGGATCGCCGCGGCGGACGGCAGGAACCTCGTCATGGATGCCGAAGGCGTCGCCATCGCGCCGATGGGGGAGAAGGACGGCTATGTCCTCGTCTCCAGCCAGGGTGACAATGCCTATGTCGCCTATCGCCTGAGCGACGACAGCTATGCCGGCCGCTTCCGCGTGGTCGACGGCGCCATAGGCGGGTCGGAGGAAACCGACGGCATCGACCTGATGCTGGGCGATTTCGGGCCGGACTATCCCGGCGGGCTGTTCGTGGCGCAGGACGGCCACAATGCAACCGCGGCCCAGAATTTCAAGCTGGTCGCATGGGACGACATCGTCCGGGCGCTCGGCCTCGCCCGCTGAAAGCTTCCCCGGCTTGCGCAGGGGGCGTGCAAGCAAGACGCCCCCCTACTTTCGTCGCCATTGCGCTCCCGCGCCAACGGCGCGACAATCCCCCGAAAGCCGGGGAGAGAAGGATGTCCATCACAGAAAAATATCGCGCCAGGACCATGTCGGCGGCTGAGGCGGCCGCACTGGTCCCGGACGGCGCGAAGATGGTCGTCGGTCTCGGCGTCAGCTACCCGCCCGCGCTGATGGATGCGCTGGCCGTCCGCGTCCGCTCGGGCGATCTCACCGGCGGCACGCTTTACTGCATGCTCGCCTGCGCCGCGGCCAGCGAGTCCATCCTCGCGCCCGACCTTCACGACCGCATCCGCCATGTCAGCCTGTTCCACGGTGGCGTCGAACGGGGGAACGACGCCCTGCGCGCCGGCAGCGCGCAAGGCCTGGTCGAAACCCTTCCTGTGCAATTCCACCAGATACCGCGCATCCTGACCGAGCATCTGCGCGTCGATACGCTGTTCGTCACCGTTTCGCCCATGGATGCCGACGGCTGCTTCAGCCTGGGCACCAACACCGATTACGCACTGATGGTCGCGCGCAGCGGCGCGCGGCTGATCGTGGAGGTCAATCCCGCCATGCCCTATGTCCATGGCGACTGCAAAATTCCCATCTCGGCGGTCACGGCCATCGTGGAAAACCATGTCCCCCTGGTGCAGATCCCGCCCCTTCCGCGCACACCCAATGACGATGCCATCGGCGCGATCATCGCCGGCATGGTGGAGGACGGCGCCTGCCTGCAAATGGGCATCGGCGCCGTGCCGGACGCGGTCTGCGCCGCGCTGATGGAGCATCGGAACCTCGGCATCCATACCGAACTGCTCACGCCCGGCCTCGTCGGCCTGATCAAGGCCGGCGTGGTCGACAACAGCGGCAAGAAAATCCATCCCGGCCGCTCGGTCTTCACCTTCGCCATGGGCGACCAGGGCCTTTACGACTTCCTGCACGACAATCCGGCGCTGGAGGCGCATCCGGTCGAGCATGTGAACGCCCCGCACATCATCGCGCAGAACGACAGGGTGATTTCAGTCAACGCCACGATTCAGGTGGACCTCAGCGGCGCCTGCAACTCCGAATATATGAACGGCCGCCAATATAGCGGCACCGGCGGCCAGCTCGATTTCGTGCGCGGCGCCTATGCGTCGAAGGGCGGCCAGTCGATCATCGCCTGCCACTCGACGGCGGCGAAGGGGACGGTCTCGCGGATCGTGCCATGGCTCGACGGCCCCGTCACGACGCCGCGCACCGACACCCACATCGTCGTCACCGAACATGGCTGGGTCGACCTGAAGGGCAAGACGCTGTCGGAACGCGCCCGCGCGCTGATCGGGATCGCCCATCCCGATTTCCGGGAGGAACTGGAACGCGGCGCGTTCGAGCGGCGGTTGCTGTAAGAAATTCCTCCCCATCGAAAGATGGGGAGGACCAAAAAAGGCGGTGGATCGCTCCACCGCCCCCCGTCTCACTTCCTGGCGAACCAGGCGAGCAGCGCGGGCTTCAGCCGCGCCCGCGTCTCGATCCGCGTCTTGATCGCGGCGATGGAGCGATCCACCACCTTGCGCGATTCCGGCGTCAGATATTGGGTCGCATAGGCGTCCAGCTTCGTCACCATCGCCGGATCGGCGGAGTTGCCGCCCAGCCGCGCAATCGCCTGGCTCCGCGCCGACACGTCGATCATCGCCTCATATTGCTGGCGGTGCGCCAGCACATAGTCGACGGCAAGCATCGAATGCTCCCCGCCCACGGCGGAGATGATCGCCGCGCTGGTCGTCTTGCCTGGCTCGTCCGTCATGGCGAGGTCCAGCGCCTTCTTCGCCAGCGCCTCATCCTTGGCGACGCCCAGCAGCGCGAAGACCGTGCTCTTTTCGAGGTCCGTCTTCGCCCCATTGGCCATGGCGCGCAGCCTGTCCCAGGTCGCGGCGTCGGCATTCTCGGCAATGATCCGCAGCCAGACATTGCGCAGCGGCCCGTCCAGCGCCGCCGGATTGCCGGCCAGCGCGGCGAAGCGCCTGTTCGCCTCCGCCACCACGGCCTTGTCGCCCATGCCGCCCAGCGTCGACACCAGCGCCGACCGCAGGACCGGCACCTGCGGATTCTCGCCCGGCCTGGCGTCGAAACCGACGGTCGCCAACACAGGGCTCAGCTTTTTCGAGGCATAGGCGGCAACCCGCGCCTGCGCGGCCTTGTCGCTCTCCAGCATCATATGGGCGCTGTCGAGATAGTCCGGCACCTCCGCCAGCACGGCGGGGCTGGCCGTCGCGGGCACGGCGTCGATCAGGTCGAGGGCCAGTCCCATGGGCTGATAGCCACCCAGGCCAAGCTGGAAATTGTCCGCCAGCAGGCCGATCTGGTCCATGGAGGCGAGCTTGGTGAAGTCCTTCGCGAGCGCCTTCACATTCGCCTCCGGATAGAGCGAGCGATAATAGCCCGTCTGCCCCGCATTGATGATATAGGCGCCGCAGCCCGGCAGCGTGACCTGCGCCGAGCCATTGAGGATCAGCCGCTGCTGCGCCCCGCCGCCCGCTTGACCGATAGCCTGCGCCATCACCGGCACATTCCATTTGAGCGGCGTCTTGTCCTTCCGGTCGCGGCTGAACTCGCCCTGGCTGAGCGACAGGATGGTCGATCCGCCCTGACATTGCGCGCTGTCGACCTTCACCAGCGGAATGCCCGGCTGGCTGGTGAAATCATGCGCGATGCCCACCACGCCCTTGGCGCCCGCGCCTTCGACCGCCTTCCACAAATCGTCGGTCACGGTGTTCCCATAGGCATGCTGCTTCATATAGGCGCGGATGCCCGATCGCCACGCATCCTCCCCGGCAAAGCCCTCCAGCATGGTGATGACCGCCTCACCCTTTTCATAGGTGATGTCGTCGAACGCCTGGTTCACCTCATCGACGGTGTGGATCTTCTGGAGGATCGGGTGGGTCGTGGCCAGCGAATCGAGGCTCATCGCCCGCTCGCGGCCATTGACGCGGGAAAGCAGCATTTCCCATTCGGGGTTCAGCTTGTCCGTGACCTTGGTCGCCATCCAGCTTGCGAAACCCTCGTTCAGCCAGAGGTCGTCCCACCAGGCCATGGTGACGAGATCGCCGAACCACTGGTGCGCCATTTCATGCGCGACGATGGAATAGATGGTCCGCCGCGTGCTTTCCGACGTGAAGCGCGGATCGACCAGCAGCGCGCGCTCGAAGGTGAAGATCGCGCCCCAATTCTCCATGGCGGAGAAGAACTGGCTCTGTCCCGGCCCGGCGACATTGTCCAGCTTGGGCAGCGGGAAGGGCACGCCGAAATAGTCGTTATAATAAGGCAGGATCGCCGCCGAAGCGTCGAGCGCGAGTTGCGCCTTCCCCGTATTCCCCTTGCCGGTGATCACGCCGACCTCGGTCGCGCCCGCCTGTTTGGTGGCGCGCTCCAGTTCGCCCAGACCGAAGAACAGCAGATAGGAGGACATTTTGGGGCTGGTGCCGAAAGTCACCAGCTTCTTCCCCGATCCGGCGTCGCTGCTGCCCTTGACCGGCATGTTGCTGACCGCAAGCTGGTCGGCGGGGATGACGGCGGAAAGGTCGAAGGTCGCCTTGTAGCTCGGCTCGTCGAAGCTCGGCACGAAACGGCGGGCGTCGGGCGCCTCGAACTGGGTGAAGAGGGCGCGCTTCGCCTGACCCGCATTGTCGGTATAATCGAGCGCGAACAGGCCGTTCGCCTGCGTGTTGATGATCCCCGCATAGTCGATGGCAAGCTTGTAGCTGCCCGGCTGGACCGGCTTGCCGAAGTCGAAGGTGACGGTCTGCCCGGCGGCGTCGATCTTCGCGGTTCCCTTTACCGCCTTGCCCTTTGCGGGAGTCAGGGTGACGCTGCTCACCGTCAGGTCGGCGGCGTTCAGCACCAGCGCGGGCATCGCCTGCGTCACGGTGACGTCGATGGTCGTCTTGCCCGTGAACTTCAGATTGGCCGCATCGGGGGTGACGGTGATGGCATAATGGCTTGGCGCGGCGCCACGGGGCAATTGGGTGGTCACGCCCGCGGCGGGTCCGGCAGGCACCGTCTGCGCCAGCGCCGGCATCGCCATGGCAAGCGGCGCGGCCGCCAGCATCAGCGGAAGGATCTTCGAAAAGGACATGAGGTTCGCAACTCCGACAGGTTGGAACGGCGCGGCAAAAGGTTCGCGCCAGGATGACAGGGGGATCGCCCCTTTCGCTTCACCGGTCAAGCCGGGCGTCCCACCGATGATGTCGTTGGTCGAATGTTGTTGTTCGTTTGTCAAACAAAGAACTTCGTCATCCCAGCGAAAGCTGGGATCTCAGGCCGCTACGCGATGAAGTCGGACAAATCCCGCCACTCAGGATTGCTCTGCTCGATCAACTGAAGCTTCCAATCCCGCTTCCAGGCCTTCAGCGCCTTCTCCCGGGCGATGGCGTCATCGACCCGGCCATGCTCCTCGGCCAGCACCAGCCGATGCAGATTATATTTGCGACAGAAATCCGAACCCATGCCGCGACGGTGCTGATCGACGCGAACGGCAAGGTTGGTGGTAATCCCTACATACAACACGCCACGGCGCTTGTTTGTCATGATATAGGTCCAGCTTCGCCTCGCGGTCACGCATTGCCTCCTGAGATGCCAGCTTTCGCTGGCATGACGACCAGGGCGGCTCAACCCCGCCCGCGATAGCCCGGCACATCCTGCGACGGCAGCCATAGCCCCGCCGGCGGCTCGCCCGATTGCCAGAACACATCGATGGGAATGCCCCCGCGCGGATACCAGTATCCGCCGATGCGCAGCCAGATCGGGTTCATCTCCGCGAACAGCCTCTCCCCGATTCCGACCGTGCAATCCTCATGGAAGGCGGCATGGTTGCGGAAGGAGCCCAGGAACAGCTTCAGCGACTTCGATTCGACGATGGTCGCGGCGGGCGCATAGTCGATCACCAGATGGGCGAAGTCCGGCTGCCCCGTCACCGGGCAGAGCGAGGTGAATTCGGGCGCGGTGAAGCGCACCAGATAGGGCTTCCCCGGCCGGGGATTGGGCACATAGTCGAGCACGGCGTCTTCCGGACGCGCAGGCAGGGCACTGGCCTGGCCCAGATGAAGTGGAGTCGGCATGTCAGTCATGGCAGGCCATCTACGCCATTGCACGGCAGATGTCATCGCCGCGCCTCTCTTGCCTTTCGTTCATGGCGGGTTCACTTGGGCGGATGCCTTGGCTGCCACCCATGGGGTTCCGCTTCTCGCTTCTGTTCGCCGCGCCGCTGCTGCTGGCCACGCCTGCCTTCGCCCAGCAGGAAAATAGCGCCGATCCGGTCTTCAACCTGCCGCGCACCCAGCCGCAGACCCAGACCAATCCCAATGCACAGGGGCCGGAACTGGACGTGTTTCGCGGCGCGCCCACCACCGTGACGCCGCCGCCGGTCGTCGCGCCGACGATCCAGCTTCCGCCCATCGCCGCCCCGGCGCCTACCCAGCCGCAGCCGCAAAGCCAGCCCACCCGGCCATCCGCCGGGCCGGAGCGCGCCCCGCAAGCTGCACCGCAGAGCCAGACCCCGGCCGAAAAACCCGCCCCAGTGGAGACGCCTCCGCCGCCATCCCCCATCGAAAACCAGAGCCTCCCCCCTGCCGACAACGCCACCGTCCCCAGCCCGACGCCGGCGCCGCTGGGTCCACCTCAGCAGCCCCCGGCGCCCACATGGCCCTGGATCGCCGCCGCCGCAGCGGTCGCCGCCGTCCTGCTGATCGGGGCCCGCTTCCGGCTGCGCCGCCGCAGGCAGGGCGCGGCGGAGGAACCGCCCTACGAAGCCGAAGCCGCGCCGCCGCCCGTGCCGGCTGCATCCCCGCCGCAAGCCAGGGCAATGCCTGCCCCGCCCGAACCCAAGCCCGCGCCGGACGATGCCGACCGCCCATGGATCGATCTCGCCATGGACGTGCAGGCCGCCCGCCTGACATTGCTCGGCGCGACCATCGGCTACCGGCTGACGCTCCACAATCGCGGCAGCCGCACGGCGGAGGACATCCTGGTCCGCAGCCTGATCGCCAATGCCGATGCGCAGCAACAGGCGCTGTTCCAGCCATTCTTCGCGGGCGAAACCGGCCTCCCCGTCCATTCGGTGGTATCCATCGCGCCCGGCGAGACGCAGAAGCTCAGCGGGGAAATGCGCCTGGACGCACAGGCGATCGCCGCCATTCCCATGGGCCAGCGCGCCCTGCTGATCCCACTGATCGCCTTCGACGCCCGTTATAGCTGGACGGGCGACCGCGAAGGCACGGGACGCAGCGGCAGCGTCTTCATCGTCGGGGAAGAACAATCGCCGCCGGTCGAGCGCCTCTCCCCCTTCCGCCTTGACCTTGGCCCGCGCCAATACCGCACCCCCGGCAGCCGCGCGACGGCGCTCAACCTCTCCAGCTAAGGCCAATCGGCCCTTCCCACCTCCGCCCGCCGCTCCTAGAATGGCTCTGCGCCACCCAAGCAGGTGGCCGAACGAGCGAGGGAGCAAGGGCACGCATGGACATATTGGTATCGACCGACTGGCTTGAGGGAGAATTGGGCAAGCCCGACCTCCGGATCGTCGACGCCAGCCTGTTCCTTCCCGGCGTGCCCCGCGATCCCGGGGCCGAGTTCGAGGCCGTCCATATCCCCGGCGCCGCGTTCCTCGACCTGCCCAGCCTCGCCGACGCGGACGATCCGCGCCCCGGCATGCTGCCGACCGACGATTTCATGACGGAGCGCTGCCGCCGGCTGGGCATCGACGCGGACAGCCGGATCGTCGTCTATGACAACAGCCCCACCCACAGCGCGGCGCGCGGCTGGTGGATGATGCACCTCTATGGCGTGGGCAAGGGCGCGGCGATCCTCGACGGCGGCCTGCCCAAATGGCTGGCGGAGGGACGGCCGACGGAAAGCGGCATGCCGGCGCCACGGCCCGGCAATGCCGTTGCGAAACGCGCCGTCGGGCAGGTCCGCACCAAGGAGGATCTTCTCGCCAACCTCGAAAGCCAGGCCGAACAGGTGCTCGACGCACGCGGCGCGGCACGCTTCACGGGGGAGGAGAAGGAGCCCCGCCCCGGCATGGCGTCGGGCCATATTCCGGGCAGCCGCAACATTCCCTCCTCCGCCTTCTATCATGCCGACAACAGCATGAAGCGGGGCGAGGACCTTCGCCGCCTGTTCCTCGACGCCGGGACCGATTTCGACCGTCCGATCATCACGAGCTGCGGCAGCGGCGTGACGGCGGCGATCCTGCTCGCGGGCCTCGAACTGCTCGGCAAGACCGACGTCACCCTCTATGACGGAAGCTGGTCCGAATGGGGGCTGGATCCGGCCACGCCGAAAGCGACCGGCCCCGCCGCATGAGCCAGGATGCCGACAAGCGGCGCGACCGCAAGCCCCTGACCCAGATCGCACAGGCAGGCCGCAAGCCCGAATGGACGGGCATGCCGGGCCAGCCCGGCGGCATCGTCAACCCGCCGGTCTGGCGGGCCTCCACCATTCTCTACGACGATGTCGCGCATCTGCGCAGCGCGGCGGGGCGCAGCACGCATGAACGCCTGTTCTACGGGCGCAAGGGCACGCCGACGGCATGGAGCCTGTCGGACGCCCTCACCGAAATGGAGCCGGGCGCCGAAGGCACCATGCTCTACCCATCGGGCGTGGCGGCCATCGCCTGCGCGCTGATGGCGGTGCTGAAACCCGGCGACCAGCTCCTGATGGTCGACAGCGCCTATGACCCGACCCGCAATTTCTGCGAGCAGATGCTGCGGCCGCTCGGCATAGAGACGGTCTATTACGACCCGACCGTGGGCGCCGGGATCGCGGACCTCATCACCGACGCCACCCGCGCCATCTTCATGGAAAGCCCCGGCAGCCTGACCTTCGAGGTGCAGGACGTGCCCGCCATCACCGCCATGGCCCGGGACAGGGGCGTGGCGACCCTGATCGACAACACCTGGGCCACGCCCTGGTTCTTCCCGGCGCTCAGCCATGGCGTCGACATCAGCATCCTTGCCTGCACCAAATATATCGTCGGCCACAGCGACGTGATGATCGGATCGGTGACGGCCACCCCAGCCTTCTTCCCGAAAATCCGCCAGGCCGCCTATCTGTTCGGCCAGATGACCAGCCCCGACGACGCCTGGCTCGCCGCGCGGGGCCTGCGCACCCTGGGCGTCCGCCTCAACCAGCACCAGGCGAGCGCCCTGCGCATCGCGCAATGGCTGTCGCAGCAGCCCGATGTCGCCCGCGTCCTCCACCCGGCCCTGCCCTCCTGCCCCGGTCATGCCCTGTGGCAACGCGATTTCACCGGCTCCAGCGGCCTGTTCAGCTTCGTCCTCAAGGGCGGCGATGAAAAGGCCCGCGCCGCCCTGATCGACGGTCTCGCCCATTTCGGCATCGGCTATAGCTGGGGCGGCTTCGAAAGCCTCGCCCTGCCCGTCGATCCGGCGCGCTACCGCACCGCCACCGCCTGGCAGGCGGAGGGGCCGCTCGTCCGGCTCCAAATCGGGCTGGAGGACAGCGACGACCTGATAGCCGATCTCGACGCGGGCCTTGCCCGCTTCCGGGCCATGCGCGGATGACGCCGGGCTTGCCCGATCTCCTGTCCCTGTTGCCGGGCGATCCCGCCATCGTCCATCCCCTGGTCGCGCTGGCGCTGGCCGTCGCCATCCATCTGGTCGCCAGCGCCGTCGCCCGGTTCGCCTCGCCGCGCCTGCGCCACCGCTTCCGCGCCCTGGGGGAGGCGCTGGCGGGGCATCTGCGCCCGATCCTGCGCCACGCCATCGCCGCTCTCGTCACGGCCCTGGCCGTCGCCTTCTGGCCGATCGGGGACTTCGCCCATCTGATCCTGAGCGCCGCGCTGGCCCTGTCCCTCTCGCTGTTGGCCGTCCACATATTGCGCAGCCTCGCCATAGCGCGCCTTGCCGTGCTGCCGATCGCCCTGCTGCTGTTCGTGATGGTCCTTTCCGGCAGCAGCGGCGGCTTCGCCCCGGTGGCGGACATGCTGGACGGCGTGGGCCTCGACCTCGGCAGGCGGCGCGTCACCCTGCTCGGGCTGGTCAGCATGGCCGCGATCTGCGTCGCGCTGTTCGCCCTGGTCCGCCTGGCCAACCGCATCGTCGGACGCAGCATCAGCCGCGCCCATGGACTGGACGCCACGCAGAAGCTGCTGGCGCAGAAGCTGGCCGCCATCGTCGTGGTAGTCGCCGCCTTCTTCATCGGCGTCGACCTGCTGGGGATAGACCTCACCGCCTTCACCGTCTTCTCCGGCGCGCTAGGGCTGGCCGTGGGTTTCGGCCTGCAGAAGACATTCGGCAATCTGATCGCCGGGATCATCCTGCTGATGGACCGATCGATCAAGCCCGGCGACGTCATCGTCGTGGGCGACAGCTTCGGCTGGGTGAACAAGATCGGCGTGCGCGCCGTCAGCGTCATCACCCGCGACGGCAAGGAACATCTGATCCCGAACGAAAACCTGATGACGCAGGAGGTGGAGAACTGGTCCTATTCCGACCGCAACGTCCGCGTCCGCATCCCCGTCGGCATCGGTTATGACAGCGACCTGAAGCTGGCGCAGGAACTGATGCTGCGCGCCGCGCAGGAAAGCCCCCGCGTGCTCCGCAATCCCAAGCCCAATGTCTGGCTCACCGCCTTTGGCGAGAACCGGGTCGAACATGACATATTGGTGTGGATCAGCGACCCGGAAAGCGGCGTCGGCAATGTGAAGTCCGATGTGCTCGGCCGGCTCTGGCTGCTGTTCCGCGAACATGGCATCACCATCCCCTATCCGCAGCGCGTCATTCACGCGGCGCGGGATTCAGCGCCCCTTTTCCCCTAGCCGGCCAGTCCCGAATTGCGGCGAAAACCGTGCGCGGCCGCGCCCGGTGCCATAATCATGCCTGATTTTGTTGCAGACCAGCAACATTACAGCAGCAAACTTCATCGACCAGCAATAAAATCTTGTGCGCCGCAGCGGGGAAAGGCATCCCTCCTTCGTTGAGGCAACCCGGTCCATCCCGTGCAGGGCGATAGAGATCCGGGACCATGACGCAGGTGGGACGATCGCAGATACCATCAAGGGGAAATCATATGCGTAAGTCCATACTCGGCCTCTCGGCCCTTGCCCTTGCCGCCATGTCGGCACCGGCCTTCGCTCAGGACGAGCCCACTCCGGATCTCACCGTGACCGGCAACGCCGCGCTCGTCACCGACTATCGCTTCCGCGGCATTTCGCAGACCAACAAGAAGATCGCGCTTCAGGGTGGCCTCACCATCACCCACAGCTCTGGCTTCTACGTTTCGGCCTGGGGTTCCTCGATCGACGATTATGTCGCCAATGGCTCCGATCAGGAACTCGACCTGATCGGCGGCTATTCGACGACCATTGGCGCAGCCACCATCGACGTCGGCGTCCTCTATTATTACTATCCCGGCAATGCCGAAGCGAATACCGACTTCGTCGAGCCCTATGCCTCGGTCAAGGGCACCTTCGGTCCCGCCACGGCGAAGCTGACCGTCAACTATGCGCCCAAGGCGAAGGCGCTGACGGTCGGCAACGGCAAGGAAGACAATCTCTACGTCGCAGGGGATCTGTCGACGAGCATTCCCAACACCCCGCTGGGCCTGTCGGCGCATCTGGGCCACAGCTTCGGCCCCAGCTACCTGACCATCGGCAAGGAATATACCGACTGGAACATCGGCGCGACCTACACCTGGAATCACCTGACCCTGGGCGTTTCCTACGTCGACACCAACAAGTCGCTCTATTCGCCCGCGGGCCACAATATCAGCAAGGCCGGCGTGGTCGGTTCGCTCACCGCTTCCTTCTGATCGGCCGAACGGACCGAAAAGGCCGCGATCCTCAGGGTCGCGGCCTTTTTCTTTGGCCAGCAGGGTCGCATGCGCACCGTCCCGTCCCTATAATGCGCCGATGACCGCCCTTTCGCTCATCCTCATCTTCCTCGCGACAGTCGCCGCGATGGAGGGCTTCGCCTATGTCATGCACCGCTGGGTGATGCACGGGCCGGGCTGGTTCCTGCACGCCAGCCACCATCGGGAACGCACCGGCCGCTGGGAAGCGAACGACCTCTATTTCGTGATCTTCGCCATGCCCTCCATCCTGCTGCTGCTGGGCGGCGTGCAGTGGCAGTGGGGCGACTGGGCGACGGCGATGGGCGCCGGCATCGCGGCCTATGGCGCCATCTATCTCGGCTTCCACGACATCATCGTCCATCGCCGCATCGGCCATCGCCACGTCCCGCGCTCCGCCTATATGAAGCGGATCGTCCAGGCCCATCGCCTGCACCATGCGGTGGAGACGAAACAGGGCTGCGTCAGCTTCGGCTTCCTCGTCGCGCCAAGCCCGGAAGCGTTGAAACGCACACTCGCGCGGAACGGCAAGGCGGGGCTGCGCGCCGCCAAGGGCGCTTTGGAAAGCTGAACGGGCGAACGGAAGCTGCCCCGCCTTCTAAGCACTTCCCACTCCGCCGAAACCCCGGTAAGTGCCGGCAATGGCTTCGCATCCCGCGCCCATTGCGCGTTCGCTTTTCGTCTTTTCGATCTTCTACGGCGGCATGGTCTGCATTGCGGGCGTGCTCGGCAACAAACAGGTGACGCTGGGGCCGCTGTCCGCCATCGGTCCCTGGTTCGGCCTTGGTCCGCTGGCGGTGGAGGCAGGCATCTTCGCCTTCCTGCTGCTGGTGACGATTTCCAGCGCCGTGGCGGAACTGCATGGCCGCGCCGTCGCCAACCGGCTGGTGCAGGTGGGCTTCCTGCCGCTCATCGCCTCCATATTGCTGTCCATCGTCGTGCTGTCCGTGCCCGCCGCCAGCGACATGGACCCGGCAAGGCGCGACGCCTTCGCGCTGATGATGGGCGGCACGCCGCGCATCTGGCTGGGCGGGATCATCGCCTACGGCATTTCGCAGACGCTGAACGTCACCCTCTTCGCCGCGCTCAAGGGGCGGGAGGGCAGCCGCCTGCTCTGGCTGCGCGCCGCGGTCGCAAGCATATTGTCGCAGATCGCGGATACCCTGCTCTTCGTCTCCATCGCCTTTTACGGCGTGTTCCCGATCGGAGAGCTGCTGCTGGGCCAGATGCTGGCGAAGATCACGCTGTCGGCGCTGCTGGTGCCGCCCGTCATCTATGCGCTGGTCGCGCTGGGGCGGCGGCTGGATCGCTAGCTTGCGGCTGGGCGCATAGTGCCCTATGCGCCCGCGCATGAACAGCAAGCACGCCCCCGATCCGGCGCTCCTCGCCAAGGCCGAAACCCTCGTCGAAGCATTGCCCTATATGCAGCGATATGCGGGCAAGACCTTCGTCGTGAAATATGGCGGCCATGCCATGGGCGATCCGGAGGCGGCGCGCGATTTCGCGGAAGATGTCGTGCTGATGAAGGCGGTCGGCATCAATGTCGTCGTCGTCCATGGCGGCGGACCGCAGATCGGCGCGATGCTGAAGAAGCTGGGCGTCGAATCGCAGTTCGTCGGCGGCCTGCGCGTCACTGACAAGGAAACCGCGCAGATCGCGGAAATGGTGCTGGCCGGATCGATCAACAAGGAGATCGTGGGCTGGATCTCCGGCGCTGGCGGCCGCGCGGTCGGCATTTCGGGCAAGGATGGCGGCCTGGTCCTCTGCGAAAAGGTGCTGGGCAAGCGGGAGGCGGACCCCAATTCCGGCATAGAACGCAATGTCGACCTGGGTTTTGTCGGCGATCCGGTGCGGGTCGACCGCAGCATCCTCGACACGCTGACGCAGAACGGGATCATTCCGGTGGTCGCGCCGGTGGGCATCGGCGCGGACGGGCACACCTACAATGTCAATGCCGACACCATGGCAGGCGCCATAGCGGCGGAATTGCAGGCGTCGCGCTTCTTCCTCCTCACCGACGTGGCGGGCGTGCTGGACAAGCAGGGCCAGTTGCTGACCGATCTCGACCCGGCGGCGATCCAGGGACTGGAGGAGGACGGCACCATCAGCGGCGGCATGATCCCGAAGCTGGAAACCTGCGTCCGTGCGGTGGAAGGCGGGGTGGACGCCGCCGTCATCCTCGACGGCCGGGTGCCGCATGCGATGCTGCTGGAAATCTTCACCGATCGCGGTGCGGGCACGTTGGTGCACCGGTGATCGGACGGTAAGGCCATGTGCTCCCGCCCGCGCAGGAGCACACTCATCTGCCTCTTCAACGTCCCTTGAGAAGCAGCGCCGGATCGGCCCAATGATAGCGCTGCTCCGGCAAGGTGCGCCCATCGGGACCGGCTTTGGCCGTATTTTCCACCACCAGCCCGCCGCGATACCCATAAAATCCCCGCGCCGCATGATTGTCGGCATAGCACCAGAGGTACAGGCCGCTTCCGGGGAAATGCTCCAGCGACCATCGGGCCGCCTCGGCCAACAAGGCGCTGCCCAGCCCCTTGCCCCTGGCGTCCGGCAGGGCATGCAGATTGTCGACCAGCGTGCCCCAGCGCGGATGATCCGCGCCGACCAGGCAGGCGAAGCCGACCGGCCGCCCCTCCTCTTCCACGACGATGATCCGCTGTGTGGGCGCTGCTTCGGCCAGCCGCCGCCTCCAATGCGCCAACCGCTCCGCCTCGATCCCGCCCGCCAGATAGGCCGGGTCCATGAAATGCGCATAGGCGCTGCGCCAGCTTGCCACATGGCAGGCGGCGATCAGGGGAGCGTCCTCAGGCGTGGCGTCGCGAAATTCCATGGGGCGGGGTATAGCGGCGGGGCTGGCGAAATCCATGCCGCTGGCCGAACGGGCCTTGCATCTGGTGGAATAATCCCCCACCGCGCTGGCGATGCGGGCATCCCCTCGGCTCCATCAGCTTTGCTTTCCGCGATTTCCGGGCCGTCTGATGTTCCATCCGGCTTGAAATCGCTCTAGAGCGAATGCCCATCAATTCGGAGATCGCATGGCCTACGCCCTCTATCAGATCATCGTCATCCTGCTCGATGTGCTGTGGTGGATCATCATCATCCAGGCCATCATGAGCTGGCTGATCGCCTTCAACGTCGTCAATCTTTCCAATGATTTCGTGCGCACCGTGATGGTCGCGCTGGATCGGATGACGGCGCCCATCTACAATCCCATCCGCCGGGTGCTGCCGGACCTGGGCGCGCTCGACCTGTCGCCCATGGTCGTGCTGCTGGGCATTCTCATCATCCGCCAGGCCATATTGCCGCCGCTGTTCGGGCTGGTGTGACGGTCTGGAGCCGGGACGACGACGATCTCCTCCTCTCCGTCCGCCTGACGCCGGGCGCGACGCGGGAGGAGGTCGGCGGCGTCTGGACGGACGACAGGGGCGCGGCGTGGCTGAGCGCCCGCGTCCGCGCCGCGCCGGAAAAGGGCAAGGCCAATGCGGCGCTGATCGCGCTGCTGGCGAAGCGGCTGGATTGGCCCCGCAGCGCGATTTCGCTGGAATCGGGCGACACCAACCGGCTAAAGCGGCTGCGGATCAAGGGGGGCGGTGAAGCGTTGGCCTATGGCCGGCTCTCCACCATTATCGAAGAACAGGGTGAAGCATCATGACCATCGGCAAGATCATCGACGGCAAGGCCTTTGCGGAGACGCTTCGCGGCAAGGTCGCGGACGGGGTCGGCGCTTTCATAGCGAAGACGGGACGCAAGCCGGGTCTGGCCGTGGTGCTGGTAGGCGAGGACCCGGCCAGTTCCGTCTATGTCCGCAACAAGGGCAAGATGACCGTCGCCGTGGGCATGGAAAGCATGGAGTTCAAGCTGCCCGCTTCCATAGGCGAGGAGGAATTGCTGGACCTGGTCGAAGAACTGAATGCCGACGACCGGGTGGACGGCATCCTCGTCCAGTTGCCGCTGCCGTCGCACATCAACGAAGCATCGGTGATCGGCACGATCGATCCCGCCAAGGATGTGGATGGGTTCCATGTCGTCAATTCGGGCCTGCTCGCCACGGGGCAGGAGGCGCTGGTGCCCTGCACGCCGCTGGGCTGCATCATGCTGCTGAAGGATGAGCTGGGCGACCTTTCCGGCCTGGAGGCGGTGGTCGTCGGCCGCTCCAACATCGTGGGCAAGCCGATGGCGCAATTGCTGCTGGCGGAAAATTGCACGGTCACCATCGCGCACAGCCGCACGCGGGACATCGCCTCGGTGGTGCATCGCGCCGACATCGTCGTCGCCGCCGTGGGCCGGGCGGAAATGGTGAAGGGCGAGTGGATCAGGCCCGGCGCGACCGTGATCGACGTCGGCATCAACCGCATCGCCGATACGGATGACGGCAAGAGCCGGATCGTCGGCGACGTCGCCACGGCCGAGGCGCTGGCGCATGTCCGCGCCATTACCCCGGTGCCGGGCGGCGTCGGGCCGATGACCATCGCTGTCCTGCTGCGCAACACGCTGGTGGCGGCGCATGCGCGGGCCGGACTGCCCAAGCCGGAGGGGCTGTGAAGGCGCGCGCCGCGCTTCTTGCCCTGACATTGCCGGCGCTGGTGGGCGCGCGCCCACCCATGCGTTATCAACCCGATCCCAGTTCCGTGTTCGCCGCCGAACTCGCCTTCAACCGGCTGGCGCAGCAGAAGGGGCAATGGACCGCCTTCCGCGCAACGGCGGCGGACGAGGCGGTGATGTTCGTGCCGCAGCGGGTGCTGGCGAAGCAATGGCTGAAGGGCCGCGCCGATCCGCCCGCCCCGGTAAGCTGGACGCCGTCGGCCATCTATGTGTCCTGCGACGGCAATCTGGCGGCCAGCACCGGCGGCTGGAAGCGGCCGGACGGATCGGTCGGCTATTTCACCACCATCTGGCAACGGGACAGGAAGGGCGAATGGAAATGGATCATGGACCATGGCGACACGCTCGCCAGCGCCCGTGAAGCGCCCGAATTCCTCATCGGCAAGGTCGCGACCTGCAAGCGCGGCCGCGCCGGCGACGGCCCCCGGCCGGCCGTTCCCCCTCCGGATCGCAAAACGGGCGGGATACAGCCGGTTCCCCGCGACGAAAGCCTGAGCTGGAGCGCAGAGGCCGCCCCGGACGGCAGCCGCCGCGTGATCGTGCGCATGTGGAACGGCACCGGCTATGAAACGGTGATCGACGACAGGGTGGCCGCGGCGCAATGACGGAACTGTTCATCTCCGCCTTCGTCACCCTGTTCGTGGTGATCGACCCGCCGGGCTGCGCGCCGATCTATGCCAGCCTCACCACCGGCGCGACGCAGATCCAGCGGCGCGGCATGGCGATCCGCGCCGTGGCCATCGCCGCAGGCATCCTGCTGCTGTTCGCGCTCTGGGGCAAGCAGTTGCTGGGCGTCCTGGGAATAGAGCTGGACAGTTTCCGCATCGCGGGCGGGATCATGCTGTTCATCATCGCCATGGACATGGTGTTCGAAAAGCGCACCCAGCGGCGAGAGGACCGGGCCCAGAAGATCGCGGAAACGCCCGAGGTCGAGGATGTTTCGGTCTTCCCCATGGCGATGCCGATGATCGCCGGGCCGGGTTCGATCGCCACGGTCATGCTGCTGATGTCACGGGCGGAAGGGCTGAGCGAACGGTTGGTGGTGATCGGCGCGGTGGTCGTGACGCTGGTGCTGATGCTGGGGTCGCTGCTGGCGGCGGGGCCGATCATGGCGCTGCTCGGCGCCAAGATCGAAGCGGTGATCACGCGGCTGCTGGGCGTCCTGCTGGCGGCACTGGCCGCTCAGTTCGTGATCGACGGGCTGAAGGCCAGTTTCTAAAGCGCACCGCGTTAAATCGGGCGCGGGCAGGAGCCCGGTCGACACGTCTGGACCACGCAGACGGAACAAACTTCAGCCGCCCGTCGCCCAATGACGGAATGGACTCAGCGGCTCCACCTGGCCCAGATCGCGGTGGGCAGCATCAATCCGCGCGCCTCTTCGCGCACGGCCAGTTCGCCCGCTTCCACCGTGCCCGGCAGATCGGCAAAAGCCTGGCGCAGCAATTCCCCGATGGCCAGCGCCGACATGCGGACGGCATAGACGGTCAGGAACAGAAAGCGGCTGTCCGCATCCAGCAATTGCCGGCAATGGGCGATCAGCCCCGGCAGATCCTCCTCCAGCCGCCAGACCTCACCATCGGGCCCACGGCCATATTTGGGGGGATCGAGCAATATGCCGTCATAACGCCGCCCGCGCCGCACCTCGCGCGCGACGAACTTCGCCGCATCGTCGACGATCCAGCGGACCGGCCGGTCCTCCAGCCCCGACAGCGCGGCGTTGGCCCGCGCCTGCGCCACCGACTTCTTGGAGGCATCGACATGCACCATCTGCGCGCCCGCCGCCGCCATGGCCAGCGTGCCGACGCCGGTATAGCCGAACAGGTTCATCACCTGCGCCTGATCCCCGGCGCTGATCTTGTCCGCGAGCTTGCCGCGCATCCAGTCCCAGACCGGCGCCATGTCGGGAAAGAAGCCCAGATGGCGAAAGGGCGTGCAACTCGCCTGGAACGTCACCTCGTTCCAGCGCAGGGGCCAGCCTTCGGCCGGCACGGGGCGCTCGTAGAACCAGCGCCCGCCGCCCTCCTCGTCGGAACCGGGGACGAATTCGCCGTCGGCCTGCCAATCGTCCTGCGCCGGCGCCCACATCGCCTGCGGCTCCGGCCGGATGAAGCGGTAACGGCCATAGCGCTCCAGCTTCCGCCCATGACCCGAATCGATCAGGCCATAATCGGACCAGGACTCGCCTATAAGGGTCTGGAGGTTCACCTCAGCCCCTCGGCGTCGCCCGCTCCGCGACATAGGCCGTGACCGCGTCGAAGGTGCCGGGCAGCTTGGCATAGGCCTCTTCCCGCGCGAACAGGTCGCCCACGCGCGAAGGCAGCGAGGGGCGGATTCCCGTGGCCCGCTCGACCGCCGTGGGGAACTTGGCCGCATGCGCCGTCGCCAGCGTGACCACCGGCACCGCCGGGTCGAGGTCGATCGCCCGCGCCGCCGCCAGGCCGACCGCGCTGTGCGGATCGATCACCTGCCCCGCCGCGTCATAGGCCCAGCGCATCGCCATGGTCATGGCGTCGGCATCGACCCGCGCCGACGCGAACAGCGCCGATGCGCCGTCCCGCTGCGCATTGGTGAGGCGCATCGCCTTGCTCGCCTCGAAGCCCTTCATCTGCTCCGCCAGCGCCCTGCCGTCGCGCCCGCCCGCGTCGAACAGCAGCCGCTCGAAGTTCGAACTGACCTGAATGTCCATGCTGGGGGTGGCGGTCGCCACCACCTGCCCCTGGCTATAGTCACCCTCCGACAGCGCGCGGTGGAGGATGTCGTTGACGTTGGTCGCGACCATCAGTTTCGCGACCGGCAAGCCCATCTTCGCCGCGACATAGCCCGCGAACACATCACCGAAATTGCCGGTGGGGACGGAGAAGGCGATGGCGCGTTCAGGCGCGCCCAGACGGACCGCGGCGTAGAAATAATAGACGACCTGCGCCATCAGCCGGGCCCAGTTGATGCTGTTCACCGCCGACAGGTTGAAACGGCGCGCGAAGCCGGCGTCATTGAACATCGCCTTCACCAGCGCCTGCGCGTCGTCGAAGCTGCCGTCGATGGCGATATTGTGGACATTGGGCGCCAGCACCGTGGTCATCTGCCGCCGCTGCACGTCCGACACGCGGCCGTCCGGATGCAGCATGAAGATGTCGATCTTCTCACGTCCGGCGACCGCATCGATCGCCGCCGATCCGGTGTCGCCGGACGTCGCGCCGACGATGGTCAGATGATCGTCCCGACGCGACAGGAAGCGCTCGAACAACTGGCCCAGCAGTTGCAGCGCCACATCCTTGAACGCCAGCGTCGGCCCGTGGAACAGCTCCAGCAGCCAATGCCGGTGGTTGAGCTGCACCAGCGGCGTCACCGCGTCATGGCTGAACCGGCCATAGGCGGCGGTGCACAGCTCCCGCAATTCCTCTTCGCCCAGCGATCCGGCGACGAAAGGCGCCATGACCCGTACCGCCGTTTCGACATAGGAAAGGCCCGAAAGCGCGCGAATCTGGTCTGCGGAGAAGCTGGGCCAGCTTTCCGGCACATAGAGACCGCCATCGGACGCCAGCCCGGCCAGCGTCACATCCTCGAACCCGAGCGCAGGCGCGCTCCCTCTGGTGCTCACATAGTGCATGATGGGGTAGCGCGGTAACGCCGGACGCGCCTTCGGGCAAGCTTTTAAGGTCGCGGCGTCCGTCTGCGCAACGCGAGGAGGTAGATGACCGCCGCGATGCCGGCGAAGAAGAACCATTGCACGGCATAGGCCAGATGGTTGTTGGGCACGTCGGCGGCGGTGGGCGGCGCCAGCGGCTTGAGACCCGGCACCGGTTCTCCGGCGATTAGCATGGGCCGCAAGGGCATGGCCTGGCCGCCGATCCGCGACAGGAGCGAACGGTGATCGGGTTCCTCCCCGATCCAGCCGCGCATCTGACCGCCCTGCCATTGGGGCTTGGCGTCCGGCGTTCTGGCGACGCCCGCCGCCACCAGCACACCCGGCCCCTCGATGCCCGTCGCGCATTCGGCAATATAGCGGTAGCCGACCGATCCATCGGCGGCCCGCCCGGCTTCGCTGCGCCAACGAACGACGCGAAGGCAGTGGGCGGAGGAGCGCCGGAACAGAAGTTCGGGCGGCACGGGCGGATAGGCGGGAAAGGCGATGGCAGGCTTGGCCGGATTCGCCGCGACCAGGCTCAGCGTCGCCTCCTTCTCCGCCCGGCGTTGAAGCTGCCAGACGCCAAGGCCGATCATCACCAGCACCGCCGCCGCGACGATCAGCGTCGGGACAAGAGGCAGGCGGCGGCTCATGCCTCGCGGTTCCCGGCGGTCAACCGTCCCTCGCGCGCCTTGTTGCGATATTCCAGGATGAGCAGCGCGCCCTTCGCCACCCGCAGGCTGCCGATCACGGCCAGGACGGTCAGCGGCGTCCAGAGCAGGATGTGCAGCCAGAGTGGCGGGTGGACCTTCAATTCCAGCATCAGCGCCATCGCCACCATCAGCGCGCCGATGATCAGTGTCAGGAAGGCGGCAGGGCCGTCCCCGACATTGAACTGGCCATAGTCCAGCCCACAGGACCGGCACGAAGCGGCAAAGCGAACGGGCCCCGCGAACAGCGTCGACGCGCCGCATCGCGGACAGGCGCCCATGGCTGAAGCAATCAACAGCGGCTGCGGCATGGGGGATTGGGGATCTGGCGAGGACATGGGGTCAGGCATAATGCCCGCCGCCGAAAAAGAAAACGGCCGGAACAGGTCCGGCCGTCTTTCGCAAATCCATCTGCGGAAGGATCAACCGCCGTGGACCGGCGCGCCCCAGCCGCCCCAGACATAGATGGCGACGAAGAGGAACAGCCACACCACGTCGACGAAATGCCAGTACCAGGCAGCCGCCTCGAAACCGAAATGCTGGCGCGAGGTGAAGTCGCCCCTGTGCGCGCGGATCAGGTTCACCAGCAGGAAGATGGTGCCGATCAGCACGTGGAAGCCGTGGAACCCCGTCGCCATGTAGAAGGCGGAGCTATAGGGGCTGCCGCCGAAGGGGAACGGCGCATGGGCATATTCATAGGCCTGGATGGAGGAGAAGAGGACACCCAGGATGACTGTCAGCGTCAACCCCTTCTTCAGCCCCTCGCGGTCGCCGTGGATCAGCGCATGGTGCGCCCAGGTGACGGTCGTGCCCGAGCAGAGCAGGATCAGCGTGTTGAGCAGCGGCAGTTCGAAGGCGTTCATCACCTCGATGCCCTTCGACGGGAACAGGCCCTCGATCGGCGCCAACTGGCTGGGGAAGAGCGAGAAGTCGAAGAAGGACCAGAACCAGCCCACGAAGAACATGACTTCCGACGCGATGAACAGGATCATGCCGTAGCGCAGGTGAAGCTGCACCACCGGCGTATGATCGCCCGCATGCGCCTCCGCGATGACATTGGCCCACCAGCTGTACATGGTGAACAGCACGCCCGCGACGCCGATCAGGAACACCCAGCCGCCGCCGGCGGGCAGCGCATCGGGATGCATCCACATGATCGCGCCGAAAGCCATGACCAGCGCCGACATGGAGCCGAAAAAGGGCCAGATGCTGGGCGGAAGAATATGATAATCGTGGTTCTTGGCGCCTGCCATGACGTTTCTCATCCCCGTTCGCGTTATGATTGTGCCTTAGCTTGGCTTCTTGTCCTGCTCAACAGGATAGAAGGTGTAGCTGAGCGTGATTTCCTGCGTGTCCTTATTGTCGGCGTCCGTCAATATCTTCGGGTCGACATAATAGATCACCGGCATGCGCACCTGCTCCCCCGGCTGCAGCGTTTGCTGGGTGAAGCAGAAGCACTGGATCTTGGTGAAATAGGCGCCCGCCTGGAGCGGCGTGACGTTGAAGCTCGCGGTCCCCGTCACCGGCTTGTCCGACATGTTCTTCGCCACGAAGATCGCCATGTTGCGCGCGCCGACCGTCACGGTCTGGGTGCGGCGTTCGGGATGGAACTGCCACGGCATGCCCGGCGCCACATTGGAATCGAAGCGGATCGACATGCGGTGGCCCACCGCTTCCCTGACCTGCACATCGGCGGCCGCCCGCTGCGTGGTGCCGCCGAAGCCGGTCTGCTCGCAGAACATGCGGTAGAGCGGCACGGAAGCGAAACCCAGGCCCAGCATGGCGAGACCGACGCCCGCCATGCCGATCATGGTCCGCCGGTTGCGGCGGTCTCGGTCGAAAGGCGATGGCGGCAGGCTCGCCATCACTGGCCGCCGCCGATCTTGGCGATGGTGATCGCGTAGAAAAGGATGACCAGCGCCCCCAGCAGCACGCCCGTCACGATGGCGCGGGATTTCTGCCGCGCGCGGACCTGCTGGTCTTCCTCGGGGGTCATGCGGCCACCCAGCGGTCAACGACCACCGCGCCGAAGAGGAGGAAGAGGTAGAGGACCGAATATTTGAACAGGCGCTTTTCCGGGGTCATGCGCGCGGGATCGCTCTCGCGCCGGCGGAACACCTGAAAGGCCAGGGCCACGAACAGCGCCGTGCCGAGCAGGGCCGTGGTGCCATAGATGGGCCCGGTAAGGCGCAGCAGGACCGGCGCCATGGCGGCGACGGCCATGATCGCGGTGTAGAACCAGATCTGGCGCCGCGTCGCCACCTCGCCGGAAACGACCGGCAACATGGGAATGCCGGCGGCGGCATAATCCGTCTTCACGAACAGGGCCAGCGCCCAGAAATGGGGCGGCGTCCAGAAGAAGATCAGCATGAACAGCGCAACCGGCAGGGCGCCGATGTCGCCCGTCACCGCCGCCCAGCCGATGACGGGGGGGAAGGCGCCCGCCGCGCCGCCGATGACGATGTTCTGCGCCGTCCTGGGCTTGAGCCAGATGGTGTAGACGAAGACGTAGAAGAGGATCGACACGGTCAGCACCGCCGCCGCCAGCCAGTTGGTCGCGACGCCCATCAGCAGGACCGAGAAGAAGGAGAGCCCGACACCGAAATGCAGCGCGGACTGGCGGTCCATCCGCCCGGCCGGCAGCGGCCGGTTGGCCGTGCGCTTCATCTTCGCGTCGATGTCGGCTTCATACCACTGGTTGAGCGTCGCCGCGGCGCCCGCGCCCAGCGCGATGCAGAGAATCGCCGTGAAGGCCAGAACCGGGTGGATATGCCCCGGCGCCGCGAGCAGACCGCACAGCCCGGTAAAGACGACCAGCGTCATCACCCTGGGCTTGGTCAGCGCGACGAAGTCCCGCCAGTGCGCGGGAATCACAGGAGCCGAACCTTCGGTCATGATCGGCGTGCTTGCCATAATCTCCTCATGCGGCAACCCGGCGCGACGGCCGCGCCGGGATCGCCCTGATTCCGGAATTGGCGGCCTTTACGCCAATCCGGGCGTCCCGGCAAACCGGAACGCCCTTGCCTGCGGTCAGTCGATGACCGGCAGCGTCTCGAACTGGTGGAAGGGCGGCGGGCTGGACAGGGTCCATTCCAGCGTCGTGGCGCCTTCGCCCCACGGATTGCCCTCCGCCTTCTTGCCGGCGACCAGCGACCAGACAAGGTTGACGAAGAAGATCAGCATGCCGGCCGCCATGATCTCATAGCCGTGGCTGGCGACCTTGTTCCAATAGGCGAAGGCTTCCGGATAATCGGGATAGCGGCGCGGCATGCCCGACAGGCCGAGGAAGTGCATCGGGAAGAACAGCATGTTCACGCCGACGAAGAACACCCAGAAGTGCAGATGGCCGAGGAATTCATTGTACATCCGGCCCGACATCTTCGGGAACCAGTAGTAGAAGCCGGCGAACAGCCCGAACACCGCGCCCAGCGACAGCACATAGTGGAAATGCGCCACCACATAATAGGTGTCGTGCAGCACGTCGTCCACGCCGCCATTGGCCAGCACCACGCCGGTGACGCCACCCACGGTGAACAGGAAGATGAAGCCCAGGGCCCAGACCATCGGGGTCTTGTAGCTGATCGACCCGCCCCAGATCGTCGCGATCCAGGAGAAGATCTTGATGCCGGTCGGCACCGCGATCACCATGGTGGCGGCGGTGAAGTACATCTTCACGTTGACCGACATGCCGGTGGTGAACATGTGGTGCGCCCAGACGACGAAACCGACGACGCCGATCGCGACCATGGCGTAGGCCATGCCGAGATAGCCGAAGACCGGCTTGCGGCTGAAGGTCGAGACGATCTGGCTGATGATGCCGAAGCCCGGCAGGATCATGATGTACACTTCGGGGTGGCCGAAGAACCAGAAGAGATGCTGGTACAGTTCCGGATCGCCGCCGCCGGCGGCATCGTAGAAGGTGGTGCCGAAATTACGGTCGGTCAGCAGCATGGTGATCGCGGCGGCAAGCACGGGAAGCGCGAGCAGCAGCAGGAAGGCGGTGACCAGCACCGACCAGACGAACAGCGGCATCTTGTGCAGGGTCATGCCCGGCGCGCGCATGTTGAGGATGGTCGTGATGAAGTTGATCGCGCCCAGGATCGAGCTGGCGCCCGCGATGTGCAGCGACAGGATCGCCATGTCGACCGCGGGCCCCGCCGAGCCGCTGGTGGAGAGCGGCGCATAGACCGTCCAGCCGGTGCCCGCGCCGTTTCCGGTGCCGCCGGGCACGAAGGTCGAGCCGAGGAGCAGGACGAAGGCGGGGATGAGCAGCCAGAAGCTGATATTGTTCATCCGCGGGAACGCCATGTCCGGCGCGCCGATCATGATCGGCACGAACCAGTTGCCGAAGCCGCCGATCATCGCGGGCATCACCATGAAGAAGACCATGATGAGGCCATGGGCGGTGATCAGCACGTTCCACAGGTGATAGGCCTGGTCCAGCGTCGCTTCGGGACCGTCGCTGAACTGCGCCCAGGTCTGGAGATACTGGATGCCCGGCTGCGCCAGTTCGGCGCGCATCAGGCCGGAAATCGCGCCGCCGATGATGCCGGCGATGATCGCGAAGATCAGGTAGAGCGTGCCGATGTCCTTATGGTTGGTCGACATGAACCAACGCTGGAAGAAGGCCGGCTTGTGGTCGGCGTCATGATGCTCATGAGCATGATCGCCGTGATGATCTGCGGTAATGGTGGTCATGGCGTCTATGCCCTTACATCAAAGCTTGGCGGCAGGAGCGGCGGCGGGCGCGGCGGCTTCGGCCGTGGCCGCGGGTGCGGCGGCCTTCAGCGTGCCGCCCTGCGACAGCAGCCACTGGTCGAACTGCGCGGGCTCCAGCGCCTCGATCGCGATCGGCATGAAGCCGTGGCGCGCGCCGCAAAGCTCGGAACACTGGCCGTAATAGACGCCCGGCTTCTCGATGGTGAAGCTCTTCTCATTCAGGCGGCCCGGCACCGCGTCCATCTTCACCCAGAGCGAGGGGACCGCGAAGCTGTGGATCACGTCGGCGCCGGTGATGATCAGCTTGATCGGGCGGCCGACCGGCAGGACCAGACGATTGTCGGGCGCCAGCAGATAGGGCTCGCCATTCGCCTCCGCCTTGTCCTTGGGCAGCATGTTCGAAACGAATTCCGGAATGCCGTTGTCGGGATATTCATAGCCCCAATACCATTGATAGCCGGTGACCTTGACGGTCAGCGCATCCTTGGGGGCGGGCTTGTACTGGTCCGCCAGCAGGCCGATCGACGGCACGGCGATGGCCAGCAGGATCACGACCGGCACCACGGTCCAGATCACCTCGATCACCGTATTGTGCGATGTCTTGGACGGCGTCGGATTGGCGCTGCGGCGGAACCGGACCATCACATAGAGCATCAGGACCAGGACGAAGATCGAGATGATGGTGATGATCGGCACCAGCATCACGTCATGCAGCCAGCGCGCCGTGTGCCCGGTGGGCGAGAACTGCTTCTGGAGGGTGATTTCGCCCGGCATCGGCATGCCTATGCCCGGAGTGGGCTTCATCCGGGGCGGCGCGGCCACCTTCGCCGCGGGCGCGGCATCCGCGGCGGGCGCCGCTGCATTGCCGGCCGAATCAGCGGCCGCGGCTTCGTTCCCGGCGGCTGGAGCCGCGACGGCGGCATTGTCCTGGGCCAGTGCCGGACCGTTCATGGCGAGCGTGGGCGCAAAGGCCAACAACCCGGCGAGAACGAGCGATTTCACCTTGTTCATAAGCGTCTTCTTACCCCGTAACCCCTTGGCGCCGCTGCAACGAAGACACACGCATACACGTCCCCCCCGCCCGTATCGGTCTGCCGCGGCTTATAAGCATCTTTTTTTACGCCTCAAGCTTCCACAACCAGATTTTCTTCGCTGTTGCAACGCCTAGTTGGTGAGCCTATCTCGCTCTCCGCGCACAGGGGCGCGATCATGGGGCGACCCATGAAGGGTAAGCCATGGATCGAAGACACGGATGACCGACGAGGAAGTATTAGCGGAATTCAGGGCTGCGGGCGCGTTGCTGGAGGGGCATTTCATTCTGTCCTCGGGCCGCCGCAGCGCCAATTACCTGCAGTGCGCGCGCGTGCTGATGAACGCGGAACGCGCAGGGCGGCTGGCGCGCGCCACGGTGCAGAAGCTGCCGCGCGAACTGCGGCAGGAAATCGACCTGGTGGTCTCCCCTGCCATGGGCGGCCTCATCATCGGCCATGAAATCGGCCGCGCGCTCGACAAGGATGCCGTATTCCTGGAACGCCCCGAAGGCACGTTCGAACTGCGCCGCGGCTTCGCCATCGCGCCGGGGCAGAAGGTGCTGATGGTGGAGGACGTCGTCACCACCGGCCTCTCCTCCCGCCAGGCGATAGAGGCGGTCGAGGCGGAGGGCGGCATCGTCATAGCGGAAGCCGCGCTGGTCGACCGTTCCGCCGGAGAGGTGGAGCTGGGCGTGCCCTTCTATCCGCTCGTCAGCATCAACTTCCCGGTCTACGATGCCGATCAGGTCCCGCCCGAACTGGCGGCGATCCCGGCGATCAAGCCCGGCAGCCGGAAGCAGTAGCCCATGTCCCGAACCCCCGCTCATCTGCGCCTGGGCGTCAACATCGATCATGTGGCGACCATCCGCAACGCGCGCGGGGGAACGCATCCCGATCCCGTCAAGGCCGCGCTGCTGGCGGCCAAGGCGGGCGCCGACGGCATCACCGCCCATCTGCGCGAGGACCGGCGGCATATTCGCGACGAGGACATCGCCACGCTGATGGCGGCGCTCACCGTGCCGCTGAACCTGGAAATGGCGGCGACGCAGGAAATGCTGGGTATCGCGCTCCGGCATCGGCCGCATGCCGCCTGCATCGTGCCGGAAAAGCGGGAGGAGCGCACCACCGAAGGCGGGCTGGACGCAGCCGGGCAGATCGACGCTCTCGGCCCGATCGTCGATGCGCTGGGCAAGGCCGGCGTGCGCGTCAGCCTCTTCATCGAGCCCGATGCCGCGCAGATCGAGGCGGCCATGCGCCTGGGCGCGCCGGTGATCGAGCTGCACACCGGCCGCTACGCGCATCTGGAGGGTTCCGAACGGGCGGAGGAACTGCGCAGGCTGGCCGATGCGGCGGCGCTGGCGGCGAAGAACGGCATCGAACCCCATGCCGGCCATGGCCTGACCTTCGACAATGTCGGGCCGGTCGCGGCGATCCCCCAGGTCGCCGAACTCAACATCGGCCATTTCCTGATCGGGGAAGCGATCTTCGGCGGGCTGGAGAGCAGCATCCGCGAAATGCGCCGACAGATGGATCTGGCCCGTTGATCGTCGGCCTCGGCTCCGACCTCTGCAATATCGAGCGGATCCAGAATTCGCTCGACCGCTTCGGCGAGCGGTTCGAGAATCGCGTGTTCACCGATGTGGAGCGGGCCAAGGCCAACCGCCGCCCCTTCACCAGGGCGGGCACGCTCGCCAAGCGCTTCGCCGCCAAGGAGGCTTTTTCGAAAGCGGTCGGCACCGGCTTCAACCGCGGCGTGTTCATGAAGGACATCGGCGTCGTCAACGGCCCCAGCGGCGCGCCGACGCTGCACCTGACCGGCGGGGCGCTCGCCCGGCTGGAATCGCTGGTTCCCGCCGGGCATCGGCCGATCGTTCACCTGACGCTCACCGACGATCATCCATGGGCGCAGGCCTTTGTGATTATCGAAGCCCTGCCGTTATAAGCGTCGCACCTCTCCAGCCGGAAATCCTCCCATGACGGCAGCCGACATGACCGAAAACGAATCCGCCCCGTCCGAACAGCCCAGCCCGGCTTCCGAACCGGAAAAGGCATCCCTCGACTGGTGGCACGAGGCGAAGAGCATCGCCCTGCTGATCCTGGCGGTGCTGGCCTTCCACAGCTTCGTCGCCAAACCCTTCTACATTCCCAGCGAATCGATGATGCCGGTGCTGTTGAAGGGCGACCGGCTGGTGGTCAGCAAATATCCCTATGGCTGGTCCTATGTCTCCCCCAGCTTCCACCCGCTGCCCTTCCTGAAAGGCCGGATCTTCGGGCGCCTGCCGGAGCGGGGCGACATCGTCATCGTCTCTCCGCAGAACAAGCGGGAGGATTATATCAAGCGGGTCATCGGCCTGCCCGGCGACATATTGGAGGTGCGCGGGGGCCAGGTCGTGCTGAACGGCGTGCCCGTGCCGCAAAGGGTGCTGAAGCCCATCCGCATTCCCGTGGACGGCAACGCCCCCTGCCCGCCCATGCAATTTCCCGGCGCGCTGGTGACGGACTCCAACGGCAAGAGCTGGTGCGAACTGCCGGTGCGGCAGGAGGTGCTGCCCAATGGCAGGAGCTACGTCACCATCGACATGGGGCCAAGCACGCTCGACTGGTACGGGCCTGTGCGGATTCCGGCGAATCACGTTTTCCTGATGGGCGACAATCGCGACAACAGCGCCGACAGCCGCGCACCGCTGGAGGAGAACGGACTGGGCGGGCCGGTGCCGTGGGAAGCCATTGGCGGGCGGGCGGAATTCATCACCTTCTCGCTCGACGGCGATGCATCCTGGAACCCGCTGAGCTGGCTCCATGCCTTCCGCGGTGGCCGCGCGGGGAACAGCCTGCGCCCGGCGAGCGTTACCCCGCCGAAATAAGCATTTCACGATAGGGGCTTGGGTTGAGCGGGACGAAAATCCACATAGAGGAACCCGGCCCCAGCGAGTTGCGCAGCCCGCTGGTCCAGCATGAGATCAAGCGGGCCGGCGTGTGGTTCGCCATCGGCATCGCCATCGCCCTGCTCGTCCTGCTGGCGCAGCCCATCATGCTGATCATGGGCGCGCTGGTGCTGACGACGATGATGGACGGCGGTACGCGGCTGCTGGGCCGGGTGCTGCCCATCGGACGCGGCTGGCGGCTGGCCATCGTGCTGATCGCCGCCCTCGCCTTCCTGGTCTATACCTTCTATCTGACCGGTTCGAGCCTGGCGGCGCAGGCGCAGGCGATGCGGGTCATCGTGGAAACGCAGGTCAACCGCATCGGCCAGTGGCTCCAGCAACTGGGCGTCACCACCACGCCGGAGGATTTCAAGAGCCTGGCGCAGCAGGCGATGAGTTCGCTCGGCCGGGTGACGGCGGCGGTCGGCACCATGGTCGGCGCAATCACCAGCGGCGTGATGATGCTGGTGCTCGCCATCTTCATCGCGATCGAGCCCAAGCTCTACGAGCGCGGCGTCGCCTGGATGCTGCCGATGGACAAGCGCGGCCGCTTCTACGCCATTGCCGACAGGATGGGCTGGACCTTGCGGCGGCTGATGTTCGGCCGGCTGATCGGCATGGCGGTGGAGGGGGTGGGCACCTGGCTGCTGCTCTGGGCGGGCGGCGTGCCGATGGCGGGGCTGCTGGGCATATTGACCGGGCTGTTCGCCTTCCTGCCCAATATCGGGTCGATCATATCGGGCGTGCTGATCGTGCTGGTCGGCTTTTCCGCCGGCGTGGATGCGGGGCTCTACGCTTTCGGGGTCTATCTGGTGGTGCAGATCGTCGACGGCTACTTGATCGTGCCCATGGTGGCCAAACGCGCCACCGATCTGGCGCCCGCGCTCGTCCTTGCGGCGCAAATCCTCTTCGGCGCGCTGTTCGGGATCATGGGACTGTTCCTCGCCGACCCCATCGTCGCGATGATCAAGGTCTATCTGGAGGAGCGGTCGAAAGCGCTGGAGGCGGAGAATGACAGGAGCGCGGCGGTTCCGGTCGCAGGATAGATGGTCGCCGCGCCTAATCCCGCCATTAGCGGATCATGGCACGGCCGGAACCGGGCTCCCGTCTCCGCAGCAGCGGGTTGCAGATGGACAAGGCAAATCCGCCACGAAAAAGGGCCGGGAAAATCCCGGCCCCTTTTTCGCTTTTCGACTGTTGCCGACCTTATTGGCCCGGCACGCCCTGCGGCATTCCGCCCTGCTGCTGCATCATCTGCTGCATGCGCATGATGTCCGCCTTGGATTTGAAGTCATGCAACTGGACGTCGAACACCAGCACGGAATTGGCCGGGATCGGCCCCGCCGCCTGCTCGCCATAGCCAAGCTGCGGCGGAATCCACAGGCGGTACTTGCCGCCCTTCTTCATCTTCTGCAGGCCTTCGGAGAAGCCGGGAACCACGCCGTCCACCGGCATGGCGGTCTGCGGATTCTCGTCGAACACCGTACCGTCGAGCAGCGTGCCCTTATAGCCTACCAGCGCCACGTCGGCGGGCGTCGGGCTGGGACCGGCGCCTTCCTCCAGCACCTTGAACTGCAGGCCCGATTCGGTCGTCACCACGCCCTCTTCGCCGCCATTATGCGCCAGGAAGCTGGCGGGCGAAGGCTTCACGCCCTGCTGCCCGGCCCAGGCCAGGCCACCGGCCGCCAGCGCCACCACGGCGACACCCACCCAGAGCCGCGTCAGCGACCCCTTGGCGATAGGATGAAGGGGAACGGCCGTGGTCGACATGGCTTAAGCCTCGCAAATTGGTGCGGGTGATGTTTTCTGTCAGCAGAGGGACGGGACGATCGGTCGACCGTCCCGACAAAGGCGGTCCTTAACGGACGCCGTCGCGCTCGGCGCGCTTGCGCTCCAGCTTGCGGGCGCGGCGAACGGCGGCAGCCTTTTCGCGCGCGCGCTTTTCGGACGGCTTCTCATAGTGACGGCGCAGCTTCATCTCGCGATACACGCCCTCGCGCTGCAGCTTCTTCTTGAGCGCGCGCAGGGCCTGGTCGACATTGTTGTCGCGAACGATGATTTGCATAAGCCAGTCAAACTCCAGTCGAAAACGGACGGATCGCCAGGAAACATAACCCTTCCCGACGGGCCGCCCGAATGAAATAGCGGTGAGTCGCCGCAGGTCACCCTGCGCCGTGTGGGGCGCGCCCTACCAGCAGAGTCGCGCAAATTCAACCCAAAAGCCGTTTTTCTCGACAGGGGCGCGGGACAGGCAGATAGTCGCCCCATAAACAAGGAGGAGGATCGCCATGGCAACTGCCGCCAGGACCACGGGCCAGCGCCCCGACATGTCGGCCACGGAATGGGCCGCGCGCCAGCAACTCGCCGCCTGTTACCGCATTTTCGACCATCTCGGCTGGTCGGAGCTGATCTACAACCACATCACCCTGCGCGTGCCGGACGAGGAGAACGCCTTCCTCATCAATCCCTTCGGCCTGCTCTATGGAGAGGTGACGGCGTCGAACCTCGTCAAGATCGACATGGACGGCCATGTGCTGGACGGCAGCCCCTATCCGGTGAACCGCGCCGGCTTCACCCAGCACAGCGTCTTCCACCGCCACCTGCCCGACGCGCATTGCATCATCCACACCCACACCACCGCCGGCATGGCCGTCAGCGCCACGCGGGAGGGGCTGACGCCGACCAATTTCTACGCCGCGGCCTTCATCGGCCGAATCGCCTATCATGACTTCGAAGGCGTCACGATCCGGGCGGAGGAAGGGGAACGGCTGATCGCCCATCTGGGCGAGCGGCGGATCATGATGCTGCGCAACCACGGCACGCTGGTCATGGCGCAATCTCTGCCGGAAGCCTTCCTGATCCAGTGGATGCTCCAGCGCGCCTGCGAAATCCAGGTCGCGACCGGCGCCGCCGGAACGCCGGTCGACATCCCGCCGGAGGTCATCGCCGTGCACCAGCGCGACCTCAGCGGCGTGCAATTGCCGCTCGGCCCGGGCGTGCCCGATTTCGAAGCGATGGTGCGCAAGATCGACCGGATCGATTCGAGCTGGCGGGACTAGAGCCAATCGACATTCAGATGATGACGAGCCGAAAATGGCGGTTTTCCGTGACCCGGAGCGCAGCCTACGCAAAGTAGGTGAGCACCGGAAGCACGGAAAAGCGTTATTTGCAGGCCGTCAGGGCTGAATGTCGATTCGCTCTAGACGGTTTCGACCACGGCTTCTTCCTTCAGGAGGGGCGGGCCCGCCAAGGGTGGCCCAGCCAGGCAGGCCTGCCAGACCTCACCTGATTACAACAGCCTATCGCCGCTTGCTCCCCGCGCCATATTTTCGCATGTTCCACCCCATGCCCGCGATCCGCCCCGAACGGTCGATCTTCTTGCTGCTGTTGGCCTTGCTGATCGTCGGGTTGGCGTTCGGCAGCACCTATTGGCTCTATGCGGTGCAGCAGCGGGTCAACATCTGGGTTCAGCACACATTGCGCGTCGAGAACCAGCTTTCCGCGCTGCTGCTCCACGCGCAGGAAGCCGAAAGCGCGCAGCGCGGCTTCATGCTGACGCGCAAGGATTCCTTCCTCGGCCCCTATGAGGTCTTCCGCGGCCAGTGGCGGCAGGAACTGGCCGCCCTGCGCATGGAGGTGCGCGACAATCCCCCGCAGGCCCGATCGGTGGAGGAGCTGGAGGAGTTGCTCGACGACCGCCTGTTCCTGATGCGCACGGGCATAGAAAGGCGGCGGCGGGGCGAGGTCGTGCCGGCGGGCGACTTCGATGCGGGCATGGTGACGATGGCCCGCATCCGCGCGCTGGTCGCGACGATGCGGGCGCGGGAAGCGCAGCTGCTGAAGGGCCGGACCGCCAATGACAACCGCCTCAGCACCATGGTTTCGGCCGGGCTTGCGGTGTCCGCCGTGCTGATCACCCTGTTGGGCGCGGTGGCGCTGCGCACCGCCTATCGCCGCGTGGCCGAGGCCACCGAAAGCCAGCAGGCGCTGGCCGACATCAACCGGCGCCTGATGAGCGAGGCGCGGGACCGCGAAACGGCCGAGGGGCAATTGCGCCAGATGCAGAAGATGGAATCGATCGGCCAACTGACCGGCGGCATCGCCCATGACTTCAACAATATGCTCGCCATCGTCATCGGCTCGCTGGACATCGTCCGGCGGCGGCTGGCGCCGGACGCCGACACCCGGGTCGTCAGGGGCATCGACAATGCGACCGAAGGGGCGCAGCGCGCCGCCCAGCTTACCGCCCGGCTGCTCGCCTTTTCCCGCCAGCAGCCGCTCGACCCGCAGCCGACCGACGTCAACAAGCTGGTCGGCGGCATGTCGGAACTGCTGCGCCGCACCATCGGGGAGAGCATCCGGGTGGAAACCGTGCTGGCGGGCGGGTTGTGGCGGGCCAGCATCGACGCCAGCCAGCTCGAATCGGCCATCATCAACCTCTGCGTCAATTCGCGCGACGCCATGCCCATGGGCGGCCGGCTGACGATCGAGACGGCCAATGCCCATCTCGACGACGCCTATGCCGCGATCCATGGCGATGTCGCGGCCGGCCAATATGTGATGGTATCCGTCACCGACAGCGGCACCGGCATGCCGCCCGAGGTGGTGGAGCGCGCCTTCGACCCCTTCTTCACGACCAAGGGCGTGGGGAAGGGCACCGGCCTCGGCCTCAGCCAGGTCTTCGGCTTCATCAAGCAGTCGCGCGGCCATGTGAAAATCTATTCCGAACCGGGCGAGGGCACGGTCATCAAGATCTACCTGCCGCGCCATTACGGGCCCGAACCGGCCGCCGGCACCCTGATGGCGGCGCCTGCCGAACTGCCCCGCGCCCGGGGGGAAGAGATCATCCTGGTGGTGGAGGACGAGGAACGCGTCCGACACATGTCCGTCGATTCGCTGCGCGAGCTGGGCTACACCATCGTCCAGGCCTCCGACGGCGAACAGGCGCTGGAGATGCTGACGATCCAGCCGCGCATCGACATGCTGTTCACCGACGTCGTCATGCCCGGCATCAACGGGCGCGTGCTGGCCGACCGGGCGCGGGCAAGCCATCCCGGCCTCAAGATCCTCTACACCACGGGCTACACCCGCAACGCCATCGTCCACAACGGCATGCTCGACCCCGGGGTCTCCTTCCTCGCCAAGCCCTTCACCCTCGGACAGCTGGCGGTGAAGGTCCGCCAGGTTCTGGACGCCGATCCCGCGCAAGCCTGACTGATCGAGATTATGGACAGGGGAGATCGGGGAACATATGATGAACAGTCATGGCCACCCTCTCCACCCGACAGAAGCTGGAAATCCTTGCCGACGCCGCCAAATATGACGCATCCTGCGCGTCGTCCGGCACGGCGAAGCGCGACAGCGCGTCGGGGCGGAAGGGCGGCATCGGCTCGACCGAGGGCATGGGCATCTGCCATGCCTATGCACCCGATGGCCGCTGCATTTCGCTGCTCAAGATCCTGCTGACCAACAGCTGCATCTTCGACTGCCATTATTGCATCAACCGCCGGTCCAGCGACGTGCGGCGCGCCCGCTTCACCGTGCGGGAAGTGGTCGACCTGACGCTCAGCTTCTACCGCCGCAACTATATTGAGGGGCTGTTCCTTTCCTCCGGCATCATCCGTTCGTCCGATTACACGATGGAACAGATGGTGGCGGTGGCCCGGAGCCTGCGGGAAGAGCATGATTTCCGCGGCTATATCCACCTCAAGACCATTCCCGACGCCGATCCGGAACTGGCGCATCAGGCGGGCCTTTATGCCGACCGGCTGTCGATCAACGTCGAACTGCCCACCGAGCAGGGCCTGCGCAGTCTGGCGCCGGAGAAGGACAAGGACCGGATCGAAAGCGCCATGGCGGGGATGCGCGACGCCATGGAGGACGGGTCGGACGCCAGCCGCCGCTACACCCATGCGCCGCGCTTCGCCCCGGCCGGCCAGTCCACCCAGATGATCGTCGGCGCGGACCAGGCGGACGACCGCGCCATCATCCGGCGCGCGAGTTCGCTCTACAGCCGGCACAGGCTGCGCCGCGTCTATTACAGCGCCTTCTCGCCCATCCCCTCGCCCAGCAGCGTGCTGCCCTTGAAGCGTCCGCCGCTGATGCGCGAGCATCGGCTCTACCAATCCGACTGGATGATGCGCTTCTACGGCTATTCGGCGCAGGAACTGGAAAGCGCCACCGATCCCGTCACCGGCTGCCTGCCGCTCGACATCGATCCCAAGCTCGCCTGGGCGCTGCGGCATCGGGATTCCTTTCCGGTCGACGTCAACCGCGCCCCGCGCGAAGCGTTGCTGCGGGTGCCGGGGCTGGGCGTGAAGGCCGTGGACCGGATCGTCGCCAGCCGCCGCCACCGGCGGCTGCGGCTGAACGATGTCGCGCGGCTGACGCAGAGCATCGCCAAGCTGCGTCCCTTCCTGGTCGCGGCCGACTGGCGGCCGGTGCATCTGGCGGACCGGCTGACCCTGCCCATAGCGCCCCCGCCCGCGTCACAATATGAGCTTTTTCCGTGAGTCGCGCGCATTTTGCCGTTGATCGGACGGGCGGTTCATGTTTTCCTTGTCCGACGCAAGGAAAGGGTCCGATTTTTGGCGACGAAGTGGAACGATGGCGCAACCCGCCGCACGGGCCATGCCCAGCGGATGAGCACCCATCTGGCCGCCGCTCTCGTCATCTTCTGCCTGCTTCAGATCTTCATCGTCGCCAGGATGGGCGGATCGCTGCTGCTGCATCTCGGCATCATCGTGGCGATCGGCGGCTTTGCCGTCGCGGCGCGGGGACTGGAACGCCGCTGGGAGTTGCTCGACCGCAGCGGCCTGCCCCCGCACAGCCTCGATCTTCGCTTCCGCCGCGATCTGGTGCAGCTCTGGTCCGCCAGCATCGTCGGCGGACTGCTCTGGATTCCCGTCGCGATCATCTTTCGCGCACTGTTCGGCTGAACCCAAAGCCGCAGTCCATCGTTGTTCCTTCTGCAAGAGAAGGAGCATGCCCCATGGCCGACAGCAGCATTTTCGACCGGTTGAAGCAGGATCATGACGCCCATCGGCAGCTATTCGACAAGATGGCCGATGCGAAGGACGAGCCGGATCGGCTGGAAAAGCTGTTCGAACAGTTCCGGGTGGAGGTGACCGCCCATGCCGCGGCGGAGGAGGAAACGCTCTACGCCACCATGCTGGCGCGGCCCGACCTGCGCGAAGATGCCCAGCACAGCGTGTCGGAGCATAAGGAGATCGACGATTATCTGGAGGAACTGGAAGACCTCCCCTTCAACGGCGATGAATGGAACCGCGTCTTCGCCCAGCTCAAGAAGCGCTACCTCCACCATATCGACGAGGAAGAGGAGGAGATGTTCCCCGACGCGGCGAAGGAACTGACCGCGGAGGAGGAGCAGAAGCTGGCGGCGCTGTTCGCCCGGCGCAAGCCGGCGGAACTGCAACGCGCCGAAGCGGAGACGAATGACTGAAGGCGCTCCTTCCATGTTCCCGCGAAGCCAGGAACCCGGCCCAGACACCGGCCCAGATACCGGCCCGCCGCGCCACGTCCAGGGCAGCCATGCCGAACCATGTATCGCGCAAGGCTGAACGGCCCGGATGATTTCGACGGCTGGCGCGACGCGGCCCGCGCCTTGACGCTGGCGGGCATCGCGCCCGCCGACATCGTCTGGCAGGACGGCGAGGGCGCTGGCGACCTCTTCGCCGCCGACGAACCGCTTCCGGTCGCAAGCGGAGCCGCCTTCTCCGTCCCGCGCGCCTTTGTCGAGCTGGCGGAAACGGCGATCCTGCACCGCGACCCGGAACGTTTCGCCCTGCTCTACGCCTTGCTCGCCCGGTTGCGCGACCGCCCCGCCAGCCTGGAAGATCGCGCCGATCCACTGGTCCGGCGCGTGGAATCGCTGGCCAAGGCCGTGCGGCGCGACATGCACAAGATGCGCGCCTTCGTCCGCTTCCGCGAACTGGCCGATGCGCAGGGGCCGCGCTTCGTCGCCTGGTTCGAACCGGACCATCATATCGTCCGCGCCAATGCCGGATTCTTCGTGCGGCGCTTCGCCTCGATGCGCTGGTCGATCCTGACGCCCGAACTCAGCATCCATTGGGACGGCGAGGCGTTGACCGAGGGACCGGGCGCCACGCGCAGGGATGCGCCGGGCGACGATCCCGTCGAGGACATCTGGAAGGGCTATTATGCGGCGATCTTCAATCCGGCACGGCTCAAGGTCGGCGCGATGCTGTCCGAAATGCCCCGGAAATATTGGCGCAACCTGCCAGAGGCCGCGCTCATTCCCGAACTGGTGGCGGGCGCCCAGACAAGGGAGGCGGCCATGATCGCGACCCCACCCAAACCCGCCGCCCGCCGGGGGAACGCGGCCACGGCCTGGAGCGCGCTGCGCGAGGAGGCGAGGGGCTGCACCCGCTGCCCGCTCTACCGCGACACGACGCAGACGGTGTTCGGGGAGGGGCCGGTCGATGCACCGCTGATGTTCATCGGGGAACAGCCGGGCGATCAGGAGGATCTGGCCGGGCGCCCCTTCGTCGGGCCGGCCGGGCAATTGTTCGACCGCGCGCTGGAAGAGGCCGGGATCGACCGCCGGCGCGCCTACATCACCAACGCCGTCAAGCATTTCAAGCATGAGCGCCGAGGCAAGCGGCGCATACACCAGACGCCGGAAACGCCGGAAATCCAGGCCTGCCGCTGGTGGCTGACGCAGGAGCTGGAGCTGGTCCGCCCCCGGATCATCGTCGCGCTGGGCGCCACGGCGGGGCGCGCGCTGCTGGGGAAGGCGGTGACGATCAGCCGGGTCCGTGGCGCGCCACTGGCGCTGGAGGGCGGCGCGCAGGGCTGGATCACGGTGCATCCCAGCTATTTGCTGCGGGTGCCCGAAGAGACGCGCAAAGCCGAGGAGAGAAAGCGCTTCGTAGAGGAGTTGGGGGAGATTGGAGAACGGGTGAAGGCGCTGGTCTAGAGCACCGTGCGCAAAAGTGGGAACCGGTCTTGCGCGGACCCATTATGTTCCTGCGAAAGCAGGAACAGGATGATGCAAGACGTTAGAGCAAGCCCAGCTTCGACAACTCCCCCAGCAACCGCGTCGGCATGGCGTCCAGATCGTTCGCCTCGCCCTCGCCCAGATCGGGCGGCGCGTCCTTGCCTTCCAGATAGCGCCAGCCCTGATGCGCCCGCTTGGGCAATGCGCGCACCGGGATCAGCCGGGGCTCCAGCCTGATCCAGTAACGGCCCTGTCCGGTCTCCTGAAAGCCCAGCAGAGGACTGCGCCCGACAAGCTGATGCCCATGAATCCAGAAGAGCGAACCGCCCGTCAGTTCATCGACCCGCTTGGGCAGATAGCGCGTCGTCAGCCGCGCCTCCTCCGCATGGCTTTCCAGCCAGGCGCGCAGCGTCGCGGGACTTTCGCTCCGAAAGGCGATCTTGGTCAGGTGAAGCGGCATGGCACGAAGATGGGCGCTGGCTGGCCGATTACAAACCCCAGACCGTGGCAAGGCCAAGGAAGGAGAAGAAACCCATCACATCGGTCATCGTCGTCACGAACACCGCCGATGAAACGGCCGGGTCGATATTCATCCGGTCGAGCGTCACCGGCACCAATATGCCGGCCAGCCCGGCGACCAGATTGTTGATCAGCATGGCGAGCGCGATAACGATCCCCAGATCGTGATTGCCGTAGATGAAGCCCACCGCGACGCCGATCAATATGCCGAGCGCGGTGCCATTGGCGCTGGCGATGCGGAATTCGCGCACGATCTGCCGGATGGTGTTGGAACTGGTGAGCTGGTTGGTGGCGAGCGCGCGCACGGCCACCGCCATGGTCTGCGTCCCCGCATTGCCGCCCATGCCCGACACGATCGGCATCAGCACGGCGAGCACCACATATTTGGAGATGGTCGACTGGAACAGCCCGACCACCGACGCCGCCAGGATCGCCGTGCCCAGATTGACCACCAGCCATTGCAGGCGCGTGCGCACGGTTTCCAGGATCGGCTGGTTGATGTCGCCCTCACCCGCGCCCGACAGGCGGAGTATGTCCTCGCCCGCCTCCTCGGAGATGATGTGGACGATGTCGTCGACCGTGATCATGCCGACCAGCCGGCCGCTGCCGTCCACCACCGCGGCGGAGATCAGCGCATATTTCTGAAAGCGCAGCGCGACCTCCTCCTGGTCCATGTCGACCGGGATCAGGGTCTGTTCGCGCTTCATCAGGTCCGCCATGGCGACGCTGCGCGGGCAGGTCAGCACCCAGCTCAATTGGCAGGTGCCGATCGGCTTGTGCGCTTCGTCCACGACGAAGATTTCCCAGAAATCGGTCGTCAGGTCGCGATTGTCGCGCAGATAGTCGATCACCTGGCCGACCGTCATATGCTCCGGCACCGCGACCAGGTCGCGCTGCATCAGGCGGCCGGCGGACTCCTCGGGATAGGAAAGCGCGCTTTCGATGGCGGCGCGGTCCTCCGGCTCCATCGCATCGAGGACGGCCTGCTGGTCGGCCTCCTCCATATCCTCGATGATGGCGACGGCGTCGTCGGTGTCGAGTTCGGCGGCGAACTCCGCCACCTGTTCGGGCAGCAGCGCGTCGAGCAGGTCGTCGCGCACATAGTCGTTGAGTTCGGACAGAACCTCCGCACCGACCAGGTCGCCCAGCGCGGCCGCCACCTCCCCGCGCCGTTCGGACGGGGTGAGTTCCAGAAGGTCGGCAATGTCGGCCGGGTGCAGCGGCGACACCAGTTCGCGCGCCCGTTCCCTGTCATCCGCCTCCACCGCATCCAGAACGGCATCGACGAATTCGCCCTTCAGCCGGTCATCCTCATCATGGCGGGATTCGACCTGCTCGGCGGCAACATCCTCAAATTCGTCCGGCCGGGGTTCGGCCGTATCGGCTCGCTCGCTCATCGCGTCCCCTACTGTCCGGTTCCTGTAACATTTCGCTGCTTTTGCCCATGCCCGTCACAATTGCAATGGCTTCCATCCCCGTCTTAACGCTCTATATGGTCCATCTCCCCAATTTTCCCCGAAGAGAGGATTTTTCATGGCCGACGACACCCTGACCCTCACCCTCGACAGCGGCGGCGACGTCGTCATCAAGCTGCGTCCTGACCTCGCCCCCGGCCATGTGGAGCGCATCACGCAGCTCGCCCAGGACGGCTTCTACGACGGCGTGGTCTTCCACCGCGTCATCCCCGGCTTCATGGCGCAGGGCGGCGATCCGACCGGCACCGGCATGGGCGGGTCGAAGCTGCCCGACCTCAAGGCCGAATTCAGCCGCGAACCGCATGTCCGGGGCGTTTGCTCCATGGCCCGCGCGATGAACCCGAACAGCGCCAACAGCCAGTTCTTCATCTGCTTCGACGACGCCACCTTCCTCGACGGCCAGTACACCGTCTGGGGCGAAGTCACTTCCGGCATGGAGCATGTCGACGCCCTGCCCAAGGGCGAGCCGCCCAAGACCCCCGGCAAGATCCTGAAGGCGACTATTTCCTGATCGGATTGTCCGTGGCGGAGATGGCGTTGCCCGCCGTCTCCGTCGCTTCGCCGGCAGGCGGTTCATAGGGGCCGATGCTCTCTATATGCCAGCGGCGGTCCGCCTCGCTGGAGCCGGGCACGTCATTGGCCCGCCGCAGCGTCACCTGCCGCAACCGATACCAGGGCTTGCCGTTGGCGGCCAGACGGCCATAGACCTGCACCGGCACCGTCACGAACAGCGATCCCGCCGCCCCCTCGATCGCGCCGGGCGCGCCCACCTGGGCATGGATTTCGCTGAACCCGCGGAAACGGGCGGCGAAGCGCGCATCGTCTTCCGCCCCCATGGCGCTGTTGTCGTTCCACAGGTCCTGCGCGTCATTATAGCGCTTTTCCTCCAGCAGGCCGTAATAGCCCTGCACCACCTGGGCGGCGCCCTGCGCGCCCTTGGGATCGATGGAGTCTTCCTCCACCACCGGCCGCGGGTCGACCGGCAGGCCGCCGGGCATGCCCGGCGCAGGAGGATTCAGCGGCTCCAGAACCGCCTGCGCCTCCGCCCGGACATTATTTTCGACCTGCGCCGCATTGGCGCCATTGGCCAGATTGTCGATCGCGCTCTCCTCCCGGCCATCGCAGGCCGCGAGCAGGAGCAGGGCGATAACCGCGCCGGACCCAGGCCGCATCAGTCGCGCCGACCCCGCCAGTCCTCACGGCCGGAGCGGCCGCCGCCACCGGAACGCGCGCCGCCGTCGGACCGCGTGCGCGGCGTCCCCCAATTGCGTTCGGTCCGTGGCGTCGTCATATCCCCTTGTCCCCTTCCTGGCCCGGGCGCCTGCGCGCCCGCAGCGGGATTGCCCTGCCGGGCGTTCCGCCAATTTCCATTCCACCGCCCATTTCCATTCCACCGATTGCCATCGCCGCCGGAACGCTCCCGCCAGCCCTGACGCGGTGCGCCATTGTTCCAGTTGCCGCGCCGGCCGTCATCGCGGCGGGCCTCCCGGCGTCCTTCCCAATAGCGGCGCTGGCCGTCGTTCCAACGCTGGCGATGGCCGCTGCGGTTGTACACATAATAGCCGCTGCCCGGATAGTAATAGCCGTCATACCAGCCGCCATAATAGCCCGGGCGATAATAGCCCGGACCCCAATAGTCATCATAATAGCCGCCGCCATAATAGCCGCTGCCCACGCTCACGCCGCCATAATAGCCATCGTCATAAGCACAGCCGCCCAGGGCCAGCGCACCGGCAAGGCCGATCGCCGCGAGGAACCTCCGTCCGGTCCAGGCCATTGCCTTTCTCCTTCATCCTGCATCCATGCCATGCATAACGCCGGCTGCTTGAATTGGTTGTGAATGGCCGGGATCGAAGAGAGGATCGGGCCGGCGACGGGAAGCGCGCGGCGGCCCCCGCCGTCACCCCGCCTCTCCCACCCGATACCAGGCGGCGACGCGGTCCAGCGCCAGCGTCAGCACCAGCTTGCCCGCCCGGGTCGGCCAGCCCAGCGCCTTTTCCGCCGCGCTCAGCCCCTCGCCCGCGCAGACCACCCGCCACAGCACATCGGCCAGACCCGGCCCCGCGGCGCGAATCGCGCCGTCGAACCGCTCCCGCGCGGACAGTTGCGCCAGGCCCGGCTCCGCTCCCGCCGCGCCGCCAGCCCGCTGCCGCCCCGGCGCCGCATCCCAGCGCATCGTGATCCCCGGGCCCAGACCCGCCTTCTCCCAATCGGCGCGCAGCCTGTCGCCGGCAAGATAATGCCGCTCGCTCAAATGCCCCCGCGCATGCAGCCATGCGAGAGGCGATTCGTGCAGGTTGACCGCGACCTTCTGCGCCCGGCCGAAGGGGTCCTCTATAATCTGTTCGACATATTGCGTGGCCATGGCGCTTCTCCTTGCAGCAATCCGATGCAGGGGGACTTGCCATGCCGGCCTGTTTGTAGGAAAGCGTTAAAACCAAATAGGTGAAACAGGACAAGATATGATCACCCGCATCCGGGAGGTACGCAAGGCCAAGGGGCTCACATTGGAACAGGTCGGCGCCTTATGCGTCCCGCCCACCACGGCCCAGACCATCGGCCGCCTTGAAACCGGCACCCGAACCGTATCGGTCAACTGGCTGAACCGCATCGCAAAGGCATTGGGCGTCGCCTCTTCCGAACTGGTCGCGCTGCCGGGCCAGAATGTCGTCCCCGTGGCCGCCCTGCTCGGGCCGGAGGGCGCCCGCGCCCCCACCCGCCCGCTCTCGCTCGCCCCGCCAGCCCCCGCGGACGCGATGGTGGGGGTGCAGGTATCGGGCAGCATCGGCGATTACCGCAGCGGTGACGAGATATGGTGCCGCCGCATCATGCCGGAGGAATTTTCCAGCGTGCTCAACCGCGACCTGCTCTTGCCGCGCCACGCCGGGCGCTTCCTGTTCGGGCGGCTGATCGGGCGCGAGGACGACCGGCTGCACATCCTCCCCCTGGGCAGCGGCACGCGCCAGCAGGTGATAAGTGACCCACCCTGGGGCGCCGTGGCGGTCCAACTGGTCAGACGGCTGTAGACAAAGGCGCTTTCATCCTTAACCCTGTCCTGACCATGTCTGCCGGAAAGAGACCCGCCCCAGCATTGTCCCGTCGGACGGCATCGCCGGACGCCCGGGGCAATGCGGGAACAAGAGATAGTTGGATGCGATGACGCTGAACGTCCTGATGCTCTCGACCCTGTTCCCGGACATGAGCCGCCCCAATTTCGGCGTCTTCGTGGAACGGCAGGCGCGCGAGCTGGCCAGCCGGGACGGCGTCAGGGTCACGGTGGTCGCGCCGCTCGGCATTCCGCCCTGGCCGCTGTCGAGCGCCAGGCGCTACGCCCCCCTGCGCGCCCTGCCCGCCAAGGAACGGTGGAAGGACCTGACCGTCCACCGCCCGGTCTTCCCCATCATTCCCAAATTCGGCGGCCGCTTCAACGTCCACAGCATGACCCGCGCCATCCTGCCGCTGGTCAGGCGCCTCCATGCGCAGCAGCCCTTCGACGTCATCGACGCCAGCTTCTTCTTCCCCGACGGCCCGGTGGCGCAGCGCCTTTCCCGCGCGCTCGGCATTCCCTATTCGGTGAAGGCGCGCGGCGCCGACATCCATTATTGGGGCACGCGCAAGGGCACGCGGAAGATGGTGAAGCGCGCCGCCGACGATGCCGCCGGCCTGCTTGCCGTGTCGGACGCGATGCGCCGGTCGATGGCGCGCATGGGCATCGACGGGGACAAGATCCGCGTCCATTATACCGGGGTCGACCTCGACCGTTTCGAAATAAGCGACCGCGCCGCCGCGAAGGAAAGCCTGGGTTTCGAAGGCCCGGTGGTGCTGTGCGTCGGCGCGCTCATCCCGCGCAAGGGGCAGGAACTGCTGGTCCAGGCGCTGCCGCAACTGCCCGGCGTCACGCTGCTGTTCGCCGGACAGGGGCAATATCGCCGCGCCCTGGAAAAACAGGCCGAGGAACTGGGCGTCGACCGGCGCATCGGCTTCCTGGGCTCGGTGCCGCACGATCGCCTGCCGCGCATCTATGCCGCCGCCGACGTCATGGCGCTCCCCTCCTCGTCCGAGGGTCTGGCCAATGCCTGGGTGGAGGCGCTGGCCTGCGGCACGCCGGTCGTGATCAGCGATGTCGGCGGAGCACGCGAACTGCTCGACCGGCCGGAGGCGGGCCGGATCGTCGCCCGCGAACCCGAAGCGCTGGCCGCCGCCATCAGCGATATATTGGTGAACCCGCCCGAACGGGAAGCCGTCCGCGAAGCGGCGCTACGCTTCACCTGGGCCGCCAATGGCGACGCGCTGCTGGAGCATCTCCGCGCCATCGCGGCTCAGCCGGCCTAAAGCGCTTTCCAGGCAGATGGAATCATCCACCGACCCGGAAAACGCAGTAAAAGGCCTGGGACAGATTCCAGGATCGCCGGACCGATCGATCCGGACGGCTCGAACTGGCCAATCCTGCCGCTCCGGACGCACCCACACCCCGAAGCCGAAGTCCGCCACCTTGCCGGTCAACGGGCCCGAAAGGCGGCCTGATCCCAAAAGGCGATCAACCGCGCCTTGCCATCCGCCGTCGGGAAAAGCCCCTCGTCGAACGGCACCTCCCCCCAGCGCCACGGCGTCAACTCATCATAAGCCGGGTTGGAAATCGGCGCATGCCGCTTGAGATTGAGCAACCGCCTGCCCTCGTTGCGATAGGCGGTCAGCCGCACATGCTCGCGATAGATTTCCGCGGGGCGCTCATAATGGAAGGCGTCGCGCCAACCCATGGCCTGCGCGATCCGGGTGAGTATCCACCAGTCGGGCTTGGTCTCTCCGGGCAGCGGGAACAACCAGCGCTGGCGGCTGATCAGCCGGTCGGCGCCGGTCAGCGTCCCATCCTTCTCGATCCATAGCGGGGACGGCAAGGCGACCATGCGCAGCGCGTCCATTTCCGGCTCGCTCCACGGCGTCATCAACAGGACCAGCGGCACCTGCTCCAGCAAGCCGCGGATCGGATGGGACGCCGAAGGCAGGCCGCCGGGCATCAGCAGCGCCTTGATGCGCCCCGCCTCTATCGCCCCGGCCAGCGCCTCGCCGGCCAGCCCCGGCCGGTCAGCCAGCCTCGTCGCGCCCCAGAAACGGCCGACCTGCGCCAGGGCATCCTCCGAAAAATCCCGGTGCGCGGCCAGTTCCCCGGCCCGGCAGCCGACTTCCCGCACGCCCATGCCGTTGGCGGCGTCCGTGACGGCGAAGGGCGCGGCGCCCGCCTTGCCGATGCGTCCGGTCGCCAGATGGAAATTGAGGATGGCGGCCGACAGGCGATGCGCTTCCTCGCCCTGCCCATGCGGGCTGAACAGCGTCACCAGCCGGGGCGCCGCCGCGACCTGCTCGTAGAAGGCACGCACCTCGCCCGGCGCCAGGCCGCAGGCGCGCGCCACCGACCAAAGGTCATGTCCCCGGCTCAATCCCGCCCAGAAACCGGCCGGCACCGACAGCCTCCGTTCCAGAAATTCCCGGTCCAGCAAGCCATTGTCATGGCAATGCAGCAGCAGGCCGCTCAACAGCGCCGCCTCGCTGCCCGGCGCGACGGTCAGGCGCTCATCCGCCTCGACCTCCGGCCCGTCGCCCGCATGCGCGATCAGGATCAGGCGCGCGCCCTGCTCCGCCCGCGCCTCGGCCATCCTCTCGTGCAGCACCGGATGGCGGCGGGCCGTCGGCATGCCCACCAGCAACAGCATGTCCGCCTGCGCCAGATCCTCATAGGCGGCGGGCATCACATCCTCGCCAAAGGCCGCGCGCTGCGCCGCCGCCATGCCGCCCGCCTCGCTGCAGGGCGCCTCGACATGCGCGGAGCCGATGAACCCCTTCATCAGCTTGTTGGCGACATAATAGTCTTCGGTCAGCAGGCCACCCGGCACATGCATCGCCACGCTGCCCGGACCATGACGGGCGATGACGGCGGACAGGCGGCGCGCAGCCTGGTCGATGGCGCGGTCCCAGCCGACGGCGCGGCCATCCACCACCGGCCGCAACAGCCGCCCCTCCAGCGCGAACATGTCCTTCAGCGCTTCGCTGCGGGTGCAGAGCAGGCCGCCATTGGCAGGATGCACGGGATCGCCCTCGATCGACGCCTCGCGCCCCTCGCCGGTGACGGCGCGGATGCCGCATCCCACGCCGCATTGACCGCAAAGCGAACGAACGACCGCCACGGTGCGATCAGGCCGGGACCGGCGGGGTCGGGAACATGGTCATACGCTCCCGCTTAACCGATGCAGGACGAAGACAAAAGGGTGCGCAACTGGCAGGAGAAGGGTCATGCCGAAACCGATTCTCCGCGCGCTCGCGTCCATCGCCCTGTTCCTCCATATGGTGCCGGTTCCGGCCATGGCGCAGCAGCGCGGCCCGCTGGTGCTCGCCGCCGCCAGCATGCAGGAGGCGATGGGCGCCGCCGCCGATGCCTGGGCGGCGCAGCGCCATGCGCGGCCGGTCCTGTCCTTCGCCGCCTCCTCCGCGCTCGCCCGGCAGATCAGGGGCGGCGCCCCGGCAGACCTGTTCGTGTCGGCCGACGAAGACTGGATGGACGATGTCGAAAGGGCGGGCTTCGTGCAGCGCGGCAGCAGGGCCGACATGGCGGGCAACCGGCTGGTGCTGATCGCTCCGGCGCGCGCCCCGCTGAAGCTCCGCATCGCACGCGGCATGCCGATCGCCAGGGCGCTGGGCGACTCCCGGCTCGCCATGGCCAATCCGGACAGCGTGCCCGCGGGCAAATATGGCAAGGCGGCGCTGGGCGCGCTGGGCGTCTGGCCCGGCGTCGCCAACCGGCTGGCGCTGGGCGACAATGTGCGATCCGCCCTGACCCTGGTGGAACGGGGCGAGGCGCGGCTGGGCATCGTCTATGCGACCGACGCCCGCGCATCGAAGGCTGTCCTGGTGGTCGGCGCCTTCCCGGCGGGAAGCCATGCGCCGATCCGCTATCCCCTCGCCCGCCTGCGCGCGAGCCGGAACCCGGACGCGGAAGGCTTTCGTCGTTTCCTGCTGTCGCGGGCCGGCCAGAACATCCTCGCCCGCTACGGCTTCAGCCGCCCGTGACCCTGTTCCTCCCCTCCCGCAGGAAGGGGAAAGTCACCTCTGACAGGCCACGATCGCGTCGATCACCGCCAGCGTCTCCTGCGGATCGCGCACCCGCACCGTGTCCAGCCCCAGTTGCTTGGCCGGATAGTCGTTGCCGCCGGGGAAGATCGCATCGCCGATGAACATCATCGCCTCCAGCGCGATCCCGCTCGCGTCGCGCAGCTTCTTCAGGCCATAGGCCTTGTCCACCCCCTCCCGCGTGATGTCGATGGAGGTCGCCCCGCCCATGTTGATCGACAGTCCCGGCAGGCGCTGGCGCAGGTCCGCCTGGATCACCTTGCGCTTGGCGAAGTCGGGGTCCCACACATCCTTGGCATGGATCGGCGCCTGCTGGCCCAGCGCGGAAAAGGTGATCTGGCTGCCGCGATCCTCGATCCGCTCGCCCCACACCTCTTCCGGCACGAAGCCCGTCGCCTCCAGCGAAGCGTCGAACGCCGCCAGGATCGCCTGCTTCTGCGCCTCCTCGAACAGTTCGGCATAGACCGGCGTCCACTGCCCGTCGCGATGGGTGTAGAGCTTTGTCCCCGTCGTCGGCATCAGCCACAGGCGCGAGCGGTCGGCCCGTTCCGGCAGGCGGCTCGCCACCTGCTTGTCGAATTGCGGCCAGTCCCCGCCGGAGATCACCGCGACATGCGCCACCTGCAACAGCCGGGCCAGGGCGTCGCCCATCGCCTCGCCCAGCGGCTGCTTGCTCTCCGCCAGCGTTCCGTCGAGGTCGAAGGCGATCAGGTCTTTCATGCACATGCTCCAGTTTGAAGGGCTGTCCGGCTTTGCCCTCTGGCCTCGACCGATGCAATGCCGATGAGCGGGACATGACGGGGGGCTGGTGTTTTCCCCTATCCTGACCGAAAGAGGGCGGCATGATCCTCTCTGCCGATGAATGGGGCATCGTTGCGCTGTCGCTCCGGGTCAGCCTGGTGGCGGTCGGGCTGATGCTGCCGGTCGCCTTCACCTTCGCCTGGCTGCTCGCCCGCTCGCGCTTCCCCGGCAAGCTGCTCGTGGATGCGCTGATCCACCTGCCGCTGGTGGTGCCGCCGGTCGTCACCGGATGGCTGCTTCTGCTCCTGTTCGGCGCGAACGGCCCGCTTGGCAGGCTGTTCGAACAGATGCTGGGCGTCAGCTTCATGTTCCGCTGGACCGGCGCGGCGCTTGCCTCCGCGATCATGGCGATGCCCCTGATGGTGCGCGCGATGCGGCTGTCGATCGAGGGCATCGACCACCGGCTGGAACAGGCCGCGCAGACGCTGGGTGCGGGCCGGTGGCGCGTCTTCCTCACCATTTCGCTGCCCCTGTCGCTGCCGGGCATAGTGGCGGGACTGGTGCTCGGCTTCGCCCGCTCCATCGGCGAGTTCGGCGCGACCATCACCTTCGTTTCCGACGTTCCGGGCGAAACCCGCACCCTGCCCATCGCCATCTATTCCGCGCTCCAGATGCCGGGCGCCGAATCGGCGGTGACCCGGCTCGCCATCATCTCGATCATGCTGTCGCTGGCCGCGCTGGTCGCATCGGAGGCATTGGCCCGCCGGGCGAGCGGCGGAAGGACCAATCATGTCCTTTGACATCGCCGTCGACCATCGCATCGGCGACCGCCTCATCCACCTGCGGGCGCAGGCAGGCGCAGGCCTCGTCGCCCTTTTCGGCCCCTCCGGCGCGGGCAAGACCAGCATCCTCAACATGGTCGCCGGCATATTGACGCCCGACAGCGGCCGGATCGCCGTGGCGGGCGAGACGCTGTTCGACAGCGGCGCGGGCATCGACATTCCCGCCGCCCGGCGGCGCGCCGGCTATGTCTTCCAGGACGGGCGGCTGTTCCCGCAGATGCGCGTGCGCGCCAATCTGCTCTACGGCCGCCATGGCGACGCGCCGCTGCCGTTCAACGCGGTCATGGACTTTCTGGGCATCGGCCATCTGCTCGACCGCTGGCCCGCCACCCTGTCCGGCGGCGAAGCGCAGCGCGTCGCGATCGGACGAGCGCTGCTGTCCGGCCCCCGATTCCTGCTGCTGGACGAGCCGCTGTCCTCGCTCGACCCCGCCCGGCGCGAGGAAATCCTGACCGTGATAGAACGGATGAAGCGCGATCTCGCCATGCCGATGCTCTATGTCAGCCACGACCGGGCGGAGGTCGAACGGCTGGCCGATCAGGTCATCGCGCTGTAGGGGGGCAGGCCCGCCCCAGCCAGGGCCCGGTTCAAATAGGCCAGGAAGGCCGCCTGCCTGACCGGCGCCCGCGCCCGCAACCAGGCTAGCGCAACGACGGCCCGCCATTCCGCGCCATGCTCCAGCGCCGGGGCGAGCCGCCTGTAGCTGGCGACATAATTGCGCGCCGCCCAGTCCCGCGCCATGTTGGTCAACCGATCCTGCGGCCCCTCGCCGAAGCGCAGCAGCATCTCCGTCCGCAACAGGTCGGGCACGAAGTCGCCACGCGCCGCCTTCGACCAGTCGATCGCCACCATGCCCGAAGGCGACAGCAGGATATTGCCGATGTGGAAATCGCCGTGCAGCAGCCGGTCGCCGTCCGGCAGTCCGTCCAGCAGCGCCACCGCCCCCTCCTGCAAGCCGCGATCCGCCGGGCCGTAAAGGATGTCCGTGCGCAACACCTGCCGCAGGGAGCGCAGGCCCGGTGCCGCCTCCCCGTGAATCCGCCGATGCAGCGCCGCCATGTCGCGCAGGCACGACCCCGATTGCAAAGGCCGCAGCCGCATGCGCCGCATCAGCGTCGGCCCGGTCACTTCGGGATAGAGGATCGCCCGCCCCTCCGCCATGTCCAGCCGTCGCAGGGGCCGGGCGACCGGCAGGCCCGCCTCCGCCGCCAGCGTCGCCGCATCAACCTCGCGGGCGATCATCTCCTCCGACACGGCGGCGTGGAATATCTTGGCCACGCGCCCCTCGCCCACGCGGCAGACGCGCGAACTCGCGCCAGCGGCCAACGGCACCAGCGGGCCGGGCGGATCGTCCTGCTGCGGCACGCGCCCCTATCGCAAGGCCGCCCGGGCAGGCTGGCGGTCATGCACCAGCCGCGGCTCGGCCCGCGAAGGGGCGGGACGGGTCAGCCGCTCCACGGCATTGTCCACCAGCATCCGCAGCCCTTCCTCGCTCAGCAGGCCGCCCCGGATCAGGCAACGGTCGATCAGCACCCGGCGGAAAGCCGAATAGAGCGCCATGTCGGGCGCCCCCGGCGCGGACCAGAATTCGTCGAGCGAACGCCTGTGCACCACGCCCGGCACCTTGTAGACCGCATGGCCCAGCACGACCACCGGCTTGCCGGCGTTAAGCGCCAGCGTGCCCACCGTGCTGTTGACCGTCACCACGCCCAGCGACCTGTCGACCACTTCGGCAATGTCCCAGTCCGCCAGGTAGAAGACCCGGTCCCCGACGCCATATTGCGCCGCCAGCCGCCGCGTCAGCCGTCCCCAGGCGACCAGTCCCGGATCGAGCGGATGGCGCTTCACCACCAGGGCGGTGTTGGCGGGCGCATGGGCGGCGAAGCTCTTGATGACGAAGCGCAAGGCCGCGCGCATCGTGCCGAAGGGCGAATGGACGCGGATCTGATAGTCGGAATCGAGCTGGAGCGGCAAAGTGAAATAGGGCCGGTCGCACACCGCCCCCCATTGCTCGCGCGACCTGCGGCGCTCCGCCTTGCGCAGGTTCAGCTTCTTGAACCAGCCCGCCGTCTCCCACAGGAAGCTGTTGGGCCGGTGCGTGCGATAGAAGGGAAAGGCGGGCCGCATCAGCGCCGACGCCATGCCGTTGCGCCCGGTGTTGAAGGCGCGCTGCCGGAAGGTGGAGGGGATTTGCGGCTGCCGCCCATTCTCCTCGGGCGGCAGCGCCCTCGCCTGCTCCAGATACCATTCGGGGTCGAGCGGCAGGGTCGAATTGCCGTTCACGCCATCTTCCTGAAGCGTCAGGAAATCGGGGCGGATATACCCCTCCTCCACCACATGGACGCGCAGGTTGCGCAGCCGCGCCATCTTGTGGGCGGAGGCATGATAGGGGCGGCAATCGCCATAGAGGATCAGGTCCGTCACGCCATGATGGACGATATGGTCGTCGAAGAAGATCGGCCAGTTGCGGAACGTCCCGCGATAATCGGTCGCCCCCTCCCCCGGCCAGTCGACCTTGTCGCCGCCATTGATGTTGATGCGCAGCGCCCGGTGCCCCCGCGCCCTCAGCGCCTCCGCCAGCATGGCGAAAAAGGGCCCATGCGGCCCCTGGAGGAACAGGAAGGTTCTGGCCTTGGCATCAACCATGGAAATACTCGGCGGACAAAGTCATAAATCTCTGCAACTTCCCCTGTAAAGTCCGCAGCCGGATCAACCATGACACCGGGGCCGGCGCCCCGCTTGCCAAACGCTCGACCATGATTTCAGGTCCGCATGGCAAGCGCGTCACCGGGTCCAGATAGCGTGGATAGAGAATCAAGGCCCCGGCCACAAGCTGGTCCAGGGTGAGTTGACGCCCGCGCCGTCCGTTGGGGGCCGCCAGATCGCGGGTCAGCCCCCAGCCGGCATAGAAGGGCATGCCATGGACCGTCACCGGCCGCCCGCGCATCAGCGCCTCGAACCCGGTGAGGGAGGAGAGGACATGAACCTCGTCCACCGCCTGCACCAGCTCCATCAGCGGCGACCCGGTATCGATGGCGTCGGCCTGCTCCAGCACCGCCGCATCGCTCAGATGCCCCTTGCGCAGACCCGCCTGCACATCGGGATGCGGGCGATAGATGATATGGGCGTCGGGCTCGGCCGCGCGCACCCGCTTTAGCAGGTCGAGATTGCCCGCCACCCCCGCGCCGCCATATTCGACCGACAGATCGTCCTCGACCTGCCCGACCGCCAGCACCGTGCGGCGACCCTGGGGCAGGCCGATCATCCGCCCCCCGCCCTTGCCATATTTGGTGACGCCGGAAGCCCGGATCTGCGTCAGCAGCCGCGCCGCCCGCCGTTCCAGCGCGGGCGTGAAGACGCAGGTCGCCAGCAGCAGCTCCATGTCGCTGGCGGAGCGCGCGTCATAATAGATGCCCGTCCGGTCGATCACCACCGATCCGGGCGGATGCAGCGCCGCGCCCAGCCCCTTCGACCGCAGGAAGCCGTCCTCCACCCGGGCGATGGTCACGCCCTGCCGGCGCGCATCCTCCATGGCGCCGGGCGTCACGCGCGACGGCCAGACCGCAAGCGCGCCTCCCCGCCGGGCGGCCCGCCGCAGGCCCCTGCGCTCCGGCAGGAAGGGTGGCGACGCGACGCCGTCCCACAGGAACCGCCGGATCGCCTCCCGCTTCCACAAGGCCATGCCGCTCGCCGCCGCGATGCCATGATTGCCGTCCAGATGCCGCCGCCAGTCGGCCAGTTGCGCCACGGCCTGCACGGCATCGGCGTCCTCGCCGCTGAAACAGTCGCGATAGGTCGCCGCCGCCAGCGCGGCACGGGCGCTGTCACGCAGGACCGCCGGCTCGATGGCCGCGCCGTCCGCGCCGAAGACCGGCACATGCAGCAGCCCGGCGATGATCGCCAGTTCGTCGTCCGCCCCGGCATGAACGGAGGCCGCGCCCGCGATCAGCGCCCAGAGGTCGGTCGGTTCCGGCAGGACATGACCGGGGCCGGAGTCCGCGCCCAGCCCCGCCTTCCCCACAATGCCGATTTCCTGCCGCGCAAGGCCGTCCATCATGGCCTGCGGGATGGCCACGCCGACCCGCGCGACCCGCCTGATGCCGACGGGCCGATGGCCCCAGAATGTGCCGCCGACCCGCGCCTCGGCTGCGGCGTCCAGCAAGGCGTCGGAAACAGGCGCAGCCGCTTCGCCATCGCGCCGCATGCGACTGATCGCCGCCGTCGCGGGGTCAATGCCCGGAAAGGGGGGCGAGCGCAGAAACGGAGTCGCGTTCACGTTGAAAAGCCGCCCCCAGCCACAGATAGATCAGCGCGAATGGAGCGACGCTTCAGCCATTCGAAAACGCAATCCATACAACAGCTTCTGTGATCGCCCGGCACAGGGACGTCAAGCGGAAGCGCGAACCGTCATTTCGTCCAGCATGCCGGCGACGATGTCGAAATAATCCCCCCATGTCGGCGCCCGCCACGCCGCGATCCGCGCGATCTGCGCCGCCCGTTCGGGCGCATCGGCCTTGCTGTACGCCTCTATGGCCCTCAGCCAGCCGAGGCCGTCCAGCGGGTCGAGATAATCCGGCGCTTCGCCGCCCACCTCCCGATGCGCGACGATGTCGCTGCAGATCACCGGCACGCCCGCCGACAGCGTTTCGATCACCGGCATGCCATAGCCTTCCTCGAAGGAGGGCATCAGCATCGCCCGCGCCCCGGCGACCAGCGCGTTCATCTCATTGTCCGGCACGCTGCCCGCCTCGATCACATGGCCGCGCAGGATTTCCGCCCGCTCCAGCATGTCGACGACATTTTCATTTTCCCAGCCGCGCCGCCCGATCAGCACCAGCACCGGCGCCTTGTCGCCCCATCTCTCCACCAGCCGCCGCCAGATGTTGAGCAGCAGAAGATGGTTCTTCCGCGGCTCGATGGTCGAAATATAGACGAAATAGGGCCGATCCGGCACTTCATGGCTGCCCTCCACCACCATGTCCGGCGCGTCCGCGCCGAAATGGGCGACGCGGATCACCCGCCCCTCCAGGCCGCGCGTCAGGCGCGGCGCCAGCGCATCGATCGTCGCCTGGCTGTTGCCGATGATCCCGTCGGCATAGCGGTCGATCGTGCGCACCCGCTTCAGATGCTCCTCCGCGCCCTGCGGCCGGGCGAATTCGGGATGGGTCAGCGGAATGACGTCATGCACCAGCGTCACGAAGCGCGCGCCCTCCGCCCGCAGGATCGCGCCGACCTGATCGGCGTCGTCCAGATGATGGGGCGACACCTGCAGATAGATGCGCGGCCCATGCGCCACCGGCACCGGGCGCGGGCGCAGCGCGATCAGGTGGCGGATCACCGCCGCCTTGCTCTCGCGCTCGTCCACCTGCTCCGTGTTGCGCCAGCGCGCCGCGGTGAAGGCCAGGAACTGGCGCACCGCCGCATCCTTCAGCCGCCCATAATAGCCGCCCGCCGGATGAACGGCGGCGAAGGCCAGCCGGTCCGGCATCCGCTCCAGCAATTCCCGGGCATAGGTGAACTCGACCCGGTCGATCCCGGTCGGCGCGGCATGGAAACTGCGGGACAGCAGCCGGGAAATGTCCAGGACGATCTCCGCCGGCCGGCTGCCGCCGGCGAAGCGCCGGCTTTCCCGCTTGGCGCGCAGCGCCAGCCGCGCGCCGGGGGCCTTGAAGGGCTTGAGCGCCACCTCAGGGCGCTTTCACGAAGGTCTGGCGCATCAGAACTGGGCGCGAATCTCTTCGGCCAGCTTCTGCAGTTCCGCCGGATCGGCAAAGTCGCCCTGCGCATGGGCGACGAAGCCGCGCGGCTGGCCTTCCCAGCGCGGCACGATGTGGAAATGCAGGTGGAACACGGTCTGCCCGGCAGGCGCGCCGTTGAACTGCGCGACATGGATGCCGTCGGGGTCCAGCGCCCTGCGGGTGGCGTTGGCGACCTTCTTCACCGTCGCCATCACCTGCGCCAGCGCCTCGTCCTCGACGTCCAATATGTTCCGCGCCTTCGACCATTTGGAAATGACCAGGCTGTGCCCCTTGGACTGCGGCTGGATGTCGAGGAAGGCATATGTATGCTCGTCCTCATAAAGCCTGGTCGAAGGAATCTTCCCAGCCAGGATCAGGGCAAAGACATTGCCATCGTCATAGGTGCCGTCGAGGCTCATCGTGCTTCCTCAGAGCGATTTGCAGGTGATCCGACTGGATCGCCGGTTAAGAAATCGCGGTAAACAAAAAACTTCGGAGCGGCGATCCGATTCGATCGGATCGAAGCTCTAGGACTGATAATGCGCACTGGTCTTGGCGGCGACTTCCTCCGCCGTCACGCCCGGCGCGCATTCGATGAGGCGGAACGGGCTGTCATGATCGGACCGCTGGAACACGCAGAGGTCGGTGACGATCATGTCGACCACATTCCTGCCGGTCAGCGGCAGGGTGCAGGCCGGGATGAATTTGGGACTGCCATCCTTGGACGTGTGCTCCATGACGACGATGATCTTCTTGACGCCCGCGACCAGGTCCATCGCGCCGCCCATGCCCTTGATCATCTTGCCCGGGATCATCCAGTTGGCGATGTCGCCATGTTCCGAAACCTCCATCGCGCCCAGCACGGTCAGGTCGATATGCCCGCCCCGGATCATCGCGAAACTGTCGGCGCTGGAAAAATAGCAGCTCTGCGGCAATTCGCTGATCGTCTGCTTGCCCGCATTGATCAGGTCGGCATCCTCCTCCCCCTCATAGGGGAAGGGGCCGATGCCCAGCATGCCGTTCTCCGACTGCAGCGTCACTTCCACGCCGTCGGGAATATGGTTCGCCACCAGCGTCGGGATGCCGATGCCCAGGTTCACGTAGAAACCGTCCTGCAATTCCTTCGCCGCCCGCGCGGCCATTTCGTCACGAGTCCAGGGCATGTTATTTCTCCCCATCGGCAGGCGCGGCCCACCTCTTGTCCAGCGGAAAAACCTCGTCGAAGCCGCCCTTGAGGCCGCTTCCATAAACCGGATTGGGCAGGACGAACCAGCCATTGCCCCACATCTGCGCGATCGCCGGCTGCATGGTCGCGGCACGCCGCGCCGTCACCGACGGTCCGCCATTGAACAGGTCCGAAAAGTCGCCCAACTGGTCGCCGCCCATGGCGATGACGCAATATCGCGCCGCGATCGTCGCCCGCCGCCCGTCCTTGCGCGATCCCATGGCGTCGTCGCCGCTCAGGAACAGCGTCTGCCCATGCACGGCATCGCCCAGACCGGCCGCCTTTATGGCGCGGACGGTCGGCTCGGCATTCCCGGCGGCGCGATTGGTGTTGAACACCACCGTCACGCCCATCTGCCGCAGAGCGCGCACCATCCGGTCCGCGCCCGGAACCGGCGCGACCGCAGCTTCGCCCGTCCTTTCCCATGCATCCCAGGCGGCCGTGTCGAATCCCCTGCCCGTCCGCGCTGCATGATATTCATAGCCGATGTTGAGCATCACCGTCTCATCGACATCGAAGACGGCGGCAAGGGGCTTTGCGCCGCAGGGCACGAAGCGCGGATCGTCAAGGCCTGCGCCTTCGGCCAGGATCACGCTGTCGGCCGGGCGCGCCTTCACCTTCGCCGCGACATGCGCCAGCAAAGCCTGATAGGCCTGGAGCGAAAGCGCCGAAGCCTCCCCCGACCCATAAAGATACTGCATCCCGGCCGGGGGCGTTTCGGGCGCGACCGGAACCGCCGCCGGCCGATCGGCCGAACAGCCCGCCAACATCATCGAAACCGCCAGGCCGACAGCCCCCCTCCCACCCGCGGGAGGGGTCGGGGAAGGGCATGTCACGTCAAACCGCCTCCCTCTGGCGGACGGTGCGGAATTCGATTTTCTTGTCGTAAGGCGCTCCGACGATCATGCGCTTGACGTAGATGCCGGGCAGATGGATCGCATCGGGGTCGAGGCTGCCGGTGGGCACCACCTCCTCCACTTCCGCGACGCAGATCTTCGCCGCCGTCGCCATGGGCTGGTTGAAGTTGCGCGCCGTCTTGCGGAAGATGAGGTTGCCGCTCTCATCGGCCTTCCAGCCCTTGATGACCGCCACATCGGCGAAGATGCCGCGCTCCAATATATAATCCTGCCCGTCGAAGCTCTTCACTTCCTTGCCCTCGGCCACCGCCGTGCCGACGCCCGTCCTGGTGTAGAAGCCCGGAATGCCCGCGCCGCCCGCCCGGCAGCGTTCAGCCAGCGTGCCCTGCGGGCAGAACTCCACCTCCAGCTCCCCGGCCAGATATTGCCGCTCGAACTCCTTGTTCTCGCCCACATAGCTGGAGATCATCTTCCTGACCTGACGCGTGCGCAGCAGCTTGCCCAGCCCCTCGCCATCTACCCCCGCATTGTTGGAGGCGATGGTCAGATCCCTGACGCCCGAATCCCGGATCGCATCGATCAGCCGCTCGGGTATCCCGCACAGACCGAACCCGCCAGCGCACAGATGCATGCCGTCGAACAGCAAACCCTCCAACGCACTCGCCGCATCGGGGTAGAGCTTGTTCACCATCGCCTGTCCTCCTGCCGGGAATCCGCCCAAGGAGATAGAAGCAACCCGGCAAAGGGTCAATTTGCTGCAACGGCGAAAGTCGCAACCCCGCCGATACCGCAATAACTCCCGCGCAGGCGCTCCAATGAGGCAGGCGGCTCATGACCACCCCGTCCCGCCCCGTTCAGACACCATCCTAACAGGCTCCTGCCTCCGCGGGAGCATGGCGCACCCTCTTGCCAGCGCCTCAGATCAGCCCAGCCAATGGACTTGAAGGATCGGCATACATGCGCTTCGCCATCCGTCCGGCCCGATAGGCCATCCGGCCCGCCTCGACCCCGGCCTTCATCGCGGCGGCCATCAGCACCGGGTCCTTCGCCTCGGCAATGGCCGTGTTCATCAGCACGCCGGTGCAGCCCAGTTCCATCGCCTCGGCCGCTTCGGAAGCCGTCCCCACGCCCGCATCGACCAGCACCGGCAGCCGGGTCCCTTCCACGATCAGCCTTATCGTCACGCGATTCTGGATGCCCAGCCCCGACCCGATCGGCGCGCCCAGCGGCATGATCGCCACCGCGCCCGCATCCTCCAGCCGCTTCGCCGCAATGGGATCGTCCACGCAATAGACCATCGGCTTGAAGCCTTCCCTGGCCAGTATCTCGGTCGCCCGCAGCGTTTCCACCATGTCGGGATAGAGCGTCCGCGCCTCGCCCAGCACTTCCAGCTTCACCAGATCCCAACCGCCCGCCTCGCGCGCCAGGCGCAAGGTGCGGATCGCCTCCTCCCCCGTGTAGCAGCCCGCCGTATTGGGCAGATAGGTGATCTTCCGGGGATCGATGAAATCCGTCAGCATCGGCGCCTTGGGGTCCGACACATTGACCCGCCGCACCGCCACGGTGACGATCTCCGCCCCCGAAGCCGCGACGGCCGCCGCATTCTGCTCGAAATCCCTGTACTTGCCCGTGCCGACGATCAGCCGCGAACGGAAGGTCCGGCCCGCCACGGTCCAGCCATCCTCATCCACCGCCGGGACATCGCCGCCGCCCGCGACCGGATGGTCGCCACCGCCAACGAAATGCACGATCTCCAGTTCGTCGCCATCCTCGACGCACACCTGCGCCAGCGTCGATCGCGGCACCACCTCCAGATTGCGCTCCACCGCCACCTTCTCCGGCACGAAACCCAGTTCGCTCGCCAGCTCCGCCAGCGTCATGCCCGCACGCACGCGGCGATGCTCGCCATTGATATGGATGGACACGGTTCCGTCGACGCTCAATGCTCTGTCCTGTCAAACAAGGTGTCTCGACTTGGCGCGACACGAAGGGCTAAAGATCAGCGCGCATATAGGGGCGTCGACGCCCCACCCGCAACCATAAGGGGACCGCCATGGCCGAAACGCGCAAAATCTATGTCCTGAACGGTCCCAACATCAACATGCTCGGCACGCGGGAGCCTGAAATCTACGGCTATGACACGCTGGACGACATTGCCGAGCGGATGGAGGACGCCGCCAACCGCGCCCATGTCGAGATCGATTTCCGCCAGTCCAACCATGAAGGCCATCTGGTCGACTGGCTGCAGGAGGCGCATGCGGAGGGCGCGCACGCCGTCATCCTCAACGCCGCCGGCCTTACCCACAGCTCCGTCGCGCTGCACGACGCGATCAAGGCCATCACGGTCCCGGTGATAGAGGTGCACCTCTCCAACCCCCACCGGCGCGAGGAATTCCGCCACAAAAGCTATGTCGGCATGGCGGCGAAGGGGACCATCGCGGGCTTCGGCGCCCTGTCCTACATGCTCGCGCTGGAGGCGGCGCTCGAACTGTAGCTCGACGCACATAAGTTGCGCTCCGGCGCAAATGCGCATAGGCGCGGGCATCGGAACACGAAATTCACCGTCCAGGGACTGAAAATGAACGACAAGGCTGAAAAGGGCGCAATGCAGGTGGACGTACAATTGGTGCGCGATCTCGCCGCGCTGCTCGACGACACCAACCTGACGGAAATCGAGGTGGAGGACGGCGACCGCAAGATCCGCGTCGCGCGCAAGGTCGGCGGCGGCGCCGTCACCTATGCGCCCCCGCCCGTCGCCGCCGCTCCGGTCGCCACGGCCGCGCCGGCCGCCGCCCCCGCTCCAGCCGAAGCCGCCGCCCCGGCCGTGGCCGCCAACGCCATCCGCTCGCCCATCGTCGGCACCGCCTATCTCGCCGCCGAACCGGGCGCGGCGCCCTATGCCGCCGTCGGTTCGACCGTGAAGGCGGGCGACACCGTGCTGATCGTCGAAGCCATGAAGGTCATGAACGCCATCACCGCGCCCCATGCCGGCACGGTCAAGGCCGTGCTGGTCGATAACGGCCAGCCGGTCGAATATGACCAGCCGCTGATCGTCATCGAATAAGGGCCGCTTCACACATGGCCATCGAAAAGCTGCTGATCGCGAACCGGGGCGAAATCGCGCTCCGCATCCATCGCGCCTGCCATGAAATGGGCATCAAGACGGTGGCGGTGCATTCGACCGCCGACGCCGACGCCATGCATGTGCGCCTCGCCGACGAAGCGATCTGCATCGGCCCGCCCGCGGCGAAGGACAGCTATCTCAACATCGCCGCGATCATCTCCGCCGCCGAAATCTCCGGCGCGGACGCGATCCATCCGGGCTATGGCTTCCTCTCGGAAAACGCCCAGTTCGCCGAAATCGTGGAGGCGCACAACATCGCCTTCGTCGGTCCCAAGCCCGAACATATCCGCATCATGGGCGACAAGGTGGAGGCAAAGCGCACCGCCGGCGCGCTCGGCCTGCCGCTGGTTCCCGGCTCCGACGGCGCGATCTCCGACATCGCGGAAGCGAAGGAAATCGCCGCGAAGATCGGCTACCCCGTGCTCATCAAGGCGGCCTCTGGCGGCGGCGGACGCGGCATGAAGGTCGTGCCTTCCGAAGACCAGCTCGAAACGCTGATGAAGCAGGCCGGCTCCGAAGCCAAGGCCGCCTTCGGCGACGACACCGTCTATATGGAAAAATATCTGGGCAATCCCCGGCATATCGAATTCCAGGTCTTCGGCGACGGCAACGGCAACGCCATCCACCTGGGCGAACGCGACTGCTCGCTCCAGCGCCGCCACCAGAAGGTGCTGGAGGAGGCGCCCTCCCCCGTCCTCTCCACCGCCGAGCGCGACCGGATGGGCGAAGTCGTGCGCAAGGCGATGGCCGACATGGCCTATCGCGGCGCGGGCACCATCGAATTCCTCTGGGAAGACGGCGAATTCTACTTCATCGAGATGAACACCCGCCTGCAGGTGGAGCATCCGGTGACGGAGATGATCACGGGCGTCGATCTGGTGCGCGAACAGATCCGCGTAGCGGAGGGCAAGCCGCTCTCGGTCGAGCAGAAGGACCTGGTCTTCACCGGCCACGCCATCGAATGCCGCATCAACGCCGAAGACCCGCGCACTTTCGCGCCCTCGCCGGGCACCGTCACCAGCTATCATGTGCCGGGCGGCATGCATGTCCGCGTCGATAGCGGGCTGTACCAGGGCTATAAGGTGCCGCCCTATTATGACAGCATGATCGGCAAGCTGATCGTCTATGGCCGCACCCGCGAAGGCGCGATCATGCGCCTGCGCCGCGCGCTGGAGGAATATGTGATCGAGGGGATGAAGACCACGATCCCGCTCCACCAGAAGCTGCTGACCGACCCGGACTTCCTCAACGGCGACTACACGATCAAGTGGCTGGAAGAGTGGCTGGAACGTGAGGGATAAGAAGGCATGAGGGCGACCATCTGGCACAACCCCCGCTGCTCCAAGTCGCGCGCGGCGCTCGCGATCCTGGAAAATGCACCGGGGGTCGACGTAGAGGTCGTCGAATATCTCAAGACCCCGCCCGGCCGCGCCGAAATCGAGGCGGTCCTGAAGAGGGCGGGCGTCCGCCCATCGGAAGCCGTCCGCAAGGGCGAGGGCATAGTGAAGGAAATCGGCCTGGACGTATCGGACGACAAGGCCGTCCTCGACGCGATGGCCACGCACCCGATCCTGATCGAACGCGCCATCGTGATCACGGACAAGGGCGCGGTGATCGCCCGCCCTCCTGAAAGGGCCAATGAAATCCTCTAGCCTGCGTCGTTACGCGTCATCCTGCGCTCGGCCCAGGGCTAAGGCCGAAATGGAAGACGAAAAAGGATGGTAAGCGGACACCCGCTTTATCCCTCTCCCTTGAGGGAGAGGGCTGCGCAGACTTGGCAGCTTGCTGCCTTAGTCGTAGCTGGGTGAGGGGGTTGCGATCCAGGGGATCGCGCGGGCCGCAGGCCCGCTCCCCCCTCATCCAAATCAGCCTGGGCTCCTTCGCCGCCAAGACTTCCTATTCTTCTCCCTCAAGAAAGAAGGAAGGTCTCGAACTGGCCAATTTCCAGCCATTCTGCTCCCGACCTCGCCCCAAGCCCCCCGCAGGAGCATGTGACCCAAGCGCAACAGGCTCCTGACAAAATATCCTATTTCCCCGACATGACCCAATTCGGCCTGTCCTATTGTCCGCCGGCCGGCCTATCGCCCACCCCTCTTTGAAACGTCCGACGCATTGCGCGATGCGCCTACGCGCGCCCGGGCACGCGCGCGCATACACTGTGAACTTCGGCTGAAAATCGCCATTTTCAGGCCGGCAGGACCAGACTCGCTTCCAATCCGCCCTGCGCCCGGTTGGCGAGCTTCAGCGCGCCGCCATGTTCGGTCATGATCGCCCGAACCAGCGCCAGCCCCAGGCCGGCCCCGCCAGTGTCCCGATTGCGCGAGCCCTCCAGCCGGGTGAAGGGCTCCATCATCTCTTCCATCCGGTCTTCCGATATGCCGGGTCCATCGTCCGCCACGATCAGCCGGATGGTGCCATCCCCTCTTTCGACCGAGACATGAGCCCGCTCGCCATAGACGATGGCATTCTCGATCAGGTTGCGCAGCGCGCGGCGAATCTGTTGCGGACGCACATTGGCGACCGCGCGATCGCTGTCGGCCAGATCGACCGGAGACCCGAGTTCCAGAAAATCCTCGACCACGGCGTCCGCCAGCGCCGACATATCGACCTTCTGCCGGGCTTCGCTGCTGCGACCCGCGCGGGCGAGCGAGAGAATATCCTCCAGCATCCGGTTCATCTCGTCGATCGTCTCGGACATGCGGGCCCGCTCGCCCTCGTCCTCCACCGATTCGGCGCGCACGCGCAGCGAGGCCAGGGGCGTGCGCAGGTCATGGCCGATGGCGCCCAGCATCCGGTCCTTCTCGTTCAACATCGCAAAGATGCGGCTGCGCATCGCGTTGAAGGCTATGGTGAGCTGCCGCACGTCGCCGGGGCCGCGTTCCTCCACCGGGTCGGCCGATCCGGTGCGGGCGAACTGCTCCGCCGAAAGGGTCAACTGCTTCAACGGCCGCGCCAGCCTGCGCCCGACCCAGAGCAGCGGCAGCAGCACGATCGCGTAGAGGATCAGCGTCTGCCCCACCAGCCATCCGCCGAAGCGGGGCGGCCGGTCCCCGATGCGCGTCTGCGTCAGCGCCCATTTGCCCGGCTGATATTCGACCGCCATCGCCAGACGCGTCATATGCACATGATCATGCCTGCCGCCGGCCGCGCGCATGCGGAAATTGTCCCAGCGCCGCAGCGGCAGCAGCTGCGGCTGTTCGGCCGCACGGATGGAGCGGACCGAAAGGCCGACATCGTCGAACATCGCCCTCGCGCGGCGCTCGACGTCCGGCCGGGCTTGCCCCGGCAAGGGCGGGGCAGCATTCAGGAAGCGCACCCTTCCCCGCCGATCCGCCTCGTCGCCGCCGCGCCGGTCCGGCCGGTTGTCGAGCGCGTCGACGATGCGATAGACGCCCGGCGCCGTCTGCGCGGTCAGCTCGATCCGTTGGCGCTCGCGCAGCAACAGGGTGAAATTGATCGCCTGCGCCACGAACAGCGCCAGCGCGACGAGGATGATGATCTGGCCGACGACGCTCTGCGGCCAAAGGCGCAGCCGCCTCACAGCTTCCGCACGTCCGCGGACAGGGTGTAGCCGCCGCCCCAGACCGTCTTGATGAGGGTCGGGTTCTTCGGGTCCGGCTCTATCTTCTTGCGCAGGCGGCTGATCTGGTTGTCGATCGCCCGGTCGAAGGCATTGGCCTCCCGCCCCTGGGTGATGTCCAGCAACTGGTCGCGGCTCAACACCTGATTGGGCCGGGTGGCGAAGGCCAGCATCAGATTATATTCCGCCGTGGAAAGGGGCAACGCCACCCCCTCGCCGTCGACCAGCGTGCGCTCCTGCGTCTTGAGCAGCCAGTTGGCGAAGGCATAGGTTGCGCCATCGGGGGCCGTGACCCGCTGCCCGCCGGTCGCGACGCGGCGGAAGATCACCTTGATGCGGGCGACCAGCTCGCGCGGGGAAAAGGGCTTCAGCACATAATCGTCCGCGCCCATTTCCAGCCCGACGATACGGTCCGTCTCCTCCGATTTCGCGGTCAGCAGGATCACCGGAATCTCGCTGGTCTCACGGATGTGGCGGCAGAGCGACAACCCGTCCTCGCCCGGCATCATGATGTCCAGGATCACCAGGTCGATGGCGTTGGCGTTAAGGCGCATCCGCGCTTCCGACGCATTTTCGACGGCCGTCACGCGAAAGCCGTTGCGGCCGAGATATTGCGCCAGCGGCTCGCGGATCGAGCGCTCGTCGTCGACGAGCAGCAGATGGGGTCGTTCGCTCATGGTCCGGCTCTTGTCATGGCTGGATGCGGGTGGGAAGGGCGAAGGCGCGCAATCGACGCCTTCACCCCTGCCCTCAATTGGCGGGCGGCGGCCCCTTGCGGTCGCGCCAGCCGTCGCGGAAGGCCTGCCGCGCCGCCTTCATCTCATCGGCGGTCACCTTGCCATCATGATTGGCGTCGGCCTTGTCGAACATGGCGAGCGGGCGGGTCATGAATTCGGCCTTGGTGATGGTGCCGTCCTTCTTCATTTCAGCGCCCGGACCGCCGCGCATGCCCTGTGCCCCACCATATTGTCCGCCACCATGCTTTCCCCAACCGCGATGGCCCCAGCCATGGCCGTCCGGCCCGCCGGGCTTGCCCATGCGGTCGTGCATGCCGTCCCGGCCCTGATGCCCGGCGGCAAATTCCGCCTTGCTGATCTGGCCGTTCCTGTCGGTATCGAGCGCCGCGAAACGCTCATCTAGCCGCTGCTGACGGAGGATGTCGCGATCCGCCTGGTCGAGCTTGCCATCCTTGTTGGCGTCCAGCCTGGCGAAGCGGGCTTCGAGGGCGGCGGTCAGTTCCACCTTTGTGACGGCGCCGTCCTTGTTGGCGTCGGCCATCATCAGCATGCCGCCGCCACGCGGTCCGGCGCTGTCGTCCTGAGCGAAAGCAAGGTGCGAGGCAGCAAGCCCGCCGACGAACAGCGAGCCCAGCGCCACCGTGGTCATGAATTTGCGGATCATGGAAATCTTCCTTCAAAGCGTCTGTCACGAACGGCGCCCTGCCGTCCTTGAAGACGCTTATCGGGGAGTTTTGTCCCGCAATTTTGTCACGTCACCCGATAAAATGTCGCAATTTGTATCGGGCGGAGGCTTGGCTTCGGTTCCAAACCTCCTTCGCGGGAACGACAATCAAATTCAACGATCCCGGCGTCCCAGCAGACGCAGGCGAAGCGCGTTCAGCTTGATGAAGCCCGCCGCGTCGCGCTGGTCATAGGCGCCCGCATCATCCTCGAAGGTCACGACCTTCTCGCTGTAGAGCGAATGGGGCGACTTGCGGCCGACGACATAGACGCCGCCCTTGTAGAGCTTCAGGCGAACCGTGCCGGTCACCTTCTCCTGGCTGAAGTCGATCGCCGCCTGCAGCATCTCGCGCTCGGGCGAGAACCAGAAGCCGTTATAGATGAGTTCGGCATAGCGCGGCGCCAACTCGTCCTTCAGATGCGCCGCGCCCCGGTCGAGCGTCAGTTGCTCGATCCCGCGATGGGCGAGGTGGTAGATGGTGCCGCCCGGCGTTTCATACATGCCGCGCGACTTCATGCCGACGAAGCGGTTTTCGACCAGATCGAGACGGCCGATGCCATGCTTGCGGCCATAGTCGTTGAGCGTTTCCAGCAGGGTCGCGGGCGACATGCCGACGCCATTGATCGCCACGCCGTCGCCGCGCTCGAAATCGATGGTGATATATTCGGGCGCGTCGGGCGCATCCTCCGGATTCACCGTGCGCGAATAGACATAGTCCGGGGTTTCTTCCCACGGATCTTCCAGCACCTTGCCCTCCGAAGAGGTGTGCAGCATGTTCGCGTCCGTCGAGAAGGGGCTTTCGCCGCGCTTGTCGCGGGGGATCGGAATCTGGTGCTTCTCAGCGAATTCGATCAGCCTGGTGCGGCTGGTGAGGTCCCATTCGCGCCAGGGCGCGATCACCTTGATGTCGGGCGCGAGACCGTAATAGCCAAGTTCGAAGCGCACCTGGTCATTGCCCTTGCCGGTTGCGCCGTGGCTGACGGCATCCGCCCCGACCTGCTTCGCGATCTCGATCTGCCGCTTGGCGATCAGTGGCCGGGCGATGGACGTGCCGAGCAGGTAAAGCCCTTCATAAAGCGCGTTGGAGCGCATCATCGGGAAGACATAGTCCTTCACGAATTCCTCGCGCAGGTCATCGATGAAGATATGCTCTTCCTTGACGCCCATCAGACGCGCCTTGGCGCGGGCGGGCTCCAGTTCCTCGCCCTGTCCCAGATCGGCGGTGAAGGTCACCACCTCGCACTGGTAGGTCTGTTGCAGCCATTTCAGGATCACGCTGGTATCCAGCCCACCTGAGAAGGCAAGAACGATGCGGTTGATCTTGTCGGACATGGGCAACTTTCCTTGAAGCGGGCCTGGGCGGCCATGCAATTACCGGCGGGCCGGTATCAGGCCGGGCGGTCCAACGCAACCGCAACGGCGGAACTATCGCATGACGAAGGGGATGCCGATCGGAACCGACATCCCCTTTCCGCAAGGAATCGAATCGGGCTCAGCTCGTCCGCGGCTTGAAGACGCTGTCGCGGCGCCGGTCGGAACCGAAACGATAGACCGTCTGCGTGGCCGCAGGCGCGGGCCTGGCCGATACTGGCGGCGCTGCCATGGTTTCCTCCGCCGCCGGGGTCGCCCCCTGCTTCTGCCGCTGCGCGAGGAGGAATTTTGCGCGGGTCATGCGCTTGGCGTGGGTTCGGAACGGGTTTTCCGGGCTGGGCGGCGCAGCAACCATCGCTTCCAAGCTGCTTTCCTCCTCGCTCCGCGCAGGAGCAATCACGGGCGGTGGCGTCATCAGCGGCATGGCGGGAGCTGGTGCCGCAGGCATGGGCTGGACCACCTCGCCCTCCCAATGCTCCTGGCCTTCCCACTGCTCCTCACGACGCTTGCGCCTGCGCAACAGGGCAGCGCCCGCGAGGCCCGCCATCAGCAGCGAGCCGCCGCCCAGCGCCCAAAGCAGCGCGGGATCGATCCCGGCTTGCGACGGAGGAACCGGCGCCGGCCTGACAGGAGCGGCGGCTGCCGGCGGAGCGGCCGCCTGTACAGGCGCCGGGACAGGCGCTTCGCTTTGTACCGGGGCCGTAGCGCGTTGCGGGGACGCGACAGGCTCGGTCCGCGCTGCCGTTCGGGTCGCTGGCCTTGGTGCGCGCCGCTCCACCGGAGCCGCTACCACAGTCTGCGCCTTCTCCTCCGCCTGCGACGCCGCAATGGCGGCATCCAGCCGCTGTTCGACCGAAGGCGTCGATTGAACCACAGGCTGCGCGGGCGCAAATGCTGGAGCGGACGAAGCCGGCGGTTGCTCCGGTTCCGCGGCTGGATTGACAATCACCGGCTGGCTCGGCGGCACGATGGTCTGCGCGAGCAGCGGAGGCGAACTGAAAGCCAGAACAGCGGCAATCGCGGCCCTGGCGGGGCGAAGTGAGCGAATGTTTCCAGTCATAGCCATGATCAAACCCGCGAGCCTCACGATTCAGCGCAAAGCCTGAAGGCTATTCCCGATCAATCGAGCCAAAGGGCCGACGAAATGATCAGAACATGGCCAACATGAACATTCGTTCATTTTGATGGATGATGTTTTAGACTTTATATTCTTGCCTGCGGTCCAGAATCAGCGATCTATTATTTGGGACTATCATCCCTATTGTCACGGCGCGCGCCTTCGATCAGCCGCCTGTTCCGTTCTTCTTCCGCTGACTGCGCCAGACGTTCCGCCTTGGTGCGGCCGAATTTGACGCGATTGCCCTGCGCCTGGCGTTCCTTGTCCGCCCGAGCCTTCGCCTTGCGCGCCTGTCGTAGATTGACGATGTCGCCCATGGGCGTGGACGGGCCTCCATGAGGGGATGGAGCGGGTAGCGGGGATCGAACCCGCATCACAAGCTTGGAAGGCTAGTGCTCTACCATTGAGCTATACCCGCCCGTCAGGCTGAGCGCCCTGCCATCTTTGGGCAGCCTTCGTCAATATGCCAAAGCGATATTCACCCAATATCGGCCTTAACCCCGCGCGATATTTGCACTATCAGGGGCCATGGCCACGCCTTCCCTGCGCCAGTTGGATATATTCGCGCAGATGGTGGCATCGGGCAGCCTCTCGCGCTGCGCCAGCGATCTGGGGATCACACCCGATGATGTCGCCCGCGATCTGGCCTCGCTGGAGCTGCGTCTGGGCTACCGCCTCTTCGACGATCTTGCTGGCGCCCCCCGCCTGACCGCCGCCGGTCGGAAAACGGCGGAGGCCATGACCCTGTTGTCGCAGGATCAGCCGGAAAACTGGGGGGTCGATCAGGCGGACGGCATGATCCCCGCCGCCCCTCCGTCGGAATCGGCGCCATCGCGGCAAAGCATCGTCCTGGCCGCGCCCGCCCCGGTCTTCGGCCATTTCCAGGAAGCGCTGGCCGCGTTCGAGGCCGCGAATGACGACATCGCCATCACGCTCGACCTGACGATCCACCTGGCCGACGAAGCTGCCTGGGCGCTCCGCCGGGGAAAGGCCGACATCGCCTATTTCTATGCGTTGGGCGAGACGGATGAGCCATCCTCCCGCTATGGCTGGTCGGAGCAGATCAACCTCTATGCCGGCGCGGACCATCCGCTCGCCCGCCGCGACAGCGTTGCGACCGGAGAGCTTGCCGCCATGCCGACATTGGCGATGGAGCCGCGCAACGGCCTGCGGCGGATCATCGACGAGGCGCTGCTGCGCGGCGGCGTCCGACTGGGCGATCCGGTGCTGGAGACCGACAATCTGTTCGACATCATGACCATATTGCGCGAAGGGGCGGGCTGCTTCGCCGCCTTCGGCCCCCTCGCCCGCGATCTGGGCCGGATGACCGGGATCAGACGGATCGCGCTCGAACGTCCGCTCCCGGCCATCGAAGTGCGGCAGGCTCTCCGCCCCGAAAGCCCGGCCGCGGCTGCCGCGCTGGCGGAATTCCTCTTTCTCTGATCATCCGCTGCGACTGGCTGAGCCGATTTCGCGGGCAAGCGATCGATCCCGCGCCAAGCAGTATTGATATGCTATATCATTTCAGATAGGAGAGCGCATCTCCTCCCATTCAAGGATGACGAACCGAATGTATCGTTCCGCACTGTTGCGTGCCGGTTGCGCCTTTTCCGCATTGTCTGCCGCCCTTCCCGTCTTCGCTCAGGACGCACCCGCCGACGCGGCGCCCCAAGCCTATCATGATCAACGAGTGGACATCGTTGTCACCGCCATCATTCCACGCCGGCAGGGCGATATTCTTTCAGGGACGTCGGTCGTATCCGGCGAAGAACTCACCCGGGCGCTGCGCCCCACCATCGGCGACACTCTGGCGCACCAGCCCGGCGTCTCGGCAACCTCCTTCGGTCCCAATGCTTCCCGCCCCGTGCTGCGCGGCTTCCAGGGCGAGCGCGTGCGCATCCTGACCGACGGCATCGGCAGCTTCGACGTGTCGAACACCTCCGTCGACCATGCCGTGGCGATCAATCCCCTCACTGCCGACCGGATCGAGGTGCTGCGGGGCCCTGCGGCGCTGCTCTACGGCTCCTCCGCCATTGGCGGCGTGGTCAATGTGATCGACAGCCGCATCCCCCGCCGCGTGCCGGACGAACCGATCCACGTCGACGGCATCGCCACCTATGGCAGCGCAGCCAATGAACGCACCGGATCGGGCGAGATCGAGGCCCCCATCGGTGACAAGTTCGTTGTCCATTTCGACGGCAGCTATTCCAAGAGCGGCGATCTGGACACCGGCAGCTATATCCTGACCCCCGCCCTGCGGGCCCAGGCGAATGCCAGCAGCGACCCGGAAATCCGCGACCTCGCCACCCTGCGCGGCAAGTTGCCCAACAGCGCGGCGCGGACATGGGAAGTGGCGGGCGGCGCGGCGCTCATCACCGATGGCGGCAATCTGGGCTTTTCGGTGGCGCATACCGACAATTTCTACGGCGTGCCGGTCCGCTATTCGCTCGATCCCGATGGCGAAGCGGAAAAGGTGCGGCTGCACATGAAGCAGGATCGGGCCGACCTGCGCGCCGAACTGCCCGTCAATGGCGGCTTCCTGGAATCGATCCGCCTGCGCGCGGGCTTCGCCGATTATCAGCATCAGGAGATAGAGGAGACGGGCGAGGTCGGCACGACATTCTACAACCAGTCGATCGAATCGCGGCTGGAACTGGTCCAGGCCAGGCGCGGCGGCTGGGACGGCGCGATCGGCGCGCAGTTCTTTGCACGCAACTTCCACGTGGTGGGGGAAGAAAAATTCCTGCCGCGCAACGAGACGGAGCAACTGGGCTTCTTCACGCTGCAATCCTTCGACCTCGGCACCACCCGGGTCGAGCTGGGCGGGCGTTATGAACATACGCGGGTCGGGGCCGATGCGGACGAGACGCTGCTCAATCCCGCCTATCATCGCAGCTTCAATGCACTTTCCGGTTCGCTGGGGATCAGTCAGGAACTCGCTCCTGGCTGGCGGGTCGGGTTGAACCTGTCCCGCACGGAGCGCGCTCCTTCGGCCGAGGAGCTGTTCGCCCGCGGCAACCATGCCGGAACGCAGGCCTTTGAACTCGGTAATCCCGATTTCGGGCTGGAAAAGAGCTGGGGCGTCGAAGGCACGCTGCGCGGCCAGGGCAATGGCTATACCCTCTCGCTTTCCGCCTATCACAACTGGTTCGACGGCTATATCTACGATACGCTGGCCGACGACAGCGTCTGCATGGCCGCCAATGGCGGAGAACCGCTGGATTTCCCCTGCTACCAGAATCTGCAGGCGAATGCTCGCTATCTCGGCTTTGAGGCGGAAGGCACGGTGAAGCTGGGGCAGATCGGCGGCTATGCCCTCAACCTGGATGGCGTGGCCGACTATGTGCGCGCCACCATCGTCGGATCGGGTCCGGCGCCGCGCATACCCCCGCTTCGTCTGCTGGGCGGCGTGGAATTGCAGGGCGACCGGCTGAGCCTGCGGGGCGAGGTCGAGCGCAGCTTCGCCCAGAACCGCATCGCGGACACCGAAACGCCGACCGACGGTTTCACGCTGGTCAACGCCTCGCTCTCCTTCAAGCCGCTCAAGGGCAATGACCGGACCACCATCACCCTTTCCGCCAACAACATCTTCGATGTGGAGGCGCGGCGGGCGGCCAGTTTCCTGAAGGATTACGCCCCCCTGGCGGGACGGGACATCCGCCTGACGGCCCGCCTGTCGATCTGATAACCTGGTTGATTGCGCAATGTGACGATTTCGTTACAAGGCGCGGATGGACCAGGGGTGGGCGAAACTCGATCGGATGCGCCGGCGGGCGTATAAGGGCGGCTGAATGCGTCAGATCGCCGCCCTTCCTTATTCGACCGGCCCCGACGGGTCGATGCGTATCCTGCTGATCACCTCTCGCGATACGCGGCGATGGGTGATTCCCAAGGGCAATCGCATCAAGGGCATGGCCGGCCACCGCGCCGCAGAGCTGGAGGCCTATGAAGAGGCGGGCATTCACGGCATTGCCTGTCCCGCGCCGCTCGGCCGCTATCGCTATGACAAGAAACGGCGGCGGGGCGACACGAAAGAGGCGACCGTCGAGGTTTTCCCGCTTGCGGTGACGGGCCAGTTGTCGCAATGGCCCGAACAAGGGCAGCGGGAACTGCGTTGGTTCCCCGTTGCCGAAGCTGCAAAGGCTGTCGACGAACCCGATCTGCAATCCATCATCGCCGCTTTCCGCGAACCGCCCCGGGACCCGGGCCTGTTCGTGCGGACGTTGCTGCGGGTCAAGGAATGGCAAAGCGAAAGGACTGGAATGCTGCGCTGGTTTCACGCGCTGATGCCCAAGCAAGGGCGCTTTTTCGAGCAGTTCGAGGATCATGCCGCGACTTTGGTCGCCGGCGCCGATGCGCTCGCCAAGCTGCTGAAGGGCGGGCCGGACATCGACGCCCACATCAAGGAGATTTCGGACCGGGAGCATGAGGCGGACGACATCATCCGCGAAGTGCTGCAGGATGTGCGCCGCATCTTCGTGACGCCGTTCGACCGCAGCGCCATTACGGGGCTGATCGGGGTGATGGACGACGCGATCGACCAGATGAACCAGACGGCGAAAGCCATCGCGCTGTTCGAGGTGAAGGAATTTCCGTCGCAGATGCAGGACATGAGCGCCCTGATCGTCGAATGCGCGCGGATCACGGCGGAGGCGATGCCGCTGCTGCGGTCGCTGAACCTGAATTCGGCGCGGCTGCATGACCTGACCGAACGGCTGGTGAAGCTGGAGGGGCATGCCGACATCCTGCATGAGGCGGGGCTGAAAGCGCTCTACAACCAGGCGCGGCAGGGCAATCCGATGGATTTCGTCGTCGGCAACGAAATCTACAGCCATCTGGAGAAGGTGACGGACCGGTTCGAGGATGTCGCCAACGAGATTTCCGGCCTGGTCATCGACCACGCCTGATCCGGCCAGAGCAGATAGATGGAAGCCCATATCGCCTTTCCGCTGCTGATCGCGCTGATCGGGGTCGCGCTGCTGTTCGATTTCCTGAACGGGCTGCACGACGCCGCCAATTCGATCGCGACCATCGTGTCGACGCGCGTATTGAAGCCGCAATATGCGGTCGCCTGGGCGGCGTTCTTCAACTTCATCGCCTTCCTCTTCTTTGGGCTGCATGTGGCGGAGACCGTGGGCAAGGGCATTGTCGACGCCAGCATCATCGATCCGGCGGTGATTTTCGGCGCGCTGATGGGGGCCATCGCCTGGAACCTCATCACCTGGGGGCTGGGCATCCCCTCCTCCAGCAGCCATGCGCTGATCGGCGGGTTGCTGGGCGCGGGGACGGCCAAGGCGGGACTTTCCGCCGTGGTGTGGAGCGGGGTGTTCAAGACCAGCGCCGCCATCGTGCTGTCGCCCGCCATCGGGCTGGTGCTGGCATTGCTGCTGGTGCTGGTCGTGAGCTGGATTTTCCGGCGCTTCACGCCGCAGGGGGCGGACCGGGTGTTCCGCAAGATGCAGCTTGTGTCGGCGTCGCTCTATTCGCTGGGGCATGGCGGCAATGATGCGCAGAAGACGATGGGGATCATCGCGGTGCTGCTCTATTCGCAGGGCATGCTGACGGGCGGATTCCATGTGCCCTTCTGGGTGGTGCTGAGCTGTCAGGCGGCGATGGGCCTTGGGACGCTGCTGGCGGGTGGAAGATCGTCCACACCATGGGGTCGAAGATCACGCGGCTGACGCCCGGACAGGGATTTTGCGCGGAGACCGGCGGGGCGCTGACGCTGTTCCTGGCGACGCATCTGGGCGTGCCGGTGTCGACGACCCACACCATCACCGGCGCGATCGTGGGCGTCGGGGCTTCGCGGCGGCTGTCGGCGGTGCGGTGGAACGTGGCGTCGAGCATTATCGTCGCCTGGGTGGTGACGCTGCCGGCGGCGGCGGTGATCGGCGCGGCCTTTTACGGGCTGACGCGGCTGTTCTGACGGGAAAAGGGCGCGGTCGGTTTTTCCGCCGCGCCCTTCCCTCTCCTGAACCCTGAAACGCTCAGCTCACCCGGCCGAGGCGGTGGTAGAGATTGGCGTATTTGACAGATTCCGGCTTGTCCTGAACCTCGCGCAGATAATGGGCGATGGCGGTTCGGATCAGGCCGAAATCCTCCTGGGAGAAAACCGCGCGGGAGCGGGCGGGCTGGGGTGCTTCGGTCGTTTCCATGGGTCTTCCTTTCCGTTGGGATGACGCATCAAACCATGAACGAGTCGGTCAATGAAGGCCGATTAGTGAAGCGGTGTCATGCGGTGACTTGTTCATATTGTCATTTTTTGACATAGTGACAGTATGGCGGACGATCGGAAACTCTATCTGGGGCCGAAGCTGCGGGTTTTGCGGCGGGAGCTGGGGCTGAACCAGACGCGGATGGCGGAGGAACTGGGGGTGTCGCCCAGCTATCTCAACCATCTGGAGCGCAACCAGCGGCCGTTGACGGCGCAGATGCTGCTGCGGCTGGCCAATGTCTATGACATCGACATTCGCGATTTCGTCGCCAGCACGCAGGAAGGGGCCGCCAGCGCGCTGGGGGAGATATTGTCCGACGCGCTGGTGCGCGACATCGGCATCGCCCGCGACGAAGTGCTGGAGGTCGCGGAAAATTATCCGGGGGTGAGCGAGGCGATCGGACGATTTTACCGGGCGCTCAGCGATTTGCGGCGCCTGCCGGAGCAGGTGGCGTCCGGACTGGCGGGGGCGCCGGGGAGCGTGGCGCCGCTGCATGCGCCGCTCGACTGGCTGCGCGAGACGATCGCGCGGGCGGGCAATCATTTCGCGGAGCTGGATGCGGCGGCGGAGTCGCTGGCGGGGGAACTGGGCGACGATCCATCGGCCTTGCAGGCGGGCATCCGGGCGCGGCTGAAGGAGCGGCATGGCATGGCCGTGCAGATCGTGCGGGAGGATGTGCTGACGGGAACGCTGCGCCATTATGACATGCACCGGCGGCGGCTGTTGCTGAGCGAGCGGCTGGCCTCTTCGGGGCGGCTGTTCGCGGTGGCCTATCAGCTTTGCGCGCAGGAACTGGCGGACGCCATAAGCGGGCAGGTGACGCGGGCGGGGCCGCCGGACGAGGACAGCCGCCGCCTCGCCGGAATCGCGCTCACCAACTATGCGGCGGCGGCGCTGATCATGCCCTATGACCGTTTCGCCAAGGCGGCGGAGCAGAGCCGGCACGACCTGCCGCTGCTGCGGGCGCGCTTCGGCGTGTCGATGGAGCAACTGGCGCATCGGCTGACCAGCCTGGGGCGGACGGGGGCGCGCGGCGTGCCCTTCTTCATGGCGAAGGTGGACCGGGCGGGCATCGTGTCGAAGCGGTTCGACGGGGAGGCGTGGCCCTTTGCGCGGCTGGGGGGCACCTGCCCGCGCTGGGACGCGCATGAGGCGCAGGCGCCGGATGCGGTGCACACGCAACTGATCGAGACGGTGGACGGGCGGCGCTTCGTCAGCCTGACGGTGGGGTTGCCCAAGGAGGGCGGCGCGCGGGGGCGGTCGGTGATCGCGCTGGGCTGCGAGGCGAAGCATGGGGCGCGGATCGTGCATGCCGACGGGATCGATTTCGAGAAAGGCGCGGCGACCGAGGTGGGGCCGACCTGCCATCTGTGCGAGCGGCGGGGGTGTCCGGATCGCGCCCTGCCGCCGGTGACGCGGGCGCTGGATCTGCATGGTTATGAGCGGACGGTGGCGCCGTTTCCGTTTCGGCGGGTTTGAGGGGGATTTGGCCGGTGGCGGAATGTCGGCTTAGGGCGCCGTTTAGCAGAAAGCCGCCCTCCTCTAATTCAATTAGGAAAATCTCTCATCTCCTCAGTTTGGCATGCCTTGACGCTCAGGATTGTCAACCCAGAGTCGAGCCGTCTCAATAAATGCCCACACATCATCAACCCCGGCTTTCAGATAAAGCGCATCTTCTGGGTCGGCCCCCATTGCTTCGAACATGGCCATCAACCAATTTTGCTTTGAAACCTGTTCCGGAATTTTAGTCTTCAGCCAACACTCTAATTCGCCGACCGGTACAAACATGACGCCAAAGGATGCAAATCGACTGAGTAAATCTTCCGCAGCGCTTTTGTCGGAACCTAAGGCATCAAGACCAAGTTTTTTACAGTTGGCGCGACCAGCTTTCTCCATAGCTAATTTTATCGATGCCCGCTCTTCTTGTAGACCGTGAAGCGATGCGGCATCTAAATTCACCAATTGTGACCTGACCCCCGGATTTTCCTCCAAGCTTGATTAGAGTCTGACCTGATGGAAGGACGGACGAATGAAGCGAGCAAGGTTCACAGAAGAGCAGATCATCGGCGTGCTGAAGGAGCAGGAGGCTGGCGCGAAGACTGTCGACTTGGCTCGTCGCCACGGCGTGTCGGAAGCGACGATCTACAACTGGAAAGCCAAGTATGGCGGTCTGGAGGTCTCGGAGGCCAAGCGGCTGCGGGCGCTTGAGGACGAGAACGCCAAGCTGAAGCGACTGCTGGCCGAGGCGATGCTGGATAATGCCGGCCTGAAGGATCTTCTCGCAAAAAATTGGTAACGCCCGCTGCCAAGCGAGAGGCGGTCGCTCGTCTCCAGGCGGTACTGGGGATGAGCGAGCGGCGGGCGTGCCGTGTTATCGGCGCTGACCGGAAGAGCATGCGCTATCGGTCACAGCGGGAAGATGATGCTGACCTTCGGTCGAAGCTGCGCGAGCTTGCGCAGCAGCGCCGCCGGTTTGGCTATCGTCGGCTGCACATCCTGCTGCGGCGGGAGGGCGTGGTGATCAACCGGAAGAAGACACAGCGTCTTTATAGCGAGGAGAAGCTGGCGGTCCGACGCAGGCGCAACCGGCGTCGTGCCATCGGCGCACGGGCACCGGCTCCGGTTCTGGCGCTACCCAACCAGCGATGGAGCCTGGACTTCGTCCATGATCAGCTGGCTACGGGACGCCGGTTCCGGGTGCTCAACATCGTCGATGATGTAACCCGCGAGTGCCTGCGCGCGGTGCCGGACACTTCGATCTCGGGGCGTCGGGTGGTGCGCGAGCTCAGCGAGCTGATCGCCGAACGCGGCAAACCTGGGATGATTGTCAGCGACAATGGCACCGAGCTGACCTCGAACGCCGTCCTCGCCTGGTGCGGGGAAGTCGGGGTGGAGTGGCACTATATCGCCCCGGGCAAGCCGATGCAGAATGGTTACGTCGAGAGCTTCAACGGTCGGATGCGCGACGAGCTGCTCAACGAGACCCTGTTCCTGAGCCTGGACCATGCCCGGGTGGTGATCGCCGCTTGGGCAGAGGATTACAACCAGGAGAGGCCGCACTCATCCCTTGGATACGAAACCCCTGCGGCCTTCGCCGCTGAACTGCATAAGCAATGGCCTGCTTCGCTACGCCCTACGGGCTCCGCTGCGCAGGCCATTGCTCAACCCGCGCTCATGCGCAACAAAGCTGCCAGCCTCTAATCCGCGCTGGTGGAAATCAGGGGGTCAGGTCATCAGCGACAATGGCACCGAGCTGACCTCGAACGCCGTCCTCGCCTGGTGCGGGGAAGTCGGGGTGGAGTGGCACTATATCGCCCCGGGCAAGCCGATGCAGAATGGTTACGTCGAGAGCTTCAACGGTCGGATGCGCGACGAGCTGCTCAACGAGACCCTGTTCCTGAGCCTGGACCATGCCCGGGTGGTGATCGCCGCTTGGGCAGAGGATTACAACCAGGAGAGGCCGCACTCATCCCTTGGATACGAAACCCCTGCGGCCTTCGCCGCTGAACTGCATAAGCAATGGCCTGCTTCGCTACGCCCTACGGGCTCCGCTGCGCAGGCCATTGCTCAACCCGCGCTCATGCGCAACAAAGCTGCCAGCCTCTAATCCGCGCTGGTGGAAATCAGGGGGTCAGGTCAATACCGGTTGGATCAACAACAAAAAATTTCCCAAAAGCTTGCTCAGTGAACTTACGAACTGCTTCGCGAATTTTTTTCGACTTAAAGAGATGCCACAGCAGATTTTCGGGCGGGCGATCAAGATCTCCCGTTGGCTTTGGGTCGATCAGCTCAAACCGCGTGCGACCATCAAGTCGAGTAGTGAAAAATCGAACAAAATACTGACGAAGTTGTAAAATTTGATTGTTTTTATGCCAATCAACAAAGCTCGTACTCTGTATTTGAGTTCTAAGCTCTTGCTCGTTATTTCTAGATCGTGGGCGAAAAAACCAGAGAATTCCTGGTTGCACTCCCTGCCCTTGGGGGGCTTCCGTCCGGTACACCATCATCATTCGATCAATCGCCTCACCGTTTTGGGGCATGGCAATTTCGATTTGGTCTAAAAGGACAGACGACACTTCTAGGCCCGAGCAATACGCCTCAATTTCGCGCAAGGTCTGGCTTTTGCCCGCACTGTTCGGTCCAACCAGTATGGTCACATTTGGGCATTCAATTTCAAGAGGAGGTTGGTCAGGTGCACTGCCAGCTACAAATCGCAGGCGTTCTATCCGTAACGTGTCTTTCATCTGGCTTTCCACGAAAATTCCACCTGTGACGCCATCATCGACTGCAACAGCAACCAATTTTCTGTTCTAAGACGCAATAGCAATGCTTCCAAAAATGGTGGCAGCTTTCGGGAATAGCGGCAAGCGGTCCGAACGGCGAAGACGGGCGCAAAGCTGCCGAAGCCCAAGTTAGCAGGCAAACAAAAAGGGGCCGCCGGGCAGGCGACCCCTTCTATCCTCTCCCTAAAGCGGGCAGGCTGTTCTTTAGTCGGCCTTCGTCTGAAGGTTGACGGCCGCATATTTGCCGCGGCGGTCGACTTCCAGTTCGAAGTCGAGGCGGTCGCCTTCATTCAGGGCGCTCATGCCGGCGCGTTCTACGGCGCTGATGTGCACGAACGCGTCGGGCTGGCCGTCGTCGCGCTGGATGAAGCCGAAGCCCTTCATGGCGTTGAAGAACTTGACCGTGCCGCTGGCGCGTTCGCCGGTGAGCTGGCGCTGCGGGCCGCGGTCGCCGCCGCCCGGACGATCGCCGAAGCCGCCGGCGCGGGGTTCGCGGGGGGCGCGTTCGGTGACGGGGAGCGGTTCGCCCTCGATCTTGAGATCGGTGGCCGACACCTTGCCGCCGCGATCCACCAGGGTGAAGCCGAGCGGCTGGCCTTCGGCGAGGCCCGTCAGGCCCGCCTGCTCGACGGCGCTGATGTGGACGAACACGTCTTCGCCGCCATCGTCGCGGACGATGAAGCCGAAGCCCTTCTGCCCGTTGAAGAATTTGACCACGCCGGTGCCTTCACCGACGACCTGCGCGGGCATGCCGCGGCCACCGCCGCCGAAACCGCCGCCGCCGCCGCGACCACCGCCAAAGCCGCCGCCACCGCCGCCGCCGCCGAAACCGCCACGGTCGCCGCCGAAGCCGCCACCGCCGCCGCCGAAGCGGTCGCCGCCGCCGAAGCCACCACGATCACCACCGAAACCGCCGCGGTCGAACCCACCGCCGAAGCCGCCACGGCCGCCTTCATAGAAACTGTCGTCGCCGAAACTGTCGCGCTTGTCCTTGCCGCGCCCGCCGCGGCGACCTCTATCAAAACTCATGCCCTGTTGGTCACTTTCGCTTCGCCCCAGACTAAACCAGACAAGCATGTCGGGCGAATGACATGCAGAATCCACCGCTCACGCGCGGTTTGGGAATCACTATATCAACTTTTCCGGGACAGGCGAATGATTTTTGAGGCGGGTAAAAGGCCTGAAAATGGCGGCTTTGCGACCGCCCCGGTCGCCTTTCGTTCCCGGTCGCCAAGGGGCGATTGCGAACCGGCGGCTTTGGCCATAGAGGGGAATCATGACCGTCCATTTCCATGAAGAGGATTTGCCCGAGGGCGTCCTTGCCCCCGGCCCGATCGCCGTCGACACCGAAACCATGGGGCTGATCACGCCCCGCGACCGCCTGTGCGTCGTGCAGATCAGCGACGGCGGGGGGGACGAGCATCTGGTCCGCTTCAACCCCGGCAGCGATTATGCCGCGCCGAACCTGCGCGCGGCGCTGGCCGATCCGGAGCGGCTGAAGCTCTATCATTTCGGGCGTTTCGACATTGCGGCGATACGCCATTATCTGGGCGTGGTGGCGGCGCCCGTCTATTGCACCAAGATCGCGTCGCGGCTGGTGCGGACCTATACCGACCGGCATGGCCTTAAAGAACTGGTGCGCGAGCTGCTGGGGCAGGAGATCAGCAAGCAGCAGCAGTCGAGCGACTGGGGCGCGCCCGTGCTGTCCGACGCGCAGAAGGATTATGCGGCGTCGGACGTCCGGTACCTGCATGCGCTGAAGGCGGAGCTGGACAAGCGGCTGGTGCGCGAGGGGCGGATGGAACTGGCGCAGGCCTGTTTCGATTTCCTGCCGCACCGGGCGGAGCTGGACCTGGCGGGTTGGCCGGAGATCGACATCTTCGCGCATATGTGAGGGCTGAACCCATGTCGATACAGGCCGATCAGCAACGCAATGTGCGCCGTCACTGGGCGCGGCCGGGGGGGAGCCACGACCGGCTGGTCGGGCTGCTCAAGAACTGGTTGCCGGTGTCGGTGGGCGTGCTGGCGGCGTTGCTGGCGACGGCGCCCTTCACCGGGGGGGACAAGGTGAGCTTCGTGCTCGACAAGAACAAGGTCGAGGTGGCGAAGGAACGGATGCGCGTGACCGAGGCGCTCTATCGCGGGGAGGACAGCAAGGGGCAGCCCTTTTCCCTGCGGGCTGGCTCTGCCGTGCAGAAGAGTTCGCGCGAGCCGATCGTCGACCTTAACGACATGTCGGCGCGGATCCTGCTGTCCGACGGGCAGGCGCTGCTGCGGGCGCAGAAGGGGCGGTACGACATGGATACGGAGCGGGTCGCGATCGACGGGCCGGTGCAGTTCCAGTCGGAGGGCGGATACCGGATGACCACGCGGGACGTGGGCGTGGACCTCAAGACGCGGCGGATGCAGAGCGCGGGGCGGGTCGACGGGCGGATACCCATCGGGACGTTCAGCGGCGACCATCTGGAGGCCGACCTGAGCGCGCGGACAGTGACGCTGAACGGGCGGGCGAGCTTGCGTATCGAACAAAATGGTCTCAAAGGGCAAAGGTGATGAGAAAGCCCCTTCTTTTGCTGTCGCTGGGCGCGGTGGGCGCGGCGGGCCTCCTTTATGCGGGGGCGGACGCGCAGGTGCTGAAGAATCATGACAGCAATGCGCCGGTCAACTTCACCGCCGACCGGATCGAGGTGCAGGACCGCGCCGACCGCGTCGTGGTGTCCGGCAATGTCGAGGTGACGCAGGCGGGCATGACGCTGAATGCGGCGCGGATGACGGTGGCTTACCGGAACCAGCCGGGGGGCGGGACCGGGCCGGGCGGCGTGGAGATCGACCGGATCGATGCGTCCGGCAATGTCGTGGTGCGCAAGGCGGACCAGACGGCGAAGGGCAATGTCGCGATCTACGACCTCAACAGCAGGCTGATCACCATGCTGGGCAATGTGTCGCTGACGCAGGGGGCGAACCGGCTGACCGGGGGGCGGCTGGTGATCGACCTGACCAGCGGGCGCTCGACCGTGGACGGGCGGGCTGCCGGGGGCGGCGGTCCGGGGATTTCCGGGAGCGGCTCGGGCGGGCGCGTGTCGGGGACTTTCACGGTGCCGCAGCGGAAGGATTGAGCCGGGGCGACGTAAGGAGCCTGGGCGGAGTTGGATGAAGGGGGCGGGCCTGTGGCCCGCGCGATCCCTGGGATCGCAACCCCCTCACCCAGCTACGACTAGGCAGCAAGCTGCCAAGTCTGCGCAGCCCTCTCCCTTGAGGGAGAGGGATAATGGGGTTTGCTGACTGCTCTTGGTTGTCGTTTTGGGCTTTCGGCGGCGGTTATGGGCGGACGTCCCACCGGATGAGATCGACCTCGCCCCCTCCCCCCACCGTCAGTTCGCCGAAGGCGCCGGTGCGGAGTTTGAGGTCGGCGAGCGGCAGGCCTAGCGCAAGGAGCGCGAAGCGGGCGGCGCCGTTGCTGGTGACGAGGAGATCGGCGCCCTCCCCTGCTTGCGCGAACCATTGCTTCCAGGCGGCGATGCGCGGTTCGGCGTCGACTTTCCAGTCCCTGGGGGGGATGCCCTGCTGGTCCCAGGCGGCGAGGGCCTGGGGGCCGAGGCGGGTCAGGACCTGCGCCTCCGGTTGGCCTTCGTCGGGGCCGTGGTCGATCTCGTTGAGCCAGGGAAGGGAGCCGTCGCTGGCGTGGCCGGTGGCGGCGGCGATGCTGGCGGCGGTCTGCCGGGCGCGGAGGAGCGGGCTGCTGTGGAGGCGGCGGATCGGCAAGTTCTGCGCCGCGAACCAGACGCCGAGGCGGTCGGCCTGGGCATGGCCGCTTTCCACCAGCGGAATGTCGGTGCGCGCGCCGATGCGGCGGGCCTGCGCGCTGCTTTCGAAGGTGTTGCCGTGGCGGATGATGAAGATGCGGCGCATGGACCGATGATGTTTCCCGACTTCGCTCGAAACGAACGGAAGATGTTGAGGATCAGGGGGTGGGGTCGCCATGGGCGGCGATCAGCGCCTCGACACGGGCGATGTCGGCTTCGGTGTCGATGCCGGAGCTGTCGAAGACCGGCGGGGATACCGGGACTGTGGTGATGGGGATGCCGAGTTCGAGCAGGCGGAGCTGTTCGAGGCCTTCGAGATTTTCCAGCGCCGTGGGGGGCGTGGCTTCGAAGCGGGTCAGGGCTGCGAGCGTGTAGCCGTAGAGGCCGACATGGCGCCAGACCGGGGAGAGCGGCTGGCTTTGGCGCAGGGCGTCCTCGTTGCGGATGGCGGGGATGATGGTCTTCGAGAACCAGAGGGCGCGGCCGTCGGGCGCGCGGGCGCAGGTGGTGCCGCTGAAGGGCGAGCGGGTCTTGTGGTCGCGCAGGGCGTCGAGCGCGGGCCAGTCGAGGGCGATGACGGGGGTGGCGACCTGTGCGCCGGATTCCAGCGCGGCGATGACGGCGCGGAGAGCGTCCTGGGGCTGGAAGGGGCTGTCGCCCTGGAGGTTGACGATGAAGCGGGGTTGGCTGTCGCACTGGCGGGCGGCGGCGAGGGCGCGGCCGGAACCGGTGGCGATGGCGCTGTCGGTCAGGGCGGCGTCGCAGCCCGCGGCGCGGGCGTGGGCGGCGATTTCCTCGTCGTCGGTGGCGACGAGCAGCTGGATGTCGGAGAGGCCGGTCGTGGCGGCGCGGGCCATGGCGATGGTCCGGTGCAGCAGCGTGCGGCCCGCGATCGGGCGCAGCGGCTTGCGCGGGAGGCGGGAGGAGCCGGCGCGGGCGGGGATGACGATGAGGGTGGGCGGGGTCATTTCAGGAGCAATGCCGTTGAGGAGCTGCGTGAAGGGGCATGTGCGGAAAGGCGGTCAGGGGGCGGGACAGGGGCGGGTGGACGGATCGGGATGGGGGACGGATCGGGATGGGGGACATGGCCAGGAGCGGACGCGGGGTGTTGCCCTCCCCTTCAAGGGTGGGGGCGTGCCCCACGCGCAAACTCAGCCTGTAGAGGCACGCCCCCACCCCAACCCCTCCCTTGAAGGGGAGGGGCTTAATGGCGGCTTTCCACCCAAATCGATCAGGCTGAAGAACCCCGAATTTGCCCGCCCCGGCTTCCGCCTTTGCGGGAGTGCGGTCGTCCCTGGGGCGAATGGCGCTCAGGCGACGCCCGCGTGGAGGAGGTCGTGCATGTGGAGCGCGCCGACCAGGCGGTCCTTTTCGCAGACGAAAAGGAGCGTGATATTATGGTCGTGCATCAGGCGGAGCGCTTCGGAAGCAAGTTCTTCCGGGCCGACCGACACGGGCCTGACCGTCATGTAGCGGCCGACCGGCTCGTTCATGTGGCGGGTGCCGGTGACGGTGCGGCGCAGGTCGCCGTCGGTGAAGGCGCCGATCAGTTCGCCCTTGCCGTTGACCACCGCCGTGCCGCCAAGCCGGGCGCGGGTCATTTCGATGGTGGCGTCGAGCAGCGAGGCGTCCTCCTCCACGCGGGGCACGTCGCCGCCCGAGGCCATGAGTTCGCGCACCTTGACGAGCTGCGCGCCGAGCCGGCCATTGGGATGGAATTTATGGAAGTCGTCCGCCGAGAAGCCGCGCATTTCCATGAGCGCGATGGCGAGCGCGTCCCCGAAGGCCATCTGGATCGTGGTGGAGGTGGTGGGCGCCAGCGAATTGGGGCACGCTTCCTTCACGTCGGGCATCAGGATGCAGATGTCGGACGCCGCCGCGACCGTGCTGCGCTTGCGCGCGGTCATGCCCAGCAGGGGGATGGCGAAGCGCTTGCAATATTGGATGATCGGGCCGAGTTCGTTGGATTCGCCCGAATGGGACAGCATCAGCACGACGTCGTCCGGCGTGACCATGCCCAGGTCGCCATGGCCCGCATCGGCGGGGTGCAGGAAGATGGCGGGCGTGCCGGTCGAGGTGAGCGTCGCCGTCATCTTGCGCGCGACGATGCCGCTCTTGCCCATGCCGGTGACGATCAGGCGGCCGCGCACATTCATGATGATGCCGACCAGCCGCAGGAAGGTCGCTGAAAATTCCCGGTCGTTGAACTGGTTTTCGAGAGCGCTCAGCCCTTCGGCCGCGATGGACAATGTCCGGCGCGCGGTTTCCGCAATGCGCCCGCCTGAGCCGAATGGCACGATCTTCGTTACTGTCGACACGCGTAAGCCCTTTTTTCCACCGCCGCCGCCGGCTTTTTCCGACTGACGACAGCGGCGACGATCCACCGTCCCAGGGTGTTCCGTCCTTACCTCGTTCCGCGACCCGACCGGTCGAAACGACCGGCACCCGGCTGCCGGGGATAAGCGTCTTCCCCTAGTATTGGCAATCGATTTCGCAAGCGCGAATGATGATTTCCGCGCCATTAACGCCACAATGGATGAAAAAGCGATGAGCCGCCGAATAATATCGGCGGATGGCGGAACCTTTTATGAGGGAAGCGGTTGTGGGGCGCCGTGCTGCATTGCGCCACGGTCAGGGGATAAACCTGTAAAGCGCGCCGTTTATGCGCCTGCCGCCCCACCATGATAGGCGCGGTACCAGTCGACGAAGCGGGGCACCCCCAGTTCGATCCCGGTGGTCGGCGCGAAGCCGATGTCCTGCGCGATGGCGCTGATGTCCGCGAAGGTCGCCGGCACGTCGCCCGGCTGCATCGGCTGGAAGTCGATCTCCGCCTTGCGGCCGCAGGCTTCCTCCAGGACGGAGATGAGGTGCATCAACTCCTCGGGCCGGTTGTTGCCGATATTGTAGAGCCGGTGGGGCGAGCGGCTGCCCCCCGCCTTGGGCGCGCCGTCATCTTCCGGCGCATGGTCGAGGCAGCCGATCACGCCGCTGACGATGTCGTCTATATAGGTGAAGTCGCGCTGCATCCGGCCGTGGTTGAAGACGGGGATCGGCTGGCCCGAGAGGATTTTCGAGGTGAAGATCCACATCGCCATGTCGGGGCGGCCCCACGGGCCGTAGACGGTGAAGAATCGCAGGCCCGTCATGGGAATGCGGAAGAGATGGGCATAGGTCTCGCTCATCAGCTCGTCCGCGCGCTTGGTCGCGGCATAGAGCGAGACGGGGTGGTCGGCGCGGTCCTCGACCCGGAAGGGCAGCGTGTCGTTGCCGCCATAGACCGAGGAGGAGGAGGCGTAGACGAGGTGCCGCACCCGCCTTTCCCGCGCCACTTCCAGCATGTTGACATGGCCCGCGAGGTTGGAGCGGACATAGGCGTGCGGGTTGATCAGCGAATAGCGCACGCCGGCCTGCGCGCCCAGATGGACGATCGCGTCGACGGGATGGTCGTGCAGCGCCGCCTGGAGCGCGTCCATGTCGGCGAAGTCCAGCTCCGCGAAGGTGAACAGGCCGCCATGGCGATCGTGCAGGGCGGCGATCCGGTCCCGCTTCAGCGAGACGGGGTAATAGTCGTTCATATTGTCGATGCCGAAGACGGCCCGGCCTTCGGACAGAAGACGGTCCGCGACGGCCATGCCGATGAAGCCGGCGGCGCCGGTCACGAGGATTGTCATGGGTTGCGGGTTCCTGTCCTTGCCTTGGCGCTGGAGTCTTTCACAGACAATCCGGGAGGCGATGTAAAGGGCTTTCCCCAGAAGCTCCGTGTTAGTCCCTAAAAATTGCCGGGGAGGGATGCGGATGGGCTGGCGGAAATGGGTGGTTTTCCTGCCATCAAGCCCCTCCCCTTCAGGGTCAAACGAGGCACGTGACTCGTTTGAAGGGTTGGGGTGGGGGAGTGCCTCTACAGGCTGAGTTTGCGCGTGGGGCACGCCCCCACCCCTCGGTCCCCTCCCCTGAAGGGGAGGGGAAGCATTGTCGTCCGGTAGCCCCGGGCAGATGGGATATTGCATGAGGGTGGGACTGCATAAGGGTGGGACTGCAATAAGGGTGGGACTGGGACCGGCCCTTGCAGACGCACGACTTGCCTGGATCGAGCCCAGATGATCCAAAGCCACTATTCAGGTCCGCCTTCGGCAAGCTAGACCATCCCTTTTCCCGGGGGATGGATTGCCGATCCTTGTCGAAATCGCCGGATGGCTGGGCGCGTTGCTGGTGTTGGGCGCCTATCTGCTCGTGTCGAGCGGGCATGTGTCCGGCAAGTCGGCCCTGTTCCAAGGGATGAACGCTCTGGGTTCGACGCTGTTCATCCTCAACACATGGTGGCACGGCGCCATCCCCTCGATGGTGCTCAACATCATCTGGCTCGGCATAGGCGCGGTCGCGTTGATGCGCATCGCCCGCCAATAGCCCTCATTTCAAAAACCCAAGAAAGGCTGGGGTGGCAGGCCATGTTCTCTTTGGCTACCAGCATGGTGGAGATGAAGAAAGCGCTGATCGTCCGACATGTGCCGCGGGAGGGAGCGGCAGGCTATCTCCAGCCGATCGAGGCCGCGGGCTATGCGATCGAACGGATCGACGTCGCCAGCCCCGACTTTGCCGATGTCGACCTCTGTACCCCGGACCTGTTGATCATGATGGGCGGCCCGATGGGCGTCTATGAGCAGGACCTGCACCCCTGGATTCCGCTCCAGATCGAAAAGCTGTCCGCCCGGCTGGAGCAGGACCTGCCGACCCTGGGCGTCTGCCTGGGCAGCCAGATGATCGCCGCCGCGCTCGGCGCGCCCGTCTATCCCGGCGGGCGGATGGAGTTGGGCTTCGCGCCGGTCATGCTGAACGAGGCGGGCGCGGAATCCCCGCTGCGCCATCTGGACGGCGTGCCCGTCCTCCACTGGCACAGCGACACTTTCGACATGCCGACCGGGGTCGAGCTGCTGGCGTCGACCGAAAACTATGCCCATCAGGCCTTTCGCCGCGGTCCCAACCTGCTGGCGTTGCAGTTCCACGCGGAAATGGGCGAAGACCCGCGTTTCGAGGATTGGCTCACGCATTTCTGGGCCGATCTCGACATAGCGAAGCAATGCGGCACTGCCCTTCGGCAGGATCATGCCGACCATGGCCCCGCAGCCGTCGCTGCCGGACGCGCGATGATCGGCGAGTGGTTGAGCGGAATCGGGAACCAGGACCGATCGGCATTCAGGCCATGACGGCCTGCAAATGAGCGCGCGCGGCCTGCGTCCGATTGAACGCGGCGCGCCCTAAAATTCGACTTCCAGTTCCTCGACCTCATCCTTCTCCCCGCGGGCGGCGTCGATCCACTCGCGCATCAGGTCCCAGTCGTTGCTCCAGTTGCAATAGGCGGCCGACCGCCCGGACAGCGCCACGGCATAGGTCAGGAAACGCTGCGCCACGGGGGCGAACATCGCATCGGCCACGGTCGGCCTTTCCCCGAACAGCCAGGGTCCGCCATAGGCGCCGAGGCATTCGGTCCAGATTTCCTCGATCCGCTCGATGTCCTGCTTGGCCCCGGAAAAGACCGGGAACTTTTCGTGCCGCACCTTCAGGTTCATCGGCAGGGCCGAGCGCAGGTTGATGAAGCCGGAGTGGATTTCGCCCGAAACCGAACGGCAGTGCGCCCGCGCGATCCGCTCCGCGGGATAAAGGCCGGCATGCGGATAGAGTTCATGCAGATATTCCGCAATGGCGAGCGTATCCCACACGCCCGCCCCCTCATGGGTCAGGCGGGGCACCAGCACGGACGGCGACAGAAGCAGCAATTCCGCCCGGTTTTCCGGATCGTCGAGCGCAATCGTCTTTTCCACGACCTTCAGCCCGGCCATGCGGCACAGCAGCCATCCGCGCAGGGACCAGGACGAATAAGTCTTGCTGGAAATGGTGAGTTCGGCGTCGGCCATGGCGTTCCTCCCGCTTCATCCCTATGTTTCATCAATCATGATGCGGTGCAATATGCAAAACCTGTATAACGGTCCTGCATGGGACCGAATCGGCACCGAAAGAGCTTAGGACGCGTTTGAGCAAGATGATGATGCTATATAGCGGCTATCAGGCCTGGAACGACATGATGGCCCCTGCGCGCTTCGGTGCTCAGATCGCTCTCTCCTTCAAGGACAAGATGGGACCGGTGGCGGATTGGGCCATGCCCCGCCGCATGTTCGCCCTGATGGACGTGTTCCAGGGCGCGAAGCTGACGCATCGCCGGCCGGCCTATGGCATAACGGAGGTGCATAGCGGCAATGCGGTGGTCGCCGTGCGGGAAGAGGTGGCGCTGGACCTGCCGTTCGGCAACCTGCTGCACTTCGCGAAGGACGATGTCGAAACGCCGCAGCCCAGGGTGCTGGTGGTTGCCCCCATGTCGGGCCATTTCTCGACCCTGCTGCGCAACACCGTTCAGACGCTGCTGCGCGACCATGACGTGTACATCACCGACTGGAAGAACGCCCGGGACGTGCCGCTGAGCGCCGGGCGCTTCGGATTCGACGATTATGTCGACTACATCATGACCTTCATGCAGGAAATCGGGCCGGGATCGCATCTGGTTTCGGTGTGCCAGCCCTGCGTGCCCGCCATGGCGGCGGTGTCGATCATGTCGGAGGACAAGGACCCGGCGACGCCGCGCTCCATGACGCTGATGGGCGGACCGATCGACACGCGCGCCGCGCCCACGGTCGTCAACGAACTGGCCAATGAACAGTCGATCAAATGGTTCGAGGAAAATCTGATCAGCCTGGTGCCGATGCGCTATGCCGGGCGCGGCCGGCGGGTCTATCCCGGCTTCCTCCAGCTTTCCGCCTTCATGTCGATGAACATGGACCGGCATGGCGCCGCGCACCGCGAGCTTTACCAGCTGCTGGCCGACGGCAGGCAGGTCGAGGCGGACAAGATCAAGACCTTTTACGAGGAATATTTCGCCGTGCTCGACATGACGGCGGAATTTTATCTGGAAACGGTGGACAAGGTGTTCCAGCGGACGCTGCTGGCCAAGGGCGAACTCACCTATCGCGGGCGGAAGGTCAATCCGGGCGCCATCCACAAGACGGCGCTGCTGACGGTCGAAGGGGAAAAGGACGACGTGTGCGCCGTGGGCCAGACCGCGGCCGCCCATGCGCTCTGCACGGGCCTGCGCCCGCATCTGAAACGCCATCACCTGCAGCCGGGCGTCGGCCATTATGGCGTCTTTTCCGGCAGCAAATGGGAAAAGCAGGTCTATCCGCAGGTGCGGAACATGATCCTGGCGATGAACGCGGGTTAGCCTTTCCCTAATCATTGGCGGATATGGCCGGGGCATGGACATGGCTTCCCATCCCGCAATGGCGCATGCGCGCGCCTATGCGCCGGTGCAGCGGGCGCGCTGGGCCGCGCTGGCGGACGCGGCGGCGGAGGCCAATGCCTTCTACATGCCCGACATGCTGTGCGCGGCGCTGGACCATCTGGCGGGCGGCACCGCCGTGCGCGTGCTGGAGGCGCAGCGGGACGGGGAACTGATCGGGCTGATGCCTGTGACGGTTTCGGCGCGGCATGGGCGGTTGCCGCTGCGCTGCGTCACCAACTGGATGCACGATCATTGCTTCTTCGGCGCGCCGCTGATCCGGCGGGGGGAGGAAGTGGCGGCGTGGCGGGGGTTGCTGGAGCAGCTGGACGAGGCGGATTGGGCGCCGGGCTTCCTGCATCTGCGGGGGCTGGACGCGGCGGGGGCGAATGCGGCGGCGCTGGAGGCGCTGTGCGTCGAGCAGCGGCGCGGGCGGCGGGAGGTGCATCGGTACGACCGGGCGATGCTGCGGTCGGAACTGGACGCGGACGCCTATTGGGAAACCAATGTGCGGGCCAAGAAGCGCAAGGAATTGCGGCGCCTGCAGAAGCGGCTGGCCGAACTGGGCACGGTCGGGAGCCGGCTGCTGGTCGACGGGGCGGAGCTGGCCGCGTGGTGCGGGGAATTTCTGGCGCTGGAGGCCGCGGGCTGGAAGGGGGCGGAAGGATCGGCGCTGGCCTGCAGGGATGAGGATGCGGCTTTCTTCCGGGCGGCCTGCGCGGCGGCTTTCGAGAACGGGCGGCTGCATTTCCTGCGCATGGACCTGGATGGGCGGGCGATCGCGATGCTGGTCAATTTCCGGCATGGCGAAGGGGCCTTTTCCTTCAAGATCGCCTTTGACGAGGCGCTGGGGCGCTTTTCGCCGGGGGTGCTGATCGAGATCGCCAATCTGCAGGCGGTGCTGGGCGATCCCGCCATCGGCTGGATGGATAGCTGCGCGGCGGCGGATCATCCGATGATCGATAGTCTGTGGGGCGAGCGGCGGACGATCACGCAATATCGCATCGCCCTGCGAGGCGCGGGGCGAAGCGTCGCCTTTGCGCTGGCCAATGGCGTCGAGGCGCTGGGGCAGAGGTTGAAGGGGCAGATATGAACGCGGTGAGCGCCATCGAGGCGGCGGTGTTTCCGGAAGAGGCGCGGGCGGCCTTCGCGGCGGCTTATCCGGACAGGGCGGCGAAGTTGAGCCATGGGCTGGCGGGGCATGCGCTGCTGACGCTGGAGGCTCTGGCCGGGCTGGCGGAGCGGATGCCGGTCGACTCCGTGGAGTATAATCTGGGCAAGCTGCCTTTGGGGGTGCGGGCGGAGGATACGCCGTCCAACGGGCTGACGCTGGGCGAGACGATCCGGACCATAGAAACCAACGGCAGTTGGGCGGTGCTGAAGAATGTCGAGCGGGACGCGGATTATGGCGCGCTGCTGGACCGGGCGCTGGCGGAACTGGCGCCGCTGGTGGAGCGGGAGACCGGGCCGATGCTGCATCGGGAGGCGTTCATCTTCCTGTCCTCGCCCGGCAGCGTGACGCCGTTCCATATGGACCCGGAGCATAATATCCTGCTCCAGATCCGGGGCGAGAAGACGATGACGGTCTTTCCGGCGGGCGACGAGGAACTGGTGCCGGCGGTGCAGAGCGAGGCGTTCCATGCGGGCGGGCATCGCAATCTGGACTGGCGGGACGGGTTTCGCGAGCGGGGCATGGCGGTGACGCTGTTGCCGGGCGATGCGATCCATGTGCCGGTCAAGGCGCCGCATTTCGTGGAGAATGGCCCTGTCGTTTCGGTCAGCCTGTCGGTGACGTGGCGGTCGGAGCGGAGCGTGGCGGAGGGCGAGTTGCACAGCCTGAACGCGCTGCTGCGGCGGCGCGGGCTGCCGGTCGGGCGGATCGGGGCGCGGCCGGAGGCGCAGGGCGCGCGGCGGATCGCCTATCGGATCATGCGGAAGCTGGGCGTCTGAGGATTTTGCGCAAGGCGGCCTCGGCTTCGAGGCGGGGGCTGAAGCGGTCGACCTGCCACCATTCAAGGGCTTCCTCGCGGGTGGCGAGGCTCTGCTTGTAGCGGTCCTTGCCCGCGAGCAGCGAGTAGAGCGCGAGGCCGCGTTCGGCATAATGGGCGACGGCGGCGGCATGGCAGAGCAGGCCGGGCTTGTCCTTCGTCGCGCGGGGGGCGGCGAAGGCGGACTGATAATTCATCGCCGTGCCGTCGTGAAGGACGTTGAGGAGCAGGCCGACGGTTCCGCCGCCATCGGTGAAGCGCAGCAGTTCGACCTTTTCGTCGCGGCTTGCGAGGGTGGCGGCGAAGCGGCGAAAGGCAGGGTCGTCCCAGGCATTGTCGGCGTGGCGGCCGGTGTTGAGGGACCGCATTTCGTCCAGCCATGGGGCGATGTCGGCTGGGGCGGCTTTGGCGATGGCCGGGAGCGCGCCGCCATGGTCCTTGAGGGCGCGGCGGATCTGGGCGCGGCTGTTGGAACTGAGCAGCGACAGATAGTCGGCGGCGCGGACGGCGGCGAGGTCGACCTGATAGACCGGGGAGCGGTCGAGGCGGGTCTTGCGGCGGGCGGGGATTGTCAGGAGCGGCGAGTCGGGGGCGATACCGTCCAGGCGGAGGGCGCGCCAGTCGTTGCGGTTTTGCAGGGCCTGGAGGGCGGCCCGTGTCGCCTCCCCTTCCCTGCCCTTTGCGGCCAGCAAGCCATTATATTCGATGAAGGGGCGGTCGGCGCCGGGGTCGCCGGACTGGTTGAGCGACAGGGTGGCGCTGCGGCCCAGCAGGCGGGGTTGCAGGGCATGGCCGAAGAGGGCGAGCGCGATGTCCCGGCCCTGCGCGTCGGTGACGGCGAGCAGTTCGGGGCGGACGGCGTAGCTTTCCAGCCAGGCGCCGATCCAGGTCCAGCCGAGGAAGAAGCTGGCGGCGGCGCGGGACTCCAGCGCCTGCCAGCGGGGGGCCAGGCTCGCGAGGTCGGGCAGGCGGGTGAAGTGGGCGGTGAGGGCCATTGCGGGCCCCCTTTTGGCAGAGCGGCGGCGGGGGTCAAGCTTGCAGCACCTCAAGCTGTATGGGCAGGTGGGGAAGGTGGGGAATGGCCAATCCAAGACATTCCCCTCCCGCAGGCGGGAGGGGTTAGGGGTGGGCCGCGAGCGAAGCGAGCTTCCGGTTTAGCCGTTGAAAACCGCCGCCGGCGTCGCGCCAGCCCACCCCCTAACCCCCTCCCGCCTGCGGGAGGGGGAATGACTATAAACCACCCAAACCGGTCGGGACCATCACAATTCGCGGCGCAATGCGGGGTCGACCGAGCCATCGGGGCGGACGCCCGCGCGTTTGAGGTCGCGGCCCATTTTCCCCGTCAGGAACCGGTACCACATCACGAAATCGGCCCGCAGCGACCAGAAGGGATAGCGGAAGGTCGCCGGGCGGTTATGTTCGATCAGGCTGTGGCCGATCCAGGCGAAGCCATAGCCGGCGAGGGGCACGGCGGGGATCATCCACCAGCTTCCCGCGACCGGCAGCGCGGCGATCAGCAGCACGACCAGGCTGGTGCCGGCATAGTGCATCGCCCGCGTGCCCGCATGGGCATGTTCCTGGAGATAATAGGGCCAAAAGTCGCGGAACGCCGCCGTCTTGTCGTCCATCGCATCCCCTCCTGCCTGTGTCCGCAAGCCTATCGGGAAACGGGATGGAAGTTAAGATGGATGCGTCAGGCCGTGTGCCGATCGGGGGCGAACAGGAAATAATCATAGGCCGCCCGCGCCGCTTCGGCCATGATGCGGTCGCGCAGTTCATGGCCCATATGGTCCTTCATCACGAAGACCGAGATGACGAACATGCGGCCATCGGGCAGCGTGACGATGCCCGCGTCGTTGCCGAGGCCGTTCAGCGTCCCGGTCTTGTGCGCGATGCGGGTGCCCGGCGGCAGCATGGCGCGCAGCCGGGCCTTGCCGGTCTTGCAGCGTTCCATGACCGACAGCATCAGCGCGGTCGTCTGGGGCCGCAGCACCCTGCCCAGGCGGATCGCGGCGAGCAGGTCGTCCATCGCCCGCGGCGTGGCGGTGTCGCGCGGGTCGGCGGCGAAGCCCAGATTGGGCATGTCGCGGGCGTCGCGCTGCGCCGCGGAAAGGCCGGATTCCATCGCCGCTTCATCGCCGAAGCCAATGCCCGTCACCTTGGCGCGGGCGAGCAGGTCGCGGGTGTTGCTGTCGACGCGCAGCCCCCTGATCCCGGCGGCGCGGACCCAGTCGTTGACCGCCTGCGGCCCGCCGGCGCGGGCGACGAGGGCGTCGGTCGCCTCATTGTCGCTGAGCGTCAGGCTCATGTCGATCAGGGTGCGCACCGGCAGCGGGCGGCCGAGGCGCATGAGCGGTTCGTCGAGGCTGAGGCTGCCCGCGTCCAGCAGCGAGAGGATCTTGGCCGTGACCGCCACCTTGTAGGTGCTGGCCATCGGGAACAGCGTGTCGCCATTATAGGCGAGCGTCTCCCCAGTGCCGAGGTCGCGCACGGCGATGCCGACCGTGCCGTCGGTCAGCGTGGCGAAACGGGCGAATTCGGCCATCAGGCGGGATTCGGCGCTGTGCTGGACCGGATTGGGCGTCGGGCCGAAGGCGTCGGCGGTGGGCAGCGGAGCCAGGAACAGGCCCAGAAAGGCGATCAGCTTGGTACGAAGGCGCGGCATGCCGCCTGTTTCCCCGATTTGCCGGAGAAGGGCAAGCACTGTTGACAGCGGATCGGCGCGGGGTTCATCACGCCGGGCCATGAGCGATACGATCAAGCTGGACGAGAGCTGGCGCGCACCGCTGCTGCGGGAATTCGAGAGCCCCTATATGCAGGGGCTGAAGCGCTTCCTTCAGGAGGAGAAGGCGCAGGGCAAGCGCATCTTCCCCAAGGGCAGCGAATATTTCCGGGCGCTGGACCTGACGCCGCTGGACAGGGTGAAGGTGGTGGTGCTGGGGCAGGACCCCTATCATGGCGAGGGGCAGGCGCATGGCCTGTGCTTTTCGGTGAAGCCGGGGGTGCGGACGCCGCCGTCGCTGGTCAATATCTACAAGGAATTGCAGAGCGACCTGGGCCTGCCGCCGCCGCGCCACGGTTTCCTGGAGCATTGGGCGCGGCAGGGCGTGCTGCTGCTGAACAGCGTGCTGACGGTGGAGATGGGCAAGGCGGCGTCGCACCAGAAGCGCGGCTGGGAACAGTTCACCGACGCGATCATCCGGCTGGTCAACCAGCAGCGCGAGCCGGTCGTGTTCCTGCTGTGGGGCAGCTATGCGCAGCGCAAGGCGGAATTCGTCGACCGGAGCCGGCATCTGGTGCTGAAGGCGGCGCACCCCTCCCCCCTTTCGGCGCATAACGGGTTCCTGGGGTGCCGGCATTTTTCGCAGGCCAACGCCTTTCTGGAGGAGAAGGGGCGCGGGGCGATCGACTGGGGATTGCCGGAGACGGCGGCGGCATGAATTTCGACGACCAGTTGCACCGCTATTTCGGGGTGCGGGATGTGGACGCGCTGACGCCCGATGCCCTGGAAGCGGGGCTGGAGCGCATGCAGGTGGATTTCGGGCTGGAGACGGACGGGCGGCGGCGCTTTGCGCTGTGGTCGCTGATGTTCCTGCTGGGGGCGGCGCCCGATCTGGACGAGGCGTTCGAGGACCCGGCGGACCGGGACGCGGCGCGGGACTTCATGGAGATGATGGAACGGGCCGAGGACGAGTAGGGTTTTGCCGCCGCGCAGGAACAGGGTAATCTGTCGGGCATGCGAATCTTCACCATCGGTTATGAGGGCGCGACGCAGGACGAGGTGATCGCCGCCCTGCGTGCGGCGGGGGTGACGATGCTGGCCGATGTGCGGGCGGTGCCGCTGTCGCGGCGGCCGGGCTTTTCCAAGAATATCCTCGCCGCCGGGCTGCGCGAGGCGGGGATCGATTATGTCGGGTTGAAGGCGCTGGGGACGCCCGCCGCCGGGCGGGAGGCGGCGCGCAAGGGGCAGCACCAGCGGCTGGCGGAGATTTATGCGGGGCAGCTGGAGCTGCCCGAGGCGATGGTGCAGGCCGCGCAACTGGTGGAGATGGCGGAGGAGCAGGCGGTGGCGCTGCTGTGCTTCGAGCGGGATGCGGCGGCCTGTCACCGGTCGTTGCTGATCGATGCGGTCATGCCGGATGCGGAGCGGGTGGATCTTGTGCCTTGAGGAGCGCGCTTCCCCTCCCCTGAAGGGGGGCTTCTATATATAAATTCAGTTTCTTTGCCGCCGAAGCGATTCCATATTGCATTGCAGCAGGGGGTGGCGTTTCATCGCTTTCATGCTGAAGGCCGCGCTCCACCACCTGACGTCCTATCGCTACAGTCGCCCGATCACGCTTGGGCCGCAGGTGATCCGGTTGCGGCCCGCGCCGCACAGCCGGACGAAAATCCCCAATTATGCGTTGAAGATCGATCCGCCGGGGCATTTCCTGAACTGGCAGCAGGACCCGCATGGCAATTGGCTGGCGCGGATCGTCTTTCCCGAGCCGGTCGACCGTTTCTCCGTCGAGGTCGACCTGCTGGCCGATCTCGACATCATCAATCCATTCGATTTCTTCGTGGAGCCTTATGCGGAGGAGTATCCCTTCGCCTATGACGAGCAGTTGAAGACCGACCTCGCCGCCTATTTCGATCTGGAGGATCAGGGGCCGCTGTTCGAGGCTCTGGTGGAGAGCCACAAGGGGTTTGAGGGGCGGACGATCGACTTTCTGGTCGAGGTGAACCGGCAGCTTCAGCAACGGGTCGGCTATGTGATCCGGATGGAGGCCGGGGTGCAGTCGCCGGAGGAGACGCTGGAGATCGGCACCGGGTCGTGCCGGGATTCGGCCTGGCTGCTGGTGCAGTTGCTGCGGCGGCTGGGCTTTGCGGCGCGCTTCGTATCGGGATACTCGATCCAGCTTGTGGCAGACGTCGAGCCGCTGGAGGGGCCGAAGGGGGTTTCGCAGGACGTGGTCGATCTGCATGCCTGGGCGGAGGCCTATGTGCCGGGCGCGGGCTGGGTGGCGCTCGATGCGACTTCGGGGATGTTCGCCGGAGAGGGGCATATCCCGCTCTGCGCGACGCCGCATTATCGCTCCGCCGCGCCGATCAGCGGGATGGCGGAACCGGCGGAGGTGGACTTTCACTTTTCCATGGGCGTCAGCCGCATTGCCGAGGCGGTGCGGATCACCAAGCCCTTCACCGATGCGCGCTGGGATGCGGTGATGGCGCTGGGCGCGCAGGTTGACACCGATTTGCAGGCGCAGGACGTGCGGCTGACGACCGGGGGCGAGCCGACCTTCGTGGCGGAGAATGGCGGCGATTCGGGCGAGTGGAACGGCGATGCCGTGGGGCCGACCAAGGCGGGTTATGCCGACCGGCTGATCCGGGGGCTGCGGGAGGCCTTCGCGCCGGGCGGGATGCTGCATCACGGGCAGGGCAAATGGTATCCGGGCGAGAGCCTGCCGCGCTGGGCCTATGCGGTATATTGGCGGCAGGACGGGGTGCCGATCTGGCGCGATGCCGGGCTGATCGCGGATGAGGTCGCGCCGGAGGATGCGCGGGTCGTGACGGCGGAGGATGCGCAGGCCTTCATCGCGCATATGGCGGGGGCGATGGGCTTTTCCGCCGATCATATCCAGCCGGTTTTCGAAGACCCGGCGGTATGGGCGGTCAAGGAGGCGGACCTGCCGGTCAACACCTCGCCCGACGATCCCAAGATCGCCGATCCGGAGGCGCGGGCGCGGATGGTGCGGGCGTTCGAGCGGGGGCTGGACCAGCCGGTCGGCTATGTGCTGCCGGTGCAGCGGTGGCAGGCTCAGGCCGCGACGCCGCGCTGGCAGAGCGAGATTTGGCAATTGCGGCGCGGGCGGCTGTTCGCGGTGCCGGGGGATTCGGCCCTGGGCTATCGCCTGCCCCTGGGGTCGTTGCCGCATGTGCCGGAGGCGGCCTTTCCCTATATCCATCCCCGCGATCCGAGCGAGCCGCGCGGCCCCTTGCCCGATTTCCGGGCGACGTTGGACGAGGTGCATGCGCAGCCGGTGCAGCGGGTGCCCGACGCGCCGGGCGGGGCCGTGGCGCAGGAGCGGGTCGAGCAGTTCCATATCGAGGGGGCGGTGCGCACCGCCGTGACGGTGGAGCCGAGGGGGCACTTCCTGTCCGTCTTCCTGCCGCCGGTGGAGGCGCTGGAGGATTATCTGGAACTGATCGCCGAGGCCGAGGGCGCGGCGGAGGCGATGCGGATTCCGGTGCGGATCGAAGGCTATGCGCCGCCGCCCGATCCGCGCCTGCAGGTGCTGAAGGCCACGCCCGATCCCGGCGTGATCGAGGTGAATATCCAGCCTTCGTCAAGCTGGGACGAGACGGTGGAGATCACCGAGCGGCTCTATGCGCTGGCGCGGACCTGCGACCTTACCGCCGACAAGTTCATGGTGGACGGGCGTTCGGTGGGGACCGGGGGCGGCAATCATATCGTGCTGGGCGGGCCGAGTTTGAACGATTCCCCCTTCATCCGGCGGCCCGACCTGCTGAAGAGTTTCGTGCTGTACTGGCAGCGGCATCCTTCGCTGTCCTATCTGTTTTCGGGGCTGTGCATCGGGCCGACCAGCCAGGCGCCGCGCATCGACGAGGCGCGGCATGACGGGCTGTATGAGCTGGAGATCGCGCTGGCGCAGGTTCCCGCGCCCGGAGAAGGCGATGCGCCGCCGCCATGGCTGGTCGACCGGCTGTTCCGCAACCTGCTGGTCGATGTGACGGGCAATACCCATCGCACCGAAATCTGCATCGACAAGATGTTCTCCCCCGACGGGCCGACCGGGCGGTTGGGGCTGCTGGAGTTTCGGGGCTTCGAGATGCCGCCGGAGCCGAGGATGAGCCTTGCCCAGCAATTGCTGTTGCGGGCGCTGACGGCGTGGTTCTGGCGGCAGCCGCAGCAGGGCGGTCTGGTGCGCTGGGGGACGGCGCTCCACGACCGCTTCATGCTGCCGCATTTCGTCTGGGCGGATTTTCTGGAGGTGCTGGGCGACCTGCGCGGGGCGGGTTACGCGTTCGATCCCAACTGGTTCGAGGCGCAGCGGCAGTTCCGTTTTCCGGTGCATGGCGCGGTGGATGCGGGCGGCGTGGGGCTGGAGATTGCCCATGCGCTGGAGCCGTGGAATGTGCTGGGCGAGACCGGGGCCATTGGCGGGACCGTGCGCTATGTCGACAGTTCGACGGAGCGGTTGCAGGTGCGGGCGACGGGGCTGGTCGCGGGGCGGCATGTCGTCGCCTGCAACGGGCGGCGCGTGCCGATGACGCCGACCGCCGTGCCGGGCGAGGCGGTGGGCGGCGTGCGGTACAAGGCATGGGCGCCGGCCGCCTGCCTGCACCCTGCCCTGCCGGTCAACGCGCCGTTGACCTTCGACGTGCTGGATAGCTGGAGCGGGCGGTCGCTGGGCGGCTGCGTCTATCATGTCGCGCATCCGGGCGGGCGCAATTACGACACGCTGCCGATCAACGCCTATGAGGCGGAGGCGCGGCGCAAGGCGCGGTTCCAGGACCATGGCCATACGCCGGGGCCGGTCGACATGCCGCCCGCCGAGGCCCCGGGCGAATTTCCGATGACGCTGGACCTGCGTTTCCGGCATCCATGACCGTGGCGAGCGCCCCTGTCGTGGAAGCGGCCGGTTGGGCCGACGCCTATCTGGCGCGGGCGCCGGAGGGCGACCTGTTCGCCGGAGCGAGCGCGGAGATGGCCGGGCACTGGCGGACGATGCTGGAACGGCTGTCGGCGCAGGCGCAGGGCGATCCGGCGGTGCTGGCGGGCAATGTCGAGCGGCAGGCGGTCGACCTGGGGCTGGCGTTCCGGCTGACCGGGGACCAGCAGGAAAGGCCCTGGCCGCTCAGCCCCATTCCGCTGCTGATCGGGGCGCGGGAATGGACGCATATCGAGCAGGGGCTGATCCAGCGGGCGCAGTTGCTGGAGCGGGTGATCAGCGACATCTATTCCACCCAATCCCTGGTGCGCGATGGGAAGCTGCCCGCGAGCGTCATCACCGGCAGCCCCCATCACTGGCGGGTGATGACCGGCGCGCCGCCGCCGCATGGGCATTTCGTCCATTTCTACGCCGCCGATCTGGCGCGGGGGCCGCAGGGCGATTGGCGGGTGCTGGCGGACCGGGTGCGGACGCCCGTGGGCGTCGGTTATGCGCTGGAGAACCGGCTGGCCCTGTCGCGGGCGACCGGGGACCTGCTGGGCGCGCTCAATGTGCGGCGGCTGGCGCCGTTCCTGAGCGATTTGCGGCGCGGGCTGGCGGCGGATTGCGAACGGAGCGATCCGCGCATCGGGCTGCTGTCGCCGGGGCGGTTCAACCAGAGCTATGCCGAGCAGGCGCATCTGGCGCGCTATCTGGGCCTGTTGCTGGTCGAGGGCGACGACCTGATCGTGTCGGACGGGCAATTGTTCGTCCGGACGATCCAGGGACTGAAGCGCGTCGATGGCCTCTGGCGCTGGATGGACAGCCGCTTCCTCGATCCGCTGGCGTTCGACGCGGAATCGCGCATCGGCGTGCCGGACCTGTTCGACGCCTGCGTCAAGGGCGGGCTGATGCTGGCCAACTGGCCGGGCGTGGGCGTGATCGAATCGCGGGCGATGGCGGCCTTCCTGCCGGGGCTGGCGCGGGAGGTGCTGGGGACGGACCTCATCCTGCCCAATATCGCGACATGGTGGTGCGGGCAGGCGGCCGAGCGGGCGCATGTGGCGGGGGCGATGGACGAGCTGGTGGTGGGGTCCGCCTTCGACCGGGACGTGGCGGGGCTGACGGGAACGCGGTTCCTGCCCGGATCGGGGATGGATGCGGCGCAGCGGGCGGCCCTGCTGGAGGCGATGGCGCGGCGGCCGATGGATTATGTCGGGCAGGAAGTGGTGCGGCTGTCGACCACGCCCGCGATCGTCGGGGGCAGGCTGACCGCCCTGCCCTTCACCCTGCGGGTGTTCCTGGCGCGGGACGAGCTGGGGCAATGGCGGATCATGCCGGGCGCCTTTGCGCGGCTGGCGGCGCATGGCGACATTCGCGCCGCGCTGATGGGCGAAGGCGACCTGTCGGCGGACATGTGCGTGCTGGACGGCAAGCCGGTGCCGCAGGACGGACTGTCGGCGGCGGCTCCGGCGATCCGGCGGGTGGGCGGCATGCTGCCCGCCAAGGCGGCGGACAATCTCTATTGGCTGGGCCGCTATATCGAGCGGATGGAGATGACGGCGCGGGTGATCCGGGCGATCGTCGGCGGGTCCATCGAGGCCGATCTGGGGCCGGCGGTGGGATCGCCCGCCATGGACCGGCTGATGGGGCAGCTTGCGTCCTGGGGCGCGATTCCGGCTGTTGCGGGGGCGGTCGGGCCGCTCTGCGCGCAGGCGTTGGGCGATGGCGCGCAGCCGGGCAGCGTGCGGGCCCTGCTGGCGGCGGTGGCGGGCATAGGGGAAGGGCTGCGCGACCGGCTGGCGGTGGATTACTGGCGGCTGGTGCGGCTGCCCCTGCCCGATTTCGACGGCGGGGTGACGGAGACCCTGCTGAAGGCGTCATCCCGGATGATCGAGCGGATTTCCGCGCTGTCGGGGCTGGCGGCGGAGAATATGGGACGGACCGAGGGGTGGCGCTTCCACGACATGGGGCGGCGGATGGAGCGGGCGATCAATGGCTGCCGTCTGGCGATGCTGTTCGGGGGCGATGGGGCTTCGGCGGACGACCTGACCGTGCTGCTGGACCTCAACGACAGCCAGATCAGCTATCGCAACCGCTATCTGGCCGGGCCCGCCCTGGCGCCGGTGCGCGATCTGGTGGCGCTGGAGCCGCATAATCCGCGCTCCATCGTCTATCAGGCGGAGAGGCTGGCGGAGCATGTCGGGGCGCTGCCGACGCTGCATGGCGACGGCATGCCCGAGGAGCCTCAACGGCTGGCGGCGATGCTGGCGGCGCGGCTGGCGCCGCTGACGGGGGATGTGCTCGGCATGGCGGACTTGAGCGATGCGGAGGGCCGGTTGCTGGAACTGTCGGACGCCATCGGGCAGCGCTATTTCCTGCAGCGCCGCAAGGAAAAGAGCGAGGGCGCCAGCCTGCTGTCATGATCTACCGCATCCGGCATCAGACCATCGTGCATTATGATGCGCCGGTGCAACTGGCGCGCCTGAACCTACGGCTGCGGCCCGCGCCCTGGCCGGGGCAGTGGACGTCGGACTATCATCTGGCGGTCGATCCGGCCCCTTCCTCCATCGAATCGCGGCCGGGGGCATGGCCCGTGCATGTCGCCCGGCTGGAGATCGACAGTCCGCTGCGCCGGATCAGCATCGACAGCAGCTTTCGCGCCGGGGTGCAGGGCGGGCCAGCGGCGGAAGCGCGGGACGATGATCCCACCGTCGGCGCGGTGGCGGAGGCGGCGCTGGTGGCGCGGGACATGGGACCGGCGGGGCCGGCGCATTATCTCCACGCCTCCCCGCGTGTGCCATTGGCGGCGGAGATCGGGGCTTGGGCGGCGGATTTGCTTGTCCCGGAGCGACCGATTGTCGGGGCCGCGCTGGCGCTGGCGCAGCGGATCAAGGGCGAATTCGCTTATGTGAGCGGGGCGACGGACGCGGCGACGCCAGTGGCGGAGGCCTTTGCGGCGCGCCATGGGGTGTGCCAGGACTTTGCCCATGTGATGGTGGCGGCGTTGCGCTGGTTCGGGCTGCCCGCCGCCTATGTCAGCGGCTATCTGCGCACCGATCCGCCGCCGGGCATGGCGCGGCTGGTGGGCGCGGACGCGATGCATGCTTGGGCGATGCTGTGGTGCGGGCCGGCGCGGGGGTGGATCGGCCTTGATCCGACCAACGGCGTGATCGCCGGGGACGGGCATCTGTTCGTCGCCATGGGGCGGGACTATGCCGATGTCGCGCCGATGGACGGGCTGTTCGTCGGCGGCGCGGGCCAGAGCGTGCAGGTGATGGTGGACGTCATGCCGGAGGATGAAGCGGCGTAAGGCGCGCCCGGAGCGCGCTGCGCCAATCGCACGCAGCGCGCTCCGGCTTTCTGCCGCATCCTTTCCAGAGCATCGTGCGCAAAAGTGGGAACCGGTTTTGCGCACGATGCTCCGGCGGCTCTACCACCCTCCAGCCCATGTCATGGTCAGCGACCGGAGCCGTGGACCCGCACCTGCCCGGTGCGATAGCCCTTCTCGCGCATTTCCTTCGCATAGTCGCGGCGGGCGTCGGCCAGTTCCGCGCGATATTCGTCCCAGGCGTCGCGCTCATCCTCCGCATCGGTGGCGTGGCGCAGGTCGTGGGCCAGTTCCTTGCGGGCCTCCGCAACATCGGTGCGATAGTTGAACCAATATTTATTCTGCACGCCCGCAATCGGCGCGGGCAAGGTCATGTCGTCCTCCATCGCGGCGAGCCTTTCTTCATAGCTCATCGCGCCATGGGGCATGGCCGTTGCGGAAAGCGGCGCCATGGCGAGCATGGCAAGGGCGCTGGCGACAGTCGAGCGTTTCATGTCTCTTCTCCTCTTCCTCGTCCCGATGGAGGGTCAACGTGCGAGGAAAGGGATTTTGCGCATGAACGGTTGTGCAGAATGGATGAAGCGCATCCCCGCGGCGACCGGCGGAAAAGGGAAACCGGCCGGAAATTACTCTATTTCAAAAGGTTATGGCAAAATCCCGCCCATGGCCCTTGCAGCGGCCATGGGCGGGAAGGGGAAGCGGGTCACATGCGGATCGCGTTGCGGAACATGACGAAGGCGATGATCACCAGATAGACGCCGAAGATCTTCTTGAGCGGGGCGGCGGGCATGGCGTGCGCGACGGCGACGCCCAGCGGCGCGGTGAGCACGGACATGGAGGCGATGGCGAGCGTCGCGGGGATGTTGACATAGCCCAGCGATCCCCAGGGCAGGCCGCCTTCCTTGAGGCCGATCAGCGCGAAGCCGATGGCGCTGGGAATGGCGATGAGCGTGCCGATGCCCGACGCGGTGGCGATGGCGCGGTGGATCGAGCGGCCGCACAGCGTCATCACCATGATGGCGATGGTGCCGCCGCCGATGCCGAGCAGGGCGGAGAAGGTGCCCAGGCCCCCGGCGATGCCGACGCGGGCGATGCCCGAGGGCATGGTGTCGCTGATCACCTTGCCGCCGACCTTGGGCAGCAGGAAGTTGAGCGACATCAGGAACACGCCGATCGCGAAGATCATGGTCAGGATGCGTCCGTCGACATGGCCGGCCAGCAGCACGCCCGCGCCGTCGCCCAGGATGATCCACGGCGCCCAGGTCTTGAGCACTTCGAACTCCACCGCGCCGCGCTTGGCATGGGCGAGGAGGGAACGGATCGACGTCACGATGATCGTCGCCGCCGACGTGCCGATGGCGACATGGGCGATGGCGTCATGCGTGCCGCCCAGCAGCGGCAGCACCACGAACAGCGCAGGCACCACCACGAAGCCGCCGCCGATCCCGAAAATCCCCGCCGCGAAACCGGCGAACAGTCCCGCCCCCAGCATCGCGACCAGCGGCAGGAGCCAGGTCATCACGTCACCGTGCATCAGCGCTGCTCCCCTGCCGGTGCCGTGCGGGCGGCGTTATGGGGGAAGATGCCCTGGTGGATCAAGGCGGCGGAAGCTGTGCAATCGACCATGATGGAAACCCATGCCTCTCTTCGGCGGAATGTAAGTGGCGGGGACGATCAACTGCCCCACATCTTCCCAAGACGAACGAAGTTGGGGAACCCGCAAAGGAGAGGCGCAATATTGTGGGGGAGCGGGAGAGGATGCGGGTGGATTCCAGGGCCCGGACCGGGCATCTGCGCGCTTGGCAAAAAAGAAAACGGCCCCGATCACGGAGCCGTTTCCCTGTTTCAGAAAACCGAGGGGGGATCAGGCGGCGAGCGCCTTCACCTTGTCGGTCACCACGGTCACGCGGGCGGTCAGCGGCGAGGCCACGTCGCCGGCCAGCTTGATCAGCGCTTCGCTGCTCTTGGCCGCTTCCTTGGTGAATTCGTCGAAGCTGCTGGAGAGCAGCTGGCTCTGGAGCTGGAAGAATTCGGTCGGCGTCTTCACGGTCGAGAAGCTCTTGAACGAGGCAGTCGCCTTTTCGAAGCTCTTGCGGCTGTAGTCCACGGCTTCCTGGCCCAGGGTCTCAAAGCCCTTGGCCGCGATCTTGCCGGATTCGACCAGCGCTTCGACATTGCCCTTGGCGATGTCGCTGAACTCCTCGATCGCCTTGGTCGACTTCTCGACGCTCACCTTCGCCTTCTCGTTCAGGTCGGCATAGACCGTTTCGAGCTTGGCCTTGGTTTCTTCAGCGAATTTCTTTCCGGTCTCGATCACGTCGTTCATCATCTTCGTTCCTTCTGTGGCGGGCAGCAACATGGGCTCTAGCGGCCCGGCCTTGGACGACAGGCTCTTCCATAGCTCCGGTTCGGTCGGCGTCGGTTCCGCAACCGGCTCAAACTTCGGCGTCTTCACCGCCGGCGCCGCGGCGACGGGGGTGGGTTCGGGCGTCGCATCCTTCACCAGCTCGGGCTCAGGCGCGGCGTCGACCGCCGTGGTCGCCGCGATCACCGCCACCGGATCGGCCTTCGCCACGGGCGCCGGCCTGGGGGCTGGAGCGACGGGCTTGGGCGGCGCCGGTTTCCTGACGGCGGGCTTCGCCTTCGTCGGGGCCGGGGCCTTGATCGCAGCTTCGGCGGCCTTGAGCGCCTCACTGGCGGACAGGGTCGACGACGCCTTCTTGGCGGCAGGCTTCTTACGCACTGGCTTTGGGGTAACGGCCATGGACCAACCTCCATTTGTTGCAGTGCACAATATAGGGATCGAAATGCGGTTGCAAGTGTTTTTGTGCAGTGCAACAAAAATGCCTCATACAGCCCGTCGCTGCAACGAGGCGGGCTGCCGCAAACCCTGTCCCATCTGTCCCACGTGAAGGAACTAACGGGTTTTCACATAGCGGCCGGGCGCATCCTCAATGGCCTTGAGTCGGCCCCTGCCCGGGCGGCGGGCGCCCTTCACCGGGACCGTGGCGGGGGTCTGCCCGCGAATCCACTCGATCCAGTCGGGCCACCAGCTCCCCTTCGTCTCCTTCGCCTGTGCAAGGAAGGCCTCCAGGGTGGGCTGCGATTCGGTGCAGGTCCAATATTGATATTTGCCGGCGGCGGGCGGGTTCACCACGCCCGCTATATGCCCCGACCCCGCCAGCAGGAAACGGATCGGGCCGGAGAAATGTTCGGTCAGTTTCCACACGCTTTCCAGCGGGGCGATATGATCTTCCCGTCCTGCCTGCACATAGGCGGGGGTCCTGACCTGGCGCAGGTCGATGGGCGTGCCCGCGACACTGATCGCGCCCGGCCGGACCAGCAGGTTGTCGCGATAGAGCTGGGTCAGATAATCCCTGTGCCAGCGCGCCGGCAGGTTGGTGGTGTCGCCATTCCAGTAGAGCAGGTCGAAGGGCGGATAATCCTGCCCCAGCAGGTAATTGTTGACCACATAGTTCCAGATGAGGTCGCGCCCGCGCAGCAGGTTGAAGGTCGCGGCCATGTAGCGCCCGTCGAGGAAGCCGCCGGAGGAAAGCTGCTCCACCATCTTCATCTGCTCGTCATCGACGAACAGGCTGAGGTCCCCTGCCTTGCTGAAATCGACCTGGGCGGTGAAGAAGGTGGCGCTGGCGACCTTTTCCCCCTCCCCACGCGCCGCCAGCAGCGCCAGCGTGGCGGCAAGGGTGGTGCCCGCGACGCAATAGCCGATGGCGTGGACGCCGGGCACGCCCAGCAGGTCGCGCACCGTGTCGATCGCGTCGATCTGGCCGTTCAGTATATAATCGTCCCAGACCAGATCCTTCATCGAGGCGTCGGCCGATTTCCACGACACCAGGAAGACGCTGATCCCCTGGTCCACGGCCCATTTGACGAAGCTTTTTTCCGGCGACAGGTCGAGAATGTAGAAGCGGTTGATCCATGGCGGGAAGATGATCAGCGGCGTTTCCAGCACCTTGTCCGTCGTCGGGGCATAGTGGATCAACTGGTAGAGCGGCGTTTCCCTGATCACCTTGCCCGGCGTGGAGGCGATGTTGCGGCCAAGCTCGAACGCCGTGCCGTCCGTGTGGGTGAGCTGGCCCTTTTCCAGATCGGCCAGCATGTGCTGGAGGCCCTTGACCAGATTCTCGCCGCCGCTCTGGATCGTCTTCTGCACGACCAGCGGGTTGGTCAGCGGGAAATTGCTGGGGGCGATGGCGTCGAGCAGGCCGGTGGTGGCGAAGCGCAGCTTTGCCTTCTGCTTCGGATCGACGCCGTCCACCGCGTCGGCCAGCTTCATCAGATAATCGGAGAGCAGCAGATAGCTCTGCCGGATCAGGTCGTAGAAGGGATGCTGCGTCCAGGCCGGGTCGGCGAAGCGGCGGTCGCGCGCGGCGGCGGGGCTGCCCGAGGGCGGCGGCTCCGGCTGGTCGCGCAGCAGGCCGCCGGAATCCAGGAAACGCTGCCACAGCGCCAAGCCTTCGTCGGCGAAGCCGGTCTGGATGCGCGCCACGGCTTCGGGATCGAAGGGCAGCGTGCGCCCGGTCGCGCCCGCCGCCTGTTCCAGCAGCAACTGCTGCGCCCGGCCCAGCACCTGCGTCCATTGCTGCATGTCCTCCAGCGTGGGGAGATGGGGTTCCATGACGTCCTGTGCTTTCATGGCCACCTTCCTTCGCCTGGCATGGTCCGGTCCGCCGCTTTCTCTGGCGTGTCGCGGGCTGGCGGGTTATAGCCGGATCGTGACAAGCCGAATGCGCGTCACGCACTATTCCTTACAGCGAGCTTTCAGGAAAGCCCCAATGTCCGAAGAATTCTACCGCATGAAGCGTCTGCCGCCCTATGTCATCGCCGAAGTGAACGCGATGCGGGCCGCCGCACGCGCCGCGGGGGAGGACATTATCGACTTAGGCATGGGCAATCCCGACCTGCCGCCCCCCGACCATGTCATCGCCAAGCTGTGCGAGGTCGCGCAGAAGCCGAGCGCGCATGGCTATTCCCAGTCGATGGGGATTCCGGGGCTGCGCCGGGCGCAGGCCAATTATTATGGCCGCCGTTTCGGCGTCGATCTGGACCCGGAGACCGAGGTGGTCGTGACCATGGGGTCGAAGGAGGGCCTCGCCAGCCTGGCCACTGCGATCACCGCGCCGGGCGACGTCGTGCTGGCGCCCAATCCCAGCTATCCGATCCACATGTTCGGCTTCATCATCGCGGGGGCGACCATCCGATCCGTGCCGACCACGCCGGACGAACATTATTGGCAGTCGCTGGAACGGGCCATGGCCTTCACCGTGCCGCGCCCGTCGATCCTCGTGGTGGGCTATCCCAGCAATCCGACGGCGGAGACGGTCGACCTCGCCTTCTACGAGCGGCTGGTCGCCTGGGCGAAGGAGAACAAGGTCTGGGTGCTGAGCGACCTTGCCTATTCCGAGCTTTATTATGACGGCAATCCGACGCCCTCCATCCTGCAGGTGCCGGGCGCCAAGGATGTCGCGGTCGAGTTCACCTCGCTCAGCAAGACCTATTCCATGGCGGGCTGGCGCATCGGCTTCGCCGTGGGCAACCGGCAACTGATCGCGGCGTTGAAGCGGGTGAAGTCCTATCTGGACTATGGCGCGTTCACGCCGATCCAGGCGGCGGCCTGCGCGGCATTGAACGGGCCGCAGGACATCGTGCAGAAGAACCGCGAACTCTACCACAAGCGCCGCGACGTGATGGTGGAGGCCTTTGGCCGGGCGGGCTGGGACATTCCCGCGCCCAAGGCGTCGATGTTCGCCTGGGCGCCGCTGCCCCCTGCCCTCAAGGACATGGGGAGCCTGGAATTTTCCAAGCAGCTCCTTACCCATGCCAAGGTCGCGGTCGCGCCGGGGGTCGGCTATGGCGAGGATGGCGAGGGCTATGTCCGCATCGCCATGGTGGAGAATGAGCAGCGGCTGCGGCAGGCCGCGCGCAATATCCGGCACTATCTGAAGTCCATGGGCGTCAATACGCCGGCCAAGGGCGCTGCCTGAGAAATATAGGCCTGAGGAATATAGGCCTGAGGAATATTGGATTGCGCTCCTGCGGAGGCGCTGAAGCGGGACAGGCGGCTCGCATGCAGCCCGGTTCGGAGGGTTGAGTGATACCCGGACGGCGGAACTGGGCTCCTGCCTCCGCAGGAGCGCGTTTCCTCCAAGTCATGATGGCGTGAGCCCCATGCCATCATTTCAACCCTTGCCATTTCCTTCGCGCTGCGCTGCTGTGAAACGATGATCGCACTCCCCCAGGTTTCCCAGGTCGCACAGACTATTCAGCTCGCTTTGGCTCCCGTCTTCCTGCTTGCGGGCATCGGGGCGTTCCTGAACGTCTGCGTCGGGCGGCTGGCGCGGATCATCGACCGGGCGCGGAAGGTGGAGGAGAAGATCCTCGCGTCCCGCGGCAAGGAACATGACCGGATGGTCAGCGAAATCCGCGTGCTGGACCGGCGGATGAGCGTGGTCAACGGCGCGATCTTCCTGTCGGTGGCGTCGGCCTGCGCCGTCTGTCTGGTGGTCATCCTGCTGTTCGCGGCCAATCTGTTCGGGGTGCATCTGGGCACGCCGATCGCGATCCTCTTCATCCTGGCCATGGTGTTGCAGGCGGCGGCCTTCGGCACCTTCATCCAGGAAATCCGGCTCGCCTCGCGCACCATCCACATCCGCAACGAGGTGCTCTATCACAAGGTCGAGGAAGAGGGCGCGGGATGACGAAGTTCACGGTCAACGACCGGCCCGTCCAATATCGCATGGACCCGGCGACGCCGCTGCTGTGGGCGCTGCGCGACGCATCGAACCTGACCGGGACGAAATATGGCTGCGGCACGGGCGATTGCGGCGCCTGCACGGTCGACATAGACGGGGAAGCCGTACGCTCCTGCCAGGTGACGATCGCCGCCACGGAGGGCAAGTTCGTCACCACCATAGAGGGATTGTCGCCCGACCGCGGCCATCCGCTGCAACAGGTGTTCGCGGCGGACAATGTCTCGCAATGCGGTTACTGCATCCCCGGCGTCATCATGGCGGCGTCGGTGCTGCTGCGGCGGACCAGCGATCCGGGCGACGAGGAGATCGACGCGGCGATCACCAATATCTGCCGGTGCGGCATCTATCCCCGGTTGCGGGGTGCGATCCAGCGGGCGGGACGGGTGATGCGGGGCGAGGAGGTGGTGGACGCCGTGCCGCCATCCGGCATCACGCCGGACGAAGCGGCGAAGGCGGTTCCGGCGCTGCGGAAGCCCTGAGGCCATCCGCGTTCCTGCCGTTCAGCCGAAGCGGTAGCCCGACACGGCCCAGCCCAGCACATTGCTGGCGTGGTCGCGCACGGCCGCATCCTCCCCGCCCGCGCCCAGGGCGACCATCAGCGGCAGGAGATGTTCCTCGCGCGGATGGGCGAAGCGGGCATGGGGCAGGTCGGCCCAGGCGGCGACGCGCTGCGCCCGGCTGGCCGGATCGGGGTCGGTGACGGCGGCGGTCAGGGCTTCGTCCCAGAGCATCGAAGGCTGGGTCGCCTGTGCGCCGCGCACGCGCAGATTGTGGAAGCTCATTCCCGATCCGATGATGAGGACGCCCTCGTCGCGCAGCGGCGCGAGCGCCCGGCCTGCGGCGAGATGCGCGTCGGGATCGAGATCGCCGCGGAGCGAGAGCTGGGCGACGGGGATGTCGGCCTGGGGCAGGGCGACCTTCATCGGGATGAAGACGCCATGGTCCCAGCCGCGCGCATCCTCCCTGCCGGTGGGGAAGCCCGCCTGTTCCAGCAGGCTGGCGGCCCGGCGGGCGAGCGCGGGCGCGCCGGGCGCGTCCCAGCGGAGCGCATATGTGTGCGGGGGAAAGCCGTAATAGTCGAACAGCAGGCCGGGCCTTTCGCCGTCATGGACGGTGAACGGGCTTTCCTCCCAATGGCCGGAGACCAGCAGGATCGCACGGGGGCGTTCGGGCAGGGTCGCGACGATGCCCGCCAGATAGTCCTGCATCGGCTGCCACATCGGGTCGCAATGCGGGCGATCGGGGTCGCTGGGGTCCATGAAGAAGCAGGGGCCGCCGCCATGGGGGATGAAGAGAGTCGGTTGTCTCATGCCCAGGAGATCGGATGGATTTGGGCGCGGCGCAAGCGGGGCGCTGGAAACGGATTGTTTCGGGTGGGGCGTGAAAGGCGGCGGCGGGCGGCCCTCAAGCTTCGTTTTCTTCCAGCACGGGGGCGATGGCCTGGGCCAGAGTGGCGCCGGAATAGGGCTTTTTGAGCAGGGTCACGTCGCCGAAGCGTTCGGGCAGGTCCAGCCCGTCGCCATAGCCGGTGGCGAAGAGGAAGGAGACGCCCTTTTCCGCCAGCAGTTCCGCCACGGGAAGGCTGGTTTCATTGCCGAGGTTGAAGTCCAGGACCGCCAGATCGACGTCATGGTTCGCGATCGCATCCCGCGCGCGGCTGACGCTGGCGGCGGTGATCACTTCGGCGCCGAGGTCGCGCAGCGCGTCCTCGCCATCCATGGCGATGATCATATTGTCTTCGACCAGCAGGACGTTGCGCCCCTTGAGCAGCGTCGGCGTGGGCGCCGGGGCGGGGCTGGCGCGTTCGATGCCGACGACGTCGGGCAGGACGGAGGCGACATGGGCGGAGGGGATGCAGAATCGCGCCTCCAGACCGGAAAGGCGGTAATGCACCTCCGCCCGGCCATCGAGATCATAGGGGATGGACCGTTCGATCACGGTCGATCCGAAGCCCCGGCGGGTGGGCGCGACCACGGCGGGCCCGCCGCTTTCCCGCCAGTCGAGCAGCAGGCTGCCGTCGGCATCGACCCTCCAGCCGATGGCCACGCTGCCATTGTCGGACAGAGCGCCATATTTGGCGGCGTTGGTCAGCATCTCATGGATCACCAGCGCCAGCACCGTGAAGGCGGCCGGGGTGAGCAGCACATTGGGACCGGTCAGCTTCACCCGGTCGCGCCGTTCGGCCAGATAGGCGGCCGATTCCACCTCTATCAGGTCGTAGAGCCGGGCGGGCGCCCAGCGGTCGGCGGTGATCTGGTCATGGGCGCGGGCCAGGGCGTGGACGCGGCTTTCCAGCGTGTCGATGAACTGGTCGACCGATTCGGCGCTGTCGCGGGTCTGGGACAGCAGCCCCCGGATCAGCGAGAGGATGTTGCGGACGCGATGATTGAGTTCCGCGATCAGCAATTCCTGCTTCTCATGCGCCTTCTGCCGTTCATCATGGGCGGAATCGGACAGGCGCAATATGACTTCCAGCAGGGCGGTGCGCAGCGCCTCCGCCACGCGCAGTTCGGCGGCGGTGAAGGGCACGGCGGTGCCGCGCACCAGTTCCGACCATTGTTCGAAGCTCTTGCGCGGGGTCAGGCGGGGGCCGTTGGGGCCATATTCGATATGCTTTTCCGGGCTTCCCGCCCAGCGCACCGAGCGGAGCTGTTCCGCCCGGAACAGCACCACATAGTCGCGCGGGCGGCGCGAGAGCGGGATGGCGAGCAGTCCCGCCGCGCGGTCGGCATGGGCGGACGATTCGGGCAGCAGGCGCGCCAGATGATCGGTGGTGAAGACCTGGCCGGCGGCGGCCCGGTTCAGCATGGCGACGATGGCGGCGAAGCTGCGCTCGTCCGGGGCGAGGCCGGAAAAGGTCATCTGGCCGTCGATATAGACCCCGACGCCGTCGGCTGGGATGGTGTCGAAGATCACCTCGCCCAGCCAGCGGGCGTTGGACAGCAGGTCATGGTCCTGCGCCACCGCCGACATCAGCCGGTCGGCCACCTGCCGCGCCTTGCCCTCATAGGCGGAGGTTTCGCTGCGCTCCCGGTTTTCGAGCATCATCGAGAAGATCTGGCCGAACAGTTCGGCGGCGCTGCGCTGCGCGAAGCTGGGCAGGCGGGGGCCATAATGGTGGCAGGCGAACAGGCCCCAGAGCCGCCCTTCGACGACGATCGAGATGGAGAGCGAGGCCCCTACCCCCATATTGCCGAGATATTCGATATGGATGGGCGACACCGCCCGCGTCAGGCAGAGCGACATGTCGAGCGCGGCGCCAGAGGGGTCGAGCTGCGGCACGATGGGAACCGGCTGCGCCTGCACGTCCGCGATCACGCGGAAGATGTTGCGCAGGTAGAGCGCCCGCGCCTGCGCCGGAATGTCGGACGCGGGATAATGCAGACCGAAGAAGCTGTCGATGCCGGGACGCAGCGCTTCGGCCACGACTTCGCCGTCGCCGCCCTCCGCAAAGCGATAGACCATCACCCGGTCGAAGCCCGTCAGCGCCCGCACCTGCCGCGCGCCATCCCGCAGGAAGGCGGCCATGCCCTGCGTCTGGCCGAGCCGCGACACCATGGAGCGGACCATGCTGCTGGCCTCCATCTCGTCATGGGACGCCGGTTCGGCCTCGATCACGACCAGCGATCCGGAGAAGTGGACGGCGACGTCGAACGGCGCGATCCCCTCGATCAGGGTGAGGGAGAAGATGCGCTCCACCGCGTCGGGGCCGCGCAGCAGGGTGATGCGGTTGCGCAGGGAATGGACCGCCTCCCCGCTGAAGATGCCGCCGATCGGCCGGCCCAGCATCTGTTCGGGCGAAAGGCCGATATGATCGGCGCTGTTGGCCGACACGCGCGACACCAGCCAGTCGGCGGTCAGCGCGATCAGGAAACCGAAGGGCTGGACCGTGCCCAGCACATGGATCGGCTCCCGGTCGCAATTGCTGAGGTCGACGGCGAAATCCTGGGCCGGGATATTGCCGTCAGCCATGGACGGGCGCCACTTCGCCCCTGGCGGCGGCGGCGAACAGATCGAAGGCGGCCTCCGCGCCGCGGATCGCGTCGCCGATCCATGGCTGGCCCCCATCGGCCGCGGCTTCATCCAGTCGTCGCTGGAAATCCGCCCAGCCGCCCTTTTCATGCACGGCGGACAGATAGGCGCGCGGCAGGCCGGGGCCGACGCGCCGGGCGAGCATGGCGCCGCCCAGGCGCGATCCTTCCAGCGTGTAGCGCAGGCCCCAGCGATAGGCATCGGACGGGGGCGCCGGCGCAGCGAGCGGCGCGGGCTGCGGTTCGCCCAGGGCCGCAAGGTCCCGGGTCAGCAGCGGCAGGCGCGGCGCATCGGGGCGGGTCATCCGCTCCAGCGGGGCGAGCGCCCGGGCATGGGCCTTCAGGAAGGCGGCGTAGCCGGGGCGATCGTCCAGCGAAAAATGCGAGAACAGGTCGTCGACACGCTGATGGCTTTCCATCGTCGCTTGGCGCAGGGCCTGTCGGGCGCTGCCGGCAGTGGGCGTTATCGTCACCCGGCATTCCTAAGGGGCTTTGCGGGGGGGGCGCACTGATCTGGATCAGCTTTGGCCTTCCTTCGGTCACATTTCCGGGGATTTCGGCGCAAAGCAGCCTTTGAGGCGCCGCCGGGGATTCTTTCAAATCGCTGACAGACAAGTTCAGCATCGTGACATCGCACAAGTCCTAAAAGCGACATATGAGGGGCGAATGGCCCCGTGAAACAAAGGCGAACGGCATGTTGAGGAAAATGATGCTGGCGGGCTTGATGACCGCGACGGTACTGGGCGGGATCGCCCCGGCCTATGCCCAGCGGGGCGACGATGGCGGCTGGCGCGGCCGTGGCGGCGAACGGGCGGGCCGGCCCGAAGGCGGCCGTGGCGGCCAGGGCAACGGACAGGCGCAGCGCCAGTGGCAGGGCGGCGAGATGCGGCAGCAGCGGCCGGAACGGCCGGCGCAGGTCGCCCAGCCGCAATGGCGCGGCAATGAGGCGCGGCCCGACCAGCGCGGCCCCGCGACGGTCACCCGCTGGAACCGCGACCAGCAGCGCTTCGAGACCACACCCCGTGGTGGCGACAGAGGTGGCGACAGGGGTGGCGGCAACTGGGGCGGAAACGACCGCGATCGGCAGAACTGGCAGGACAATCGGCGCGACAATGACGGCCGGGACTGGAACCGGAACGACCGGAACCGGAACGACCGGGATCGGGGCGGCTGGGATCGGCGCGACGACCGCAACGACCGCCGCTGGAACGATGACGACCGGCGTTGGAATGGCGGCAATCCGGGCTGGAACAACGGACGGCGCTTCGACGACCGCACCCGGTGGCAAGGACAGAGGCGCTGGGACAATGGCTGGCGCAACGACCGGCGCTATGACTGGTACAGCTATCGTTCCCGCTATGGCGACCGCTACCGGATCGGCCGCTATTATGCGCCGCGCGGCTGGAACTACGGCTATTCGCGCTTTTCCATCGGGATCTTCCTGAACAGCCTGCTCTATTCGAACAGCTACTGGATCGACGATCCCTATTCCTACCGCCTGCCGCCGGCCTACGGCTCGCTGCGCTGGATTCGCTATTATGACGACGCGCTGCTGGTCGACATACGCGACGGCTATGTGGTCGACGTGATCCACGATTTCTTCTGGTGATGCCGGAAGACATGCGCTCCTGAACTGGCCTTCAGGACATACTGGACCTGGGACGGCGACGTTCCAGGTCCTTTTCATTTGCGCAGGGGCGCGGGCCGGTGGCAGGAGAGCGGCATGAGCGAGATTGTTGACGATGGCGGGGTCGCCTCCGCGGCGCGGGCGCGGATCGGGGATTCGGTGCGGGCGCGGCTGGAGCGCAATCCGATGGTCAGCCGGATCGATACGCCGCAGCTTGAAATCTATGGCCGGCAGGAATTTCTGAGCGCGGAGGAATGTGCGGGCCTGCGGGAGCTGATCGATGCGGGGGCGCAGCCCTCCACCCTGTTTTCCGGCAGCGCCAATGCCGATTACCGCACCAGCGCGAGCTGCAACCTCAGCCCCTGGAGCCCGCTGGTCGGGGGGATCAGCGACCGCATCTGCGCGCTGATGGGCCTGGCGGCGGAACATGGCGAGACGCTGCAGGGGCAGCGATACCAGCCGGGCCAGGAATATAAGGCGCATTGCGACTATTTTCCGGTGACGGCCAGTTATTGGCCGGCCATGCTGAAGACCGGGGGACAGCGGAGCTGGACGGCGATGATCTACCTCTCCCCGGTGGAAGCGGGCGGGGAGACGCATTTCCCGCATTGCGGGTTCATGGTCCCGCCCGTGGAGGGCATGCTGCTGATGTGGAACAATATGGAGCGGGACGGATCGCCCAACCGATCCAGCCTGCACGCCGCGCGCCCGGTGGAGCGGGGCACCAAATATGTCGTCACCAAATGGTTTCGCGAGCGGCCCTGGACGCCCTGATCCCCGGACCGCCGGGCCCGGCGGCCCCTGATACAAAGTGCGACATAAATGACTGATTCCTGACCGTTTCATTCCCGGCATGTTCAGGTGGCGGGGCGCATATCCGTCTTCGTGGTCGGCGGAACCGGTCGGGCCGGGGAAAGTTCTCCCCTCCCCCACCGCACTTCAGCCGCCAGGCAATGGGAGAAGACCTATGCGTAAATTGATCATCTTGGGCCTGATGGCCGCTACCGTCATGCCGGGGGCCGCCATGGCCCAGTCCCGCGCGGAGGTGCGCGACAGCGCCCGTGAGCTGCGCCACGAACAGCGCGACCTGCGCGATGCGCAGCGCTACGGCAACCGGCGCGACGTCCGCGAGGAGCGTCGGGACGTGCGCGAAGCCCGGCAGGAATTGCGCGAGGACTGGCGCGATTACCGCAGGTCGCACCGCGACGTCTATCGCGGCGGCAACTGGCGGGCCCCCTTCCGCTACAATCGCTGGGAAGTCGGCGCGCGGCTTCAGCCCAACTATTATAATTCGCGCTACTATATTTCCGACCCCTATCGCTATCGCCTGCCCCGCGCCGGCGCGAACCTGCGGTGGGTGAGGCATTATAACGACGTGCTGCTGGTCAATGTGCGGACCGGCCGGGTGATGGAAGTGCATCGCGGCTTCTTCTGGTAAGAGCCGCCAGGCGTGAAAAACGAAACGGCCCCCGGAAGATCCGAGGGGCCGTTTCCTTTTGCGCTATGGCGCTTCCGGTCCGTTTACCCCCCTTGGCCGCGCCGCTCGTTTCCGGGCGGGCGCGGCCGATGGCGCGCGCTGGGCGCACCATCAGTCCGAAAGGGGGTGGACCATATGCCGAAACGCCCCGCGCCCCGTTATGTTCCGCCGTGCGCCGCTCAGGCGGCCAGGGCCTCCGCGATCAGGCGGCGGCTGTTTTCGATGCCGTAGAGCGCGATGAAGCTGCCCATCCGGGGCCCCTGGTCGGCCCCCAGCAGGGTCTGGTAGAGCGCCTTGAACCAGTCGCGCAGTTCGGCAAAGCCATAGGCTTCGTCCTTGCCGATGGCATAGACGATATTCTGGATGTCCTCCGCCGAGGCGCCTGCGGGCAGGGCGGCGAGTTCGGCGTCCAGCCTGCGCAGGGCGGCGGCTTCGCCTTCGGTCGGCGCGCGGCGCTGGAGCGTCGGGGCGACGAAATCACGGTGATAGGCGAGCGCATGGCCGATCAGCGCGTCCAGTTCCGGATAGCTTTCCGCATTGGCGTCGGCGACATAGTTCTGGAGATAGCCCCAGACCTGTTCGCGGCTGGCGTCGCCCATCACGCCGACCAGATTGAGCAGCAGGCCGAATGTCACCGGCAGGCGGCCCTGCGGCAGCTTGCCGTCATGGATGTGGTGCACCGGATTGCCGAGTTGCTGTTCGACCGGCTGGTTCGGATAATTGCCGCGGAACTGCCAATATTCGTCCACGGCGCGGGGGATCACGCCCATGTGGAGCTGCTTCGCCTTCTTCGGTTCGCGATAGGCGTAGAAGGCGAGGCTCTCCTGCGGGCCATAGGTCAGCCATTGTTCCAGGCTGAGGCCGTTGCCCTTGGACTTGGAGATCTTCTCGCCCTTTTCGTCGAGGAACATTTCGTAATTGAAGCCCTCGGGCGGGCGGGCGCCGAGCGCGCGGCAGATCTTCGAGGATTGGGTGACGGAATCGATCAGGTCCTTGCCCGCCATCTCATAATCGACGCCCAGCGCGACCCAGCGCATCGCCCAGTCGACCTTCCATTGCAGCTTCGCGCCGCCGGACAGGATCGACCGTTCGATCAGCTCGCCCTCATCCTCGAAGCGGACGAGGCCGGCATCGGCGTCGATCACCTCGACCGGGACCTGAAGCACGATGCCGCTTTTGGGCGAGATCGGCAGCACCGGCGAATAGGTCGCCTGCCGTTCCTTGCGCAGCGTCGGCAGCATGATGTCCATGATGTCCCGATAGTGGCGCAGGACATTCTTCAGCGCGTCGTCAAAGGCGCCGGACCTGTAGCGCTCCGTGGCGGAGACGAATTCATAGTCGAAGCCGAAGCGGTCGAGAAATTCCCGCAGCATGGCGTTGTTGTGATGCGCGAAGCTCTCGAACTTCCCGAACGGATCGGGCACCTGCGTCAGCGGCTTGCCCAGATGCTGCGCCAGCATCGCCTGGTTGGGCACATTGTCCGGCACCTTGCGCAGCCCGTCCATGTCGTCGCTGAACGCGATCAGGCGCGTGGGGATGTCCGACAGCGCATGATAGGCGTTGCGGACCATGGTGGTGCGCAGCACTTCGTTGAACGTGCCGATATGCGGCAGGCCGGAGGGGCCATAGCCCGTCTCGAACAGCACATAGCCCTTTTCGGGCGCGCCGTTTTGATAGCGCTTCAGGAGCTTGCGCGCTTCCTCATAGGGCCAGGCCTTGGACGCCTGCGCGGCGGTGCGGATGAGTTCGGACACGGTCATGATGCATGCCCCCTAAGCATTTTCGCGGCCGTTGAAAACATCTGACGACTCGGAAAACATCATGCGGCGGAAGGAACGGCAAAGGCTTCATTAATATAGATCAAGCTTCATTTTGGACCCGACGCGGCGATTCCAGGTGCCGAAATGGAGACGAATGGCGGCTTTTCCCGCCAGCTCTTTAACTTTGATTAACCCTGTTCAGGCATATTTATCGGGAGCTTAGGGGGCTCAGGAGGGACTATGCAGCCGCGCAGCCGTCACAGAATAACGGTCGATATACCCGTCGTCGTGACGACGGTGCTCGACAGCGTGGAAGGAATGATCGTCGACCTGAGCGAGGGCGGCGCGCAGATTGCGGGCTGCGGCCTGCCGGTGCGCAGCCAGTGCCAGATCGACTATGAGGGCCATGTCGTGTTCGGCACGGTGCAATGGTCCGAAGAGGACCGCATGGGCATCCGCTTCCCCTATGAACTGACCGACGGACCGCTGTTCGACCGGCTGGAGATCGCACGGGCCGCGCGGCTGACGCCCACGGCCTTTCAGCCGCGCATGCCCGGCGGGCGTCCGGCGGGCGGTTTCGGGCGTCGGTTCGGCTGAATCGGGCGCTTTTTCAGGTTTCCCTTTTGTTCCCGTTCGCCTAAGCGGGAGAGGTGATCGACCCCGCTGCCCTGCCCGCCCTTCACGCCAGCCATGGCGGTATATGGCTTCGGGAAGGGGATCGGACCGCAGCGGTCGCCAAGGGCACCGCCATCGCGCGGACGGCGGAAACGCCGACGCTGCTGCTGAACGCGCCGCTGACCGGGCAGCGGCTGGGCTATCCCGATTTGAATGGCCTGGACCTGCTGGAATTGTGGGCCTTCATCCATCCCGCGCGCTTTCTGGTGCCGACGCCCAAGGGGCTGGCCGAAGCGCTGGACCTGCCTCGTCCGGCGAGCGAGGCCGACATTCCCCAATTGTTGCAGGCGGCGACCGGCGCCCTGCTGGCGACGCTGGAATCCCCCGCATGGACCGAGCGCGAGGGCGGCTGGACGGCGGCGCAGTCGCTGCACCGGTTGCGCTGGCCCTGGGCGCCGCTGGTGGCCGGGCGCATCGCCCAGCCGAAGGAGGCGGAGCGTTGGCTCTTCTCCAAATTGCCGGAATGGGAGGAGAGCCCACCCCGCCCTGCCCCCCGTTCGGTATCGCTGCAACCCGACGCGGTGGTGGCGCGGCTGGAGCAGTTGACGGGCGCGGGAGCCGAAGCGCGACCGGGACAGCGCGCCTATGCGGCGGCGGCGGCGGAGGTGTTCCGGCCCAAGGCGCATCGCGACCAGCCCAATATGCTGCTGGCGGAGGCCGGGACCGGGATCGGCAAGACCCTGGGCTATCTCGCCCCCGCCTCGCTCTGGGCCGGGGAGGCGCAGGGGACGGTGTGGATTTCCACCTTTACCAAGGCGTTGCAGCGGCAGTTGGACCGGGAAAGCCTGCGCCTCTTCCCCGATCCCGCCGTGGCGGCGAAGCGCGTGGTGGTGCGCAAGGGGCGGGAAAATTATCTCTGCCTGCTCAATCTGGAGGACGCGCTGCAAGGCGGCTTTGCGGGGCGCGCGGCGATTCTGGCGCAACTGGTGGCGCGCTGGGCGGCGTTCACCAAGGATGGCGACATGATCGGCGGCGACCTGCCGGGATGGCTGCCGACCTTGTTCCGGCGCAACGGCTCCACCGCGCTGACCGACCGGCGGGGCGAGTGCATCTATGCGGGCTGTCCGCATTACCGGAAGTGCTTCATCGAACGATCGGCGCGGGCTTCGGCCGATGCGGACATCGTGATCGCCAATCATGCGCTGGTGATGATCAACGCGGCGCGGGGGCGGGAAACGGGGCAGGCGCCGCAGCGCATCGTGTTCGACGAGGGCCATCATCTGTTCGATGCGGCGGATTCGACCTTTTCCGTCGCCCTGTCGGGGCAGGAAGCCATCGAGCTGCGCCGCTGGGTGATGGGGCCGGAGGGCAATTCGCGGGGGCGTCGCCGGGGTCTGGCGGCGCGGCTGTCGGACCTTGCCAGCTATGACGAGCAGGGCGGCGAGGCGATCCGGGCGGCGGCGGAGGCCGCGAGGGCGCTGCCGGCCGACGAATGGCTGAAGCGGATCGTCGCGGGCGAGCCGTTCGGGCCGGTCGAGGAGCTGCTCGCGGCGGTGCGGGGCACGGTCTATGCGCGGGCCGCCGATGGCGGCGAGGCGGATGCAGGCTATGGGCTGGAGACCGAGCTGGCGGAACCTGACGGCGCGCTGGTCGAGGCGGCGCAGGAGGCGGCGCGGGCGCTGGACGCGCTGCTGCGGCCGCTGACCCATCTTGGCAAGCGGATGGAAGCCGTGATCGAGGAAGCGCCCGACTGGCTGGACGGCGCGGCGCGGGCGCGGGTCGAGGGGGCGATTGCCTCGCTTGGCTGGCGGCGCGATCTGGTGACGGCCTGGCTGGCGCTGCTGGCGCGGATCGGCGGGCCGGCGGACGCGGATTTCGTGGACTGGCTGGCGGTCGAGCGGATCGAGGGGCGGGAGTTCGACATCGGCATCCACCGCCACTGGCTGGACCCGACGCGGCCGCTGGCGCAGGCGGTGCTGAAACCGGCGCAGGGCGTGCTGATCACATCCGCCACGCTGAAGGGCGGCGGCGACTGGGACAATGCGGCGAGCCGGAGCGGGGCGACACATCTGCCGCGCGGGGCGGAGCAGTTCGAGGCGAGCAGCCCGTTCGACTATCCGGAACGGTCGGAAGTGCTGATCGTCACCGACATCAAGCGCGGCGACATTGCGGCGCTGTCGGGCGCCTATGCCCGGCTGATCGAGGCGGCGGGCGGTGGGACGCTGGGGCTGTTCACCGCGATCCGGCGGCTGCGCGCGGTGCATGCGCGGATCGCCGACAGGCTGGCGCGGGCGGGGCTGCCGCTCTACGCGCAGCATGTCGATCCGATGGACACGGGCACGCTGATCGATATTTTCCGTGACGATCCCCGCGCCTCGCTGCTGGGCACCGATGCCTTGCGCGACGGGGTGGACGTGCCCGGCCATTCGCTGCGGCTGGTGGTGATGGAGGGGGTGCCCTGGTCCAAGCCCACCGTGCTGCACGCGGCGCGCAAGCTGGCGGGCGGCGGAAGCGCCTATGACGACCGGCTGATCCGGGCGCGGATGGCGCAGGCCTTTGGCCGGCTGATCCGACGGGCGGAGGACCGGGGCAGCTTCGTCATCCTGTCCGCCGCCATGCCCAGCCGGTTGTTGAGCGCTTTCCCCGCCGGCACGCCGATCCGCCGCCTGACGCTGGACGAGGCCATCATCTCGGTCAGCGGGCAATCCCGCGCTGGCCTTAACGGTAATGCAACGCTAGGGCTTCAGGGACTCGAATCCGGCACCTGGTGACTGTATTTTCGTGATTTCCGAGTCAGCAGGCGTTCCACCTGCTTCGAAATCACTCTGGGACCTGGAGAAAAAATGAAGCGGTTGATCCTGTTCCGTCACGCCAAGTCCGATTGGGACGATCCGGTTGCGCGGGACTTCGACCGGCCGCTCAACCGCCGGGGGGAAAAGGCGGCGCTGGTGATGGGGGAATTCGCCAAGGCGCGCGACCTGCATTTCGACATGGTGGTCGCCTCCCCGGCCGTGCGGGTGGTGGAGACGCTGAACGTCTTCTTCACCGGCTATGGCGAGGTGATCGACCCGCATTGGGACCGGCGCATCTATCTCGCCTCCCCGCCCACCCTGTTCGACGTGATCCGCGACCTGCCCGACAGCGCCGGCAGCGTGCTGATGTCCGGGCATAATCCGGGCCTGGAGGAACTGGTCCTCGACCTCGTGCCCGACGATGGCGCGAGCCCGCTGCGCGAGGATGTGGAGGTGAAGTTCCCGACCGCCTCGATCGCGGTGATGGACCTGCCCATCGAACATTGGAGCGAGGCGAAGCCCAATATCGCGACCCTGGCCAGCTTCACGCGCCCGCGCGACCTGGACCCGGCGCTGGGGCCGGGATCGCGCTGAACCTGACGGTTACGCCGACCCTCTGGCGGTGGCGGCGGCGATGGGATGACGGCTGTCCGGACGTGACCGGAAAGGCGCATGATGGCGTGCAGCATATGTCCAGATCGGAACGTGCGGTCCCTATTCCCCGATCGCCCTGACCAATAGGGCGCGGATGGCTTCCAGGCGCGGCAGAAGATCGGCGTGGGGGGCCGTTTCGCCATTTTTGGGCGCGGGCGCGACCGGCGGCTCGCCACCTCCATCGGCCAGTGCCTTTTGCGCGCCACGGACGGTGAAGCCCTCGACATTCAGCAGATGGTTGATGCGCCGCACCAGCGCCACGTCGGCCGGGCGGTAATAGCGCCGGTTGCCCGATCGCTGGAGCGGACGGAGCTGGGTGAAGCGGGTTTCCCAATAGCGCAATATGTGCTGCGGCAAATCGAGTTCGCTCGCCAGCTCACTGATCGTCAGAAATGCGCCCTCTGCCTTTTCCATGGTCCTGATGTTGCACCTTTAGCGGCGCAAAGGTCAACCTTCGGGAAAATGGCTGTTTTGCCGATGGCCCCCTCAGGCCGAGGCGACGCGGTCCCGCATCGTCTGGCTGGCGCGGAAGGTCAGCACCCGGCGCGGCTCGATCGGCACTTCCACGCCCGTCTTGGGGTTGCGGCCCATGCGCTGCGTCTTGTCGCGCAACACGAAGGTGCCGAAGCTGGAGATTTTCACATTCTCCCCGCGTTCGAGCGCGGCGGACATATGCTCCAAAATGGATTCGATTAAGGTTGCCGCTTCTGCCCGTGAAAGGCCAATATGACGGTTCACGCTCTCCGCGAGATCCGCGCGCGTCAGAGTTCCGTTACCGCTCATCGCATTTCCCCACCTTGACACCCGTCGAGCCTAAATGCGGGTGATCATTTGACAATGTGCGCGATTCTGCATGATTCGGCAAGATGACCACCCGGCGAAATCCTTAAAAAACCGTGAAAAATGGGCGGTGTAGCGGTCCCGCAATGGGACTGGGGAAGAATATGGCGCAGGGATGCCATCCATTTTGGGTGGCATCGGCCTGGCAAGGGGATGCTGCCGAGGCGCTGGTTGGTTGAGTCGGAAGTGAAGAGGTCTGGAAAGCAGACAGGCCGCTTTTTCTCACCCGTTCGCGCTGAACCTGTCGAAGGGCTTCGCTTCTTTGGAACTGTGGGCCTAGGAAAGGCAAGGCGTCGGACGGGCCCGGCCTGAACGGTTCCTTTTTGGCCTGCTCCGGAACGGATTCCGATCGACTGCATCGGATCGGCGGCTCCAGAGCGCGCTGCGTTAAATCCGGCGCAGGTCGCGCGCTCCAGCTTTTTGCTGTCGCCTTCTTTCAGGCAGAAAGCCGGTTCCCATTCGTCGACAGGCTCAGGACCGGCTTTTCCGCACGATGTTCCAGGACCGATCCTGGCCCTACACCCGCAGGACGCAGGCGCCCCAGGTGAAGCCGCCGCCCATCGCCTCCAGCACCAGCAGGTCGCCGGACTGGATGCGCCCGTCGCGCATGGCGAGGTCGAGGGCCAGGGGAACCGATGCGGCGGAGGTGTTCGCATGGCGATCCACCGTCATCACCACCTTTTCCGGCGCGAGCTTCAGCTTGCGCGCGGTCGCATCGAGGATGCGGGCATTGGCCTGATGCGGGACCAGCCAGTCGATGTCCGCCGCGGTCATGTCGGCAGCGGCCATCACTTCGGTCAGCACCGAGGCCAGGTTGGTGACGGCGTGGCGGAAGACTTCCTGTCCCTTCATCCGCAGCTTGCCGACCGTCTGCGTGGTGGAGGGGCCGCCGTCGACATAGAGAAGCTGGTTGTGGCGGCCGTCGGCGTGCAGTTTCGCAGCGAGGATGCCCCGCTTGCCATCGGTGCTTTCCTCCGCGCCCAGCACGACCGCGCCTGCGCCGTCGCCGAAGAGCACGCAGGTGGTGCGGTCTTCCCAGTCGAGGATGCGGCTGAAGGTTTCCGAGCCGATCACGATGGCGTTTCGCGCCGCGCCCGAGCAGATCATGCTGTCGGCCACGGTGATGGCATAGAGGAAGCCGGAGCAGACCGCCGCCACGTCGAAGGCGACGCAATCGTTGATGCCGAGCGCGGCCTGAACGATGGTGGCGGTGGCCGGGAAGGTCTGGTCGGGCGTGGCGGTCGCCAGCACGATCAGGTCGATGTCCTGCGCGGACAGGCCGGCAGCTTCCAGAGCAGCCTTGGCAGCGTTCGTGGCGAGCGTCGCGGTGGTTTCGCCCTCCCCCGCGATGTAGCGGGTGCGGATGCCGGTGCGCTCGACGATCCATTCGTCGCTTGTGTCCACGGTCTGCGCCAATTCGGCATTGGTGACGGCGCGGACCGGCAGGGCGGAGCCCGTGCCCAGGAGAACGGATCGGCGGATCACTTTGCGGGCAGCTCCATCCTGGATGCGGGGGCGGTCAACCCCTCGATCCCGTGCATGTCGGCGGCGATGCGCCGGGTGATGTCTTCCTCCAGCAGCCGCGCGGCGACATGGACGGCATTGGCGACGCCCTTGTCGTTTGCGCTGCCATGGCTTTTCACGACCACGCCATTGAGGCCGAGGAAAACGGCGCCATTATGGTTGTTGGGGTCGAGATGATGGCGCAGCAGGTGCATCGCGGGCTTGGAGATCAGGAAGCCGAGCTTGGAACGGATCGAGCTGGTGAAGGCGGTGCGCAGCAGGTCGGTGACGAAGCGGGCCGTGCCCTCCGCCGTCTTGAGCGCCACATTGCCGGAAAAGCCGTCCGACACGATGACGTCGACATCGCCGCGGCCGATCTTGTCGCCCTCCGTAAAGCCTTCAAAGGAGAGCGGCAGGCTGGTCGCGGCGCGCAGGATCGCGGCGGCGTCGCGGATTTCCTCCGTCCCCTTCATTTCTTCCGTGCCGATGTTCATCAGGCGGACGCGGGGCCGCTCCAGATCGAGCGCGATGCGGGCGTAGGCCGCGCCCATCACCGCGAACTGCACGAGGTTGCGGGCGTCGCATTCGGTGTTGGCGCCCAGGTCCAGCATGACCACGTCATTATCGCCCAGGGTCGGCAGCATGGCGGCCAGCGCGGGCCGGTCGACGCCCTTCATGGTGCGCAGGGCGAGCTTCGCCATCGCCATCAGCGCGCCGGTATTGCCGGAGGAGACCGCAGCGCCGCAATCGCCCGCCTTCACCGCCGCGATGGCCATGCTCATCGAGCTGGTCTTCTTGCGGATGGCGACGCTGGGCTTGTCGCCTGAAGCCACCACATCGGGCGCGTGGACGATTTCCGACGCGGCGCGCAGATTGGGGTGGTTGTCGAGCGCGGACTTGATCCGCGCCTCGTCCCCGAAAAGGGTGAAGCGCAACCCTTCGTGACGGCGACGGGCGAGCGCCACGCCCGCCATCATCACGCATACGCCTTCATCCCCGCCCATCGCGTCGATTGCGATTCGCGGTTGGCTGGACAAGTTAACGCACCCTTTTCAGGAGAAATGCTTGAGCGTCAGGCCCCGACGGCGACGACTTCACGGCCGTTATAGTGGCCGCAGGCGTCGCAGAGATTGTGCGGGCGTTTCAGTTCGCCGCAGTTCGAGCATTCCTGATAGGCCTCGACACGCAGCGAGTCATGGCTGCGGCGCATGCCGCGGCGGGACGGAGACGTTTTCCTCTTGGGGACAGCCATGTCGGCACCTTATTCCATAAATTGATCTGTTAGTGCGACTGGCCGTATCCGATGGATGACGACGCCAACGGCGCCGCAGACCCATGCGGCCCGGATGATCGCGAAGCCCTGCGCCTATAGCGTTTTTTGGCCCGTGCGCAAGTCCTTCTTGCCCCGCCATGCCGCTGCCCTATTCTGGGGGCGTCGCCATGAAAGGGGGGAAATCCGATGTTGCTGCCGATCACGCTGACGCTGGCCGCCGCCTGCGCGCTGCTCAACATGTGGCTGGGGATTCGATGCGCGCGAATCCGGATTTCGGATCATGTGCTGCACGGCGACGGTGGCAGCGCGCTGTTGGCCAAGCGGATGCGCGCGCATGCCAATTTCATCGAATATGTGCCGGTGACGCTGATTCTCTTCGGACTGGTGGAACTGGCGGTCGGGGCGTCGATCTGGCTCTGGGGCGCGGCGCTGGCGCTGGTGCTGGCGCGAATCGCCCATGGCTTCGGGATGGATGCGGAGAAGCCGACCGTCTGGCGCGGCGCAGGAGCGCTGCTGACCTGGGCGGTGATGGTCGGCATGGCGGTGGCGGCGCTCACTGTCGCCTATGGCGCGACGCGGGAGGTGCCGGCGCCGCCCGCCATGGCGATGGTTCGATAGGGTCAGGCGAGGACGGCATCCCCCACGAAGGGATTGGTGCGGCGTTCATGGGCGAAGTTGCTCATCGGGCCGTGGCCGGGGACGAAGGCCGTGTCGCCGCCCAACGGCCAGAGCTTGCCGGTGATCGCATCGACCAACTGCTGATGATTGCCCATGGGGAAGTCGGTGCGACCGATCGACCCCTGAAACAGCACGTCCCCGACGATGGCGAGCTTGCTGGGCGCATGGTGGAAGACGACGTGGCCGGGCGTGTGGCCGGGGCAGTGATAGACGTCGAGCGTGAGGTCGCCGACCGTGACCTGATCGCCGTCCTCCAGCCAGCGGTCGGGTTCGAAGCTTTCGCCGTCGATGCCGTATCGGGCGCCGTCCTCGCCCAGCCGGTCGATCCAGAAGCGGTCGGCTTCATGCGGTCCCTCGATCGGAACGCCCAGATCGCGGGCGAGGATGCCCGCCTGGCCGCAATGGTCGATATGACCATGGGTGACGAGGATCTTCTCTATGGTGACGCCATGCTGCTCGGCCGCCCTTTTCAGAATGGGCAGGTCCGCGCCCGGATCGACGAAGGCGCCGCGATGGGTCGCCGTGCACCAGAAGAGCGTGCAATTCTGCTGGAGCGGCGTGACGGGGATCAGGGCGGCTTTGAGGGGCGGAGTCGTCATGGCGCTGATGTGGCGAAGCTGCGCGCCGGGTGCAAGGCCTTGGGGAGCAGCGAGGGGCATTCGAGGGGGCTGGGGCGGCTTGCTGCTTTTCCGCTTTCCCCGATGCACAAGCTGCTCCCGCGAAGGCAGGAGCACGGCGCGCCTGATGGCTCAACCGGCCAAGGTTCCTAGCCCATTTCCTCCGTCGCGAAGGGTTCCGCCAGGCTGATGCTGTCGAGCACCTTGGCGGTTTCGTCGCGCACGCGGAGCATCACCCGGTGCAGGCGGCATTCCGATTCGGGCAGGCAGTTGGTGCAGGTCTCATGCGCGAAACGGCTGGCGCAAGGGGTGAGCGCAAGCGAGCCACGCGTCAGCCGGACGATGTCGCCATAGCTGATGTCGACCGGGGCCAGCGCCAGCCAATAGCCGCCATCCCGCCCCCGCTGCGTCGCGACCAACCCTTCGCGCGCCAGTTCCGACAGGATCACCGTCAGGAATTTGGACGGGATATTCTGGCGCGTGGCGATCTCGTTCAGGGGCACCGGGCCTTGCCGGTAGCGGTCTGCGAGATGCTGGAGGGCGCGGATGGCGTAACGGGTCTTCTGCGAAAGCATAGGGCTGTTATTCGCTCCCGCCGGAGATTTGACAAGACATCAGGGCGCGGGATTCAGCGCCTGCCGCGCCTGTTTCGGAAAATCGCTGAACATCGCGTCGACGCCCGTGCCGGCGACCGCCCGGACATAGCCGGCAAAGTCCCCCCTGCCCTGCGGATCGTCCGGACGCTGGAAGGCGGCGGGCAGGAAGCCGTTTTCCATGCGCAGCGTCCAGACATGGACCTGCAACCCGGCGTGATGGACGCGGTCGACAAGGCCCGTCGACCCGTCGGGGGCAAGCACCATGGCGGTCGCAGGGCCGATGCCGTCGGCATAGTCAGCGATCCGTTGCAGCCCCTGGGTCGTCATCATGTCGGCATAGGTGGTGCCGGGTTCATCGGCCGGTCCGCCCTCGCCGTCCACCAGCTGGATCAGGCGCAGGCGGGTCGCCGCGCGCAGGGCCTTGAGGTTGCCGACCTCGAAGGACTGGATGAAGACCGGATCGGCCTCCGTCTGATAGCCATATCGGCTGAGCAGCGCGAGCAAGGGCTCCTGATGCGGCAGGCCGATGCCCGCGAAATAGCCGGGATGCTTGGTTTCGGGATAGAGGCCGATGCGGCGGCCAAGCTCCGCCTCCTTGGCGCGGACCAGCTTCAATATCTCCTCGAAGGTCGGAATGAGGTACAGGTCGTTGAAGCGGCTGTTGGCGGGGCGAAGCTGCGGCAGCCGTTCGCGGGCGCGCAGCGTGCGCAGTTCCGCGAGCGTGAAATCCTCCGTGAACCAGCCGGAGACGGGCTGACCGTCGATGGTCCTGCTGGTTCTGCGGGTAGCGAATTCGGGATGATCCGCGACATCGGTGGTGCCGCCAATCTCATTTTCGTGCCGGGCGACGAGGACGCCGTCGCGGGTCAGCACCAGGTCCGGCTCGATATAGTCGGCGCCCTGGTCGATCGCGCGCTCATAGGCGGCGAGCGTATGTTCGGGCCGCTCGCCGCTGGCGCCGCGATGGGCGATGATGAAGGGTTCGGCCATCGCGGGCGCCGCCATCAACAGGGTGAGGAGGAGGATGGCGGCCCGATACATGCCCGGCCGGAGCATCCTCCCCACGGTCATGCCTTCACGCCCTCCAGAGCGTCCTCATAGGTGGTCGCCTTGAAGCCGACGATGGTGCGGTCGCCCAGGTCCAGGATCGGGCGCTTGATCATCGAGGGGTTGCTCATCATCAGCAGAATCGCCTTTTCCGAGTCGATATGCGCCTTGTCGCCCGCGTCCAGCGCCTTGAAGGTGGTGCCGGAACGGTTGAGGATGGTTTCCCACCCATGTTCCATCACCCATTCCTCCAGCTTCGCCTTGTCGACGCCCGACACCTTATAGTCGTGGAAGCTGTAGGCCTTGCCGCTATTGTCGAGGAAATTGCGCGCCTTCTTGATCGTGTCGCAATTCTTGATGCCGTACATGGTCAGCATGGCTGTTATCCCTTGAACGCGGTGACTTCGATCTCGATCTTCATCTCCGGCTTGATGAGGCCGGTGACGATGCAGCTCGCGGCGGGGCGGATGTCGCCGAAGACCGGTGCGGTCGCCTCCCCCAGCACATCCCAATAGGCCGGGTCCGTGATGTAATAGGTGACGCGCACCACGTCCGCGAAGGAGAAGCCCGCCTCCTCCAGCGCCCGGCCGATGACCTTCAGCGCGTTCCTGCCCTGATCGACGACGGATTCGGGCATGGCCCTGGTTTCGGGATCGGTGCCGGTGGTGCCGGCGACGAAGCACCAGTCGCCCTGGACGACGGCGCGCGAATAGCCGACCTGCGCCTCGAAGGGCGAGCCGGAGGAAATAAGCTGGCGGGGCATGGAAGTTCCTTGTGCAGAACGAAGCGAAAAGGATCGCCGCGGCTCTTGCCCCGTTCGCGGGATGCTGTCCAGCGCCTTTTGCCCGGCGGGAACGGCGCGGGCCGCCGGCCGTTGGAGCGGGAAAGGAGACAGAGCATGAACCGACCCGACAACAGTCCCTTTCCCGACACGGGCGAGGAGAATGACGAACAGGCCGAAGCGGGTTCGCAGGCGCAGGACGTGGCCGACGAGGCGCGGGTGCGGTCGACGGACCCGGCCGAGGACAGCGAGCGCGGCGGGCGGCCCAACCCGGCGCAGATCCTGCCCGACGACACGCCCGATCTGGTCGAGCGGATGGAGGAGATGAACCGATCCGGCCGGATCGACAATGACGCCTTCGCCGGCGAACCGCAGATGGACGATGAGGAGGATATATTGGGGCCGACCGAGGACGAGGAATAAGGTCCGGCCCGCCGGCCTGCTATCCGGCTAAGCCGCGTTCTGGTCCAGCGACAGGTTGATCATCCCCCGCGCCATATGGCCGAGCGCGTCGGCCATGGCGGCGGCGAGTTGCGGGTCGATGCCCGGTTGCGCCTTTATGGCGCGGGTCATGGCGGCGGACCATCGATCCGCCAGCGCCGAGGTGATCGGAAAGGCGCGGTGCAGCGACATGATGCACTGGCCGCGTTCGAACCAGTCGCGCGGGCCGCCGGACCATCCCGCCAGAAAGCGGGTGAGACCATGGCGCACGGCGCTGAGGTCGGCCGCATGGATGGCGCGCAGATCGGCATAGGCGGGGTCCCGGTCGATCAGGTCGTAGAAACGGTTGGCGATGGCGGCGACGGTCGCTTCGCCGCCGATGCGGGCATAGGGGGTGGTCATGGAGCCTCCTGCGGATGGGCACAGCGTGGCGGCTTGCGGGCGGCGATCATTGATCAGGGTCAAATCGGACGCTTTTAGCGCGAGACGGCAGGAGCGGCTTTCGTTATGGCCCCGTCATGAGCCGAGGGTCGAGGAAGAAGCGCAGCGAAACGGTCTGGTTGGCGGAGGCGCGTCGGGCTGGGCGCGGGCGCCTGCAACCCAGGAAGTCCCGTGGGCCCTCCATCGCCGTGCTGGTGATCGGCGGGGTGCTGATCGGCGCGGCGCTGGGCTGGTTCGGGCAGGACCTGGCGCAGCGCTTCCAGAGGAGTGGGCGGGAGGCCGCCTTTCCCGTCGCAGGGGACAGCCTGTCGGCGCAATTCGGCTTCTGCCATGTGGGCGGGGGCGTCAATTGCGTGGTCGACGGAGACACCTTCTGGTTCCATGGCGAGAAGGTGCGGGTGATGGACATCGACGCGCCGGAAACGCACGGGCCGCGCTGTGCCGAGGAAGCCGCTCTGGGAGCGCGGGCGACGCAGCGATTGCAGCAGTTGATGAATGCCGGCCCTTTCTCGCTGGAGAGCGGGGATCGGGAGACGGACCGCTATGGGCGGGCGTTGCGGGTGGTGACGCGCGGCGGGCAGTCGATCGGCGAGATGCTGGTGACCGAAGGGCTGGCGCGGGAATGGGACGGGGCGCGGCATCCATGGTGTTGATGGCCCGCTATTGATGGCCCGGTGTTAAGCGGGTCGGGAGGGGAGGGCCTTCGCCCTCCCCCCACCGCTTAGCGGCAGCTCAGATTGCCGCGGTCGATCTCCCGGCCCAGCAGCGCGCCCGCGCCTGCGCCGATGAGGATGCCCGCCGTGTTCGAATAGCCGCGGTCGAGTTGGCCGCCGAGCAGGCCGCCCAGCGCCGCGCCGACGATGAGGCCGGTGGTGCCGTCCGAACGGCGGCAATAATAGCGGTCGTCATAGCCGCGATAGATGCGGGTGGAGCGGGTGACGCGGATCGGCTCATAGCCGCCGCGATAATAGCGGTCGGGCCGATAGTAGCGGCCATAGCGCGGGTCCGGCCGGTTCCAGTCATAGCTGTAGATCACGCCGCCGGGACGGCGCCAGCCTTCGTGACGGCCATTGTCGTGGCGGCCGCCATGCTTCCAGTCGTCGCGGCCATGGCCCTTGCCATGTCCGGCCCAGGGCGGCGGATCGGCGGCGGCGGGGGCGGCGCTCAGCGTCACGGCGCCAAGCGACAGGGCGGCGAAAACAGCTTTCAGGGTGGATTTCATCTCTGGCTCCCTTGGTCGACTTTTCGATGGGAGCACAACAAACCAAAGCAGATAAACGTTGCATGAACGGAACAAAACAGAGCGTTCATACGGGGGTCAGCTTGCCGGCCGGCGGGGACGGCCGGGAAGCATTGCCTTGGACCGAAAGGCGGCACCGTGGGAGCGGTGCCGCCTTTTCGCCTGTCATGATTATTCCGCCGCGATCCCGGCGGCCTTGAACATATCTGGATCGCCCGCTTCATCCGCATTGGCGGCGGTGCCGCCCTTGAGCTTGGAGCGGCGGTCGAACGCATCCCACACGTCGTTCCACTGGCCGCGGGTCGCTGCCTTCGAATATTCGGTGGCGCGGGTTTCGAAGAAATTGGCGTGCTCCACGCCGTTCAGCAGCGGAGTCAGCCAGGGGAGCGGGTGCTCGTCGATCATGTAGATGGGCTTCAGGCCCAATTGCCCCAGGCGCCAGTCGGCGATGTAGCGGACATATTTCTTGATGTCCTTGGGCGTCATGCCGGGCACCGGGCCCATTTCGAAGACGAGGTCGACGAAGGCGTCCTCGATGCGGACGGTCTTCTGGCACATGTCCATGATGTCGTCCTTGACCGCCGGGGTCAGGCAGTCGCGTTCCTTCACGAAGGCGTGGAACAGGCGGACGATGCCCTCGCAGTGCAGCGTCTCGTCGCGGACCGACCAGCTCACGATCTGGCCCATGCCCTTCATCTTGTTGAAGCGCGGGAAGTTCATCAGCATCGCGAAGCTGGCGAAAAGCTGCAGCCCCTCGGTGAAGCCGCCGAACATGGCCAGCGTCTTGGCGATGTCCTCGTCCGTGTCGACGCCGAACTGCTGGAGATAGTCGTGTTTGTCCTTCATCTCCTTATACTGCATGAAGGCGCTATATTCGCTTTCCGGCATGCCGATCGTGTCGAGCAGGTGCGAATAGGCCGCGATGTGGACCGTTTCCATGTTGCTGAAGGCGGTCAGCATCATCTTGATTTCGGTCGGCTTGAACACGCGGCCGTATTTTTCGTGGTAGCAGTCCTGCACCTCCACGTCCGCCTGGGTGAAGAAGCGGAAAATCTGCGTCAGAAGGTTGCGTTCATGGTCGCTGAGCTTTTGCGCCCAATCGCGGCAATCCTCGCCCAGGGGCACTTCCTCCGGCAGCCAGTGGAGCTGCTGCTGGCGCTTCCAGAACTCATAGGCCCAGGGATATTCGAAGGGCTTGTAGACCTTGCTGGCTTGAAGAAGGGGCATGGTTTTTACTCCGCGAAACTTATACCAGACCCTCTCCCCTTGTGGGAGAGGGAGGGGCCCATCGCGTCGGCGATGGGAGGGTGAGGGGTGAAGGCGGCGATGGTTGCCAGCACGCCTTCCAGATTCTGCATCACGTCATGGTTCCAGAAGCGGATCACGCGATAGCCTTCCCGTTCGAGGAAGGCCGTGCGGGGCGCATCTGCCGCTTCTTCATGTTGGCCGCCATCCAGTTCGACGACCAGGCGGGCGGCATGAGAGGCGCAGTCTGCGAAATAGGGGCCGATGGGAACCTGGCGGCGGAACTTCGCTGCGGACAGCTTTTGGCGGAGATGCTTCCAGAGCAGCTTCTCAGCATCCGTGGCGTTGCGGCGCAGTTCTCTCGCACGGGCGATCGTCGGGTTTGGGGCCTTACCCCTCACCTTCCCACGCGGCTTTGCCGCGCGGGCCCCTTCCTCTCCCACAAGGGGAAAGGAAATTATCGGGTCACTGGCAGGCGAGGCACTCGTCATAGTCGGTGGTCTCGCCGATTTCGAATTTGGGGGCGTCGATGGTGTTGTCCGCTTCCACCCCGCCCGCGAAGCCGGCGCGCTGGACCGACTTGGAGCGGAGATAATAGAGCGACTTGATGCCCAACTCCCACGCCCGGTAGTGGAGCATCAGCAGGTCCCATTTCTCCACGTCGGCGGGGATGAACAGGTTCAGCGACTGCGCCTGGTCGATATAGGGCGTGCGGTCGGCGGCCAGTTCGAGCAGCCAGCGCTGGTCGATCTCGAAGCTGGTCTTGAACACATCCTTTTCTTCCTGGGTCAGGAAGTCGAGATGCTGGACGCTGCCGCCCTTTTCCAGGATCGAATTCCACACGGCCGTCGAGTCCTTCGCCTTTTCGACCAGCAGCTTTTCGAGATAGGGGTTCTTGACCGCGAAGCTGCCCGACAGCGTCTTGTGGGTGTAGATGTTCGCCGGGATCGGTTCGATGCAGGCCGACGCGCCGCCGCAGATGATGCTGATCGACGCGGTGGGCGCGATCGCCATCTTGCAGGAGAAGCGCTCCATCACGCCCATGTCGGCGGCGTCCGGGCACGGACCGCGCTCAACCGCGAGCTGCATCGAGGCCTCGTTCACCTTCTCGTTGATGTGCTTGAAGATGCGCAGGTTCCACGACTTGGCCATCGCGCCTTCGAAGGGAAGTCCCCGGGCCTGGAGGAAGGAGTGGAACCCCATCACCCCCAGGCCCACCGACCGTTCACGGCTCGCACTATATTTCGCCCGCGCCATTTCCGGCGGCGCGCGGTCGATATAGTCCTGCAGCACATTGTCGAGGAAGCGCATGACATCCTCGACAAACTGCCTGTCGTCCTTCCACTCATCCCAGGTTTCGAGATTGAGGGAGGAAAGACAGCAGACGGCCGTGCGGTCATTGCCGATATGGTCGCGACCCGTCGGCAAAGTGATTTCGGAGCAGAGGTTGGAGGTCGACACCTTGAGCCCCAGATCGCGGTGATGCTTGGGCATCGTGCGGTTCACGGTGTCGTTGAAGACGATATAGGGTTCGCCGGTGGCGAGGCGGACCTCCACCAGTTTCTGGAACAGGGCGCGGGCGTTGACGCTGCCGCGCACCGACTGGTCCTTCGGGCTGCGCAGGGCGAAGTCCTTGCCGTCGCGCACCGCCTCCATGAACTCGTCGGTCAGCAGGACGCCGTGGTGCAGGTTCAGCGCCTTGCGGTTGAAGTCGCCCGACGTCTTGCGGATTTCCAGGAATTCCTCGATCTCCGGATGGGAGATGTCGAGATAGCAGGCGGCCGAGCCGCGGCGCAGGCTGCCCTGGCTGATCGCGAGGGTCAGCGAGTCCATCACGCGGACGAAGGGGATGATGCCGCTGGTCTTGCCGTTGAGGCCCACCGGCTCCCCGATGCCGCGCACATTGCCCCAATAGGTGCCGATGCCGCCGCCCCGGCTGGCGAGCCAGACATTCTCGTTCCAGGTGTTGACGATGCCTTCCAGGCTGTCGTCGACCGAGTTCAGATAGCAGCTGATGGGCAGGCCGCGGCCGGTGCCGCCGTTCGACAGGACAGGCGTCGCGGGCATGAACCAGAGGCGCGAGATATAGTCGTAGACGCGCTGGGCATGGTCGGCGTCGTCGGCATAGGCGGCGGCGACGCGGGCGAACAGGTCCTGATAGCTCTCGCCGGGCAGCAGATAGCGGTCCTGCAGCGTGTCCTTGCCGAAATCGGTCAGCAGCGCGTCGCGGCTGGCGTCGGTCACGACATGGAAACGGCGTTCCAGCACGGTTGACGAGCCCGGCGTGGGATCGGCCTTGGGGGCCAGCGCCTGGTCCGAAGGAGCGGGAGCCTTCTTCTTGTCCGCCACGGTTTCGACCACTTCGTCAATCACGGTTGCCACGTCGCTTGCACTCACCTGTTCGCTGTCTCGAAAATCCATGACCAGCTCCCCGAATGTTCCTGTTTCGTTCGATTCGGTCAAGCCACTGCCGGCCGGGCCGAACGAATGTAGCATTATCGACCCGGTCAGGCACGGAGATGGGGCCAGCAGACGCGATCGCAAGGGCAAAAACAGCCTCCCTCCGGGAACCGGCCCGGTTGGTGCGATCACAATCTGTTGGGTAACCCCCGTTAACCCGATACAAGGGATAGTGCCACAGCTTCATTTCCTTTCAAGGGGGTAAATGACAGTTCGGGGACTCGGTTCATCGACGCGGAGACTCATTTCATCGACGGTCCGGCACGGCGCAGCGCAGCGACGCACGGACTTTCCTTGGCTTTGCAAAAGGCAAGAGGGACAATTTGGCGCGGAAAATAAATTTGGCTTGCCACGCAATTCCCCGGGCCGGGCGATTCCGCGCTTGGCGCTTCGTGACGGATGGATGACAAGACAGGGGAACGGAATGGCACGAACCCATGGCCGACGAGAGGAGCCGACATGATTCTCTATTACCACCCCCTCTCCTCCTGCAGCTGGAAGGTGCTGATCGCCCTTTACGAGAACGGCACGGCTTTCGAGGCGCGCATGCTGGACGATCCGGCCGTTGCGGAGGCGTGGCTGGCGCTGTGGCCGCTGGGGAAGTTCCCCGTGCTGCGGGACGAGGCGCGGGACAGGACGGTCGCGGAAACCAGCATCATCGTCGAATATCTGGGACGGCATCATCCCGGCCCCTTCCGGCCGATTCCCGAGGATGCCGACGCGGCACAGGAGGTGCGGCTGATGGACCGGCTGTTCGACCTCTATGTGATGACGCCGATGCAGGCGATCGTCGCGGACAAGATCCGGCCCGAGGGCGTGGCCCGCGATTCCCATGGCGTGGGGGAGGCGCGGCGAATGCTGGGCAAGGCCTATGCGTTGCTGGAGGCGCGGATGGCGGGGCGGCGCTGGGCGGCGGGCGACGATTTCACCTTGGCCGATTGCGCGGCGGCCCCGGCGCTGTTCTATGCCGACAAGATCGAGCCGATGCGCGGGGGCTTTCCGGGGCTGCGCGCCTATCTGGAACGGTTGGAGGCGCGGGAAAGCTTTGCCCGGGTGCTGCGGGAGAAGCAGCCCTGGTGGTCCATGTTTCCCTTTGCGGATTAGAGCCAATCGACATTCAGCCCTGACGGCCTGCAAATGACGCTTTTCCGTGCTTCCGGTGCTCACCTACCTTGAGTAGGCTGCGCTCCGGGTCACGGAAAACCATCATTTTCGGCTCGTCATCTTCTGAATGTCGATTGGCTTTAGGCCTTAGTGATCGGGCAGCGCTTCCGAATCGCCTCAGGCCCGGCTCGGCGCCGTCTCGCGCGGCGCGGCGCGTTCCCGGCGACGGCGCCACCAGCCCAATATCGCCTCGCCAGCCGGCCGCTCGACCAGCCGGTTGATCAGCGTGCCCAGCGCCAGCGCCACGGCGAACGCCGCCGCAAATCCCGCCCAGGGGCTATATCCCGCCTCCGCCATCTTGAGCATCACGACGAAACCGACATGCTGGTGGATGAGGTAGAAGGAATAGCTGATACCCCCCATCCAGACGAGCGGACGAAGGCTGAGGAAGTGCAGCCGCCCGGCGTTCAGCGCTGCGAAGGCAGCGAGCAGCAGGAGGCCGGTCAGCATGATGTCCGGGCTGTCGATCGTCGCGATCGACAGCAGCGCAAGCGCGGCATAGGGCGCCTGTTGCCGCCAGCTCCGCTGCCCTGCCCAGACGCGATAGGACAATATGCCGATGATGAAGAAGGGCACGTAGCGCAGCACCAGCAGCATCACGATCCGCTCCGGCATGCCCGGCCACAGCGCATAGAGCCAGCGCAGGGCCAGCCAGGCGAGCAGTACGGGTTCCAGCCGCCTAAGGCCCGTCCACTTCCAGATCGACAGCATGCAGACATAGAAGGCGATCTCTACCGTCAGCGTCCAATAGGCGCCGTCGACCTCCGGCAGGAAGGCGAAGCCCTGCAGCATGGTGACATTGGCCAGGATCGCGCCCGGCCCGATCAGCAGTTGCGAGACATGGGCCAGATATTCGACGCCCAGCGTCAGCAGCATGGCGACCAGATAGGCGGGATAGAGCCGGGCGAAACGGTTGATCAGGAAATCGGCGGTGGTGCGGATGCGATCGAGCGTGAAGAAGATCGCGAAGCCGGAGATGGCGAAGAACAGCAGCACCCGGTAATTGCCGCCCAGAAAGCGGAAGGGCACATGGGCCGCCTGGGGGAACAGCTCATGGAAGCGCGTCGAATAGTGGAAGACGAGCACGCACAGCGCGCCCAGCCCCCGCAAGGCGTCCAATTCCGTCAGGCGGCGGGTGGAAGGGCGCGGCCCCGTCATGAGTCCGCCATAGCAACAGAACAGCAATCATACCGTTAATATCGTGGTTAACGCGCAGCTCGGCGGCATTTCCGGAAAAAAGCGGCGGTGGCGCGACGAGGCCCGTTGCGCGCCCGTTGGCCTATCGGCTGGCATGGCATTGCGCGTCAGCGGGGCAACCGGGATGGAAAGCTATTGCCCGCCTGCTTCCGCGGCGCGTTTCAGCCCCTGCAACTGTTCGGCCAGCACCCTGTCGACGATCGGAGCGATGCCCGCCGCACCGGTGCGGAGATAGCCGCCGACGACATAGCTCATCCCGACACGCGCGCCCTGGCCGTCGGGCGCAATGTCGTAGGTGAGCGTGCCGGTCACCGCCTCCGCCTGCAAAGGCCCCAGCGCTCCGGACAGGCGCAACTGCCTGTCGGGCTGCGCCTGGATCACGCGGCCATGTTCGACGCTGCCCGGCCTGCCGTCCTTTCCCGGCACCTTCTCGCAAAAGCAGCCGCCGGCTATGGGATCGAGGCTGAGATTGGCGGCGTCGCCGCTATATGTATGCTGCCCGCTCCACCAGCGCCCCGGCTGCCCCAACAGCCGATAGACGGTGGCCGCGTCGGCGGAGATGTGGACGCTGTTCTCCACGGCGAAGCCATGATCGCTGCTGCCCGTGACGGCAGAATGGGCCGGCGCAGCCATCGCCACGCCAGCCCATATCCATATCCGATGCTTTCCCATCGCGCCTTCCCTTCCCTGATCAGGAGGGTAGCCTAATGCCGATTGCCGCATTTGCCGAGCGGCCGAATGCGACAATCCGGCGCGAACGGAGAGGTGTCAGGCGCCTTTGCCGTCCAATATGGCGGCAATCGCGACCGTCACATCGTCCATATCGGCCATGCCGTCGACCCGCGAGACGATGCCGCGCGCTTCGTAGATCGGCAGGATCGGCGCGGTCTTGGCGCGATATTCGGCCATGCGGGTGCGGACGGTCTCCTCATTGTCGTCGGGACGGCGCTTGAACTCGTGCCCATGGCACTTGTCGCACTCGCCCTCGACCCTGGGCTGCTTGAAGCTGTCGTGATAGCCCTCGCCACAGGTCGCGCAGGTGAAGCGGCCGGTGATGCGCTCTACCAGGGCATCCTCGTTCACTTCCAGTTCGATCACATGGTCTAGGGTGCGGTTGCGGTCGGCCAATATGCCGTCCAGCGAATGGGCCTGCGCCTCGGTCCGCGGATAGCCGTCGAAGATCACGCCGGTTTCGGGCGCCAGGGCATCCAGCGCCTCCCCGATGATGCCGGAGACGATCTCGTCCGACACCAGTTCGCCGGCCTCCATCACCGCCTTGGCCTTGAGGCCGATGGGCGTCCCGGCCTTCACCGCCGCGCGCAGCATGTCGCCGGTCGAGAGTTGCACCATGGCCCGGCTATCCACCAGGCGCGTCGCCTGCGTTCCCTTGCCGGCGCCCGGAGGGCCGAGCAGAATGATATTCATGTCGCGCATTCTCCCCTGTTCTTCGCGCTTTTTAACGTTCCGCGCTGCTTAGCGCAGACGCCCTTTCAGCTTCGCCTTCTTGATCAGATCCCCATATTGATGGGCGAGCAGGTGGCTCTGGATCTGCGTCACGGTGTCGACCGTAACATTGACGACGATCAACAGGCTAGTCCCACCAAGGTAGAAGGGAATGCCCGCCCGGGCGATCACGAATTCCGGCACCAGGCAGATGAAGGCCAGATAGGCCGCACCGATCACCGTGATCCGGGTGAGCACATAGTCGAGATAATTTTCGGTGTTCTTGCCCGGACGGATGCCGGGAATGAAGCCGCCATTGCGCTTCAGATTGTCGGCCGTCTCTTCCGGATTGAACACCACGGCGGTGTAGAAGAAGCAGAAGAAGACGATGCCGAGACCGTAGAGCGCCATATAGACCGGGCTGCCGTGCGACAGATACTGGTTCAGCGTCAGCACGAAATCGCCCAGCCTGCTCTCGCCCGCCACGGTCTGGCCGGCGAATTGCGAGACGGTGAGCGGCATCAGCAGCAGCGAGCTGGCGAAGATCGGCGGGATCACGCCCGCCGTGTTGACCTTCAGCGGCAGATGGCTGCGGTCGGCCTGCATCAGGCCCTGGCGCGTCTGGCGCTTGGGATATTGGATCAGCACCCGGCGCTGCGCCCGCTCCATGAAGCAGATGAAGGCGATGAGGCCGAAGCCCAGAACGATCACCAGGAAGATGACCAGGCCGGAAATCGCGCCCGTGCTGCTCGACTTGAACAGGTTGCTGAGCGTCACCGGCAATTGCGCGACGATGCCCGCCATGATGATGAGCGAGACGCCGTTGCCGATGCCGCGCGAGGTGATCTGCTCACCCAGCCACATCAGGAACATGGTGCCGCCGATCAGCGAGATCACCGCCGCGACGCGGAACAGATAGCCCGGATCGACCACCGCCTGCACGCCCGACTGGGCGCCGAAGCTTTCCAGCCCCACGGCGATGAAATAGCCCTGGACGGCGGTCAGGCCCACCGTGCCGTAGCGGGTATATTGGTTCAGCTTCTTGCGGCCGCTTTCGCCTTCCTTCTTGATCGCCGCGAGTTGCGGCGAGAGCGAGGCGGCGAGCTGCACCACGATCGACGCCGTGATATAAGGCATCACGCCCAGCGCGATCAGGCTCATGCGCGAGAGCGACCCGCCCGAGAAGGTGTTGAAGATGTCGAGGATGCCGCCATTGGTCTGCTTGTAAAGCTGCGACAACGCGGTCGGATCGACGCCCGGCAGCGGCACGAAGCTCAGGAAGCGGAAAACGATCAGCGCGCCCAGGGTGAACCACAGGCGCTTCTTGAGGTCGGTCGCCTGGCTGAACTTCGCCAGGCTGAGATTGGATGCGAGCTGGTCGGCTCTCGATGCCATCTTGGCTGCCCTTCAAAACATCTTGCCGGGATTTGGAAAGCCCGGAGCGGAATCGCTAACCCCTTAGCGGGGCGATGGGGCGCTGTCGAACCGGGAATTGCACCCCGTCCATTCCGAATGGCCTTGCGCCTGTCGACAGGCTCAGCCTCCACTCGATACGGACGTCGAGGGTTCCGGAGTCCCCAAAACACGTGGCCCCGCTCACCCATATCGGGCAGCGGGGCCATGCTTGCAAGCCTTACGGCTTAATTCACGCCTTCTTCGCGGCCTTGGCGCTGCCCTTCTTGGCGGCGGCCTTTTCAGCGGCGGGAACGACGGCGATCACTTCGACCTTGCCGCCAGCCTTTTCGACGGCTTCGACAGCGCCCTTCGACGCGCCGGCGACGAGCAGGTTGACCTTGGCCGTCAGCTCGCCCTTGCCGAGCAGACGCACGCCATCCTTGCCGCCACGGGCCAGGGCGGCCGCCTTCAGCGCCGCGTGGTCGATGGTGGCATTGGCGTCCAGCTTGCCGGCGTCGATCGCCTTCTGCACCGCGCCGAGGTTCACGATCGCGTAATCCTTGGCGAAGATGTTGTTGAAGCCGCGCTTCGGCAGACGCATGTGGAGCGGCATCTGGCCGCCTTCGAAGCCGTTGATGCTGACGCCCGAACGCGCCTTCGCGCCCTTCTGGCCGCGACCGGCGGTCTTGCCCTTGCCCGAGCCGATACCACGGCCGACGCGCATCCGGCCCTTGCGGGCGCCGGCATTGTCATTGAGTTCGTTAAGCTTGGTCATAATCTGCACTCGCTTTCGCTATGTTCGCGCGAAGGCCCGATCCACCAGGACCGGGCTGGAGCCCCGGCGAATGCCGGGGCCTCGTGAGGCTGGGCACATCCCGTTGGAAGAAGCGCCCAGCGGTTTGAGATCCCGGCTTGCGCCGGGATGACGGTTTAGTCCACCACCGCCACCATATGGGGCAGCTTCGCGATGGCGCCGCGGACTTCCGCAGTGTCTTCCAGCTCCACCACGCGGTGCATCTTGCCAAGGCCGAGGCCGATCAGAATCTTCTTCTGGGCTTCGGGACGGCGGATCGGTGAGCCGATCTGCTTGATCTTGATCTTCGCCATGATGTCTTACTCCGCAATCGCTTCGGCATCCGCCTGGGCGACTTCGGCCGAGGCGCCGCCGCGACGGAGCAGGTCGGCAACCTTCTTGCCGCGACGCTGCGCCACCGCCTTGGGGCTGACCTGTTCACCCAGCGCCTCGAAGGTCGCCCGGATCATGTTGTAGGGGTTCGACGTGCCGTTCGACTTGGTCACGACGTCAGCGACGCCGAGGCTTTCGAACACGGCGCGCATCGGACCGCCCGCGATGATGCCCGTACCGGCAGGCGCCGAACGCACGGTCACCTTGCCGGCGCCGAAATGGCCCTTGCCGTCATGGTGCAGGGTGCGGCCTTCCTTCAGCGGAACGCGGACCATCGCCTTCTTCGCCGAAGCGGTCGCCTTGCTGATGGCTTCGGGCACTTCGCGCGCCTTGCCATGGCCGAAGCCCGCACGGCCCTTGCCGTCACCAACGACGACCAGAGCGGCGAAACCGAAGCGCTTGCCGCCCTTCACCGTCTTCGAGACGCGGTTGATGTGAACCAGCTTCTCGATCAGCTCCTCACCCTGTTCCTCGTCACGATTGCCGCGACGGTCGTCGCGACGGCCACGGCCGCCACGCTCGCCACGGTTGCGGTCGCCGCCACGGCCACGGCCCCGACCGGGACCCCGGCCTTCGGTCTGCTCGCCGCCTTCAACGGCCGCGGGTGCGCCCGGCTGGGCCTGGATATCGTTTTCGTCAGCCATGATCAGAACTCCAGCCCGGCTTCACGGGCCGCATCGGCCAGCGCTTTGACGCGGCCATGGAACAGGAAGCCACCACGGTCGAAGACGACCCGGGTGACGCCGGCGGCGGTCGCCGCAGCGGCAACGCGCTTGCCGACATCCGCAGCGGCATCGGCGGTGGCGCCGGTATTGCCGCGGACATCCTTGTCCAGGGTCGACGCGGCGGCCAGGGTCTTGCCCTGCGCATCGTCGATGATCTGGGCGTAGATGTGACGGCCCGAACGGTGGACGCTGAGGCGCGGACGGGTGCCCGAAACAGCCTTGAGCGCGGTGCGGACGCGGCGGCGACGCCGCGCGAAGAGGGAAAGCTTTGCCATCTTACTTCTTCTTCCCTTCCTTGCGGAAGATGAACTCGCCGGCGTACTTGATGCCCTTGCCCTTATAGGGTTCGGGCTTGCGCCAGCGGCGGATCTCGGCGGCAACCTGACCCACCTGCTGCTTGTCGATGCCGCTGATCTCGACCGTGGTGTTGTCCGGGGTCTTGATCTCGATGCCTTCGGGCACCGCGAAGTCGACGTCATGCGAATAGCCGAGCTGCAGCTTCAGGGTCTTGCCCTGGGCATTGGCGCGGTAGCCGACACCGGTGATCAGCAGCTTCTTCGAGAAGCCCTCCGTCACGCCGGTGATCAGGTTCTGGATCAGCGTGCGCTGCATGCCCCAGAAAGCGCGGGCGCGCTTGCTGTCATTGGCAGGCTTCACCGCGATCGAGCCTTCCTCGATGCTGTAGGTGACTTCGTCGGCCAGCGGCAGCGACAGGGTGCCCTTGGGACCCTTCACCGAAAGCTGGCCGTCGGCGATGGCCGCGGTGACGCCCGCGGGGACGGCAACCGGCTTCTTACCAGTACGGCTCATCAGAACACCTCCGCCAGCACTTCGCCGCCGACATTCTGCTCGCGCGCTTCGGCGTCGGACAGAACGCCCTTGGGCGTCGAGACAATGGTGATGCCAAGGCCGTTGCGCACGACGGGAAGTTCCTTGGAACCCGAATAGACGCGGCGGCCCGGCTTGGACACGCGGGCGACATGCTTGATCGCCGGCTGGCCCTCGAAATATTTCAGCTCGATGCGCAGGCCGGCATGCTTGCCGAGCAGTTCCTCGGAATAGCCGCGGATATAGCCTTCGCGCTGCAGCACGTCGAGCACGCGGGCGCGGAGCTTCGAAGCGGGGGACACAACGCTGTCCTTCTTCGCCTGCTGCCCGTTGCGGATGCGGGTGAGCATATCACCCAGGGGATCGGTCAATGCCATCTCAAATGATCCTTACCAGCTCGACTTGGTGACGCCGGGGATCAGGCCCTTGTTGGCCAGATCACGCAACTGCACGCGGCAGAGACGGAATTTGCGGTAATAGGCCCGGGGACGGCCCGTCAGCTCGCAGCGATTGCGCACGCGGGTCGGGTTGCCGTTGCGGGGGATTTCCGCCATCTTCAGACGCGCGATCAGACGCTCCGTGTCGTCGAGCGCGGTATCGGCTGCGATCGCCTTGAGCTTCGCATAGCGGCCGGCATATTTCTTCACCAGCTTCTTGCGGCGCTCATTCTTGTTGATCGAACTCAGTTTCGCCATGACTTAAGTTCTCTTTCTTAGCCTAACGGTTGGAAAGAGAAGCGGGACCTTTTCAGGCCGCCTGCTTCTCTTCGAGCGGGAAGGGGAAGCCGAAGAGACGCAGCAGTTCGCGCGCTTCCTCGTCCGTCTTCGCCGTGGTGGTCACGATGATGTCCATGCCGCGCACCTTGTCGATGCGGTCATAGTTGATCTCGGGGAAGATGATCTGCTCCTTGATGCCGAAGGCATAGTTGCCGCGGCCGTCGAAGCTCTTCGGGTTGAGACCGCGGAAGTCGCGCACGCGGGGCAGAGCGATGTTGATCAGGCGATCAAGGAACTCATACATGCGCTCGCGGCGCAGCGTGACCTTGGCGCCGATCGGCATGCCTTCACGCAGCTTGAACTGCGCGATCGACTTGCGGGCCTTGGTGATGACCGGCTTCTGGCCGGCGATCAGTTCCATTTCCTCGGCGGCCGAAGTGACCTTCTTCTTGTCCTGCGTGGCTTCGCCAACGCCCATGTTGAGCGTGATCTTCTCGATCTTCGGCACTTCCATGACGTTCTTGTAACCGAACTTCTCGGTCATCGCCTTGGCGATTTCGGCGTCATAGAGCGCCTTCGAGCGCGGGATGTACTTGTCGCTCATTACAGCACCTCACCGGACTTGACGGCGACACGGACCTTCTTGCCGTCGCGATCCTCGAAGCGGACGCGGGTCGGCTTGCCATCCTTGTCGGCGACAGCGACGTTCGAAATGTGGAGCGGCGCGGGCTTGCGCTCGATGCCGCCCTGCGGGTTCGCCTGGTCGGGCTTGCGGTGACGCGCATGCACGTTGATGCCTTCGACGAGGACCTTGTCCTCCTTCGGCAGCACCTGCAGGACGGCGCCGGTGCGGCCCTTGTCCTTGCCGGCCAGGATGACGACCTTGTCGCCCTTCTTGATCTTGGCAGCGCTCATTACAGCACCTCGGGGGCGAGCGAGATGATCTTCATGTGCTTCTTGGCGCGCAGTTCGCGAACGACCGGGCCAAAGATACGGGTGCCGATCGGCTCCTCGTTCTTGTTGATCAGCACGGCGGCATTGCCGTCGAAGCGAATCACGCTACCGTCAGCGCGACGCACGTCCTTGGCGGTGCGCACGATGACGGCGCGGTGCACGTCACCCTTCTTCACCTTGCCACGAGGCGCAGCTTCCTTGATCGAGACGACGATGATGTCGCCCACGCTCGCGAAGCGACGCTTCGAGCCGCCCAGCACCTTGATGCACTGGACGCGCTTGGCGCCGCTGTTGTCAGCGACGTCAAGATTGGATTGCATCTGGATCATGGATCCGGTTCCTTCTTATTTGGCCTACCGGGACAATTCCCGGCGGTTCCGAATTTCACTGCACTAGAGCCCTTGGCGAACCATCTGACTCTCCTTTGAGGAGCCATCTGACTCTACGCGAAGCGCGGGCCTGTACCCTTTCCAGGCGGAAAAGGCCAGCCCCGCGCGACACTTTTCTTCAAAGGCTCAGCGAGCCTCCCTCAGGCCGCCGTTTCCGGCGACTTGTGGGTGTCCACGCGCTCGATGACCTTCCAGGTCTTGAGCTTGGAAATCGGAGCGGTCTCCTCTATGCGGACCGTTTCGCCTTCCTTGTAGACATTGCCCTCGTCATGGGCATGGTACTTCTTCGAACGGCGGATGATCTTGCCGTAGAGCGCATGCTTAACCTTGCGCTCCACGCGAACCACCACCGTCTTGTCGGTCTTGTCGGAAACCACCGTTCCCGTCAGCACGCGCTTGGGCATCGTGTGATTTCCTTCTTACTTCGCAGCCGAGCGCGAACGCTCGGACTGAAGGGTCTTGATCTGCGCGATCGACCGGCGGACTTCACGCACGCGGCTGGGCTTTTCCAGCTGGTTGGTGGCCGCCTGGAAGCGCAGGTTGAACTGCTCGCGCTTCAGGTTGTTGAGTTCGGTCGACAGTTCGTCGTCCGTCTTGGTCTTGAGGTCGGCAACGTTCGCCACGGCTTAGCCCTCCAGGTGCGAGGTGTCGCCGAGGCGGGCAACGACCTTGGTCTTGATGGGCAGCTTCATCGCGGCGCGCGAGAAGGCCTCTGCTGCGAGCGGGCCGGGAACGCCGTCCAGTTCGAACAGGATGCGGCCGGGCTTGACGCGGGCCGCCCAATATTCGACCGAACCCTTGCCCTTGCCCTGCCGGACTTCGGCGGGCTTCTTCGACACCGGCACGTCAGGGAACACGCGGATCCACAGACGGCCCTGACGGCGAAGGTGACGCTGGATCGCGCGGCGGGCCGCCTCGATCTGGCGGGCGGTGACGCGCTCGGGTTCCAGAGCCTTCAGACCGTAAGCGCCGAAGTTCAGGGCCGAACCGCCCTTGGCGTCGCCCTTGATCCGGCCCTTGAAGGTCTTGCGGAACTTCATTTTCTTCGGTTGCAGCATGACGCTATACCTACCTTATTCTCAGCGCGCCGGGCGCACGCCGGAGGTCTGAGCCTCCAGCATCAGCCGGTCGGTAGCCATCGGATCGTGACCAAGGATTTCGCCCTTGAAGATCCAGACCTTGATGCCGCAGACGCCATAAGCGGTGTGCGCTTCGGCTTCGGCATAGTCGACATTCGCGCGCAGCGTGTGCAGCGGAACGCGGCCTTCGCGATACCATTCCACGCGGGCGATCTCCGCGCCGCCCAGACGGCCGCCGCAGGTGATCTTGATGCCTTCGGCGCCGAGACGCAGGGCGCTCTGCACCGCGCGCTTCATTGCACGGCGGAACGCCACGCGGCGCTCCAGCTGGTCGGCAATGCCCTGCGCGACGAGCTTGGAGTCGATTTCCGGCTTGCGGATCTCGACGATGTTCAGGCTGACGTCCGAAGAGGTCAGGCTGCCCAGCTTCTTGCGCAGCTTCTCAATGTCCGCGCCCTTCTTGCCGATGATGACACCGGGGCGGGCAGCGTAGATCGACACGCGGCACAGCTTGGCGGGACGCTCTATCACGACCTTGGAGATCGCGGCCTGCGGCAGGTTCTTCATGATATACTGGCGGATCTTCAGATCCTCCAGCAGCAGGCGGCCATAGTCGGCGCCTTCCGCGAACCAGCGGCTGTCCCAGGTACGGTTGATCTGCAGACGCAGACCGATCGGATTGCTCTTGTGACCCATGTCTCTTACGCCTCCGCTTCTTCAGCTGCTTCGCGAACGACGATGCGCACGCGGCTGAAGGGCTTCAGGATCCGGGTCGACTTGCCGCGGCCGCGAGCGTGGAAGCGCTTCATGGTGAAGCTCTTGCCCACCGATGCTTCCGCGACGACCAGCGAGTCGACGTCCAGATTATGATTGTTTTCCGCATTGGCGATGGCCGAAGCCAGCACCTTGCGCACGTCGACCGCCATCGCCTTCTTCGAGAAGGCGAGGATGTTCAGCGCGTCCTCGACCTTGCGGCCGCGGATGAGCGTGGCGACCAGGTTCAGCTTCTGGGCCGAACCGCGGATCTGCGTGCCGACGGCCAGCGCCTCATTGTCAGCAACGCGACGGGGAGCCTTTTCCTTGCTCATTAGCGCTTGCCCTTCTTGTCGGCGGCGTGGCCGGGGAAGTAGCGGGTCGGGGCGAATTCGCCCAGCTTGTGACCCACCATGTCCTCGTTCACCGAGACCGGCACATGCTTGCGGCCGTTATAGACGTTGAACGTCAGGCCGACGAACTGCGGCAGGATGGTGGAACGGCGCGACCAGGTCTTGATCGGACCCGAACGGCCACCGGCGTCCTGCGCCACTTCCGCCTTCTTCAGAAGGCTGAGGTCCACGAACGGACCTTTCCAGACGGAACGAGCCATCTCGCTTACCTCTTCTTCTTCGCGTGGCGGCTACGGATGATGAACTTGTCCGTCGCCTTGTTGTGGCGGGTGCGCGCACCCTTGGTCGGCTTGCCCCAGGGCGTGACCGGATGACGGCCGCCCGAGGTCCGGCCTTCACCACCGCCATGCGGGTGGTCGACCGGGTTCTTCGCCACACCGCGCGTCAGCGGACGCTTGCCGAGCCAGCGATTGCGACCGGCCTTGGCGAGATTGGTGTTGGCGTTGTCCGGGTTCGACACGGCACCGACGGTGCCCATGCAGTCCGAACGGATGTAGCGCTGCTCGCCCGAGGACAGGCGGACCATCACCATGCCACGATCGCGGCCGACGAGCTGGGCATAGGTGCCCGCCGAACGGCAGAGCTGACCGCCCTTGCCGGGCTTCATCTCGATATTGTGGATGATGGTGCCGACCGGCATCTGGCCGAGTTCCATCGCATTGCCCGGCTTCACGTCGGTCTTCTTGCCCGCGACGACCTTGTCGCCGGGAGCCAGACGCTGCGGCGCCAGGATATAGGCCTGGGTGCCGTCGGGATAGTTGACCAGCGCGATGAAGGCGGTGCGGTTGGGGTCATATTCCAGACGCTCGACCGTGCCCTCGACGTCCCACAGGCGACGCTTGAAGTCGATGATGCGGTAGCGCTGCTTGTGACCGCCGGCGATGCCGCGCGAGGTCACATGACCCTTGTTGTTGCGGCCGCCGGTCTTGCGCTTGCCTTCGGTCAGCGCCTTGACGGGCTTGCCCTTGTGCAGCGCGCTGCGGTCGACGAGGATCAGGCCGCGCTGGGCGGGGCTGGTCGGGTTGTAGCTCTTAAGCGCCATGGTCAGCGCACTCCTTCGGTGATGTCGATCGACTGGCCATCGGCCAGGCGAACGATCGCCTTCTTGACGTCCGAGCGCGTATAGGGCTTGCCCTTCCACTTCTTGGTCTTGCCCTTGGCGACCAGCGTGTTCACGCTCTTGACCGTCACGCCCCAAATGGCTTCGACGGCGGCCTTGATCTCCGGCTTCGACGCATCGTTGGCGACCTTGAAGACCACGGCGTTGTTCTCGGAGAGAAGGGTCGACTTCTCGGTGATGACCGGCGCGACAACGACGTCATAATGACGGTTGTCGACGGTCGCGGCTTCTTTCTTAGCCATTGAAACGCGCCTCCAGCTTTTCGACCGCGGCGCGCGTCAGCACCAGCGAATCCGCCTTAAGGATGTCGTAGACATTGGCGCCGACGGCCGGCAGCAGGTCCACGCCGACGATGTTCGCCGAAGCCTTCGCGAAGCTGACGTTCACCGCGTCGCCGTCGATGAACAGAGCCTTGTTGAGGTTCAGCTTGGCGAGGTGCGCGACCAGAGCCTTGGTCTTGCCTTCCGCCACGTCGAGATTGTCGAGAACGATCAGCGATCCGTCCTTGGCCTTCGACGACAGGGCCATTTTCAGGCCGAGCGCACGAACCTTCTTGTTGAGGTCGTGGCCGAAGGTGCGGGCGCGGGCGCCGTGCGCCTTACCACCGCCGATGAACACGGGCGCCTTGCGGTCGCCGTGACGGGCGGTGCCGCCGCCCTTCTGGCGGCCGAACTTCTTGCCGGTGCGGGCAACGTCCGAACGCTCGCGGGTGGCGCGGGCCGGGGCGCGACGCTTTTCGAGTTGCCAGGTGACGACGCGGTGCAGGATGTCGGTGCGGGGTTCGACGCCGAACACGGCATCGTTCAGTTCCACTTCACCGGCGGCTGCGGCATCGAGGGTCTGTACCTTGACCTTCATGATTAGCCCTCCTGGCCTTCGGTCGCTTCGGGAGCGGCCGCTTCTTCAGCGGGCGTTTCGGCCGGAGCGTTGTTGCTGTTGGCAGCCTGCTTCAGGCTCGCCGGATAGGGAGCGTCGGCTGGACGCTTGACCTTGACGGCGTCGCAGACGGTCAGCCAGGTGCCCTTGGCGCCGGGGACGCTGCCCTTGACGAACAGCAGGCCGCGCTCGACGTCCGTGCGGACGATTTCGAGATTCTGCTGGGTGCGCTCGCGGTCACCCATGTGACCGGCCATCTTCTTGTTCTTGAAGACGCGGCCCGGGTCCTGACGGTTACCGGTCGAACCATGGGCACGGTGGCTGATCGAGACGCCGTGGGTGGCGCGCATACCGCCGAAGCCCCAGCGCTTCATGGCGCCGGCGAAACCCTTACCCTGGGTGTGGCCGGCAACGTCGACCAGCTGGCCGGCGATGAAGTGGTCGGCCGCGATCTCGGCGCCGACATCGAGGAGCGCATCCTCGGCAACGCGGAATTCGACCAGGCGCGCTTTCGGCTCCACTTCCGCCTTGGCGAAGTGACCGCGCTGCGGCTTGGCGACATTCTTGACCTTCGCGACGCCCGCACCGAGCTGAACCGCGACATAGCCGTCGCGATCGGTTTCCTTGCGGGCCACGACCTGATTGCCCTCAAGGGCCAGAACCGTAACCGGAATATGACGTCCGTCCTCCTGGAACAGACGGGTCATCCCGACTTTCTTAGCGATCACGCCTGTGCGCATCACCGATTACTCCCATAGAGGCCCGCCTTAGCAGCGGGCGTATCCAACGAAAAAACCGCTCAGGATTTCTCCCTCGCGGCCCAACCCCAATATAGATCACCCCGTCCGGGTTGGATGCCGACCCCTATTCGGGACCAGCGACGGGGGACCAGGACCACGAGCCCTTTCCGGTTCACCGGAGAGGCCGTGCGGTATCCCTGTGTCTTTTGAGCTTCCGGCCAGCGGAATGCCCGATACCCTGCCCACCTTGCGGGTTGGCAGGGACTTGCCGGCTTCAGGCCAGCTTGATTTCGACGTTCACGCCGGCAGCCAGATCCAGCTTCATCAGCGCGTCGACCGTCTGCGGCGTCGGCTGCACAATGTCAAGCATGCGCTTGTAGGTGCGGACCTCGAACTGCTCGCGCGACTTCTTGTCGATGTGCGGGCCACGGTTGACCGTGAACTTTTCGATGCGCGTCGGAAGGGGAATCGGACCGCGGATAAGGGCGCCGGTGCGGCGGGCGGTGTCGGCGATGTCGCCGGTCGCCTGATCGAGCACGCGATGATCGAACGCCTTGAGGCGAATGCGGATGTTGCTGTCCATTGTTCCTGTACCGATGCGAAAGAGCCAAAACCCGGAGCATTTTCAGAAATCAGCCGGAGCAGCCGATGATTTATGAAAATGCGCCAACCAAAAAATATCCGCCCCGTTCCTTGCCCTTCTAGCTCGACTGGAGCCGGAGAAAGGCGATCCGGGGCGGTAAAAAACTCAGCGGCGCGAATCAGGCGATTCGCGCCGCTGCGGTCCTATATTACTTCGAGATCGTGCCGACAACCCCTGCGCCGACGGTGCGGCCGCCTTCGCGGATGGCGAAGCGGAGACCCGCGTCCATCGCGATCGGGGCGATCAGCTTCACGCCGAGCTTCACGTTATCGCCGGGCATGACCATCTCGGTGCCCTCGGGCAGGATCACTTCGCCGGTCACGTCGGTGGTGCGGAAGTAGAACTGCGGACGATAGTTGGCGAAGAACGGAGTGTGACGGCCGCCTTCTTCCTTCGACAGGACGTAGACTTCCGCGTCGAACTCGGTGTGCGGGGTGATGGTGCCGGGCTTGGCCAGAACCTGACCGCGCTCGACTTCTTCACGGCCCACGCCACGGATCAGCGCGCCGATGTTGTCGCCGGCCTCACCCTGATCGAGCAGCTTGCGGAACATTTCGACGCCGGTCACGGTGGTCTTGCGGGTATCCTTCAGACCGACGATCTCGACTTCCTCGCCAACCTTGACGATGCCGGTCTCGACGCGGCCGGTCACGACGGTGCCGCGACCCGAGATCGAGAACACGTCTTCGATCGGCATCAGGAACGGACGATCGACCGGACGCTCCGGCTGCGGGATGAACGAGTCGACAGCGGCCATCAGCTTCAGAACGGCGTTCTTGCCGATTTCGTCGTTCGAACCGTCCAGAGCCTTGACGGCCGAACCGGGGATGACGGGGATGTTGTCGCCGTCGAAGTCGTAGGACGACAGCAGCTCGCGGATTTCCAGCTCGACCAGTTCCAAGATTTCCGGATCGTCGACGAGGTCGACCTTGTTCATGAACACGACGAGCTGCGGCACGCCGACCTGGCGGGCGAGCAGGATGTGCTCGCGGGTCTGCGGCATCGGGCCGTCGGTGGCCGAAACGACGAGGATCGCGCCGTCCATCTGGGCCGCGCCGGTGATCATGTTCTTGACGTAGTCGGCGTGACCCGGGCAGTCGACGTGCGCGTAGTGACGGGCTTCGGTCTCATATTCGACGTGGGCGGTCGAGATGGTGATGCCGCGCTCGCGCTCTTCGGGCGCCTTGTCGATATTGGCATAGTCGACGAAGGTCGCGCCGCCGGTTTCGGCGAGCACCTTGGTGATCGCCGCGGTCAGCGAGGTCTTGCCATGGTCGACGTGACCGATGGTGCCGATGTTGCAGTGCGGCTTGTTCCGCTCAAACTTAGCCTTAGCCATTTTATCCTACCTTCTAATCAAATCAGCTTTGGTCTGACCGCTCGGCCGCGCCTCGCGAAGGCGCGTCCATAGCAGCAAATTTAGAGAATGCCAGCCCAAAACCGAGCCGCTTGCGCGGCCCGGCCCGGGAAATTCATCAGGCCATCTTCGCCTTGACCTCGTCCGCCACATTCTGCGGCACTTCGTCATAGTGCGAGAAGATCATCGAGTAGTTCGCGCGCCCCTGGGTGAACGAGCGAAGCTGGTTCACATAGCCGAACATGTTGGCCAGCGGGACCATCGCCTCGACCACCTGCGCGTTGCCGCGGCTGTCGGTGCCCTGGATCTGGCCGCGGCGGCTGTTCATGTCGCCGATGACGTCGCCCAGATATTCCTCCGGGGTCACGACCTCGACCTTCATGATCGGTTCAAGCAGCTTGATGCCCGACTTGGCGGCCGCCTCGCGCATGGCGCCGCGGGCGCAGATTTCAAAGGCCAGGGCCGACGAGTCGACGTCGTGATAGGCGCCGTCCGTCAGGTGGACTTCGAAGTCGATGATCGGGAAGCCGATGAGATGACCGGTCTCGGCCGTCTCGCGGAAGCCCTTTTCCACCGACGGGATATATTCGCGCGGGATGTTGCCGCCCTTGATCTCGTCGAAGAACTGGTAGCCCGAACCGCGCTCGCCGGGGATGACGGTGACCTTGACGCGGCCGAACTGGCCCGAGCCGCCCGACTGCTTCTTGTGGGTGTAGTCGATGTCGACCTTCTTCGCGAGATATTCGCGATAGGCGACCTGCGGCGCGCCGACATTGGCCTCGACCTTGAACTCGCGCTTCATGCGGTCGACGAGGATTTCGAGGTGCAGTTCGCCCATGCCCTTGATGATGGTCTGGCCCGATTCGTGGTCGGTCGAGACGCGGAAGGACGGATCCTCGGCGGCCAGGCGGTTGAGCGCGATGCCCATCTTTTCCTGGTCGGCCTTGGTCTTGGGTTCGACCGACAGCTCGATCACCGGCTCGGGGAATTCCATCCGCTCCAGGATGATCGGCTGGCGCTCGGCGCACAGCGTATCGCCGGTGGTGGTTTCCTTGAGGCCCGCCAGGGCGACGATGTCGCCGGCATAGGCGGTGTCGATGTCCTCACGCGAGTTGGCGTGCATGAGGAGCATGCGGCCGATCTTTTCCTTCTTGTCCTTGACCGAGTTCAGATAGCTGCCCTTGGTCAGCGTGCCCGAATAGACGCGCAGGAAGGTGAGCGAACCCACGAACGGGTCGTTCATGATCTTGAACGCCAGACCCGAGAAGGGCGCATCGTCGGCCGTCTTGCGGCTGTCGGGCTCGTCGGTATCGGGGTTGATGCCCTGAACGTCGGGAATGTCGAGCGGCGAGGGCAGATAGTCGACCACCGCGTCGAGCAGCGGCTGCACGCCCTTGTTCTTGAACGCCGAACCGCACAGCACCGGCACGAAGGCATGGCCCAGCGTGCCCTTGCGGATCAGCTTCTTGAGCGTGGCGACGTCGGGCAGATTGCCTTCCAGATAGGCTTCCATCGCATCGTCGTCCTGTTCGACGGCGAGCTCGATCAGCTTCTCGCGATATTCGGCGGCCTTGTCGGCGAGGTCGGCCGGAATCTCCTCATAGGTGAACTCGGCGCCCAGATTCTCATCCTTCCAGATGATGGCGCGGTTCTCGACCAGGTCGACCAGGCCCTTGAAGTCCGATTCCGCGCCGATGGGCAGATAGAGGACGGCCGGGGTGGCGCCCAGACGGTCGATGATCGTCTGCACGCAATAATAGAAGTTGGCGCCGGTGCGGTCGAGCTTGTTGATGAAGCACATCCGCGGAACCTTGTACTTGTCCGCCTGGCGCCACACGGTTTCCGACTGCGGCTCAACGCCCGCGACGCCGTCGAACGCGGCGACCGCGCCATCGAGCACGCGCAGCGAACGCTCGACTTCAATGGTGAAGTCGACGTGGCCGGGGGTGTCGATGATGTTCAGGCGATGATCGTTCCAGAAGCAGGTCGTCGCAGCCGACGTGATGGTGATCCCACGCTCCTGCTCCTGCTCCATCCAGTCCATGGTGGCGGCGCCGTCATGGACTTCGCCGATCTTGTAGGACTTGCCGGTATAGTAAAGGATACGCTCGGTCGTGGTGGTCTTGCCGGCGTCGATATGCGCCATGATACCGAAATTGCGATAGCGTTCGAGCGGATGGCTGCGGGCCATGATGCTTCTCCGTTGCCGGCGCGCCGGCGGTTGGGGATTCGTTAAATCTGCGCGTGGCCCCTAAACCAATCCGTCCGCCATGGGTAGCCACCCGTGGCGAACGGACCGATTTTTCGAAACCATGAGAGGAAGCGGACGATATGGGCGCCCGCTTCGCCTTTTTCCAGCGCCGGATTACCAGCGATAGTGCGAGAAGGCGCGGTTCGCTTCCGCCATGCGGTGCGTGTCTTCGCGCTTCTTGACGGCATTGCCGCGGTTGTTGGCGGCGTCCAGCAGTTCACCCGACAGGCGGGCGGCCATGGTGGTTTCGCTGCGGTTGCGCGACGCGGTGATCAGCCAGCGGATCGCCAGCGCCTGGGCGCGCTCCGGGCGCACTTCGACGGGGACCTGGTAGGTCGCACCGCCGACGCGGCGGCTGCGGACCTCGATGCCGGGCTTCACATTGTTCAGCGCGTCATGGAACATGGCGATCGGGTCCTTCTTGGACTTCGCCTCGACAGTGTCGAGAGCGCCGTACACGATGGACTCGGCGACGGCCTTCTTGCCGTCCTGCATGATGCTGTTCATGAACTTCGACAGCACGACATCACCGAATTTGGGATCGGGCAGGATGACGCGCTTTTCGGGGCGACGACGACGTGACATATTACTGGTCTCCCCTTACTTCGGACGCTTGGCGCCGTACTTCGAACGGCTCTGCTTGCGGTCCTTGACGCCCTGGGTATCCAGAACGCCGCGCAGCACATGATAGCGCACACCGGGAAGGTCGCGCACGCGGCCGCCGCGGATCAGCACGACGCTGTGCTCCTGAAGGTTGTGGCCTTCGCCCGGAATGTAGGTGATGACTTCGCGCTGGTTGACCAGGCGCACCTTCGCCACCTTGCGGAGAGCCGAGTTCGGCTTCTTCGGGGTCGTCGTGTAGACACGGGTGCAAACGCCGCGCTTCTGCGGGTTCGCTTCCATTGCAGGGACCTTCGACTTGGTCTTCTGCAGTTCGCGGCCCTTGCGGACCAGCTGGTTGATCGTTGGCATGAAGCCCTTCACCTCTTTCAGTTACTTTACCGCATGCATTCCCGCGTTCCTTGCGGCCTGGAAAACGAATCGCCTCCAAACAGCAAAGGCTCCGGCGGAAACCCGCCCGGAGCCGCAAGAGCACCGGCAATGTTCAGCTCTGATGCCCTGAGGACCGGGGTTCGGCGCGAACGAATCCGTCCATTCCGGCCTTTGGGCAGGCGCGCCTATAGCCATGTGGCGGCCGCCGGTCAAGAACAGGCCCGACGATCCGCCCCGTCCCGATCCGACGTGGCGGGGACGCCAGGAGATGACGCCTTTCTATCCAGCGCCGCAGAGGCTGGCGAGGCCGGTTTGCGAAGGGCGGAGAGCGCCGGCAAAAATTTCGCGGGGGACCGGAACCCTTTGCCCGGTTCCACGTTTCACCCCGTTCATCTTTCGACTCGTCACGACTCCGCTCCCCCGGATTCGCGCGACTCGATTCCTTTTGTTAGCGCCCCGTTCACTAAAAAAGCACGCGGGGTCGCAATTGTCGCAATGGAGCAAGATGGGGGCAGCCGCCCTCTGGGCCGGCATGACTGCCCGGTGTTCGAAGCTGTGTCCGGAACGGGAGATTTTCCTGCGCTCCGGCGGCCAGGTGAAGTTCATCCGTATCTCGCGCAGGGCGCAGCTCGCCACGGTCGGCCTGCTCTCTTCCGCCTTGATCGGTGGGCTTGCGCTATCCCTGTCCATGGCCGCCAACAACGCGGAGATCGAGCAGGAGCGCGCCGCCCTCGCCGCCCGTGACAAGGCCGTTGCCAACAGCGCCAGCCAGGTCGAGCGCTACCGCAAGTCGGTCGACCAGCTCGCGCAGGAGTTGCAGGAACGCCAGGATTTCATGGACGACCTCTACCGCACGCATTTCGGTCAGGAGGGCGCGGCCCCGGCCGGCGATGTGGTCGGCAAGGCCGACAGCGGAACCAGGAACGGCACGTCCAAGCTCGACACCAAGATCAGCGTCGCGCCCGAAGCGGCGCCGTTGTTCCGGATCGACGCACGGCAGCGCCGTTTTGCCGCCCTGCTGACCGACGCCGTCCGGCATCGTGCCGACAAGGCCGCCGCCGCGATCCGCAGCTTCGGCCTCAATCCCGACAGCCTCGCCCGCACGGCGGCCCGCGCACAGGGCGGCCCTTTCGTGCCATGGGAAGGGCAGGACGTCCTGCCGGACGAGTTCGAAAAGCTCGCCCAGGCGCTGTCCCGCATGGAATTTCTGGAAGGGAGCCTGCTCGCCATCCCCTCCGGCAAGCCCACGGCGACGCCGATGCTGAGCAGCAGCTATGGCTATCGGAGCGATCCGTTCAACGGCCATGCGGCCTTTCACGCGGGTCTGGATTTTCCCGGCAGCATGGGCCAGCCGATCCTGGCGGCCGCATCGGGCAAGGTCAGCTTCGTGGGCCAGCGCAACGGCTATGGCAATGTGGTCGAGGTCACCCATGGCAATGGCATCCTGACCCGATATGCCCATCTTTCGGGCTTCAGCGCGCGGGTCGGCCAGCAGGTGGCGCGCGGCGACGCCATTGCGCGGATGGGATCGACAGGCCGCTCCACGGGGCCGCATCTTCATTTCGAGGTGCGGGTGAACGGCAATGCCATCAATCCCCGCCGCTTCCTGGAGGCGCGCAAGGATGTCCTCCAGATCCAGCAGATCGCCACGGCGCGCCTGGCGGATGTCGGCGGCCGCGGTTAGCGCTTTTGCTTTCGGCTGATCCGGATTTCCAGCTCCGCCTGATCCGCGCGCCCTGCCTGCCGGGGGTTCATCTGCCCCAAAAGGAAAAGGGGCCGGAAACCCGACCCCTTCCCTTGCATTCGTAACGGTCGAACCGATCAGCGCTTCGAGAACTGGAAGCTGCGGCGGGCCTTGGCCTTGCCGTACTTCTTGCGCTCGACGGCGCGGCTGTCGCGGGTCAGGAAGCCTTCGGCCTTGACCGCGCTGCGCAGCGCCGGCTCGTACTTGGCGAGCGCCTGGGCGATGCCGTGCTTGACTGCGCCGGCCTGGCCGGACAGGCCGCCGCCCTTGACGGTGGCGATCACGTCATACTGGCCTTCGCGCTCGGTGACGCCGAAGGGCTGGTTGATCACCAGACGCAGGGTCGGGCGGGCGAAGTAGATTTCCTGATCGCGGCCGTTGACCGTGATCTTGCCGGTGCCGGGCTTCACCCAGACGCGGGCGACGGCATCCTTGCGGCGGCCGGTCGCATAGGCGCGGCCGAGGCTGTCGATTTCCTGGGCGCGCAGCGGAGCCGAGGGCTGGACCGGAGCGATCGGCGCGTCGGCGGCGACGGTTTCGGCAGCGGCCGGAGCGTTAGCGGTCAGCGACGCGAGGTCGGACAGAGACTGGCGGTTATCGGACATTATGCACCCACCTTGTTCTTGCGGTTGCGCGACGCGAAGTCGAGCACTTCGGGGTTCTGCGCGGCGTGCGGATGTTCGGCGCCGGCGAAGATGCGCAGGTTGCGCATCTGCTGACGGCCCAGCGGACCGCGGGGGATCATGCGCTCGACGGCCTTTTCCAGGACGCGTTCGGGGAAACGGCCTTCCAGAACCTTCTGGGGGGTGGTTTCCTTGATGCCGCCGGCATAGCCGGTGTGCTTGTAATAGACCTTGTCGGTCAGCTTGCGGCCGGTGAACTTCACCTTTTCCGCGTTGATGATGATGACATTGTCACCGCAATCGACATGGGGGGTGAAGCTCGGCTTGTGCTTGCCGCGCAGGATGTTCGCGACGGTCGAGGCGAGGCGGCCGACGACGAGGCCTTCCGCGTCGATCAGGACCCACTTCTTTTCGACCGTGGCCGGGGTCGCCGGCTTGGTGGTCTTCATCAGCGCCTTCATGGTGCCAATACTCCAAGAATGAAACAGTGAATTGAAGGCTGTTTCCAGCTTTCGGAAGATGCGGGCTAATGACGGGTGGAAGGGCGCAAGTCAAGAGATTCGGCGGCTTTGCTGACGGGTAAAATAATACCTGTCGATCAGCCCGTCCGATCGTCCACCCACCGGGCGAAGGCGGCGTGGGCGGCGTCTACGGGCAGAGCGAGGATCGCCGGAACCCGATAATCGTGCAGTTCCGCGATGCGCGCCATCAGCGCGTCACGGCGGGCGGGCGCGGTCTTGAAGAGGACGGGCACCTCCGCCGCGGTATCGACCGCGCCGTTCCATTCGTAGATGGAGGTCGCCTCCCCCAGCAGGTTCGCGCAGGCGGCCAGCCTTTCCTCCACCAGCTGGCGGGCGATGCGGGTCGCGGCCTCGCGCGAGCCGAACAGCGTGTAGACGAGCGCGACGGCGCTCATCCCCGGCGTTCCCCCAGCGCATGGGCGCCCCAGGTCGCGGACGCCACCACCAGCGCGCCGACCGCCTGGTGCAGCACCGCCAGCGGCAGGGCGATGCCGCTAATGACCGTGGCGATGCCGAGCGCGACCTGCGTGCCCACCGCCGCGTTGATCGCGATGGAGGGGCCGCGCTGCCCCGCCTGCTTCGCCATGCGCGCCAGCATGACCAGCAGGATCGCGGCGACCCAGGCCCACCAGCGATGGATGAAATGGACGAGATAGGGATCGCTGGAAAGGGTGGCCCAGAGCGAACCCAGCCATTCGATCCCCTCCGGCACCAGATGGTCGTTCATCAGCGGCCAGGTGCTGGAGACATAGCCCGCGTCCAGACCGGCGGTGAAGGCGCCGAACATGAGCTGCACCAGCAGCGCCAGCAGCGCGACCACCGCGAAGGGATGGAGCATGGCGGGCCTGGCGAAGGGGGTGTTCGCACGGGTCAGCAGGTCGAGCGCGGTCCAGATCAGCCCGCCCATGATGAACAGCGCCGTCAGCAGATGCACCGCCAGCCGGTAATGGCTGACGTCGGTGCGCACCGACAGGCCCGATTCCACCATCCACCAGCCGATCGCGCCCTGCAGCCCGCCAAGCGCCAGCAGCGCGACGAGACGGAAGCCATAGCCCTGCGGGATCGCCCGTTTCCACGCGAACCAGAGCAGCGGCAGCGCGAAGGCGACGCCGATCAGCCGCCCGAGCAGCCGGTGCACCCATTCCCAGAAGAAGATGAACTGGAAATCGCCCAGCGTCATGCCCTGCCGCAACTGCCGATATTCGGGAATCTGCTGATAGGCGCGAAACGCCTCCATCCACTGGTCGTGGGTCAGCGGCGGGATGGCGCCGCTGATCGGTTTCCATTGCGTGATCGACAGGCCGGATTCGGTCAGGCGGGTGATGCCGCCGACCACGACCATGCAGAAGACGAGGGCGGCGACCGTCAGCAGCCAGCGCGCGATCGGCGCGGGGCGTGGGACGGCGGTGGCGGGGCGGCTCAGGGTCGTCGCGGTCATGGCGCCGATCCATGCGCGCTTGTTTCGCCTGTTGCAAGGATAACCCTGACCGGTGGACAAAAGGTCGTAACGCCTTCTGCCTGAACGGATACAAAGCGCCGGACAGGCGTATCTCGCCCTATGAACAGGCTGACCGAGGATAATCGATGAGCGGCGCGCCGGGCATAGCGGAGATGATCGCCGCGCAGGGGCCGCTGGGCGCCCTGACCGCGCGCATCGACGCCGGATCGCCGCTGGGGCCGGTGCACGGCTGGTCCCCGGCGCTGGTGTCGACCGTCCGGCTGATGCTGTCGTCGCAGGCGGAGATCGTGCTGTTCTGGGGCCCCGATCTCTGCGCGCTCTACAACGAAGCCTATGCGCCCACCATCGGGGACAAGCATCCCCGCGTGCTGGGCCGCCCGGCGCGGGAGGGGTGGACGGAACTGTGGGACGATCTGGAGCCGCTGCTGCGTTCCGTCGTCGACCAGGGGCAGTCCGTGCATGCCAAGGACCGCCCCTTCTATATCGAGCGGGACGGCGGACAGGGCGAACAGGTGTTCTTCGACATCAACTATTCCCCGGTGTTCGAGACGGACGGCTCCGTCGGCGGCGCGCTGTGCATCGTCAGCGAGACCACCAAGCGGGTGGTCGCGGAAAAGGAGATGCGCGCCGATCGCGCCCGCCTCTGGGCATTGGCGCGCGACCCGTTCCTGGTCGCCGACCGGGACGGCACTTGGCTGGCCGCCAGCCCCGCCTGGACCGAAATATTGGGATGGAGCGAGGCGGACCTGATCGGGCGCACGTCCGAATGGATGGAGCATCCCGACGATCTGGAGAAGACGAAGGGGGAGATCGCCGGGCTGGCGCGGGGCATGCCGACGGTGCGATTCGAAAACCGGTTCCGGGCGAAGGACGGCAGCTACCGCAATTTCAGCTGGACGGCGGTGCCGGAAAACGACCTTATCTATTGCGTCGCCCGCGACGTGACCGAGCAGCGCGCCCATGCCCGGGCGCTGGCGGAGGCGGAAGAGGCGCTGCGGCAGGCGCAGAAGATGGAGACGCTGGGCCAGTTGACCGGCGGCGTCGCGCATGACTTCAACAATCTGCTGCAGATCGTCACCGGCAATCTGGAACTGCTGCAACGCGGCCTTCACGAGGATCAGGCGCGGCTGCGGCGCGCCGCCGACAATGCCATGGCGGGCGCGGAGCGCGCCGCGTTGCTGACGCAGCGGCTGCTCGCCTTTTCCCGCCGCCAGCCGCTGGCGCCCGAGCGGATCGACCCCAACCGGCTGGTCAGCGGCATGTCCGACCTGCTCAACCGCACATTGGGCGAGACGATAGAGGTGGAGACGATCCAGAGCGCGCGCATCTGGCCGATCGAGATCGACGTCAACCAGATGGAGAATGCGCTGCTGAACCTGGCGGTGAATGCGCGCGACGCCATGCCGGACGGCGGCAAGCTGACCATAGAGGTGGCCAATACCCATATCGACGAGGATTATGCCGCGCAGGAGGTGGAGGTAAAGCCCGGCCAATATGTGCTGATCAGCGTGTCCGATACGGGCGAGGGCATGGACGAGGAGGTGCTGAGCCACGCCATCGAACCCTTCTTCACCACCAAGGAGGTCGGGCGGGGCACCGGCCTTGGCCTGTCGATGGTCTATGGCTTCATCAAGCAGTCCGGCGGCCATATCCGCGTCTATTCCGAAAGCGGCCATGGCACGACGGTCAAGATCTACCTTCCCCGCTTCTACGGTCCGCTGCCGGACAACGACACCGGGTCGGTGGACCGCGCCGCGCCGATATGCGGCGGCGACGAGACGGTGCTGGTGTGCGAGGATGACGAGAAGGTGCGCGCCTATACCGTCGATGTGCTGAAGGAACTGGGCTATCGGGTGATCGAGGCGAATGACGGCGCGGCGGCCTTGCAGGCGCTGGACAGCGCTTCGCAGTCCATCGACCTGCTGTTCACCGACGTCATCCTGCCCGGCGGCATGACCGGGGCCGACATTGCGCAACAGGCGCGCGCGGAGCGGCCGGGGCTGAGGGTGCTGTTCGCCACCGGCTATGCGCGCAACGCCATCATCCATCACGGGCGGCTCGATCCGGGCGTGGAACTGCTGACCAAGCCGTTCACCTATGCCGAACTGGCCGCCAAGGTGCGCGACATGCTGGACCGGAACGGAGCGCGGCAGGTGGGGTGAAGCCCGAGTGGAAGGGAAGTTCGAGAATGCGGATGCCCGCCCCTATCAGGGCGGCGCCAACCGCAAGCGCTTCCTCCGGCCCGATGCCGCGCCGGATCGCGCAAATGGGCGGCGCGCCTTCGGCCAGCAGGTCGTCCAGGGTCATGAGGGGTCTCCGTGAGATGGGGCATTGGGGGGATGGGGCGTTGGCGGATGGGGCGGCGGGAACAGCCTCTCTCCTCCCCGGTCCTCGTCAGGACAGCCCCCCATCGGGACAGCCCCCATCAGGACAGGCCCCCATCAGGACAGGCCCCCATCAGGACAGGCCGGCGAGCGAGCAGGCGTCGCCGTCCAGCGTCTCGCTCGGCACGCCGCGCCTGCCCAGCGCCTGGGCGTAGCGCACCGAGAGTCGGGCGTCCCCGATCAGCCATATGTCGTCCGCCTGTCCGGACGTGGCGAGTCCGGACGTGGCGAGGATTTCCGCGACCTCCGACCCGATCAGCAGGCCGGACAGATAGCCTGCCGACCAGTCCGCCGAACGCCCGTCGCGCAGCCGCATGCTGCGCGCGGCGAACAGGGAGGAGAGCAGACGCCCCTCCTCCTCCGCCCGGCGCAGGCCGTCGGCGAAGCCCTGCGCCTCCTGCGCCGGATCGGGCCGGTCGGCCGGCGCGCCCAGGGTGGAACGATCCCGCAGCAGGGCGAAAAGCTCCCCCGTCGGCATGGTGCGGAAGGAGGTGACGCGGCCATCCTGCACCACCGCCCATTTATTGTGGGTGCCGGGCAGGACGATGAGCCGGCGGCCCTGCCCCAGCGCCGGATCGCGCGCGATGGCGCCGAATATCTGCGTTTCCTCTCCGCGCATGAGGTCGGGCGCGCCGGTCGTCCCGGTGCAGGCGAGGCCCGCCATGATCGCGACGGGCACGCCGCGCCAGTCGAACCGCGCCGCCGCCGCACGCCAGGTCGCGGCGTCGGCGGGGCAATCCGCATAGGGCGCCTCCACCCAGCCGTCGCGGGCGCCGGCCATGCCGCAAAGGCGTATTTCCGTCGGCGCGGCTTCCTCCAGCCAGGGGGCGATGGTGGCGGCGAAGGCCGCTTCCGCCTGCCCGGCCGCCGCAGCGATGCCGGGGCCGTCATGGCGGGCGGTGACGCGGCCCTGCTCGATACGGAACAGCCGAAGGCGGCTGGTGCCCCAGTCCCCGATGACCTCGTAGCGGCTCAGCAAATTCGTCACCTGGCCCGAACCATCCTTGAATTTCTATTTGTATGAGTATATCGGAGAGGCAAGCGCGTCAACGTGCCCGAGAATCCATTGACCATTTTCTTCGACAGGGTGCCTTCTCAATGAGCGATTCGTCCAAGCCCGCCAACAAGCTGCGCAGCCGCGCCTGGTTCGACAACCCAGACAATATAGACATGACCGCGCTCTATCTGGAGCGTTATCTGAATTTCGGCCTGAGCCTGGACGAACTGCGCAGCGGCAAGCCGATCATCGGCATCGCCCAGACCGGCAGCGACCTGTCGCCCTGCAACCGCCATCATATGGTGCTGGCCGAGCGCGTGCGCGAGGGCATTCGGGAGATGGGCGGCATCGCGCTGGAGTTTCCGGTCCACCCGATCCAGGAAACCGGCAAGCGGCCGACGGCGGGGCTGGACCGCAACCTGGCCTATCTGGGGCTGGTCGAGGCGATCTACGGCTATCCGCTGGACGGGGTGGTGCTGACCACGGGCTGCGACAAGACGACGCCCGCGCTGCTGATGGCGGCGGCGACGGTCAACATCCCCGCCATCGCCCTGTCGGTCGGGCCGATGCTGAACGGCTGGTTCAAGGGCGAGCGGACGGGTTCGGGCACCATCGTCTGGCATGCGCGGCAATTGCTGGCCGCGGGCAAGATCGACGATGAGGGCTTCATCAAGCTGGTGGCGTCCTCCGCGCCGTCGACCGGCTATTGCAACACCATGGGCACGGCGACGACGATGAACTCGCTGGCCGAGGCGCTGGGCATGATGCTGCCGGGATCGGCGGCGATCCCCGCGCCCTATCGCGACCGGCAGGAGGTCGCCTACCTCACCGGCAAGCGCATCGTCGAGATGGTGGCGGAGGACCTGAAGCCGTCCGACATCCTGACGCTGGACGCGTTTCACAACGCCATCGTCGTCAATTCGGCCATTGGCGGGTCGACCAACGCGCCGATCCACCTGGCGGCGATCGCGCGCCATGTCGGGGTGGAGCTGCCGCTCAAGGATTGGGAGACGGTGGGGCACAAGGTGCCGCTGCTGGTGAACCTCCAGCCCGCGGGCGAATATCTGGGCGAGGATTATTATCGCGCCGGCGGCGTGCCGGCGGTGGTGGGCCAGCTGATCGCGCAGGGGCTGATCCGCGAGGGCGCGATGACCGTCAACGGCAAGACAATGGGCGAGAATTGCCGGGGCGCGGAGATCGAGGACGAGAAGGTCATCCGTCCCTTCGCCCGGCCGCTGAAGGAGGAGGCCGGGTTCCTGGTGCTGTCGGGCAATCTGTTCGACGCGGCGGTGATGAAGACCAGCGTGATTTCGGACGAGTTCCGCCAGCGCTATCTGTCCAACCCCGAAGATCCCAACGCCTTTGAAGGCCCGGCGGTCGTGTTCGACGGGCCGGAGGATTATCATGCGCGGATCGACGATCCGGCCGTCGGCATCACGCCCGATACGCTGCTGTTCATGCGCGGCGCCGGCCCGGTCGGCTATCCGGGCGCGGCGGAGGTGGTGAACATGCGGCCGCCCGCCTACCTCATCACCGAGGGCGTGTCCGCCCTGCCCTGCATCGGGGACGGGCGGCAGTCGGGGACTTCGGGCAGTCCCTCCATCCTCAATGCCTCGCCCGAAGCAGCGGCCATGGGCGGCCTGGCGCTGCTGCGGACCGGCGACCGGGTGCGGATGGACCTGAACAGGGGCACGGTGAACGTCCTCATTCCCGACGAGGAACTGGCCGGCCGCCGGGCGGCGCTGGAGGCGGAGGGCGGCTATCCCTATCCCGCCTCGCAGACGCCGTGGCAGGAAATCCAGCGCTCCGTCGTCGGCCAGCTGAACAGCGGCGCGATCCTGGAGGGCGCGGAGAAATATCAGCGCATTGCCCAGACCATGGGCCTGCCGCGCGACAATCATTAATCCCCCATTTCGGAGTTTATCCCCATGTTCAACGGAGCCATTCTTGTCGGCGCGAGCGAGCGCCAGGGCGGCGAGCCCTTCTTCGCCATCGACCCGTCGACCGGCGCGAAGGGCGGGATCGCCTTTCACAACGCCTCGGCCGCCGATGTCGCGGACGCCTGCGCGCTGGCCGATGCCGCGTTCGAGAGCTTCTCCACGCTGACGCCCGACGCCCGCGCCGCCTTTCTGGAGGCGGTGGCCGACGGGATCATGGCCATTGGCGACCTGCTGATCACCACCGCCATGAGCGAGACCGGCCTGCCGCGCGGGCGGCTGGAAGGCGAGCGGGGCCGCACCGTCGGCCAGCTTCGCCTGTTCGCAGGCTATGTCCGCCAGGGCGACTGGCTGGACGCCACCATCGACAAGGCCTTGCCGGAGCGGCAGCCGCTGCCGCGCAGCGACCTGCGCCGCGTCAACCAGCCGGTCGGACCGGTCGCGGTGTTCGGCGCGTCCAACTTCCCGCTCGCCTTCTCGGTCGCGGGCGGCGACACCGCATCGGCCTTCGCGGCGGGTTGCCCGGTGGTGGTGAAGGGCCATCCGGCCCATCCCGGCACCGGCGAACTGGTCGCCCGCGCCATCGCCGCGGCGGTCGAGGCCAGCGGCCTGCATGAAGGCGTGTTTTCCTACCTGCCCGGCACGACCAACGACCTGGGCGGCGCGCTGGTGGCCGATCCGCGCATCAAGGCGGTGGGCTTCACCGGGTCGCGCGGCGGCGGCCTTGCCCTCATGAAGATCGCGGCCGGGCGCGACGAGCCGATCCCGGTCTATGCCGAAATGTCGAGCATCAACCCGGTCGTGCTGCTGCCCGGCGCGCTGGCCGCCCGGGCCGAAGCGCTGGGCGCCGCCTTCGTCGGGTCGCTGACGCTGTTTTCGGGCCAGTTCTGCACCAATCCCGGGCTGGTGATCGCGCTCGACAGCCCCGATCTGGACCGTTTCGTCGCTGCGGCGGCCCAGGCCCTGTCGGCCAATGCGGCGCAGGTCATGCTGACGCCCGGCATCCATGCCGCCTATGAAAAGGGCGTCGCGGCGCTGGCCGGGGCGGAGGGCGTCACCACCATCGCGCGCGGCGCGGCGGCGGACGGCGTCAATCGCGGCCAGCACGCGCTGTTCGCCGCCAGCGGCGAGCAGTTCCGCGCCAATCCGGCGCTGGCGCATGAAGTGTTCGGTTCCTCCTCCATCCTCGTCAAATGCGCGACGATCGAGGAGGTCATCGACACCATCGCCCGGATGGAGGGCCAGTTGACCGCGACGCTCCAGATGGACGACAGCGACCAGGCCGATGCCGCGAAGCTGTTGCCCACCCTGTCCCGCAAGGTCGGACGCGTGCTGGCGAATGGTTGGCCGACCGGGGTGGAAGTCACCCATGCCATGGTGCATGGCGGCCCCTTCCCCTCGACCTCCGACGGCCGTTCGACGTCCGTGGGCACGCTGGCGATGATGCGCTTCCTGCGCCCGGTCTGCTATCAGGACGTGGCCGACGCGGTGCTGCCGCCCGCCTTGCAGGCCGCCAATCCGTGGAAGCTCAACCGCCGTATCGAGGGCAGGCTGGAGATCGCCCGGTGATGCCGTCCGTGGATGAATCCATGATCCGGTCGCTGGTCCAGTTCGAGGAAGATGGGCGCCGCGGCGTCGCCGCCCTCGACCGGACCGGCGCGGCCCGGCGCGTGGAGGGCGCAAGCTCCACCCGCGCGCTGGCGCTGGAGGCGATCGCGGCCGGACAGGGCCTGGCCGCCATGGCGGAAGCGCGGCTGGGCGGGGCGGTGGACCTTTCCGCCGTCCGGCTGCTCTGCCCCATCGACCATGAGGATGCCGCGCACCTGCTGGTCGCGGGCACCGGCCTCACCCATCTCGGCTCTGCGGAAGGCCGCGACAAGATGCACAAGGCGGCCGCGTCGGGCGATCTGACCGACAGCATGCGCATGTTCCTGATGGGCGTGGAGGGCGGCAAGCCCGCCGACGGCGGCATCGGCGCGCAGCCCGAATGGTTCTACAAGGGCGACGGCCAGATACTGGTCCATCCCGGCGAGGATTTCACCATGCCGGCCTTCGCGGAGGATGGCGGGGAGGAGCCGGAGGTCGCCGGCATCTACCTGATCGACGGGGACGGCGCGCCGGTTCGCCTCGGCTTTGCCATCGGCAATGAATTTTCCGATCATGTGACCGAACGCGGCAATTATCTGTGGCTTGCGCACAGCAAGCTGCGTCAGGCGGCGCTGGGCCCCGAACTGCTGCTGGGCGACCTGCCCGACGACCTGCGCGGCACCAGCCGCATCGTCCGCAATGGCGTGACGGTGTGGGAGAAGCCCTTCCTTTCCGGCGAGACCAACATGTCCCACCGGATCGACAATCTGGAACATCATCATTTCAAATATGGCCTGTTCCGCCGTCCGGGCGACATCCATGTCCATTTCTTCGGCACCGCCACCCTTTCCTTTTCGGAAGGCTTCGCCGCGCAGGAAGGCGATGTGTTCGAGGTGGAGGCCGCGCCCTTCACCCTGCCCGTGCGCAACGGCCTGCGCCGCGCGGCGGACGAGGGCAAGACGAAGGTGAAAGTCCTATGACCATCAGGGCAGGCCTTGTGGGCCTGGGCAAGATCGCCCGCGACCAGCACCTTCCCGCCATCGCGAAGACCGGCGGCATAGACCTTGTCGCCGTCGCCAGCCGCAATGCGCGGGGCGAGGGCGTGAACAACTATCCCGATCTGGACGCGATGCTGGCGGGGGAGCCGGACATGGACGCCGTGATCCTCTGCCAGCCGCCGCAGGTCCGATACCAGGCGGCGCGGCAGGCGATCCTGGCGGGCAAGCATGTCTTTCTGGAAAAGCCGCCGGGCGCCACCGTGTCGGAAGTGGAGGCGCTGATCGCCCTCGCCCGCGCGCAGGGCGTCACCCTTTATGCAAGCTGGCACAGCCGCTATGCCGCCGCGGTCGCGCAGGCGAAGGCGTGGGTGGCGGAGCGCACGATCCGGCACATCGACATCCAGTGGCGCGAGGATGTCCGCCACTGGCATCCGGGCCAGCCGTGGATCTGGGAAGCGGGCGGGTTCGGCGTGTTCGATCCGGGCATCAACGCCCTGTCGATCCTGACGGAGATCGTGCCGGAGCCGGTGACGATGCTGTCGGCCAGCCTGGAAGTGCCGGAGAACAGGGACGCGCCCATCGGCGCCGCGCTGAGCATGGCGACGGCGTCGGGCGCGACGGTCGAGGCCGTGTTCGACTGGCGCCAGACGGGCCCGCAGACATGGGACATCGCGGTCGAGACGGCGAATGGCAGCCTGCTGCTGTCGGAGGGCGGCAATATGCTGCGCCTGGACGGGGAAATCCAGATCAAGGCGCCGGACGAGGAATATCCGGCCATGTATCGCCGCTTCGTCGGGCTGGTCGAGGACCGGGCGATCGACGCCGACATCGCGCCGCTGCGTTTGGTGGCGGACGCCTTCCTTTGTGGGCGGCATTGCCCTACGACGGCCTTCGAGGACTGAACCGGGGGGGCCTGAACATTGGGAAGCGAGCGCAAGGACGTAACGGAACGCAAATTCGCGACGGACGAAGGCTCGCTTCGCATCCATCAGGCCATCGCCCGGCAATTGGGCACGGCGATCCTGATGGGCGTCCACAAGCCCGGCGACCTGTTCGAGGGGGAGATCGAGGCGTCGGAGCGGCTTCACGTATCCCGCACCGCCTATCGCGAGGCGGTGCGCATCCTGATCGCCAAGGGGATGCTGGAAAGCCGGCCCAAGGCGGGTACCCGCGTGCTGCCGCGCAGCCGATGGAATGTGCTGGACCCGGAAATGCTCGCCTGGATGTTCGCGGGGGAGCCGGACCGGGACTTCATCCGCGACCTGTTCGAACTGCGCGGCGTGATCGAACCGGCGGCGGCCGAATTCGCGGCGCGGCGGCGGACCGACGAGCAACTGGCCATCATGGCGCAGGCGCTGGACGAGATGGAAAAGCACGGCCTTTCGACGCCGGAAGGGCGGGCGGCGGACCAGCGTTTCCATCATGCGGTGCTGGCGGCGACGCATAATGACGCGCTCGCCGCGCTGGCCAGTTCGGTGGGGGCGGCGGTGAGTTGGACCACCACCTTCAAGCATCGCAAGAAGCTGCTGCCGCGCGATCCCCTGCCCGATCACAAGGCGGTCTATCGCGCCATCGCCACCCGCGACACGGCCGCCGCGCGCAACGGCATGGTGGAGTTGCTGCGGCTGGCCATGGCGGACATGGACGTGGTCATGACGGAACCCGGCAAGCTTTAACAGGGCGTAGAAAAGCGGGCGCCGTCAGTTCACCGGGGCCCGCCGCCTGTAGCTGAGCGCTTCGGCCACATGGACGCGCCCGACGCGATCCGCCCCCGCCAGATCGGCGATGGTCCGCGCCACGCGCAGCACGCGGGTATAGCCCCGCGCCGACAGCTTCATCGCCGCAGCCGCCTGCGCCAGCAGTTCGCGCCCGGCCTGATCCGGCCCGGCGACATCCTCCAGCCGCTCTCCATCGACCTCCGCATTGGTGCGCAGCGACGTCCCTTCATAGCGGCGCGTCTGCACGGCCCGCGCGGCGGCGACCCGGACCGCGACCTCCGCCGATCCTTCGGCGGGCGGGGGCAGGACCAGGTCCGCCGCCGTCACCGCCTGCACCTCCACATGCAGGTCGATGCGGTCGAGCAGCGGTCCCGACACCTTGGCCTGATAGTCCGCCGCGCAGCGGGGGGCGCGGGAACAGGCCAGCGCCGGATCGCCCAGATGGCCGCAGCGGCAGGGGTTCATCGCCGCCACCAGCTGCACCCGCGCCGGGAAGGTGACATGCGCATTGGCCCGCGCCACGGTGACTTCCCCCGTCTCCAGGGGCTGCCGCAGCGAATCGAGCACCGTCCGCTGGAATTCGGGCAGTTCGTCGAGGAACAGCACGCCCAGATGCGCCATGCTGACCTCGCCCGGCCGCGCCTTGTGCCCGCCGCCGACCAGCGCCGCCATGGAGGCGCTGTGATGCGGATTGCGAAAGGGACGGGCGCGGCTGATCCGGCCGCCCTCCAGCGTGCCGGCGACGCTGGCCACCATGGAGGTTTCCAGCGCCTCGCCCGGCGTCAGTTCGGGCAGGATGCCGGGCAGGCAGCTCGCCATCAGCGACTTGCCCGCGCCGGGCGGGCCGACCATCAGCCCGTTATCTCTACAAGACCCTCTTTTTGAAGTGCGGCAGTTAGAGTGCGAAATCATAGCAGAATGCTACAGGCGTTATGAGGCGAGGCTTCAGGCTACCGGGCGCTAGAGGCCGTCTAATCGTTCTCGGCTTCAGGCGGGTTCTCTTCGTCTATGAGGCGCTGAAGGGCCCCTATGTGCGTATCGTCCACAAGCCGGATTATGGCGCCACAGGAGCACCCTACAGTCTTCTGGAGCCTGATGACCCGATAAGGGACGCTCAGTTCCTTGCCGCACTTCGGGCAGTCCACCTGGGCCTTAATGTCGTCCAGCTCTCCAACCATGGAGGCATTAATACGGCCTTGTCGGAAAAGAGTCACTCTGCTGCCGCGACTAGGTTCTCGTCTTTAATCAGCCCTACGATGCTCCGGGCGCCCATATGTATGAGAGCCGCAAACAACATTGCAGTGAAAGCTGATATGCCCTGTTCCGATGCAGTTTCAGAAATAGACTGACGCAAAGCAACGACGCTTATTAGCGCCCCGGCAATAATATTAGCAAACGTAGCGGTGAGCTTAATCTGTTCGTTCGCTCGTTTCGCTTGGATAGGAGTGTGGGGCTGATATTGTTCTATCGCCCGGATGAAGTAATCCGCCAATCGGCTGATATAGACGCTTCCTCCCACTGTCAGGGTCAACCGTAGGTTCTCGCCGCTCACGAGCCCGAACCATACTGCACGTTCGGGGATCATGTGGACTAAGGCGCAAGCCACGATGAACAGGAAAACAAACAGGTTCGCTCGGCGCCAAGCCGGATAGTCCTTCAATTCCATCTTTCATCTATACCATCTGGGCCGCGCATAGAAATACGTCACTCTATCACCAGCTCCTTATCGGGCATCGAGGCCACAAGGTCCCCAGCGCTGACGTTCCAAGCCCGCGCTAGGGCGTCCAGCTCGGCCTTTGAGACCTTATCGACCATGCTGATCGGCAAACATGACCGACCTGTCTGAGAAGATCACTAGGTCCCGGAACATCGGCGATGAGGTCAGGTTCTGCTTTAGCTGCGATCGCGCGGCAGGACCCCTGAAAGGACTCGACCATGGTGCAAGCATCAGCAATTTTTGACTCACATGCAGAAGCAGAACGCGCGGTATCGGAACTTCGGGCGCTTGGTGTGAACGACAGTGACCTTTCAGTCATTGCCCACCATGGCGGCACGACCACGACCACCAGCGGCGATGGCGAAATCACGGACGAGCACCACAGGAACGTCCTTCGCGGTATCCTTGGAGGTGGTGCTCTTGGCGCTGGCCTAGGCGTTGCGGCACTGGCTATTCCCGGTGTGGGACCACTCGCGGCCGCAGGTGCTATCGCCGCTTCTGCGGTTCCTGAGGCAGTTGGCATCGGCGCGGCGTTGGGTGCTATTGGCGGAAGCCTTAATGAAGTGCTGACGAAGCACGGCGTCAGCAAGGAAGATGCTGACTATTACGGCGGGCGACTAAAAGACGGGGCTGTCCTCGTCACAGTCGCTGATGCGGGAGTAGACGCTGGGCGAGTGCGTGAAGTCCTGTATCGGAACGGAGGTCACAACGCCTCCCAAGCCCGAACTGCTGCCATCTGAAGCTGCGGGGCCGGGAAGCGTCACTTTCCGGCTCATCGCTTCTCCCCGTAGGCCCAAATCATCTCCTGAAGCATCGCTTCGTCATACGAGACCCCAGCGTCTCCCCAAGGCATCGCAAGGTTTCTTCCGTCCTCCAGCCTGATCCTTGCTACGGCCTCACAGGTGGCAAGCCACTCTCCCTCAACAATGCCGCAGGAGTCCATCAGAGCGCCAAGGAGCGCCATGCGGACTGAAAGGGCCTCCGCTGCGATGGCGGGTCGCTTTAAGCGCTGGTGGGCCGCAAATCGATGTAGGCGGGCGCGTTGGGTTTCCATCGGACCCTGCACGGCCGCGAAGGCGTCCACGAGAATATCGCCGGTCAGCTCCACAGCATTGATTTGGTCCAGCGGGATTGTGTGGTGGCGCTGTGAGGGTACAGCAAGGGCGCTCATTACGTTCATAGTTCAGGTTCCTCCAAGGCGACTCAGGGGCTGCTTGGAAGTTAGAACAAAAAGAGAACATATGGAACAGCTTTGCGTGATACTATTCAGGGGCGGACGCCGATCACGAGAGTTGCAGAGCTGCCCATCCGGTGCCAACGTTTTTCCCCGGGTGGTGCGGTGGCAAGGAAAATGAGATTGAAAAAGGGCAGCAAAATCTTGGGGGAAGAAATCAAGCTGGATAGGCGGCGGGACAGCTTCGACGAGTTTAATCGACTTAATGCTCGCCTGAGGGACTTGGACGATCGTGGCCTAGTGCTTTCCCTTGCGGCCTTCGCGGATGATAGCCTGCGGGAGCTTTTACGGGCCTTCATGCGCGTGGGCGCTGCGGCCAATCAGCTTCTCGACGGTTTCAACGCCCCACTCGGTACATTCTCGGCACGGATCAAGGCCGCCCATGCCCTTGGACTCCTCACCGACGATCAGTTTGACGACTTGGAGAACCTCAGAAAAATCCGCAATGCGTTCTCCCACACTTGGGAGGCAATCAATTTCGAGGCGGCCCAGGTGAAGGACCGAATACTTAACCTGTCATATAGCAGCATCGACGACGAGTACCCTGCAACGCTTGCCGATCGACTGAGAACGTCCATCGCCGCCATTCTTATCGAGCTGCGGGTCGTGACCAACAACATCGAAACAGGGGGGCGGCGACTTCGGCTGATCGGCACGAGGCTGATCGCGGGCCTCGGCGGCTCGGAGGAAGATCAGATTGTAAGGGCGCGCTCCGACCTGGATCGACTGAGGGAACGGTTGTCCTCAGCCCAAGGGCGGGAAAAGGCTTTTCTGCGGCTGCTGCGAGATCGCTGGCTGGACCGGCTAAACATCGCTGTGAGGAATGCCTCCCCGGAGAACCGACCGCAATTCTCAACGCTTCTCGACTCCCTAAGGGCGGAGATCGCGGGTGCAGAACGTGGGCCTCGTTAAGCGAAATTCCCCACCACAAATCCGGTAGCGCCCTCCCGGTCCGGCAGTCGTCTTCGCGTCCCAAAATGGCCCGTACCGGCGCTCCGGCCAGGAAAACCGATGAAACCCGCAGAAAACTACCGAAAATTGGCTGATCGGGGCATTTAGTACTTACGTATGCATATCTGTCCCTCAAATCGGGGCTGTCGGGCAGCCGTTTGGGACCCTTCCACGGCCCGCCAAAAGGGGTGGGGGAATGTACCGGATACCCCACCAAAAATCCGGTGCGTTTTGCGCGAGTTGTCCCGTTTCGTTATCCCGAGGTTCCAAATGAAGGAAGTTGGGGGAAACGATGGGCGAAGCGGAGCTAGGTGCGGTTAGTCGGGTCGTGGTGGAACTTCATGCTCTCATGGGCGACAAGCTCAGCTTTGAGGCTGCCGCCGTGATCCTGGAAGTCATGAAAGACGAGGACCTGAGCCCCGAGGTTTATTGCCAACGCCTGAAGGCGATCCCCCCGGCCGTGACGCTCGGGACTCTCAAGGCCCTCACTGGCGAGCCGAACAACTGGAGGCAGCATCGCCAGATCATCTGGTGGCGGAGTGGCAAGGAAGGAGTGGACACCATCCGCCTTGCGAGCCGGGGAAGGTCCTTCAAGGCCAGGCTGCGGGACGCCATTCGGGACCAGTGAAGCAGGAAGGACAACGTAAGAGGCCGCAACGACCGGCTAGGAAATTTCCTCTTTCCTACACGAGAACAAAAATGGAACATGCGAGGGAAAGGATGAGTCGCATGGTTGTTTTCGACGGAGCTTTCCTCGTGGGCGTAGCAGCGGTCCTCAGCGGGATCGCAGGGATAATCAGGGCACTGAAGGAGCGTGGGAGTGGCGGTTAGTTCCGTCCTCTCGCCCACCTGCGGAAACGTCCTTCAGCGGCCCTCTCGGCTTCGACGGACCGCAAGGCGAACTGGGGGTCCTCCCGAACAAGAGCGGCCATCTCGTCCCTGCCGGTCTCCCGGCCGAACTTGTAGGCCAGCCGCAAGGCCCAGAGGACCAGCACGGCCAGCAAGAGCCATTCAGATGCTTCCCAGCTTTTGATCATGGTCGTTCCCCCTTGCAGGCTTCTTAGCGGGCTAGCAGCCGTGTGAAATCCCCCACCTTTTTGCGAAATGCCGACAAATGTGCGCCCCTGTAGATTGCCCGCAAAGGCCCCTTACAGCGCCGAACGAAATTCCGACGTGCTGACCCACCTGAAATGCGCCTTGGCGTCTGGCAGTGCCTTTGAGGACCTCGTGATTTAGTGCTCATCAGTAGAATATTCGGCCGTTTGGCGGACCTCCTCATCTGACCCGCCGTTCCCCACTTATTTACCCTCCACCTGTGCGTATCCGAACGCTCCGCACCTACTCGCACCCGATACCATCATTGTCGCGGTCCAGGTGCGAACCGTAGCCAGGATCGCCTCTACGGACGGGAGCTGCCCCGGCTGCCCGTGCGGCCGTGCAGTTTGGGAAAGCGCCCCTCGACCCTCCGGACCCGCCGCCTCCGGCTAACCCGAACGCCCTTGCGGGACCGGAGCTACTGGACGGGGCACGATGACAATGTCTCCCGCCATTCTTCCGGTCGTTATGACACCCATCGGCCGCGAGTCCGCCTCCATGGGCGTAAAGCGCCTCTGAGGTGAGGAGGGCCACCACGGCCATTGTCCAGTGCTTCATTCGTCAAGTCCGCCTTCTTTCGATGCGGTGACGCTAATGCGGAAAGGTGAAGGCGAGCTTATCCCTCTCTCCGATATGCTCTGCCAAGTGGCGACCGGAGATTTCCTACCAGAATGGACTATAGGGTACGGTAAGGTGCCCGTGAGCCGATAAGTCCCTTACGGACATATTCAAACTGATTTCATCACAAGGATACACACCATGCACGGCTCCACTTCCATGGATGCCTTGGGTGGCCCTGAGGGCTTATCGGCTCGCAGGGATGCCCGCACCTTTGGCAGGTCCATGCTCCTCCTGGGATCGCCAATGTCCCCTGAGGCGTCAGCTCTGGTTACTGCTATCGTCAATACAGTCGTCTGTCCGTTCAAGGCTCGCCAAGGACAGCTCCGGACCTCGTCCGTCCGCAAGTACCACGAGATCACGGGTCCATTCCTGACGGACCTCCTGGACGCCGCAAGGGCTAATAGGTGGAGTCAGCTTGCCACCAACACCAATGCGCTTCCGTCCTACCCAGGAGGCTCGGAGGCTTTCAAGGCCATGCGGGCTGCCATGGCCGATGCCGGTCTCCTGAATGAGCTTGGAGGTTATCGACGGTCCTTCGAACAATTCGGTGAGATAGTTACGGTTTCCCAGCCCACCAGCTTCCGTCCATCCTCGCAGCTTCTTAAGTTGGCAGGGGATCATGGCGTCCGGCTGGAGGACTTTGAGGCTCACTTCAGGCCCAGCAAGGCGAAGAAGCCGGTTGCTGCGCAGGCTCTGGAAGCCCGAGCGGCCAAGGGCACAAAGAAGGACAAAGCGAAGCGCCTCCCGGTGGACCCTAGAGACCCAAAGGCAGCCGCAATTCTGGGGGACCTAGAGCGACTAAACGGCTTCTTGCTGGAGGACGGACGGGTCAGCGGGATAGCCTTTGCAGGTATCCGACGCATCTTCAGCGATGCCGACCAGCCCGGCTTTGACTGGCAGTGGCATGGCCGGTTCTACTCCATGCCTGGGGCGGACGCATACGAGAACATGGAGGGCGGCAGCGAGGCCCGCGCCAAGGTCATCAGGATCGACGGCAAGGCGGTGGTGGAGGTGGACATCAGCGCCGCGCATCTCACCGTCCTTCACGGCCTTCTGCATCTGCCCTTCGATCCCTCGCAGGACCCCTATGACCTGCCGGGGGTGGACCGAGACAGGGTGAAACGCTGGCTGACCTTAGCCTTGGGTGCCTCCGATCCCCAGGCAGGTGGATGGAGCCTCAGGAAGCCAAGAGCTGCCGGTCTGGGCCGCTATCCATTTCTAGGGGACCTGCCGACCATAGGGATTTCCTCGCTGGACTTGCAGTACCACGAGGCGGAGATCATGCGGCGGGCGATGCTGGACCTGATGGACAACTACGACATCGGCTTCTTGCCGGTCCATGATGCCCTGATGGTAGCAAAGGGGAACGAGGAGATCGCCGCCCAGGCTATCCGCAAGGCTTTCCAGGGGCACTTTGAGGCTTTGGGACTGCCCGCCATCCTCCCCAGGGTCAGGTGAGGCTGCGTGGCTCTAAGGTCCCTCTGGCCTCTCATCCGGAGGCGCACATAGATAAGTAGCAAAACACTACTGAATCTGACCAACGGCTAGAAGGGAGGGCACTAAGATGTTGATAGACAGGGATGATCCCGCCACCTGAGTGTGATTTCGGCCCCCGATTATTTTCACCTCACGGGTGGACCTTCACGCCTCCACAAGCGAGCCGTTGAGGACCTTATAGACCGCGCTGCGAGAGCAGTTCATGCGGCGGGCAATCTCAGTTGCGCCTAGTCCCTCAGCCTTCAGTCGCCGCAGCTCTTCCGCGTCCAGCGTAACCGGGCGGCCCTTGTAACGCCCCTCAGCCTTTGCCTTCTCGATGCCGTCCTTCTGGCGCTCACGGATAAAGCCCAGCTCCATCTCGGAGACCATGCCCAGGACCGTCAGCACGACTTTGCCCATGGGGCCAGATGTGTCGATCGCAGGCTCCAGGACCCGCAGGGCTGCCCCGCGCTCCTCCAGTTCATGGACGAGGTTGAGCACGTCACGGGTCGAGCGGCCAAGGCGGTCCAGCTTGGCTACCACGAGAGTGTCGCCGTCCTGGATGAAGTCCATGATGGTCTCCAGCTCCGAACGGCCCTCACGGCTCCGGCCGGACACCTTCTCCATGCGGACGACGCTGCACCCTGCCTCCTTCAGCTTGGCGACCTGGATGTCCGTGGACTGGCTGGAGGTGGAAACGCGTGCGTAGCCGATCATGCTCATGGAATAGCGTCCTCGCTTGAGTGTGTACTAAGGTCTAAGACCCTGACCAAAAAGTGTCAACTATTTAATTAAACCACCCAAAGTGCACAATTCCACGGCCGTCAGTGTACGTCCACCCTGGGTGTACCTTAGTGGACAGCAGGACGGGCGGCCGAATGTCTGCAATCCGGACGGCGGAGAGGCTGGACCCCGCGCAATCCCCCCGGCGGCACTCACCCGCTCCACTCGCTAGGCCATGGATAGAGACGATCCTCCTCGGCAGGAAGGCGGGCGGCAGCGACATCCCGGCCACTGCGGGCCTTTGGGACCCCTGTGGGTCCCCTGTCGGAGCGGCGGGTTCCCGTCGAGGGCCATTAGCCAATCCAATTGGAAACTGGCGGCTTCGCTCGACGCGCTCATAAAAACGTCAGACCCTGAGCACGCCACCGCTTCTCCTGAGATTTTCCCTCAGACCCGCGCAGGGTCCCATAGGCCGATAAGGTTCCATACTCGTAACAATTACCGCGCCTCCAAAGGCACCCCGCGCCAAAATCGGCACGGGGGTCCCTAGGGTCCCATCCTGCCCGATCCGGTTCCATCCGGCTCGCCTCCGCGAGAACGGCAGGCACCCAGGCGCACATTCAAATTCCTGCCGGTCCCTAACAGACCGGAGAACACCACCGGCCGCTTCCCCTTCGGACGGCCATCTCTCAACTTCCGCAGACGGAAATACAATGACCACCCAACCGGCTACGGCCACCCAGGCTCAAACATTGATGTTCAAAGAGCACCCCATCCGCATTGTTATCGTGGACGAGGTCCCCTGGTTCTCTCTCGAAGACGTCACTGAAGCGCTGGGCTATACCCAACTGTCCGCAAAGCGGGCTTTTCACAGCAGCTTTCCCGAGCACGCCCGCATGGAGTGCCTGGAGGAAACCGGAGAGGGCCAGAAGGCTACGACCGTCCTCTCTCCCGTGGGCGTTTGGCACTTCACGGCGATCCTCGACGCCTACAGGGGCCAGCATCTTGCCAACTGGGCTAAAAAGGAAGCCTTGAGGCTCCACCCAAACCCCATGCCGAAGGACCCCAGGTTCTTTCTCACCCTCACCGCAGAGGGGCAGCTCCCGCCAACGCCCGCGAAGTATTCAGGTAGGCTTGGAGAGTGGCGAGAACTGAAGGACTCCGAGGAATATCGGCAGTTCCGTTTCGGTCTCCACCCCTCTCAACCCTCAAGAGCCGAACGTCAGGCGCGGCTTATCGCCGAGGCCGAAGCGGCTCGGCTGGAGGCAAACGCATGAATTGGATGGACCACAGTATCGATCAACCCTCTAGGCTGTCCCGGTCAATCTTTCGCGTCCCCAATCTTCCTAACGCCCGCGTGACGCCTGAAGGCGGTACGGACACAAACCCCCTTATGCACCTTCCGAAGGCTCCTCCGGCTCCGGGCAGGTCTGAAAGCGGTTGGGACCTACCGAACCTCCCCGACATCGCCCAGCCGGGACAGGGGGGCGGCATCGTTGCAGACCTCCCGGCGCCTCCTCCGCCTAAGCGCAAGGCGAGCGCCTTCGACGACGATCACTACCAGCAGACCATGCTGGCAATCGCTGCAGGATTTTTCGGGTCCAACAACTTCGGTGATGGCCTCGCCAATGCGGCCAAGTCGATCTACAACCAGAACGACATGATCCGCCAGGAAGGCCGTCCGACCCTAGGTGGTCCAGACGATGCCTTCGAAATCTACACTGACCCGCAGACCGGCGAGCACGTCTTCAAGCCTATCCAGGCCGCGATCGACTACCAGACTCAGAAGCGTTTCGACCCCGCCGATCAAGCGGACCTATTAGGGCGTGCGATGTACAGTATCTTGCAACTGCCGGAAGCTGATCGCCCAGGCGCATATTCGCGCTGGTTGTCGGGTCCTGATACGTTCGGAGTTGATACGCGAAACCTGCCGCATACCTGGGACCCGCAGTTCGCCGCGATCACAAGCAACATGGGTATGACCGTATCCCAGGCACGGACCCGCGATCAGGCGGCATCTAATGCCGATCAGGCCGAGGCTGCTCGACAAGCTGCCCTAGGATTGCGCCGCGAGATGGTTGGCATTGCACAAAGACGAGCTGACGCCTCCATTTCGCAAGGGCAACAGCGTATCGGCATCGCCCAGGCTGCGCTCGCCAAGCGCGGCTCAGGCTCAGGAGGAAAGGGCAGCCACAAGCCCATCTCCGAGCAGTCCGACGCCGAGTTGCTTTCCATCATCTTCGGAGACTAAACCATGATTACGGTAACGCTCCCTGATGGCCGCCGCATTGACGTGCAAACGGATGACCCCAAGCGGGCCGCCCAGATTGCCCACACCTACGGTCGGAACAACCCCAAGGTGGAGCGGTCCACCAAGAACACTCTGGGGGGCATCGCGGGCCTGTGGGCTGAAGGCATCTTGCCGGGGGCCTCAGAGTTCATCCGGGGTGCCCGCGAGGTGGCGGTGAACGCCGTCCAGGCTCCCTTCAGCGACAACGTCGATTTCCACCCGATGGACAGTTACAACAAGGGGAGGGCCTTCCAGAGGGCACGGAACAGGGCCGCCGTTCAGCAGCATCCCACGGCCTCGGCTATCGCCCAGACTGGGGGACTGGCATCCAGCTTGCTCCTTCCATCCGCGAAGGTCGTAGAGGGTGCCTCGCTGGCCGGAAAGGCTCTGGCAGGTGCAAAGACCGCAGGTGCCTACGGCCTCCTCTCGGGGGCCATGAGTTCCGATAAGGACACGCTCACGGGGAGGGCAGCGGACGCGATCAGCTCCGGCGCTCTGTCGTCCGTGGTTGGGGCTGGGCTGCCCGTCGCTCTCAAGGCTGCCGGAACCCTTGCAGCGCCAATCCGGCCTTTATCCCAGCCTGTCACCCGCATAGCAGGACGGGGCCTTGAGGGGCTTGCCGACGTCCTGCCGAGTGGCCTGAGCAACTGGGCGAGGAAGGAGGGCCAGCAGCTCTCCCGCGATCCGATCCAGGCCGCCGCAAACAACATCGTGGACCAGGACCTCCGCGCCGCCATCAACCCGGCGACCGGCAAGTTCTTCACTCCCGAAGAGGTCGCCGAGGCAGTCCGTCAGCGCCAAGCTCGTGGCATCCCCGCAGCGCCCGCAGACGTCCACGAGTCCGCTCGCCGGTCCTTCGGCTCGGCCGCCCGGTCTCCTGGCCCAGCCACGGCCGCCGTCAGGGCCGCGATCGATCGGCGCCAGGAGCAATCCTCGGCCCGCATGGTCCAGCATATCAACGAGACGCTTGGCCAGACCACGAACGTCGGGCAGCAGGCGGAGGACCTCCAACGGTACGCCAGAGAAGCCTCGCGGCCCCTCTACGAGATCAGTGATGCTCAACCCATCCCACTCGTCCAGGAACTGCAAGAACTGTTCCAGCGCCCGAGTGCCCGTGACGCCCTGGCGAACGCCGGAGGCATCATTAAGGACGAAGGCATCGACCCCCGAGAGCTGGGCCTGATCGAAGGCGCAGATGGCATTTGGGAGCTGGGCAAGACCCCGACCATGAAGGCCTACGACTACGCCAAGACGGCCCTGGACGACATGGTCCAGCCTCTGAGCAACCCCATGGCCTCTTCGGCCGAACGGCGTGGCGCCCGAGGTGCCAACACCATCCGCCAGCGTCTCCTAGAGATCATGGACGGCGACGGCAGCGGACCCCGTGTACACCAGGCACCCGAGGGTCTCCCGCAGGGACCCGGAGCGATCCAGCCGACCCCACAGGCTCCCGAGGCCTTCCCCGGCCTCCCTAAGCCGCCCCCGCAGGCTGCTACGGACCTCCCGCGTCTTCCGGCACCTGGGGCACCCGACCCGCAACCCGGCAATCCCTTCCCGGTCCCTTATGAGGCACCGAGTCAGCGGATATTCCCGGAAGCGCCTCCACAGGCCCCTCAGGGACCCCGTGAGAGCGCGATCCCGCCCGAAGGACTCAACCCCTTCTGGAAGCCCGCAAGGGACGCCTACGCCGGTCCTATCCAGGCCAAGCAGGCACTGGAGCTGGGCAAGGAGAAGGTGGGCGACAAGGCTGACGAAGTCACGAACGCCTTCAACGAAGTGACCGGCCTCAACCAGGACTTCTTCCGCCTCGGGCACCGCTCGGGCCTCGCAGGAGACGTCAGGAAAGCCGAGGACGGCGCTAACGTGGCCGCCAGGATCGCAGGGAGCGAAAACAAGAGGGCCAACCTCAAGACCGTCCATGGCGATCTAGCGGACGGTCTTTTAGAGCGGACGCTGGGCGAGCACGAAGCCCACCAGACATTCCGGACCATCCGTGGAAACTCTGCAACCGCTGATAGGCTGGCCGAAATGGCAGGCCAGGGTGAGCGGGCAGGCAACACGGCATCGGGGGTGCTCCAAATGGTCGCCGGGAATCCACTGGGAGGGGCCGTCCAGGCTCTGAAGGGCTTCGCGTCCGGTCGAAACGAAGGGGCCATCAAGGGCGAGGTAGCCCGCAAGCTGGGCGATACGGATATGGCGTCCGTCCTCCGCACGGTCGAAGAGATCGCCCAGGAGAGGCTCCGGCGCTCCCAGGTAGACAGGCGGGTCACTGCCGGAACCCTGAAGGGAGGCCGCATTGTCGGTAGCCTGTTCGGTCAGGGCATGATTGAGCGGGCCGAGTAAAGAAGCCCGAAGACTACCCCTGGTCCCCGCGTGGGACTGGGGGTTCTTTTTCGATCACTTCCGCTAACGACCAAAGTCAGTCATTCAATTGTAAATAAATCTGCTCCATGACCGGACTGAACTGGATTTCATTCCGGCCCATACAAGGGGTCGGGAACAGTCCACGCAGAGGGCAAATCTGAAAAATTACCCCACAAGTTCCACTCACCCTTAGCTGCATCAAACGATGCCAGTCCCCATTGGGGTGGATCAGGCCAGCCAAACCAATCCCGATCAATCAAAAACAAGGTTTCGTTGCCAAACTCGGCAACGAACCCCGTTCCCATCTTTCGCGCCCAATCGTGGTCGTCTCCGAGTGCGGATATTGCGGGCCAGTCGGTTAAGCCCGCACGCCGCCAAGTAAGTGGCCAGCTTGCGCGTTCGCGATACCCCTTCTTCATAGAACGAGATCGCAAAAAGCCCGCCTTCCATGGGTTTGATTCCCAAAACATTTGCGATTGGGCCTCTGTCCGGTTCACCCCCTTTATGCTCCGAAAGCGGATAGTCCGCTACCCACCCATCTCAGCCGATCACCTCGCCCTCTTGCTTCCCAGGAGTAAAGTGAGGTTCATGAGTAAGATTAGGCTGACATAAGCCATCACTGTCACGACCGCGCCGCCCAGATACGGCAGCTGGACGAGCCACGCCCAGGCCTCTGCGAGTGACCAACTGAAAAACATCTGCCTAAACCTCCTTTGATTTCTGCGCTTTGGGTGGGATAGCGGAGATGGCTTTTAGGACCGTCTGGGAGACATGCTGCGGCAGGCGCTTTCCCATCGCCTTCTCAAGCCTCCCGAGGTCCCGAAAGACCCGCCAGCCCAACGGAGAAGCCTGCCCTGGAGCTTCCTTCCAGGCCTCAAGGCTCCCCAAGAACGCGCCGAGGGCGGGGAGGTACGGCGCGGCTTCTGAGACCTCATCGGCTAGAGTGCGGCAGGCCCAAATCGCTTTGGCCTTGGGGTCCGCCACGCGCTGCTTCCAGGGGATGCCCTGCCGATCCATTTCGGCCTCCGTGATCCAGACGACGCGGCGAGACCTGGGCCACTCCTCAGGCTCCGGCTCGCTGTCCTCTCCGGTCTCCAGCACGGCAGGCGTGAGGGGCTGTGGAGGGTCCCACCAGCGCCACCCGGCCCAGCCGACTACCGCGAGGACCGTGAGGCCCCCGAGGAGGTGCAAGAAGAGATCGGCGGACATCGAGCCGTCAGGCCTCAGGCTGCCTTCAGGAGCGCCTCAACGTCCTGCCCACTGAGGACGACGTTGTGCATCCGCTGGGCCAGGTGGTCCATCTGCAGGAGCCTCCAGTATCCATCGCCGACATATTCGGCCGTGCCGTCGTCAAAGGGCACTGTATGGGCCGGAATGGCCTTAAGGGTAGCGAGGTCCGACCTGGAAACAACGACGTTCTGCCACTTGTGGCGCCGGACTGTCTGATCCTTCTGTAGAACGACAAACAGGCCTCCCCCCATATATTCGGCCCTGCCGTCCTCTAGCTTCACCGGGGCAGGCTGAAGGGTCACTTCCGTCATGTACGTCATTGCATCATTCCCGTGTAATCGCACGCCCCCCATGGGCTTGCCTCTGGTGCCGAGACCGCGTCAGGCGTTCGGCGCAATTTCCTTTGATGCAGGGGGAGGCCAGGGGCCTTCAGTCCATCCATAAGTCACCCGGCAGACGCCCCCAACGTGCCATTCTAAATCTATGGTTCCGGCAGGCCAGTTGATGGTGGCTCGCTTGAATATGCCCCGCAGTGCTGCGTTGGCCTCTACTCGATCTAACTCGCCGCCTTCGCTCGGCTGCAAGGCATTAATGGCCCTTTCAATTCGTGAGCCGACGACAGGGCCTGCCATAACGTCCCGATGTTCCTTGAGACTGGCCAGGACGCTCTGCATGTCCGCGACTTCTCGCTCTTTTTCGCGCAGGCGAGCGGATAAGGCTGTCGAAGGTCCTTGGAGAAGTTCGTCCACGAGGACCTCAATGTCCTCGCGTTGCGCGTGTAAGGCGTCCTCAAGCTCCCCGATTTGGGCCTCAATATCCTCGCTCTCGTCGATGCCCTCACGGCCCCGGATGATCCCTGGGAGGACTTGGAGGAGGCGGCGTTCAATTGTCTCGTACCGGACAGACTTGTACTCACATCCTGCCCCCGCCTTGGCGGCCGCGCATACGAGAGAAGGATAGCCCGCCTTTGCCAAGGAGCCTTTCTGTACACGCGTCATTGTCCCGCCACACTTGGGGCAGGCGGCAAGTCTGGAGAGAACATTGGAGAGGGGAGCGATAGCTTGTCGCCCCCTAGGTGCGCCTTTAGTCCCCATGAGGGCCTGAACGTCGGCCCAAGTCTCCGGTGTAATCACGGCAGGGAAATAGTTTGGCACAGGCTCCAATGGAATCCGCGTTTTCTTGCCGTTGACGTATTCGGTCCGATGCGGATGGAGGACGCCGACAACGGCCGGATTCGTGAGTATCTTTGCGATATAGGAGCGATGCCAGTGGATGCCCTTGCGCTTTCCAGTGCCCCAAGGCTCCACGTCTTCGCCATTCAAGGCCGCCGCGATCGAGTGCTGTCCTGTTCCCTCTAAAGTCATTGCGAAGATACGGCGCACGATAGCAGCCCGCTCGGGGATCACCATGATCCTCTGGGTCTGTTTATCCAACTTAAGCCACGCAGGAACGATGCCGGTCAGCGGCTTGGAGGCAACGTTTGCTCTTTTAGCTTCCCAGGCTGCAGAAAGGCGCTTCGCCTTGGTGGCACTCTCATCATTCGCCCGCATGAAGGTCAGCACGGCAACCAGGAGGTCTGTTGGGTCCCGATCCAGCGAGTCTGGCGTGTACTCGCGCCCATCATTAAGGGTTACGACCGAAACTCCGGCTTCCACAATGTCCTCTAGAACCCGCATAGCCTTACGAGGAACCAGACGGCTTAAGCGATCAAGTTGCTCGACCAGTAGCACAGAGCCTTGCGGAACTAGCCCGACCCGCACAGCTTCGAGGAAGTCCGCGAGCCGCCCCACCTCTGCATTACGGCCCCGAAAACCCGATATGCCCTCATCGTGGAAGGTGAGAACCGTATCCAGCTCTAGATTATGGTCGCGGGCGTATTTGGCTGCCATATCTGTTTGCCGCCGACGACTGTCGCCCTTGCTCTGCTCCGGCGTACTAAACCGTAAGTAAGAGTAGGCCTTTCGGTGAGGCGTATTGAGCGGGTTTGGGTTCATTTCGACCATCTGAGTAGGCTACCCGGCGTGGGGTCTTGTGTCTATAACCTGAGCAGATTATGGCCGCCCGCCGCCGCGATCTCCAACGCGCGCTTGGCGCTTTCCTGCCCCTTGACCTGCCTGAGGTCCGCGGTCCGGATCGGCGGCTCCACCTGCCCGGGCTGCGGCGGCGAGAGGGCGGCGGCGCCCTTGAAATGGTTGAGGATGGCCAGCAGGTCGGGCGCGGCGATCACCTCCACCTGACCGGCCCAGGCGGCTTCGGCGCCCTGCGCCACCGGGCAGACGAGGCCCAGTTCCCGCTCCCCCGCATGGAGCGCGGCGAGCAGCACGCCGGGCGTCGGGGCGATGCGGCCGTCCAGACCCAGCTCGCCCACGACGACATAGCCCGCCAGCGTCTCGGCATCGATCACGCCCATGGCGCCGAGCAGGGCCAGCGCGATGGGGAGGTCGAAATGCGACCCCTCCTTGGGAAGGTCGGCGGGCGAGAGGTTCACGGTGATCCGCTTGGGCGGCAGCGAAAGGCCGATGGCGGCGATGGCGTTGCGCACCCGCTCCCGGCTTTCCGCGACCGCCTTGTCCGGCAGGCCGACGACGATGAAATTGGGAAGGCCGGGAACGAGCTGGCACTGAACCTCCACGCCGCGCGCTTCCAGCCCCAGATAGGCGACCGTCGATACCGTCGAAACCAATGATGTTCCCCCATGCCCCGGACGGCCTCCATGGCGCTCCCGCGAGGGCAGGAGTGCCGCGTCAGGGGCCGAACCGGGTTCCTGCCTTCGCAGGAACAGGGAGGCATTTCAATCTCTTGGTGATGGTGGACGGATCAGCCCTCTTCCGGGCGGCCCTTGAAGCCCTGCGCCACGACATACCATTCGACGCTGCCCTTGCGGCTGGCGGGCGGCTTGGCATGCTTGATCGTGGTGAAATGCCTTTTGAGGATCGCGAGCAGGTCGGCGTCGGTGCCGCCCGCGAACACCTTGGCCACGAAGGTGCCGCCCTTGCGCAGATTCTCCACCGCGAACATGGCCGCCGCCTCGACCAGCCCCATGGTGCGCAGATGGTCGGTCGCGGCATGGCCGACGGTGTTCGCCGCCATGTCGGAAATGACCAGATCGGGCGCGTCGCCCAGCGCCTCCGCCAGCAGGGCGGGCGCGCTGTCGTCCATGAAGTCCATCTGGAACAGGGTGACGCCCGGAATGGGATCGGTCGGCAGCAGGTCGATGCCCACCACCTTCGCCTTGGGGCAGAGTTTCCGCACCACCTGCGCCCAGCCGCCGGGCGCCACGCCCAGGTCGACCACCGCGCGGGACCCCTTCACGAAGTGGAACTTCTCGTCCAGTTCGATCAGCTTGAAGGCGGCGCGGCTGCGCCACCCCTCCGCCTTGGCGCGGCGGACATAGGGGTCGTTCAACTGGCGTTCGAGCCAGCGGGTGGACTGTGCCGTCCGCCCCTTCGCCGTCTTGACCCGCACCTTGCCGGCACCGGTACCTCTCACAGGGGGCCTCTCACATCTTCACTCCGTCGCGGTCCATCAGGCCGCGCAATATGCCCTCGCGAATGCCGCGATCGGCCACGCCCAGGCGCTGGGCGGGCCAGATGTCGAGGATGGATTCCAGGATGGCGCAGCCCGCCACGACCAGATCGGCCCGCTCCGTCCCGATGCAGGGCAGCTTCTGCCGCTCCGCCAGGGGCATGGAGGACAGCCGCGCCGAAATCGCCCGCATCGACGTCGACGGCACGATCAGCCCGTCGATCGCCTGCCGGTCGTAGCGCGGCAGGTCGAGATGCAGGCTGGCCAGCGTCGTCACCGTGCCCGACGTGCCGAGCAGGCGGATATCCGCCTGCGGAGCCGGCAGGCGGCGGGCCAGCGGCGCGAAGGCATCCGCCACGCGGGCGCGCATCCGGGCATAGGCGGACAGCCGGTCCATGGGATCGGCATGGTCGAAAGGCTCGCTCTCCGTCAGGGAGACCACGCCCCAGGGGGCGCTCACCCAATCGACGATATGCGGCGCGCCGGCGCGATTGGCGTCCACCAGCACCAGTTCGGTCGAGCCACCGCCAATGTCGAAGATGAGCGCGGGGCCGTCGCCCGGCTCCAGCAGCGCGTGGCAGCCGAGCACCGCCAGCCGCGCCTCTTCCTGCGCGCTGATGATGTCGAGGGCGATGCCGGTTTCCCGATAGACGCGCTGGATGAATTCGGCCCCGTTGGAGGCGCGGCGGCACGCCTCCGTCGCGACCGAGCGGGCCAGGGTGACGTGCCGGCGGCGCAGCTTGTCGGCGCAGACCGACAGGGCGGAAATCGCGCGCTCTATGGCGGCGTCGCTGATCCGGCCGGAAGCGGCAAGCCCCTCCCCCAGCCGCACGATTCGCGAAAAGGCGTCGACGACGATGAAGCCGTCCGCCGATGGCTTGGCGATCAGCAGGCGGCAATTATTGGTGCCAAGGTCGATGGCCGCGTAGGACCGGCGTCCGCGCAGCGGATGAGGCAAAAGGCCCCGCGATTTCGACGGGGGAGTGAGGGCCGCAGCCTTGCTCCCATTGCCCTGACCGGAACGGACCCCCTTGCCCGAAATTCCGCCGGCCGGGCCGGAACTCTGCGGCGATGGGCGGCTGTGCTGCACCATGGCCGTATCTCTTTTCTTCTTCGCCAGCGCCGAAAAGCGCCGGAACTTGGCGACAAGAGTAGGCAAAGGAACAGGAAAGCGCAAGGCGGGGCGGACAGCCCCCTCAGACAAGCGGCATGAGGGCCGCGACGATCCACCGTTCCTCGGCGCGCAGCACGCCCCAGGCGCGAGCGGCGGCGCGGCTGTCCATCACCTCCACGCCGATGCCGCGCCCCTCCAGTTCGCGCACGAAGGCGCGCGGCGGCTGGCGCAGGGCGGCGCCCGTGCCGACCAGCAGGAATTCCGGCTGGACGTCGAGGTCGAACAGGTCGCCCAGATGCGCCACCGTCAGTGCGTCGACGGGCGGCGCATCCTGCCAGGCGAGCGCCCGCACCGGGGAGAGCAGCAGGCCTTCGGGAAAAACATCGTCGCGGACCCGGAAACCCCGCCCCTGAAAGCCGGTGACGATCGGCCCCTGCCCCGATTCATCGCGGCGCAGCTCTATGCCGGAGCGGTTCCCGTTCAGGGTCGCGCCCCGTCGTCGCGCGGGCCCATCCGCTCGGCCTGGGCGGCGATATTGACCTTGCTCGCCTTCTTCTCCGCCGTGGCAGGCGACAGGCCCAGGCTGATGAGCAGCGAGGAGGAGACATAGACCGACGAATAGGTGCCGACGATGATGCCCAGCATCATGGCCGCGGTGAAGCCGCGCAGCACATGGCCGCCCAGCAGCAGCAGCGCGCCCAGCGCCAGCAGCACCGTGACCGAGGTCATGACCGTGCGCGGCAGCGTTTCGTTCACCGACAGGTCGATCAGCGACTTCATGTCCATCTTGCGATATTTGCGCATATTTTCGCGGATGCGGTCGTCGATCACCATCTTGTCGTTGATCGAATAGCCCACGATGGTCAGCACGGCGGCGACGATGTTGAGGTCGAATTCGAGCTGGGTGATGGCGAAGAAGCCCAGCGTCATCAGCACGTCGTGCATGATCGCGACGAAGGTCGAGACGCCGAACTGCCATTCATAGCGGAACCAGGAGAAGATCGCGATGCCGATCACCGCCAGCATCACCGCCAGCACGCCGTTCTGGATCAGTTCGCCCGACACCTTGCCCGACACCGTGTCGTAGCGGGAGAAGGTGACGCCGGGGAATTCCGCCGTCATCGCCTTGCGCGCCTTTTCGACGATGGCGTTGGCCGCGCCCGCGCCGCCCTGTTCCGGCAGAGGGAGGCGGATCTGCACCGTTTTCGGATCGCCGAACTGCTGGAGCGAACCGTCGCCGACGCCCAGCCGGTCGATTACCGTGCGCACCTTGTCGGTCTGCGGCGGCGTTTCGAACTTCGCCTCGATCATCAGGCCGCCGACAAAGTCGACGCCCAGGTTCAGCCCCTTGTAGAAGGTCGCGCCGACCGCCAGCACCGTCAGCAGCGCCGTCAGGGCGAAGGCCCAGTGGCGCAGCTTGACGAAGCCGATATTGGTGTTGTCCGGGACGAGCTTAAGCAGTTTCATGTTTCTCTCCGCCCGTCAGATGTGGATTTCGGTCGGGCGCTTGGCGCGGACCCAACGCGACACCAGCAGGCGCGTGAAGGTGACGGCGGTGAACACGCTGGTCGCGATGCCGATCAGCAGCACGATCGCGAAGCCCTTGACCGGTCCCGACCCCAGAGCGAGCATGATGCCGCCGGCGATGGCGTGGGTCACGTTCGCTTCGAAGATCGTGCGGCTGGCTTCCTTATAGCCATGTTCGATGGCCTGCACGACCCCGCGCCCGCGCCGCCGCTCCTCGCGGATGCGCTCATAGATCAGCACGTTGGCGTCGACCGCCGTGCCGATGGTCAGCACGAAGCCGGCAATGCCCGGCAGCGTCAGCGTCGCGCCCAATATGCCCATGACGCCCAGGATCACCAGCACGTTGATGGCGACGGCGAGGTTGGCGTACATGCCGAAGCGGCCATAGCTCATGAACATGAAGGCCGCGACCGCCGCCACCGCGATCACCGAGGCGAGCAGGCCCGCGCGGATCGAATCGGCGCCGAGTTGCGGGCCGACCGTGCGTTCCTCCACCACGGTCAGCGCGACGGGCAGCTTGCCCGAACGCAGCGCGATCGCAAGCTGGTTGGCGCTTTCGACGGTGAAGCTGCCGCTGATCTGCGCGCTGCCGCCCAGGATCGGCTCGTTGATGTTCGGGGCGGACAGCACCTTGCCGTCGAGGATGATGGCGAAGGGACGGTTGACGTTCTGCGACGTCACCTGGCCGAATTTGCGCCCGCCCGCACCGTTGAAGCGGATGTTGACGATCGGCTCGTTGCCCTGCTGGTTATAGCCCTGCTGCGCGTCGGTCAGATCCTCGCCCGACACCATGACCTGCCGGTAGACGGCGATCACCGGCGGGCCGGCGGGATTTGTGGGATAGGGCAGCACTTCGCTGCCCACAGGCGCGCGGCCCTGCGCCACCTCGGCGGGGTTGGCGTTGACGTCGACAAGCTTGAATTCCAGCTTGGCGGTCTGGCCCAGCAGGTCCTTCAGCGCCCTGGGGTCCTGAAGGCCGGGCACCTGCACGACGATGCGGTTGTCGCCCTGCTGCTGGATGGTCGGTTCGCGCGTGCCCATCTCGTCGATGCGCTTGCGGATCACCTCGGTCGCGACTTCCATCGCGCCCTTCACCGCATTGTCGATGCCCGCCTTGGTCGGGGTGATGACGATGGTGGAGCTGTTCACCACCTCCACATTGAAATCGCGCTGGCCGGTGAGGCCCGCCCCCTGGGTCAGCGGCCGGATGCGCTCGACGGCGGCATCGACCTGCGACGGGTTGCGCACCATGAAGCTCAATTTCCCGTCGCGGCTGGAAATATCCCCGATCGCGATCTTCGTGTCGCCCCGGCGCAGTTCCGTGCGGACCTGCTCCTCCATATTGGCGATGCGCTGCTTCGCCACGTCCTGGGTCGAGGCTTCGAGCAGCAGGTGGCTGCCGCCCGACAGGTCGAGGCCCAGGTTCACGCGGGTCTGCATGAATTTGGGCAGTTGCCCGACCACCGTGTCCGGCAGGAAGCTCGGCACGGCGCAGGCTATGCCGATCAACAGCGGCAGCAGGATCGCGACGACCGCCCAGCGAGGGAAATTCAGCATGGGTGGGGCTCAGTCGTTCGCGGGCTTGGCGGTGGCGGGATCGATCACGTCGGTCAGGGTGGACTTCACCGCCTTCACCTTCATGCCCGGCGCCAGTTCGACTTCGGCGTAGAATTCGTCGACGCGCACCACCTTGCCGACCAGACCGCCGCCGGTCACGACCTGATCGCCCTTCTTCACGGCGTCGATCTTGGCCTTGTGCTCCTTCATCTTCTTTTGCTGCGGACGGATCAGCAGGAAATAGAAGACGACGAAGATGAGGACCAGCGGGGCCATCTGAACCAGCATGGAGGCGCCGGACGATTCCCCGCCCGCAGTCTGGGCAAAGGCTGGAGATATGAACATGCTTGGGACTTTCGCCTTATTCTCTTGTCCAGTCGCGGGCGCCGATAAACGCCCACAGATCAAGGGCGCGCGGCTAACACAGATCGCACGGCGGAGGCAACATGATTAGGGTTTCCGACGAATGCGCAAAAAGCCTGCATCGAATGGCTTGCATATTCCCCAAACTGCTTCTAATTGCGCCGCTCCGGTCGGGACGTAGCGCAGCCTGGTAGCGCATCACACTGGGGGTGTGGGGGTCGGAGGTTCGAATCCTCTCGTCCCGACCAAATTTCCGGCAGGGCCTTTTCCGGCTTGCCTGCCTTTTTCCCATTTTTATCCATTTCGCCCGCGCCAGCGCTTTTCCGCTGTCCTACAGCTAACCAAATGGGATAAATGACCCGCCTTTCCGGAACAGGAGGGCGTTTTCATGGATATTGCGGCTCTGATCGATGAAGTCATCGCGCGGGAGGGTGGCTACGGCAACCATCCGGCGGATCGCGGCGGACCGACCAATTTCGGCATCACCCAGGCCGTGGCGCGAGCCAACGGCTATGGCGGCGACATGCGGGCGATGCCCCGGACGGTGGCCGAGGCGATCTATCGCAGGCTCTATTGGGAGAAGCCGGGCTTCGCCTTCGTCGCGGAACTGGCGCCGGCGGTGGCGGAGGAACTGTTCGACACGGCGGTCAATATGGGGCCGGGCACGGCCGGCGGTTTCCTGCAGCGGGCGTTGAACGCGCTCAATCGCAACGGGCGGGACTATGCCGACCTGAAGGTGGATCAGGCGGTGGGGGCGAAGACGCTTTCCGCGCTGGGCGCCTTTCTGGCCGTTCGCGGGCGGGCGGGCGAGAAGGTGCTGCTGAAAGCGCTGGAAGCGCTTCAGGGCGAGCGCTACCTGGCGCTGGCCGAGAGCAGGCCGGCCAATGAGGCCTTTCTCTATGGCTGGCTCGCCAACCGGATCGGATAGGAGGCAGGGATGACGTCTTCACGCAGGCGAGTCGCGGGGGACCGGTGGACGCTGCGGGCGCGGCCGGCCTTTCTCTACATGATGTACGGGTTGCTGCTGTGGTCGGTGCCGCTGGGGCTGGTCGGCGGGGTGCGGCCCGATGTGGCGGCGGGGATCATCCGGGCGATGCGAGCCTATTTCAACGCCCTGCCGGAGCCGCTCTATGCGCTCTTCGGGACGGGCTATCTGGGCTATACGGCGGCGCGGGCCTGGGGGAAGGCGAAGGGGGTAGAGCGGTAAGAGGCGCCCCTTGCCCCTTATCCTGTTCCTGCGAAGGCGCTCGAATGAGCGCGGCGGGTCTTCAGGCCAGAGCATCCTGCGCAAAAGTGGGAACCGGTTTTGCGTTCAAAAGGATGCGACAACAAAAGCTTGGAGCGCGCGGCCTATGATTTGACGCAGCGCTCTAAGGGCCGTTCACCGGGGAAATTCTCCTTGAGGAAGTCCAGCACCACCCGCGCTCTTGGCGGCAGGCGTTTGTGGGACGGGTGGACGGCCCAGATGTCGAGCGGGGCGATATGGCTTTCCGGCAGGACCGGGACCAGCCGTCCCGCCGCGATGTCGCCCTGCACCCGGATGGCGGGGAGCAGGGCGATGCCTAGGCCGCTGAGGGCGGCGCGGTGGACGGCTTCGCTGCTGTCGCTGCGGAAGGTGCCGCCCACCACCCTCTCCCGCCCGTCGATGGTCCAGCGGGCGGGCACGTCGCCATAAGCGTAGGCGATGCACTGATGCCCCGGAAGGTCTTCGGCGGACGAGGGCATGCCGCGGCCGGCAAGATAGGCGGGATGCGCGACCAGCAGGCGGGGCAGCGCGCCCAGCGGATGAACCACCAGGCTGTCGTCGCCCACGGGGCCGACGCGCAGGGCAAGGTCGAGGCGGTCCTCCACCACGTCGCGTTGCCAGTCCGTCATCGCGCAATCGAGCTGGAGCGCGGGGTAGCGCGCGGTCAGATCGCCCAGGCGCTCGACATAATAGAGGCCGAGCGCGGTGGTGAAGCCGATGCGCACCAGGCCGCCCGGTTGATCGCGGACCGGGCCGAATTCCTGTTCCGCCCCATCCAGCGCGTCCAGCATCGCGCGGGCGTGGACCAGCAGGCGGTCAGCCTCCGGCGTGGCGATCAGCCGGCGGGTGGTGCGATGGAAGAGGATGGCGCCGAAATGCGATTCCACCTGATCCAGCCGGCGGGCTATGGTCGTATGGCTGGCGTGCATCTCTCCAGCCACGCGGGAGAAGTTGGGTTTTTCGCATAGCCGGACGAATGTCCGCAGGGCGATCAACAGATCGGACATTTGCACGATACTCGCACAGATATTGTGCGGCTTATCCTTATTGTCTGATCGGCCGAAAAGCCAGATGCCAGCGCGCAAGGAATGATGGAAGAGGATAGCCATGACCGATCGCATCGCCCATGCCGGGCTGGCCGCCAAATGCCGGACGGCGGAGGAGGCCGCGGCGCTGATCCGCAACGGGATGGCCGTGGGGATGAGCGGCTTTACTGGGTCGGGCTATCCCAAGGCGGTGCCGCTGGCGCTGGCGAAGCGGATCACCGACGCGCATGCGGCGGGCGAGCCCTTCCGCGTCAGGGTGTGGACCGGCGCGTCGACCGGGCCGGAGCTGGACGGGGCGCTGGCGCAGGCCGACGGCGTGGAGTTCCGCCTGCCCTATAATAGCGATCCCATTGCCCGGGAGCGGATCAACAAGGGCCAGATGCAATATTTCGACATGCATCTAAGTCAGGTCGCGCCGATGGCGTGGCAGGGTTTCCTGGGCGATCTGGACATTGCCGTGGTCGAGGTGACGGGGATCACCGCCGGGGGCGAGTTGATCCCCTCCGCCTCCGTGGGCAACAACAAGACGTGGATCGACCGGGCCAAGGGCGTGATACTGGAGGTCAATCGCTGGCAGAACCCCGCGCTGGAGGGGATGCACGACATTTATTACGGCACGGCGCTGCCGCCGCATCGCCAGCCGATCCCGCTGATGCGGGCGGACCAGCGCATCGGCCAGCCGACCTTCCGCTGCGATCCGGACAAGGTGATCGCGGTGGTCGAGACGGATGCGCCGGATCGCAACGCGCCCTTCAAGGCGCCGGACGACAAGGCGCGGGCGATTGCCGGGCATTTGCTGGAATTCCTGCGCCATGAGGTGAAGAAGGGGCGGTTGCCCGCTTCGCTGCTGCCGTTGCAGTCGGGGGTCGGCAATATCGCCAATGCGGTGCTGACCGGCCTGGTCGACGCGCCGTTCGAGGACATGGTCGCCTTTACCGAGGTGATCCAGGACGGGATGCTGGACCTGCTCGACGCGGGCAAGCTGCGGATGGCGAGCGCGACGGCCTTTTCCCTGAGCCCGGAGGCGGCGGCGCGGATGAATGCCGATATGGGGCGCTATCGGGACCGGATGATCCTGCGGCCGCAGGAGATCAGCAACCATCCCGAGCTGGTGCGGCGGCTGGGCTGCATCGCGATGAACGGGCTGATCGAGGCGGACATCTACGGCAACGTCAATTCGACGCATCTGATGGGATCGCGCATCCAGAACGGCATTGGCGGGTCGGGGGACTTTGCGCGCAATGCCTATCTGTCGATCTTCATGACGCCGTCGACGGCCAAGGGTGGGGCGATCTCCGCCATCGTGCCGCATTGCAGCCATGTCGACCATATCAACCAGGATGTGCAGGTGATCGTGACCGAGCAGGGGCTGGCGGACCTGCGCGGGCTGGCGCCCCGGCAGCGGGCGGAGGTCATCATGGAGAATTGCGCGCATCCGGACTTCCGGCCGATGCTGAAGGACTATTTCCGGCGGGCTTTGGCGGGGTCATACGGGTTGCAGTCGCCCATGCTGCCGGGGGAGGCGCTGGCGTGGCACCAGCGCTTCATCGATACGGGGACGATGCGGGGGTAGGGATTGGGGAGATGGGGATGAGGTGGCCGGGCTGGCTCGATTTGGCCAATGGCGGACGTCAATGCTTCCCCTCCCCTTCAGGGGAGGGGACTGAGGGGTGGGGGCGTGCCCCAAAGGAAAACCAAGCCTGTAGAGGCACGCCCCCACCCAAACCCCTCCCCTGAAGGGGAGGGGCTTAATGGCAAGAAACCAACCATCAAACCGCCATCAAAAATGAGAGGGGCCGCCGGGTAGATTAAACCCCGACGGCCCATCATTGACATGGTCAGCGGCCGGAAGCGCCGCCCAAGGGAAACGTTGATCGCGCTATTTTCCAGATACGGCGCCTCGATCGCGAAACCGCGGTCGACAGTCACCCTATTCTGGAAAACCGACGCATAAGGCGTCGCTCAGCGGCGCGTTCCCCGAATGGACTTGACCGACCCCATTGCTGAACCATGAGACATCGGATCACCTCCTTTCGCTAGTTGAAGCCCCTATAGCCGTTCCCGGTACTGGTCCTTCGCCGTCTATGAAATGATATGTGAATCAGACCGGCCGCCACTTCAAGGCTTGTAAAATTCTTTTTTCGAATCATACTTTTGCGTCCGCCTTTTGCAGGCGATCTGCCCTGAAACCAGCGCCTTTCGCCTGAAATCAAGGACTTAGGCGCGGCAGTCCTCCACGACGCGGCCGACCTCCGCCCAGCTTGGCAGGACCAGCATCTCCAGACCCTGCACCTCGACCGCGAAACGGCCCCGGCTGTAGGCGATCTGATCGAGCGTGGCGTCGCTGGCGGCGCGGGTCGCCTGGGTCGCGGCGATGGCGCCGGTGGCGGGGCCGGCCGGCCAGCTGACCGCGCCATAGCTGGTCCGCACCGTCATCGCCGCCTGCGCCGGGCCGGGCCGCAAAAGGCTGACGCGGCGCGTCGTCCGGTCGCAGCGGATGACGAACAGGCTGCCTTGCGCATCCGGGCCGAACAGGGCGGCCGATCCGGCGCCGTCGACCTGATAGCGCCAGTCGCCCGCGGTCGTCGCGCGGTCCTGCCAGTCGGCCGGCGGCGGCGGAGGGGGCGCGGGCCGGGCCGCGGGAGCCGGCCGGGGCGCAGGTGCGGGAACAGGCGCGCGCTGCTGGGGCGCGCCCACGCAGGAAGCCAGCAGGACGAAGGCGGCCGCCGGCATGGCGGAGGGCAGAGTGAAGCGCATCCCGCCTCCATGCCTTAGGCACGGGGATGGCATCAACCCGAAAAGGGCGGGACGACATGCCGGACCGGTCGAAAGAAAGGGCGGCGGAAGCGCCGGATTTCGCCGCTTTCGCGCCTGCCCGTCATTGACAGCCGAAGGCCGAATCGCTAAGGGCACCCCTTCCCGACACGCTGACGAGCGGCAGTGCAGTGGCACTGGCCGTCTTTTTTGCGTCTTGGGCCTATCGAATCGGCTGTCGTCTCCTTAAGGACTTCAGCCCTGACGCTTTGAGATGGGGCGGCGCCAACCGCCCCGTGGAGCAGGAGTACAGAATACCATGGCACGTATTGCGGGTGTCAACATCCCGACCAACAAGCGCGTGATCATCGCGCTCACCTACATCCACGGCATCGGCCGCAAGACCGCCGTCGACATCGCCGACAAGCTAGGCATCGATCACAGCCGCCGCGTGCAGGACCTGTCCGACGCCGAAGTGCTGCAGATCCGCGAAGCCATCGACGCCGACCACACGGTCGAGGGCGACCTGCGCCGCGAAACCGCGATGAACATCAAGCGCCTGATGGACCTGGCCTGCTATCGCGGCCTGCGTCACCGCAAGGGCCTGCCGGTCCGCGGCCAGCGCACGCACACCAATGCGCGCACCCGCAAGGGCAAGGCGAAGCCGATTGCCGGCAAGAAGAAGTAAGAAATAGTCCGGGGGACTATTTCATCTTCTTCTCCGCCGGAGGCAGCCCTACCTGGGCGCAGCCTCCCGGAACACAAGATTTCAGTAGGATAGAGCAAAAATGGCACGCGAACCCCAGCGCATCAAGCGCCGCGAACGCAAGAACATCTCGGCCGGCGTCGCGCACGTCAACGCCAGCTTCAACAACACCATGGTGACCATCACCGACGCCCAGGGCAATGCGATCAGCTGGTCCTCGGCGGGCATGATGGGCTTCAAGGGCAGCCGCAAGTCGACGCCCTATGCCGCGCAGGTCTGCGCCGAAGACGCCGGCCGCAAGGCGGCCGAACATGGCGTGCGCACCCTGGAAGTCGAAGTGAAGGGTCCGGGCTCGGGCCGTGAATCGGCCCTGCGCGCGCTGCAGGCCGTCGGCTTCCACATCACCTCCATCCGCGACGTGACGCCGATCCCGCACAACGGCGTGCGCCCTTCCAAGCGCCGCCGCGTCTAACAACGACGCGCGGCTTGTCGGCGGGCGGCGGACGCGTCGCCCGCTCACCCATCTGCATCGGTCGGAACGTCCTGTCGGGTCAGGATTTTTGAACGTTTCGGCCTCATCCCCAGGGGAAATACATGACTGTCAACATGAAGAACTGGCAGGAATTGAAGAAGCCCAACAGCCTTGAGATCAAGGTCGCGGGCGACGGCAAGCGCAAGGCGACCTTCGTCGCCGAACCTCTGGAGCGCGGCTTCGGCCTGACGCTTGGCAACGCGCTGCGCCGGGTTCTTCTGTCCTCGCTCCAGGGCGCGGCGGTCACCTCGATCAAGATCGAGAACGTCCTCCACGAATTCTCCTCGCTCGCGGGCGTGCGTGAGGACGTCACGGACATCGTCCTCAACATCAAGCAGGTTGCGCTGAAAATGGAAGGCGACGGTCCACGCCGTCTCCAGCTTTCCGCCACCGGCCCCGCCGAAGTGCGCGCGGGCGACATCACCACCGTGGGCGACATCGAAGTGATGAACCCCGACCTGGTGATCTGCCACCTGGACCAGGGCGCGACGCTGAACATGGAACTGACCGCCGACGTCGGCAAGGGCTATGTCCCCGCCGTCGCCAACCGTCCGGCCGACGCCCCGATTGGCCTGATCCCGGTCGACGCGCTCTATTCGCCGGTGCGTCAGGTCGCCTACAAGGTCGACAATACCCGCGTCGGCCAGGAACTGGACTATGACAAGCTGTCGCTGACCGTCGAGACCGACGGCACCGTCACGCCGGAAGACGCGGTGGCCTATGCCGCCCGCATCCTGCAGGACCAGCTCCAGCTGTTCGTCCACTTCGAGGACGCGCTGCCCGTCGCCGCTCCGGCCGCCGGCGCCGCTGCCGGCGGTTCGGCCAGCGAGGGCGAGAGCGACGCGAACCAGATCAACCGCTACCTGCTCAAGAAGGTGGACGAGCTGGAACTGTCGGTCCGCAGCGCCAACTGCCTCAAGAACGACAACATCATCTATATCGGCGATCTGGTCCAGAAGACCGAGGCCGAGATGCTGCGCACCCCCAATTTCGGCCGCAAGTCGCTGAACGAGATCAAGGAAGTGCTGTCGTCCATGGGCCTGCGCCTGGGCATGGACATCCCCGGCTGGCCGCCGGAGAATATCGAGGAAATGGCCAAGAAGCTCGAACAGGAGCTGCTGGGCTGATCCGCCTTCCCTCCGGTTCGCCCGGAGGGATGCTGGACACCGGAAAGCACGGATTCGCGTCCGCTTTGGACGGTGTGAACTTCGCCCCTTTTTAAGGGGCAGGGCAAAGGGGCGGCGGCCCTGAAACGCCGCCTGGTCTGGGGTACCTGAAACGGCCCCTTAACGAACGGAAGGAAAGACATATGCGTCACAAGGTTGGTCATCGTAAGCTGCAGCGCAGCGCCGGGCATCGCAACTCGCTGCTCCGCAACCTCGCCGCCTCGCTCATCAAGCATGAGCAGATCCTGACGACCACGCCCAAGGCGAAGGAACTGCGCCCCTATGTCGAGAAGCTGATCACCCTCGCCAAGAAGGGTGGCCTGTCCAATCGTCGTCTGGCCCATGCCCGCCTGCAGGACGACGCGCAGCTCACCAAGCTGTTCGACGTTCTGGCCGAGCGCTACAAGGACCGCAATGGCGGCTACACCCGCGTGATCAAGGCCGGCATCCGCGCTTCGGACGCAGCGCCGATCGCGATCATCGAACTGGTGGACCGCGACGTCGACGCCAAGGGTCAGGATTCCGGTCCGGTCCAGGGTGCGGACGCCGACGAGCTGGAAGCGGCGTGATCCGCTGACGGCTCGCGCAAGCGGGCAGATGAAGAGGGCCGCGGCTTCCGGAAGGGGGCGCGGCCCTTTTTCTTTTTTGGGGCGTGGATATGCGGGGCGTTGAGCCATTCGGTTGGCCCCCACCCCCTGCCATCCCCTGAAGGGCGGGGAGATAGGAAATATTCTTTGTTTTCTTGCCTTTCCGCGCCATGAAACGCCAGAGAATGGGAATGGGAATGGGAATTCGGGGGGATCGGATGCGGGCCTTTGGCTGCTTTGCTTTGGCGGCGCTGTTGTTCGCGGCGCTCCCAGCGCAGGCGGAGCCGGATGCGGCGGTCGCTGGCGCTTCAGGACTGCGCTATCCCGCCGCCAAAAGGCTGGACCTGGTGGAGGATCATTTCGGGGTCAAGGTGACCGATCCCTATCGCTGGCTGGAAAACGACCTGCGCAGCGATCCCGCCGTCCGCGACTGGGTGGGACAGGAAAACCGCCTCACGCGCCGCCATATCGACGGGCTGCCGGGTCGCGAGGCGCTCAAGAAACGCATGCAGGCGCTGTTCGCCCATGGCCGCTACACCATCCCGCGCAAGGCGGGCGGGCGCTATTTCTACGGCTATAACAAGGGGCTCCAGAACCAGACGCCGCTCTATGTGCGCGACGGCCTGAACGGTGCGCAGCGGCTGCTGATCGACCCGAATGACTGGGCGGAGGACGGGTCGGACGCGCTGGCGGAATGGGCGCCCTCCCCCGACGGCCGGTTCCTGCTCTATGCCGTGCAGGAGGCCGGGAGCGACTGGCGCACGCTGAAGGTTCTGGACGTCGCCACCGCCCGGCCGCTCGACGATGTCGTGCAATGGGTGAAATTCTCCCAGCTTGCCTGGGACGGGCAAGGACAGGGTTTCTTCTATTCGCGCTTCGCCGCGCCGCAGGAAGGCGCCGGCCTGCAATCCTCCACAGTGGGGCAGGAACTTCATTATCACCGCCTCGGCACGCCGCAGGCGCAGGATCAGCTTATCTACGCGACTCCGGACCAGCCGCGCCTCAGCCACACCGCGCAGGTGACGCAGGACGGGCGCTGGCTGGTCATCAGCAGCTTCCAGGGCACCGACCCGCGCCGCGAACTGCATCTGGCCGAACTGACCGGCGGCAAGGTGAAGGTCCGCCCGCTGGTGAAGGGCATGACCAACGACTGGCGGCTGATCGGCAGCCGCGGGCCGACGCTCTATTTCATCACCGACCAATATGCCCCGCATCTGCGCGTCGTCAGCATCGACGCCCGCTTCCCCCGGCGCGGCGCCAGGCAGGTGGTGGCGGAGCGCATGGACACGCTGGCGGGCGGGTCGCTGGTCGGGGACCGGCTGATCCTGGCCTATCTGTCCGATGCGGAAAGCGTGGCGGAGCTGATCGACCTCAACGGGCGAAAGGTCAGCGACGTGCCGCTGCCCGGCCTGGGCACGGCGGCCGGTTTCGGCGGGCGCGACGGCGATCCGGAAACCTTCTTCAGCTTTTCGGGCTTCACCACGCCGTCGAGCATCTACCGCTTCGACACGGCGACGCTGCGTTACGAGCTGTTCGCGCGGCCGGAGCTGCCCTTCAATCCCGACGATTACGGCATAGAGCAGGTCAGCTATCCGTCGAAGGACGGCACGATGATCCCGATGACGGTGATCCGAAAGAAGGCGCTGGCCCTTTCCAAAGCGCCCGCGCCCACCATCCTCTATGGCTATGGCGGCTTCAACATCGCACTGACGCCCGGCTATTCGGCTACGCGCATGGCGTGGCTGGAGCAGGGCGGCGTCTATGCCATCGCCAATCTGCGCGGCGGCGGCGAGTTCGGCAAGGCATGGCACGATGCGGGGCGGCTCGCCAACAAGCAGAATGTGTTCGACGATTTCATCGCGGCGGCCGAATATCTGAAGGCCAATGGCTATACGACGAAGGACGGCCTTGCCATCGAGGGGCGGTCCAATGGCGGGTTGCTGGTCGGCGCGGTGGTGAACCAGCGGCCAGATCTGTTCGCCGCCGCCCTGCCCGCCGTGGGCGTGATGGACATGCTGCGCTTCGACCGTTTCACCGCCGGCCGCTACTGGATCGACGACTATGGATCGCCCGACCGGGAGGAGGATTTCCGCCTGCTCTACGCCTATTCGCCCTATCACAACATCGCGGGCGGGAAGGAGTATCCGGCGATCCTCGTCACCACGGGCGACACCGACGACCGGGTGGTGCCGGCGCACAGCTTCAAATATGCCGCGGCCTTGCAGGCGGCGGAACTGGGGCCGAAGCCCCGCCTGATCCGGATCGACACCAAGGCCGGGCATGGGGCGGGCAAGCCGGTGGACAAGCTGATCGACGAATATGCCGACAGCTATGCCTTTGCGGCCTATTATACCGGGCTGAAACTGGACGCGCAGCCGCGATAGCCGGGCAGCAGGGCGGGCGCTTACCGGTTCGGGAGCGGATGCGTCCATGGCCGCCGGTGGCGGCGCACTCGCGTTCAGGCCTCCGACAGCCATGATCGCCTAGCCATCGGCAAATTTCGGCTGAGGGACGAGGGTCATGAACAAGATGAGGTGGATGACGGGATCGCTGATCGCGACGGCCCTGCTGGCGGGCGGCGTCGCGTCGGCGCAGGCCTATCAGCCGCGGCAAGGCGTGCCGCAGGAACAGGATGACCTGTCGGACGAAGCGCAGCCGCCCGCCGATGACGCCGCCCCGGACGACCGAGCGAGCCCTACGCGCGCCGACGAGGATTTTTCCGATGTCGTGGCGGCGGATCAGGACCATGCCGGCGCCCGATCCCCTGACAGCGACGGCGGGCGGGGCGATCTGGCGGAGGCGCCCGCCGACCGGGATGGCGAGGATGCGATCACCTATTGCGCCCTCGCCGCCCGCGACGAGGCCGAGCGGGAGGGCGGCTACGCCGAGGTGCGGCAGGTGCAGGAGCCCCGCGAGACCCGCAACGGCTATGATGTGGAGGGCGATGTCGAGGTCCGGTCCGGCTGGCGGGCGCAGGATGGACGGTCGCGCCACTTCACCTGTTCGGTGCAGAATGGCCGGATCGCGGACCTTTATTTCCGGCGGGATCGCGCCGCCCGATAGGCGCTCGGTCCGCCGCATCGCGGCCACGCTTTGCCCTATCCTGTTTTACGTCAATCCATTAGCATCGGCGCGAATCAGGGGAGTCAGGGGTGGCCGCGTTCCTTTTCGCGACCGAGAATGTCGTTTTCGTCTCAGCGATCGTCCTGATGCTGCTCATCGGGGCGGTGCAGGCCATCGGCATCGCGGGCGACTTCGATCTCGACATTGACGGCGATGCGGACCTGCTGGGCTGGCTGGGCGTCGGTCGCCTGCCGCTGTTGATGCTGCTGGCGATATTCCTGGCGCTGTTCGGCATGATCGGGCTGATCGGGCAGCATCTGCTGCTCGATCTGACCGGTGCGATGCTGCCGCCGCTGATCGCCGCACCCGCCGCCCTGATCGCCAGCCTGCCTGCGACCGGCCTTGCCGCGCGATGGCTTGCCCCCCTGCTTCCCCGCGACCAGAGCAGCGCCGTTCCGCTGGACGCGCTGATGGTGCGAGGGTCAGCGCATGCGCGGATATGATGCTTCCCGCCACATGCTGGCCATCGGACTGGCGGCGCAGGCGGGGTTCATCGATGCGCTGGGATTCCTGAAGCTGGGCGGGCTGTTCGTTTCCTTCATGAGCGGCAATTCCACCCGGCTGGGCGTGGGGCTGGCCAAGGGCGCAGCGGTCGCCGGGATGGCGGCGGGACTGGTCGGGGCCTTTGTCGGCGGCGTGCTGGCCGGTGCGCTGGTCGCGCGCCGGGCGGGCCGCTGGCGCAAGCAGGCGGTGCTGGGCCTTGCGACCGCGCTGCTGTTCTGCGCCGCGTTGCTGGCCCTGCCGGACCGGCCGGGCTCCGGGCTGACGCTGCTGATGGCGGCGGCGATGGGCGCGGTGAACAACGTCTTCCAGCGCGACGGCGAAGTCAGCATCGGCGTCACCTATATGACCGGCGCGCTGGTGAAGCTGGGCCAGCAACTGGCGGTGGCGCTGACCGGCGGGCCGCGATGGAACTGGCTGCCCTATCTGCTGCTGTGGCTGGGGCTGGTGGCGGGCGCGGTGGCGGGGGGTGCCCTCTTCGCGCTGATGGGCCTGCATGCGCTGTGGGTCGCCCTGGCCTTTTCCGGGCTGTTGCTGCTGTGGAGCGGCCGCCTGGGACCGTTGGACTTGGCATGACCGGGCGCAGCGCCTAGAGCCCTTTGCAAGCAGAAGGAATCATCTGCCGGCTCGAAAAACGCGGTAAAACATCAGGCTGTGGCATTCGATCCGATGCAGTCGGCTCGGAACAAGCTCTGTCCCGATCGACACCCAGGAGTCCATCATGTCACCGCGCCCATCCCATCGCCGCAAGGCCGCGATCGCCTTCATATTGGTGACGGCGCTGCTCGACGTGATGTCGATGGGGATCGTCATCCCGGTGCTGCCGCAACTGGTCGAGACGCTGTCGGGTTCCGGCAGGGCGGCGGGGATGTGGAACGGGTTGTTCGTCGCGCTGTGGGCCGGGATGCAGTTCCTCTGTTCGCCGGTCATCGGATCGCTGTCCGACCGGTTCGGGCGGCGACCGGTGATCCTGGTCTCGGTCGCGGGACTCGCGCTCGATTTCCTGCTGATGGCGATCGCGCCCAATCTGTGGTGGCTGGCGGTGGGGCGGATGCTGGGGGGCGTGACGTCGTCCAGCTTCACCTCCACCTTCGCCTATATGGCCGACATCACCCCGCCCGAAGACCGGGCGCGGGGTTATGGGCTGATCGGGGCGGCGTTCAGCGGCGGCTTCGTCGCCGGGCCGCTGCTGGGCGGGGTGCTGGGGGAGATTTCGCTGCGGGCGCCCTTCTGGGCGGCGGCGGGGCTGTCGGGGCTGGCCTTTTTCTACGGGCTGTTCGTGCTGCCGGAATCGCTGGCCACCGACAAGCGGATGGATTTTTCGTGGAGGCGGGCCAATCCGTTCGGGGCGCTGCGGCTGCTGCGGTCGCATCCCGAGCTGTCGAGCCTGGCGGTGGTCAATTTCCTGCTTTATTTCGCGCATCACCTCTTCTCCGCCGTGTTCGTGCTTTATGCGGGGGACCGCTATGGCTGGGGGGCGTGGCAGGTGGGGACGCTGCTGGCGCTGGTGGGCCTGATGGACATGGGCGTGCAGGGAATATTGGTCGGGCCGGTGGTGAAGCGGCTGGGCGACCGCACAACCATGGTGATCGGGCTTGGCTTCGGCGCGGTCGGGATTTTCGCGATGGGGCTGGCGCCGACCGGCTGGCTGTTCGTCGCGGCGATGTTCCCCAACGCGCTCTGGGGCCTTGCCATGCCGACCATCCAGTCGCTGATGACGCAGCGCGTGTCGGAATCCGAACAGGGCCAGTTGCAGGGCGCGAACAACAGCGTCGGCTCCATCGCGGGCATCGTGTCGCCGCTGTTCTTCGGCACGGTCTATTCCCTGTCGGTGGGCGCGAAGCCGCTGCTGCCCTTCATCGGCAGCGCCTTCCTGATCGCCGCGGCGGTGCTGGCGGGCGGGGCCGTGCTGGGATGGGCGGCGGGGCGGCGCGAGGACGCGGCTTCGCTGGACAAGGGGGCGCAAGCGCACTAACCGGGCGCGAATCCCTTCCTCTGGACATATAAAGGCGATTCGATGACGCTGCCCCTTCAGGATTCCATCCTTATCGTGGATTTCGGCAGCCAGGTGACGCAGCTCATCGCCCGGCGGGTGCGCGAGGCGGGCGTCTATTCCGAGATCGCGCCGTTCAACAGCGCCGCCGAAGCCTTCGAACGGCTGAAGCCCAAGGGCATCATCCTTTCCGGCGGCCCCTCCTCCGTCATGTGGGAGGACAGCCCCCGCGCGCCCCAGCATTTCTTCGAGGCGGGCATTCCGATCCTGGGCATATGCTACGGCCAGCAGACGATGATGCAGCAGCTTGGCGGCCATGTCGAAGGCGGCGAGAGCGGCGAGTTCGGCCGCGCCTTTATCGAGGTGAAGAAGGGCTGCGCGCTGTTCGACGGCCTCTGGACGGAGGGCGAGCGCCATCAGGTCTGGATGAGCCATGGCGACAAGGTGACGCGGCTCGCCCCCGGTTTCGAGGTGGTGGCGGTCAGCGAGGGCGCGCCCTATGCGATCACGGCGAATGAGGAAAAGCGTTTCTACGCGACGCAATTCCACCCCGAGGTCGTGCATACGCCGGATGGCGCGAAGCTGCTCGCCAATTTCGTGCGCCATGTCTGCGGCCTCAAGGGCGACTGGACCATGGCGGAATTCCGCGCGACCAAGATCGCGGACATCCGGGCGCAGGTGGGCGAAGGCCGGGTGATCTGCGGTCTGTCCGGCGGCGTCGACAGTGCCGTCGCGGCGGTGCTGATCCATGAGGCGATCGGCGATCAGTTGACCTGCGTGTTCGTCGACCATGGCCTGATGCGGCTGGGCGAGGCGGAGCAGGTGGTGAGCCTGTTCCGCGAGCATTATGGCATCAAGCTGGTCCATGTGAATGCCGAGGAACGCTTCCTGGGCGGGCTGGCGGGCCTGACCGACCCCGAGAAGAAGCGGAAATTCATCGGCGGCGAGTTCATCGCCGTGTTCGAGGAGGAAGCGAAGAAGATCGGCGGGGCGGACTTCCTGGCGCAGGGGACGCTCTATCCGGACGTGATCGAGTCCGTGTCCTTCACCGGCGGGCCTTCGGTGACGATCAAGTCGCACCATAATGTCGGCGGCCTGCCCGAGCGCATGAACATGAAGCTGGTCGAACCCTTGCGCGAACTGTTCAAGGACGAGGTGCGCGTGCTGGGCCGCGAACTGGGGCTGCCGGAGATTTTCGTCGGGCGGCACCCCTTCCCCGGTCCCGGCCTCGCCATCCGCATTCCGGGCGAAGTGTCGAAGGAGCGCTGCGACATTCTGCGCAAGGCCGACGCCATCTATCTGGAGGAAATCCGGAGCGCCGGGCTGTACGATGCGATCTGGCAGGCCTTCGCCGTGCTGCTGCCCGTCCGCACCGTGGGCGTGATGGGCGATCACCGCACCTATGACAGCGTGTGCGCCCTGCGGGCGGTGACGTCGACCGACGGCATGACGGCGGACATCTATCCCTTCGACGCCGCCTTCCTGAGCCGGGTGGCGACGCGGATCATCAATGAGGTGAAGGGCATCAACCGGGTGGTTTACGACTACACCTCCAAGCCGCCGGGGACGATCGAGTGGGAGTAAAGCCGTGCGGCGCCGGAGCGGTTGCAGAGCGCCGGGGAAATAGATGCAACTGCGCCTGCGAAGGGCGGAGCCAGTCCAAGCGTCGCCGTTTTAGCGCACCGTCAGGACTGGGCTCCCGCCTTGGCAGGAGCGCGTCGCCCTATAAGCGAAGCCGCGCCCTGCCGGTCGCCTTCTTCCTTCAAATCTCATATTCCGGGCGCCATTTCGGGTTGAGATAAGCGGGTTCGGGAAGGTCCGGCTGGCGTTGGCGCATTTCATCGCACAGCCGCTTCACCGTTGCGCTGCCGGTGCGGGTGAAGAAAGCCGGGACCAGCCCGTGGATCATGCAGGCAAGCCCCGCCCGCACCATCAGGAAGCCGAAGCGCGTCGCCACCTCCAAATGCTCGCCATAGCTTTCATTGACCTCTCTGGGATGCTTCAGGAACAGGCGGTCGATCATGTCTGCTCGCTCATGGCCATGGGAAAGCGGCATTCTAATACATAAGCGGGCCGAAGCAGAGGGCCGATTGCACGGAACTTGACCCCCCACCCCGAAAACCGGCATGTCCACCGGCATGAGCGAACGCGATCCTCTCGGCCATCCCGTCTATCGGAACATGCCCACCACCATCTTCGAGAAAATGTCCGGCCGCGCGCGGGAGACCGGTGCGATCAACCTGGGGCAGGGCTTTCCCGACGCCCAGGGGCCGGAAGAGATACTCCGCGCCGCCGCCGACGCGCTGCTGACCCGGTCCAACCAATATCCGCCCATGGCGGGCCTTGCCGAACTGCGCGAGGCGGTGGCGGCGCATTATGCGCGGCATCAGGGGCTGGACCTGTCGCCGCAGGAGGTGATCGTCACCTCCGGCGCGACGGAGGCGATCGCGGCCAGCCTGCTGGCGCTGGTCCGGCCCGGCGACGAGGTGCTGGTGCTGGCGCCGCTCTACGACGCCTATCTGCCGCTGATCGAGCGGGCGGGCGGGGCGGCGCGGGTGCTGCGGCTCACCCCGCCCGAATGGCGGATCGGGCGGCAGGCGCTGGCGGCGGCGGTCACGCCAAAAACCCGGTTCCTGCTGATGAACAATCCGGTGAACCCGACGGGCATCGCCCTGCGCGAAGAGGAACTGGCGCTGCTGGCCGAATTTTGCGTGGAAAACGACCTGATCGCCATTTGCGACGAGGTGTGGGAGCATATCGCCTATGACGGCATCGCCCACAAGCCGCTGATCGGCTTTCCCGGCATGCGGGATCGGACGGTGAAGATCGGGTCGGCGGGCAAGATCTTCTCCGTCACCGGATGGAAGGTCGGATGGATGTGCGCCGCCCCGCCGCTGGCGACGCTGCTTGCCCGCGCGCACCAGTTCATCACCTTCACCACCCCGCCCCATCTGCAATGGGCGGTGGCCGAGGGGCTGGCCAAGCCGGAAAGCTGGTTCGACGCGATGCGCGCCGCCTATCAGGCTTCGCGCGATCGCCTCGTCGCCGGGCTGCGCGGGGCAGGCTATGTCGTCAATTCCAGCACGGCGACATGGTTCGTGACCGTCGACCTGCCCGCTTCCGGCATCGACATGGACGACGTCGCCTTTTGCGAGCGGATCATCGACGAAGCGGGCGTGGCGGCGATCCCGATTTCCGCCTTCTATCCCGCAGAGCCGGTGACGCATCTCGTCCGCCTGTGCTTTTCCAAGGCGGATGAAATATTGGACGAGGCGGTGGCGCGGCTGGCGGCTTTCCGAACGTCCCTGACCTGAAACGCCTGGCCGGCGGATGCCGCATGCCGCTTGCGGCGGTGACGTCATGCGGCTAGGTTCACCTTTCGTTCTGCAAAGGGGCATATATGGACAGCCTTGCCGCCATTCTCATCATTGTCGCTCTGGTCGCGGGGCTGGCGATCGGCTGGCTGGCGCGGGGCCGGTCCGTGGCGCCGCTGCTGACGGAAAAGGCCGATCTGGCGGGCAAGCTGGACATGGCGGCGGCCCAGCGCAACGCCGCGATCCAGGAACTGGTGGTGGCGCAGGAGCGCGCGGCGCAGGCGGCGGATCTGGCGCAGAAGCTGGAGGCGGAGCGCACGGCGCGCGAAGCGGCGGCGCGGGAACTGGCGGCCTTGCGATCCGACACGCAGGCGCGGGCGGAAGCCTTCGAAGCGCAGATCGCGGCGCTCAAAGATGCGAAGGAGCAGCTTTCGGCCCAGTTCAGCGAAATTGGCGGCAAGCTGCTGCACCAGGCGCAGAGCCATTTCCTGGAACGCGCCGACCAGCGCATGATGCAGGCGCATGAGAAGAGTGAGGCGCAGCTGAGGCAATTGCTGCATCCGGTCAACGAGACGATCCAGCGTTACGACCAGAAGATCACCCAGATCGAGCAGCAGCGGACGGAGGCCTATGGCATACTGCGCGGCGAGATCGAATCGATGAAGTCGGGGCAGGAGGCGGTGCGGGCCGAGGCGCAGCGGCTGGTCGATTCGCTGCGCCATGCGCCCAAGGCGCGGGGCCGCTGGGGCGAGCAGCAATTGCGCAATGTCCTGGAGACATGCGGCCTTTCCGAGCATGTGGATTTCCGGACCGAGGTGAGCGTGGAGGGCGAGGACGGCCGGCTGCGCCCCGACGCGATCCTGCGCGTGCCGGGCGGGCGGGCGCTGGTGATTGACGCCAAGGTGTCGTTGAATGCCTATCAGGACGCCTATGGCGCGGAGGGCGAGGAGGAGAGGAAGCGGCTCCTGTCCGCCCATGCGGCTGCGATGCGCGCGCATGTCGAGACGCTGGGGCGGAAAAGCTATGCCGACCAGTTCGACGAAGCGCCCGATTATGTGATCATGTTCGTGCCCGGCGAACATTTCCTCTCCGCCGCGCTGGAGCATGATCCGCAGCTTTGGGACCATGCCTTCGGGAAGCGGGTGCTGCTGGCCACGCCGACCAATCTCATCGCCATTGCCCGGACCGTCGCGGCGGTTTGGCGGCAGGAGAAGATGGCGGATGAGGCCAAGCGGATCGGCATGCTGGGCAAGGAGCTTTACGAGCGGCTGGCCGGAGCGGCGGCGTCCCTCAAGAAGCTGGGCAATCGGCTGAACGGGGCCGTTGCGGATTATAACAGCTTCGTCGGCAGCTTCGAGGGTCGCGTGCTGGTGACGGGCCGCAAGCTGCGCGACCTGAATATCGAGACGGGGGGCAAGGAACTGGAAGAACTGGAGCCCGTGGAGGCGCTGGTTCGCGAACCGTCCTCGGCTGAGGCCGTGCGGGCTTTGCCGGAGGCGCTGCCGGATGCGGCGGAGTAGATTTCCTGCGCATGAGGTTAGGAGGCTAATTATTTTGGGATGAAGCGGGATTCGGGAACTGGGCTGCTGCCGTCTCAGCAGCACGAACCGAAGTAGGCCTGTTTGTCGCTCGATCTATTTATTAGCTGGCTAAGCATCATGCCCGCTCGGCAGGAAATTTGCTCCCCGCCCCGCCAAATGGCATGGGCGAATCATGAAACGCATCGGCCTTCTCGGCGGCTCCTTCAATCCGGCGCATGACGGGCATCGGGACATTTCCCGGTTCGCGATCCACGCCTTGCGGCTGGATGAAGTCTGGTGGCTGGTTTCGCCGGGCAATCCGCTGAAGCCCCGGGCCGGCATGGCGCCCCTCCCCGCCCGTCTCGCCCACGCCCGAAAAGTCGCGCGGCGCAACCTCATCCGGCCCACGGCCATAGAAACGCAGCTGCGCACCCGCTACACCATCGACACGGTGAAGGCCTTGCGAAGGCGCTATCCGCGCCACCGGTTCCTTTGGCTGATGGGGGCGGACAATCTCGCGCAATTCGGCCAGTGGAGGGACTGGCGCGGCATAGCCCGGATTATGCCCATTGCCGTGATCGCCCGGCCCGGCTATGATGAGGCCGCCCGTGGCTCACCGGCCATGGGCTGGCTGCGGCGCTTCGTCCGGCCCGCACGCCAGAGTGCAGCATGGACGGATTGGAGACCGCCGGCGCTTGTGCTTCTGCGCTTTCGCCCTGATCCAAGATCGGCGACCCTGCTGCGGCAGGCAGACCCCCTCTGGCATCGCGAATATGAACACAAACGCGTGCGCGACCCGCTCACGCGCCGGTTGATTGTCTAGAATGGAGCATCTTTGACCAGACCGCATCCCGCCAACGACACGGCTCATAATGCCGACAGCGTTGCCGCCCTGCATGACCTTGTCTTGAAGTCGCTTGACGACGACCAGGCGCAGGAAACCATCTCCATCCCCCTTGAAGGCAAAAGCAGCATCGCCGATCACATGGTGATCGCCAGCGGGCGTTCGTCCCGTCAGGTGGCGTCGATGGCGCAGAAGCTGGCTGAGCGGATCAAGCAGGCGACCGGGCGCTCCGCCCGCATAGAGGGCCTGCCCGTGGCCGATTGGGTGTTGATCGATGCCGGCGACGTGATCGTCCATCTGTTCCGGCCGGAGGTGCGCAGCTTCTACAATCTGGAGCGGATGTGGGGCTTCGTCGACGCGCCGGTGGCGGGAACCGCCTGACCCGCCGCTTCGACAAGCGCGTCCCGCCTTGTTAGAGCGCGCTGCGTTCCATCGGGCGCAGGTCGCGCGCCCTAATTTTCGTCGTCGCATCATTAAGCGGAAACCGGTTCCCACTTTTCTGCACGATTTTTCTGCACGATGCTCTAAGGGGGCAGACCATGCTCCTCCACATCATCGCGCGCGGAAAGATCGGGCGCTCGCCCGAGGCGGAACTGGTCGACCGTTATGCGAAGCGGCTGACCATGCCGTTCAGGATCACCGAACTGCCCGATCGGGGCGGCAAGCTGCCGCCGGCCCCGCCGGGCACCGTCACCGTCATGCTGGACGAAAAGGGCCGGCAGCTCAGTTCCATCGATTTCGCCCGCCGCATCGAGGGGTGGCGCGATTCCGGCAAGCGCGAATGCCGCTTCCTGATCGGCGCGGCGGACGGCTTCGACGATGCGGATCGGCACAATGCGGACCTGCTGATCGCCTTTGGCGCGATGACATGGCCCCATATGATGGCCCGCGCCATGCTGGCCGAGCAATTGTGGCGGGCCTGCTCGATCCTGGCCGGGCATCCCTATCATCGCGAAGGGTAGGGTCTGAAGTTTCTCCTGCTCTGAACAGGGAGCGCAAGAGCCGGGTTGCTGCCTGCGCAGGAACCTGTGGGAATGGAGGTTCTTTCATTCCGCCGGAACACAGCCTAGTCAGGGACGGTCGGCGCCGAACCGCGGAACCGGCAGGGGGTTTTAGTTGAAACGGACGGCGATCATCGCGGCCTTTCTTGCCGGCGCGGCAGCGCTCGCCGGATCGCGCCTGCCCGCCGCCGAGGGGCAGGCCATCATCCTGACCGGCACTGGCGGCACCAGCCTCAGCGAGGAACAGGCCGCCCTGAAGGCCGCGCGCCGCCAGTCGGAGGAAGCGCGGTCGCGCTCCGAACGGCTGGAACGGCAGGCCGCCGCCGCCCGCAACGAAGCCGACCAGGCCCGCCGCCGCGCCGCCGCCATGGCCGCCCGCATCCAGCAGGCGGAGGCGGACATACAGGCCGCGCAGGCCCGCATCGCCATCGTCGCCCGGCTCCAGCGCGCACAGGCCGTTCGCCTGGCCGCGAGGCAGGAGCCGGTCGTCCGCTTGACCGCCGCCTTGCAGATGATGGCGCAGCGGCCGCTGGCGCTGGCGCTGGTCCAGCCGGGATCGATCGACGACGCCATCCATATGCGCGCCGTGCTGGGGCAGGTGCTGCCCGTCATCCGGGAGCGGACCGCCGGCCTGCGCGCGGAACTGGAGCGCAGCCGCGCCCTGCGCGCGACGGCCGAGCAGGCGGCGGATTCGCTTGCGCAAAGCCAGCGGGACCTGAAGCAGCGGCAGGCGGCCCTGCAAAGGCTGGAAACGCAGAAGCGGCTGGCAGCGCAGGATTACAGGGCCAATGCCGATCTGGAAAGCGACCGCGCGCTTGCCCTTGGCGAGCGGGCGCGCGACATCGTCGACCTGATGGACAGGCTGGAGGAGGCGGGCGACCTGCGCGACCGGCTGGCTGCCCTGCCCGGTCCCCTGCTGCGCCCCGCCCGGCCCGATCAGGCGCGCGCGTCCGCACCGGCCCGTCCGCGCAGCCCTGGCGCGCCGCCGCCCTATCGCCTGCCGGTCGTCGGCCAGCTGGTGACGGGCATGGGCGAAGTGTCGGAAGGCGGCGTCCGCTCACGCGGCCTGACCATCGCCACGCGCCCCGATGCTCTGGCCGTGGCGCCGACGGCCGGTCGCGTCGTCTTTGCCGGCCCCTATCGCGGCTATGGGCAGATCGTCATCATCGACCATGGCGGCGGCTGGACGACGCTGATCACCGGCCTGCTGCGCCTCAACGCCGCCGTGGGGGATGTGGTGCGGCAAGGCGATCCGCTCGGCAATGCCGGGCCCGGGCGGCCCAGCATCACCGTCGAACTGCGACGGAACGGCCGCCCTGTCGACATCGTGCCGCTGGTGGGCGCTGACTGATCCGTCGCGCAAGTCGGGAGGTGATCCCCTGTCCCGGAATGGCGGCGCCAGAGCGCGCTGCGTTAAATCGGACGCAGGCCGCGCACTCCCACGGGACAAGCGGCTCGTGGGAACGGGGTGCAAGGATGCCAGCGGCGTGCGATGCTTAATCGCGGCGCAGCGGATCGAGCGCGCTCGACTTGCGGGCTCGGGTCGCTGCCGGGGACTGGACTGACGGGGATAGGGCGGATGCGCGCGGCGGCAGGGATGGGCCGCCCGCCATCTCCTCCAGCGCGGCGATGCGCTTTTCCGTTGCCGGGTGGGTGGAGAAAAGCTCGCTGACATACACCGGCACGATATAGAGCTGGGCCGCGGCGGGATTGCGTTCGGCCACCGGATTGGGAATCGCCTCCGCACGGCCGGAAATCTTGGCGAGGGCGGAGGCGAGCGCGCGGGGATTGCCGCTGATCTCCGCGCCGGCGCGGTCGGCGCCATATTCGCGCGTGCGGCTGATCGCCATCTGCACGATCATCGCGGCGAAAGGCGCGACGATCACCGCCAGCAGCGTCGCGGCGACATTGCCATGGCCGTTGTCATGATTGCCGCCGCGGAAGAACAGGCCGAAATTGGCGAGCATGGAGATCGCGCCCGCAATGGTCGCCACCATCGTCATGATCAGCGTGTCGCGGTTGCGAACATGGCCCAGTTCATGCGCCATCACGCCCGCCACTTCGTCCCGGCTGAGCATCGACAGCAGGCCGGTGGTGGCGGCTACGGCCGCATGCTTCGGGTCGCGGCCCGTCGCGAAGGCATTGGGGTGCGGCTCATCGATCAGATAGACGCGCGGCATGGGGAGATCGGCGCGGCGGGCGAGGTCCGCGACGAGGCTGTAGAATTCGGGCGCGCTCCGCGCATCCACCTCCCGCGCATGATGCATCGACAGCACGATCCTGTCGGCGTTCCAGAAGGTGAACAGGTTCATGCCCGCCGCCACCAGCAGCGCGATCGCCGCGCCGCCGCCGCCGCCCAGCGTGTAGCCCAATGCCATGAACAGCGCCGTCAGCGCCGACAGCAGCATCACCGTCTTCATCCCACTCACTTGCGAAAGTCTCCTTTACGGCCCAGATAGCGGCCTTACTCTGAATATGGGGCGCCCTGAATATGGGGTGGCGATGACGCCCCCGCAATCGAAAGGATGGACCGATGGGAACCTTCAACGGCAAGCGCCCCGCGCATGTGAAGCCGCCCGCGCACCTTTCCAAGAGCCCGCCGGTGCCGCAGCCCGACCCGATCGACAGTCCCTCCCGCCATGACGAGTTATTGAGCCCCGTTCGCTACGGCGACTGGGAACGCAAGGGAATCGCTATCGATTTCTGATCCGGCCGCGAAAGACGGTTAACGGTTCATCGCTGTTTGGGCACAGTTGGCGATGGCCTGTGCCGCGGATGCGGGCGGCACCGAACGCCCCCCTAGCCTTTTGCGCTGCAAAACGGGCAGGCTTTTATCCGAGCGGAAAGCATAACATACCGGGGCGCGGATGAAGTGAACGTGGTTGCCGAAGTCAATGTGAGGTCAGTGTCGGATTACGCGCCGGAGGATGCGGCGCTTCTGTGTGCAGTGGGTCGTCTGGTCTGTGCCTGGACGATGCTGGAACAGAGCCTGGAGGCGAAGATCGCGATGATGCGGGAAGCCATGGGGGATGTGCGGACCGTGGGTGCCCGGACCCGTCCGGGCATGACGAAGCTGATGACCGAACTGCGGACCATGGTGTCGATGCGGGACAGGCGCAATGCCGGCGCATTGACGGAAATAGCGGATATCGAGCGCGACATGCAGAGGATCGACCGGTTCCGGTCGCTCATCATCGGCGGCTTTCAGCAGCCCGCGCCCGGCGGCTTCACATGCCGCGATGCGCGGAACAATCAGACGCATGTCTCGCTTGAGCAACTGGAAGCGGAAATTGCTTCCCTCGAAAGGGTGGCGCAGCGCCTGCTGGCTGTTTGAACGGGTTAAGTAATCTTCCACGCTTGATCTTTATGCGGCGGAGGGCGAAGCCTTCATTCCGCGCGCGAGCCAAGAAACAGGAGCCTCATGTCCTACAAACCGATTCGCAAAGCCGTTTTCCCTGTCGCGGGTCTTGGCACGCGCTTTCTTCCGGCGACCAAGTCGGTGCCCAAGGAATTGCTGCCGGTGGTCGACCGTCCGCTGATCCAATATGCGGTGGACGAAGCGCGGGAGGCGGGGATCGAGCAGATGATCTTCGTGACCGGCCGCGGCAAGGGCGCGATCGAGGATTATTTCGACATGGCCTTCGAGGCCGAGGCGACGCAGCGCGAGCGGGGCAAGGACCTGTCCGCGCTGGACGGCACGCGGCTGTCGCCGGGCAATGCGGTGTTCCTGCGCCAGCAGGAGCCGCTGGGCCTGGGCCACGCCATCTGGTGTGCGCGGGACATTGTCGGCGATGAGCCTTTCGCGATCCTGCTGCCCGACGAATTCATGAAGGGCGCGCCGGGCCGGGGATGCCTGAAGCAGATGGTCGATGCCTATGACAGGGTCGGCGGCAATCTGGTCTGCGCGCTGGAAGTGCCGATGGCCGACACGCCGAGCTATGGCGTGATCGATCCGGGCCAGCGCGACGGCGCGCTGACCGAGGTGAAGGGACTGGTGGAAAAGCCCGCGCCGGGCACGGCGCCGTCCAACCTGATCCTGCCGGGCCGCTATATCCTCCAGCCCGAAGTGATGAAGATCCTGGAGACGCAGGAGAAGGGCGCCGGCGGCGAGATTCAGCTTACCGATGCGATGGCGTCGATGATCGGCACCCAGCCCTTCCATGGCGTGACCTTCGATGGACGCCGCTTCGACTGCGGATCGAAGGCAGGATATATCGAGGCGAACCTCGCCCTCGCGCTGGACCGCGAGGATATGGGCGAGCATATCCGCAAGTTCGCATTGGCCGAACTGGGCGTCAGCGGGATCGCCGCCGCGGCCTGACAGGGCGATGGAGAGGAAAGGCGTGGCCGGCCGCTACGCCTTTCCCGTTTCTGCGGCGCGCGGCAACAGCGCCGGGCGGTCTTGCCTCTGCCGCCGATTCATCCTATGGGCCCCTGCGTCATCTGGGGAGTAGCCAGCCGTTCCCGAGGGAGCGGGCCGTTCGTCAACATATTTGGCCGAGAGGCCATGGCGGGCGGGATGCGGGAGACCTTCAACGTCCTTCCGCATCGGGCGAGACCAATGGCATCATCTTCTCCGTCCAGCCGGGCGGGAGGGGATGGTGGCATTGCGTCTTCACCTTCGCCCGGCCCGGACAGACCCTGATGGAAGCATTTCTCACCTCCACCGCCCTCGTCGCGCTCGCGGAAATGGGGGACAAGACGCAATTGCTGGCGATGCTGCTCGCCACCCGCTTTCGCAAGCCGGCGCCCATCATAGCGGGCATATTCGCCGCCACCCTGGCCAATCATTTCCTCGCCGCGCTGGTGGGCCATTCGGTCGCCGGCGTGCTGACGGAGCCATGGTTCCACTATGCCGTCGCCGCCAGCTTCGTCGCGATGGCCGCGTGGACGCTGATCCCCGACAGGATCGACGAGGATGAGCCGGCGCGCGCGCCGTCGAAGGCGGGGGTATTCCTGACCACGCTGGTCGCCTTCTTCCTGGTGGAGATGGGGGACAAGACGCAGGTGGCGACGGTGATGCTGGGCGCGCGGTTCGACAATGTGCTGGCGGTCACCGCGGGCACGACGCTGGGCATGATGATCGCCAACGTGCCCGCCGTGCTGTTCGGCGAGGTGCTGGCGAAGAAGGTGCCGATGCGCGCGCTCCAGATCGGGGCGGCCCTGCTGTTCCTGGGCCTGGGCCTGTGGATGATTGCTGATTTGCGGGGCTGGATCGGGTAAAGCAGTTGTCAGCGGGCCGCGGCTGTTGCAAGGGGATGGCGGAAAGCCATTCCTTATCGGATGACAGGGGATGCGCAGAGTCATTCCCTTTGAACAGACAGGCATGGGACGCGTGATGAAGGACAGTCTGGTTACGGTGTTCGGCGGCGGCGGCTTTGTGGGGCGGCAGGTCGCCCAGGCGCTGATGGCGCGCGGCGCCCGGGTGCGCGTGGCGCAGCGCGATCTGTCGACCGCCGTGCGCGTCAAGCCGCTGGGCGCCCTTGGCCAGACGCAGTTCGTCGCGGCGGACATCCGCAAGCCCGAAAGCGTCGCCCGCGCCATTGCCGGCAGCGACATCGTCATCAATCTGGTGGGGGTGCTCTCCGGCGATTTCCAGGGTTCGCACCATGACGGCGCGGCGAACGTCGCCAGGGCGGCGGCGGACGCGGGCGTCCAGGCGCTCGTCCACATCTCCGCCATCGGCGCGGATGCGCAGAGCCCCTCCGCCTATGGCCGGTCGAAGGCCGAGGGCGAGGCGGCGGTCAAGGCCGCCTTCCCCAATGCGACCATCCTGCGCCCCTCGATCATTTTCGGACCGGAGGACCGGTTCCTCAATCGCTTTGCGGAGATCGTCCGCATCGCCCCGGTGGTGCCGGTGATCGCCGCCGACACCCGGTTCCAGCCGGTCTATGTCGCGGACGTGGCGCAGGCCGTCGCCAACGCCGCCGAAAATCCCGGCGAGCATGGCGGCAAGACCTATGAACTGGGCGGGCCGCAGACCTATACGATGCGGGAACTCAACGCCTGGATCGCCAGGACCATCGGCCGCGATCGCAGCCTGTGCGCCGTTCCCGCTTCGGTCGCCTCGCTGATCGCCATGCTGCCGGGCGGACCGATCACGCGGGACCAGTTGTCCATGCTGGCCAAGGACAATGTCGTCGCGCCCGGCGCGGACGGGCTGGCCGAACTGGGCGTCGCGCCCACGCCGATGCCGGCCGTCGCGGAGAAATGGCTGGTCCGCTACCGCAAGCATGGCCGTTTCGCGGGCCGGGTTCAGGCCTGATCGGCCGGAATCCGATCAGCCGGACCGACACCGGGCCGCGACGGGCCGTCTTGCGCGGGCCATTCGCTTCTGCACAATGGGCGCAACGCACCCAACGCCCTCTCCCGCCCCGGGGGAGGGTTTCCCTTTGTTCGCCCCATAAGGACTGCATCCCTCCATGGACCTGCATTATCTGACAGTCATCCTGCTTGGCGTCGTCGAGGGGTTGACCGAGTTCCTGCCCGTATCCTCGACCGGCCACCTGATCCTGGCGAGCGAATTGCTGGGTTATGACGCGTCCACCTGGGCGATGTTCAACGTCATCATCCAGTTGGGCGCGATCCTGGCGGTGGTGGTGCTGTACTGGCGCACATTCTGGGCGGTGGGCATGGGCCTGCTGCGCAAGGAGCCGACGAGCTGGCGTTTCCTGCGCAATCTGCTGGTCGCCTTCATTCCGGCGGCGGTGATCGGCCTTGCCCTGCATAATCATATCGAGGAACTGCTGGGCGCGCCGCGGGTCGTCGCCTGGGCGCTGATCGTCGGCGGCGTGGCGATCCTGGCGATCGAGCGAATGGTGAAGGAAAACCGGTTCCACGGCATAGCCGACATTCCCTTCGTGCGGGTGGTGGGCATCGGCTTCATCCAGTGCTTGGCCATGATCCCAGGCGTCAGCCGGTCGGGCGCGACGATCATGGGCGCGCTGACGCTGGGGGTGGAGCGGCGCACGGCGGCGGAGTTCAGCTTCTTCCTCGCCATCCCGACCATGCTGGGCGCGTCCGCGCTGGAACTGCTGAAGAATGGCGACAAGATCACCTCCGGCGCGGTAGGATGGGACAGCATTGCGCTGGGATTCGTGGTGTCCTTCATCGTCGCCGTGCTGGTCATCAAATGGTTTGTGGGGCTGGTGTCGCGCCATGGGTTCGCGCCGTTCGCCTGGTACCGAATCGTCGCGGGAATAGCCGCCCTGCTGTGGCTTTCCATGCGATAAGACCGAAACGGACCTATTTAACGCAAGATTATTTCAGGAGCGGAGAAGTTCCGGAGGCATTTCCCGGAAAATAGGTCAATCATACTGACATAATCTGTAGAATCCGCGTGACTCTGCGGGTTTTTCTGCTATGCGCTCCCTGCAAATTCATTTCAGGGACTCATCATGGCAGACAATCCAATGCTGAAATTCGTGGGAACGGGCCAAGCCTATCCCGAGAAGCGTTCGGCCGACGATCGCGCCGACGATTTTCTGGAAATCAGCCGCAGCTTCATATTGGATCGGGCGGAGGAACAGGCGTCGCGCTGCTCGCAATGCGGCGTGCCCTATTGCTCGACCCATTGCCCGTTGCACAACCATATCCCCGACTGGCTGCGCCTGACCGCCGAAGGGCGGCTGCGCGAAGCCTATGAACTCAGCAACCTGACCAGCACCATGCCGGAAATCTGCGGCCGCATCTGCCCGCAGGACCGTCTGTGCGAAGGCAATTGCGTCATCGAATTTTCGGGTCACGGTTCCGTCACCATCGGTTCGGTCGAAAAGTTCATCACCGACACCGCCTGGAAGGAAGGCTGGGTCGAACCGCTGGTCCCCGGCGCGCCCACCGGCCAGTCGGTCGGCGTGATCGGCGCGGGTCCGGCGGGTCTGACGACCGCCGAATATCTGCGGGTCGCAGGCTATGAGGTGCATGTCTATGACCGGCACGACCGGGCGGGCGGGCTGCTGACCTATGGCATTCCCGGCTTCAAGCTGGAGAAGGATGTGGTCATGCGCCGCATCCAGCGGCTGAAGGACGGCGGCATCGTCTTCCACGAAAGCTTCGAGGTCGGCCGCGACGCGACCATGGAGGAGCTGCGCGGCCGCCATGACGCCATCCTGATCGCGACCGGCGTGTACAAGCCGCGCGACATCAAGGCGCCGGGCGTCGGCGCGCCGGGCGTGGTCAAGGCGCTCGACTTCCTGATCGCCTCCAACAAGGCCGGTTTCGGCGACGCCGTGCCGGAACATGAGGACGGTTCGCTGCACGCCAATGGCAAGAAGGTCGTCGTCATCGGCGGCGGCGATACGGCCATGGACTGCGTCCGCACCGCCGTGCGTCAGGGCGCGACTTCGGTGAAGTGCCTCTATCGCCGCGACCGCGACAATATGCCCGGATCGCAGCGCGAGGTCGCCAATGCCGAGGAAGAGGGCGTTGAATTCGTCTGGCTTTCCGCGCCCATCGCCTTTGAAGGCACGGAGCATGTGACCGGTGTCAAGGTCACGAAGATGCGCCTTGGCCAGCCCGACGCATCGGGCCGCCGCGCGCCGGAACCCGATCCCGGCACGGAGCACACGCTGGAAGCGGACCTCGTCATCAAGGCGCTGGGTTACGATCCGGAGGAACTGCCCAGGCTGTTCGGCGCGGAAGACCTGTCCGTCACACGCTGGGGCACGCTGCGCGTCGATCACAAGACGATGATGACCAGCATGGACGGCGTGTTCGCGGCGGGCGACATCGTGCGCGGCGCTTCGCTGGTGGTCTGGGCGATCCGCGACGGCCGCGACGTGACCGAACATATGCACCGCTACCTGAAGGCGAAGGCCAAGGCGGCGGCCGGGGAAAGGCAGGCGGCCTGATGCGCGCCGCCCTCCTCCTCCTGCTGGCGACGCCGATCGCGGCTGACGCGCAGACCCCGGTTCAGGCGGCAGCCGTCCAGTCTGTCGATCCGGCACTGCTGACCAAGGCTCAGCCGATTGCCGCCGTCATCCTGCCCAACGGCACCATGGAAAAGATGATGGGGCCGATGATGCAGAAGATGATGGGACCGATGATGGACGGCATGACCAGGATGCCGATCCGCGAGTTCCTGAAGGTCGGCGGCCTCGACCCGGAACGGGCGGAACATCTGGGTGAAGGCACGATCGAGGAAATGATGGCGATCATCGATCCCAATTTCCGCAAGCGGATGGACGTGATCGTCAACAGCATGATGCCGGCCATGGGTCGTTTCATGGGACGTTATGAACCGGACATGCGGGAAGGCATGGCGGAAGCGTTCGCCCATCGCTACAGCGCGGCCGAGCTTGATCAGATCGGTGCGTTCCTGAAAACGCCCGTCGGCGCCAAGTTCGGCGCGGGCTTCATGGAGCTGGCCGCCGACCCGCATTATATCGGGCGGATGCAGAAGATCATGCCTGAAATGATGCAGGCCATGCCGGAGATCATGAAATCCTCCACGGCGGAACTCGCCAAGCTGCCCAAGCCGCGAACCTATAATGATCTGACGAAGGCTGAACGCGAGCGTCTCACCGCATTGCTCGGCGCGGACGCCAAGAAAGCCCACTGACAAAAGCGCCGGCGATGCCGGCAACCAACGGAATGACAGCGGCCTTACCCAAAGACAGGGACGGCCACATGCAAGGGTAAGTCATCATGACCGACACCAATTTCATGGCCAGCCCCGAAGAACGCGCACGGATCGCGGCCGAGGGCATGTATCACCCGGAAATGGAAGGCGATGCCTGCGGCGTCGGACTGGTCGCCGCGACGGACGGCCGCCCGAGCCGTCGCGTGGTCGCCAGCGCCATCGACGCGCTGAAGGCCGTCTGGCACCGTGGCGCCGTGGACGCCGACGGCAAGACCGGCGACGGCGCGGGCATCCATGTCGACCTGCCGGTGCGTTTCTTCGATGACGCCATTGCCGACTCCGGCCACAAGCCGCTGCCCAACCGCCTTGCCGTCGGCATGATCTTCCTGCCGCGCACGGATTTGAGCGCGCAGGAAACCTGCCGCACCATCGTCGAGGCCGAGATCATCGACGCGGGCTACACCATCTATGGCTGGCGCCAGGTGCCCGTCGACGTCTCCGTCATCGGGGAGAAGGCGCAGCGCACCCGTCCGGAAATCGAGCAGATCATGATCGCCGGTCCCATGCCGGAAGAGCGCGATCAGGCCGAGTTCGAAAAGGACCTCTACCTCATCCGCCGCCGGATCGAGAAGAAGGTGATCGCCGCGCAGATTCAGGATTTCTACATCTGCTCGCTGTCGTGCCGCTCGATCATCTACAAGGGCCTGTTCCTCGCGGAATCGCTGTCGGTCTTCTATCCGGACCTGCAGGACGAGCGGTTCGAGAGCCGGGTCGCGATCTTCCACCAGCGCTATTCGACCAACACCTTCCCGCAATGGTGGCTGGCCCAGCCGTTCCGCACGCTCGCGCATAATGGTGAGATCAACACCATCCGCGGCAACAAGAACTGGATGAAGAGCCACGAGATCAAGATGGCTTCGCTCGCCTTCGGGGAGCAGTCGGAGGACATCAAGCCGGTGATACCGGCGGGCGCGTCCGACACCGCCGCGCTCGACGCCGTGTTCGAGGCGATCTGCCGTTCGGGCCGCGACGCGCCGACTGCCAAGCTGATGCTCGTGCCCGAAGCCTATCAGTCGGCCAGCGCCGAACTGCCCCAGGCGCATGCGGACATGTATGAATATCTCGCCTCCGTGATGGAGCCGTGGGACGGCCCCGCCGCGCTGGCGATGACCGACGGCCGCTGGGTCGTGGCGGGCGTCGACCGCAATGCGCTGCGCCCGCTGCGCTACACGCTGACCGGCGACAATCTGCTGATCGTGGGTTCGGAAACCGGCATGGTCGTCGTTCCCGAAACCACCATCGTGCGGAAGGGCCGCATGGGTCCGGGCCAGATGATCGCCGTCGACCTGCAGGAAGGCACGATCTACGACGATCATGAGATCAAGGACCAGATTGCCGGCGAGCGCCCCTATTCGGAACTGATCAAGGACTTCATGACGGTCAATGATCTGGGCGATGTGCCCAGTGCCCTGCCTTCATGGGACAAGGCCGAACTGACGCGCCGTCAGGTCGCCGCCAACCTGACGCTTGAGGACATGGAGCTGATCCTCGCGCCGATGGTCGAGGATGCGAAGGAAGCCGTCGGATCGATGGGCGACGACACGCCGCTGGCCGTCATTTCCGACAAGCCGCGCACGGTCAGCCATTTCTTCCGCCAGAATTTCAGCCAGGTCACCAACCCGCCGATCGATCCGCTGCGGGAACGGTACGTCATGAGCCTGAAGACGCGCTTTTCCAACCTCCACAACATATTGGAGCAGGACGCGCAGAACAGCCATGTGCTGGTGCTGGATTCGCCGGTGCTGACCTCGTCCGAATGGGCGAAGCTGAAGGGGCATTTCGGCCCTGCGGTGGCCGAGATCGACTGCACCTTCCCGGCCGAGGGCGGGCAGGAGCAGTTGCGCGCCGCCATCGCCCGCATCCGGGAGGAAGCGGAACAGGCCGTGCGCGAGGGCCGCACCGAAATCTTCCTGACCGACGAGCATGTCAACGCCGACCGCGTCGCCATCGCCGGCGTGCTGGCGGCGGCGGCGGTGCATACGCATCTCGTCCGCAAGGGCCTGCGCAGCTATGCGTCGATCAACGTGCGCTGCGCCGAAGCGCTCGACACCCATTATTTCGCGGTGCTGATCGGCGTCGGCGCGACCACGGTGAACGCCTATCTGGCCGAAGCCAGCATCGCCGACCGCCATGCGCGGGGGCTGTTCGGCGATCTGACGCTGGACGCCTGCTTCGAACGCTATCGCATCGCCATCAACGAAGGCCTGCTGAAGATCATGTCCAAAATGGGCATCGCGGTCATCAGCAGCTATCGCGGCGGCTATAATTTCGAAGCGGTGGGCCTCAGCCGCGCGCTGGTCAACGACCTGTTCCCCGGAATGCCCGCGAAGATTTCGGGCGAGGGCTATCAGTCGCTCCACTACAGCGCGAAGCTGCGCCACGACACCGCCTATGACAGCGCCATCGTGCGCTTGCCGGTCGGCGGCTTCTACCGCCAGCGCAATGGCGGCGAGACGCATGCCTATTCGGCGCAGCTGATGCACCTGTTGCAGACCTCGGTGGCGACCGACAGCTATTCGACCTATCTGCAATTCTCGCGCGGCGTGCGCGATTTGCCGCCGGTCTATCTGCGCGACCTGCTGGAGTTCAACTTCGCCCGCGAGGCGGTGCCGATCGACGAGGTCGAGGCGACCACGGAAATCCGCAAGCGCTTCGTGACGCCGGGCATGTCGCTCGGCGCGCTCTCTCCGGAGGCGCATGAGACGCTGGCCATCGCCATGAACCGTATCGGCGCCAAGGCCGTGTCGGGCGAAGGGGGCGAGGATGCGAACCGCTTCAAGCCCTATGAGAATGGCGACAACGCCAATTCGGTGATCAAGCAGATCGCGTCGGGCCGCTTCGGCGTCCATGCGGAGTATTTGGGGTCGGCCGAGGAAATCGAGATCAAGGTCGCGCAGGGCGCCAAGCCCGGCGAGGGCGGCCAGCTCCCCGGCTTCAAGGTGACGGAGTTCATCGCCAAGTTGCGCCATGCGACGCCCGGCGTGACGCTGATCTCGCCGCCGCCGCACCATGACATCTACTCGATCGAGGATCTGGCGCAGCTCATCTACGACTGCAAGATGATCAATCCCCGCGCCCGCGTCTGCGTGAAGCTGGTCAGCCAGGCGGGCATCGGCACCGTGGCGGCGGGCGTGGCGAAGGCCCACGCAGACGTCATCCTGGTCGCGGGCCATGTCGGCGGCACCGGCGCTTCGCCGCAGACTTCGGTGAAATATGCGGGCACGCCCTGGGAAATGGGCCTGTCGGAAGCCAACCAGGTGCTGACGCTGAACGGCCTACGGCATCGCGTGAAGCTACGCACCGACGGCGGGCTCAAGACCGGCCGCGACATCGTGATCGCGGCGATATTGGGCGCGGAAGAGTTCGGCATCGGCACGCTGTCGCTGGTCGCCATGGGCTGCATCATGGTGCGCCAGTGCCACAGCAACACCTGCCCCGTCGGCGTCTGCGTGCAGGACGAGCGCCTGCGCGAGAAGTTCACCGGCACGCCGGAGAAGGTCATCAACCTCATGACCTTCATCGCGGAAGAGGTTCGCGAGATTCTGGCGCGTCTGGGCTATCGCAGCCTGGACGAGGTGATCGGGCGGACCGAACTGCTCAAGCAGGTCAATCGCGGCGCCGAGCATCTGGACGATCTGGACCTCAACCCGATCCTCGCCAAGGTGGACGCGCCCGACGACCAGCGCCGTTTCAGCCTGACGGAATGGCGCAACCCGGTGCCCGACAGCCTTGACGCGCAGATGATGAAGGATGCCCGCGCGGTGTTCGAACGCGGCGAGAAGATGCAGCTCACCTATACGGTGCGCAACACGCATCGCGCCGTGGGCACCCGCCTGTCGGCCGCCGTCACGGAGAAGTTCGGCATGTCGACGCTGGCGGACGGCCATCTGACCGTGCGGCTGCGCGGTTCGGCCGGCCAGTCGCTGGGCGCCTTCCTGTGCAAGGGCATCAAGCTGGAGGTCTTCGGCGACGCCAACGACTATGTCGGCAAGGGGCTGTCGGGCGGCATCATCACCGTGCGCACCACGGTGTCCTCGCCGCTGTCGAGCAAGGACAACACCATCATCGGCAACACCGTGCTCTACGGCGCGACCAGCGGGAAGCTGTTCGCGGCGGGACAGGCCGGGGAACGCTTCGCCGTCCGCAATTCGGGCGCGCAGGTGGTGGTCGAGGGCTGCGGCGCGAACGGCTGCGAATATATGACCGGCGGCACCGCGGTCATCCTGGGCAGGACCGGCGCCAATTTCGGCGCGGGCATGACGGGCGGCATGGCCTTCATCCTGGACGAGGACGGCAGCTTCCCGACGCGCGCCAATCCGGAAAGCATCGTCTGGCAGCGGCTGGAAAGCGCTCATTGGGAGGCGGAGCTGAAGGCGCTGATCGCTCAGCATGCGGTGGCGACCGACAGCAAATGGTCGAACACGATCCTGGACGATTGGGACCGCTGGCGCCGCTACTTCTGGCAGGTCTGCCCGAAGGAAATGGTGAACCGCCTCGCCCATCCGCTGAGCGATGCGCCGACGCAGGTCGTTGCCGCCGAATAAGCGGCCGGTTCAGTAAGACAGGGCAGCGTCCGCCGGGGCTTCCTCGGCGGACGTTCAGCTTTCGGGCGCCTGCGCGATCCGGACGGGCTGGAAACTGCCTTCGCTCTCGCCATTGGCGAATCTTTCGATGGAGGCCGGCAACGTCCGGACGGTCTGGGGCGGTTCGGCATGATCAGGCGCCATCTCATCCCCCTGCGCCGCATAATCGCGCACCACAGGATCGTTCATTCCGTCCCAGCCAGCCATGTCGGCCGCCATCTGCCTGTCCGCAAGCGTCGGACCGCAGCCGTCGCAGCGAACGATGGCGGGGCCGGTCAGATCGGCCGACCCCATGTCGTAACCGGTCCCGTCGGGGCTGACCGCCTGCGGCAAGGAGGTTTCGGTTCCAGGCCTGGGCTGTGTCGTGGCGTACAGGCCCAGACCGAAGCCGCCGGTCAGCGCCACCCCGGCACATGCACATGAAAACAACCAGAAACGCGCGGACATGGGGCAACCCTTCCTCTATCCTTCACCCGCCCCTGACTTTCTCCTACCAAAACAACGCAAATGAAGATCGGTTGTTGCATGAGGAAAAAGCCTTTGCTAAGGGCCGCCTCCTACCAAGGCACCGGCCCCGCCGGTTCCCGGAAAATGTGCGGTCGTGGCGGAATTGGTAGACGCGCAACGTTGAGGTCGTTGTGGCCGAAAGGCCGTGGAAGTTCGAGTCTTCTCGACCGCACCATTTTCCTTGAGATCCAATAGTCCCATCATCGCCAAGTTCGGGGACGCAGCGATGCGTATGCGGGCGGCATATGGTTGGCTGGTTGGAAAATCTGGCCGGGCGCGCTCGCCAACCGAGGATGCTTCCCGCCATCGTCATTGAAAGCGCCACCGCCAGTCCCAATCTTGCGGCGTTTCACAGCCCTAAAAGGCGCATGGAACCATTTTCCCCTTGCCCCGGCGGCGATCCCATGCACAAAGCTTGCCAATTGCCGCACGGGTCACGGATTCAACCCGCAAGAAGCATGCGGCAGCAAGGATGACGTGATGGACGACGTGATGATGCAGGACCGCTCAGCCCCGGCATCGCCCCTTCCCCCGCAGGAAGTGGGAGAAGGCCTGTCCGTCATCTCCATCGCCAGAAGCTATGACAAGCGCGTCGTGCTGGCCGATGTGTCGCTGACCGTCGGCAAGGGCGAGGTGGTCGGCCTGCTCGGCCCCAATGGCGCGGGCAAGACGACCTGCTTCTATTCGGTGATGGGGCTGGTGCGGCCGGACCATGGCCGCATCGTGCTGGACGGGCAGGACATCACCGGCCTGCCCATGTACCGCCGGTCGATATTGGGGCTGGGCTATCTGCCGCAGGAAACATCGATCTTCCGGGGCCTTACCGTGGCCCAGAATATCGGCGCGGTGCTGGAACTGGCGGAACCGGACAGGGCGGCGCGGCAGGCGCGGCTGGAACAGTTGCTGGAGGAATTCGGCCTGACCCGGCTGCGCGATTCCTCCGCCATGGCGCTGTCGGGCGGCGAGCGGCGGCGGTGCGAGATCGCCCGCGCCTTGGCGGCCAATCCGTCGATCGTGCTGCTGGACGAGCCGTTCGCGGGCATCGATCCGCTGTCCATCGCGGATATTCGCGACCTGGTGAAGCAGTTGAAGACGCGCGGCATCGGCGTCCTCATCACCGACCATAATGTCCGCGAGACGCTGGAGATCGTGGACCGCGCCTGCATCATTTATGACGGCAAGGTGCTGTTCGCGGGCAGCCCGACGGAGCTGGTCGCCAATGCCGATGTGCGTCGGCTCTATCTGGGCGAGAATTTCTCGCTCTGACATGGGCGGCGGGCGGGTCCTTCCTGACGGCGGCGAGGGGGAAGGCTGATGGCGCTCGCGCCCCGTCTCGACCTGCGGCAGAGCCAGTCGCTGGTGATGACGCCGCAGCTTCAGCAGGCGATCAAGCTGCTGGCGCTGTCCAATCTGGAGATCGAGGCGTTCGTCGCGGGCGAACTGGAAAAGAACCCGTTATTGGAATCCGGCGGAGCGGATGATTTCGCGCCGCCCGCCGACGGCGTGGACCGGGCGGCAGAACAGCATGACCTGCGCGCCGAGACCGGCGATGCCGACCAGTTGATCGGCCAGGGTCTGGGCGGCGCGGATTCGCCGCTGGACGTCGACTATAGCGCGGAGACCTTCATCGACGATGGGCCGGGCGACCGGATGGCGACGGCGGCCATCGGTTCCGGCGGCGTGGACCTGCTGTCCGGCGGCAGCGGCGAGGCGCCCGATTTCGACAGCTTCGCCAATCCGGAGCAGGGCCTTCAGGAACATCTGATGGATCAGGCCCGCAGCGCGCTGTCGGGCATGGACCTGATGATCGCCGCGCAATTGATCGGGCAGATCGATGAGGCCGGCTATCTGGAGGCCAATCTGCTGGAGACCGCCCATGGCATGGGGGTGCCGCTCTTTCAGGTCGAACAGGTGCTGGCGGTGATCCAGGGTTTCGATCCGACCGGGGTTGGCGCGCGGTCGCTGGCGGAATGTCTGGCGTTGCAGGCGAAAGAGGTCGACCGCTACGATCCCTGCATGGCGAAGCTGCTCGCCAATCTGGACCTGCTCGCCAGGGGCGCCCTGCCCCAGTTGCGCCGGATCTGCGGCGTGGATGAGGAGGATATGGCGGACATGATCCGCGAGCTGCGCGGCTATGATCCCAAGCCCGGCCTGCGCTTTTCCACCGAGAGCGCCGCGCCGGTGACGCCCGACCTGTTCGTGCGGCCGACGCGGGAGGGCTGGGCGATCGAGGTCAACAGCGCCACCCTGCCCCGCGTGCTGATCAACCGGACCTATTATGTCGAGCTGGCGTCCGGTCCGCAGGACAAGACCTCGAAAGCATGGCTGGCCGATTGCCTCGCCAGCGCCAACTGGCTGGTCAAGGCGCTCGACCAGCGGCAGAAGACCATCATCAAGGTCGCGAGCGAGATCGTCCGCCAGCAGGAGGATTTCTTCCGCAAGGGGGTGGAGCATCTGAAGCCGCTGACGCTGAAGGCCGTGGCCGATGCGATCCAGATGCATGAATCGACCGTCAGCCGGGTGACGTCGAACAAATATCTGTCCTGCCCGCGCGGGCTTTACGAACTCAAATATTTCTTCACCAGCGGCGTTTCTGCGGCCGGCGGCGACGGCGCGGTGTCGGCCGAGGCGGTCAAGAGCCACATCAAGGCGCTGATCGCGGCGGAGACTCCGGACGCCATATTGTCCGACGACACGCTGGTCGACCTGCTGCGCGCCAAGGGCATGGACATCGCCCGCCGCACCGTCGCCAAATATCGCGAGGCGATGGGGATCGGGTCATCGGTGCAGCGGCGGCGGCAGAAGGCGTTGCGCGGGCAGGCGGCTTAGCGCGGGTTTAGAGGCGGGGAAGGGGAGAGGGTACAAATCCGCTCATAAGCTTGACCCGGCCGACACAAGCGGCAACATCAGCCATCTATTCCCTCAAGGATTTCATCGTCATCCCATGTCCATCGCCTATCTGAACGGCCGCTTCCTGCCGCTGGAACAAGCCCAGCTGTCCGTGCTGGATCGCGGCTTCCTGTTCGCGGACGGCATTTATGAGGTCGCGGCGGTGATCGACGGCAAGCTGGTCGACAGCGCGTCCCATCTCGCCCGGCTGGAGCGGTCCACCCAAGCGATCGGCATCGCACTGCCCCTCTCCCTCGCAGAGATCGAGGCAGCGCAGAAGGAACTGGTGGCGCGCAATGCGCTGGCCGAGGGGCTGGTCTATCTCCAGATCACGCGCGGCGCCGATGCGACCCGCGATTTCCTGCCCTCGCCCGGCATCCAGCCCACGCTGGTCATGTTCGTCCAGGCCAAGCCTTTCCTCGACGTGCCCGCCGTGCGCAACGGGATCGCGGTCGCGACCATGCCCGACCTGCGCTGGGCGCGGCGCGACATCAAGAGCGTCGGCCTGCTCGCCCAGGCCATGGCCAAGCGCGCCGCCGCCGAAGCAGGCGCGCAGGAGGCCTGGATGGTCGAGGACGGCTTCGTCACGGAGGGGGCTTCGTCCACCGCCTTCATCGTGACGGAGGAGGGCATCGTCACCCGGCCCTATAGTCAGGCAGTGCTGGCGGGCTGCACCGGCGCGGCGCTGACCGCACTGGCAGAGGAAAGCGGCATCGCCATCGTCCGCCGCCCCTTCACCGTTGCCGAGGCATTGGCGGCGAAGGAAGCCTTCATCACCAGCGCGTCGACGCTCTGCCAGTCGGTGGTGCGGATCGACGGCCGGGCCATCGGGGACGGCAAGCCCGGCCCGCTCGCGATGCGGCTGCGCACGCTCTATATCGACTTTGCGCGGCGCACCGCTGTCTGAGCAAAAGGCGGTTTGAGCAAAAGAACGCGCAAAACTTGATCCATTTCGGATGAACTAAGGGAATGCCGCCATTCCCGCCATTTCGGCGGGGATCGAGGCTCCATTTTGGCGGTCCGTTACGGTGAGGCCGGAAAAGAGCCGTTTACAGGGCGCTCCATGAACGCGATGGGCGGCATTATCTCCATAATGGAGAATGGTTTGGCTGCGTAACGACGGCGTTGCGATAAGCTGGAACAAACAGGATGGAGATTTTCGGCGTGGGTTTGGATCATGATGAGATCGGTTTCGGCGCATCCCTGGACCAACCCTTCGGCGCGCGGGGACGAGCGGCCGGGCCTGCTGATCCTGGCCGACGACATCTATCTGGACGACGCCGCGATGCTGAGCCAGGCGGCGGGCCTTCGGCTGCTGGGCACGGTGCCGCTGGACCAGGCGTCGACCCGGCTGGACGTGCAGATCGGCTGCGACATCATCCTGTGCTTCTGCCCGACGCCCGATCCGATGATCGAGCGGCTGCTGGTGCAGATCGAGACCTTGGCCCTGCAGAACGACATGCCGGTCATATTGGTGGCCGATCTGGGAACCGTCGATCTTGCCTATGCCTGCCTGCGCAGCGAGCGGACGCAATTGCTTTGCCGGCCGGGGCATACGGATCTGGCCGCCGCCCTTCTGGCGGCCGCCCGCCAGAGGCCGTCCGGATCGCTGCACGAAGCGAACCGGGATAATGAAGGCCTGCGGTTGCAACAGTTGAGCGACGAGGTGAGCCGCCTCGCCCGCACGCTGGAGGCGCTGACGCTGCGCCCGCGCCATGCGACGCCGTCCTTCGACCTGGGGCCCCGCATATCGGACGAGCCCAGCGACTATATCGGCATGCCGGCGCTGGAACCGATCGGCAGCGCCGACAAGTCCGCCGATGCCGCGGCCCTGGAAGCGGCGCAGGTGCGCGACCTGTTGCGGGCGCGTCGATTGCGCGACGATTTCCTGCCCGCCGATCTGTTCGCTGACCCGGCCTGGGACATGCTGCTGGACCTGCTGGCGGCGCGGCTGGAGCATGAGCGCGTGTCCGTGTCCAGCCTGTGCATCGCATCGGCCGTGCCGCCCACCACCGCGCTGCGCTGGATCAGGACGCTGACCGAGATGGGCTTTGTCGACAGGCAGGCCGATCCGCATGACGGGCGCCGCGTCTTCATCGCGCTGGCCGACCATACGGCAGAGGCGCTGACCCGCTGGTTCACCGCCAGCCGCCGTTTCCTGTGCGCGTGACGTACCGGTGCGCATCGCCGCTTGACCGACGCCCGGATTGCCGTAGATAGGCGCGCACCGGACGCTTGGCATCAGGACAGGCATCGGGCGATTAGCTCAGTTGGTAGAGCGTCTCGTTTACACCGAGAATGTCGGCGGTTCGAGCCCGTCATCGCCCACCATGCCCCCTTCTTCGAGAAAGCTGTTCCCGCGGCCGGGGGAATGGCGTAAGGTTCCGGCAACGGAACGCTTTTGTGAGGCACTTGCATCATGTCTCTCACGCTTCTTCTCGCTGGAACGGTGGCCCCCTTCCTGCTGATGTTTTCGCCGGTTTCGCTGGCGGCCGCCCGCGATTGCCTGGATTGGGAAGCGCCGGCCAAGGCGGTGGACCTGGGCGTGGAGAAGCCCTGCCCGAAAAAGAAGCCGCCATTGCTGCTGATGTAAGCCCCGCCTCCACGGATATTGCGGCGCAGCGCCAGCGCTGCTAATCGGTGCGGCCATGATCCAGCCGCCTGAAATCATCCGAGTCACCAAGTCCCGCGTCTCCTGCGACGGTTCGGGCGACATTCCCGCCGCGCTCGGCCATCCGCGCGTCTTTCTTGAGATCGATGAGCATGGCTATATCGACTGCGGCTATTGCGACCGCCGCTTCGTGCTGGCCGGCAGCATTGCGGATACGCCGGAAATCGCCGGGCTGCCGGATATTCCTTCGGGCGCCAGCCTTTAAGTACGGCAATCCCATTCAAATCGTCATTCCCGCGAAGGCGGGAATCCATCTCCTGCACGTTCCGCCTGACGCGAGTGGGGGAGATGGATCCCCGCCTCGCGGGGATGACGGAAATCCCTTTTTAATTGGGCTTAGAGCCAATCGACATTCAGAAGATAACGAGCCGAAAATGATGGTTTTCCGTGACCCGGCGCGCAGCCTACTCAAAGTAGGTGAGCACCGGAAGCACGGAAAAGCGTCATTTGCAGGCCGTCAGGGCTGAATGTCGATTGGCTCTAGCCTCTGCCGCCCCTATATCGGACGGCATGACCGAAGCTGCTCCCCAGTTCACCGACGCCCGCGGCCTGCTCTACCGGCCCGGCCTCCTCGATCCCGACGGCGCGCGCCGCCTGACCGCGGAGGCGCTGAAAGGCTGCGACGATGGCGAACTCTACCTGCAATATCGGGCGAGCGAGAGCTTCGGATTCGATGACGGGCGGCTGAAGACCGCCGATTATTCGACCGATGCGGGCTTCGGCCTGCGCGGCGTGTCGGGCGAGATGACCGGTTTCGCCCATGCCAATGACATCAGCGAAGCCGCGATCCGCCGGGCGGCCGAGACGCTGACGCTGCTCGATCCGGCCAAGGGGCAGCCCGCGCCGCCGCCGCAGCACACCAACCGCCATCTCTATACCGACGTCAATCCGCTGGAGATCGTGCCCTTTGCCGAGAAGGTGACGCTCTGCGCCGCCATCGACGCCGCCGCCCGCGCCCGCGATCCGCGCGTCGCGCAGGTGTCGGTGAGCCTGGCGGGAAGCTGGTCGGTGGTCGAGATCGTGCGCGCCGACGGCTTTACCGCGACCGACATCCGCCCGCTGGTGCGGCTCAACGTCTCCGTCATCCTGGAGGAGAATGGCCGCCGGGAGACGGGCGTGTTCGGCATTGGCGGGCGCTATCTCTACGATGAGGTGATGGAACCCGCCATCTGGAACCGCGCCATTGACGAGGCGCTGGCGCAGGCGCGGGTCAACCTGCGTTCCGTGGCCGCGCCCGCGGGCGAGATGACCGTGCTGCTGGGACCGGGCTGGCCGGGTGTGCTGGTGCATGAAGCCATTGGGCACGGCCTGGAGGGCGACTTCAACCGCAAGGGCACCAGCGCCTTTTCCGGCCGCGTGGGCCAGCGGGTCGCCGCGCCGGGAGTCACGGTGGTCGACGACGGATCGATCATGAGCCGGCGCGGTTCGCTCTCCATCGATGACGAGGGCACGCCGACAAACGAAAATGTGCTGATCGAGGACGGCATCCTCAAGGGCTATATGCAGGACCGGCTGAACGCCCGGCTGATGGGCGTCGAACCCACCGGCAACGGCCGCCGCGAAAGCTATGCCCATGCGCCGATGCCGCGCATGACCAACACCTTCATCAAAGGCGGACAGGACGATCCGGAAGAGCTGCTGAGCCGGATGAAGTCGGGCATTTTCGCAAAGAGCTTCGGCGGCGGGCAGGTCGACATCGTGTCGGGCAAGTTCGTCTTCTCCTGCACCGAGGCCTATAAGGTCGAGAATGGCAGGCTGGGCGAGCCGATCAAGGGCGCGACGCTGATCGGTGACGGGCCGACGGCGCTGACCAAGGTGATCGGCATCGGCCATGACTGGGCGCTGGACGAAGGCATCGGCATGTGCGGCAAGGCCGGACAGAGCGTGCCGGCGGGCGTGGGCCAGCCCACCCTGCTGATGGAGGGCCTGACCGTGGGCGGCACGGCGACCTGAGGCACCAACGCCACGGGCGGAGGAACCAGCGTAAGAGTGCGTCTTTATCTCTTTCATGAACATGCTGACCGACAGCCATGATGCGGTGACCGCCGATTGGGCGGCTGCCCTGCTGGATTTCTGGTTCAACCGGATCGGGGAACAGGGGTGGTGGAGCCATGATCCGGCGCTGGACCGGGCCTGTCAGGCGCGCTTCCGCGCATTATGGGAGGAAAAGCGCCATTTGCCCGCCGAAGAGTTTCTGGAGCGGGCCGATGACGCGCTGGCCGCGGTGTTGCTGTTCGACCAGTTGCCGCGCAACATGTTCAGGGGATCGGCGGCGGCGTTTTCGACCGATCCTCTTGCCAGGGAAGTGGCGCGCGGTGCGGTTGCCCATGGCTATGACATCCAGATCGGCGGGGCGGGGCGTCTGTTCTTCTACATGCCCTTCCAGCACAGCGAAGCGCTGGACGACCAGAAACTTTCGCTGAGCCTGTTCGAGGGAGCGGGCGACGAGAAGTCGCTGGCCTTTGCGCGGGAGCATTATGAGATGATTGAACGCTTCGGCCGCTTTCCGCATCGTAATGCGACGCTGGGTCGCGCGAACAGACCGGGCGAGGAAGAAGCGGCGAAGGAAGGTGGGAGTTGGTGAAGGCTTGGTAAGGCTTTCCCCACTCCGTCATGCTGGACTGTTTCAGCATGACGTTGGGGATGACTTCGTTACGACTGGGCTGATGGCTCCATCCCAATTGGGGGGCCTGATCATGGGCAACGGTGCCTAATTTTTAAGCATCGTCCTGGCGCTGCCCATTTTTTCAGCGCCCTGTTTTGACGCACCGCATCAAAAGCCCGCATTAACCCGCCTTTTACGAATTGGCACGCCTCTTGCTGAGTGGTTTGTCGCACACCAGTAACAGGGGGCGACATGAAACTTGTCATGGCTATCATCAAGCCGTTCAAGCTTGACGATGTCCGCGAGGCACTTTCCTCGCTCGGCATCGCCGGCATGACGGTGAGCGAAGTGAAGGGCTTCGGCCGCCAGAAGGGGCAGACCGAAATCTATCGCGGCGCCGAATATTCGACCAACATGGTTCCGAAGATCAAGATCGAGGTGGTCTGCGACGACGACCTCGCGCCGCGCGTCGTGGAAGCCACCCAGGCCGCCGCCAATTCCGGCGCCATCGGCGATGGCAAGATCTTCGTTCTCGATGTCGAGCAGGCAGTGCGCATCCGCACCGGCGAAACCGGCGAAACCGCTCTGTAAGGGGGGAATTAATGACCTTTTCCAAGAAGCTTAGCGGCGTCGCGGGGGCCATGGGCCTGTCGCTGTTCGCCGCGATGCCCGCCTGGGCACAGGCCGCCGCGCCCGCGGCCACCGTCGACAAGGGCGATACGGCCTGGATGATGACCTCCACGGTCCTGGTGCTGGCGATGATCCTGCCCGGCCTGGCGCTGTTCTATGGCGGCCTGGTCCGCACCAAGAACATGCTGTCGGTCATGACGCAGATCGGCGCCGTGGCCTGCCTCGCCATGCTGATCTGGGTGATCTACGGCTATTCCATGGCGTTCGGCCCGGATTACACCAGCGGCCTCAGCAACTTCATCTCGACCTTCGACAAGGCCTTCCTGAAGGGCATCACGCCCGCATCGCAGGCGGCGACCTTCACCGCAGGCGTCGAAATCCCCGAATATGTGTTCGTCAGCTTCCAGATGACCTTTGCCGCGATCACCGTGGCGCTGGTGCTGGGTTCGGTGGTCGAGCGCATCAAATTCTCGGCCGTGATGGTGTTCGCCATCGTGTGGCTGACCATCGTCTACTTCCCGATCGCGCACATGGTCTGGGCAGCGAGCGGCCTGTTCTTCAAGGCTGGCGCGCTGGACTTCGCGGGCGGCACCGTGGTCCACATCAACGCCGGCGTCTCGGCGCTGGTCGCCTGCCTCATTCTGGGCAAGCGCGTGGGCTTCCCCAAGGAACCGATGCCGCCGCACAGCCTGACGCTGACCGGTGTCGGCACCGGCCTGCTGTGGGTCGGCTGGTTCGGCTTCAACGCCGGTTCGGCGCTGGAAGCCAATGGCTCGGCCGCTCTCGCGATGATCAACACCTTCGTCGCCACCGCCTCGGCCGGTCTGTTCTGGATGCTTGCCGAGCGCGTCAACGGCCACAAGGGTTCGGCCCTGGGCTTCTGTTCGGGCATCATCGCCGGTCTGGTCGCCGTCACCCCGGCCGCCGGCAATTCCGGACCCTTCGGCGCGATCGTCCTGGGCGCCGTCGCTTCGATCGTCTGCTTCTATGCCGTCACCGTCCTCAAGCCGAAGCTCGGCTATGACGACTCGCTGGACGCCTTCGGCATCCACGGCATTGGCGGCATGATCGGCGCCATCGGCACCGCCATCGTCTACTCGCCCTCGCTGGGCGGCCCGGGCGCTGCGGACTATGACATGGGCGCCAAGCTGATCGTCCAGATCGAAGCGGTCCTGACCACCATCGTCTGGGCGTCGATCGGCACCGCCATCGCCATCTTCATCGCCAAGGCGGTCACTGGCCTGCGCGTCAGCAAGGAGGTCGAACTGGAAGGCCTCGACCTCGGCGAACATGGCGAGCGCGCCTACAACCCGTAAGTTTGGCAGGGCGGGCCGGTAAGGACGGCCCGCCCGCCCCACCTTGTTCCTCCTGCGAACATGCCTTGGGACCGATGCGCAAGTATCGGTCCCTTTTTTTGTCAGCTCCGGGGGCGGGTCCAGAGCATGTCCGGCCGCGATGTTCCGGCGGGCCAGCGGCGGGCGCGGCCCGGCACCTGAAGGCCCGCGCGAAGGACCCAGCGGAGCTTGTCGCCTTTCGGCGTTGTGACGCGATGGTCCCAGGCATGGTCGCCCCGGCGCGCCACTTCTCGGGCGATGTCGCCATAGATGCCGGCGGCGGCGAGGACCGCCCAGGCGGATCGCGGCGGCAGGGCGCCGGTGCCGTGGCGGGCGCTTTCCTCATAGGCGGCGGCCATGCCGGCCATGCGACGGGCAAGGATGGCGAGGCGCGGGCGGACCCAGGGCTTCATATGCTCGCCCGGCGGGATGTCCATTTCGACCAGCCATTCCTCCGGCAGGTAGCAGCGGTCGGCGGCCTCATCCTCGCTGATGTCGCGGGCGATATTGGCAAGCTGGAAGGCAAGGCCCAGGTCGCAGGCGCGGTCGAGCGTGGCTTCGTCGCCGGGATCGACGCCCATCAGGATCGCCATCATGCAGCCGACCGTGCCTGCCACATGGTAGCAGTAGCGCAGCATGTCCGCCTCGCTGCGGGGGCGCCATTCGCGTGCGTCGAGAGCGAAGCCTTCGATCAGGTCATGGGCGTAGCGCTCCGGAATCGCGCATTCGCGCATGACGAGGCCGAAGCCGTCGAAGGCCGGGTCGCCGGTGGGTTCGCCCTGAAGCGCCGAACCGGTCAGCACGCGGATGGTGGAGAGGCGCGCCTGACCGTCCGCGACGCCGCGCATCGTGCCGCCATGGTCCTGCCCGTCCGCGATGTCGTCGCATTTGCGGCACCAGGCGTAGAGCAGCCATGCCCGTTCGCGGGTGGAACGGTCGAAGAGTCTGGAAGCGAGCGCGAAGGATTTGGAACCCCTGGCGATGCTGTCGCGAGCCTGGGCGATGAGGGAGGGGCGGTCAGGAAATTCGGAGGACATGGTCAGGACATGCCCTGCGCAGGCGCCAAAGTCACCCGACCTCCGTTCATTTCGAGCGAAGTTGAGAAACGGCTATCCGGCGTGGACAAATTCAAGACTCGCCGGATTGGGTGATTTGGGTGGATTGCGGACATTCCCCCTCCCGCCTGCGGGAGGGGGCTAGGGGGTGGGCTGGCGCGACATCAGCGTGAATTTTCAACGGCTAAGCTGGAAGCTCGCTACGCTCGCGCCCACCCCTAACCCCTCCCGTTTACGGGAGGGGAATGTCTTGGATTGGCCATTTCCCGGCATTCCGAACTTGTCCGCAGCGTGGCTCAGCGCTTCCCGTTTCTCGGAACGGGTCCTGCTATGGGATCACAGCCGATCCGCCTTCATCGCGAAGATGGTTTCATGTGGCTGATAGGCCGCCATCCTGTCGAGCAATGCCTCGATCGCGTTGGCATGGATCAGGATATTGGCGTGCTGCGCGCGGATGAAGCCCGCCTCCACCATATGCTGGTTGAAGGCGATGAGTTGGTCATAGAAGCCCGCGACATTGAGCAGGCCGACCGGCTTGCGGTGATAGCCGAGCTGCGCCCAACTGATCGCTTCCCACAATTCATCCATCGTGCCGACGCCGCCCGGCAAGGTCACGAAGCCGTCGGACAGGTCGGTGAAAAGCTGCTTGCGCTGGTGCATGGTCTGGACGACGTGCAGTTCCGTGCAGCCGCGATGGGCGACTTCGGCCCCGACCAGCGCTTCGGGGATGACGCCGATCACCTCCCCACCCGCTTCCAGCGCCGCATCGGCCACCGCGCCCATCAGTCCCAGCCGGCCACCGCCATAGACGACGCCGATGCCCCGTTCGGCTAGGATGCGTCCGACATGGCGGGCGGATTCGACATAGGCGGGATCGGCCGGGGTGGCCGAGCCGCAATAGACAGCCAGTCTCTTCATAAATCCTTCATGTGTCAGGCCAGGTCTTCCAGCATCAATGCGGCCGTCGCCTTGGCGCTGCCGACCACGCCGGGAATGCCCGCCCCCGGATGCGTGCCCGCCCCTACCAGATAGAGGTTGGGAATGACGTCGTCGCGATTATGCGCGCGGAACCAGGCGCTCTGGGTCAACAGCGGCTCCAGGCTGAATGCGCTGCCCAGATGCGCCGACAGGTCGCGACGAAAGTCTGGCGGCGCATAATGGAACCGCGTCACAATGCGCGAGCGGATGTCGGGAATCAGGCGATGCTGGATCTCGTCTAGGATACGTTCCGCATAGGCCGGCGCGAAACGGTCCCAATCGATAGGCAGCTTGCCCAGATGCGGCACCGGGGCAAGCGCGTAGAAGGTCGAATGGCCCTCCGGCGCCATGCTGGGGTCGGTGACGGTCGGATGGTGCAGATAGAGCGAAAAATCCTGCGGCAGCACGCCATAATCATAGATGTCGGTCAGCAGCCCTTCATAGCGCGGGCCGAACAGGATCATATGGTGCGGGATGCCCGGCCAGCTTCCCCGGATGCCGAAATGCAGCACGAACAGGCTGGGCGACCAGCGCTTGCGGGCAAGCTTCGCCGCCTGTTTCTCGCCCCTGGGATGATGGCCGATCAGGTCGCGATAGCTGTGCATCAGGTCGGCGTTGGAGGCGACGGCATCCGCCTCCCCCCGCCAGCCCGAAACGGTGCGCACGGCGACGGCGCGGTCGCCATAGGTTTCGATCTGCACCACCGGATCGGCGAGGCGCAGCGTGCCGCCCAGCCGCTCGAAATGCGTGGCCATCGCCTGGACGAGGCGGTTGGTGCCGCCCTTGGCGAACCAGACGCCGCCATCCTTCTCCAGCTTGTGGATCAGGGCGTAGATCGAGCTGGTCTGCATCGGATTGCCCCCGACCAGCAGCGTGTGGAAGGAGAGCGCCTGCCGCAGCTTCTCATCCTTCACATAGGAGGAAACCACGGAATAGACGGAGCGCCACGCCTGATGCTTCATCAGCGCGGGCGCGGCGCGGACCATGGAGGCGAAGTCGAGGAAGGCGACCGAGCCGAGCTTGCGATACCCCTCCTGATAAACGCCGTCGGCATAGTCGAGGAAGCTTTCATAGCCCGCGACATCCTCCGGATTGAGTCGGGCGATCTGGGCGCGGAGGGCGGTTTCGTCGTTGGAATAGTCGAAATTCGTGCCGTCGCGCCAGTTGAGCCGGTAGAAGGGGGAGACGGGGACGAGGCTGACATCCTCCGCCATGTCGTGGCCCGAAAGGCGCCACAACTCGCCCAGGCAATCGGGATCGGTGATGACGGTCGGCCCGGCGTCGAAGACGAAGCCGTCCTTTTCCCACATATAAGCGCGGCCCCCCGGCCGGTCGCGCGCCTCGACCAGCGTGGTGTCGATTCCGGCGGATTGCAGGCGGATGGCCAGCGCAAGGCCGCCGAAGCCCGCGCCGATGACGATCGCTTTCCGGTTCATCGGGTCCGGTTCATCAGGCGGGAGGGCTCAACAGGGCGCGCATGGCGTCCCTTATGGGCACGGGGGGCCGCCCGCACAAGATGCGGATGCGATCCCCGAGCGTCGAGCGGCCCGCATAGAAGCGGCCGATAAGGGAGGGATCAAGCCGATAGAAACGTTCGAAGATGCGCCAGCGCTGGTCTGGTCTGGCCGCGCCGAACAGCATGCGGCCGAGCAACCGGTAATAAGCGCCCTGCCGCCAATGGTCCCGCGCCCAACCGCGCGTGGCCTGGGCGAGCAGTTGCCCCTCCACCGGCCATTCATTCGCCAGGCGCAGCGCGAAGCGCACCGCATCGGGCAGGGAATAGCCGGTCATGGGCTGGAATAGCGCCGCCCTTGCCCCCAGCCGCGCGACCGGATCGTCCTGCGGCCAGAAGCGGTCGAAATCGCCGCCGTGGACGACCGGAAGGACGCCGCTTTCGCTATGAACGACCCCCTCGACCCGCCAGCCCTGCGCCTGTGCGTAGGCGGCGATCCTGGCGTTGAGCGTAGGCGCGTCCAGGTCCGGCGTGTCGCTATAATAGGTGTCCTCGACGAAGACGGTCCGTTCGTCCCAGGGCAGCAGATAGACGAAGCGATAGCCGTCCATCTGCTCGACCGTGGCGTCCATGACGACCGGGCGGGAAAGGCCGTGCGGGGCATGCAGGCGCAGGGTCTGGCCGACGAATTTCTGCCAGCCGCACCGCAGGGTGGAAAGATCGCCGCCCCCTCTGGCGTCGAGCACGGCCTTGGCGCGGACGACGCGGCCGTCGGACAGGGTGACGCTGGTGGGCGTCAGCCCGGTGGCCTGCGCGCCGGTCAGCACGGCATCGCCCAGCCGCTCCCGGACATGGGCGTCGAGGCGCGCCGAGGTGATGCTGTTATAAGGCACGGCAAGTTGGCGGCAGTGGCCGGGGAAGCGGACCTCATAACCCTCCGGCCAGCGATGGGCGATCAGGGGCTCGACCAACCAGCGGTCCCCGGCGTCAACGTCGCTGTCGAAGAAGGACCAGATATGATTGCCGCCCAGCCTGTCGCCGCTTTCCAGCAGGCGCAGGGAGACATGCGGGTGGCGCGCCGCGAGGGCGAGCGCGGTCAGACAGCCGGCAAGGCCGCCGCCCACTATCGCCACGTCGCAATCGGTCATGGTCGCCATCGCACCCTTGTTAGGGGCTGCGCGGGGAAATGCACGGATTGATTTTCAGACCGGCATAGTATAGGGGGGTACCCTATGCATATCGTGGCGGATCGGGACAAGCTGTTGGCGCGGGTGCGGCGCATCGCCGGGCAGATCGGCGCCGTCGAGCGGCAATTGTCGGGCGACGCGGGTTGTTCGGAAACGCTGCAACTCGTTGCCTCCGTGCGGGGTGCGGTCGGCAGCCTGATGGAAGAATTGATCGAGCAGCATATGCGCGAACATGTCGCCCGGCCGGGCATCAGCGACGCAGCGCGAGAGGCTGCGGCGGAGGAAATGCTGGCGCTAATCCGGCGCTACGGGAAATGAGCATGCACGACGACCATGGCCATGGCGGCCACCATCATCCTGAGGACCATGATCATGTGCATGGCATTCCGGTGGCCAATGGGGATGATGGCGAGGAAAGCCATTATTTCGACCATATCTACCTGACGCGCGGACATGACGAGAATGCCCGCAAGACGATCTGGGTGGTGTGGCTGACGGCGGCGACCATGGTGGTCGAGATCGTCTTCGGCTGGCTGACCGGGTCGATGGCGCTGCTGGCCGACGGCTTCCACATGGCGACCCATGCCGGCGCGCTGGCGGTGGCGGCCGCCGCCTATGGCTATGCCCGGCGGCATGCGCGCAACCCGCGCTATACGTTCGGGACAGGCAAGGTGGGCGACCTGTCCGGCTTCGCATCCGCGCTGATCCTGGCCTTCACCGCCCTGTTCATCGCCGTCGAGTCCGTGATGCGCTTCTTCGAACCGGTGAAGGTGGCCTTTGGCGAAGCGACGCTGGTCGCGGTGATCGGCCTGGTCATCAACCTGATCAGCGCTCTGCTGCTGGGACACGACCATAGCCATGATCACGGGCATGATCATGATCACAGGCATGGCCATGCCGACAATAATCTGCGCGCCGCCTATGTGCATGTGCTGACCGACGCGCTGACGTCGGTGCTGGCGATCATGGCGTTGCTGGCGGGGCGCTATATGGGCTGGTGGTGGCTGGACCCCGCCGTCGGCCTGCTGGGCGCGGTGGTGATCGCGCGCTGGGCCTGGGGGCTGATGAAGGATACCGCCGCGATCCTGCTCGACACGGCCGAACCGGCTCTGATGGCGCGGATCAAGGCGCTGGCCGAGGCGGAAGGGGCGACCATCCGCGACCTGCATGTCTGGCGCATCGGGCCGCATGCCCATGCCGCGATCGTCAGCCTGGCTCCCGGCGCCGATGTCGCCGCCGTGCGCCGCCAGGTCCGCGCCCTGCCGCGCATGGAGCATGTGACGGTGGAGTGCGGATAACCGTCGCAGACTCCCTTACCGAAGAGATAATCCTTAAGAGTTAGAGCAGCAAAACCGCCGGGTTAAGGCGGAAATTCACCACGATGGCAGATCGGCACGGCTTGACTCGACTCGGGCGGCCATTCAATTTCCCTTACGGAAATCTATAAAATACCGTCGGAGAGGAGGCCTTATGCCGGTTGCAAAGCCGTTTGCGGGAAAGGTTTTTCACGCCCTCTTGATGGAATGTTTCGCTGAACAGCGAAGGCCCACCGCCGATGAAGTGGACTCGGTCGCCTCCAAAATCTGGCAGGACAGTCATGGATCGATGACCGGGCAGGATTGGCGGGATGTGGTCAGGGGAAGCGACGCCCACCGGCAGATGATCAATGCGGCTCTGATGGCATTCGGGTCGGCTCCAGCGGAAATGCATAGGGAGATATCCTGACGCTCGGTCGATGTTGAAGCCAAGGCGGGGATGCAGGCGCTGGCTCCATCCTGATGATGGGGGTTTTGAATGGCGACTGTTCCCTATCAGCCATCGCGAGGCGCGAAGTAGGCGCACCAGCCCCAAGAAAATTCTCCGTAGCATCTTGAAACTGAAATAGCTCTTCCTATTTCCCTCTTGTCCCGGCCTTCTCCCCCCTCCCGCCGGGACATCCCTCTTTGTGGCCCCGGCGTTCCCTTGCGCCGGGGCTTCTTTTTTAAGAGCATCGTGCGCAAAGGTGGGAACCGGTTTTGCGCTTAAACGATGCGACAACAAAAGCTTAGAGCGCGCGGCCTGCGCCTGATTTAACGCAGCGCGCTCTAGAGATATTGGGCCGCTACCCAGCCGCTCGCCCAGGCCCATTGGAAATTATAGCCGCCCAGCCAGCCGGTGACGTCGACCGCTTCGCCAATGGCATAGAGACCGGGGAGGTGGCGCGCCTCCATCGTTTGCGAGGACAATCCCGCGGTCGAAATGCCGCCGATTGTGACCTCCGCCTTGGCGAAGCCTTCGGTGCCATTGGGCGTGAAGGGCCAGGCCGACAGGCGGCGTTCGGCGTCCTGCAGCTTGCGATCCGGGACGTTGCCCAGGTCGCCGGGAAGCGCCAGCCGCTCCGCCAGGGCGTCGGCCAGACGGTCGGGCAGGTGGCCGCGCAGGCATTGCATCAGCGTGGCGCGCGGCCTGCCGCGCTTCGCCTCCGTCAGCCAGCCTTGCGGCTGGTCGGGCAGGAGGTCGAGAGCGATGGCGTCGCCATGCCGCCAATAGGATGAAATCTGCAGGATCGCCGGGCCGGACAGGCCCCGGTGGGTGAGCAGCGCGGCTTCGCGGAAGGCGGTCTTGCCATGGCGTGCGATGACCTCGGTCGAGACGCCGGAGAGCGAGCGGAAGAGCAGCTCTTCGCTGCCGAGGGTCAGGGGCACCAGCGCCGGTCGGGGTTCCACCACCTTGAGCCCGAACTGGCGGGCGAGGTCATAGGCAAGGGCGGTTGCGCCGATCTTGGGGATGGAGGGGCCGCCGGTGGCGATGACCAGCGCCGGGGCCGTGGCGGTCCTGTCGCCATGGGTGACGCAGTACCGGCCATCGGCATGGGTGACGGCGGCGATGGCGTGGTCGAGCCGGATGGTGACGCCGCCCGCCTCGCATTCGGCCAGCAGCATGGCGACGATTTGGCGCGCGCTCTGGTCGCAGAAGAGCTGGCCCAGCGTCTTTTCGTGCCAGGCGATGCCGTGGCGTTCGACAAGCCCGAGGAAATCCTGCGGCGTGTAGCGGCCCAGCGCCGATTTGGCGAAATGAGGGTTGGCGGACAGGTAGCGGTCGGGCGCGGTGTGGATATTGGTGAAGTTGCAGCGGCCGCCGCCGGAAATCAGGATTTTCTTCCCTGCCTGATCGGCATGGTCGATGACGAGGACGCGCCTGCCCCGCTGGCCCGCCATGGCCGCGCACATCAGGCCGGCGCCGCCAGCGCCCAGGACGATGGCGTCATAGGTTTCCGCTGGGGAAGCCATCAACCGGCGGCGAGCGCGTCCATGATCTGGCGGACGGGCGTGACGTCATAGCCCGCGGAGGCGGCCTGCTCGGTCAGCGCCGCCGGATGGTCGCCCGCGCGGGCGCGGGTCAGCGCCCAGAGCAAGGTGCTGCGCGTGCCGGAGCGGCAATAGGCAAGTATCTTGCCCTCGCCCGCCTGCTCCAGCGCGGCGGCCATGCCGTCGAGCTGCCAGGGCGCGAAGCCGCCATGGGCCACGGGGACGGCGGCATAGGCGATGCCGGCGGCCCTGGCTGCGGCCTCGATCTCCGCGCCGTTCGTCTGGCCCGGCTCCTCGTCGTCGGGGCGGTTGTTGATGATCACCGTCACGCCCAGCGCCTTGGCTTCCGCCACCTGATCGACGCTGATCTGCGGGGAGACGTAGAGGCTTTTGGTGAGCTGGCGGAACATGGGCGGGACTCCTTTTCGGGTCTCCTTGCGCTTGTGGGCGGCGGGATTCAAGAGGGTAGGCCACAGAGCAGCATGCTCCTTCGCAGGAGCAGGTCAATTCTTCCGTTCTAAAGATAAGGGCGGATCGCCGCGAGGAAGGCGTCGCCATAGGCGTCGAGCTTGCGCTGTCCCACGCCGCTGATGTGGCCGAGTTCCGTGAGGCTCGTCGGACGCTGCTCCGCCATTTCACGCAGGGTCGAATCGTGGAAGATCACATAGGGCGGCACGCCCGCCTCCTGCGCCAGTGCGCGGCGGCAGGCGCGCAGGGCGTCGAACAGCGGATCGCCCACCGGATTTTCCGCGCTGCCGTTGCGGGCGCTCTTGCGGCGGCGTTCCTTGCGGGGCGGGAGGACCAGGCTGACCTCTTCCTCGCCGCGCAGGATCGGGCGGGCATTGGGGCCGAATTCCAGCCCGCCATGCTCGTTGGTCTGGAGCGCGTCGCGCACCAGCAGGGCGCGGGAAACAGGGCGCAGCAGCGCCGTCTCTTCGCCGTCGACAATGCCGTAGACCGAAATCCTGTCATGGCCGCGCTCGCGAATCTTGTCGGTGACGGCGCCGGTCAGCACCTGCTCGATATGGCCGACGCCGAAGCTCTGGCCGGTGCGGTAGACGGCGGACAGGAATTTGCGCGCGGTCTGGGTCGCGTCGATGCTGGGCGGGGGATTGAGGCAATTGTCGCAATTGCCGCAGCCCGGCGGGGGATTTTCCCCGAAATGGCGGAGCAATATGGCGCGGCGGCAGGTGCCGGTTTCGACCAGCCCGCCCAGCGCCGTGATGCGGGCGCGCTTGCCCTGCTGGCGCAGGGGATCGAGCTCGCCGATGCGCTGCCGGGCGCGGGCGAAATCGTCGGCGCCCCAGAAAAGATGCGCTTCGGCGGGTTCTCCGTCGCGGCCTGCGCGGCCCGATTCCTGATAATAGCCCTCGATCGACTTGGGCAGCGCCGCATGGGCGACGAAGCGGACGTCGGGCTTGTCGATGCCCATGCCGAAGGCGATGGTCGCGACCATCACCATATCCTCGCTGGCGATGAAGGCGGCCTGGTTGGCGGCGCGGACCTGCGGGTCGAGCCCGGCATGATAGGCGCGGGTCGGGCGGCCGGTCTTGCTGAGGGTTTCGGCCAGCTTCTCGGTCGCGGCACGGGTGGGGGCGTAGACGATGCCGGGGCCGGTCTGGCCGGCGATCAGGTCGGAAAGCTGGCGGGGCAGGCCATCGCGGGGATGGACGGCGTAGCGGATGTTCGGACGGTCGAAGCCCGCGATGATCAGGCCTTCGCGGGGAATGCCAAGCTGGACGAGGATGTCGTCGCGGGTGTGGTGGTCGGCGGTCGCGGTCAGCGCGAGACGGGGAACGTCCGGAAATTCATCGAGCAGCGGGCGCAGCAGGCGATAGTCCGGGCGGAAATCATGGCCCCATTCGGAGACGCAATGGGCTTCGTCTATCGCGAAGAGGGCGATCTTCGCGGCGCGCAGGAGGTTGCGGAACCCCTCCCCGCTGGCGCGTTCGGGCGCGACATAGAGCAGGTCGAGATCGCCATTGCGCAGCCGGTCCTGCGTCTCGCGCCAGTCGGCGTCGACGCTGGTGAGGCTGGCGGCACGGATGCCGACCGCCTGCGCGGCGCGAAGCTGGTCGTGCATCAACGCGATCAGCGGCGATATGACGACGCAGCAGCCTTCGAGCGCGACGGCGGGAAGCTGGTAGCAGAGCGACTTGCCCGCGCCGGTCGGCATGATCGCCAGCGTCGCCTGCCCCTCCATGATGCGGCTGACCACCTGTTCCTGCACGCCCCTGAAACCGGGAAAGCCGAAAACATCGTGGAGGAGGGTCGGGATGTCGGGACGCATGGGAAGGGGCTGTAGCGCTTTGAGGGGATTGGGGCCAGCTTCCCACATGGTCATCCCAGCGAAAGCCGGGATGACCATGGAAGCTCAAGGCTCCAGCAGACAGCCCCAGCCCTTGCGATAGCGCGCCGTGCGCGAAGCGAGCAGCGGAACCGCCGCGTTGACCGATTGCGATTCGGGCATGTCCTTCAGCGACACGGCCCACATGCCGGGTTCCTTGTCGCCATGACAGCTTTCCATCGACCGGCCTTCCACATAGCGGCAGGAGCAGGTGACGCGCGCGCCGAAGCCCGCGCCGACCTGGGCATGGGCGCGAAGGGCGCTCCAGTTCCACGCCAGCAGCGCCAGCGGCAGCAGGGCCACCGCCAAAACCCCATAAATCCATTTCCGGCGACCGGACATGCTCCCCTTTCCCGCGCTCCATGCTAAGGCCGCGGCTTATGAGGCTTGAGCGGAACAGCGTAAAGCGCCTTGGCATGCCGGGCGGGATTTTGGCGATTCTGGCCGTGGCCGGGTTGTGGACGGTGCGCGCCGCCGGGCCGGAGCCGGTCTACCATGTCGCAGGCGATTCGGACGCGGACGCCGCCGCCCTGCGCGCGGCCATCGATCCTTTGTTCGAGGATGCGGTGGGCGAGACCCGGGCGCTGGTCGTCATGCACGATGGCGAGATCGTGGCGGAGCGCTACGCGCCGGGCTATGGGCCGCGGACGAAGCTGCCGTCCTGGTCCACGGCCAAGAGCGTGACGGCGGTGCTGATCGGGCTGATGGTGTCGGACGGGCGGCTGGCGCTCGATTCGCCGGTGCCGGTCGCGGCCTGGGGGCAGCCGGGCGATCCGCGAGGGCGCATCACCCTGCGGCAGTTGCTGGCCATGACGTCGGGCCTGGATCATGTCGAGGACAGGGAACCGCTGGCGGAGGCCGACACGATAAGGATGCTGTTCACCGACGGAGCGCAGGACATGGGCGCCTTTGCGGAGGCCAAGCCGCTTGCCCATGCGCCTGGGACCGCCTTTTCCTATTCGACCGGCAACAGCGTCATCCTGGCCGACCTGATGGCGCGGATGCTGACCAACAGCACCGATCCCGACGTGCGGCGGCGGGCGATGCAGATGTTCATCGACGGGCGGCTGAAGATTCCGGCGCGCCTCGACAGCCTCGCGGTGGAATATGATGCGGCCGGGACGATGATCGGCGGCAGCTTCATGCATATGACGGCGCGGGATTATGCCCGCTTCGGGGAATTGCTGCGCAATCACGGGCGCGGCGTGGCGGGGCATCAGATCGTGCCGGAAAAGTGGATCGACTATATGCGCGCGCCCTCGCCCCGCAATGCCGCCTATGGCGCGCATCTGTGGCTGAACCGGGACAGCGAGGACAGCGCGCTGATGCCGGGGCAGGCGCCGCGCAGCCTGTTCGGCTGCGTCGGGCATGGCGGGCAATATATACTGGTTTCGCCTTCGCAGCGCCTGACGGTCGTGCGGCTGGGCATGTCGCCCACGAAGGCGGAGCGCGATGCGCTGAAGACGGGGCTGGCGAAGCTCGTCGGGCTTTATTCGCGGTGAACTGACCTTTATTTTCTTTGCGCAGGGTCGCCGGTTGGCTGGAATTGGCCGGACGGCCTCAGCCATCGCCACCTCTCAAAGCAGGAAATTGCCTTCGATCACCGTGCGGCAGGCGCCCGTCAGGATCACCCGGTCGCCTGAAAGCCGGCACGTTAAGCGCCCGCCGCGCTGCGATGCCTGAAATGCCGTCAGCCTGATCTTGTCGAGCCGCTTCGCCCAATAGGGCATGAGCAGGCAATGGGCGGAGCCGGTCACCGGGTCTTCGTCTATGCCCGCGCCGGGAACGAAGACGCGGCTCACCATGTCGCTGTCCTCGCCGGGTGCGGTGGCGATGAGCAGCAGGGGGCCCGCCTTCTTCAGCGTCGCGAAGTCCGGTTCCAGCGCATGGATCGCGGCGGCATCGCGATAGACGAAGATCGCGAAGCCGCCCTCGCGCCACTGGGTTTCGAGGACGTCCCCGCCCATCGCCGCCGCCAGCTCCGGCAGCGGGCTGGGCGCGGTCGGCCAGGCCGGGAGCGAGAGGCCATAGCCGTCGCGGTCCCGCGACACGGTCAGGATGCCCGCTTCCCGCGTGCGGAAGCGGACGGCGGTACGCCCGCCCATCAGCACATGGCCGCTCGCCAGCGTGGCGTGGCCGCAGAGCTTGACCTCCACGGCGGGCGTGAACCAGCGCAGCGCATAGTCCGCCTCCGGATCGTCGGGCGTGGGCACGGTGAAGGCGGTTTCGGACAGATTATTTTCCGCCGCTATCGCCTGAAGCGTCGCATCGTCCAGCCATCGGCCAAGCGGCATGACCGCGGCCGGATTGCCGGTGAAGGGAGCGTCGGCGAAGGCGTCGACCTGAATGATGGGCAGGCTGGTCACGGGCAATCCTTTGGTTTCGGGCCATCATGACGATGCGTTCGGTGCGGGGACAGGGCCGGTCCGCCGAAAATGGCTTGGCGTGGCCCGGCTCCTCAGGCCCGGCCCGCTCCTCAAGCCAGGAGGGTGAGCGTGGTGCAGACCGCCAGCCCGACGATCAGGTTGAGCGGAATCCCGATGCGCACGAAATCGGAAAAGCGATAGTCGCCCGCCGCATGGACGAGGGCGTTGGTCTGATAACCGATCGGCGTGGCGAAGCAGGCCGACGCGCCGATCATCAGCGCGATCACCAGCGGACGCGGATCGGCGCCGAGTTGATGGGCGAGCGCGATGGTGAGCGGCGTGAGCAGCGCCGCAACCGCATTGTTGCTGAGCAGTTCGGACAGCAGAAGCGCGAAGAAATAGATGAGGAACACCAGCGTCCATGCCGGAGCGGCGGCGAGCAGCGGCTCGATCCAGCCGACCATCAGCGCGACGCTGCCCGCCTGTTCGAGCGCCAGCCCGACCGCGAGCATGGCGAAGATCAGGATCAGCACGTCGCCGTCGATGGCGGCCCAGGCTTCCTCCGGGTCGATGCAGCGGGTGACGAGGATCACGCCCACGGCGATGAAGGCGGCAAGGCCGATGCCGATGAGATCGACGGCCGAGAGCAGCACCACCGCCGTCAGGGCAAGAATGGCGATCCATGCCTTTCGCGGGCGGAAGGCGCGGGCGCGGCTGATGTCGACGCCGATCAGATGGGCATTGTCCTTGAGCGAACGGATGCTGTCGTCGCTGCCCGCGATCAGCAGGCGGTCGGCGCCGCGCACGCGGGTTTCGCTGAGGTCCGGCCCCGGCAGGTGACGCGCCCGGTGGATGCCGATGATCCGCACCCGCAGCGCGTGCAGGAAGGGAATGTCGATCAGCCGTTCCCCGATGGACGGATGGCTGGGCGCGATCATCGCTTCGATGACGGTGCCGCTGCCCGGAGTCTCCGACGCCGCGGCCAGCCCGATTTCGAAATCGCCGGATTCGCGCAGGGTCATGATCGTCGCGCCGTCGGCATGGACCAGCAGGCGGTCGCCGGCGTGCAGTTCCTCTTCCTCTATCCCCCGGCGCCGTATCTCCCCCGCCCTCTTGAGGCCGAGCAGGCTGGCGGAGCGGCCGATGATCGACAGGGAGCCGACCGTGCGGCCGATGAGGTCGCTGTCGCGCGACAGGGTGAGTTCGGTCAGATAATCCTGCACATTGCCGCCATCCTCCCCCGCGATGGAGGGCGGATCGCCGGGAAGCAGGAAGGACAGGCCGGCCAGCGCGGCGACGCCGGCCAAGACCCCCGCCAGCCCATAGGGCGTGATGTCGAATATGCCGAAGGGCGCCATGCCCTGATCGGCGGCGATGCCCGCGACGATCAGGTTGGTCGATGTGCCGATCAGCGTCACGCAACCGCCCATCACGGCAACGGCGTTCATCGGGATCAGCAGCTTCTTCACCGGATAGCCGGTCGCCTGCGCCAGCTTGAACATGATCGGGATCAGCAGCACCACCACGGGCGTGTTGTTGAGGAAGGCCGAGAGGATGACCGTGCCGAGCGTGACTTCGGCCAGCGCCAGACGCGGGTGGCGCTGGGCGCGGGCCATGACCAGATCGGCAACGCGATTGATCGTCCCCGTGCGGATCAGCGCGCCGGAAAGCACGAACATCGCGCCCACCGTCAGCGGCGCACTGTTGGAGAAGACGGAGAACAGGTCCTTTTCGTCCAGCAGGCCCAGCACCGCGAAGGCGCACGCCCCGACCACGGAGACGACCGTGGGCGAATAGCGTTCGCGCACGAAGGCGACGAACATCAGGGCGAGGATGAGAAGTCCGATTTCCGCGCGATAGATGCCGATCAGCGCGGTGATGAAATGCATGCGTCTTGTGCCCCGGATCGCGTTTTCGCGTCCTGCCTGAACGAAATGGGCCAGCCATGGTTGCATGGCTGGCCCGTGTTCGCGGCTGAAGGGGACGTTTTGACCGTCAATCCATGGAAACCATGGTGACGCTCCCCAGGCTTACGCACTGCCGCTCGCCCTCCCGCGGGCGATCTGTGACGATGATGTTACCGCAGATTGGCTGAGTCGTCTCGCGCAAATCCTGCCTTTATCGAAAGAATGGCTCGATTCGGCGCGTTATATTGCGGCGGTGAACGCGGTTCTCCTGCGGGCTCCTGCCCTTGCAGGAGCAGGGCGACGCCTGACTCAGCCTTCACCGCATTGCGCGCGGTGGAGCAGCTTCTGGTCCGCCAGCACCAGCGCCATCATCGCTTCCACCACCGGCACGCCGCGAATGCCGACGCAGGGGTCGTGGCGGCCCTTGGTGATGATCTCCGACGCCTCGCCTTCGCGGGTGACGGTTTCGACCGGGATCAGGATCGAGCTGGTCGGCTTGAAGGCGATGCGGACCTTGACCGGCTGCCCGGTGGAGATGCCGCCCGCAATGCCGCCCGCATGGTTGGCGAGGAAGACGGGGTTGCCGTCATTGCCCCCGTCCATATTGGGCCGCATCGGATCGGCATTCTGCTCGCCGCGCAGGCGGGCGGCGGCGAAACCGTCACCGATCTCCACGCCCTTGACCGCGTTGATGCTCATCATCGCGGCAGCCAGTTCGCTGTCCAGCTTGGCATAGAGCGGCGCGCCCCAGCCCGCCGGAACCCCGCTGGCGACGCATTCGACCACCGCGCCGAGCGACGAGCCGTCCTTGCGGGCGTCATCGACCAGTTTCTCCCAACGCTTCGCCGCTTCCGGGTCGGGGCAGAAAAAGGGGTTGCTGTCGATCTCGCTCGCGTCGAAACGGGCCGGATCGATGGCGTCGCCGCCGATTTCGCTGACATAGGCGAAGATGTCGACATCGGGGATGACGAGCCGCGCCACCGCGCCGGCCGCCACGCGGCTGGCGGTTTCCCGTGCCGAGGATCGCCCGCCGCCGCGATAGTCGCGGAAGCCATATTTGGCGTCATAGGCATAGTCGGCATGGCCGGGGCGATAGGCCTTGGCGACCTCGCCATAATCCTTGGAACGCTGGTCGGTATTCTCGATCATCAGGCTGATCGGGGTGCCGGTGGTCCGCCCCTCGAACACGCCGGAGAGGATGCGCACCTCATCCGGCTCGCGGCGCTGGGTGGTGAATTTGGAGGTGCCGGGCCTGCGCTTGTCGAGGAAGGGCTGGATGTCGGCTACGCTGAGCGACAGGCCCGGAGGGCAGCCGTCGACCATCGCGCCGATGGCGGGACCATGGGACTCGCCCCAGGTCGAGAAGCGGAAGACGCGGCCGAATGTGTTGAAGCTCATGATCCCTGCCCTTTGGGTGAGGTGGTTCGCCCTCACCCTCCCAGCGCTTCGCGCCGGGGCCCTCCCTCTCCCGCTTGCGGGAGAGGGGTTGAAATGCCTTATTTGTCCAGCGCGATGTCTGGCGCGTCTTCGGCCTTCATGCCGATGACATTGTAGCCCGCGTCGACATGGTGGATTTCGCCGGTCACGCCCGACGCCAGATCGGAGAGGAGGTAGAGGCCGGCGCCGCCCACATCCTCTATCGTCACGTTGCGGCGGAGCGGGCTGTTCAGTTCGTTCCACTTCATGATGTAGCGGAAATCGCCGATGCCGCTGGCCGCCAGCGTCTTGATCGGCCCGGCGGAGATGGCGTTGACGCGGATATTTTCCGGGCCCAGGTCCATCGCCAGATATTTGACGCTGGTTTCCAGCGCCGCCTTGGCCACGCCCATGACGTTGTAATGCGGGATGACCTTTTCCGCGCCATAATAGCTGAGCGTCAGCAGGCTGCCGCCCTCCGCCATCAACGCCCGCGCGCGCTTGGCGACGGCGACGAAGCTGTAGGCGGAAATGTTCATCGTCAGCAGGAAATTCTCCAGGCTGGTGTCGACATATTTGCCGCGCAGCTCATTCTTGTCGGAAAAGCCGATGGCATGGACCACGAAATCCAGCTTGCCCCACTTCGCCCTGACCTCTTCGAAGGCGGCGTCGAGCTTTTCCATGTCCGACACGTCGCAGTCGATCAGGAAGTCGGAACCCAGTTCCTCCGCCAGCGGCCTGACCCGCTTGGCCAGCGCGTCGCCCTGATAGGAGAAGGCCAGTTCCGCCCCCTGGGCGTGCAGCGCCTTCGATATGCCCCAGGCCAGCGACTTGTCGTTCGCCAGCCCCATGATCAGACCGCGTTTTCCCGCCATCAAGCCTGTCATTTCGTCGTCCCATTCCCTTTGTCGACCTGCGCGGCGGCCGCAGCTTCCTCTTCCGGGAACTCCGCCAGCGCCGCATTCAATTCCGCGCCAATTACCACGCCAAGCCCGACAAGGAAGAAGAAAATGAGGGTGATCATCACGCCGGCCAGGCTGCCATAGGTCATGTCATAGCCGCCGAGCATGGAAAGCGTGACCGGCAGCAGCAGGGTGACGCCGTACCACCAGAGCGCCGTGGCGATGGCGCCGGGCCATTTCGGGAAGCGCGGATCCTTGTACAGGCTGGGGGTAAGGGAAACGTAGAGATAATAGAGCGCGACGCACAGGATCGCCATGGGCGCCAGCTTGGTCAGGCCGACGATCTGTATCGCCTGGTCGGCAAAGGGCAGGATCTGGTGCAGGAACTGGTCGATGCCGGTGATGATCACCTGCATGGAGAAGGCGAACATCACCGCGAACACGCTGACCAGGGTGATGCCGATGGCGGTCAGGCGATAATGCCAGAAGGGGCGCGTGCTCCTGGTGCCATAGGCGCGGCGCAATATGTCGCGGATCGTCTCTATGAGGCTGCCGACGGTCCACAGCCCGACCAGCCCGCCCAGCCAGAGCAGCGGCCCCGTGCGGGCGTTGAGCACATCGACGATCGGCTGGCGCACCACCTCCGCGACGCCGGGCGGCACCGTTTCCAGAAAGGCCCCGACCGCCGCCAGCCCGTCCTGCGACCGGCCGAAGATGCTCGCCACCGCCGCCGCCACGATGAAGAAAGGGAACAAAGTCATCAGCGAGAGATAGGCAAGGTTCCCCGCATGGATGAAACCGTCGCTATAGGTGCCGACCGCCACCCGCTTCGCGATTTCGAAGGCATGGCTGCCGGGGCGCACCCGGGCGATCTGGCGGTGGAACTTGGTGCGGGCCTCTTCGGTGAGCCGCTGGCGACGGGACTCCGGTGAATAGGGGGACGGCTGCGGCATTCCCCCCTAACCCCTCAAACGCCCAGATGGGTCCGCACGGCGCGGCTGTCCCGCCAGCCTTCCACCAGCGCCTTGATCGCCGGATCGTCGGCGGGCACGTCGATCAGCAGGGTGACGAGCTGGTCGCCGCGCTGGCCGTTCCTGCCGGTGAAGCCCCTGCCGCGCAGCCGCAGCGTCTTGCCGGAGGAGGCGCCCGCCGGCACGCCCAGCATCACCGGGCCGTCGACCGTCGGCACCTTGACCTTCGCGCCCTGCACCGCCTCGTCCAGGGTGATGGGCAGGTCGAGCAGCACATTGTCGCCGTCGCGGTTGAAGAAGGGGTGCGGCTTCACCTCTATGGTGACGATCGCGTCGCCCGCGCCGCCGGGACCCTGCTGCCCCTTGCCGGAAAGCCGCATCTGCGTGCCCGTCTCGACCCCCGCGGGGAGCTTGAGGTCGATGGTCTTGCCGTCCTGGAGCGTGATCCGCTGGGGCGCGAGCGTCGCGGCGTCGACGAACGGGACGGCGAGGCGATAGGTGACGTTCGCGCCCTTCTGCGGCGGCGCGCCACGGCCGAAACCGCCAAAGCCCCCGCCCGCCGCGCCACGGCGGCCTGCGCCGCCGCCGAACAGGCCTTCGAATATGTCCCCGAAATCGGCGCCGCCTTCCTGGAACTCGAACCCGCCGCCCTGACCCGGCCGGCCCCGAAAGCCGCCCGCCCCGGCGCCGCCGAAGCCGAAGGGCGCGGTCGGATTGCCCTCGCCGTCGATCTCGCCCCGGTCGAAGCGCGCGCGCTTGTCCTTGTCCGACAGCAGGTCGTAGGCGCTGGTGACGGCGGAGAATTTCTCCGCCGCCTTGGGATTGTCCTTGTTCCTGTCGGGATGCAGTTCCTTGGCGAGCTTCCGATAGGCCGATTTGATCTCTGCCTCGCTCGCGCTGCGCGCGACGCCCAGGGTGGAGTAGGGATCAGCCATTGCCGCCAACATATCCTTTTGCATGAAAAACCGTTTGCGCCTTATGTGGCGAAAGGCGCGGCGTCGTTCAAGCGTGGGAAAGCCTTATCGACATGGCTTTATGAGGGGCGTACATCACCGCGCATGACCGATCCCTTCGTCCTGTTCGATGCCTGGTATGTCGAGGCGCGCGAAACCGAGATCAACGACAGCAACGCCATGGCGCTGGCCACCGCCGATGCGCGCGGGCGGCCTTCGGTGCGGATGGTGCTGCTGAAGGGGCATGGGCCGGACGGCTTCGTCTTCTACACCAATTTCGAGGGGCGCAAGGCGGAGGAGCTGCACGCCAATCCGCACGCCGCGCTGCTGTTCCACTGGAAGTCGCTGCGGCGGCAGGTCCGGATCGAGGGGGCGGTGGGCCCGGTGGAGGAGGCCGCGGCCGACGCCTATTTCGCGACGCGCAGCCGTGACAGCCAGTTGGGCGCCTGGGCATCCGACCAGTCGCGCCCGCTGGAATCGCGCGACGTGTTCATGGCGCGATATGAGGAAGTCAGCCTGCGTTTCGAGGGCGGGCCGGTGCCGCGTCCGCCGCATTGGTCGGGCTTCCGCCTCATCCCCGAACGAATCGAATTCTGGCAGGATCGCGAACATCGCCTGCATGAGCGCCGCCTGTTCGAACGGACCGGCGACGGCTGGCGCGAGGGGCTGCTCTACCCCTGAGGCCGTGCTTTTCCGGCGCCGGACGGGGCGCGGAATATGATTCCTCATTCGTCTAACCCGATGACGGCAGGCGCGCGCCTTCGATTGCGGGCGCTGCGGGTGGCTGTTAGGTGTAGCCACCATTTGGGACAGACCATGAATGCGGTGCGCCCACGCGCCGGTTAAAGGAACGAGATGCGAAATCGACTGACGGCGTTCATCCTGACGGGCATGGTTCTGGGGGTGATCGTGGGCTTTGCCACCAATATCTGGGTGGGTGGCGACAAGGCGCTGGCGAAGGATGTGGCGGGCTATTACCACCTGCTGGCGGACATCTTCCTGCATCTGATCAAGATGATCATCGCGCCCCTGGTCTTCTCCACGCTGGTGGCGGGCATCGCGCATATGGGCGACAGCGCCGCGCTGGGGCGGATCGGCGGGCGGGCGCTCGCCTGGTTCATCATCGCCAGCCTGATCTCGCTGACGCTCGGCCTCATCTTCGTCAATTTCTTCGCGCCGGGCGAGGGATTGAACCTCGTCCGGTCGGGCGCGGATTCGGGCGTGAATACGGAGGCGCTCAACTTCCGCGACTTCATCCTGCATGTCTTTCCGACCTCCATGGTCGGGGCGATGGCGGAAAATTCGATCCTGCAGATCGTCGTCTTCTCCCTGTTCGTGGGCATCGCGCTGACCGCCATCGGTGAGAAGGGCAAGCCGGTCGTCACCGTGATCGAGGCGATGGTGGAACTGATGCTGCAGGTGACCGGCTATGTCATGCGCGTCGCCCCCTTCGCCGTGTTCGGCGCGCTGGCGTCGGTGGTGACGACCGAGGGGCTGGGCGTGCTCAAGACCTTCGGCGAACTGGTGGGCGAATTCTACCTGTCGCTGATCGCGCTCTGGCTGCTGCTGTTCGCGGCGGGATCGATCTTCCTGGGGAAGCGGATGGTGAAGCTGATCCGCTATGTGCGCGAGCCGATATTGATCGCCTTCTCCACCGCCTCGTCGGAGGCCGCCTATCCCAAGATGCTGGAGCAGCTCGACCGCTTCGGCGTGCCGCGCCGCATCTACAGCTTCGTGCTGCCGCTGGGCTACAGCTTCAATCTGGACGGGTCGATGATGTATTCGACCTTCGCGACGATCTTCATCGCCCAGGCCTATGGCATCGACCTGCCGATCGCCACGCAGATCACCATATTGCTGGTGCTGATGGTGACCAGCAAGGGCATCGCCGCCGTGCCCCGCGCGTCGCTGGTGGTGGTCGCGGCGACGCTGGGGCAGTTCGACCTGCCGGTGGAGGGCGTGGCCTTCATCCTGGCCGTCGACCATTTCATGGACATGGGCCGCACCGCGACCAACGTGCTGGGCAATGCCATCGCCACATCCGTCATCACCAAATGGGAAGGCATGCTGGAGGTCGAGGAACCCGAATATGTGCCCCACCCCAAGGCGCCGGCGCATACCGCCGCGCACGGCCGAGCCGGGCTGGAACTGGCGCCCGACATGGTGGAGGAAGAGGAAAAGGGCTAGGGCGCGCTGCGTTGAATCGGGCCCGTTGCTGCCATAAGGCGTGCCGTGCCCCCGCGCTTGCGGGAACACGGCATGGTCCTTGGCTGAATTAACGCAACTTCGCGATGTTCAGCCCGTCCTGCTTGGCACGGGCCTTCACGGATTCCTCGCTGCGGGTCAGGGCCTTGGCGATGGCTTTCAGCGCCATGCCCTTCTTCGCCAGCGTGTGGAGCTTTTGCAGCTCGTCCGCCGTCCAGGGTTGCTTGTGACGCTCGAAGCGGTCGCCGGCCATCGGATTTCCTTCTAGAGCAGATTCCGATCCGATTGCATCGGCTCGACTGCTCTAAGTTTTTGTTTTGTCGCGTTTTCCGAGTCAGCAGATGATTCCATCTGCTTGGAAAACGCTCTAGGTGACCGCTCCGGCCCACTCCCACCCGGCCACCCAAGGGCAGTATCCTATGGGTGGCCGGGTGGGGGAGCGGGCCGGAGCCGAACGGTTTCAGCCTCGCTGAAACCGCAAAAGACGTCAATCCGCGAAGGGATCGCGGACGAGGATGGTGTCCTCGCGCTCGGGGCTGGTGGAGACGAGCGTGACCGGGCAGCCGATCAGTTCCTCGATCCGCCGGATATATTTGATCGCCTGGGCAGGCAGTTCGGCCCAACTGCGGGCGCCCGCCGTCGTGTCCTGCCAGCCTTCGATCGTCTCATAGACCGGTTCCGCCTTGGCCTGGTCCTGCGCATGGGCGGGCAGATAGTCGAAGCTCTGGTCCCCGATCCTGTAGCCGACGCAGATCTTCAGTTCTTCGAAACCGTCCAGCACGTCCAGCTTGGTAAGGGCGATGCCGGTGACGCCCGATACGGCGACCGACTGGCGCACCAGCACGGCGTCGAACCAGCCGCAGCGGCGCTTGCGGCCGGTGACGGTGCCGAATTCATGGCCGCGCTCTCCCAGACGCTGGCCGACGTCATTTTCCTGCTCGGTCGGGAAAGGACCGGAGCCGACGCGGGTGGTATAGGCCTTGACGATGCCCAGCACGAAGCCCGCGCCCGATGGGCCAAGGCCGGTGCCGCTCGCCGCCGTGCCCGCCACGGTGTTGGACGAGGTGACGAAGGGATAGGTGCCATGGTCGATGTCGAGCAGCGTGCCCTGCGCCCCTTCGAACAGGATGCGCCTGCCTTCCGCCTTCGCCTTGTTCAGCGTCAGCCAGACGGGCTTGACGAAGGGCAGGATGAAGCCGGCGATGTCGCGCAGCTCCGCCATCAGCGCGTCGCGGTCGATCGGCGCTTCGTTGAACCCGGCGCGCAGCGCGTCGTGATGCGCGGTCAGGCGGTCGAGTTGCGGGCCCAGATCGTCCAGATGAGCGAGGTCGCAGACGCGGATGGCGCGGCGGCCGACCTTGTCCTCATAGGCCGGGCCGATGCCGCGGCGGGTGGTGCCGATCTTGCCCGCGCCCGAAGCATCCTCCCGCAGGCCGTCCAGGTCGCGGTGGAAAGGCAGGATCAGCGGGCAGGTTTCCGCGATCTGGAGATTGTCGGGCGTGATCTCCACGCCCTGCCCCTTCAGCTTCGCGACCTCGTCGCGGAAGTGCCAGGGGTCCAGCACCACCCCATTGCCGATCACCGACAGCGTGCCGCGCACGATGCCGGAGGGGAGCAGGGAGAGCTTGTACACCTTCTCGCCCACGACCAGCGTGTGGCCGGCATTGTGGCCGCCCTGGAACCGGGCGACGACGTCGGCGCGTTCCGACAGCCAGTCGACGATCTTGCCCTTGCCTTCGTCGCCCCATTGGGCGCCGATCACGGTCACATTTGCCACAGTTACAGTCCTCCGCCCGCCGCGCGGACCGGCCATGCCCTTCGACGGGACTCGGCATGCCGGTGGGATAGGGTGGACGCCCCGGTTGACGATGGCCGTCCTGTGCGGGGCGCGCGTTAGCGGGGCATGGCGGGCGCGTCAAGGCGAAGGGGTTACACTTTGATACAGCGGGATGGCTTTACGCGGCCGGCCGGTCTGGCAAGCTTCCGCTCGGGAACGCGAAAGGGCGGCTGAATGCGGCGATTGACGACGGGAGCGATGTTGGCCCTGATGCTGGTCGCATCGGGCAGCGAGGCGCAGGGCCTGCGCGAACGCTGGCGGGCGCGGATGGCGGAAGGGCAGCAGAATGCGCCGGGCGGACAGACCATGGCCTATGGCAGGGATGGCCTGCAGATTCTGGACTATTGGCCCGCCCGATCGCAAAAGGCGCCACTGGTCGTCTTCGTGCACGGCGGCGGGTGGAAACGCGGGAGCAAGGACAATGCCACCGGAGCCGCCAAGGCCGAACATTATCATGGGCTTGGCTATGCCTTCGCCTCCGTCGACTACAGGCTGGTGCCGAACGCGACGGTGGAACAACAGGCGCAGGACGTGGCCGACGCGCTGGCCTTCTTGCGAGCGAAGGCAATGGACCTGGGCTTCGATGCGGACCGGATCGTGCTGATGGGGCATAGCGCGGGTGCGCATCTGGCCGCGTTGGTAGGGACGGACATGCGCTATTTCGCCAGGGCGGGACTGGGGCCGGACGCCGTGCGTGGGGTGATCCTGCTGGACGGCGCGGCCTATGATGTCGGCAGGCAAATGGCGGAGGGCGGGCGTTTCATGGCGGGCACCTATGAACAGGCCTTCGGCACCGATCCGGCGCGGCAGAAGGCGCTGTCGCCGACATTGCATGCCGGGCAACCCAATGCGCCCGGCTTCCTGATCCTGCATGTCGACCGCGCGGACGGCACGGCGCAGTCGGAGGCGCTGGCGGCGGCGCTGCGCAAGGCGGGAACGCCGGTGGAGATGACTGCGCTGGCGGGCCGGGGCCTGCGCGGGCATATGCAGATCAACCGGGCGATGGGCGATCCCGGTTATCCCGGAACCGCCATCGTCGACCAATATCTGAGCCGCCGCTTCGGTCAGTAAGGCCGGGGTTCTACGCCGTCGAGCCAGTGGGAGCAGCGCAGCGTTTCGCCATTCTCCTCGCCCGTCAGCGCGGCGATGGTCTGCCAGCCTTCGGCGCGCAACTGCGCCGCGCGCGCCGCGTCATGGTGCAGCGGCAGGAACAGGCGCTTGGGGGATTGGCCGCCGAAGCCGGCATCGATCAACGGATCGGGATAGAGGGAGAAGCCCATGGCCGGTTCCTCCGACCCGTCGGCGCGGATGATCGCATAGCTGCCGCCCCGGCCGATCTCTCCGGTGAAGCCGTCCGCGAAGATCGAGAAGCCGAACCAGTTCTGATATTCGAAGCCATGCCGCTCGGTGGGATCGAGCGTCAGGGTGATGTCCCAGCCGATGGGCCTGGCAATGGCGCGCAGGCCGGCGATCCGGCTGTCGATGGCGCCGCCCAGTTCCGCGTTGAGCGCTTCCAGACGCTCCATCGCCGCGTGGAAGGGGCCGGTGCCCTCTATCAGCGGCAGATAGGCGGCGGCGGCCGGGCTGATCGCCGCGAGCGCGCCCGCATCCTTGGCGTCCAGCTCGGCGCGGACGGCTTCTATCTCTTCCGGGGCGAGAGGCAGCGGACCGGCGGCCAGCGTGTCGATCAGGTCCGGCAAGGTGAAGTCGATGGTGATGCCGGTGACGCCCGCCGCCTGCAGCGCTTCGATGGCGACGTTCACGATCTCCACGGCTGCGGCGACGCTGTCGCTGCCGATGAGTTCGGCGCCGACCTGGAAGCGCTCCCGTTCCGGACGAAGCTGATTCGCGCGCAGGCGGATCACCGGCCCGGCATAGGACAGGCGCAGCGGACGCGGTGCGGCAGCCAGCCGGGTGGCGGCGATGCGGCCCACCTGCGCGGTCATGTCCGGACGCAGCGCCAGGCTGCGCTGGGATACGGGATCGATGGCGCGGACAAGGTCCTGCGCCTTCATCGATTTCAGGCGGCCGACCAGCGAATCCTCGAACTCCGCGATCGGCGGCATCACCCGCTCATAGCCATGGGCGGCGACGGTATCGAGCACGCGGCGCGCAAGACGCGCGGAAGCCTCTGCCTGCGGCGGCAGGCGGTCGGAAAGTCCTTCGGGAAGAAGGCCGGGCGGGATCGTGGTCATGGGCTGGCCTTTAGCGGATTATGCGCGCAAGGCCAGCCCGAACCATATCAGGCCCGAACCGGTGTCAGGCCCGAACCGGTGTCAGGCGAAGCGGAGGAGCTTCACCGTCTTGACGCCTGCCAGCTTGCAGATGTCGTTGAGGACGGTTTCATTGACCACGCCGTCGACCGACAGCAGCAGCACGGCTTCACCGCCCTGGTTGCGGCGGCCAAGGTGGAAGGTGCCGATGTTGACGTTCGCCTCGCCCAGAGTGGAGCCCAGGCGGCCGATGAAGCCCGGCGCGTCCTGGTTGACGATGTAGAGCATGTGCCCCGCAAGATCCGCCTCGACCTTGATCCCGAACAGTTCGACCAGGCGCGCCTGCGCATTGCCGAACAGCGTGCCGGCGACGGATTTGTCGCCGCCTTCGGTCTTCACGGTCACGCGCACCAGCGTCTGATAGTCGCCCTCACGGTCATGGCGCACTTCGCGCACGTCGAGGCCGCGTTCCTTCGCCAGGAAGGGCGCGTTGACCATGTTCACCGTGTCCGAATAGACGCGCATCAGCCCGGCCAGCACCGCGGCGGTGATCGGCTTCTGGTTGAGTTCGGCGGCATGGCCCTCGACCTCGACCGAGACGCTCTGGATGCGGTCGCCCTCAAGCTGGCCGACAAGGCTGCCCAGTTCTTCAGCCAGCGCCATATAGGGCTTGAGCTTCGGCGCTTCCTCCGCCGACAGGCTGGGCACGTTCAGCGCATTGGTGATGCCGCCGTCGAGCAGATAGTCGCTGAGCTGTTCCGCCACCTGAAGCGCGACATTGACCTGCGCTTCGTCGGTCGACGCGCCCAGATGCGGGGTGCAGATGAAGTTCGGCGTGCCGAACAGCGGCGATTCCTTCGCCGGCTCGGTCACGAACACATCGAGCGCGGCGCCAGCGACATGGCCCGAATCCAGCGCTTCCTTGAGCGCGGCTTCGTCGATCAGGCCGCCGCGCGCGCAGTTGATGATGCGCACGCCCTTCTTCGTCTTGGCCAGATTTTCCTTGCTCAGGATGTTGCGGGTCTGGTCGGTCAGCGGCGTGTGCAGGGTAATGAAGTCCGCCTTCGCCAGCAGCGTGTCCAGATCGGCCTTTTCCACGCCCATTTCGACGGCGCGTTCCGGGGTCAGGAAGGGGTCGAAGGCGACGACCTTCATCTTGAGGCCCAAGGCGCGGCTGGCGACGATGGAACCGATATTGCCCGCGCCGATCAGGCCCAGCGTCTTGCCGGTGACTTCCACGCCCATGAAGCCGTTCTTCGGCCACAGGCCCTGCTGCGTCTGGGCATTGGCTTCGGGCAACTGGCGGGCCAGTGCGAACATCAGCGCGATGGCGTGCTCGGCGGTGGTGATCGAGTTGCCGAAGGGGGTGTTCATGACGATCACGCCCTTGGACGAGGCGGCCGGGATGTCGACATTGTCGACGCCGATGCCGGCGCGGCCGATGACCTTCAGGTTGGTGGCGTGGTCGAGAATGTCCTTCGTCACCTTGGTCGAGCTGCGGATGGCGAGGCCGTCATATTGGCCGATGATCGCCTTCAGCTCTTCGGGGGTCTTGCCGGTGATTTCGTCGACTTCCACGCCGCGCTCCCGGAAGATCGCGGCGGCGCGGGGGTCCATCTTGTCGCTGATGAGTACCTTGGGCATCTGTGTTTCCTTTGGAAATATGCCCGTCATCCCCGCGGAAGCGGGGACCCATCTCCCATAAGAAGCGTCAAGCGGGACGTTCAGGAGATGGGTTCCCGCCTGCGCGGGAATGACGGCTTCAAATAGAGATCAAGCAGCCTTGACGGTGGCGTAGGCCCAGTCGAGCCAAGGCCCCAGCGCTTCGATGTCGGCGGTCTCGACCGTCGCGCCGCACCAGATGCGCAGGCCCGCCGGGGCGTCGCGATAGCCCGCGACGTCATAGGCGGCGCCTTCCTTCTCCAGCAGGGCCGCGAAGCTCTTGATGAAGGCTTCGTCCGCGCCCTCGACGGTCAGGCAGACGCTGGTGGTCGAGCGGGAGGCGGGATCGGCGGCGAGATGGCCAAGCCAGTCGCGTTCCTCGACGATCCTGTTCAGCGCCGCCGCATTGGCGTTGCTGCGCGCGATCAGCCCGGAAAGGCCGCCGATCGACTTGCCCCATTCCAGCGCGAAGATCGCATCCTCGACCGCCAGCATGGAGGGGGTGTTGATCGTCTCGCCCTTGAAGATGCCCTCGGCCAGCTTGCCCTTCGCCATCAGGCGGAAGACCTTGGGCAGCGGCCAGGCCGGGGTGTGGGTTTCGAGGCGCTCGACCGCGCGGGGACCGAGGATCAGCACGCCATGGCCGCCCTCGCCGCCCAGCACCTTCTGCCAGGAGAAGGTGGCGACGTCGATCTTGGTCCAGTCGATCTCATAGGCGAAGACCGCGCTGGTGGCGTCGGCGAAGGTCAGGCCTTCGCGGTCGGCGGGGATCCAGTCGGCATTCGGCACGCGCACGCCGGAGGTGGTGCCGTTCCAGGTGAACAGCACGTCATGGGCGAAGTTCACACCGTTCAGGTCGGGCAATTGGCCATAGTCGGCGCGGATGATCGTCGGATCGAGCTTCAACTGCTTGGCGGCGTCCGTCACCCAGCCCTCGCCGAAGCTTTCCCAGGCGAGCGTCGTCACCGGGCGGGCGCCCAGCATCGTCCACATCGCCATTTCGAAGGCGCCGGTGTCGGAACCGGGGACGATGCCGATGCGGTGGGTTTCGGGCAGGTTCAGCAGCTCGCGCATCAGGTCGATGCAATAAGCGAGGCGGGTCTTGCCGATCTTGGCGCGGTGCGAGCGGCCGAGGGAGTCGGCGCTCAGCTTGTCGGCGCTCCAGCCCGGAGGCTTGGCGCAGGGACCGGAAGAGAAATAGGGGCGCTCGGGTTTCTTGGCCGGACGGTTGGCGGGCTTTTCAGCAGGCGCAAGGGTGGCGTCAACGGCAGTCAGGTCAGTCATGTATGCGTCTCCTTACAGAGAGCACGCGCGGCGTTGGGACCGCGTGGCCCGCTGGCCGCCCTAAAGTCTCCGGCCAAAGAGTCAAGTTGAATGTCTGGACGCGATGAACCGAGCATGCCGTTAACCCTTGGGCCAGCCGGACGTGGTAAATGGTCCCGTCATGATCGAGCGGGTTAGGGGGAAAGCGATTTTTCGCGGCCTGGCGCTGGCGGCCGCAGCGGCTGCCGCGCTGACGCTGGCAGGCTGCGGCGGCGACCTCGTCCCGCGCGGCCGGGTGGAGCGCCCGGCAAGGCCCGCGAAGACCGCCCGGCCAGCCGCCCCGCCGCCCATGGAAGTGCGGCAGTGCATGGCGAAGCTGCAATCGCAATCCGTCCTCTTCACGCCCCTGCCGGACCAGAATTTCGGCGGCGGGTGCAGCGCCTATGGCAGCGTCAAGCTGCTCGACATCGGCGTGCCCGCGACCAATCTGGGTGCGATGACCTGCAATCTGGCGGCCAATTTCGCGGCCTGGGCCCGCTTCGGCGTGCAGCCTGCCGCCCGGTTGATCCTGGGGGCGGAGGTCGAGAAGATCGAGACGTTCGGCACCTATAATTGCCGGCCGATCGCGGGCAGCGGCAAGCTGAGCGAACATGCCCACAGCAATGCGGTCGACGTGTCGGGATTCGTGCTGAGCGACGGGCGGCGCATCACCATCCAGAACGACTGGAACGGCGACCGGCGCGTCCGCCAGTTTCTGGAGATCATCCACGCCAGCGCCTGCAAGCGGTTCCGCACGGTGCTGAGCCCCGATTACAACGCCGCCCATCACGACCATTTTCACTTCGACATGGGCGGCCGCGGCGGCTTTTGCCGCTGAGCGGAAACGGGAACGCGGCGGCTTCTGCCGCTAAGCGGAAACGGGAACGCGGCGGCTTCTGCCGCTGGGCGGGCGGAAGAAGCGGGCCGAACTTAACGGCATTTAATCTTAACCGCCTTGGCTTTGCCGCCTTGGCCGCCTACCTTGGTGAAAATGACCAGAAAAGAAATCGAAGAACGCAAATTCCGCCCCGCCCGTCAGGAAGCCGCCGACGCCCGCAAGGGGGTGGAAACACCGCAGACCAGCAGCGCCGCCTACCGCCTGGCCTTTCAGGACACCGAATTCCTGCTGCGGGAGGATTTGCGGCCGGTGCGGTTCCAACTGGAATTGCTGAAACCCCAATTGCTGATGGACGAGGCGAAGATCGAATCGACCTTCGTCTTCTACGGATCGGCGCGCATTCCCGAACCGGAGCAGGCGCAGGCGCGCATCGACGCCGCGACCACGCCCGAACAGCGGCGGATCGCGGAAAATCTGGGCAAAAAGGCGCGCTATTATGACGAGGCGCGCAAGCTTGCCCGGATCGCGGCGCAATATCCGGTGAACGAGGCGGGATGCCGCCATTTCGTCGTCTGCTCGGGCGGCGGCCCCTCGATCATGGAGGCGGCCAATCGCGGCGCCGACGATGTGGGCGCCGCCACCATCGGCATGAACATCGTGCTGCCCCATGAACAGGCGCCCAACCGCTTCGTCACGCCGGAGCTGAGCTTCCAGTTCCACTATTTCGCGCTGCGCAAGATGCATTTCCTGCTGCGGGCGCGGGCGCTGGCGGTGTTCCCCGGCGGCTTCGGCACGTTCGACGAGATGTTCGAACTGCTGACGCTGATCCAGACCGGCAAGATGAAGCCGATCCCGATCCTGCTGTTCGGGCGCGAATTCTGGACGCGCGTGGTGGATTTCGAGGCGCTGGCGGACGAAGGCGTGATTTCTCCGTCGGACCTCAACCTGCTGACCTGGGTGGAAACGGCCGAGGAAGCGTGGAAAGCGGTGCAGAGCTTTTACCAGGATTCGGAAGCGCCGGGCTGCGCGTGATGCGCGTCGCGCTCCTGCCCGCGCAGGAGCGCGGTCGGGATTGGCTGTCGGGAAGTAGGCCATGGCCCTTGCCCTGCCCGCCGCACGGGACTAGGGCCCGGCCATGCGCGCCGATCTCGCCCATGTCGACACCTGGATCTTCGATCTGGACAACACGCTCTACCCGGCGAAGGCGGACCTTTTCGCGCTGATCGACGTGAAGATGGGCGAGTTCATCCAGGGCCTGCTCGGCTGCGATCCGGTCGTCGCGAAGGAAACGCAGAAACGCTATTTCCTGGAGCATGGCACCACCCTGTCCGGCCTGATGCACCATCATGGGATCGAGCCGCACGCCTTTCTGGATTATGTCCACGACATTTCCATGGACCGGCTGGAGGTGGACGAGGCGCTGAACGCCCATATCGCGGCGCTGCCGGGGCGGCGGCTGATCTTCACCAATGGCGACGGCGCCTATGCGACGCGGGTGCTCGACAGGCTGGGCCTGACTGGCGCGTTCGAGCTGATCCACGACATCCATGCCTGCCAATATGTGCCCAAGCCCGATCCGTCGGGCTATGCCGAACTGTGCCGGGTGCATCATGTGGAGCCGGGCCGCGCCGCCTTTTTCGAGGATATGGCGCGCAACCTGCGCCCGGCCAAGGCGATCGGCATGACCACCATCTGGGTCAATAACGGGTCCGAGGCGGGCAATCACGAGCATCATCCCGACTTCATCGACTTCGAAACCGACCATCTGACGCCGTTTCTGGCGGATATTTTTGGGGAGCAGCCATGAGCAAAGAACTGATCGCGACCATCGACGCCGCTTGGGAGGACCGGGCCAATGTCAATCTCCAGACGCAGGGCGAGGTCCGTCAGGCGGTGGACAGGGCGCTTGCCCTGCTGGACAAGGGCGAACTGCGCGTGGCGGAGCCGGCCGCTGAAGGCTGGCAGGTCAATCAATGGGCGAAGAAGGCGGTCCTGCTGTCCTTCCGCCTCAACGACAATGTCATGATCGACAACGGGCCGGGCGCGGGCCATTGGTGGGACAAGGTGCCAAGCAAGTTCGCGGGTTGGGACGAGGCGGCCTTTCGCGCCGCCGGTTTCCGCGCGGTGCCGGGGTCGTTCGCCCGCGCGGGCGCGCATATCGCCAAGAATGTGATCCTGATGCCGAGCTTCGTGAACATCGGCGCCTTCGTCGATGAGGGCACGATGGTCGACACCTGGGTGACGGTGGGAAGCTGCGCGCAGATCGGCAAGAATGTCCATCTGTCGGGCGGGGTCGGCATCGGCGGCGTGCTGGAGCCGTTGCAGGCCGATCCGGTGATCATCGAGGACGACTGCTTCATCGGCGCGCGGTCCGAAGTCGTGGAGGGCGTGCGCATCGGCAAGGGTTCGGTGCTGTCGATGGGCGTGTTCATCGGCATGTCCACCAAGATCATCGACCGCGCCACGGGCGAAGTGTTCATCGGCGAAGTGCCGCCCTATTCGGTGGTCGTGCCCGGCTCGCTGCCCGGCAAGCCCCTGCCCGACGGGACGCCGGGGCCGAGCCTTTATTGCGCGGTGATCGTGAAGCGGGTCGACGCGCAGACGCGGTCGAAGACCGGGATCAACGAGCTGCTGCGGGATTGAAGGCTGCCTCACTCCCCTCCCCTTCAGGGGAGAGGTTGGGGGTGGGGGCGCGCCTCCACCGTCAGCGCTTGGGGAGATCCCCCACCCCAACCCCTCCCCTGAAGGGGAGGGGCTTATTGTGAGGTGAAGGCTTCCCCATTACATAACCCCCATGCCGCCATCCACGCCCGACAATAGCCCCCTTCCGCCCGTCTGGGCGACGATGCGGCGCTTCTTTCCCTATCTCTGGCCCGCCGACGCTCCGGCCCTGCGGCGGCGCGTCGCCATCGCCATGGCGCTGGTGCTGGTGGCGAAGGTCGTCAGCCTTGCCATGCCCTTCGCCTATAAGGGCGCGATCGACCGCATGGCGCCGGGCATGGAATCCGGCGCGGGCCTCGCCATCGCCTTGGTCTTCGCCTATGCGGGCGCGCGCTTCGGCAGCGTGCTGTTCGACAATCTGCGCAACGCCATTTTCGAGCGGGTCGGGCAGGAAGCCGGACGGCGGCTGGCCGACGATGTGTTCGTCCACCTGCACCGGCTGTCGCTGCGCTTCCATCTCGACCGGCGTACCGGGGCCGTCACCAAGATCGTCGAGCGCGGCACCAAGAGCATCGATACGATGCTCTATTTCCTCCTCTTCAACATCGCGCCGACGGTCCTGGAACTGGCGGCGGTGTGCGTGATCTTCTTCGTGAAGTTCGGAGCCGGGCTGGTCGCGGCGACGCTGGTCATGGTGGCGCTCTATATCTGGTTCACCCGGACCATCACCGAATGGCGCAACCAGCTTCGCCGCGACATGGTGGACATGGACACCAATGCGGTCGCCCATGCCGTCGATAGCCTGCTGAATTTCGAGACGGTCAAATATTTCGGCGCGGAGGAGCGCGAAGCCACCCGTTACGGCAAGGCGATGCGGCGGTACGCCGACGCGGCGGTGAAGTCGGAAAACAGCCTTGCCTGGCTGAACATCGGCCAGTCGCTGATCACCAACCTGATGATGGCGGGGGCGATGGGCTATACCGTCTGGGGGTGGAGCCGGGGTCAGTTCTCGACCGGCGACGTGGTGCTGGTGAACACGCTGCTGAGCCAGCTTTTCCGGCCGCTCGACCTGTTGGGCATGGTGTATCGCACCATCCGCCAGGGGCTGATCGACATGGAGGCGATGTACAGGCTGATCGACACGCAGGCGGAGATCAGCGACGCGCCGGACGCGCCGATGCTGCATGTGGAGGCGGGCGAGGTGCGCTTCGACCATGTGCATTTCGGCTATGATCCGGAGCGGGAGATATTGCACGGGGTGAGCTTCACCGTGCCCGCCGGCAGGACATTGGCGATTGTGGGGCCTTCGGGCGCGGGCAAGTCGACCATCGCGCGGCTGCTGTTCCGTTTCTACGACATACAGGGCGGGCGGATCAGCATCGACGGGCAGGACATATCGGCGGTGACGCAGCAATCCTTGCGGGCGTCGATCGGCATCGTGCCACAGGACATGGTGCTGTTCAACGATACGGTCGGCTATAATATCGGCTATGGGCGCGAGGGCGCGACGCAGGAAGAGATCGAGGCGGCGGCAAAGGCTGCGTCGATCCATGATTTCATCATGGGCCTGCCGCAGGGCTATGAGACGCGGGTGGGCGAGCGGGGATTGAAGCTGTCCGGCGGCGAAAAGCAGCGGGTGGCGATTGCGCGGACGCTGCTGAAGGACCCGCCGGTGCTGGTGCTGGACGAGGCGACCAGCGCGCTCGACAGCCGGACCGAGACGGAGATTCAGGACGTGCTGCGCAGCATTGCGCGCAAGCGCACGACGCTGATCGTGGCGCACCGGCTTTCCACCGTGGTCGATGCCGATGAGATCATCGTCATGGAGAAGGGCCGCGTGGTCGAGCGCGGGCGGCATGGCGATCTGGTGCGGGCGGACGGGCTTTATGCGGCGATGTGGGCGCGGCAGGCGACCGAGCGGGACGATATGCCGGTCGAGCCGGGGATCGAGCCGAAGATCGAGGATGTGTTCGAGGTGGTGGAAGGGCCTGGCGGGAGAGGGTGACGGCTGAGTTGGGGGGTAATCAGGACATTCCCCGGGACTGTCAGGAATTTCGTGTGTGGCGAGGCATAATGGGTAACAAGGAGACCCAATATGTCACGACGCAAAGAACCCTCGATACCGAACGACATTCTCGATCAGCTGCTTGCCGGCACTGACGCGGCGGCAGCGCTCAGCCAGGGCGGCCTGCTTGATTCCCTGAAGAAGGCTTTTGCCGAACGTGCGCTCAATGCGGAGATGGATCACCATCTTGGCCAGGAGGAGCAAGGGAACAACAGCCGGAACGGCTATGGCCGCAAGACAGTGACGACCGACGGAGGACGGATCGAGATCGAGGTGCCACGCGATCGGGCTGGCAGCTTCGATCCGCAGTTGATTGCCAAATACCAGCGACGCTTCCCCGGCTTCGACGACAAAATCATTTCGATGTACGCGCGCGGCATGAGCACCCGGGAGATCACCGGGCATCTGCGCGAACTGTATGGCATCGAGGCCTCGCCCGACCTGATCAGCACGATCACGGACGCGGTGTTGGAGGAGGTCACAGCCTGGCAGCAACGCCCGCTGGACCCAGCCTATCCGCTGGTTTTCTTCGATGCGATCCGGGTCAAGATCCGCGACGAAGGCATGGTCCGCAACAAGGCGATCCATATTGCCCTGGGCGTCATGGCCGACGGCACCAAGGTGGTCCTGGGGTTATGGCTGGAGCAGAATGAAGGCGCCAAGTTCTGGCTGCGCGTCATGAACGAACTGCGCAACCGCGGTGTCGAGGATATCATGCTGGCCGTCGTCGATGGCCTGAAGGGTTTTCCCGACGCCATCACCGCCGTCTTCCCCGAAGCGATGGTTCAAACATGCATCGTCCATCTGCTGCGGAACTCGATGGATTTCGTGGCATGGAAAGACCGTAAGGCGCTTGGGGCAGCTCTGAAGGCCATCTACCGCGCCGTCGATGCCGTAGCCGCCGAGGAAGCGCTGACGGCCTTCGAAGCGGGCTTCTGGGGGCAACGCTATCCGGCTATCGGCCAGAGCTGGCGCAGGGCGTGGCCCGAAGTCATCCCATTTTTCGCGTTTCCTGAAGAAGTCAGGCGGATCGTCTACACGACAAACTCGATAGAGGCCCTCAATTCAAAGCTCCGCCGCGCCGTTCGTGCGCGAGGTCATTTCCCCAACGATGAGGCCGCCACCAAGCTGCTCTATCTGATCTTGAACCGATCGGAAAAAGAGTGGAAAATGCCGCCGCGCGAGTGGAACATGGCGAAGGCTCAATTTGCCGTTCTCTTCGGCGAACGCTTCATCAGGGCCATGACGGCCTGATGGTCAACCGCCTCGCCGCACACGAAATTCCTGACAGTCCCCATTCCCCCTCCCGCAGGCGGGAGGGGGCTAGGGGGTGGGCTGGCGCGACATCAGCGTGAATTTTCAACGGCTAAGCTGGAAGCTCGCTGCGCTCGCACCCACCCCTAACCCCTCCCGCCTGCGGGAGGGGAATGTCCTGGATTGGCCAAAACCCGCCGGAACACCTCAGCCCGGTTGATTTTCACCGCCTCACCCTTTATCCTCCCCCCTCGCGGACCGGGCCCCTCTGGCGCGCTTTTCCCAGCGCGTGATGTCGGACCGCATCGGACTATCCGATGCGCATGGCGGTCTGGCTCACCCCATCCCCCATTCATGGCAGCGGATTCTCCGATCGACCTTTGCCGTTGAACGAGAGGAGCATATCCCATGGAATTTCTCGTCACGGACTGGCTGGGGACGCCCGCCTGGTTCTGGCTCGCCTTTTTCGCCATCGTCGTGGCGCTGACCGCCTTCGACCTTGGTTTCCTGCACAAGGAGAACAAGGAAATCGGCATCAGGGAGAGCCTGAAGCTTTCCGTCTTCTACATCAGCATCGCCTGCGCATTCGGCCTCTGGGTCTGGTTCGTCCGCGGGCCGGAGCCGGGCATGCAATATTTTACCGGCTTCTTCATCGAGAAGGCGCTGTCCATCGACAATGTCTTCGTCATCAGCCTGATCTTCTCCTATTTCGCCATTCCGGCGAAATATCAGTATCGCGCGCTGCTTTGGGGCATTATCGGCGTGATCGTGCTGCGCGGCCTGATGATCGCGGGCGGGGCGATGCTGCTGCATCAGGCCTATTGGGTGCTGTACCTGTTCGCCGCCTTCCTGATCTTCACCGGCATCAGGATGATGTTCACCGGGGACAAGCCGATGGACGTCGGCAACAATCCGGCGATCCGCTTCATTTCCCGCCATATGCGGGTGACGCCGGAGCTGCATGGCGAGCATTTCCTGGCGCGCATGACCGATCCGAAGACCGGCCGAGCGGTGACGGCGGCGACGCCCCTGCTGCTGGCGCTGGTGGTGATCAATTTCGCGGACCTGGTGTTCGCGGTGGACAGCGTGCCCGCGATCTTCGCGATCACGACGGACACCTTCATCGTCTACACGTCGAACGTGATGGCGATATTGGGCCTGCGGGCGCTGTATTTCGCGCTGGCGGCGATGGTGCACCGCTTCCACTATCTGAAATATGCGCTGGCCGCGATCCTGGTGTTCATCGGAGCGAAGATCTTCGTGGCGGACTTCCTGCTAGGCGGCGACAAGTTTCCGCCGGTCCTCAGCCTGGGCGTCACCTTCGCGTTGATCGGCGCGGGGGTGGGCTGGTCGCTGTGGAAGACGCGGGAAGAGGGAAAGCGGGTGGCGTAAGCGACACCTCGGCCTTGCGTCCAGACTTTATGCCAGGAGATGGATCCCCGCCTGCGCGGGGATGACGGACATTGGTTAGGGGCGGTCAGGAGGTGAGGAAGCGGGCCGCGACTTCGGTGGGAACCCGGAGGATGCGGCCCGTTTCCCGGTCGATGATCGCCCAGGTGGACTTGGCCGCGACCTTCACCTTGCCGTCCGGGCCGGTGAATTCCATGTGCCGGTCGAAACGGGCGCCGCGCGGGCCTTCGGGAATCCAGGTGCGGGCGGTGACGGTTTCGCCTTCCCGGACATTGCCGCGATAGTCGATCTCATGCCGGGTCACGACCCAGACATAGGCGTCCAGATGCTCCGGCGCGGCGTCGCGGGTCCAATGCTCGGTGGCGACCTGCTCCATCCACTGCACCCAGACAGCGTTGTTCACATGGCCCAGAATGTCGATATGCCCGGGACCGGCGGTGAATTGGGTGGTGTAGGTGGAGGGCATTATCCTCTCCCTCCGTTCGGGCTGAGCCTGCCGAAGCCCCTTCCTTCTTCGAGAAAAGAGAGCCCCTTCGACAAGCTCAAAGCGAACGGAGGAGAGGCGGGCGCCTTCATGCTTCTTCGATACCCAGTTGCCAGAGGATGAAGGCGAATTCCTCCGCCGTTTCGTGGAGGCTTTCGAAGCGGCCCGACTTGCCGCCATGGCCCGCGCCCATATTGGTTTTCAGGAGCAGGATGTTGCCGTCCGTCTTGGTGGCGCGCAGCTTCGCCACCCATTTGGCCGGTTCCCAATAGGTGACGCGGGGATCGTTGAGGCCCGCCGTCACCATCAGCGGCGGATAGGCCTGGGCGCTGACATTGCTGTAGGGATCATAGGACAGGATCGTCTCGAACGCCGCCTTGTCCTCGATCGGATTGCCCCATTCGGGCCATTCGCCCGGCGTCAGTGGCAGCGTTTCGTCCAGCATGGTGTTGAGCACGTCGACGAAGGGCACATGCGCCACCACCGCGCCCCACAGGTCGGGGTCCGAATTGATGACTGCCCCCATCAGTTCGCCGCCCGCCGATCCGCCGGAAATGCTGATCCGCCCCTTCGAGGTGTAGCCACGCTCAATCAGCCCCTTGGCCACGTCCACGAAATCGGTGAAGGTGTTGGTGCGCTTGTCGAGCTTGCCGTCCAGATACCATTGCTGGCCGAGGTCGTCGCCGCCCCGGATATGGGCCAGCGCGAAGGCGAAGCCCCGGTCCAGCAGCGACAGGCGGCTGGTGGAAAAGCCCGGCTCCATCGCAATGCCATAGGCGCCATAGCCATAGAGGTGCAGCGGCGCGCTGCCGTCGCGGGGCAGATCCCTGGGATAGACGATCGACACCGGGATCGGCGTGCCGTCGCGGGCCGGGATCATGAGACGCTCGGTCGCGTAGCGGGTCGCATCATAGCCGGAGGGAATCTCCTGCACCTTCAGCACTTCCAGCTCACCGGTGGCGAGGTGATAGTCGTAGATGGTGTCGGGCGTAACCATCGATTCATAGCCGATGCGCAGCTTCGTCACGTCATATTCGGGATTATCGTCCAGCGACGCCGAATAGCTCGCCTCCGGGAAGGGAATGCGCCTGGCGCTGTGGGTCGCATAGTCGCGCAGTTCGATCTGGTCGAGGCCGTCCTGCCGCCCCTCCGTGACGTAGAAGCCCTTGAACAGCGTGAAGTCGGTCAGATAGAAATGCGCGTCCGGGGCGATCACTTCGGCCCAGTCGCCGGGATTTTCCAGCGACGCCTTCACCAACCGGAAATTGGGATGCGTGTCGTTGGTGCGGATGTAGAGCGTGCCCTCATGCTCATCCACCTCATATTCGCGGCCCGGCTTGCGCGGGGCGACGAGCAGCGGCGCTGCGGCGGGATTGTCGGCGGGGAGCAGCCAGACCTCGCTGGTCACATGGTCGCCGGTCGCGATCACGATCCATTTTTCGGATGAGGTGAGGCCGACCGAGACGCGGAAGCCCTCATCATCCTCATGGAAGAGTTCGACGTCGCTTTCCACCGGCTGGCCCAGCCAGTGGAGGCGGGCATTGTCGGTGCGCCATTGTTCATTGGCGATGCCGTAGAGCAGGCCCCTGCTGTCGCTCGTCCAGACCAGCGAGGATAGGGTATCGGGGATCACCTCCGGCAGGATTTCGCCGGTGAAGAGGTCCTTGATCCGCGCCTCGAACCGTTCGGAGCCATTATTGTCGATGGCATAGGCGAGGTAGCGGCCGTCCGGGCTGACCGACAGGGCGCCGAGGCGGAAATAGTCATGCCCCTCCGCCAGCGCGGGTTCGTCCAGGATGAGCTGATCCTCGGCGCCGTCGTCCCGGGCGGCCACGGGTCTGCGATACCATTTGCAAAATTGGGCGCCGACCTCGAACGCGCGCCAGTAGATATAGTCGCCGTCCTTCTGCGGGACCGAGCTGTCATCTTCCTTGATGCGGCCCTTCATCTCCTCGAACAGGCGGTCGGTCAGCGCCTTGTGCGGCTGCATCGCGGCCTCGAAGAAGCCATTCTCCTCCTCCAGATAGGAGAGCACGTCCCTGTCCTTCACCTCCGGATAGCCGGGATCGCGCAGCCAGGCATAGGGGTCCTGCACGGTGATGCCGTGACGGGTGAAGCTGTACGGGCGGCGGGCGGCGGCAGGGACTTGGGCGGGAACGGTCATTCAATGTCCTGATCTGGCGAAACTGTGCTGGTCTGCTTATGTTGGCGGCCATAGGCCCTGCGCAAGAGGGCCGGCAAGTCCAAGGGAAATTTGATGTCTAGCTATGAAGACCGGCTGAAAGCCCTGCGCGCCCAACTGGTGCGCGATGAATTGCATGGCTTTGTCGTGCCGCTGACCGATGAGCATATGAGCGAATATGTCGGCGCCTATGCGCAGCGGCTGGCCTGGCTGACCGGTTTCCAGGGGTCTGCGGGCAGCGCGGTGGTGCTGCCGGAGGAGGCCGCGATCTTCGTGGACGGCCGCTATACCTTGCAGGTGCGCGAGCAGGTGGATGGCGCGCACTGGCAATATGAGAGCGTGCCGCAGACCTCCGTCGCGGCGTGGCTGGGCGAGCATGCGCCGGTCGGCGGACGGATCGGCTATGATCCCTGGCTGCATACGCGCGCCTGGGTGAAGGCCGCGAGCGAGGCTTTGGCCGAACGCGGCGCGGAACTGGTGGCGGTGGACACCAATCCGGTCGACACCATATGGCCCGACCGCCCCGCGCCCAGCGACGCCAAGCTGGTAGTGCATGAGGACCGCTATGCCGGGCAGTCGGCGGCGGAGAAGCGGCAGGCCATGGCCGACTGGCTGGTGGCGAAGCATGCCGATGCGGCGGTGCTGTCCGCACTCGATTCGCTGGCCTGGACCTTCAACATCCGGGGCAAGGATGTGGAGCGGACGCCGGTCGCGCTCGCCTATGCCATCGTCCATGCCGATGCGACCGCGGACCTCTATGTCGCGCCGGAGAAGATCGACGAAGCGGTGGTGAAGCATCTGGGCAATGCGGTGCGGGTGCATGACCGCGAGGCGTTCGCGGATGCGCTGGCGGGCTTTGCGGGCAAGACGGTCGCCGCCGATCCCGAACGGGCGGTGGCGGCGATCTTCACGGGCCTGGAGGCCGGCGGCGCGCATGTGCTGGCGTTGCGCGATCCGGCGGTGCTGCCCAAGGCGGTGAAGAACCCGGTCGAGATCGCCGGGCACAAGGCGGCGCAGGCGCGGGACGGCGCGGCGCTCAGCCGTTTCCTGCACTGGATCGCGACCGAGGCGCCCAAGGGCGGCGTCGACGAACTGGGCGCGGCGGCGAAGCTGGAGACGTTCCGCAAGGAGACCGGGCTGCTGGAGGACCTGTCCTTCGACACCATTTCCGGAGCGGGCCCCAATGGCGCGGTGGTGCATTACAGGGTGGAGGAGAAGACGAACCGGCCCATCGAGACGGGCAGCTTCTATCTGGTCGATTCGGGCGGGCAATATCGCGACGGCACGACCGACGTGACCCGCACCGTCGCCATCGGCACGCCGACGCAGGAGATGAAGCGCCGCTTCACGCTGGTGCTGAAGGGGCATGTCGCCCTTGCCCGCGCGCAGTTTCCCAAGGGGACGCGGGGCGGGCAGCTCGACGTGCTGGCGCGTCAGTTCCTTTGGGCGGAAGGGCTGGATTATGCCCATGGCACCGGGCATGGCGTCGGCAGCTTCCTGTCGGTGCACGAAGGGCCGCAGCGGATCGCGACCTTCGGCGGCGGGGACGAAGCGCTTCAGGCGGGGATGATCCTTTCCAACGAGCCGGGCTATTACAAGACCGGCGAATATGGCATCCGCATCGAGAATCTGGTGCTGGTCGAACCCCGCGACGTGCCGGGAGCGGAGCGGGAGATGCTGGGCTTCGAAACGCTGACCTACGCGCCCATCGACCGGAATGCGATCGCGACGGAGTTGCTGACGGACGAGGAGCGCGCGTGGCTGGATGCCTATCACGCCCGGGTGCTGGAGATCGTCGGCCCGCAACTGGAGGGCGGCGCGCTCGACTGGCTGAAGGCGGCCTGCGCCCCGCTGTAACGGATCGGAATTACCCCTTGGCGCCGTCGGGGCGCCGGGGGGTTTCCGCGTCGCGCGATTCGCGGGACTGTGCCTTGCGGCGACGCAGATTGTCCCGCAACGCCTGCGCCAAGCGCTCTTTCCGTTCGTCCTGACCGTTTGTCATGGCCCGCCCATAATCAAATTGCATCTTCTGCCGCAAGCCGCCTTGACATGGCGCGAGGAGGCAGCCATAGGCCCGGCTCCGCCGGCGCGATAAGCCGGATGGAACTGAAAATAGTGCTGCCGTAGCTCAGTGGTAGAGCGCATCCTTGGTAAGGCTGAGGTCGCGAGTTCAATCCTCGCCGGCAGCACCATTTTTCCTGATCTGTCTGTGATGCAGATTTTCCCAAAGCCGAAATAAGCGCGTGGCTTGAACGGGTGCGCCAGTATCGTCGCGGAGCTATCACCCGGATGGCAGTGGACGATATACCGCCAGCCAGCCAAATATATACCGTCATTCCCGACGGTCATAGGCCTATGGAATATAGGGGAAATGGTGCCCGGGGACGGAGTCGAACCGCCGACACTGCGATTTTCAGTCGCATGCTCTACCAACTGAGCTACCCGGGCACGGGCGACGGTGAGGACCACCTGTCGTTTGGTGAGGCGTGCCTATAGGCATCAGGTCGGGGTGCTGTCTACCCCATCTTCGTCACTTTTTTTCATCTCGTCCGAAGCGGGTGCGCCGGGGACGCGGTAGCCCTCGCCCAGCCATTGCAGAAGGTCGCGATCGCGGCAGGCCTTTCCGCAGAAAGGGCGGGTTTCGGGGTGCGAGGGCTGGCCGCAGATCGGGCAGGAGGAGGCTTTAGGAGACATGGCCGGCCGATATGGTCAGTGCCGCGTCCGCCTTCAAGCCGATCACGCCGCCGCGCCGTTTGGCGAGCTGTTCGATCCAGTCGGTCGCCTTGTGCAGGCGGTCGATGATCGCAGGCGCTGCCGTGATCGTCGCCGGGCCGCCATTGCCGTGGCGCTCGGCGCGGCGCAGCAGCGCCAGGGCCGCCGTCTCGACCGGGTCGGCGCGGAGCAGTTCCATGAGGTTCATGCGTTCCCGGCGGCGGATGATCTGGACGAAGCCGAAGCCGTTGACCGCCGTGCGCTCAAAGGGGAGCGGCAGATATTTGTCGATCTGGGCGGAGGCGACGGCGCGCTCGTCCTTGTTGTTCATCGTCGGCAGGTCGATGCCGATCGAGCCGGTCAGGCCCATGCGACGGATCGCCTGCGCCGCCAGCTTCGCGCCCTTGGGGCCGAGCTTGGCCGGGGGCAGGGAGCCGTCGACGTCGATCAGGATCATCGCGGGCGTGGGGAAGATGCGCAGCGCCGCTTCCTCCGTGCCGATCTCGCCGGAGATCGCCTCTTCCATCAGTTCGCTCCAGCCATGGGCTTCGAAGCGGTCTTCCTCATGCGCGGGGCAAGGGACGATGGGCAGCCCGGTGGCGCGCAGGCGCTGGAGCAGGCTTGGGGCAGGATGCGCCTTGGAGCCGGGCTGGGCGATGCGCGCCTTGGCGAGCTTGGCGCGCCCTTCCTCCGGGATGGCTTCGCGCAGGATTTCGAGGAGGATTGTCGCGCCCTCCGCGATCTTCGGCGGGATGGGTTCGACCAGAACCTCTTCGCCGGAGATCAGGCGGGCGATGCCGCGCTTCTTCGGGATGACGGTGCGGATCAGCTTGCCCTGCATCACCGCACCGGCACGGGCGGCGTCGCTTTCCCGTTCGATCTGCGCTTCGACCAGCCGGCCCTTTTCGATCAGCGCGGCGCGGGCCTCGCCAATGCCTTCTTCGTAGAGCCATTCGGCCATGTGCGGTTAGTCCAGTGGATAGCCCGCTGCCTTGAGCAGCGCGCGGGTTTCGTAGAGGGGCAGACCCATGATCGCGCTGTGGCTGCCCTGGATGGCGCGGATGAGTCCGGCGGCGCGGCCCTGTATCGCATAGCCGCCCGCCTTGCCGCGCCATTCTTCAGAAGCGATATAGGCTTCGATTTCGGGGCGATCGAGCCGTTTGAACGTGACGATATTGGTCGAGAGGCGGTGGCGGGCCTTGCCCTCCGCGTCGATCAGGGTGATTGCGCTGAAGACGCGATGGCGGCGGCCGGCCAGGAGTCGGAGGCACTCGCGCGCTTCGGCTTCCGTTTCCGTCTTGGGCAGGATGCGGCGACCGGCGGCGACCACCGTGTCGCCAGACAGGACCAAGGCGCCGGGGTGACGCCCTGCCACCAGCGCGCCCTTTTCGGCGGCGACGCGGGCAGCGTAGGCGGCGGGAAGTTCGCCCTTCCGGGGTGTTTCGTCGAGATCGGCCGGGTCCACCGCGTCCGGAGACGCGCCGATCTGACCCAGAAGTTCACACCGTCTGGGAGAAGCCGAAGCAAGGATGAGCCGCATGCGTGAGGCGGCTTATTTGAAGCGGTAGGTGATCCGACCCTTGGTCAGGTCGTAGGGGGTCAGTTCGACCAGCACTTCGTCGCCCACCAGCACGCGGATGCGATTCTTGCGCATCTTGCCGGCAGTGTGGCCGAGGATCTCGTGATCATTTTCAAGCCGCACGCGGAACATGGCGTTGGGGAGAAGCTCCACAACCTGTCCGCGCATTTCAAGCAGTTCTTCTTTTGCCATAATATCCTGGAAAGCCGAAAAATCGCGCCGCCATAGCGCCAAAATGCGGAAAAAGAAAGTCAGGCGGGACGTCCGAACTTTTCACCGGCTTTTTGAAGCACCGCGAAGACGTGATCGAGCTGATCTGCGTCAAGGCAATAGGGCGGCATCAGATAGATGGTGTTTCCCAGCGGCCGCAGCAAGAGGCCGTTTTCATGGGCAAAGGCGCGCAGGCGCGGCGCGACGTCGGACAGATAGCCGGCGTCCGGCGTGATCAGGTCGATGGCGGCGATGGCGCCCAGCCGGCGAGCCTTGGCAAAGGCGGGATGCGCGTCGAGTTCTTCGAGTCGATCAGCCATGGCCTGGCCTAGAGTCGCGATGCGGCCAAGCACATCCTCCTCCCGCCAGATGGCGAGATTGGCGGCGGCGGCGGCGCAGGCGATGGCGTTGGCCGTGTAGCTGCTGGAATGGTAGAAAAGGCGGGCGCGATCGGTGGACCTGTGCGCGTCGAAGATGCGCGGCGTGGCGAGCGTCGCGGCGAGCGGGATCGCGCCGCCGGTGATGCCCTTCGCCACGGCCATGATGTCCGGCACCACGCCGGCCTGATCGCAGGCGAAAAGGGTGCCGGTGCGGCCCCAGCCGGTCATTACCTCGTCCGCGATGAAAAGGACGTCGTGGCGCGCGCAGATCGCCGCCATGTCCCGCAGGACGGAAGGCGGGTAGATCAGCATCCCCCCTGCCCCCAGGATCAGCGGTTCGACGATGAAGGCGGCCGGCCTTTGCGCGCAGGCGGCCTCCAGCGCGTCGAGCGTCGCCTGTTCCTTGCCCTCATGGGGAAAGGGGATCGTGTCCACATCGAACAGCAGCGGCGACCAGGCGGCGTTATAGACCCCGCGTTCCCCCACCGACATGGCGCCGATGGTGTCGCCATGATAGCTGTGCTGGAGGACGAGGATGCGGTGGCGCGGGTCGGAAAGGCCGTCCAGCGCCCGGTTGTGCCAGTAGCCAAGCGCCATTTTCAGCGCCACTTCGACCGCCGTGGAGCCGCTGTCCGAGAAGAAGACATGAGCGAGGGGGTCGCGATCCGCGGCCCTGGGGGCCAGTTCGATCAGCCCGCGCGCCACCTCCTCCGCTGGTTCATGGGTGTAGCCGGCGAAGATCAGCTGGTCGAGCCGCCCGGCCTGCCCGGCGATCGCCGCGGCGATCCGGGGATGGCAATGGCCGTGGGTCGTGACCCACCAGCTTGAAATGCAGTCGATCAGCGTGCCGCCGTCGGCCAGATGCAGCAAAGCCCCCTTGGCCCGGCGGACGAGGGGGATCGGCTCGTTCAAGCCATGCTGGAAAAAAGGGTGCCAGACGGGAGAGGTCATGGCCGCTGCTTAGGCCGATGACCTCCCCCAATGCAATGATGCTTCCAACGCCGCGCTTACTGGGCGGGCGGCGTGGCCGGCGAAGCCGGAGCCGCACCGGCCGCAGGCGCCGCCGGAGCGGCGGGCGCGGACGGAGCCGCCGCCTGGATCTTCTGCTGGAGCGCGGGGTCAGCCGCAGCCGCCTGGCCGATCTGGTTGAACTTTTCCGGCGGGATGCCGGACGCCTGAAGCGCGGCCAGCATCTTGGGCTGCTTGTCGGCTTCCGCGATGGACGTATCCTGCTGGATCTTCGTCACCTCGACCGCAGCGGCGGCGAACTGCTTGATCTCCGCATCGCTGAATGTGCTCGCGCCCGCCGCCGCTGGAGCAGCCGGGGCGGCGGGAGCGGCAGCGCCCTGCGCCAGCGCCGGGCCTGCAACCGCCAGCGCGATCGAGGCCATGCCGCTTTTCAGAATGATTGATTTCAGACCCGTCAAAATGCTTCTCCTCAAACTTGCACAGACTTTGAACGCCAAGCTGAGGAAGAGGTTGAACCGATTAAAGGGCGATCCGACAAAATGTTGCATTTAAGAGACGGTCAACAAAGAAAATGCGGTTAATCGCCCGTAACTCACGATTCATCGTCCGAGGAAATCATTACGTAATAAGAACGAAAATGGGGCCGGAATCACTTCCGGCCCCCGCTCCATATCCTTACCAGATCTTCACGCGATCTTGCGGCGCAAGATAGATCTTGCCGCCCGCATCAGGCTTGAAAGCCGCATACCACTGATCGAAGTTGCGTACCGTGTCGGTACGATATTGCGACGGCGAATGCGGATCGGTGACGAGCCGCTGGCGCAGATTGGGTTCGCGATAATTGCGCCGCCACACCTGCGCCCAGCCCAGGAAGAAGCGCTCGTCGCCGGTGGTGCCGTCGATGACCGGCGCGGGCTTGCCGCCCAACGATGCATGATAGGCGTCGAGCGCCACCGCGACTCCGGCCAGGTCCCCGATATTCTCGCCCAGCGTGAAGGCGCCCTTCACATGCGCGCCCGGGAAGGGTTCATAGGCGTCATATTGCTTGACCAGCCTGTCGGTCAGCGCCTTGAAATTGGCGACGTCCTGATCGCTCCACCATTGGTTGAGCTTGCCGGTCTCATCATATTTCGCGCCCTGATCGTCGAAATGATGGCTGAGCTCATGGCCGATCACCGCGCCGATGCCGCCATAATTGACCGCCGGATCGGCATGGGGATCGAAGAAGGGCGGCTGCAGAATGGCGGCAGGGAAGACGATCTCCACCATGCCGAAATTGGCGTAGGCGTTGATCTCCATCGGGGTCATGCCCCATTCCCAGCGATAGATGGGCTTGCCGAGCTTGCCCATCTGATAGTCGAACTCATACTGGTTCGACCGCAGCGCATTGCCGAACAGGTCGCCGCGCTGCATCTTCAGGCCGCTATAGTCGCGCCATTTGTCCGGATAGCCGATCTTGGGCGTGAAGGCCGCCAGCTTCTTGTGGGCGCGGGCCTTGGCGGCGTCGCTCATCCAGGTGAGACCGTCGATGCGGCGGCCCATGGCGGCGATCACATTCCTGACGAGCTGGTCCATCGCCGCCTTGGTTTCGGGCGGAAAATATTTGGCGACATAGACCTTGCCCACTTCCTCTCCCATGGAGGATTTGAGGAAGTCCACCGCCCGCTTCCAGCGCGCCTCGCGCTCCGGCGTGCCTGAGAGGGTGGTGCCGTAGAAGGCGAAATTCTCATTGGCGACCGCGTCCGGCAACTGGTCGGCAAAGCCGTGCAGCGTGCGCAGCAGCAGCGCGTCCTTGAGCACGCCGACCGGGGTCTTGGCGATCAGCGCGGCTTCCCCGGCCACGGCGCTGGGCTGCGACACCAGCAGATCCTTGGGCGCGAGCCTGTTGGCGGCGAAAAAGGCGGCGAAGTCGAAGCCCGGCGCGGCCTTTTGCAGATCGGCCAGCGTCATCTTGTTATAGGTCTTGTCGGCGTCGCGGCTGTCGACCTGGGTCCAGTGGACCTTGGCCACGTCCGTTTCGAACGCCATCAGCGCGGCGGCGCGGGCCTTGGCATCACTTTCTCCCGCTAGGGTCAGCATCTTTTCCAGATGCGCGACATAGGCGGTGCGGATCGCCGCCATCTTGGCGTCGGGTTCCAGGTAGAAGTCGCGGTCGGGCAGGCCCAGGCCCGACTGGTGCAGGACGAGGATGTAGGTTTCCGGGTCCTTGTCGTCCTGATTGACGTAGAAGCCGAAGGGGCCGTCGATGCCGGCGCGGGCGGCTTCGGCGGCGAGCCGGGCATAGGACGCCTTGTCCTTCACCGCCCCGATCTTCGCGAGCCACGGCTTGACGGGGGTCAGGCCCTTCTTCTCCACCGTCGCGGCGTCGAGATAGCTGGCATAGGCATTGCCGATCTTGCTGTTCGGATCGCTCTGCGCGGCGTCGAGAATGGCCTTGGTCCGTTCGCGGGACAGGTCGTCCAGCGTGTTGAAAGCGCCGTAATTGGACTTGTCGGCGGGGATGGGCGTGTTCTTCGCCCAGCTACCGTTGGCGTAGTCGTAGAAATCGTCGCCGGGCTTCACCGACCTATCCATGCCGGCGCTGTCGAAGCCGTAGCTGCCATAGGTGGGCTTTGCGGCCGGATCGGTCGTCTGACCGGTCTGGGCCACGGACGCGCCTGCGGCCAGCGCAACTGCCGCCGCGCCGAGGAGGAGATATTTCATCAAAGCTTTCCCTTGCTTTATGCGATGCAGGGAATTGAGCGCTTCGAAGCGAGGATGTCCATGTCGTTTGTCGAAAAACTTGGGCGCTTTCCGCTTTGCCTCACCGGTCTTTAGCCGGGCAGACGGATCGATGCTGCGAAAGCCGTCCGCAACTGCCCCGCATCCAGCGGATCGAGATAGGGCAGGCGGCCAAGGCTGGGCACCTGGCCCAGCAGCGGAATGATCCGTTCATTTTCCTCATGCGGTTCGCCGATGAAGACGATGCCGGCGATGGGGATGGCCCGCGCGCGCAGGGCCTCCAGACTGAGCAGGCTGTGGTTGATGGTGCCAAGCCCCGTCCGCGCGCAAAGGATCGCGGGCAGGCCCCAATGCGCGAACAGGTCGATCATCAGCATCCTGTCGCTGACCGGCACCATCAGGCCGCCGGCGCCCTCGACCACCAGCGGGCCGTCCACCTTCGGCAGGACAAGCCGGTCAAGCGCGATCTCCACCCCGTCGATCCGCGCCGCCAGATGGGGCGAAGCGGGCGTGGTGAGGCGATAGGCTTCGGGCAGGATATGCGCCGGAGGCAGGCCCGACAGCGCGGCGACCCGCTCCCTGTCGCCCTCCGGATCGACGCCCGCCTGCACCGGCTTCCAATAATGGGCGCCAAGGGCACCCGCCAGGCCGGCGGCAAAGACCGTCTTGCCGATGTCCGTATCGGTGCCCGTGACGATGAAGCCGCTCACGCCGCCACCCGCCGCAAAATGTCCCCCAGGGCGGCGATGTCGGCGCGCCCCACGTTCAGCGTCAGCGAGATGCGCAGCCGGCTGGTGCCCGGCGGCACCGTCGGCGGACGGATGCCGCGCACGTCGAAGCCGGCCTCCTGCAAGGCAGCGGCGGTGGCCATGGCGCGACGGTCCTCGCCCAATATCACCGGCACGATCTGGCTGCGCGGGCTTGGCAGGCCGAGCGGCGCGCAGATATTCTCGCCCGCATCGACCATCAGCGTCTTCAGCCGCTCGCGCAGGTCGCCCGCCTGCTCGATCCGGTCCAGCGCGGCGGAGACCGCCACCGCCATCAGCGGCGACGGCGCGGTCGAGAAGATGAAGGCGCGCGCCCGGTTGATGAGGTAATCGATCAGAATGCGCGGCCCGCAGATCAGCGCGCCCTCCACGCCCATCGCCTTGCCGCAGGTGTGCAGCGTCACGACATTGTGCAGCCCGTCCAGCCCTGCCGACAGGCCCCGTCCGGAAGGGCCGAAGACGCCGGTGCCATGGGCCTCGTCCAGGATCAGCATGGCGTCATGCCTGGCCGCCAGCGTCGCGAGGTCGCCGAGCGGCGCCATGTCGCCGTCCATCGAATAGAGCGTTTCGACCGCGATCCACACCCGCCCCTTGCCGCCCTCCTGCCGCCAGGCGGCGATCAGGTCGGCAAAGCTTTGCACATCATTGTGGCGGGCGAAGACGGCCGCGGCCTTCGACATGCGGATGCCGTCATGGACGCTGGCGTGGATCAGCTCGTCCGCGACGATCAGGTCGCCGCGCTGCGGCAGGGTGGAGAACAGCGCCAGATTGGCGGCAAAGCCGTTGGCCATGAACAGCGCCGCCTGGGTGCGGAAGAAAGCGGCGGCCTTCGCCTCCAGCCCTTCATGTTCGGGCGCGTTGCCGCGCAGCAGGCGCGATCCGCCGGACCCCACCGGCACCCCGCGCGCCACGGCATCGGCCACGGCCTGACCGATGATCGGATCGCCCGCCAGGCCAAGATAGTCGTTGGAAGCGAAGTCGCGCCCGGCGCGGGGCGTCAGGCTGCGCAGGCGGCCGCGCTTTTCCAGCGCGGCGAGCTGCGAACGGAAGGGTTCGCTGGTCATGGCGCGGCCTATAGGCCCGCGGAGCGGGAGCGGGCAAGCCCGACCGCCGATCCGCCGTCCGGCTTTGGCACGGTAGGGCGGATAGCGGGCGTTCGCGTTCGGTTCAGGTGAACCGTGCTCCTGCCTTCACGGGAGCACGGCGCATTATGAGAAAAGCTGAAAGGCAGAAACCACCCTATTCCGCCGGTTGCGCCGTCGCAGCGCGGTTGTCGCCGGGCTTGTAGGTCAGCAGGCGGCGGCCCAGGCGCGGGCCGACCCATTCCTCGATCCCCAGCGCCAGGCTGAATGTCGCGGGCACGATCACCAGCGTCAGCACGGTCGAGAGGATGAGCCCACCGATCACGGTGATGCCCATGGGCGCGCGCCATGCGCCGTCGCCGCCCAGCGACAGGGCGGTGGGCACCATCCCCGCCACCATCGCCACGGTGGTCATGACGATGGGCTGGGCGCGCTTGTGCCCGGCGTCGATGATCGCCTCCAGCTTCGGCACGCCCTTGCCCATCTCCTCCAGCGCGAAGTCGATGACGAGGATGGAGTTCTTGGCGACGATGCCCAGCAGCATCAGCAGGCCGATCAGCACCGGCATCGACACCGGATTGCCGGTCAGGTGCAGCGCCACCGCCCCGCCCAGCGGCGCCAGCAGCAGCGACCCCAGGTTGACGAACGGAGGCATCAGCCGCTTGTAGAGCAGCGTCAGCACCGCCAGCACCAGCATGATGCCGGAAATGACGGCGATGACGAAATTCTGGATCATCTCCGCCTGCCACTTGCTGTCGCCGGTATTCAGCTTCTGCACGCCCAGTATCTTGCCGGCGGCGATGGCCTTCATGGTCGGCAGGGCGTCGATCTTGGCCATGGCCTGGCTGGTCACGATGCCCGGCGCCAGGTCCGCGCCCACGACGATGCGGCGGATCTGGTTGTAGCGGCGGATCTGCGTCGGGCCCGCGCCGAATTCTATGTCGGCCACGACCTTCAGCGGTACGGACCCGCCGCTGACCGTGGGCACCGGCATGTTCTGGATCGTCGCGAGGTCGCGCCGGCTGTTTTCCGCGACCGCCACGCGGATCGGAATCTGCCGGTCGGACAGCGAGAATTTGGCGCTGTTCTGGTCGATGTCGCCGATCGTCGCGACGCGGATCGTCTGGCTCAGCGCGGCGGTGGTGACGCCCAGGCTGGCGGCCAGGTCGAAGCGCGGCTTGATGACGATTTCCGGCCGGTTCATGTCGCCCGCCACCCGCGGCGCACGGATTTCATGGATGCCCGCCATTTCCGCCACCAGCCTGTTGGCGGTTTCCTCCAGCTTCACCGGATCGTCGCTGCCGAACATGATGATGATGTCGCGGCCGAAGCCGCCGCCCGACTGCGACTGGAAATTGACGCGGGCGTCGGCCACCTGCTGGAATTTGGGCGCGACCTTGCGTTCCCATTCGACGGAGGAGATGGGCCGGTCCTTCCTCAATGTCAGGAAGATGTCGGCGCCCGTCGTCTGGATGTCGGCAAAGGCGGCCTCTACCATATCCTTGTCGGCGGCGAGCATGTCCGCGACCTTGCGCGTGATCGCCGTCGTCTGTTGCAGGGTGCTGCCGGGCACGGTTTCGATCTTCACCTGACTGAAATCGGTGTCGATCGTCGGCTGGAACGACATGGGCAGCGTGCCGAAGGCGAAGATCGTGGCGACAAAGGCCAGGAAACCCATGCCCAGCGTCCAGATGCGGTGGTCGCGAATCCAGGCGGTGAAGCGGGCCATGCCGCCACGGGCGCGATGGGCGACGGCCTTGCGCTCGTCCAGCGACCAGCGCAGCACGGCCATATAGGCGTCCATCAGCCAACCCTCGCCATGGCTTTCCTGGCCATGCGCCTTCAGGAAATAGGCCGCGATCATCGGCGTGATCAGGCGCGCGACCGCCAGGCTGAGCAGCACCGCGACCACCACGGTCATGCCGAACTGAATGAAGAACTGTCCCGAAATGCCCGGCATCAGCGCGACGGGCAGGAACACCGCGACGATCGCCATGGTGGTCGCCAGCACCGCGAGGCCGATTTCGTCGGCGGCGTCGATGGATGCCTGATAGGCGCTTTTGCCCATGCGCATGTGGCGCACGATATTCTCGATCTCGACAATGGCGTCGTCGACCAGCACGCCCGCCACCAGGCTGAGCGCCAGCAGCGAGATGCCGTTCAGCGTGAAGCCCATCATGTCCATGAACCAGAAGGCCGGGATCGCGGACAGCGGAATGGCGAGCGCGGAGATCATGGTCGCGCGCCAGTCGCGCAGGAACAGGAAGACGATGACGACGGCCAGCACCGCGCCCTCGATCATCGCCTGCATGGCGCTGTGATACTGGCCCTTGGTATATTCGACGCTGGTGTAGAGCTGCTTGTACTGGACCTTCGGATTTTCCTTCCGGAGCTGGTCCAGCACCTTCATCGCCTCGTCGAAGACGGTGACGTCGGACGATCCCTTGGCCTTTTCCATGCTGAAGCTGGTCACTTGCCGTCCGTTCATCAGGGACAGCGAACGCTGTTCGGCATACATGTCGCGCACGTCGGCCAGATCGGCCAGCTTGACGGTGCGGCCGCCGGAAATGGCGATCTGGGTCTGGCCCAGGGCATAGGCGTCGCGGGCGTTGCCGAGCACGCGGATCGCCTGTTCGGCGCCCGCGATTTCGGTGCGGCCGCCCGCCGCGTTGAGGTTCACCTGCTGAAGCTGCTGGTTGACCTGAGACGCCGTGATGCCATGCGACTGCAGCTTGGCCGGGTCCAATATGACGCGGATTTCGCGGGACACGCCGCCGCCGCGCTTGACCGCCGCCATGCCCGGCACGGCCAGCAGCCGCTTCGCCACCGTATTGTCGACATACCAGGACAGCTCCTCCAGCGTCATGTCGGTCGCTTCGGCGCTGAAATAGGCGATAGGCCCGCCGTCGATGTCCACCCGGCTGACCTGCGGCTCCAATATCCCTTCGGGCAGGTCGCTGCGGATCTGGTCGACGGCGTTCTTCACATCGTTGACGGCGCGGTCGACGGGCGTGCCGATCTGGAACTGCACATTGGTGTTGGATTCGCCCTCCGACACCCAGGATGTGATCTCGTCCACGCCGCTGATGCCGCGCACGGCGGCCTCGACGCGCTGCGTCACCTGCGTCTCCAGCTCCGTCGGCGCGGCGCCGGGCTGGCGCACGACGACGCTGGCCATGGGGAAGCTGACGTCGGGATTCTGGTTGACGTCCATCCGGCTGAAGCTGACCAGGCCGGCCAGCAGCAGCGCGACGAACAGGACGATCGGCGACACCGGGTTGCGGATGGCCCAGGCGGAGATATTACGAAAACTCATGACGGCTTCCTCGCCTGCCGGTGGATGCGCCGGTCAGACGCATCCCGCCGCTTCATTTCGACTTGCCGGCTTCCGGCTTCACCTTCTGCCCCGGCGTCAGGAAGGCGCCGGCCGAAGCCACGATGCGTTCGTCGCCGTTGAGGCCGTTCAGGATCGACACGCCCGCATCGGTCACCTGACCGATCTTGACGTCGCGCCGCTGCACCTCGTCCCGGCCGTTGACGACATAGACGAAATTGCCCTTCTCGTCGCTCTGCACCGCCGATTCCGGCAGCATCGGCGCGGAGCCGGTGCCGCTGACGATCGCGGCGGATGCGAAGCCGCCCGGACGGATCGCCGGATTATAGGGGATGGCGATGCGGGCGATGCCCTGCCGGGTCTGATTGTCGACCACCGGCGACACCTGCCAGACGCGCCCGGCAAATTGCGCCGTGCCGCCGACCGGGGTCACGGTGGCGCTGTTGCCCGGACGGATCGCGGCCAGATCGCCCTCGCTGACCTGGGCCAGCATCTCCATCTCCCCGCCCTTCGCCATGCGGAACAGCACGGCGCTGCCCGAACTCACGATCTGGCCAGGTTCCACCGCGCGGGTCAGCACCAGGCCCGCGGCGGGCGCGCGGATGTCGAGGCGGCCGGTACGGGCGCGCTGTTCGGCCAGCTGCGCGATGGCGACGCTGACGCGGGCATTGGCGGCGTCGCGGGTGGCGGTGCGCTGGTCGATGTCGGCCTGGCTGATGAAGCCGCGCGACACCAGCGCCCGGGCGCGGTCGAGCTGCGCCTGCGCCAGCTTGGCGTCGGCGCGGTTGACCTCCACCTGCGCGGCGAGGGAGCGGATCTGCTCGGTCTGGACGGAGCGTTCGACCGTCGCCAGCACCTGACCGGCGCGCACCCAGTCGCCCGGCTGGACCAGCACGCGCGTCACCGCGCCGCCTTCCCCGACCACGCCCACCGGCATCTCCACCCGCGCCGCGAGCGATCCGGTGGCGCTGACGGTGTTCGATACGGTCGACCGGCCCGGGCTGATCACCGTCACGACCGGCGCCTGCACGGCGCCGGCGGGCGCCTCCGCCCCTTTGCCGTGCATGCTGACCCAGGTGGCGGCGGCGATCAGGATGATCGCGATCACGGCGCCGATCGTCAGCCGACGGCGCCAGACGGAGCGTTCCTCCTGCTCGCCAAGGACATTTGCCGGAGCGTCGCCGACCAATGAAGTTTCGTAATTCATCCTGAACCCATCTTTCGGCCATAGGCGCCGTTCGGGTTGCTGTATTATATGAATACATCACCCGGCTCAAGCCCCCATTATCACGGCGGTGCGGAGGACGGCAAAGCCCTTCCGCCGCGCCTGCGGGCCCTTGCCAAAGCGGCGCGACTATGGCGCTATGCCCTGTATGGCGGCTGGAGGGCGGCGATGGAATTGCTCGGATGGATCATGGTCGGCCTGTTCGCGGGCGCCATCGCGCGGCTGGTCATGCCCGGGCGCGATCCGGGGGGCTGCGTCGTCACCATATTGCTGGGCATCGCCGGCGCGCTGCTGGCGGGCTATGTCGGGCGGCTGCTGGGCGTCTATGCGCCCGGCGAGCAGGCGAGCTTCATCGCGGCGGTGCTGGGGGCGATCGGCGTGCTGGCGCTCTATCGCTTCTTCTCCGGACGGGGCTGAACGCAAAAAAGGGCCGCGCCCTTTCGGGGCACGGCCCTTTTGATCGTCTCCGGCGCTGTTTAGCGGACCGAACCGCGACGGACCAGATTGACGATCGCGAGCAGGATGATGGCGCCGACCAGCGACACGAGGAAGCTGTAAAGCGTCAGGCCGTCATTGATCGAACCGCCGCTGAAGATCAGGCCGCCGATGAACGCGCCGACGATGCCGACGACGATGTTCAGCAGGATGCCCTGTTGTGCGTCGGTCCGCATGACCATGCTGGCAAGCCAGCCGATGATGCCGCCGACAACGAGCCACAAGATGATGCCCATTTCTCACTCTCCTTGGACCATAGCCCCTTTCGGGTGGGCTGATCTGTTCAACGGAGAAGTCGGCGTTACGTTCCCTTTCGCACTTGACAAAGAAGAAGGCCGCCGGATGACATATCCGGCGGCCTTCCTGTGCGACCCTTCATTGCTGAAACGGATGATCAGTATTTCTGCTGCCGTTCGTAGAGGGACTTGTAATATTGGATGCGCGTCACGCGCAGGCCGTGCATGCCCGAACGGTCGACGGCGCGCTGCCAGCTCGCAAATTCCTCCAGCGTCAGCGAATAGCGCGCGCAGGCTTCGTCCACGGTCAGCAGGCCGCCGTTCACGGCCGCCACGACTTCAGCCTTGCGGCGCACGACCCAGCGAGTCGTATCGACGGGCGGCAGGCTTTCCAGAGTCAGGGGTTCTCCAAGCGGCCCGACGACCTGTGCAGGTCTGATTTTCTGGTTTTCGATCATTATCACCCTCAATAAGCGGCACTGGCGTTGCCGATTTCAGCAGTGCTTGCCTGTTTGCGCTTCAAGCCCTGAACAGGCCCTAAAGCGCCACGGTAAACGCCCCCTTCATCATCCTTTCCCCACCTTTAAACGGTTCGCGATCAACGGGTTAAAGCTGCCCGCGAGCCCCACGGCCTCGATCTTGCCGCCGGAACGTGGCGCGAGAATATCGGCCAGTTCCTGGACCCAGTCTCCCTCGATCTCCTGCCCCCGCAGGACGCCTGCGACCGCCTGCGCGGTGGGGCTGGCCGCCTGCGCCGCCGCCGAAGCGGCCCGCAAGGACGGCCAGACCGGCACGCGCCGCCGGCCCGAAGGCTTGACGAAGCCGGCCTTGAGCCCGCCCGTCCTGAGGAATCCCAGATCCATGCGAGAGCGGTTTACGGAGCAAAGGATAAGGTCCGGTAAATTTGCCCCCAAAATGGGGTATGGAATGCGACGAAACGTTGAATTCGTCTGGCACCCCGAAGGGCGGGCGACTATATGCGCGCGCATGCAGCCCCAGTTCCAGCTAAACGAGCCGCTCGATGCGCGGCGCATCGTCGTCGCCATGTCCGGCGGCGTGGACAGCAGCGTCGTCGCAGCGCTCGCCGCGCGCACGGGGGCGGAGACCATCGGCGTCACGCTCCAGCTCTACGATCATGGCGCGGCGGTGGGGCGGACGGGAAGCTGCTGCGCCGGGCAGGACATACGCGACGCGCGGGCGGTCGCGGATCGCATCGGCATCGCCCATTATGTCTTTGATTACGAAAGCCGGTTCCGGGATTCGGTGATCGCTGATTTTGCCGACGAATATATGGCCGGGCGCACGCCCATCCCCTGCGTGAAGTGCAATATGGGGGTGAAGTTCACCGATCTGTTTGCAATAGCCCGCGATCTGGGCGCCGACTGTCTCGCCACCGGCCATTATGTGCGTCGGGTGGAGGGAGCGCAGGGCGCCGAACTGCATCGCGCCGCCGATCCGGCGCGGGACCAGAGCTATTTCCTCTTCGCCACGACTCAGGCGCAGCTCGACTATCTGCGCTTCCCGCTGGGCGGCCTGCCCAAGCCGCAGGTGCGGGAGATCGCGGCCGAACTGGGCCTGTCGGTGGCGATGAAGCCCGACAGCCAGGACATCTGCTTCGTACCCGACGGCGACTATGCGAAGATCGTGCGCAAGCTGCGGCCCGACGCTGATGAGGGCGGCGACATCGTCCATATCGACGGCCGCGTGATGGGCACGCACAAGGGGATGATCCACTATACCGTCGGCCAGCGCAAAGGGCTGGAGATCGGCGGCCAGGCCGAACCGCTCTATGTCGTGCGGCTGGATGCGCAGGCGCGGCGGGTGATCGTCGGGCCGAAGGCGGCGCTCGCGGTTTCGGCGGCAAGGCTGAGCGACATCAACTGGCTGGGCGGGGATTTTTCCGGGCCCTTGACGGCCAAGGTGCGCTCCATGGCCAAACCCGTCCCGGCCCGGCTGGAGGGTGAGCGGCTGGTCTTCGACGCGCCCGAATATGGCGTCGCGCCGGGGCAGGCGGCGGTGCTCTATGCCGGGGACCGGGTGCTGGGCGGCGGCTGGATCGCAGCGACGGAAGCGGCGCTGGCGGAGGCGGCGTAAGCCCCTCCCCGCTGCGACTAAGCTACGCCTGCGGCATGGCAAGTCTCGCTCCCCTCCCGCAGGCGGGAGGGGTTGGGGGTGGGCCTGCGCGACCTTGTTCTTTCAGGCTTTCGCAAGTAAGGCCCGCGCGTCATGACTCGTCCGCTCACCTTCGCCATTCCCAAGGGCCGCATTCTCGATGAGGCGCTGCCCCTGCTTGCCAAAGCCGGTATCGAGCCGGAGGCGGAATTCCATGACAAGAAGAGCCGCGCGCTGCGCTTCGCCACCAACCGGCCGGACGTGTCGATCATCCGCGTGCGCGCCTTCGACGTGGCGACCTTCGTCGCGCATGGCGCGGCGCAGATCGGCATCGTCGGATCGGATGTGCTGGAAGAGTTCGACTATTCGGAAATCTATGCGCCCGTCGACCTCGACATGGGGCATTGCCGCCTGTCGGTGGCGGAACCCGAAGGTCTTGCCGACGAGGACGAAGCGGCGATGAGCCATGTGCGCGTGGCGACCAAATATCCCCACCTGACGCGCAAATATTATGAGGCGCGTGGCATTCAGGCGGAATGCGTGAAGCTGAACGGCGCGATGGAGCTGGCCCCTTCGCTGGGCCTGTCGCGGCGGATCGTGGACCTTGTGTCCTCGGGCGCGACGCTGAAGGCCAATGGGCTGGTGGAAACCAACGTCATCATGCAGGTGTCGGCGCGGCTGATCGTCAATCGCGCCGCGTTCAAGATGCGATCGGCGGAACTGACGCCGCTGGTGGATGCCTTCCGCAAGGCCGTGGGGGTCAAGGATGCGGCGTGATCCCTTCACCGTCGTTCGCGCGCAGGTGGGAACCCGTCTCCCGCACGTTGCGCTTGGTGCGTCTTATGGGAGATGGATCCCCGCCTCCGCGGGGATGACGGCAATGGAAAGGGTGCGCCCATGACCTTCCGCCTTTCTACCGCCGACAGCGATTTCGCAGCCGCCTTCGCCGCCCTGGTCGATGCCCGGCGCGAGGCCGATGAGGATGTGTCGCGCGACGTCACCGCTATCCTGAAGCGCGTGCGCGCCGAGGGCGACGCGGCGCTGGCCGACTATACCAGCCGTTTCGACCGGCATGACCTGAACGTCAGCGGCTGGGCGGTCGAACCCGCCGAATGCCGCAAGGCGCTGGACGGCCTTTCGACCGAATTGCGCGACGCGCTGGAACTCGCGGCGGCGCGGATCGCGGCCTATCATGAAAAGCAGAAGCCGCAGGACAGCGACAGCGTGGACGCGGCGGGCGTCCGTCTCGGCGCGCGCTGGAATGCGGTGGATGCGGCTGGACTGTACGTGCCGGGCGGACGGGCGGCCTATCCCAGTTCGCTGCTGATGAACGTCATCCCCGCCAGGGTCGCGGGCGTCGAGCGCATCGCCATGGTCACGCCCACCCCCCATGGCGAGATCAACCCGCTGGTGCTGGCCGCGGCCGCCATCGCCGGGATCGAGGAGATCTGGCGCGTCGGTGGGGCGCAGGCGGTGGGGGCGCTGGCCTATGGCACGGACCGGATCAGGCCGGTCGACGTCATCACCGGCCCCGGCAACGCCTGGGTGGCGGAGGCGAAGCGACAGCTTTACGGCGTGGTCGGCATCGACATGGTGGCGGGTCCGTCGGAGATCGTCGTGGTGGCCGACGGCAAGAACGATCCCGACTGGATCGCCGCCGACCTGCTCAGCCAGTCGGAGCATGACCCGACCAGCCAGTCGATCCTGTTCACCGACGACGCGGCCTTTGCCGATGCGGTCGCGGCGGCGGTGGAGCGGCGCCTGCCCCTGCTCGCCACGCAGGCAGTCGCGACCGCGAGCTGGAACGCCAATGGCGCGATCATCGTCGTGCGCGACCTGGAAGAGGCCATGCCGTTGGTCGACCGCTTGGCGGCCGAGCATCTGGAACTGGCGGTCGACGATCCCGACGCGCTCTTCAAGCAGGTGCGCCATGCCGGTTCCGTCTTCCTGGGCCGGATGACGCCGGAAGCGGTGGGCGATTATGTCGCCGGGCCGAACCATGTGCTGCCGACCGGCCGCCGGGCGCGATTCTCCTCCGGCCTTTCGGTGCTGGATTTCATGAAGCGCACCAGTTTCCTCAGCCTCGATCAGAACGCCATCGACGCCATCGGCCCGGCCGCCGTCGCGCTGGCGGAGGCGGAGGGGCTTCCGGCCCATGCTGCATCGGTGGCGCTGCGTTTGAAATAATTTCCCCCCTCGCTGCGTTCGGCAAAGGGCTTCGACAGGCTCGGCCCGAACGGTTATGGAAAGACTATGAACGACCGCTCCAAATCCCGCTCCGCCGCGCGCCTCGCCGCGGTGCAGGCGCTCTACCAACTTGAGATGGAGGGCACGCCGCTCCACCTGCTGCTGCATGAATTCCACCAGCACCGCCTGGGCGCGACCATAGAGGATGTCACCTATGCGCAGGCGGAGGAAAGCTTCTTCGACGATGTCGTGCAGGGCGTGGACCGGCGGCGCGAGGAGATTGACGGGCTGATCGTGGCGCGGCTCTCCAAGGGCTGGAGCCTGGAGCGGCTCGACAAGCCGATGCGGCAGATCCTGCGCGCCGGGACGTATGAACTGCTCGCCCGCAAGGATGTGGCGACCGGCACGGCGATCAGCGAATATGTCGACGTCGCCCATGCCTTCTACGACAAGCGCGAGGCGGGTTTCGTGAACGGGCTGCTGGACGCCGTGGCCAAGGACGTGCGGAAATAGGAACAGAAAATATCCGTTCGGACTGAGCTTGTCGAAGCCCTTCACTTCCTTAAAAAGAAGAAAAAGCCGTTGGCTTCGCCGGCCTTCGGCTCGACAAGCTCAGGGTGAACGGATTTCATTTCAATGTCCGCTGAATCCCGTTTCCTGACCCTTCTCCGCCTGCTGGCGAACGATCCTGCCGCCCAGGGCTTGCGGGACGATGTGGCGGTCCTCGAAATCGGCAGCGCCCGCCTGATCCTCACCAGCGACACGATGGTGGAGGGGGTGCATTATCTGCCGGCCGATCCGCCCGCGGACATCGGCTGGAAACTGGCCGCCGTGAACCTGTCCGACCTCGCTGCCAAGGGCGCGAAGCCGGTCGGCTGTCTGCTCAACTATGTGCTGTCCGGCGACGACGCCTGGGACGCGGCCTTCCTTGAAGGATTGGGCGAGGCGCTTGGCCGCCATGCCATGCCCTTGCTGGGCGGCGACACGGTGCAGATGCCCAAGGGCGCCCCGCGCAGCTACAGCCTGACCGCGCTGGGCGAAGCGACGGGCCCGATCCCGGCGCGGAGTGGCGCGAAGGCCGGCGACCGGCTCTATCTGACCGGTCCTGTCGGGGATGCGGGCGTGGGCCTCGACCTGCTCAGGAACATGCCCGGCGCTTCGGGGCCGCTGGTCGAGGCCTATCGCCGCCCGCGTCCGCGTCTGGCGGAGGGCGCGCTGCTCGCCCGCCATGTCCATGCGATGATGGATGTATCGGACGGCCTGCTGATCGACGCCGCCCGCATGGCGGAGGCGAGCGGCCTTGCCGTCACCATCGACCATATCCCGCTCTCCCCCGCGCTGGAGGCGACGCGCGGAGCCAGCAACGCCGTTCAGATCGCCGCGGCTCGGGCGGGGGACGATTATGAACTGCTCTTCGCCCTTCCCGCCGCGGTGAAGCCGCCCGTGCGCGCCATACCCGTCGGCCGCTTCGCCAAGGGCGGGGGACTGACGCTGACGATAGACGGCGTGGCGATCCCGCTGCCGGACCGGCTCGGCTGGGAACATGGCTGATTTGCCTTAATATCGTAACGGGTTGACGCACGCCGTCCGCCCTGTAGCTTCACCCCCGACCTTTCTCAGCCCGGTAGGACCGCATGATGTGCGTGAGCTACGATGCTGATTGACGCGGTGCCCGACGCCGGAAGCGCATGTTCCGGCCGCCCGCCCTTACGCCCTTCGCCCGCCCGTCATTCCCTGCGGAGCGGCCGATGACAGGCATAACAGGGGGAGAGGAACATCCATGCAGATTGTCACGATTGCCATAGGGTGCGGCCTGCTGGCCGTGCTCTACGGCCTCATCACCAGTCGACAGGTGCTGGCGGCGTCCGCCGGCAATGAAACCATGCAACAGATTGCGGGCGCGATTCAGGAGGGGGCGAAGGCCTATCTCGGCCGCCAATATACGACCATCGCCATGGTCGGCGTCGTCGTCGCGGCGCTGGTCTTCTTCTTCCTTGGCGTGACATCGGCGGTCGGCTTCCTGATCGGCGCGATCCTGTCGGGGGCGGCGGGCTTCATCGGCATGAACATCTCGGTCCGCGCCAATGTCCGCACGGCCGAGGCCGCGCGCGGCACGCTGCAAAGCGGGTTGACCGTCGCCTTCCGGGCGGGCGCGATCACCGGCATGCTGGTGGCGGGGCTGGCCCTGCTCGCGATCAGCGTCTTCTTCTGGTATCTGACCGGACCCGCGGGCCATGCGCCCGACGACCGGATCGTGATCGACTCCCTCGTTGCGCTGGCCTTCGGCGCCAGCCTCATTTCCATCTTCGCGCGGCTTGGCGGCGGCATCTTCACCAAGGCGGCCGATGTCGGCGCGGACCTTGTCGGCAAGGTGGAAGCGGGCATTCCGGAGGACGATCCCCGCAACCCCGCCGTCATCGCCGACAATGTCGGCGACAATGTCGGCGACTGCGCGGGCATGGCGGCCGACCTGTTCGAAACCTATGTGGTGACGGTCGGCGCGACCATGGTGCTGACCGCGCTGCTGGTGACGGGCGTCGACAACGCCTTCCTGATGCGCCTGATGTCGCTGCCGCTGATCGTCGGCGGGGTATGCATCATCACCTCGATCATCGGCACCTATATGGTGCGGCTGGGCGCGAGCCAGTCGATCATGGGCGCGCTCTACAAGGGGTTCTGGACCACCGCGATCCTGTCCATCCCGGCGCTCTATGCCGTGACGCAGTTCGCGCTGGGCGACCTCAACGCCCGTTTCGGCGCCGATCTGGACGGCGCAGGGGGGTACACCGGTATGGCGCTGTTCTGGGCGATGATGGTCGGCCTCGCGGTCACGGGCCTGATCGTCTGGATCACCGAATATTATACCGGCACCAACTACCGCCCGGTGCGCAGCATCGCCCGGGCGTCGGAAACCGGCCATGGCACCAACGTCATCCAGGGGCTGGCCGTCAGTCTGGAGGCGACGGCCCTGCCGACGCTGGTGATCGTCGTCGGCATCATCGTCGCCTATCAGCTTGCGGGCCTGATCGGCATCGCCTTCGCCGCGACCGCGATGCTGGCGCTTGCCGGGATGGTGGTGGCGCTGGATGCCTATGGCCCCGTCACCGACAATGCGGGCGGCATCGCGGAAATGTCGCATCTCGACGACAGCGTGCGGGTCAAGACCGATGCGCTCGACGCCGTGGGCAACACCACGAAGGCGGTGACGAAGGGCTATGCCATCGGATCGGCGGGCCTGGCCGCGCTGGTGCTGTTCGGCGCCTATACGGAGGATCTGAAATTCTACAACTCGGCTCTCGGCCTTACCGAGCCGGTCGATTTCAGCCTCTCCAACCCCTATGTCATCGTCGGCCTGCTGCTGGGCGCGCTGCTGCCCTATCTGTTCGGCGCGATGGGCATGACGGCGGTGGGCCGCGCGGCGGGCGACGTGGTCAAGGACGTGCGCGACCAGTTCGCCACCAACAAGGGGATCATGGAGGGCACCTCGCGTCCCGATTATGCCCGTACGGTGGACCTCGTCACCCGCGCCGCGATCAAGGAGATGATCGTGCCCAGCCTGCTGCCGGTGCTGGCGCCGATTTTCGTCTATTTCGCGATCTCCGCGGTGGCTGGCACGCCCAACGGCTTCGCGGCGCTGGGCGCGTTGCTGCTGGGCGTCATCGTCTCCGGCCTGTTCGTCGCGCTGTCCATGACCTCCGGCGGCGGGGCCTGGGACAATGCGAAGAAATATATCGAGGACGGCCATCATGGTGGCAAGGGCAGCGAAGCCCATAAGGCGGCCGTGACCGGCGATACGGTGGGCGATCCCTACAAGGACACGGCTGGCCCCGCTGTCAATCCGATGATCAAGATCACCAACATCGTCGCCCTGCTGCTGCTGGCCGCCCTGGCGCACGGCGCGTAATGCCCCGTTAAAAAAGGGAAAGACAGCAAAATGGCTCCGCCCTATAGAAAGGCGGGGCCATTATATTATGGGGGTAAGATTGAGGGGGCTTTCTGTCGTCGCGGGCATGGCGCTCGCGCAGCTTTGCGTGTCGGCCAGTGCGCAAATGGCGCCTGTACCGCGCAAGGAATGGCCGATCGAGGCCTTTGCCGAACTGCCGATGATGGTGGAACCGCAACTCTCGCCCGATGGGATGCGCCTCGCCGCCAGGGTGTCGCGCAATGGCGAACTGCTGCTGATGATCGCCTCCATCATCGAAGAGCCCAACCGTATCCGCACCCTGCAACTGGGGGAAAACGATCTCAACTGGTGGCGTTGGGTCAATGACGACTGGCTGATCGCGGGCATAGGCAGCGAAACCAACGTCCAGGGCATGCCCTGGTCGATCAGCCGCGTCGTCAGCATCAAGCGCGACGGGTCGAAGATCAACCTGCTGGCCAAGAATGTGGCGGCGCAGAATGGCGATGACGTCATCTGGGTCGCCCGCGATGGCACGCCGCGCATCCTGCTCGCCTATCAATCGTCCATCTTCGGCAGTGAACTCGGCTTCTGGCCGCAGGTGGACGAGGTGGATGTCGCCACCGGCAAGATGCGCCCGATGGTGCAGTCGCGCCAGAATGTCATGTCCTGGTATGCCGATGCGACCGGCACGGTGCGCATGGGCGTGGGCTATGACGATGCCACGCGCATGTCGAAGCTGCTCTATCGCGTCGACGGCCGGTCCGGTTTCCGCACGATCGACCGGGCCAATCGCCGCCGCGACGAATCCATGGTCGTGCCGCTGCTGTTCACGGCCGATCCGGGCAAGGCGATCGCCAGCGACGATCATGAGGGTACTGACGCGCTGTACGAATATGACCTGACAAGGCTGGAACTGGGCAAGAAGATTTTCGCCGCGCCCGGCTTCGACATAGACGGGATCGAACGCGACACCGCCGGCACCGGCCTCGCCGGGGTGCGCTATACCGCCGAAGGACCGGGGGTGCACTGGTTCGACGAGGGGTTGGCGAAGATCCAGGCCGACATCGACAAGGCGGTGGGCGCCCATCGCCGCGCCCGGATCGTGTCCACCAGCCGGGATCATCAGCGCATGATCGTTCACGTCGGCAGCGCGGACCAGCCGGGCACCTATTATTATTACGACACCGCCGCCGGCGCGATGAGCATCCTGTCGAAGATCAGCGAAAATTTCGGGCCCGGCGTCCATCTCTCCCCGGTCAGGACGATCCGTTACAAGGCGCGCGACGGGCTGGAGATCGCGGCGGTGCTGACCGTGCCGGCGGGCAAGGACCCCAAGGGTCTGCCGTTGATCCTGATGCCGCATGGCGGCCCCTTCGCACGGGACAGCGAGGAATGGGACTGGTGGGTGCAGTTCCTGGCCTATCGCGGCTATGCGGTGCTGCAGCCCAATTATCGCGGCTCCTCCGGCTATGGCACCGCCTTTGCGGACAAGGGCGAGGGGCAGTGGGGCCTTGCCATGCAGGACGACCTCAACGACGCGGTCGACTGGGCGGTGAAGGAAGGGATTGCCGACGCGAAGCGCGTCTGCATCGTCGGCGCCTCCTATGGCGGCTATGCGGCGATGCGCGGCGCACAGCGCGACGGCGCGCGCTACCGCTGCGCGGTCTCCTATGCCGGCGTGTCGGACCTCTCGGCCATGATGCGCTATGACCGCCGCTTCCTCAATCATGGTTCGCGCAAGGACTGGATGAAGGAGCAGGCCCCCGATTTCACCGCCGTTTCTCCGATCAATTTCGCCGCGCAATTCTCAACGCCGATCCTGCTGATGCATGGCAGGAAGGACCGGCGGGTGCAGGTGAACCAGTCGCGCGAAATGGCGGAGAAGCTGAAGGCGGCGGGCAAGGTCGCCGGACGCGACTATATCTATGTCGAACAGCCTTTGGCCGACCATTTCTTTTCCCGCCAGGCCGATCGGCTGGAATTCCTCCAACGGCTCGACGCCTTTTTGAAGGACCATAATCCGGCCTGAAACCGGGCCTGCGACGTCGAACCGCGCACTATAGCGGGCCGAACGGTTCGGCGTCGGGCGAGATTGTCATAAATTAGAAATGAGATAGTCACATGAATGTAACGCATCGGTCATAGTTCGCCCGCGTCCGCCACGATGGCGAGGGGAGATTGACTTCATGCGACTGACCCACAAGCTGCTGCCCGCGCTTGCCCTGCTGGCTGTCCCGGCCGTGGCGCATGCCAGCGAGGACGAACAGCTCTGGACCACGGCGAACGCGACGGTGAAGCTGAGCGATCATTGGCGCTTTTCGCAAGAGGTCGTCGCCCGGTTCAGCAACGATCGCGACGGGCTGTACGAGGTCGAGATGAATTCGCTGGTCGGCTACAGGATCGGCAAGAAGGTGACGGTCTGGGCGGGCTATACCCATGACCCGCAATATGACGCGGGCCATTTTTCCGTGATGGAGCATCGCGGGCGCCAGCAGGTCACCTTCGACAATATCGTGAAGATCGGACCCGGCCAGCTCAGCGCGCGCCTCCGGCTGGAGGAGCGCTGGCGCGAGGGGATCGACGGCACCGCCTGGCGGCTGCGTCCCTATGTCAAATATGTGCTGCCGTTCAGGGAAGGCGGCAGGACCGCGCTGCTCCTCAGCCATGAGAGCTTCATCGACTTCAACACCACCAATTTCCAGCGGGTGCAGGGGGAGGAGCGGATGCGCAACCTGATCGCCATCACCACCCCCGTAGCGAAGAATGTGAATGCGGAGATCGGCTATCTGCACCAGCACGGCTTCCGCCCGGACGCCGACGACAGCAATGACAATGTCGCGTCCTTCTCGCTGAACTTTTCCTTCTGATCTGCGGCGCGGGGGTGCGATCGAGCCGCATCTTCCGCGCGGAAAGCCGGAAAAGCCGAGGGTTGAGGACCGCACCATAGTCTCGAACATTCTCCCTCGTCGCCATCGTGGCTCCAATGGCTCAATATGTCCCCAACCTTCGTGCCTTACCCCATCGGAATCCGGCCACTGACTTCTCAGGAACACGGTGCATTTGACCGTAGCAAATGGCCAGTTATGTACGTTCGCACTTCCCCTCGCCTTCAGGGGAGGGTGGGGCTTAGCATCCACTTTCCACCCAATATCAACCTGCGCGCTCTACCCTAGGCCGAGCGCCGTCGCCGTCCAGTAGGTAAGGCCCGCCGCGACATAGGCCAGGATGAACAGATAGCCGATCATGAACAGCGGCCATTTCCAGCCGTTGGTCTCGCGTCGCGTCACCGCGATGGTGGAGATGCATTGGGGCGCGAAGACGAACCAGGCGAGGAAGGCGAGTGCGGTCGGCAGCGGCCAATTGTCCTTCAGCCGGTCGCCCAGGCTGCGTTCCAGCTTCGCTTCATCCTCGTCGGCGTCCAGCGAATAGACGGTGGCGAGCGCGGACACGGCCACTTCGCGCGCCGCCATGGCCGGGATCAGCGCGAGCGAGATGTCGCGGTTGAAGCCGATCGGCGCGAGCACCAGGTTGAGCCCGTTGGCGACACGTCCCGCGACCGAATAGTTGACCTGGCTGATGCCGCTATCTTCCGGCGCCTTGGGAAAGCTCAGCAGCACCCAGAGGATCACCGTCGAGGTGAAGATGATCGTGCCCGCGCGCTTGAGGAAGATCACCGCGCGCTGCCAAAGGCCAAGCAATATGTCCTGTGGGCGCGGCCATTGATATTTGGGCATCTCCATCAGGAAGCCGCCGCTCGCGCCCTTGGTGACGGTGCGGCGCAGCACCAGCGCGGCCAGCATCGCGCCGACGATGCCGGAGATGTAGAGGCAGAACAGCACCAGCCCCTGCAAGCCGATGCCGAGCGCCACCGTTCGGGCCGGGATGAAGGCGCCGATGATCACCGCATAGACCGGCAGCCGCGCCGAACAGGTCATCAGCGGCGCGATCAATATGGTGGTCAGCCGGTCCTTCGGGTCCGCGATGGTGCGGGTCGCCATGATCCCCGGCACCGCGCAGGCGAAGGAGGAGAGCAGCGGGATGAAGGCCCGCCCAGACAGGCCCACCTTGGCCATCAGCCCGTCCATCAGGAAGGCGGCGCGGACCATATAGCCGGTCGCCTCCAGCATCAGGATGAAGAAGAAGAGGATCAGGATCTGCGGCAGGAACACGATGACAGATCCAACGCCGTTCAGCACCCCGTCGACCAGGAAGGAACGCAGCAGCCCATCGGGCAGCGCGGCCGTCACGGCGTCGCTGGCGCTGGCGACAAAGCCCTCGATCATGGCGATCGGCGCTGCGGACCAGGCATAGACCGCCTGGAACATGATGAAGAGCAGCGCGAGCAGCAGGATCAGCCCCGCCACGGGATGCAGCGCCACCCGGTCGACAGCCGCGGTCAGCCGGCGGGAGGGGGTTTCGCGCACGATGGCCGCGCGGGCAATCCGGCGCGCTTCCCGGCGCAGCCCTTCGAAATCGCGCTGTTCGGCTGAAGCGCGGACCTTGCCTGCGCTGCCGTCGAGCATCGATTCAAGCTCGCCGCGCAGATGATCCAGGCCGCGCTTGCGCACCGCCACGGTGGAGATCACCGGCACGCCCAGTTCACGGGAGAGGATATGGGCGTCCAGTTCCAGCCCGTCGCGGGTGGCGAGGTCGACCATGTTGAGCGCCACGATGGTCGGCAGGCCAAGCGCGATCAGTTCCAGCGCGAAGCGGAGGTGATTGTCGAGATTGGACGCGTCGACCACCACGACCAGCGCGTCAGGCAGGCGCTCGCCCGCCTGCCTGCCCAATATGACGTCGCGCGTCACCTGTTCGTCGGGACTGGTGGGGTTGAGGCTGTAGGTGCCGGGCAGGTCGACCAGTTCGATCGGGCGGCCGTCCGACAGGGAAAAGCGGCCCGCCTTGCGCTCCACGGTGACGCCGGGATAATTGCCCAGCTTCTGCCGCGCCCCGGTCAGGGCGTTGAACAGGGCGCTCTTGCCGGCATTGGGATTGCCGACCAGCGCGATCAGCGGCAGGTTCGTCACAGGTCGCTGTCCGAGGGGCCGGTGCGGACCGTGATGGCGGCGGCATGGTTGCGGCGCATGGCGATGGTCATGCGGCCGACCTTGCAGGCGATCGGCCCGCGGCCCAGCAACCCGCCATGGTGCAGCGCTTCCACGCTCGCGCCCTCGCACAGGCCGAATTCACGCAGCCTTTGCCCGTCGGACGCGGACAGCGCGTTCCAGTCGATCAGGTCCACATAAGCGGGTTGGCGCAGCGGCAGGTCGGTCAGGCGCAAGGGTAAGGCACTCGTCATTTACTTCTGCGAGTGACTATCAATACCGATTGGAAAAGGCCAGCGCGAATCGGTGCGGCGGCGCGGCAGATTATATGGCCGGGTAGCGCAGCCGCCCGATGAAGCGGGCGAAGCTCAGCCGTTCGCCGCCGCTAATGCCCTTCCACTGGGCCTTGGCGCGCTCGAAGCGCATCACGCCTTCGATCCGCCGCGCCAGGAAAGCGCGGGTCTCCGCCCAGTCATCGCTCTCATCATCGACGAAGACCAGCAGGGTCGCGGCATAAACCCCCGCCAGCGTCAGGCGCTTGCTGTAATGATTGAGGTCCGTCGACTCGTCGCCCGCGGCGCGCCACATCACGTCCGCCGCGCGCCAGCCGAGTTTGGCGGCGCGGGCCGCGTTGCGGGGCATGGCCATGACCGCCTGCGCCCGGCGCAGCGCTTCCCGGTCGCGCGCGAGCAGGGTCAGGCGGCTTTCCACCAGCCGCGTTATGCGCTGGCGGATCGACAGGGCCGCCAGCTTCTCAGCCGGCAGCGCCTCCAGCATCCGCGCATCGATGCTTTCGAACCAGGCATCGATCATGTCCATCGCGCCCCCTGGAAAGGCCAGCGCGGCGATGTCGGCATCGATGCCGCACTGCTCCGCCGCCATGGCCACCGCTTCCCGGCGCCAGCCGTCGAAGGCGGCATGGCGGGGCAGGATCGGGGCGAGCGCGGCCCGCACTTCGTCGAGCGTCATGTCTTGATGCGTCGGGGTCATGGCCCGCTATTACGCCCCGCCGCGCAGGCGTACAAGCGCGCGGACGCATTAGCCGAGATGAAGGCGGGGAAAGCAAAACTTGGCGGCATGGCGACGGCCAGGGTCTTGAAGCGGCTACCTAGGCATCCTAGCTGGCTTTGGCAGGCAAGTCCCGTTGCAATCTGCAACTTTGAAAAGGGAGTATTTCATGGCGAATCTGTTCGAACCGGTACAGCTCGGGGCGATCCATGCCCCCAATCGCGTGCTGATGGCGCCGCTCACGCGCGGCCGCGCGACCCGCGATCATGTGCCGACGCCGATCATGGCGGACTATTATCGCCAGCGCGCTTCGGCCGGCCTCATCATCAGCGAGGCGACGGGCATTTCGCGGCAGGGGCTGGGATGGCCCTTCGCGCCGGGGCTGTGGTCGGAAGAGCAGGTTGAGGCGTGGCGGCCGGTGACGGAGGCCGTGCATGAGGCAGGCGGCCGGATCGTCGCGCAACTCTGGCATATGGGGCGCGTGGTGCACAGCAGCGTGACCGGCGAGCAGCCCGTCTCGGCCAGCGCCACCGCAGGACCGGGCGACGCGCACACCTATGAGGGCAAGAAGCCCTATGAACAGGCGCGGCCTTTGGCCATAGACGAAATTCCGGGCGTGATCGCGGATTATGTCCGCGCTGCCAAAAACGCCATCGCGGCCGGTTTCGACGGTGTGCAGATCCATGCCGCGAACGGCTATCTGATCGACCAGTTCCTGCGCGACGGCAGCAACCATCGCGACGATATTTATGGCGGTTCGATCGAAAATCGCGTGCGCCTGCTGCGGGAGGTGACGCAGGCGGTGGCCGACGCCATCGGTGCGGACCGCGTGTCGGTGCGGCTGTCCCCCAATGGCGAGACGCAGGGCGTCGACGACAGCAATCCTTCCGCCCTGTTCGCGGCGGCCGCGGACGTGCTGCAGCAGATCGGCATCGCCTTCCTGGAACTGCGGGAGCCGGGGCCGGACGGGTCCTTCGGCCGGACCGACGTGCCGCGCCAGTCGCCGGTCATCCGCCGGCATTTTTCCGGGCCGCTGATCCTGAACAGCGATTACGACCTGGAGCGGGCGCAGCGGGATCTGGACAGCGGCCTGGCCGACGGCGTGAGCTTCGGGCGCGCTTTCCTGGCCAATCCGGACCTGCCCAAGCGCCTGCGGATCAATGCGCCGCTCAATGGCGCGAACATGGCGACCTTCTACAGCCAGGGCGAGGAAGGCTATGTCGACTATCCGGCGCTGGAGGAAGCGGCCTGAATAGAGGTCTGGGGGGTGAAAGGTGGACACCCCCCTTCACGCCTTAGGGAGGCGGGCGGGATCGGCCAACTTCGGCCTCCCGTCCTGGCCCGCCGCAACCCCGAACCGCATAAAGAAAGGGGCCGCCCGGCAGCAGCCCCTTTGCACACCTAAATCCGGCGTCTCAGGCGCTGAATCTCTCCCGCAGCGCCAGCATGGCGATGGCCGCCTTCGCCGCCTCGCCGCCCTTGTCCTTCTCGTCCCGCCTGGCGCGGGTCAGCGCCTGGGCTTCGTTCTCGACCGTCAATATGCCGTTGCCGATCGGGATGCCGTCCATGCTGAGCGCCATCAGGCCGCGCGCGCTTTCGTTCGACACGACTTCGAAATGATAGGTTTCGCCCCGGATCACCACGCCGATGGCGATGAAGCCGTCATAACGACCGGTCTCCGCCGCCAGCGCCACCGCGCCGGGAATCTCCAGCGCGCCGGGAACCGTCACCACCTCATATTTATGCCCCTCATCCTCCAGCGCGGCGACCGCGCCCTCGATCAGCAGGTCGTTGAGATGGTCGTAGAAGCGCGCTTCGACGATCAGGAATTTTGCCATGGATAGGTTCCTTAAAGCTCGATCGACCGCTGCCCAACCACGGCCAGGTCATAGCCGTCAAGCGCGATCAGGCTGTGGTGCGTGTTGCTGAGCAGGATCATGTCATGGACGCCGAGTTCGGCCAGAATCTGCGCGCCCACGCCATAGTCGCGCAATTCGTCCATGCCGGAGTCGGGCTGGCCCGCATGATGGCGCAGGCTGCGGCTCATGAAATCGCCCGGCGCCTGGGCGGCGAGGACGACGACGATGCCGGCTCCCTGCCGGGCGATGATCTCCATCGACTTGGCAAGCAGGCCGTTGCGCGGCCCGGTCGATCCATAGACATCGTCCAGCAGGGAGAGCTGGTGCATGCGGACCAGCGTCGGTTCGTCGGGGGAGACATGGCCCTTCTGCAGCACGAGCTGTTCGGTCTGGGTCGCCTTGTTGTAGAAGCTGATCGCCTTCCAGTCGCCGCCCCACTGGCTGTTGAAGACGGTTTCGGCGCGGCGTTCGACCATATGGTCATGCCGGCGGCGATAGGCGATCAGGTCGCGGATCGTGCCGATCTTCATCCTGTGCTTCTGGGCGAAGGGGATGAGGTCGTCCAGCCGCGCCATGGTGCCGTCGTCCTTCATCACCTCGCAGATGACGCCCGACGGATTGAGCCCGGCCAGACGGGCGACGTCCACCGCCGCCTCGGTATGGCCGGTGCGGACCAGCACGCCGCCATCCTTCGCCACCAGCGGGAAGACATGACCGGGCGTCACGATGTCTTCGGGCCCCTTCGACCCGTCGATCGCGACGGAGATGGTGCGGGCGCGGTCGGCGGCGCTGATGCCGGTGGTCACGCCCTCGCGCGCCTCGATCGACACGGTGAAGGCGGTTTCGTGGCGGGTGCCGTTGTTGCGGCTCATCAGCCCCAGGCCCAGATGGTCGACCCGCTCCTTGCTCAACGCCAGGCAGATGAGGCCGCGGCCATGGGTGGCCATGAAGTTGATCGCGTCCGGCGTCGCCATTTGCGCGGGAATGACCAGGTCGCCCTCATTTTCCCGGTCCTCGTCATCGACCAGGATGAACATGCGGCCGTTGCGGGCCTCATTGATGATCTCCTCGGGAGAGGCGAGCGCGGTGCCGCCCTCCCGCTTGGCGAGATAGCTTTCCAGCTTGCCCAGAGTTTCCGCCGTCGGATTCCAGTCCGCCTCGCCCAGCTTGCGCAGGGAATTGGCATGGAGACCCGCCGCGCGGGCAAGGCCGGACCGCGACATGCCGCCCTCCGTAACCAGCGAACGGACCGTATTGATAAGGGCTGACGACATGCTGAAGACTCCTTCCCACGGCGGGATGGAGCGGCATATCACATCAAGATGTGATTATGGCAAGCAATAATCACATTGAGCGAGAGCGAAGGCTCTGCATCCGGTCGAGATAGCGCGCCAGCACATCGATCTCCAGATTGAAGGCGCGCCCCGGCGTCAGACTGTCCAGCGTCGTCGCGGCGGCCGTGTGCGGGATGATGTTCAGGCCGAAATGGACGGAGCCGTCCGCCTGATCCTCCACCGTGTTGACGGTCAGCGAAATGCCGTCCACGGTGATCGAACCCTTGGCCGCCAGAGCGGGGGCCAGCGCGGCGGGCGCGGCGATGACAAGGCGGGTCGAATCGCCCTCATGCGCGGCGGACACCAAAGTGCCGATGCCGTCGACATGGCCAGTGACGATATGGCCGCCCAACTCATCCCCGACCTTGAGCGCGCGTTCCAGGTTGAGGCGGCCGCCCTGGTCCCACAGGCCCGGCGCCGTGCGGGCGACGGTTTCGGCCGACAGGTCGACCGCGAACCAGTCGGCGCCCTTCTCCACCACCGTCAGGCAGGCGCCCGAACAGGCGATGGACGCGCCGATGGCGACCGTTTCCATGTCATAGGCGCAGCCGATCGCCAGCCGCAGGTCGCCGCGCTGTTCATGGGTGCGGATGGTGCCGATGTCGGTGATGATGCCGGTGAACATGAGGAGCGCCTTGCTTGTGTTCCGTTGGCCGCGCCCGGAAGGGGCGGGGCTTTCGGGGTGATCTAGGCGTTCCGGCTGCGGAGGTAAACCTCCAGCCGATCATCGCCCAGCCGCCGCTCGTCGTCGAGCCGCCAGCGGCCATGCGCGCCGGCCAGATCGGTCAGGCCGATGTCGCCCATCCCGGCAAGCCCGGCGCCGATCAGGATCGGCGCGCGATAGAGCAGCAGGCGGTCGACCAGATCGGCGCGCAGGAAGGCGGCGGCGGTCTGTGCGCCCCCCTCGACCAGCAGATGGTCGACATGCGGCAGGGTGGCGATGTCTTCCGGCGCGGCAATGCTATCCCACCCATCAGGCGCGTCGCCATGGCTGAGCAGCACGCGCCGGGGCGAGCGGTCCTCCAGGCCGGCCAGGCGCACATCCAGCCGGGGCGCGTCGGTGCGCAGCGTGCCGCCGCCAACCAATATGGCGTCATGCCGTGCCCGTTCCACATGGGCATGAGCACGGGCGTCCGGACCGGTGATCCAGCGGCTGGACCCATCGGCCAGCGCGATCCGGCCGTCGAGCGACAGACCCAGCTTGAGCGTCACGGCCGGGCGGCCCAATGTCTGGCGCAGCACGAAACCCCGCATCGCGGCGGTGGCTTCCTGCGCCATCAGCCCCATTTCGACCACGATGCCGCGCTTGCGCAGCCAGGCGGCGCCCTGCCCGTCGGTGCGCGGATCGGGATCGCGCAGGGCGATGACGATGCGGCGAACCCCTGCCCGCGCCATCAGGTCGGCACAGCGCGGACCGCGCGGGGAAAGGTGGAAACAGGGCTCCAGCGTCACATAGGCGGTGGCGCCGCGGGCGCGGTCCATGGCCTCCTCAAGCGCCTGCGCCTCGGCATGGGGGCGGCCGCCCTTTTGCGTCCAGCCGCGCCCGACCACATGCCGGTCCTTCACGATCAGGCAGCCGACATTGGGATTGGGCGTGGAAAGGCCGCGTCCCCGTTCGGAAAGTGCGATGGCGGCGGCCATGAAGCGCCGGTCCTGAGCGGGATCGGCGGGGGGCAAGACGCTTTTGGATCGGGCGCTCAGGGCTGGGCCGCCCCGCTCTGGGCTGCTCCGGGGACGGATTTCTCCGCAGCCTCGGCCTTGGCCAGCCGGGCGTCGAGCTGGGCGTTGATCTGCTTCAATGCTTCCTTGCGGCGGGCGGTGTTGCGGGCCTCGTCCTTCTTCCAGTCGATGCCGAAAATATCGGCCACGCCCTGCATTTCCTTCTGCTTCTTCTCGATCGCCGCCTCCCGCTTGGCGAGGTCGATCTTCTGCTGGAGGATGATCGCCGCGTCGGACCGGCTGGAGTCCCAGCTCTGGACATAGAAGATCTGGTTGCGCGTCGGCATGGTGTTGGTGTTGGCGTCGACGATGAAGGCCCAGATGATGACCCAGGTGACCGCGACGGACAGGCCGAGCAGCGGCCATTTATGAGGCCGGTTCTCACGAAAATAGCTCCACAGGTCGCTCATCGCGCTCTTGGGAGACACCGGACGGGGGAAGATCGCCATCGCGCCGATATAGGGTAAGGCGGGGCCGGATGCAAAAGCGCTGTTGCTGTCCGTCATGATTTCCGGCCCCTTCCTGTTGGATTTCAGACGTCTGCCAGGCGGAAATGGACGGTCAGCACCTTGGTCGAACTGATCGGCACGCCATCCCGAGTCGCCGGGCGGAAGCGCCATTTGCGCAGGGCATGGCGCTGGGTGGCGATCCAGAAGGCCTCGTCCGCCGCCGACAGCCGCTCTATGTCGGTGACGCGCCCGTCGGGGCCGATGGTGACGCGGACCACCACCTTGCCCTCCATCCCCTGCCGGATCATCGCACCGGGATAGTCGGGCTGGAACGCGGCCAGCGCGCGGGGATCGATGGTGGCATCGGCCAGCACCGGTTCGGGCGTCGGCGGGACTATGGGCGGCATGATCGTGCCCGTGCCGGAATCGCCGGCGGCCATGCCATCGTCGGCCTTCGTCGTGAAGCCCGTCGGCGGCGGCGGGACGACGGGCTTGTCCACCACGGTCGGGTGGGATTTGGTTCGGGGCAGGGGTTTGGAGTCGTTTTCCGGCTGCTGCTGTTCCGGGGGCGGCGGCGTATCGTCCACCGGATAGGTCAGCAGCGGCGGTGGATCGCGGAAGACATCGACCACTTCCTTGGGCATCAGCAGATAGGCCCCGACCACCAGCGCATGGACGGCGATCGCCCCGCCTATGCCGAAGGAAGATCGGTTGCCGCCGCTATAGCCGGAAACCTGAGCCTGCCCACCTGCTGTCCGCAACGTCATCAGTCGCATATCGCACCCTCCTGTCATGCGATCCTTCCCGGATCGACATGTCATGTTACAACATATTTACATGATATGTTGCAACATTAATTTTTGACCATTTCCAATGGTGACAGCCCTAGGTGCTGCCTCAAATTGCCCGAGAACGCTCCAGCTTGTAGTCATTGGCGGGAGGAGACGAATTGGGCGCAGACAGACCGCTTTCCCCCGTTTGCCCTGAGCCTGTCGAGCCGAAGGCGGCGAAGCCAAGGACTTCATTTCTCCTTGAAACTGTGGCGTCGGTCGCACCCCCTGTGGCTGTGCCGGATCGCGGCGTCCCGGCTCGCCTTGCTGTCGGGCGCCTGCTGCTGGGCATCATCGCGCACTGATTTGTGGACCTTCCAAGACAGCCCGCTATAAGGGCCTGCTAACGCTTCGGAGGAAACATGGCGGGTTCGGTCAACAAGGTTATTCTGGTGGGCAATCTGGGCGCGGACCCGGAGGTGAAGAGCTTTCAGAATGGCGGCAAGGTGTGCAACCTGCGGATCGCGACCTCCGAAAGCTGGAAGGACCGCATGTCGGGCGAGCGCAAGGAACGCACCGAATGGCACAGCGTCGCCATCTTCTCCGAGGGGCTGGCGGGCGTGGCGGAACGCTTCCTGCGCAAGGGATCGAAAGTCTATCTGGAAGGCCAGCTGCGCACCCGCAAATGGCAGGACCAGTCGGGCAATGACCGCTATACCACCGAAGTGGTGCTGCAGGGGCCGGGCGCGGTGCTGACCATGCTGGACGGCGCGCCGGGCGGCGGCAGTCAGGGAGGCGGCTTCGGCGGTGGCGGCCGCTCGCAGGGCGGCGGCGACTGGAGCGGCGGTTCGAGCGGCTTTGGCGGCGGCGATTATGACGATTTCGGCGGCGGCGGCGGCTTTGGCGGCGGTTCCGGCCGCTCTTCCGGCGGCGGACGCGGCGGCGCTGGCGGGCCCAATTTCGACAATGACCTGGACGATGAAGTGCCGTTCTGAGGGCATTTTCCTGAAAGAAGGATGAGCGCCCCGCCCGGAAGGATGGGGCGTTTTTCTTTTGGTGGTCGGGCAAGATGGCGAAGGTCGATGGCCGGCCCGGTGAACCGCGTTGCTGCGCCGGCATCGGAACGAGCATGGCGCTTGATCCCGCGATCGGCAAATATGCGCCAGCCGCCAACAAAACTTACTTTCCCCGGCATTTTGCCCTAGGCGCTTCCCATGCCCCGCCCTTTCCGCCCCGAGGACGTCCCCGGCCTCCCCGCCCGCCGCGCAGCGCTTCGCCTGCTCGACGCCGTGCTTCGGCGCGGCGATCCGCTTGAACTGGCGCTGCATGGCGCGGCGCAGGGGCTTGCTCCCGCCGACCGGGCGCTGGTTCACGCCATCGCTGCCGAGACGCTGCGCCACCTGCCCGATCTCGACGCGCTGATCGACAGCGCCACGCGCCAGCCGCTGCCGCACGACGCCAAGGCGCGCATGGTCCTGCGCATCGCCCTTATCCAGGTGCTGGCGCTGGGCACCGCGCCGCACGCCGCCATCGCCACCGCCCTGCCGCTGGTGGATGGCGGTCCGCGCAAGCTGGTGCACGGCGTCTTCGGCACGCTGACCCGCGCCGATCCGGCGCTTCCCTCACCCCCCACCCTGCCCCCGGAGACCGCCAGCCGCTGGGCCGCGCAATGGGGGGACGCCATGCCGCAGGCCGCCGCGCACGCCTATGGCCAGCGTCCGCCGGTCGACATCAGCCTTCGCGATCCCGCCCGGACCGCGCATTGGGCCGAAGCGCTCAACGGCCGGAGCCTTGCCCCCGGGCATGTCCGCCTGCCCGAAGGTGCAGCGATCCCCGACCTGCCCGGCTTCAGCGAAGGCGCCTGGTGGGTGCAGGATCTGGCCGCCTCCACCCCCGCGCGCCTGTTGGGCTTGGGCGAGGGACGCCACGTCCTCGACCTTTGTGCCGCGCCCGGCGGCAAGACGATGCAGCTTGCCGCCGCGGGGTGGCGCGTCACGGCGGTCGACCAGTCGAAGAAGCGCCTTGAACGATTGGGCGAAAATCTGGCGCGGACCGGCCTTTCCGCCGCCATCGTGCAGGGCGACCTGCGCGCATGGGAACCCGATGGGGCGGCCGACGCCATCCTGCTCGACGCGCCCTGCACCGCAACCGGCATCTACCGCCGGCATCCCGACGTGCTGCACCGCATCGGCCCGCGCCAGATCGCGGAGCTGGCCGAACTCCAGACCGAACTGCTGGCTCGCGCTGCGGCATGGCTGAAGCCGGGCGGCACGCTGATCTACGCCACCTGCTCGCTCGAACGGGCCGAGGGCGAGGAGCAGGTCGCCCGCTTCATCGACGCCCGGCCGGATTTCAGCCCGCTGCCCGCGACGCCCGCCGAGCTGCCCGACAGCATCGTGCCGACGGCGCAAGGATGGGTCCGCACCCTGCCGGACAGCCTTGCCGCGCAGGGCGGAACCGACGGCTTTTTCGTTGCAAGGCTGATACGATCCACTAAGCCTTAACCAAGCAACCCTATGGTGCGATCCGGCATTCAGAAAGACCTGCCTTGCGCCCGACCGAGCCCCTTCCCCTGAACCATAGCTGGCCGCTCTATGCGTTGCGCGACCATCTTGCGCCGGTGATGCTGGACGACCGGATCGCCCGCGACGATGGGGCGCTGGCGGAGCGCGGCCTGGGCCTGTGGCATTGCGACCTCAGCGACGACAGCCTGAACTGGACGGACGGGGTCTATGACATTTTCGGGCTGGAACGCGGGATGACGGTCCCCCGCCCGCTCGCGGTGTCGCTCTACACGCCCGAAAGCCGTGCCGCGATGGAGCAGTTGCGCGCCTATGCGATACGCCACAGGCGCGGCTTCACGGTGGATGTCGACATCCGCCCGGCGGACGGCGGCGAATGCGCCATGCGCCTGATCGCCGCGCCCATCATCCAGCGAAATCAGGTGGTTGCGCTGCACGGCGTCAAGCAGTTCCTGCCCAGGGGTTCCAGGCCGTCGACCGGCCTTGATCCCACGCTGTTCATCCTGTCCTGACAGGCCGGGCGAGTCCGCACGCCGACGCCTGTCGCCAAAAGCCTGTGGATAGCGTTAATCGGGCGTTGCCCTGACTTGCGGCCAAGGCTAAGGCCGATGGTCAAATGACCAGCCCGATCCTGATCTCACCCTCCATCCTGTCCGCCGATTTCGCCCGTCTGGGCGAGGAGGTCCGCGCCATCGACGAAGCGGGTGCGGACTGGATCCATATCGACGTGATGGACGGCCATTTCGTACCCAACATCACCATTGGTCCCGGCGTGGTGAAGGCGCTGCGTCCGCACACGAAGAAGCCTTTCGACGTCCACCTGATGATTTCCCCGGTGGACCAGTATCTGAACGCCTTTGCGGAGGCGGGCGCCGACATATTGACCGTCCATCCGGAGGCCGGACCGCATATCCACCGCTCCATCCAGCACATCAAGTCGCTGGGCGTGCAGGCGGGCGTGGTGCTGAACCCCGGCACCCCGGCCAAGATGCTGGATTACCTGATCGACGATGTCGACCTGATCCTGGTGATGAGCGTCAATCCGGGCTTCGGCGGACAGAGCTTCATCGCCAACCAGCTCCGCAAGATCGAGGCGATCCGGAAGATGATCGAGAAGTCCGGCCGCGACATTCGTCTGCAGGTGGACGGCGGCATCGACTTCGCCACCGCGCCACAGGCGATCGGGGCGGGCGCCGACGTTCTGGTGGCGGGCACCGCGACCTTCCGGGGCGGTCCGTCCGCCTATGCCGACAACATCCGGACGCTGCGCGGCGGGTGAGCGACCGCCGCCGCCCTTCCCCCCATTCCGCCCCCGAGGAGGCCGGACCCGGCCCGGAGGACGGGATCGAACAGGGCAAGCGGCTCATCCGCATCGCGGATGACAAGGGGCTTTCGCTGGCGCAGCGCATCGCCAACCGCTTCTATCTGCTGAGCTGGAAGACGCCGATCCACGGCCGCCGGCTGAAGGGCAAATATCCGCTCAAGCTGCTTGCCGTGCCCGACGATGAAATCCCGGGCAACGCCCATGCGGGTCAGGCGATCCGCGCCGGCTATTTCCTGTTCCGAGGCCTGAAACTGCCTCTCGACAGGCTGGATTTCGCCAATCCGGGCGTGACGGCGGGCTTTGCCGATTATCTGCACGGCTTCCACTGGCTGCGCGACCTTGCCACCGTGGCCACCCGCGAACAGGCCGCGCCGATTGCCGAAGGCGTGATGCGCAAATGGCTCGCCGCCCATGCCGACACGCCCAGCGAACCCGCATGGCGCGCCGACAATGCGGGCTGGCGCCTGCTCTTCTGGTCGGCCCATGCGCCGCTGATCCTTTCATCGAGCGACCTCGTCTATCGCTCTCTGGTGCTGAACTGCATCGCCCGCACCGCCCGTCATCTGGACCGCAGCGCGGACAAGGCGCCGGTCGGCCTGCCGCGCCTGGTCGCCTGGGGCGGAATCGTCGCGGCGTCGATGCTGCTGCCGGGCGGCGCGGCGCGCAAGCTGTTCGGAGAAGCCGGCCTCAAGCGCGCGCTCGACAGCGGCCTCCATGGCGACGGCGGCATCATCTCGCGCTCGCCGCTGGACCAGCTGGAAGCGATCATGCTGCTGACCATGGTCGCCGCCGTCTATGAAGTGCGCCGCGAACAGACGCCTGCCTTGCTGAAGGAGGCACTGGCCAAGGCCGTGCCGGCGCTGCTCGGCCTCACCCATGGCGATGGCGGGCTTGGCAACTGGCAGGGCGCGGGCGCCATCGATCCCGCCACGATCGACGCCGTCATCCGCGCCAGCCGCGTGCGCGCCCGTCCGCTGCGGCAGGCCAATGGCTGGGGCTATCAGCGGCTCGCCGCCGGGGGCACCGTGGTGCAGGTCGATGCCGCCCCGCCCCCCGTCGCCCAACTGGCCGATGCGGGCTGCGCCTCCACCGGCGCGGTCGAGATCAGCGACGGGCAGCAACGGCTGATCGTCAACTGCGGCGGCGCCGCGCTGGAGGGCGCGTGGATGCCGCGCGATCTGGCGCAGGGGCTGCGCACCACCGCGGCGCACAGCACATTGGTGCTGGACGACAGCAATTCCACCGCCCTGCTGCCCGACGGCACGCTGGGCAAGGGCGTGACAGAGGTGGAGATCAACCGGCAGGAGACGGAAAGCGGCAGCCGCCTCGACCTCAGCCATGACGGCTATGTGCGGCGCATGGGCTATGTCCACCGCCGCCTGCTGCTGATGAGCGCGGACGGCAAGGAAATCCGTGGCGAGGACATGCTGACGCCCGCGGTGCGGCGGCGCAAGCCAGTGAAGCTGCCGGTCCAGCTTCGATTCCACCTCGCCCCCGGCGTCGAGCCCACGCCCACCGCCGACGGCATGGGCGCCCTGCTGCGCATCGACACCGGCGCGACATGGCAGTTCCGCGCCAATGCGGGGAAGCTGGCGATCGAGGAAAGCCTGTGGGTGGATGCCCAAGGCCGCCCCCATGGCACAAAGCAGCTGGCTGTCACCAGCGAGGCCCTTCCGGGCGGCTCGACCGTGGGGTGGTTGCTGAAAAAGGTGAGCTGAGCGCCTCGCGGCCCGTGCAATGAGGCCGGCGGCTTGCCCCATGGCGATTGCCGCGATTTCCGGGACGGCGAATGTTCCCTTTCACTCGGAATCGCTCTAGAGGCCTGCGGCAAGCCTGAGCGGCACCCGAACAGCAGCAGGAAGCACCTCCATGTCAGACGTCATCATCAAGCGCGCCCTTCTTTCCGTTTCGGACAAGTCCGGCCTCATCGAACTGGGTCAGGCGCTGGGCAGGCATGGGGTCGAGCTGGTGTCGACCGGCGGCACGGCCAAGGCGCTGCGCGAGGCGGGTCTGGAGGTCAAGGACATCTCTGACCTCACCGGCTTCCCGGAAATGATGGACGGCCGCGTCAAGACGCTGCATCCGAAGGTCCATGGCGGCCTGCTCGCCGTGCGGAACAATCCCGATCATGTCGCCTCCATGCAGGCGCACGACATCGGCGCGATCGATCTGGTGGTCGTCAACCTCTATCCCTTCGCCGCCACCGTCGCCAAGGGTGCGGAGCGCGAGGAGATCATCGAGAATATCGACATTGGCGGCCCCTCCATGGTCCGTTCCGCCGCGAAGAATCATGAAAGCGTGGCCATCGTCACCGACCCCGCCGACTATGCCCGGCTGATCGCGGAAATGGAGGAGAAGGGCGGCGCAACCAGCTACGACTTCCGCCGCATGCTCGCGGCCAAGGCCTATGCCGCCACCGCCGCTTACGATGCGATGATCGCAAGCTGGTTCGCCTTTGCCGATCAGGGCGTGCAGTTCCCCGAAAGCCTCTCGGTCTCCAGCACGCTGGGTTCGACGCTGCGCTATGGCGAAAACCCGCATCAGTCGGCTGCCCTCTACCTGCCCGTCGGCCCGTCGGCCAACGGTATCGCCCAGGCGAAGCAGATTCAGGGCAAGGAACTCAGCTACAATAATTACAACGACGCCGACGCCGCGCTGGAGCTGGTCAGCGAGTTCCGCGACGGCCCGCCGACCGTGGTGATCGTCAAGCATGCCAATCCCTGCGGCGTCGCCACCGGCGCCACGCTGATCGAAGCCTATGAAGCCGCGCTTGCCTGCGACAGCGTGTCGGCATTCGGCGGCATCATCGCCGTCAACCGCCCGCTTGACGGTCCGACCGCCGAGGCGATCAGCGGCATCTTCACCGAAGTCGTCGCCGCCCCCGATGCGGACGAGGACGCCAAGGCGATCTTCGCCAGGAAGAAGAACCTCCGCCTGCTGCTGACCGGCGACCTGCCCGATCCGGCCCGTGCCGGCCTCCAGATCAAGAGCATTGCCGGCGGTCTGCTGGTGCAGGGCCGCGACAATGGCCGCGTCAGCCGCGATCAGCTGAAGGTGGTGACGAAGCGCGCGCCTACCGAGCAGGAGCTGAACGACTGCCTGTTCGCCTGGACCGTCGCCAAGCATGTGAAGTCGAACGCCATCGTCTATGCCAAGGGCAACAGCACCGCCGGCATCGGCGCGGGACAGATGAACCGGCTGGAATCCGCGCGCATCGCCGCGTGGAAGGCGAAGGATGCCGCGGAAAAGGCCGGCTGGGCGGAGGCCCGGACCATCGGTTCGGCGGTTGCGTCGGACGCCTTCTTCCCCTTTGCCGACGGCCTGCTGGCGGCGGTCGAGGCGGGTGCGACGGCGGTGATCCAGCCCGGCGGCTCCATCCGCGACGAGGAAGTGATCGCCGCTGCTGACGAAGCGGGTCTGGCGATGGTCTTCACCGGCATGCGCCACTTCCGCCACTAAGGGCGATTGATGCGGATGCGAAAGGGCGCCGATCCTTTCGCATCCGCAAAAATAGCGGTTTTCAGCCACTTTCTGCCAAGTGGCCCCTTTTCATATGCCTTCGCGAAGCCTATTTAGAAGAGGACCCTACTCCCACGTCAGGCGTTGGGCAGATCCGATAAGAGTTCGACAGGAGATACAGGATGACCAGAAAGACGTTGGTGGCGCTGACCGCCGCGATGACCCTTGCCTTGCCCGCAGCAAATGCCTTTGCCGGCATCAACGATATGGACGTGGTGGTCGACGGCCGCACCGGGACGGAAACCCGCAGCATCGCCGTGTCGATGGCTGACCTGAACCTTGCCAGCACCCATGGCGTCCGCGTGGCCGACTCCCGCATCACCAAGGCGGCGAAGAAGGTCTGCGGCTGGATGAACGGATCGATCCTGCCCGCCACGCCGGACTATCGCGCCTGTTTCGGCGAGGCGCTCGACGGCGCTCGCACGGACCTCAACACGCTGATCCAGGCACAGCGCCAGGGCTGATCCGCCCTTTTGAAAAGAGTGGAGGCCGGCGGCTCACCATGGCCGCCGGCCTTGCCTTATCTTGCATTGTTACCGGCTATTAACTACTCCTTAGAAGATTTCCTTCACCTAAACCGGCGAAGGATTTCACCGGGGGGCCTTGGATGCCGCAGAACGACCACCATGTGGATGTCGCCATCATTGGCGCGGGGCCGGCTGGGTTGACGGCCGCCTATCTGCTGACCAAGAAGGGCTATTCGGTCAGCGTCATCGAAAAAGACCCGGTCTATGTCGGCGGCATCAGCAGAACGGTGGAACTGAACGGCTTCCGTTTCGACATTGGCGGCCATCGGTTCTTTTCCAAGTCGAAGGAGGTCGTCGACCTCTGGAACGAGATACTGCCCGACGACTTCATCCAGCGCCCGCGGATGAGCCGCATCTATTATGAAGGCAAATTCTACAGCTATCCGCTGCGCGCCTTCGAAGCGCTCGGCAATCTGGGATTGTGGCGATCGGCGCTCTGCATGGCGAGCTTCGCCAAGGCGAAGCTGTTCCCCAATCGCGATGTCCGTTCCTTCCAGGACTGGACGGTCAACGCCTTCGGCGACAAGCTGTTCTCGATCTTCTTCAAGACCTATACGGAGAAGGTGTGGGGCATGCCCTGCGACGAGATGTCGGCGGACTGGGCGGCGCAGCGCATCAAGGGCCTGTCGCTCTGGGGCGCAGTGACCGACGGCCTCAGGCGATCCCTGGGCCTCAACAAAAAGCCCAATGACGGCATGGCGACCAAGACGCTGCTGGAAAGCTTCCGCTATCCGCGCCTTGGCCCCGGCATGATGTGGGAAGCGGCCCGCGACTTCGTGGTCGCGCGGGGCAACCGCGTGCTGATGGCGCACAGCCTGGAGCAATTGTCGCAGGATCAGGCGAGCGGCGGCTGGCGCATGGTGGCGCGCGGCCCGGACGGCGAAGTCGCCATCACCGCCGGCCATGTCATCAGTTCCGCCCCGATGCGCGAGCTGGCCGGCCGCATCCGTCCGCTGCCCGCGACGCTGGGCCAGGCGATGGACCTCAAATATCGCGATTTCCTGACCGTGGCGCTGATGGTGAAGGGCGAGGACATCTTCCCCGACAACTGGATCTATATCCACGATCCGAAGGTGCAGGTCGGCCGCATCCAGAATTTTCGGAGCTGGTCCCCCGAAATGGTGCCGGACCCCGATCTGGCCTGCGTCGGCCTGGAATATTTCTGCTTCGAGGGCGATGGCCTCTGGTCGTCGAGCGACGCCGATCTGATCGAACTGGCGAAGAAGGAAATGGCGACCCTGGGCCTGTGCGACCCCGCCGATGTCGTCGGCGGCGCGGTGGTGCGGCAGGAAAAGGCCTATCCGGTCTATGATGACGGCTATGCCGACAATGTCCTTGCGATGCGCACCGAATTGCAGCGGCTTTATCCGACGCTGCATCTGGTCGGCCGCAACGGCATGCACCGCTACAATAATCAGGACCATGCGATGATGACGGCGATGCTGACGGTCCGCAATATCGAGGCGGGCGAGCAGCTTTACGACATCTGGGCGGTCAATGAGGATGCCGAATATCACGAAGCGGGCGAGGAAGGGCAGGACGCAGCCGGCCGGCGCGCCGCGCTCGCCAGCGAAAGGCTGGTGCCCAATCGTCTGAAGGCGGCCTGACCCCCATGCCCCATTGGGTGCGGAGCATGGCCGGGCCGTTCAACGCCGTCTTCGGCCGTTTCACCTTCACGCGCTATCTTCTGGCTAGCATCTGCGCGCTGTCGGCCGATTTCGCTCTGTTCATGCTGTTCCACCGGCTGGGCGTGCCGCCTGCCATTGCTGCGTTCGGCGGCTATTCGGGCGGACTGGTCCTGCACTGGATGATCAGCACGCAATTCGTGTTCGACATGCAGCAGCCGGCGACGCATGGACAGCGGATCGCCTTCATCCTCAGCGCCCTGATCGGCATGGCGATCACCATGGGGCTGGTGGGCGGGCTGAGCAGCCTGGGGCTTCCGCCCGCCATGGCCAAGCTGGCGGCCGTGCCGGTGAGCTTCCTGTCCGTCTATGCGATCCGGAAATATGGCATCTTCGCCCGCGCCTGACAGCGGCCCCCTTCCCAAGACAGCCTCTATCGCCGGTTGGCAGATCGGCGTGGCGGTCCTGCTGCTCTGGGCCCTGTGCTGCGCGGTCATGCTCTGGCTGTTCCGCAACGGGCTGACCACGCTCGAATTCCGCGATCCCGATGACGCCATGCGGCTGCAACAGGTCCGCGACTGGCTGCATGGCCAGGATTTCTGGGACGTCAGCCAGCACCGGGTAAACCCGCCGGCGGGCGGACCGATGCACTGGTCGCGCATCGTCGACATGCCGATCGCCGCGCTGATCCTGATGCTCCAACCGCTGCTTGGGCCTGCAAGGGCCGAAGTCGCCGCCTGTGCGCTGGTGCCGCTGCTGCTGCTGGGCGGGCTGACGGGCACGGTCTTCCTGGCGGCGCGGCGCGCTGCCGGCGGCGTCTTCGTCCCGATGCTGGCGGTTGCGCTGCTGCTGACCACGCCGACCATCCTGGTCCAGTTCACCCCGTTCCGGATCGACCATCACGGGTGGCAGATCTGGATGGCGGCCATGGCCCTGTGCGGCGCACTGGATGCCCGTCGCCTGAGGGGCGGCTTCACGGCCGGCCTTGCGCTGGCGGTGTGGCTTCAGATCTCCAGCGAGGCGCTGCCCTATGCCGCGCTGTTCGCCGGCGCCTTCGCCCTGCGGACCTGGTTCGACCGGCGGGATGCGGCGCGGATCGCCGCCTATGCCGCCACGCTGGGCGGCGGCGCGCTCCTCCTCCTGCTGCTGCTGCGCGGCCCCGGTGCGGCGCTGGTCCGATATTGCGACAGCCTTTCGGCAGCCTATATCTGGCCGCTCGTGGCTTTTGCGCTGGCGATGCCGCTTGCCCTGCGCCTGATCGGCACGACCAGCGTCCGGCGACGCTTCATGGCGACGGCGGCGGCAGGAGTTACGGCGGCCGGCGTGTTCCTGCTGAGCGGCGGAGCCTGCCTTTCCGGCGATCCCTTCAAGGCGCTCGGTCCGGTGGCCTATCGCTTATGGTATCTCCAGGTGAAGGAGGGCCGCCCGGTCTGGGAACAGGGTCTTCTGATGGCGGGGATCATCCTGCTGCCGGCGGCCATGGGGCTGGTCAGCACGATCGTCGCGGCCTGGCGCGCCACGGAAAGGGAGGCGCGGGACCGCTGGATCGTCATTGCCCTGCTGCTGACCGGAGCGCTGGCGGTCGCGATCCTCGTCCTGCGCGCCATGTCGGTGGCGCATGTCCTGGCGCTGCCCGGCACGGCCTGGCTGCTGCTGGCGATCTTTCAGCATATCCAGAGCTGGAGCAGGGCCGTGGCGCGCATCCTGGTGACGGCGAGCGTCGCCATATTGCTCACCCCGGCGGGCCTGTGCGGCGCCTGGATATTGATCACGAGCGGCGCGGCGGAAAAGGAGCAGCCTGAAACCGTCAATTGCCGGACGGCCGCGCTGCTGGCGCCCTTGCGGGCGCTGCCCCGCTCGACCCTGTTCGCGCCGCTCGATCTGGGGCCCGACATCCTCGTGCGAACCGGGCACAGCGTGATCGGCACGGCCCATCACCGCAATGCCGCCGGCATCACCGCGGTCATCGACGGTTTCACGGAAGCGCCCGAAAAGGCCTTTGCGACCATCATGCGCCTGAATGGCGGCAGGGGTGCGGATTATCTGCTGATCTGCAACGAGATGAACGAGATCAAACATTATCGCGCCGACTTCCCGAAGGGCCTGGCCGCGGCGTTGAAGCGCAACCGGCCGCCGCGCTGGCTGCAGCCGGTTCCCACCAAGGGGCCGCTCCGCATCTACAAGGTGATCGCTCAGCCGGCGACGAAGGCCAGCGCAACGCCGTTCATGCAATAGCGCTTGCCGGTGGGCTTCGGCCCGTCATCGAACACATGGCCCAGATGGCCGCCGCAGCGGGCGCAATGCACCTCCGTTCGCGGATAGCCCAGTTCGAAATCGCGCGAAGTGCCGACGGCGCGGGGCAGCGGCGCCCAGAAGCTGGGCCAGCCCGTGCCGCTGTCGAACTTGGTCTTCGAGCTGAAAAGCCGTTGCCCACAACCGGCGCAGGCGAAGATACCGGTGCGATGTTCCTTGTTGAGGGGACTGGTGAAGGGATATTCGGTCGATCGCTTGCGCAGCACCTGATAGGCGGGCGGGCTCAGGCGCTTGCGCCATTCGGCATCGCCGAGCGTGAAAGGATAGGCGGCGGCCCGGCCCAGCCCGGCCTGCCAGAGGACGATCGTCGTCGCGGCACAGCCGCCCATGCCCAGAAAGCGCCGCCGGTTCATGGCCCCGCCATAGCAGGGTCAGCCTGTCGCGCTTCTGAACAGCTGCTTCCACCAGCCGCCGCCCGATTTCAGCACATGGCGGCGGAACAGCAGCACGCCGATGCGGATGATGAGGCCGACCCAGAGCATCTGCCAGCCTATGGCCAGGAGATGGGGCCAGAGCGTGTCCACCTGCGCCGCGCGGGCGATCATGGCGAACGGGGAGGAGAAGGGCAGGATCACCGCCGCGACCTCCGGCGGCGATCCCATCTTGTCGACGGCATAGGTGGCGAAGAAGAAGATCAGCATCTGCCCCATGGTCACGGGCATGTTGAGCGTCTGCACCTCCCGCACGGTCGCCGCCTGCGCGCCGATGCCCAGGAAGAGGGAACCGAGCAGCGTATAGGCCATGGCGAAATAGATGACGGCCAGCATCAGGAAGAGGGGCCAGCCGATGGCGGGCTCCGGCAGGCTGACGCCAGGGGTCTTCAGCGCCAGGAACACGCAGAAGGCGGTCCCGCCCCAGAAGAGGATGCCGACGAAGCTCATCGCCAGCATCGCCATCAGCTTGCCCAGGAAGATCGCGTCGACCGGCACGGCGGCGGCGAGGATTTCTATGATCTTGTTGGTCTTTTCCTCGACCAGATTGGACAGGATCATGCCCGCGAGCAGGATGGTGAGGAAGAAGACGACGATCTGCGCGATCCGGCCGATCACCAGCCTGCCCTGGGTCTGCGCGCCGACGCTGGTGGCGACCTGTTGCGCCTCCACCTGGACCATGTGCAGCGACTTTTCGGCCACGGCGGCGCTGGCGAGCAGGCTGATGTCCCCTTCCAGCCGCCGGATGTCCTGCGGCTGGCCGGTCATCACCGGCCGGGCGGGCGATCCCGACACGATCACCATGACGTCCGCATTCGTCCCGGCCAACTGAACGCGGGGCGCGGGAGACAGCGGCACGCGGCGCAGCGCCGGCAGCGCTTGCGGCCCCATGCGCTCCGCCAGCCGGGCATGGGCGCGCTCCATCCGCGCCGCATCGGCGGAGGACATGGCGACGCCGACGACCGGACGCAGGTCGGTGGTCGAAATCTTGTCGCCCAGCCCGCCGAACGCCATGCCGATGACGATCGGGAACAGCGGCCCCAGCAGGAAGAAGATGAAGGTGCGCGACAGCACCACGGCGGTGAAATCCCGCCGGGCGATGACGAAGGCGGCGCGCATCAATTCGGTCATGCCGCTTCCTCCCTCTGCTGGTCGTCCTGCATCTGCCGGGCGGCCGCCTCGCCCGCAATGGCGACGAAGGCGTCGTGCAGGCCGGGGCGTTCGATCGACAGGCTTTCTATCCCGGCATTGCCGTCGAGCAGGGCGCGCAGCAGCGGTTCTATGCCCTCCTGCGGCAGGGCGAAATGCCAGGTTCCATCCTGCGCCATGGTTTCGGCGGGCAGGGCGCGGCGCCAGCCGCCATCGCTGGCGCGGGTGCGCAGGCGCACCTGCGGGCGCAGCCGGTTGCGGGCGTCGTCCACCGTGCCCTCGAAACGGACGCGGCCGCCCGCGACGATGGCGACCCGCTCGCACAGCCGTTCGGCATGGGCGATGACATGAGTGGAGAACAGCACCGTGACGCCGCGCCGGGCCTGATCCCGGATCAGCGCCTCCAGCTTGCCCTGGTTGAAGGCGTCGAGGCCGGAAAAGGGTTCGTCCAGCACGATCAGGCGCGGTTCGTGAACGATGGTGCCGAAAAGCTGCACGGTCTGGGCCATGCCCTTCGACAATTGGCGGATCGGCTTTTCGGCGGAGGCGCCCATGCCATAGTCCGCCAGCATGGCGCGGGCGCGTTCCCGCCCGATCCTGAGCGGCAGGCCACGCAGCGCGCCCATGAAGGCGATGGCCTCGAACGCCTTCATCGAAGGATAGAGGCCGCGTTCCTCCGGCAGATAGCCGACATTGCGCGCCTGGCGCAGCGGCGCGAGATCGCCCAGCAGGCTGCGATGCCCCTCATCGGGATCGATGATGCCGAGCAGCGTGCGCAGCATCGTCGTCTTGCCCGCGCCATTGGGGCCCAGAATGCCGTAGATCGACCCGGCGGGCACCGCGATGTCGATGCCGTCCACCGCCCGGAAATCACCGAATGTCTTGACAAGACCACGCCCTTCGACGGCATAGGTCGGTTGAGGAGCCCCGATCATCGGCCTCTGATAGTCGCATCGCATGCCAACGCAAAACGAAACCTTGGAACAGCGGCTTAAGGCCGAAGCGTTGCGGCTGGGCTTCGCGGCCTGCGCCATTGCGCCCGCCAATGCGGCGCCGCGTTCGGCCGAAAGGCTGCGGCAATGGCTGGACGCCGGGCATCATGGCGAGATGCTGTGGATGGAGGAGCGCGCCGGGCAGCGCGGATCGCCGCAAGGGCTCTGGCCGGACGTGCGCAGCGTCGTCATGCTGGGGATGAGCTATGCGCCGGGGCGCGATCCGCTGGCGCTGGCGGATGTGCCGGACCGGGGGCGGATTTCGGTCTATGCGCAGGGGCGCGACTATCATGACGTGGTCAAGAAGGGGTTGAAGTCCCTCGCCCGCTGGCTGGTTGAGCAGCATCCCGGCGCGCTCAAGGTCTTTGTCGATACCGCCCCGGTGATGGAAAAGCCGCTGGCCGAGGCCGCGGGCCTGGGCTGGCAGGGGAAGCACAGCAATCTCGTCAGCCGTGCGCATGGAAGCTGGCTGTTCCTGGGGGCGATCTACAGCGAGATCGCGCTGGCGCCCGATGCGCCGGAGAAGGACCATTGCGGCAGTTGCACCGCCTGTCAGGCGGCCTGCCCCACCGACGCCTTTCCTGCGCCTTATATGGTCGACGCGCGCCGGTGCATTTCCTACCTGACCATCGAGCATAAGGGACCGATACCGGAGGAGTTTCGAGCCGGGATCGGCAATCGCATCTATGGCTGCGACGATTGTCTGGCCGTCTGTCCCTGGAACAAGTTCGCGGACGCGGCAGCGGCGAACCGCGCCTTTGTCGGGCGGGCGGAGCTGGCGGCCCCGGAACTGGGCGACCTGCTGGCGCTGGACGATGCGGGCTTTCGCGAGATTTTCTCAGGCTCCTCCATCAAGCGGATCGGACGGAACCGGATGGTGCGCAATGCCGCCATCGCGGCGGGGAACAGTGGTGACAGGCGGTTGGCGGACCGGTTGCGGGCGCTGGTGGCGGATGACGATCCGGTGGTGGCGGAGGCGGCTCGCTGGGCGCTGGAGCGGCTGGCCTAGCGCTTGTCCTGTTCAAGCGCATGAACGGGGCTCCCGCCTTCCGCGGGAGCACCTCCCTCTCCCATCGAAAAGATCATTTCGCCTGCAAGGCGGCAGAGCAACTTGCGGGGTCGACGTCCGTGCCCGTGGGCGTACGCGCATCGACATGGGTGACGAGCGGCTCCTTCCCCTGCGGCGGCAGGTAGAGATAGGCGTCCAGCACGCAGCGGCCATTGGCGAATTGCAGCTTGCGCATGGTGCTTTCGCGAATGTCGAGCCGGGGTTGGCCGAACAGGTGCATGAGCTGCTTCGCGTCCGATCCGATCAGCGGACCGGGGCGGGTGAAGGCGCTGGCCGGGGGACCGGCGGGCGGACGGGCGATCTGGGTCGCGGGCGGCGGCACGACACCTCCGCAAGCCGCGAGGGTCAAGAGCGAAGCCAGGACGAGCGCCGGATGAGGACGGGTCATGGCATGTTCCTTCGGGCACCGTGCAGCATGTGGACCGCCATAGCCGCGCTCCAGATCGGTGCAAGCAGGTTGAGCAGCGGCACGAGGAAGATCAGCGCCGAAGCGAGGCCCATGAGCCACCGGCTGCCGCGCGGGATCGGCGGCAGGTCGGGATGGCGGGGCTCGACCATGTCGGCCATGTCCCGGCCAAGCAGGGCGGCGTTCAGGATCAGGAACAGGCCCAGCGTGCCGATGCCGGTCGCCAGCAGCAGCAGATAGGCCGGCAGGGCAAGCAGGTTCCAGCCGACGGTCCGCAGGATGGAGCGCAGCGCGAAACGAAGGCTGCGGCCCCAGCCGACCGGCCGGGCGCGGGCTGCCGCCGCGGGGTAGCTGTCCCGTTCTACGGCAATGACGATGTCGTCGGCAAACAGGCTCATGATCGCCATGGCGGTGGCGCGGAACAGCAGCCAGCCCGCGGCGATCACGCCGATGGCGGTCGCGGTCGCCTCCGCCAGCCCGCCCCAGCCCGCGCCCGGCAGCCAGCCATAATGCAGGCGGGCGGCGTGGATGCCGGTCCACAAGGCGGCGGCGAGGACCGCGAAGGCGAGCAGGGTCAGGAGCAGCGTTCTGAACAGCAGCCGGAGGGCGGCACCGTGGAAGATGGAAGGGAATGCGCGAAGGACGGCGGCAAGGACCATGACACCGCTATTCCCGCCCTGGCGCGCAGCGTCAATCAGCGCCGTTGCGCAGCGCGCCCCGGATCGGTAGAGACGGCGGGATTTTTCCCCTTATTCACGAAGGATTTTGCGTGACCGCTGCTGCCCCCACGCTTGATGTTGTCGCCATCGGCAATGCCATTGTCGACGTGCTCGCCCGGAGCGACGACGCTTTCCTGGCCGAACATGCCCTGACCAAGGGCGGCATGCAGCTGATCGACGCGGAAACGGCGGAAAGCCTTTATGCCGACATGGGCGCGGGCAAGGAGATCAGCGGCGGATCGGCGGCGAACACGCTGGCGGGGCTGGCCGCGCTGGGCAAGAAATGCGGCTTCATCGGGCAGGTCAATGACGACCAGTTGGGCGCCGTCTTCGCCCATGACGTGCGCGCGCTCGGCATACGCTACGATACGCCGGCGATGCAGGGCGACGTGCCGACGGCCCGCTGCCTGATCCTGGTGACGCCCGATGCGCAGCGGACGATGAACACCTTCCTGGGGGCGTCGCAGTTCCTGCCCGAGACGGCGCTGGACCTGGACCTTATCCGCTCCGCGTCCATCCTCTATCTCGAAGGCTATCTCTGGGATCCGGAGCAGCCGCGCGCGGCGATGCGCGCCGCCATCGACGCGGCGCGGGGCGCGGGGCGGAAGGTCGCCTTCACCCTGTCGGACAATTTCGTGATCGACCGCCATCGCGCCGACTTCATCGACCTGATCGACCAGGGGCTGATCGACATCCTCTTCTCCAATGAAGGCGAAATCCAGTCGCTGGCCGGGGTGCATGATTTCGACGCCGCCGTGGCCGCCATCGCCGCGAAAGTGCCGGTGCTGGTCTCGACCCGCAGCGAAAAGGGCGCGATCGCCATGGTCGACGGCGTGCGGTACGAAGCGCATGCGGCGCCGGTGGCCGAAGTGATCGACACGACCGGTGCGGGCGACCTGTTCGCGGCGGGTTTCCTGGCGGGCCATCTGGAGGGACTGGAGGTCGAGAAGTGCCTGAAGCTGGGGGCGGCGGCGGCGGCCGAAGTAATCTCCCACTGGGGCGCGCGGCCGGAGGACGACCTGAAGGCGATCCGGGCGAAGACGCTGGGGTAAGATGAGAGGCCGGGCGAAAGTCCGGCCTTTTCCTTTGCGTCAGGCCGCCTTCTGCTTCCGGAACAGCGCGCGGTCGTCGGGGCCGAACCCCCAGCGCCAGATGACGAAGCCGTAGACGCCGAGGATGGTGAAGACGCCGAAGACAAGCTCCACCCACTCGAAATGAGGTGGCAATGCGACGAAAGCCGCGCCAACGATGCAGGCGACGCCGGAAGCGCTGAGCAACGGCCAGCGCCAGGCGTTGACCCTGGCGCCCAGCAGGTTCGACAGCAGGCGCGCCTTGACCAGCGCACTGACGCCCAGCGCTATGCTGAGCGCCAGCGCCGGCGCGGCGGCGATGGCCATGTCGTGCAGGCCCAGGCGCCGCGCCACGAAGATCAGAGCGAAGCTGAGCGCCGCCTGAAGCCCGATCATCAGCAGCGAGATCATCAGATTGCGGTGCCGCGCGATATAGACCAGCGCCGATTCGCTGACCACGGCGGTCGCCGCCACGACTTCGGCCAGCAGCAGGAAGGCGAGCGCGCCCGTTCCGCCGACGAAATGCGGACCGACCAGCCCCATCACCGCTTCGCCCGGAATGCCGAGCGCAAGCGCGATGCCCGCCTGCGCCGCGATGATCCAGAAGCCGACCTGGCTCACCTGCCGCGCTATGGCGGTGAGATTGCCCTCCGAAAGATTGCGGGTGATGACCGGGCCCAGGATCGGGTCGAAGCTGGTCTTCAGTTTCTGGGGCAGGGAGGCGACCTGTTGCGCCACATAATAGATGCCGACCACGGCGGGGCTGACGAACAGGCCGAGGATCGCCATGTCCAGCCGGCGCGACCCCCATTCCACGCCGTCCGCCGCCGCCAGCGGCAGATTGCGGCGCGCCAGCCGCCACAGCCGTCCGAAATCCGGACGCCAGCCATAGGGAATGCTGTAATGGCGGGTCATCGGAATGATCGAGGCGACCAGCGCGGCGATCATCGAGACCACATAGGAGAGGATCAGGCCGTCGCGGGTCGAATAATAAGCGAAGCCGAAGGCGCCGATGCTGATCGCCCAAGGTTCGATGATGGACCGGGCCCGCACCGTGGCGCCGATGTCGAAGCGGTAGGCGCAGGCGGCCAGCGCCACGTCGGACCCGGCGACCGCAATCACGATCAGGGCGAGCAGGCGGTCGAGGCCGTTGATGCCGCTGTTCGGGAACATGGCCTGGGGGAAGGCGACCAGGAGCGCGCTGCCGATCAGGGAGGCGATCAGCGTCACCACCATGGCGTCGGTCACGACATGGCTGTGCGGCCGCTCGGTCTGGGCGAGCGCGCCCGCAAGGCCGCGTTTCAGGCCGAGCGTCGCGAGCTGGGCGACGAACTCCACCACCAGCACCGCATAGGCGAAGCGGCCCAGCGCGTCGGCGCCATACCAGCGGCCGGCGATGAACAGGAACGGCAGGCGCGCCGCGAGGCGGAGCAGGAAACCGAACACATTGGTCCGTCCACCCTTGGCGAGCGCCGCAATATCGTCCTGCTGCGCGGGAGAGGCCCCTTCAGCCGCCAAAGAATTATGATCCCCCTGTGACATCAATGCTGTCGCGTCATTTTGTGGAGCCGGACTGTAGCAACAAATGATGATAGGGCGATGAATTTATTCGGCGCGCAGCGGACGGGCGAGCAGCGCATCCATCACCTGGGCGAGCGGCGCGGCATCTTCCAGCAGGGCGCAGACCGCCTCGACCACGGGCATTTCGACATGGGCGGCGCGGGCGGCTTCCCGCAGCACGGGCGCGGTAAAGGCCCCTTCCGCGATGGTCCGGCGGTTGGCCAGCAGGTCGCTGGCAGCCCGCCCCTCCCCCAGCCCCTTGCCGAGCGAGAAGTTGCGGCTGTTGGTCGAGGAACAGGTAAGGACGAGATCGCCCAGTCCGGAAAGTCCAGCCAGCGTTTCGGCGCGGGCGCCCCTGGCCAGACCGAAGCGGGTCATTTCGGCAAAGCCCCGGCTGATCAGCGAGGCGCGGGCATTGAGGCCCAGGCCCGCGCCCTCCGCGACGCCGCAGGCGATGGCGAGGACGTTCTTCACCGCCCCGCCAATCTCCGCGCCGACGACATCGTCGGACAGATAGGGGCGGAAGGCAGGGCGCGCGATGCGGCCCGCGATCTTCGCGGCAAGAGCGGCGTCGGCGCAGGCGAGGGTGATCGCGGTGGGCAGGCCCCTGGCGACCTCATGCGCGAAGGTCGGCCCCGAAAGGACGGCGATGGGCGAGGTCGGCTGCGCTTCCATCGCCACCTCGGACATCAGCAGGCTGGTGCCCGCCTCGATCCCCTTGGAACAGAGGACGAGCGGCGTGCCCGCCGGCGCCTGCGCCACGACGGTGCGCAGATGCTGGGCAGGGCTGACGATCAGCAGCAGATCGCGGTCGGCCATGGCGGCCATGTCGCCGGTCGCCTCGATCGATGCGCTGAGCGGGATATTGGGCAGGTAGAGCGGGTTCTGGCGGTCGCCGTTGACCGCCGCCACGACTTCGGGTTCCAGCGCCCAGAGGCGGACATGCCGCCCGTCCGCCGCCAGCGTCTGAGCCAGCGCGGTGCCCCAGGCGCCTGCTCCGATGACGCCTGCCTTCAGGGAGGGAGCCTTCATGCTTTCACTCCTGCGCCGCGCGCCTTTTCCGCGCCGGGGTCCAGCGGCCAGCGCGGGCGCGCCGGGACCGTGAGGTCGTCGATCAGGCCCGCCGCATAGCGTTCCGCCCCGGCCCATGCGATCATCGCCGCATTGTCCGTGCAGAGCCAGAGCGGCGGCGCGACAAAGGGCAGATCGTGCTTTGCGGCGAGCGCTTCCAACGCGGCGCGGATCGACTGGTTGGCGGCGACGCCCCCCGCGACGACGAGGGCGGTGATGTCCTGAAGGCCCGCCAACTGCCGCTCGGTGCGGTCGATCAGGCAGTCGATGACGGCCTGCTGGAAGCTGGCGGCGATGTCCTCGGTCGAATATCGGCCGGACTGGGCCGCGCGCATGACCGCGCTCTTGAGGCCGGCGAAGGAGAAATGCGGCTCGGCGGTGCCGACCAGCGGGCGTGGCAGGGGAACGGCCCTCGAATTGCCATCGGCGGCGGCCTTCTCCACCGCCGGTCCACCGGGATAGCCCAGTCCGAGCAGCTTGGCGGTCTTGTCGAAGGCCTCGCCGCTGGCGTCATCGATGGTGGTGGCCAGGCGGGCATAGTCGCCCGGCCCCCGCACATGCAGCAACTGGCAATGGCCGCCCGACACCAGCAGCAGCAGATAGGGGAATTGCAGCGTCGGATCGGCCAGGCGCGGCGAAAGGGCATGGCCTTCCAGATGGTTGACCGCGATCAGGGGCTTGTTCGCGGCATGGGCAAGCGCCTTGCCGGTGACGAGGCCGACCATCACGCCGCCGATCAGGCCGGGGCCGGCGGTGGCGGCGATCACGTCCACATCGCCAAGCGTAAGGTCGGCGTCCTTCAGCGCCGCCTCTATCAAGGGCGAAAGCGCCTCGACATGGGCGCGGGCGGCGATTTCCGGGACGACGCCGCCATAGGGGCGATGCGCCTCCTCCTGCGTGGCGAGGCGGTGGGCCAGGATCTTGCCCTCCGCCGTCACCAGCGCCGCCGCGGTTTCGTCGCAGCTTGATTCCAGGCCGAGGATGATCGTCATTGCCGCTTCCATCTAATGCCCGCGATCATTAGAGCAAGCGGGATCATGCAAAAGCCTTCCCGTCCGCCCCACACGCCCCTTCGCCTTGGCACGCGTGGCTCCCCGCTCGCGCTGGCGCAGGCCCATATGACGGTGGCGGCGCTGCGGGCGCGCCACGGCTGGGACGAGGGCGCGGTCGAGATCGTCGTGGTGCAGACCAGCGGCGACCGCATTCAGGACCGGGCGCTCGCGGAAATCGGCGGCAAGGCGCTTTGGACCAAGGAGCTGGACCGCGCGCTGGCCAGTGGCGAAATCGATTTCGCCGTCCATTCGATGAAGGATGTGGAGACGATCCGGCCCGCCGAAATCCGCATCGCCGCCATGCTGCCCCGCGCCGATGTGCGCGACCGCCTTGTGGGCGCGGACAGTTTCGCGGCGCTCCCCGAAAGGCCGCTGGTGGGCACCAGCTCGCCGCGCCGGGCGGCGCAGGTCAGGCGGCTTCGGCCCGACGCGGAGGTCATCCTGTTCCGCGGCAATGTCGCGACGCGGCTCGCCAAGCTGGAAAGGGGGGAGGCGCATGCCACCCTGCTGGCGGCGGCCGGGCTCGACCGGCTGGGCCAGGGCGATGTGGGCGTCACCATCCCCGTCGAGGTCATGCTGCCCGCGCCGTCCCAGGGCGCCGTGGGCATCGAGACGCTGAGCGACAATGAAGCGGTGCTCGATCTGCTGGCGTCGATCAGCGACGCCGACACCTTCGATTGCGTGATGGCGGAGCGCGCGGTGCTGGCCGGGCTCGGCGGCACCTGCCATTCGCCCATTGCGGCGCTGGCCCGGCTGGAGCATGGGCGGGTCCATCTGCGGGCCGAGATCATCAGCCCCGACGGGCAGGAGACGGTCAGCGATGCGCTGCGGATCGGGCGGGACGATGCCGCCGCCGCGGAAAGGATGGGACGCGCTTTGCTGGACAGGGCCGGTCCGACGCTGCGGGCTTTGTTCGAGACGTGAGGCCCCTCGTCATCCTGCGGCCTGAACCGGGGGCGGGCAAGACCGCGGCGCGGGCGGCGGAACTAGGGCTGAAAACGCGGGTCTTTCCGCTATTCGCGCCCCGGGCGCTGCAATGGGAGGCCCCTGCCCCGGAAAAATTCGACGCCCTGTTGCTGACCAGTGCCAATGCGGCCCGGCTGGCAGGGGAAGGGCTGGCCCGCTATCGGAAGTTGCCCGTCTATGCGGTCGGACAGGCGACGGCGAAGGCGCTGGAGGAAGCCGGATTCGCAGATGTCGTCGCCGGGGATGGCGACGGCACCGCCATTGCGCGGCGGATCGCGGCGGACGGGCATGGCGATGTGCTGCATCTGGCGGGGCGGACGGTGGCGCCGATCGACGCGGGCGCGCTGCGGATCGAGCGGGTCGTCGTCTATGAAATGCTGCGGACCGGCGATGAGGGATGGGCGAAGCGGCTGGAGGCTGGCAGCGTCCTTCTGGTCCACTCCCCGCGTGCCGGCGAATTGCTGGCGCGCCATGTGGGTCCGGGGCTGCGCAGATCACTCCACCTGATCGCCATCAGCCCTGCGGCGCTGGTCGCCTGCGGCACCGGATGGGCCAGCGCTCAGGCGCCCGATAAGCCCGATGATGAGAGGATGCTGGCCCTTGCCGTCCGATTATGCGAATGATTCGCCTCATATGGAAGAAAAGCCCTTGATGAGCGACACGGATGGCCCGTCCGGCGGCGTAGCGGCGCCGCCCCCGGCGCGACGCGGATCCTGGCTGCTGGTGCTGCTGGTCTTGCTCGCCTTTGCGGTCGGGGTCGTGCTGACCGTCCTCGCCCTGCCGCGCATCCAGCGGTGGAATGCACCGCAACGGCCGTCGGTGCTGAGCGATCCGTTGCTGAATGCCGCCGCGCCGGGCGTGCCGATGCGGCCACTGTCCGCCGATGCCGGGCAGATGCTGGACGCGCGCGTCGTGCAACTGGAGGAACGGCTCAACCGCATCACGGTGGAGGCGCAGGCGGCGTCGGGCAATGCGGCCCGCGCGGAGGGCCTGCTGGTCGCCTTCGCGGCGCGGCGGGCGCTCGATAGCGGGACGCCGCTCGGCTATATCGAAGGCCAGTTGCGCCTTCGTTTCGGACAGGCGCAGCCGCGCGCGGTGGCGACCATCATCAACGCCGCGCGGGAACCGGTGACGCTGGCCGACCTGCGCGCCGGGCTGACGGCCCTGGCCGACCGGGTCACCGTCCCGCCCGCCGACGCGAGCTGGTGGGAAGCGCTGGAACATGAGGCGCGGGAGATCATCACCATTCACCGGGCGTCCACCCCCTCTCCCCGGCCGCAGGCAGCGCTGGACCGGGCGCTGCGCTATCTGGACGGATCGCAGGTCGGCGCGGCTCTGGCCGAGGTGGAGCAGATGCCGGGGCGCGCGGCGGCCGACCGCTGGATGCAATATGCGCGGCGCTACATGGAAGCGCGGCGGGCGCTGGACCTGATCGAAACGGCCGCGATATTGGAGCCGCGCCAGTTGCGGGCGGCCGACGGCGCGCCGGTGGCGCAGACCTCTCCATTGGCGCCCTGATCCTTCCATAAGCCACTGTCACAAACGGCGAACCGTTCATGCCCGTGGACAAATCTCCATGGACTCGGGAGCCTGTGTCATGAGAATGTCATTTTTCCTGTTGGAAGAAGGAAAGACATTTTCGTGCCGCCCTATGCCGACGCCATTGCCAGTTTCTGGAAGAGCCGCCTGGCCAGCGGACCTCGCGCGGCCGAGCGGCCGTCGCTCCAGCACCTGTTGGGCAATGCATCGGTGCCTTTCGATCTGGCGCGGACACGGGCGCAGGCCGCCCAACTGGCGCGGGCCATCCATGGCGACGGACGGCAGGTCCTGCTGATCCCGGGCCTGCTCGCAAGCGAGCAGCGTATGGAGCCTTTACGCGCCGCGCTGAACGCGGCGGGTTATGAGGCGCATGGCTGGGGCATGGGCCGCAATTTCGGACCCAAGCCGGACAGTCTGGAACAGATCGACCGCCGGGTGGATGCCATAAGGCGTGAGACCGGAGCGCCCGTCACTCTGGTGGGCTGGAGCCTGGGCGGGCTGTTCGCGCGGGAATATGCCAAATTCGCCACGCATAAGGTCGGCGGCGTCGTGACGATGGGTACGCCCTTTTCCGGCGATCCCCGCGCCAATCATGCGTGGCGGCTCTACCAGCTCGTTTCCGGATTTCCCGTCGACCGACCGCCCTTCACCTGCCGGCGCGAGGAAAAACCGCCGGTGCCGACCGTGGCGCTCTGGTCGCGTCGGGATGGCGTGATACTGCCCCAATGCGCCAAGGGGCGCGTCGGCGAGCGGGATCGGGCAATCGAGGTCGACTGCACACACATGGGCTTCGCAGCCGCGCCGGAAGGAATTTTGGCCGTGGGCCGGGCGCTGGAGCTTATGCGGCGGTAGGGCTTTCGGAGCGCCGGGATAGTGGCCCGGGTGGAGAGCTGACAGGCCTGCTTTCTCCCACCGGTCTTGCTTGGGACTGTGGCGCAAAAACAGGCATAAAGGGCTTCGACAAGCTCGGCCCGAACGGTCTTCTGGTCCGCTCCTCGCCAAATCTCCCGATCAGACCGACAGACGCGCCAAGGCTTCTTCCCGCCCGATCAGCGGCAGGAGCTGGCCCATGTCCGGTCCATGGTCCAGTCCGGTCAGTGCCCGGCGTAGCGGCAGGAACAGCGCCTTGCCCTTGCGGCCGGTTTCCGTCTTCAGCGCTTCGGTCAGGGTTCGCCAGATGGCGGCATCGAAGCTCGCCTCCGCCAGCCGGGCATGCGCCAGGGCCAGGAAGTCGCGATCTTCGTCCGTCGGGAGTGGCGCGTCGATCGGGCCGGTGACGATCCGCCACCAGTCAGCCGCCCCCGCCACGGTTTCCAGATTCGGGCGGATGGCGTCCCAGGCCGCTTCGTCCATGCCCTGGGGCAAACGATCGGCAACAGCCGCATAGGGCAGCAGGTGGACGATCTTCTGGTTGAGGCTCGCCAGTTCCCCTTCATCGAAGCGCGCTGGCGCACGGCCGAAATGGGCGAAGTCGAAGCTGTCGATCAGCGGTTGCAGGTCCGTAAAGGGTTCCACCGGCATGGAACTGCCCAGCCGCGCCAGCAGGGAGGCGATGGCCATCGGTTCAAGACCGCTCTCGCGAAAATGCGCGACGCCAAGCGATCCCAGACGCTTGGAAAGCTTGCCCTCGCTCCCGGTCAGCAGCGCTTCATGGGCAAAGGCGGGCAGTGTCGCGCCCAGCGCCGCGAACATCTGGATCTGCGTCGCGGTGTTGGACACATGGTCTTCCCCGCGCAGAACATGGGTGACGCCCATGGCGATGTCGTCGATCACCGACGGCAGCATATAGAGCCAGCTTCCATCGGCGCGGCGGATCACGGGATCGGACAATAGTTTCGGGTCGAAGCGCTGGTCGCCGCGGATCAGGTCGGTCCAGCCGATGGGCAGGTCATGATCCAGTCTGAAGCGCCAGTGCGGCCGACGCCCTTCGGCTTCATAGGCCGCAATCTGGTCCGCGCTCAGGGCCAGCGCCGCCCGGTCATAGACCGGCGGCAGGCCACGACCCAGCAGCACCTTGCGGCGCAGGTCCAGTTCCTGCGCGGTTTCATAGGCCGGATAGACATGGCCCGACGCCTTGAGCGCTTCGAACTTTTCCTCATAGAGGGCGAAGCGGTCGGACTGCTTCTCCTCCCCGTCCCAATGCAGGCCGAGCCAGATCAGGTCCGCCTTGATGCCGTCGGCATATTCGGGGCGCGAGCGTTCGAGATCGGTGTCGTCGAGGCGCAGCAGGAACTGGCCGCCATATTTGCGCGCGAACAGCCAGTTGTGCAGCGCGGCGCGGATATTGCCGACATGGAGGTTGCCGGTGGGCGACGGAGCGAAGCGGGTGATGACTGTCATGCGGTTTACAGCGTGCGGAAGGCGTTGGTGATCGGGTAGCGGCGGTCGCGGCCGAAATTGCGGATGCCAAGCTTGACGCCCGGGGGCGACTGGCGGCGCTTATATTCCGCGACATAGAGCAGCCGTTCGATACGGGCGACCGTGTCGCGTTCGAATCCGCGGGCGACCAGTTGCTCGACCGACAGTTCCTCCTCCACCAAACCGTAGAGGATGGGGTCCAGCACCTCATAGGGGGGCAGGCTGTCCTCGTCCTTCTGGTTGTCGCGCAATTCGGCGCTGGGCGGCTTGGTGATGACGCGCTCGGGCATGACGGGGCCATGGGGGCCGAACCCCTCGCCCAGCGACGGGACATTCTCGTTGCGCCAGCGGCAAAGGTCGAACACCGTCGTCTTATAGGCGTCCTTCAGCACCGAATAGCCGCCCGCCATGTCGCCATAGATGGTGGCATAGCCGACCGACATCTCGCTCTTGTTGCCGGTGGTGAGCAGCATATGGCCGAATTTGTTGGACAGGCCCATCAGCGTCACGCCCCGGATGCGGGACTGGATATTCTCCTCCGTCAGGTCGCGCTGGCGGCCGGCGAAGACGTCGGCCAGCATCGCATCGAAAGCCTCCACCGCGGGTTCGATGGGGATGCTGTCGTAGCGGACGCCCAGCAGGCGGGCGCATTCGATGGCATCGTCCAGGCTTTCCCGGCTGGTGAAGCGCGATGGCATCATCACGCACCACACCCGGTCGGCGCCCAACGCGTCCACCGCGACGGCAGCGGAAAGGGCCGAGTCGATGCCGCCCGACAGGCCAAGCACGACTCCGGGAAAGCGGTTCCCATTCACATAGTCGCGCAGGCCCAGGACCATGGCGTTGTAGATGTCGGCGGGGCGATCATCGAGCGCGTGACGCTCGCCGGGAAGGCAGACCCACTGGCCTTCCCATTTTTCCCAGTGCGTCAGGACCAGCGCCTCTTCCCAGTCGGGAAGCTGGTGCGCCAGGCTGAGGTCGCCGTTCATGACGAAGGAGGCGCCGTCGAACACCAGTTCGTCCTGCCCGCCAACGCGGTTCAGATAGACGAGCGGCAGGCCGGTTTCACGAACCCGGGTCCCGGCGACGGCGTTGATGCGGCGGTCGTCCTTGTCGACCTCGAACGGGGAGCCGTTGGGGCTGATCAGGATTTCCGCGCCTTCCGCCCGCAAATGGGCGGTGACGAAGGGAAACCAGATGTCCTCGCAGATCGGGACGCCGATGCGAACGCCCCGGAAGTCGAGGGGCGCGGGCAGCGGACCGGGGGCGAACAGGCGCTTTTCGTCGAAGGTGCCGTAATTGGGCAGTTCCCGCTTCTGCCGGATGGCGGTGACCGCGCCATTCTCCAGCAGGGCGACGACGTTGAACAGGACGCCTTGCGACGCCACGACCGTGCCCACCAGCATGGCGGGGCCGCCGTCGGCGGTCGCCTGCGCCAGCCGGTCCAGCTCATGATTGGCCCGGTCCACCAGCGCGGGCTTCAGCACCAGATCCTCGGGCGGATAGCCGATCAGTTGCAGTTCGGGATAGACGATGAGGTCCGCTTCCATCGCCCGCCCACGCCATTCCAGCATCGCGTCGGCATTGGCGGACAAGTCGCCCACCGACTGCGTCATCTGGGCCAGGGCTATCACGAGTTTGTCGGTCATGGTCCGCGCCCCTAGAGCATTTTGCAGCAGCGCGCAAAAGCGCCTTTTCAGGAGGGGCCTCCGCCGCTAAAGGGGCCGCGTTCCGACAGCGTCACCAATTTGTCACGCCATTTAGTTCTAGGGGTTTGGCCATGAAGCTCATGACCGGCAATTCCAACAAGCCGCTCGCGGCCGCCATCGCCGACTATATCGAGATTCCCCTGACCGACGCGAGCGTCCGCCGCTTCGCCGACGAAGAGGTTTTCGTGGAAATTCACGAGAATGTCCGCGGCGAGGACGTGTTCGTGATCCAGTCGACCAGCTATCCGACGAACGACAATCTGATGGAGCTGCTGATCATGATCGACGCGCTGAAGCGCGCGTCGGCCAAGCGAATCACGGCGGTGGTCCCCTATTTCGGCTATGCCCGGCAGGATCGGAAGCCCGGCCCCCGCACGCCGATCTCAGCCAAGCTGGTCGCCAATCTCATCACCACCGCAGGCGCCAACCGCGTGCTGTCGGTGGACCTGCACGCCGGGCAGATCCAGGGCTTCTTCGACATTCCGACCGACAATCTGTTCGGCGCGCCGGTCATGTCGGCCGACATCCAGGCGCGCTTCGGCGACCGCAACCTGATGGTCGTGTCGCCGGACGTGGGCGGCGTGGTGCGCGCCCGCGCCCTTGCCAAGCGGCTGGACAACGCCCCCCTCGCCATCGTCGACAAGCGGCGCGAGCGCGCGGGCGAATCGGAGGTCATGAACATCATCGGCGACGTGAAGGGCCGCTTCTGCGTGCTGATCGACGACATCGTCGATTCGGCGGGCACGCTCTGCAACGCCGCAGCCGCGCTCAAGGCGGCGGGGGCTGAGGAGGTGGCCGCCTATGTCAGCCATGGCGTGCTGTCGGGCGGCGCGGTGGCGCGGGTCGAGGCGTCGGAACTCAAGGAACTGGTCATCACCGACTCGATCCAGGGTACGGATGCGGTCTGCGGCGCGAAGAGCATCCGCCATCTGCCGATCGCTCCCCTGTTGGGCGAGGCGATCAAGCGCATCGCGGACGAAAGCTCCGTTTCCAGCCTGTTCGACTGAGATCGCCGCGAGGAAGTCGAAAAAAGGCTGCCGATGATCCCATCGGCAGCCTTTTTCATGTCCGTTCGGCAAAGTCGCGCGGCGCGACTTTGCTCAGTTGCGCGGAAACAACAGCAACGGCAGGCTGCAAACCAGCGCCATCGCCAGGAAGATGCGCTGGCTGAGTGAAATGCCGAGCGGCTTGTCGCGCCACAACCAGGGGCAGGTCAGCAGGGCCAGCATGAACAGGATGTTGGCCAATGCGGGCGAGCCGTCGACCGGCAGATCCTGCCACAGCGCCAGCCCTCCGAACAGGGCCATGAAACTTACAATCCAGCCGACCAGCGCCACCAGCAACTCCTTCGAGACATGTCGAAGGATAGGACGGCGCGAACCGGCAGAAGTTTAGGCGGAATGCGCCCAGGGGTCGTAAGTGCCGAAGCTCCAGACATTGCCTTCCGGATCGAGCGCTTCATAGCCGCGACCGGGATAGCCGTCATTGTCGTGCGGCTCGCTGACCACGACGGCGCCTTCATTCCGTGCGTGAAGGCAGTGGGCGTCGGCGTCGGGCACGACCACATAGATGCAGGTGGTGACGCCGCCCAGTTCCCTGGGCGTGCTCCAGCTATAGAGCGATTCCGTCGCTCCGTCGCGGACGCTGCCCAGCATGACCATGCCCTCCCCCAGCACCAGCTGGGCATGATGGACGATGTGCGGGTCGTCCGCATCTTCGTAGCTGGCCTGCACTTCGAAACCAAAAGCCCGGCAGAGAAACCGGATGGCGGCGGGCGCATCGGCATAGCGCAGGCCGGGGATGACGGGGGAACCGGGCATCACATCCCTCCTTCAGGGAATCGGAGAGGCCCAGCCTATCCTTTAACTCCGCCCGTCGCGACAGCCCTTTGCATTTTCACGGCGGTCGACCGTTCCGCCAGGCGGGAAAATGCTCTAGGCCCATGGCATGACGACCCGCGACGATCTGGCCCTTGCCAACCGCCTTGCCGACGCCGCCCGCGCGGCGATCCGCCCCTTTTTCCGCGCGCGCTACGACATGGAATTCAAATCCGACAAGTCCCCCGTGACGGAGGCGGACAGGGCCGCGGAAGCAGCGATCCGCGCGATCCTGGAGAAGGAACGGCCGCAGGACGGCATCATCGGGGAGGAATATGGCGCGAGCCGCGAGGATGCGGAACGGGTATGGATCCTCGATCCCATCGACGGCACGCGCAGCTTCATCGCCGGGCGGCCGATCTTCGGCACGCTGATCGCGCTGACCCAGGCGGGTTGGCCGACCGTCGGGATCATCGACCAGCCCATTGCGGAGGAACGCTGGGCGGGAATGATGGGGCAGCCGACGACCTTCAACGGAAAGCCGGTGACCACCCGCGCCTGCCGCGCCCTGGACGAGGCGATCCTGGCCTCCACCGCGCCGCAGCTTTTCCCGGGCTGCAGCGGCGAGCATTTCTCACGCCTTGCGGGGCAGTGCCGCGACACCGTCTGGGGCGGGGACTGCTATAATTATGGGCTGGTCGCGTCGGGTCATGTCGACATCGTGGTCGAGGCGGGTCTCAAGTTGCACGATCTGGCGGCACTGGTGCCGGTGGTGGAGGGCGCGGGCGGGCGGATGTGCGACTGGACCGGCGAACCGCTCACGCATGACAGCGACGGTCAGGTGATAGCGCTGGGCGACGCCGCGCGGCTGGATGACGTGCTGGAGGCGTTGGCCGAAGGGCATGAGGGTCATTAGGGCGCTAATTATTTCAGCAGGGTGTATTACTCGTCCAGCCCAGACGGCGATCTGTTAGCTGGGAAATTAGCCTGTCGCCGCTCAGCACCCCGCGATTGGTGCAGGGCGCCAGTGCATCAGAAGATGCCCAGGAATTTCTTCTTCTGGCTCTTATTTCCGCGGGCATTGCCCTTGCCGGCTTCATCCTTGGCCGTGGTGCCGCGGCCGACATCGTCGCGGGGCTTGCCGCCCTTGGTGCGCTGGGCGGCGGCCGTCGCGCCGGCAAGGACCGGACCGCAGGCGGCGCTCTTCGCATCCCCGACATCGACGAAGGCAAGCACCGAGGCAAGCGGCGTTGCGGCTATGCCGAGCGCCGCAGCCGCGCCGCCGCGCGCGACCAGTTCGGGGCTGATCACGTCGATGCCCGGCCTGGCGAAATATCCGGTGATGCCGACAGGCGACTGACCCGAGAAGAGGCTGAACTTCTTGCCGTCGGCGCGGAAGGCGAGGTCCAGGCTTTCGTTGCGGAAGGAGAAGCCGCCCCGGCCCAGCATCACATTCTTGCGCGTGTCGATGATGATCGGATCGGCGGCGGCCACGCCGTTGCGCACGGTGAAGGCGATCAGGCCGCAATTGATCTCCACCGGGTCCTTCAGCTTCTTCTGGAACATCTTGGTGATGAAGGTGCCGATGTCGAGTTCCGCCAGTTGGACGTTGCGCGCCCACATGGAGCCCGCCGGTAGGATCACGGCGATGCGACCGTTGGACGTGCTGAGCGAATCGTGCAGCGTGTTGCCGAGGCCGGTCATCTGGACGCGCGCCTTGATCGTGCCGGTGGTGCCGGATTCCTCCACGCCCCAGCGGGAAAGCAGCTTGCCCATAGGCGTGGGCGACAGTCGGATGTCGTAGCTGGTGCGAACGGGTTCTGTCCGGGCATTGATGCTGATGTCGGAACTGACATGACCGCCCGACATGTCGAATGTCAGCGGCGACAGCCTGAGCAGGCTGCGGTCGAGCGAGAGCGTCAGGCCGATATTGGACACCGGCAGATTGTCGGCGCGGACCCGGCGGACGTCATAGCGGACGCGCGCATCGAAATTGCGCAGCGCCTCCACTCGCAGCGGCGCGTCGGGCAGGACGCGCGGCGTGCCGCCCACCGTCTGGATCGCGCCCGCCTTGCCTTGCCTCTCCAGCCGCTGGGGGTCATAGCCGATGAAGGGGCCGACATCGACGATGTCGAGGCTTTGGGTGGCGAGGTCGGCCTTCAGCAGCAGGCGATCGTCGGGCAGAGACACGGTCATGCGCCCCGCCAGGTCGCTGTCGCCGAAACGGCCCTTGAGATGGGTGAACCGCCACTCCTCGCCAGCCTTGGTCAGCGCGGAGGTGAAGCGATAGGCGCGCGTTTCGGGAATGGCGACGCCCAGGAAGTCGAACAGCCGCGCAAGATTGGGGCCATGGGTGAGCAGGCGCAGGTCCGCCCCCTCGATCTCGGTCGCGCCGGGAAGCGTGCCGCTGACCTCCAGCACGGTCGCGCCAGCCTCGGCCCGGAGGGCAAGCCTGTTCCGGCCGCCCGTCACCGTCTGGTTGGGCGAGAGCAGGCCGCCGCGCAGCCTGAAGGGGCGGCCCCGCATCGTGCCGGTGCCGGAAAAGCGCACGTCGCTGGCAAAGCGGGTGTCCTGCGCCTTCACCGTCTCGAATCCGATGTCGGCGTCAAGCTGCATGCGGGGGTCGCGATAGCGCAGCGTCGTACCGGCCAGGAGGGCGCGGCGGATCAACGGCAGGTTGAGCGGTTCGCCCTTCCTGCCGGGATCGCCGAAGGTCCATGTGTTGCTCCTGCCGTCGCGCGACCATTCCAGATCGGCGGCGGCATTGCGCAGTTCGAGCCAGCGGACCTTGTACTTGTCCCCGAAGAGAAGGCTGAGGGGCGCGATCCGGCTATCGATCAGATCGGCGCGGAAAAAGGCGGGCCGGCTGGCCCAGGGCGTATTGGCGACGGCCATATGCTCGGCGCGGAACTTGATCGTGATGGGGTCGAAATAGAGCTGGAAGTCGCCGCCGACGCGCACGGGGCGTTCAAGGCGGTTGCCGAGCATCCGTTCGAAGGGATGCTTGAGGAAGCGGCCCTTGGTGATGAAGAGCATGAGCCAGAGCGCGAAGAGAATGCCGACGATCCAGAGCAGGATGCGCACCGGCAGGGGGAGCCTTCGCCAGCCCCCTCTGGCGCGCTGGACATAATGGCCCGTGCCGCGGGGGCGCGGCATTTCGCTTGTCGGCCTATCCGGCCGATCGGGGCTTGCCGGCATGTCCGGCCGGAGGGGATCGGCGTCGGCCATGGCGGTTCAACGCCGATCCGCCTTTTTGGGTCCGAATCGCTTGCGTTCGGGGATGCTTCCGACTATGGGCCGCCCTTCGCGATATTTGGAAGGACCGCCCGGCTAACTAGGGCTGCCGTGGCTGTCCGTAATCGTCGCGCTTTGAAAAGGAGACGAAAATGCCCAAGCTCAAGACCAAGAGCGGTGTGAAGAAGCGCTTCAAGTTCACCGCTTCCGGCAAGGTCAAGCACGGCGTCGCTGGCAAGCGTCACCGCCTGATCAGCCACAATGCGAAATATATCCGCCAGAATCGCGGCACCTCGGTCATGTCCGACGCCGACGTGGCTCATGTGCGCCTCTGGGCGCCCTATGGCCTGAAGTAAGGGAGGGCTGACCAATGGCACGTGTCAAGCGTGGTACGACCACCAAGGCGAAGCATAAGAGGATATTGGATCAGGCGAAGGGCTATTATGGCCGTCGCAAGAACACGATCCGCATCGCCCGTCAGGCCGTCGAAAAGGCCGGCCAGTACGCCTATCGCGACCGCAAGGTCAAGAAGCGGACCTTCCGCGGCCTGTGGATCCAGCGCATCAACGCCGGTGTCCGCGCCGAGGGCCTGACCTATTCGCAGTTCATGCACGGCCTGAAGCTGGCCGGCGTGGATCTGGACCGCAAGGTCCTGGCCGACATTGCGATGCACGAAGGCGAGGCGTTTAGCGCCATCATCGCCCAGGCGAAGGCTGCGCTGCCCGCGGCCTGAGCTTAGAACGGTCGCAAGATCGTCCAAAGGGGCGCCGGGGCAGATGCCTTCGGCGCCCTTTTTGATTGGCGTGCCCCCCATCTCCGCTCACCCTGGGCGAAGTCGAAGGTTCTGCTGAGCCGCAGGCGAACGGTTTCGCCAGGCTCAAGCGCTGCTTCGGCTTCGCTCAGCCCGAACGGTATTGAAGGAATATCCCTCATGTCGCTGCATGTCTGGTGGCTTTATGTCACGGCGGTTTTCCTGATCTCGGCCACGCCGGGACCGAACATGCTGCATGTGATGACGCAGAGCATTCATCATGGCCCGCGTCGGGCGCTTGCCACCATGGCCGGGCTGATGAGCGCGATCCTGCTGTGCCTGATCGCCTCCGCGCTCGGGCTGGGGGCGTTGCTGAAAGCCTCTCCGCGCCTGTTCGACGGGTTGCGCTATGCAGGTGTCGCCTATCTGATCTGGCTGGGCGTCAAGGCCTGGCGCGCGCCGGTGGGTGAAGCAGGCGAGGTGGGCGCCACGCGGGCACGGTCGCTGCGGGCGCTCTATGGCACCGGGTTGCTCACCGGCCTCAGCAATCCCAAGCTCATCATCTTCGCGGCCGCGCTGTTTCCGCAGTTCATCGATACCGATCGGCCCTTTGCGGTGCAGCTGGGCATATTGGTGGCGAGCTTCGTCGCCATCGAGTTCGGCTGGCAGTGCGTCTATGCGCTGGGTGGCATGAAGCTCGCCCGCTGGCTGGCGCCCGCGAACCGGCAGCGGTTGTTCAACCGGGGAACGGGGCTGATGTTCATCGGCTTCGGCGGGGCGTTGCTGGCGGCGCGGGCGTAAGTCCCCGCTTTTCCACCTCGTCATTCCCGCGAAAGCGGGAACCCATCTCCCGAGGAATGCATGAAACGCGAAATCAGCCCAACGGTCTACATATTGGCGAGCCGCCGAAATGGGACGCTGTACACCGGCGTTACCTCCGACCTTGTAAAGCGTCTATACGAACATCGAAACGGCTTGATTGAAGGCTTCACGAGCGACTACGGCGTCAAGCGCCTTGTCTGGTTCGAAATGCATGACGCGATCGATGGCGCGATATTGCGGGAAAAGCGGATCAAGAAATGGAACAGGCAATGGAAGATCGAGCTGATCGAGGCTGGAAATCCCGAATGGGATGATCTGGCCCTGGCTTTCGGCTTTGAACCCCTCCGCGAGAGGGCAGGAGATGGGTTCCCGCTTTCGCGGGAATGACGGGAAAGTGGAACGACGTTCGATGACTGAGATTGCCAATCTGAAAGCCGGCCTGATCGCGGATATTGCCGCCGCCGACACGCTCGACGCGCTGGAGGCGCTGCGGGTCGGCGCCTTGGGCAAGAATGGCGTGGTGACGGGGTTGCTCAAGACGCTGGGCCCGATGAGCCCGGAGGAGCGGCTGGAGAAAGGCCCCCCGATCCAGGATTTGCGGGAGAGCGTGACGGCGGCGCTGGCGGAAAGGAAGGCGGCGCTGGAGCAGGCGGCGCTCGATGCGAAGCTCGCGGCCGAGAAGATCGACATGACCCTGCCCGCCGACTCCGGTCCACAGGGGTCCGTGCATCCGGTCAGTCAGGTGATGGACGAACTGGCGGAGATTTTCGCCGATCTGGGCTTCTCCGTGGCGACGGGGCCGGAGATCGAGGACGACTGGCATAATTTCACCGCGCTCAACATTCCGGAGACGCATCCGGCGCGGGCGATGCACGACACTTTCTACTTCCCCGACACCACCGATGGGGATGGGGACGGGAAGAAGATGCTGCTGCGCACACACACCTCCCCCGTGCAGATTCGCACCATGATGAACGGCGAACCGCCGATCCGCATCATCGCGCCGGGCCGCGTCTATCGGTCGGACAGCGACGCGACGCATACGCCGATGTTCCATCAGATCGAGGGGCTGGTGATCGACAAGGGCATCACGCTCGGTCATCTCAAATGGACGCTGGAGACTTTCCTGAAGGCCTTTTTCGAGCGCGACGACATCGTCCTGCGCCTGCGGCCCAGCTATTTCCCCTTCACCGAACCTTCGGTGGAGGTCGATGTCGGCTATACGCTGGTGAACGGCCAGCGGGTGATCGGGGGCGACGGCGACGCGCCGGGTGGCGGCTGGCTGGAGGTGCTAGGCAGCGGCATGGTCAACCGGCGGGTGATCGAGGCCTGCGGGCTCGATCCGGATGAATGGCAGGGCTTTGCCTTCGGGACGGGCGTCGACCGGCTCGCCATGTTGAAATATGGGATGAACGACTTGCGCGCTTTCTTCGACGGCGATCTGCGCTGGCTGAAACATTATGGCTTTTCGGCGCTGGATGTGCCCACTTTGAGCGGGGGAGTGGGCGCATGAAGTTCACGCTGAGCTGGCTCAAGACGCATCTTAATAGCGATGCGGACCTGCCGACGATCCTCAAGGGGCTGACGAACATCGGTCTTGAGGTCGAGGGCGTGGAGAATCCGGCGGAGAAGCTGGGCGCCTTCCGCATTGCGAAGGTGCTGACGGCGGAGCGTCATCCGCAGGCGGACAAGCTGCAGGTGCTGACCGTGGATGCGGGCGACGGCCCGTTGCAGGTGGTCTGCGGCGCTCCCAATGCACGCGCCGGCCTGATCGGCGTGTTCGGGACCGAGGGCGCGGTGGTGCCGGTCAACGGCATGGTGCTGAAAAAGACCGCCATTCGCGGCGTCGAATCCAACGGCATGATGTGCTCGTTCCGGGAGCTGGAACTGGGCGAGGATCATGACGGGATCATCGAACTCAGCGCCGATGCGCCGGTGGGACGGGTCTATGCGGAATGGGCGGGGCTGGACGATCCAGTCATCGACGTGTCGATCACGCCCAACCGGCAGGACTGCATGGGCGTGCGCGGCATCGCGCGCGACCTGGCGGCGGCGGGGCTGGGCACGCTGAACGCGCTGATCGTGCCGACGATCGAGGCGGCGGGCCCCGGACCGGACGTACGGATCGAGGATGCGGAGGGCTGCCCCGCCTTCTTCGCCCGGACGGTGCGCGGCGTGAAGAACGGCAGCTCGCCCGAATGGATGGCGAAGCAGTTGAAGGCCATCGGGCAGAAGCCGATCAGCACGCTGGTCGACATCACCAATTACATCATGATCGATCTGGGCCGGCCGCTGCACGTCTATGACATGGCGACGCTGAAGGGCGGGCTGGTGGCGCGGCGCGGCAGGCCGGGCGAGCAGGTGCTGGCGCTGAACGGCAAGACCTACACGGTCGATGAGAGCATGACCGTGATCGCCGACGACGAAGCGGTGCACGACATTGGCGGCATCATGGGCGGCGAGCATTCGGGCGCCACGGAAGCCACGACCGACGTCCTGATCGAATGCGCCTATTTCACGCCGGAACGGATCGCGGTGACGGGGCAGAAGCTGGGGCTGACCAGCGACGCGCGCGGACGGTTCGAGCGTGGGGTGGACCCGGCCTTCCTGGACGACGGCCTGTCGATAGCGACCTATCTGGTGACGCATCTGTGCGGCGGCAGCGCCAGCGAGGCGACGCGCGCCGGCAGTCCGCCGCTGGCCGTGAAGACCGTGACCTACGATCCGGCGCAATGCCTGGCGCTTGCCGGCGTCGACGTCGCGGATTCGGAGCAGAAACGCATTCTTGAAAGCCTGGGATTCGAGGTGGAAGGCAATGACGCCACCTTCGAATATCAGGACGGCGTGCCGGTCACGACCCCTGCCACATGGACCGTGACGGTGCCGAGCTGGCGGCGTGATGTCGACGGCTGGCCCGACATCGTCGAGGAGGTGGTGCGCATCGTCGGGCTGGATCAGGTGCCCTCCACCCCCCTGCCCCGCGCCCCCGGCGTCGCCAAGCCGACCGCCACGCCGGAACAGGCCATCGAACGGCGCGTGCGCCGGACGGCGGCGGCGCGTGGGCTGGCCGAAGCGGTCAACTGGTCCTTCATTTCGGAGAGGGAGGCCGCCGCGGTCGGCGGCGGGGCATGGACCCTCGCCAACCCGATTTCGGAGGATCTGAAGGTCATGCGTCCTTCCCTGCTGCCCGGTCTGCTTTCGGCCACGCGGCGGAATGTGGACCGCGGCGCGGCTTCGGTGCGGTTGTTCGAGCTGGGCCGCCGCTATCTGGCGGACAAGGAGCGGCCGACCGTCGGCTTCGTGCTGGCGGGCGAGAAGGTGGCGCGGGGCTGGCAGACCGGGAAGGCGCAGCCCTTCTCCGCCTTCGACGCCAAGGGCGAGGCGATCGCGCTGCTCACCGCCGCGGGCGCGCCCGTCGCCAATCTCCAGAGCTTCGGCGAGGCCTCGGGCGCCTATCATCCGGGCCAGTCGGGCACGTTGCGGCTGGGGCCGAAAACGGTTCTGGCGGAGTTCGGCGTGCTGCATCCCAGCCTCGCCAGGCAGTTCGGGCTGACCGGCGCGGTGGTCGCGGGCGAGATCTTCCTCGACGCGATCCCCGCCCGACGGGCCAGCGGCTTCATGCGCCCGCCCTATGCGCCGCCAGCCTTGCAGGCGGTGAAACGCGATTTCGCGTTCCTCGTCGATCAGACTGTCGAAGCCGACGCACTGGTCCGTGCGGTCAGGAACGCGGACAAGAAAGCGATCGTTGACGCGCGGCTGTTCGACGTCTTCGTCGGCCCCGGCGTGGATGAGGGCAAGAAGAGCCTTGCCGTCGAGATCACGCTGCAACCCGGCGACAAGAGCTTTTCCCAGGAAGAGCTGGACGCGATCAGCGCGGCCGTGGTGAAGGCGGCGGAAAAGCTGGGCGGCACTCTGCGGGGATGAGGCTGTTCGCCGGGATCGAGGGGAAAGCGCGGCTTGCCGGTCTCTTCCTTCTCGGCGGCATGGCGGCGCGCGGCGTGGGTGAGGCCATGATCCGCGCCGCTCTGGTCGTGCCCGGTTCCGGGCCGGAAACGGCGCGGAACATAAAGGACTTTCCCTGGGCCTATCGCGCGGCGGAGGCGACCGATCTGGCGATGGCCTGCGCCATGCTGGGGGCGACCGTACTGCTTTATGCGCTGTTCGCGCCGGGCGGGAGGCATGTTGCGCGGATGGCGGCTTTGCTTTCCGTCATCGGCATTGCGACGCTGGGGGCAGGCAGCCTTCTCTCCATCGCGCCGCTCATCCTGCTGGACTGGGCGCCGCATCCGGGCATCGGCATGGCGCAGACCTATTCGCTCGTGGAACTGGCGCTGCTGCTGCGGGATCAGGTTCAGCACGTCGCACGCATCTTCCTGGGGCTGTATCTGCTGCTGATCGGTCTGCTGGCTTTCCGCTCGCGGCGGTTTCCCCGCGCATTGGGCGCGGCGCTGATGTTCGGCGGCTCGGTACAGGCGGTGGCGCGCCTGATGGCGCTGATCGCGCCGGATCTGGCCGACGCGACGGTGATTCAGGCGGACATCGCGGCGGTGCTGGCGGAGGCTGTCTTCGCGCTATGGCTTATTTTTTCGGCTCGTCGGCCTTTTCCTGCGCCGTCGGCGGCGGACTCATGATCTTGCAACCCTTGGCGTCGGCCAGGCCGCGCAAATAGCCGCGCCGGGCTATGCCGGCGGTGACGGCGGCTTCCAGACGACGCTCGGCAGGGGCGGCGCCGCTGATCTCCCGCACGAGGCCGCGAAAGGGGATGATCGAATTGACGATCGTCTTGCCGACGGCTTCGGCTATCTTGCCGGTGCGGTTCTCATTCGCCTTCTGCCCCACGGTGAAGTCGGGGCCAAGCACCGCGTTGAGTTCGTCGAGCGAGGTCTTGAGCGCCTTGCAGCTCCGCAAGGGCGGGCGCTTATAGGGGTCTTCGACCGCCTGCTGGAGCACATCGGGAATCTTGTCCTTGTCGATGCCGACATCCCGCGCGGGCTGGGTCGCGATGGTGCCCGCCTTCTTCAACGTGTCGTCCTTCTTCTCCTGTTCCTGCGCCAGAGCGCCCGTCGAACAGAGCAGCAGCGCAGCCACGCCGATCCATTTCATCCGATTTCTCCCTGCTGCTTCTTCAACCCCTTGAGACTGGGCGTGGTTCCGCGCCGGCCTGGCCGCTCCGGACTCTTTCTTTTCCGCGATTTCCTGACCGGCGGTCGGTTCCGGTCGCCGGGAAATCGCTCTATGCCGGACGGCAAGGAGATTGCAGCATATGGCGGACGAATTCATCACCATCGGTTCAGGCGATCTGAGCGCCGTCGTCAACCCGCTGGGGGCGGAGCTCTGGTCGCTGAAGGACCGGCAGGGGCGCGAGTTGATGACCGATGCGGACCCGCGCTGGTGGACGGGACACGCGCCGTTGCTCTTCCCCTTCGTCGGGCGATCGCGCGGGGATGCCTATCGCTTCGAGGGGCAGGATTACGCGATGCCGCAGCATGGCTTTGCGCGGCGCAGGGCTTTCGCGCTGGTGGAGCGGAGCGGCGAGGCCGTGACCTTCCGGCTGGAGGCGGATGCGGAGACGCGGGCGGTCTATCCCTTCGACTTCCGGCTGGACATGCGCTTCGCGGTCGAGGGAGCGGCGCTGCGGATGAAGGCGACGGTGGCCAATATCGGCGAGGGCGACCTGCCCTTCTCCTTCGGCTATCATCCTGCCTTTGCATGGCCGCTGCCCTATGGCGGGGCGGCGGAGGATCACCGGGTGCTGTTCGAGAAGGCGGAACCCGCGCCGATCCGCAAGGTGGGGGACGAGCCGGGCCTGATCGCGCGGGAAAGCATTGCTTCACCCGTGGATGGCCAGGTGCTGGTGCCCACCCATGCGATGTTTGAGGGCGACGCGCTGGTCTGGGACCGGCTGGAGAGCCGCAGCCTGTTCTGGGGCGTGCCGGGCGGCAAGGGGCTGAGGATCGATTTTCCCGATACGCCCTGGCTGGGGCTGTGGCAAAAGCCGGGGGCGCATTATCTTTGCGTGGAACCCTGGGCGGGGATGGCCGATCCGGTGGGTTTTACCGGAGATGTTTGGGAGAAGCAGGGGATCATGCGGCTGGCGCCGGGGAAGGAACGGGCCTTCCGGATGGACGTGACGGTGGTGGGCGGCTGAATTCGAGTTGCCTTCCAAAAACGGCCTTACTGGCGCGGCGGCAAAGAATCGCTATATGGGCCGCCCATGAGCATTCCTTCCCGCCGTACCTTCGCCATCATCTCGCACCCTGACGCGGGCAAGACCACGCTGACCGAGAAGCTGCTGCTGGAAGGCGGCGCGATCCATCTGGCGGGGGAGGTCAAGGCGCGCGGGGCGAACCGGCGCGCGCGGTCCGACTGGATGAAGATCGAGCAGCAGCGCGGCATTTCCGTGACCAGCTCCGTCATGACCTTCGAACGCGACGGGGTGACGTTCAACCTGCTCGACACGCCGGGGCACGAGGATTTTTCCGAGGACACCTATCGCACGCTGACGGCGGTGGACTCGGCCGTGATGGTGATCGACGCCGCCAAGGGCATCGAGCCGCAGACGCGCAAGCTGTTCGAGGTGTGCCGGCTGCGCAACGTCCCCATCATCACCTTCGTCAACAAGGTGGATCGTGAAGGGCGCGACGCCTTCGCCCTGCTGGATGAAGTGGCGGACGCGCTGGCGCTGGACGTGTGTCCGATGAGCTGGCCGGTCGGCATGGGCGGCGAGTTCGAGGGGATTTACGACTTCGCCCGGAACCGCCTGCGCCAGCCTTCGGGCGCGAGCAAGGAATTTGAGGGGAAGGAAGCCTCCTTCTCCGGCATCGACGATGATGCTCTGGCCGGGCATCTGTCCGGACAGGGGCTGGCGCGGCTGCGGGAGGAGGCGGAACTGGCGGTGGGCGGCTATGCCGATTTCGACCTTGCCGCCTATCGCCATGGCGACCTGACGCCGGTCTATTTCGGGTCGGCGCTCAAGCTGTTCGGCGTGACCGAACTGATCGACGCGCTGGCCGCCCATGCGCCGCCGCCGCGTGCCCAGCCCGCCGAGCCCGCGCCCGTCGAGCCGGAGAATAGCGAAGTCACCGGCTTCATCTTCAAGGTCCAGGCCAATATGGACCCGCAGCATCGCGACCGAATCGCCTTCATGCGGCTCTGTTCGGGCAAGTTCCGGCGGGGCATGAAGCTGACGCCAAGCGGCAGCGGCAAGCCGATCGCCGTGCATTCCCCGATCCTCTTCTTCGCGCAGGACCGCGAGATTGCGGACGAGGCCTTTCCGGGCGACATCATCGGCATTCCCAACCATGGGACGCTGCGCGTCGGCGATACGCTGAGCGAGAAGGCCGGGGTCCGCTTCACCGGCCTGCCGAACTTCGCGCCTGAAATCCTGCGGCGCGTGGCGCTGAAGGACCCGACCAAGACGAAGCAGCTCCGCAAGGCGCTGGATGACCTGTCCGAAGAAGGCGTGATCCAGGTCTTCTATCCGGAAATCGGATCGAACTGGATCGTCGGCGTGGTCGGGCAGTTGCAGCTCGACGTGCTGATCTCCCGGCTGGAGGCGGAATATAAGGTCGCGGCCGGGCTGGAGGCTTCGCCCTTCGACACGGCGCGATGGATTTCGGGGGACGACGCCGCGATCAGGGACCTGGTGTCGTTCAACGGCGCCAATATGGCCAAGGATCGCGACGGCAACCTGGTCTTCATGGCGAAGAGCGCCTGGGACATCGGCTATCAGCAGGAGCGGCACCCCAAGGTCAAGTTCAGCGCGACCAAGGAGCGTTGAACGGGGTACGGCCGAATTTGGCCAATTCAAGACCTTCCCCTCCCGTAACCGGGAGGGGTTAGGGGTGGGCGCGAGCGTAGCGAGCTTCTGACTTAGCCGTTGAAAATTCACGCTGATGTCGCGCCAGCCCACCCCCTAGCCCCCTCCCGCCTGCGGGAGGGGGAATGTCCGCAATCCACCCGAAATCCGCCCCCAACCCGCATTTCCAGCCAACAAGGAAAGGCCCGTTCCCCATGGGGGACGGGCCTCTTCGTTCGGGCATGATGCCGCGAAGCTGCAATCGTCGGGCGGCCGCAGCCGCCGTCAGATCACTTGATCTTGGCTTCCTTGAACTCGACATGCTTGCGCACGACGGGATCGTACTTCCGGAAGCTCAGCTTCTCGGTCTTGGTGCGCGGATTCTTCTTGGTGACGTAGAAGAAGCCGGTGTCAGCCGAGCTGACGAGGCGAATCTTGACGGTTGCTGGCTTGGCCATGGCCTTAGTCCCTGGTCGTGAATATCGTGAAAAAGAAGAGCGGCCCCAATTCTCTTGCGAGGAAGGGACCGCCCCGTTTCAGCGGTGCCCCATGAGGCAGATTCGGCCCCATGTCAAGGCTCGTGGCCCAGGCGCGGGGGTTATGCTACACTTTACGCGGCCTTAACCCGCTTCGCTCTATCAGGGAGCCGGAGTTACAGGACGGGGGAGTCTTCTCCATGCGACATGATCCGATGCTGGCCATTCTTGCCGATCTGCTGAGGCGGGTCGACGGGCTTGCGGGGGAAAGGGGCCATGTATCGGTGGTGCGGTTGCGCGACGAGATCGACCGCATTCGCCATATTGCCCGCGCCTTTCACCTCGACAGCGTGGAAAACCTGGCCGGCACATTGCAATCGGCGCTGTCGCTGCAAGGCGCCGGGCCGGTCATCATGTCCTATCTCGACCTGATGCGCGACGCGATCGCGGCCAAAATGCCGGAGGCGGACGTCATAGCCATGCCCGTCGCCGCCAAGCCGGCGGCACGGCCCGGCGCGCACCTGATCGTCTGACTGCCTGGCCGGCTGAATGGATGCATTGCTGATCGCATTGCTCGGCTGCCTGTTGGCGGAGACGGGCGACAAGGGGCAGTTGCTGGCGCTTGCGCTGGCCGAACGGTTCCACCGCGACGGAGCGGTGATAGCGGGGATCGTGGCGGCGGCGCTCGCCAATGCGGCCATCGGCGCGGCGGCAGGCGCCTTCATCGCGCCGATGCTGGGTACGGACGGGCGGCTCCTTTTCCTGGCGCTGGCGCTGATCTTCCTGGCGGTCGGCATGTTCTGGCCGACGAAACGGCCTGATCCCCTGGCAAGCTGGCGGCTGGGGCCCTTTCCGACCACCGCGCTCGGCCTCTTCATCCTCGACTTCGGGGACGGCGCGCAGTTCCTGATCCTGGGAATCGCCGTGCGGACTGCCGATCCTTTCCTGGCCGCGACGGGCGGGGCGATCGGCATCATCGCCGCGACCGTGCCCGCCATTCTGATGCGCGGTCCGTCATTCAAGGCGCTGCCGCTTCGCGCGATCCGGCTGGGCGGGGGAGTGCTGGTGCTGCTGGCGGGCATGGCGGCGGCGGTGTCGGCCCTGCATCTCGCCTGATCGATTGGCTGCATCACACTGACCGGCATTATCCCGGCAAAATTCCTGTCTTGTCATGGCACCTTATCGGGGACAGACCATTATATGTCCGAAACCAAGTCCCCCAGCAGGAGCCAAGCATGACAGCCCCCGATCTCAAGACCCCGACGGACCTGCGCAGCAACGCCACCAAGTCGGTCGCAGAGGCGCTGAACGGCGTGCTCGCCGACAGCTATGCGCTGTATTTCAAGACCAAGAATTTCCACTGGCACGTCTCCGGCCCGCATTTCCGCGACTATCATCTGATGTTCGACGAGCAGGCGACGCAGATCCTGGCGACCACCGACCTGATCGCGGAGCGGGTGCGCAAGACCGGCAACACGACGCTGCGTTCCATCGGAGACATTTCGCGTCACCAGTCGCTGGTCGACAATGACGCCGATTATGTAAGCCCCGGCGACATGCTGAATGAACTGCGCGAGGACAATCTGAAGCTGGTCGAGGCGCTGCGCGCCGCCAAGGCGGCCGCGACCGAAGCGGGCGACAATGCGACCGAGGGCATTATCGACGACTGGACCGACGAGGCCGAGGAACGCGCCTGGTTCCTGTTCGAAGCAGGCCGCAACGCTTGATTGAATAGATGAAAGCCCTCCAGCCGAAACTGGAGGGCTTCTTTTTTTGATCAGCATTTATCCGTTTGAACGATACCGATCTTTTTGCAGCGTGCTCCTGCGAAGGCAGGAGCCCAGTCCTGCCCTCCGAACTGGGTTCCTGCCTTTGCAGGAACACAATCCGGCATATTGCGAGGTCTACTCCTCCAATATCGCTTCGATCGCGAGGATCATGATCGCGCCCGGCTTGCCGCCGAAATCGACGCTTTCGCCTTCTTCCGCATCCATCATCGCCCGGGCGAGCGGCGCGGAAAAGGCGATACGCCCTTCCGCCGGGTCGGCCTCGTCATCCCCGACGATGGCGATCCGCTTCTCCGCGCCGTTCAACCGATAGGTGATGCGGCTGCCGAAGGCCACAGCCTCCGCATCCGGCACCGGCCGCAATTCAGCCGTCGCCAGGCGCGTCCGCCAATAGCGCAACTCGCGCTTCAGCTTCTTGGCGTCCTCCTCAGCCATGGCTTCGGTATCGACCGCCTCCAGCGCTTCCACCTTCTCCCGCGTCAGCCGCAGGCCGCGCGCCGTCACCCAATTGGGTCCGGGCGGCAACGGAATCTCGAAAGTGGGTTCCAGATGCTCCTCGTCACTCTCGCGACGAAAGGCGACACTCATTGCACTCTCCTGTCAAAACGCTTGTTCGCGCTGACACGAGGTCGAAACTGCCGATCTTCTTTTCAAGGGAAGGTCCGGGCTTCGACATCGCGGAAGCCCGAACGAGCAGGGCTTCTAATCTTCGTCGAACAGTCCGGCGAGCTGCTCCACCATGGTCCCGCCGAGCTGTTCGGCATCCATGATGGTCACCGCGCGGCGATAATAGCGCGTGACGTCATGGCCGATGCCGATGGCGACGAGCTGCACGGGCGAGCGGTTCTCGATCCACTCGATCACCTGCCGCAAATGGCGCTCCAGATAGGTGCCGCTGTTCACCGACAGGGTGGAATCGTCGACCGGCGCGCCGTCGGAGATCACCATCAATATGCGGCGTTCCTCATTGCGGGCGATCAGCCGGTTATGCGCCCAGAGCAACGCCTCGCCGTCGATATTCTCCTTGAGCAGCCCCTCGCGCATCATCAGGCCCAGATTCTTGCGCGCCCGGCGCCAGGGTTCATCGGCCTTCTTGTAGATGATGTGGCGCAGATCGTTGAGACGCCCCGGCATCGGCGGACGCCCGGCGGCGAGCCAATCCTCGCGGCTCTGCCCGCCCTTCCAGGCGCGGGTGGTGAAGCCCAATATCTCGGTCTTCACGCCGCAACGCTCCAGCGTGCGGGCCATGATGTCGGCGCTGATCGCGGCGATGGAGATCGGCCGCCCGCGCATCGACCCGCTATTGTCGATCAACAGCGTCACGACCGTATCGCGGAACTCGGTGTCACGCTCGATCTTGTAGGAGAGCGAGCGCGTCGGATCGATCACGATCCGCGCCAAGCGCGCCGCGTCGAGCAGCCCCTCTTCCTGATCGAAGTCCCAGGACCGCGACTGCTGCGCCATCAATCGCCGCTGGAGCCGGTTGGCAAGCTTCGTCACCGCGCCCTGCAAGCTGACGAGCTGCTGGTCGAGGAAGCCGCGCAGGCGCAGCAATTCATCCTCGTCGCACAGATCCTCGGCGGTCACGACCTCATCGTGAAGCTGCGTATAGGGCTTATAGTCGAAGCCCGGCGGCAGGTCGCCCATCGGCCGGTTGGGGCGGACGGGCATCATGCCCTCCTCGCCCATATCCTCCGCGCCTTCTTCGCTGTCGGCGTCGAACTCGTCGCTATATTCGGTTTCGCCGTCCTCGGTGTCGCCGCCCTGGTCCTCGGCGCGCGCCTCGGCAAAGGCGTCGCTGTCGCCCGCCTGATCCTCGCCGCTGTCGCCGTCTTCCTGTTGCTGCTCTTCGTCCTCGCCCTCTTCCTGCGGTTCGGACTCGTCGGTTTCGGGCGGCACGTCGGCGTCGATCAACTGGAGATGCTCCAGCATGGCCGAGGTCAGCTTCTGGAAAGCGCGCTGGTCGTCGATGGCCATGGCCAGCGCGTCGAGATCGGCACCCGCCTTGTCCTCGATCCACTGGTCGACCATGGCGAGGCCCGCCCGCACATCCTTGGGCGCGGCCTGCCCGGTCAGCCGTTCGCGCACCTTGAGCGCCAGCGCGGTCGACAGGGGCACCTCATCGGCGGAACGCGCCCGGCGGATCGGATCGGACTTCAATTTCAGGTCGAGCGCATGGTTGAGGTTCGCCCTTACCCCCTCCATCGCCCGCGAACCGATCGCCTCGACCCGCGCCTGCTCGACCGCGTCATAGACGGCCCGCGCCGTCGCGTCGGCGGGCGCGGCGGCATTGTGAATCCGGGCATTATGGTGCCGCAGCCGCAGCGCATTGGCGTCCGCGAAGCCACGCGCCAGCGCCACCTGATCGGCGGGCAGATTGCGTCCGGGCGTCGGCACCTTGATCGCCTTGCCCGCCATATGCGGCGTATCGGTGGTGAAGCTCACCTCCACTTCCGCGTCGCGCGCGATCGATCGCGCCGCGCCGGACAGCACGTCCTTGAAGGCGTCGAGGGGCGAACGGTCGGCCATCAGTCGAGCAACATTCCGCGCATCGAATCCCGTGCCGCGGCGTCGACGCCCAGCACATCGTTCAGATAGCCGTCCACGCCGCCATGGCTTTCATCCAGCGTCGCGAACAATGTATCCAGATAGACGGATTCCGCCTTCAGCAGCGGTTCGAGCATGTCGGTTCTGGTCAGCCGCATCCGCGCCACCAGCGTGTTGCGCTGCGCCAGCAGCCAGTCCCAATCGGCATGGGCGTTGGTCGCCAGATAATCCTGAACGATTGTCGGGCGCGGCACGCCCAGCGCCGCCAGAACCAGCGCCGCGCCCACGCCGGTCCGGTCCTTGCCCGCCGAGCAGTTGATCAGCAACGGCACGCGCCCATCCGCGATCCGCGCGAACATGGCGCGGTAGGATTCGGCATGGTCGACCGGGATGACGCGATAAAGGGCGATCATCGTCTGCCGCATATCGTCCGCCGTCGCGCCGTCGCGCTTCAGCATCTCTCCGAGGAGCCCGCTGCTTTCCGCATAGTCGCGGCAGAAATAATCGACCTCGCTCCCATGCCAGAGCGTGGGTTCGGCGGTCCGTTCGTTGCCGCGGCGGAAATCGCAGATCGCCTTGATGCCGAGCGAGCGGAGATGGTCCGCATCCGCGTCCGTCAGCAGCGCCATCGTCCCCGACCGATAGAGCATGCCGCGCTTCACGCAGCGCCCGTCCGCCGTTGCATAACCACCGAAGTCGCGCAGGTTGAACGCGCTCTCCAGCGGCAGGCGGGCTTTTTCCGGCGTCAGGGCGACAGGCTCGCTCACGGCCGCTCGCCCTCCCCGACCATGGGCACGGCGATGGTTTCGATCTGCGTTTCGACCTCGCTCATCAGCTTGTGCACCGGGCATTTCGCGGCGACGGCGATCAGTCTGTCATGCTGCTCCTCGGTGAGCGGGCCGGACAGCGCGATGCGCGTGGTCAGCCTGTAGATGCCCTGCCGTTCCTGGCTCGCGTCGCGCACCACGCCGACATGGATGCCCTCCACCGGAATGCCGTTGCGCTGCGCATACCAGAGCATCGTCATCGCCTTGCACGCGCCCAAGGCCGAATCGTAAAGGTCATGCGGGTCCGGCCCGGCATCATGGCCGTCCGGGGCCGACATGTCCGCGATCAGCTCATGCCCGCGAATGCTGATCCGATGGGCGGTCCCGCCCTCCGGATCGATCCGTTCGACGACGATCACGTCACGCCGCCCGGTGCGCGACGCTTTCGGGCAGGTCCTTGCCGAAGACGCGCTGATAATATTCGGCCACCAGCGGCCGCTCCGCCTCATCGCATTTGTTGAGGAAGCTCAGGCGGAAGGCGAAGCCGATATTCTTGAAGATCAGCGCATTCTGCGCCCAGCTTATCACGGTGCGCGGGCTCATGACGGTCGATATGTCGCCGTTGACGAAGCCCTGACGCGTCAGTTCCGCCACCTTGATCATATTCTCGACTTCCTTGCGGCCGCCCTCATGGTCATATTCGCCAGACTTGGCCAGCACCACCTGCGCCTCGGTCGCGGCGGGCAGATAGTTGAGCGCCACCACCAGGTTCCAGCGATCCATCTGGCCCTGGTTGATCTGCTGCGTGCCGTGATAAAGGCCGGTGGTGTCGCCCAGACCCACGGTGTTGGCGGTCGCGAACAGGCGGAACCAGGGATTGGGCCGGATCACCCGGTTCTGGTCGAGCAGCGTCATCTTGCCGTCGGTTTCCAGCACGCGCTGGATCACGAACATCACGTCCGGGCGGCCGGCATCATATTCGTCGAACACCAAAGCCACGGGTCGCTGCAACGCCCAGGGGAGCAGGCCTTCGCGGAATTCCGTCACCTGCTGCCCGTCCTTCAGGACGATGGCGTCGCGCCCGACCAGGTCGATGCGGCTGATATGCGCGTCCAGGTTGATGCGGATGCACGGCCAGCGCAGGCGCGCGGCGACCTGTTCGATATGGCTCGACTTGCCGGTGCCGTGATAGCCCTGCACCATCACGCGGCGGTTATAGGCGAAACCAGCCAGGATCGCGAGCGTGGTGTCCGGATCGAACACATAGGCGGGGTCAAGGTCAGGCACCCGCTCGTCGGCTTCCGAAAAGGCCGGGATCTTCATGTCGACATCGATGCCGAACACTTCGCGCGCGTCGACTTCGCGGTCGGGCGAGGCCAACAGCGTTTCGGCGCGGGTATCGGGCTGGACGTTCGGGATGTCGGTCATCTTCTAATCTCTTTGAACGATCTGGTCGGCACTGCCCTAACCATCAGGGACAGGCATGTCGATAGAGTGGGGCCTTAACACGCCGGGATCAAGCGGCCCATTCGGCCAAATTGGCCTCCTGCCCGACCAGCGCCAGCCCATGGGCGATGGACGTCAATTCTCCGCCGGTTGCAATATGGTCTTTCCCGAAGCGCCGGTCGAAAATGCGCCGGATCGCCGGGATCAGGGACGTGCCGCCGGTCAGGAACACCCGGTCGATGGCATCGGGCGCCACGCCCGCCTTGTCGAGCGCCTTGTCCACCGTGGCTTCGATCCGGGCGATGTCGGGCGCGATCCACCCCTCGAAATCGGCGCGCGTCACCTGCTTTTCGATGGTGAGCCCGCCGCCTTCGAAGCGGAAGGTCGCGCTCTCCGCCTCCGACAGCCGCCGTTTCAAAGACCCCACCGCGTCGTAGAGCGGATAGCCCAGTTCCTTCTCGATCACCGTGATCATCCGCCCGATGGCGTCGGGATCATGGGCGGCCTTCTGCAAGCGCGCCAGCTCGTCCATGGTCCGCCGGTTGCGCATCAGCGCCAGCCGCGACCAGTCGGCAAAATCGGCAAAATAGCTGCGCGGAATCTCCAGTTCCTTGCCGAAGCTGTGATAGCTGCCGCCCTTGCCCAGCATCGGCAGCACCAGATGATCGACGATCCGATAGTCGAAGCGGTCCCCGGCCAGGCCGATGCCCGCCGAGCCGAGCGGCACGCAACGCCGCGCCGCGCCCGGCGCCTCGACCCGGACGATGGAAAAGTCGCTGGTGCCCCCGCCAAAGTCCGCCACCAATATCGTCGCCGCTTCGGTCAGGCGGCTGGCATAGCTGAACGCGGCGCCCAGCGGTTCGTAGACATAGTGAATCTCGTCCCCGAACCCTGCGAACATGGCGTCATAGCGCCGCCGGGCGAGCGCCTCATCGGGCCGCGATCCGGCATATTCCACCGGCCGCCCGACCACGATCCGCTCCGGCCGCCGGTCCAGCGCGCCGCCCGCATGGCCGACCATGCGGGAGAGGAACATTTGCCCCAGTTCCTCGAAGCGGAAGCGCTTCTCGAACACATTCGCGCTTTCGAAGACCGGGCTGGCCGCCACCGACTTGAAGCTTTGCAGGAAGCGGCTGTCCTCCGGAAATTCCAGATATTCCGCTATGGCCCATGGTCCCGCCTCATGCGCCATGCCGCCCTTCACGCCGCTGTCATGCCAGAAGCAGAGCGCGGAGCGGAACACCGCGCCGGTTGCTTCCTTGCCGGCAAATTCCACCAGTTCCGACCCGCCCCCGCCAGCGAGCGCGGCCACGCTGTTGGTCGTGCCGAAATCGAGGCCCAGGGCGCGGGTTGTCATAGGAATCTCCGGGGAAGGGTCGGCGCCTATGACAGCGCAATGAACCGATCACAAGTCATTCCCGCCTCTGCGGGAACGACGATGTTCAAGCGAAGGCCTCAGCCTTCCTCAACAATTGATAGGCCTCGATCACTCCCTGCAACAAAGCCTCATGGCTCCGGTCGCCGCCATTATGATCGGGATGAAAGCGCCGCAGCAATTCGGTGTAGCGCTGCCGCAGCGCTCTTCGGTCGGCGTCGATCGGCAACCCCATCACCTCCAGCGCCCGCCGGTCGTCCCGCGACAGGAATTTTCCGTCCTGCCGCGTCTGGTTGTCGGCCCGCGCCTTCGCCACCCGCTCCCTGAACTTGGCGCCGATGGCGTCCAGCGGGTCCTGAAAGTCCGACCATCTGGGCGGCGGGCTGGCGGCGTTGGACGAAAAGGCCCGCGTCTCCCGCTCCCACCCCGCATAGGGGCGCTGGGCGGCGGCGATCTCCTCCGGGCTCATGCCGGTGAAGAAATTATAGCCCTGGTTGAATTCCCGCACATGGTCGAGGCACAGCCAGCGCCAGCGTGGGCCTTCCTGGTTCGGCCGGCCTCCTTCCAGGGGCGGCGCGCGAAATTCCCCCGGTTCCTCGCAGCCGGGCACCGCGCAGGGGCGGTCGCTTTCCACGCGGCCGTGGAAACGGTTGAAACGCCGGGTCGAGAAGGGATCGCTAGCCAAGATTGTCCTGATGCAACGGGGAATAAAGGGCCTATATAGGGGCGATGACCGAGATTCTAAAAGGCCCTGTCGCCACCGAAATCGAAGCCCGGCTGCAGGCCGCCCTCAGCCCCGAACGGCTCGCCGTGATCGATGACAGCGAGAAGCATCGCGGCCATGCCGGGCATGACGGATCGGGGGAGAGCCACTTCACCGTGGAGATCGTTTCCGGCCGCTTCATGGGCCAGAACCGCGTCGCTCGCCAGCGGATGGTCAATGCCGCGCTGGCCGACCTGCTGCGCGAAAAGGTCCACGCCTTGGCGATAAAGGCTCGCGCACCGGGCGAATGACACCATAGCGCCTGTTCGAACGTTGTGCCGCCGTCGAAGGAAGCGCGCATCATGGCCTATGATTTCTGGTACTGGTCCACCATAGCCGGGCGCGGCGAGTTCGTGCGGCTGACGATGGAGGCGTGCGGCATCGCCTATCGCGACCGCGCCCGCACCGACGGCGACGAAGCGCTGATGGCGGACATGGAGCGTCACGACGCCGGTCCCGCCTTCGCCCCGCCCTATCTGGTGACGGACAGCCGCACCGTGGCGCAGACCGCCAACATCCTGTTCTATCTGGCCGAACGCCATGAATGCGGCCCCACCGGCCTCAAGCCGCGCTATTGGCTCGCCCAGGTGCAGCTCACCATCATGGATATGGTGGCCGAGGCGCATGACGTCCACCATCCGGTCGGCGCCCATCTCTATTATGAGAATCAGAAGGCCGAGGCCCTGCGCGCCGCCCAGGGGTTTCGCGCCGGCCGCATCCCCAAATTCCTGACCTATTTCGAACATGCCCTGAGCGCGGAGACGGGGGACTGGCTGGCAGGCCGAAGCTGGAGCTATGCCGATCTCTCGCTCTTTCACCTGATCGCGGGATTGCGCTATGCCTTTCCGCTGCGCATGGCGACGCTGATGCCGTCCTTCCCGCGCCTTGCCGATCTGCATGACCGGGTTGCGGCGCTGCCCGAATTGCAGGACTATCTGGCAAGCGAACGGCGCCTGCCGTTCACCGACGAAGATGTCTTCCGCCACTATCCCGAACTGGACGCAGCATGACCCCGCCCGAACCCATCATCCAGAACGATCCGATCATCCAGACGATCACGCCCACCACCCATGACCTGGGCGATTTCCGCGTCCATCGTTCCCTGCCGGTGAAGGATCGCACCATGGTCGGCCCCTTCATCTTCTTCGACCAGGCCGGTCCCGCCCGGATCGAACCGGGGCAGGGGGTGGACGTGCGCCCCCACCCGCACATCAACCTCGCCACCGTCACCTATATGTATGAAGGCAGCTTCCTCCACCGCGATTCCCTGGGCACGGAGCAGTTGATCGAGCCGGGCGCGGTCAACCTGATGACCGCTGGCAAGGGCATCGTCCACAGCGAGCGGTCGCCGGACGAGGACCGGGCAAAGCTGTCGAAACTGTCCGCCATCCAGACTTGGCTCGCGCTTCCCGACCGTTATGAGGAGATGGACCCGGCCTTCGAACATGTCGGTGAAGGCGGCCTGCCCGTCATCGATGGCGCTGGGGCGCGGGCGCGCGTGATCATGGGCAGCCTGTGGGGCGCAACCTCACCGGTCACCACCTATGCGAACACCATCTATGCCGACATCCAGCTTGCCCCCGGCGGATCGGTCCCCATCGACGCGGATGCGGAGGAGCGGGCGATATATGTCTCCGGCGGCGACGCGGCGCTGGACGGGGTGATGCTCCAGCCGCAGACGCTCTACGTCCTGCGGCCCGGCATCAGGGCGACGTTGATGAGCGTGGACGGCGGCCGCGTCATACTTTGCGGGGGAGAGGCGTTCCGGACGCCTCGCCATGTCTGGTGGAATTTCGTGTCATCCTCCACCGACCGCCTGATGCAGGCCCGCGAGGATTGGGAAGCCATGCGCTTTCCCCTGATCCCCGGCGACGACCGGGAATTCATCCCGATCCCCCAGGGGCGGCCGAAGACGGTGAGCTATCCGTGATTTTTTGAGATCGTCATCCCGCGAAGGCGGGAATCCATCTCCCATAAGTCGTCCCAGGCGGCACGTTCAGGAGATGGGTTCCCGCCTGCGCAGGAACGACGAACGGATCACTGGACGAAGGTCAGCGACAGATTCTCGGCATTTTTCGGAATGTCGATCCGGCTTTCGTTGATCGACGCTTCCTCACCCGGTTTCAGGCTGGTCCGGTCCGCCTTGGTGGTCCAGCTGAACACCAGCCGGTTCTGCCTGTCGCGCAGTTGCACCAGCACGGGGGGCACCGGCAGCACCTGCTTGCCGCTGTTCACGATCCGCGCTCCGAAAGCGAAATATTCCTCCCCGGTCGGCAGCTTGCGCCGCTCGGCAGGCTTGGAAAGATAGAAGAGCAGGTCCGGGTCGCCTTCCTCGGGCACCAGGCCCAGATTGACCGCCCAGCCAGGCGTTCCGAAATACCAGAGCGCCCCGCCGGCCGCGCCGATCGCCAGGCAGAAGGCGAGCGCCGCATAGGTCCATATCTTCAGCCGGTTGCGCCGGGGCTTCGCCGCTACCGGCGCGGGTTCGGCCCAATCGTCGCGCGCATCCGCTTCGGCGCGCCCGTAAATATCGTCGAACCGATAGTCCGGCCTTGCCGTTTCCGGGGGTGCGGCTTGCGCGACGTGCTCGGGCTCCACGGGCGCTGCGACGGGCTCGACCGCTGGCGGGGCGGGCTCCTCAACCGGAGGCGGTGGGGGGGGCGGCGCCGGGGGGGGCGGTGGAGGCGGAGGCGATGGCGCCGCGACTTCGGGCACGCCTGCCGTCGCCAATGCTTCCTCTCGCGGGGCGAGCGCGGCGCCTTCCTGGAACCAGCTATGTTTGCAGGCGGCGCAGCGAACCTGGCGGCCGTTCGGGCCGACGGCGCTGTCCGGCACGATATAGCGCGTGGCGCAATTGGGACACACCAGGATCATGACGCTTCATAGGCATGAGTTGGATTCGAGGGCAAGCGGCTTCAAACATGCCCGTCCACCCGGGCGCGACTCGCGGACTCAGGCCGGATGGGCTTTACGGCCGCCCGTCCGCTGTGCCATGGCTAGGCCATCGGGGAAGCAGGGAGCGCGCGGGCGCTGAAATAGACGCATGTCGGCCATCGTACAGTTCGAAAATGTCGGCCTGCGCTATGGTCTGGATAGCGAGACGCTGTCCGACGTCAGCTTCTCCCTGGCGAGCGGCGGCTTCTATTTCCTGACCGGCGCGTCGGGCGCGGGCAAGACATCGCTGCTGAAGCTCCTCTACCTCGCCCAGCGGCCCAGCCGCGGCGTCATCCGCCTGTTCGGGGAGGATGTCGTGACACTGCCCCGCAAGCGCCTGCCGGGGTTCCGCCGACGCATCGGGGTGGTGTTCCAGGATTTCCGGCTGGTCCCGCATCTCTCGGTCTATGACAATATCGCCCTGCCGCTGCGGGTCGCGGGCATGGAGGAGAGCGAGATCGACCTGCCCGTCAGCGAGATGCTGAACTGGGTGGGACTGGGCGATCGCGGCCAGGCCCGCCCCGCCACCCTGTCGGGCGGGGAACAGCAGCGCGTCGCCATCGCCCGCGCCGTCATCGGCCGCCCGGAAATACTGGTGGCGGACGAGCCGACCGGCAATGTCGACGCCGACATGGCCCGCCGCCTCATGACCCTGTTCGAAGCGCTCAACCGGCTGGGCACCACCATCGTCGTCGCCACCCACGACCTGCCGCTGATCGCGCAGGTGGGCAGCGCGCAGATGATGAAGCTGGACAAGGGCCGTCTGTCCGATCCGACCGGATCGCTGCGCTACCCGCCCCGACCGCAGGCGGCCGGTTGATGGCGTCCCCCGGCGCCATGGGCAATCGCCGCGCCGCCGCCGCCGCGCGCCACCGGCTGCTGCCGGAGGGGCGGGTGGCCGGGCCCATGCCCTGGATCATTGCCATCATGATGTTCCTGACGGTCCTGTCGGCCGCTGCCGGTCTGGGCCTGGGCGCGGCGGTGAAGGCGATGGGCGCCGACCTTGCCGGGCGCGCGACGGTGCAGATCGTGGAAGCCAATGCCGAACAGCGCGAGCGCCTCAGCGCCGCCATGGCCGCCGCACTGCGCAAGGACGCGACCGTCCGCGCCGTTCGTCCGGTCCCGTCCGCCGCGCTGGCGGAGCAGATCCGTCCCTGGCTTGGGCAGGACGCGGCCAGCGGCGACCTGCCGATACCGGCGCTGATCGACATCGAACTCACGCCGGGCCAGACGGACGCGAAGGTCGAGCGGCTCCGCCGACAGCTCCATGCCCTCTCGCCAAAGGCCCGCATCGAACCCCATGCCGCCTTCCTCGCGCCGCTCGCGGATCTGCTTTCCGCGCTTGGCTGGCTGGCGGCGGGCATCGTCGTGCTGATGACGCTGGCGACCGGCGCGGTGGTCGTCCTCGCCGCCCGCGCCGCGCATGACAGCCATCGCGGCACCATCGACGTGCTGCACCTGATGGGCGCGACCGACGTGCAGATCGCCCGGCTGTTCCAGCGGCGCATCGGCCTCGACGCGCTGTTCGGGGGCGCGCTCGGCTTTGCCTGCGCATTGCTGGTGATCCTGCTGCTGGGCGCGCGGCTGCTGGCGACGGGATCGGAACTGCTGAGCGGCGTCCAGCTGCCGTGGACAAGCTGGGCCGCGCTGGCCGCGATACCCATGGGCTGCGTGCTGCTGGCGCGGATCGCGGCGCGCTGGACGGTGCTGCGGTCGCTGGGGCGGCTGCTGTGATCGTCCGCTTCATCGCCGTCACCCTGTTGGGGTGGATGCTGGGCTTCGCCTGGTTCGCGATCTTCCTGCCCCAGCCGCTGGACGGTCGCCAGACCGACGCGATCGTCGTGCTGACCGGCGGGGCCGGGCGTATCGACCGCGGCCTTTCCCTGCTTCAGGACGGCGCGGCCAAGCGGATGCTGATCTCCGGCGTCGACCGCTCGGTCCGTCCGGCGGAGCTGGCCGCGCAATATAAGGCGCCTGAACGCCTCTTCTCCTGTTGCATCACGCTTGGCCGCGAAGCCATCGACACCCGGTCCAACGCCATAGAGACAGCGCACTGGCTGGAACGGCGGGATTTCAAGACGGTGCGCCTCATCACCACCGACTGGCACATGCGGCGTTCCGCGCTCGAACTGCGGCAGGCCTTGCCCGAACGGGTCACGCTGGTCTACGACGCCGTGCCCAGCCGCCCCAGCCTCACCATGCTGGCGCGTGAATATAATAAATATCTGCTGCGCCGGGCGGCGGCGCTTATTGGTATCTGAACGGTTCACCCGGAATGCTGACCGCGCTGCGATCCCTCGCCTTCATGTCGATCTTCTATCCGGGATCGCTGCTGTTCGTCCTTGCGGCCATGGCGGTCAATCTGGTCGCGCCCCGCTCCATTCCCCGCGTCGCCACTGCGTGGAGCCGCTTTCATCGCGGCTGCGCGCGCTGGCTGCTGGGGCAGAAGGTCCGGGTCGAGGGAAGGCTGGAGGACGGTCCCTATCTCTACATCCTCAAGCATGAATCGATGTTCGAGACGATCGACCTGCTCTGCCTGCTGGATCGTCCCGCCATCGCCGCCAAGCGTGAGCTGTTCGACATTCCGCTCTGGGGCCGCATCGCCCGCCGCTATGGCCTGATCCCCATCGAACGCAGCGCCGGGGCGAGCGCGCTGCGCGCCCTGCGCGCCGCCGCCAAGGCCGCCACGGCGGAGGGCCGCGCCATCTGCCTCTTCCCCGAAGGCACCCGCGTTCCCCATGGCGAAAGCCCGCCCTTGCGCGCCGGTTTCGCGGGGCTCTACGTGCTGCTGGGCCTGCCGGTCGTGCCCGTCGCGGTCGACAGCGGCCGCGTCTCGCCCCGCGGCAAGTTCATGAAGCGCAGCGGCACGATCACTTACAAGGTGGGCGAGATCGTTCCGCCCGGCCTGGATCGACGGGAAGCGGAAGTTCGCGTCCATGCGGCCATCAATGCGCTGAACGAGCCTTTATAGGCCGATATGCTCCTGCGAAGGCAGGCGAACGCCCGAATCAATGCGAACGCCCGAAGTCGGGCTTGGGATCGTCCTGCCCCTGTTCGATGATCGACCGCCGGATCGCCCGCGTGCGGGTGAACAGGTTGAACAGCGCATCCCCGTCATTCCAGCGGATCGCCCGCTGCAAGGCCGACAGATCCTCCGAAAAGCGCTGGAGCATCTCCAGCACCGCATCCTTGTTCGCCAGGAACACGTCGCGCCACATGGTCGGATCGGACGCGGCGATGCGGGTGAAGTCGCGGAAGCCGCCCGCGGAATATTTGATGACTTCCGACTGGGTCACATTCTCCAGATCGCTGGCCGTGCCGACGATGGTATAGGCGATGAGGTGCGGCAAATGGCTGGTCACCGCCAGCACCAGATCGTGATGCGCCGGGTCCATCGTCTCGACATCCGCGCCGACGCGCCGCCACAGCTCCGACACGCGCTCGACCGCCGCCGGATCGGCGTCGGCGGGCGGCGTCACGATGCACCAGCGGCCCCGGAACAGGGAGGCGAAGCCCGCTTCCGGCCCGCTATTCTCCGTGCCCGCGACGGGATGGGCGGGAATGACCGTGCGCCCGGGCAAGGCAATGTTCAACTGCGCCAGCACATCGGCCTTGCAGGAGCCGACATCGCTGATGATCGCCTCCGCAGGCAGATCGTCGGCAATCTCCGCCGCCGCCGCGCCCATGGCCCGCACCGGCACGCACAGCACGACCAGATCGGCATCCGTCACCGAAGCGCCCGCCGTATCGGTCACGTCGTCGCACAGATCGATGGCCCGCGCGATCTCCCGCACGCCGGCATCGGCATCATGGCCCGTCACCCGAACGGTCGGCATGGCTTCGCGGATCGCCCGCGCCAGCGAGGAGCCGATCAGGCCCAGCCCAATGATCGTGACGCGCGAGAATGGCAGCATCAGGCCGCTTCCGCCATGGCGCGCAGCTTGGCCGCGACCTTGCGCATCTGATCCTCGGTGCCGATGGTGATGCGCAGACCGTTGGGCAGACCCTGCCCCGGCAGCCAGCGGGTGGCGAAGCCTTCGTCCCACAGGCCCTTCATCGCCGCCTCGGCCGTCAGCCGGCCGTCGAACAGGATGAGCAGGAAATTCGCCTTGCTCGGCACGGCGCGCAGCCCATGGTTGGACAGCGCGGCGATCTCGCCCGCCAGCCATTCGCGCCATTGCCGGTTATGTGTCCGGCTCGCCTCGACCCAGGCGGCGTCCTCGATCGCCGCCACCGCAGCGGCCTGCCCGGCCGTCGTCACGTTGAACGGCGCGCGGATGCGATGCAGCACGTCGATCACCTCTGCGCTGGCATAGCCCCAGCCGATCCGCTCGGCGGCAAGCCCGTAAATCTTCGAAAATGTCCGGGTCACGAACATATTGGCGGCATTCTTCGCCAGTTCCAGCCCGCCATCATCCTCGTCCGCGTCCAGATATTCGGCATAGGCCTGATCCAGCACGAACAATATGTCGGGCCGCAGACCGGCATGCAGCCGCGCAATCTCTTCCCGCGACGTCATGGTGCCGGTCGGGTTGTTGGGGTTGGCGAGGAAGACGACCTTGGTCTTCTCCGTCACCGCCGCGAGCAGCGCATCCACATCGGTCGCATAATCGGCGTCCGGCGCGATGACCGGCGTCGCCCCCACGCGCCGCGCCGCGATGTCGTACACCGAAAAGCCGTAGCGGACGTAGAGCACCTCATCCCCCGGCCCGGCATAGGCGCTCGCCGCGATGTGCAGCAATTCGTCCGACCCCGTGCCGTAGATCACCCGCGCCGGGTCCAGCCCATGCGCCGCCGCGATCGCCTCGCGCAGCCTGGCTGCGCCGGGATCGGGATAGGTCGCCAGATCCGCCGTTGCCGCGACCAGCGCGGCCCGCGCCGCTTCCCCGGTGCCCAGCGGATTTTCATTGGCGGACAGCTTCACCAGCGGTCGCCCGTCATCGGCGGCCGACTTGCCGGGAACATAGGGCGAAATGCCGAGGATCCAGTCTTTGGGGGCAGGCTTTGTCATGCGCCGCGCTTTAGCGTCATCGAAGCGAAACGCAAAGCGCTTGGATGCGGGCGCCCGCTTCTCACACCACGGGGGTCAGCAGGGGCTCGCCCGCCGCCCAGGCATCCAGATTGGCCAGCACCAGATCGGCCATCGCCTTGCGCGTCTCGACGGTCGCGCTGCCCTGATGCGGTTGCAGCACCACATGATCCATCGCCAACAGCGCTTCCGGCACATGCGGCTCGTTCGCGAACACGTCGAGACCCGCGCCCGCGATCCGTCTTTCCCCCAGCGCCGCCACCAGCGCGTCCTCATCGATCACGCTGCCCCGGCTGATGTTGATGATCACGCCCTCGGGGCCCAGCGCATCCAGCATCGCCGCATCGACCAGCCCGCGCGCCTCCGGCCCGCCGGAGGTCGCGACAATGACGACATCGCTCTGCCGCGCGAAATCCAGCGGATCGGCCACATAGCGACAGGTCGTATCCGCCACCGCCCGCCGGCTGTGGTAGATAATCTCCCCCGCCACCGGCTCCAGCCGCCGGGCGATGGCGCGCCCGATCCGGCCCAGTCCCAAAATCCCGATCCGCTTGCCCGTCACGCGCCCGCACAGCGGCGGCTTCACGCCCCGCGCCCAGTCCCCGGCCCGCACCATCCGGTCATTGGCCGCGATATTGCGCACCGTCGCATAGAGCAGCCCCACCGCCAGGTCGGCCACGTCATCGGTCAGCACGTCCGGCGTATTGGTGACGCGGATGCCCTTTGCCCGTGCATGATCGACATCGACCTTGTCATAGCCAACCGAAAACAGCCCGATCATCTCCAGCTTCGGCAGGGCGTCCATGATCGCCGCGGAGGCGCCGACCGATCCGAAGGATACCAGCGCCCGCGCCTCCCGCGCTTCGGGCGGCAGCGCATCCGGATCGGCATCCGCCGCAAGGGCGTGAACCGCAAAGCGCCGTGCCAGCCCGTCGTCCAGATAGGGATAGAGCGGGCCATAGGTCAGGATGGGGATGGCAGAATGGTCGGTCATGCCAGTCATCTAGGCGAAGGAAGGGCCGATTGACAGAGCCCGGCCCCGGTCCTAGCCCGAACCGATATGGCCAGCGCGTCCTTTCCCGATGACACCCGTTTCGGCCTGCGCCGGCAGGCGCGGCTGCCCGGCCCGCTGCGGCTGGACAGCGGAGCCGCGCTGGGGCCGGTGGACATCGCCTATGAAACCTATGGGCGGATGAACGCGGACCGTTCCAACGTCATCCTCATCTGCCACGCGCTGACCGGCGACCAATATGTCGCGTCGGACCATCCCGTCACCGGCAAGCCCGGTTGGTGGTGGCGGCTGGTGGGGGAGGGGAAGCCGGTCGACCCCGCCCGTCATTTCATCGTCTGCGCCAATGTCATCGGCAGTTGCATGGGCTCCAGCGGGCCTGCCAGCCTGGACCCCGCGACCGGCGATCCCCATGCGATGCGCTTTCCGGTGATCACCATCGCCGACATGGTCCGCGCCCAGGCGATGCTGCTCGATCATCTGGGCGTGGACCGGCTTCATGCCGTGATCGGCGGTTCCATGGGCGGCATGCAGGCGCTGATCTGGCCCACCCTTTATCCGGAACGTGTCGAAAGCTGCGTCGTCATCGCCTCCACGGCGCGACACAGCGCCCAGAACATCGCCTTCCACGAAGTCGGGCGGCAGGCGATCATGGCCGACCCCAACTGGCGCGGCGGCGACTATTATGCGGACGGCGCGATCCCCAGCGCGGGCCTGGCGGTGGCGCGCATGGCCGCGCACATCACCTATCTTTCCGAAGCGGGCCTCACGGAGAAATTCGGGCGTCGTCTTCAGGGGCGCCCGGAAAACCCGAATGGGTCCAAGACCTTCGGCTTCGACGCCGATTTCCAGGTGGAATCCTATCTGCGCCACCAGGGGCTGAGCTTCGTCGAGCGGTTCGACGCCAACAGCTATCTCTACATCACCCGCGCCATGGACTATTATGACATTGCGGAGGATCATGGCGGCAGCCTTGCCAAGGCCTTTACGGCATCCAGGGCGCGTTTCTGCCTCGTCAGCTTCGACACGGACTGGCTCTATCCCACGGCGGAATCCCGCCTGATCGTCCACGCGCTCAATGCCGGCGGCGCGCAGGCGAGCTTCGTCGAACTCTCCAGCCCGTTCGGCCATGACGCCTTCCTGCTGGAATGCCCGGAACTGAACCGGGTGGTGGACGGCTTCCTGAAGGGCGGCCGCGCATGAGCCTGCGTCCCGACCTCGCCCTGATCGCCCGTACCGTGACCCCCGGCGCGCGGGTGCTGGACGTGGGCTGCGGCGACGGCGCGCTGATGGCGGCGCTGCGCGACACCAAACGGGTCGACGCGCGCGGCCTTGAAATCGACCCGCACAATGTCGCCGCCGCCGTTGGCCGGGGACTTTCGGTGGTGCAGGGGGACGCCGACACCGACCTTGTCACTTATCCCGAAGCCAGCTTCGACTATGCGATCTTGAGCCAGACGCTCCAGACCACCCGACGCCCGGACCGCGTGGTGGAGGAACTGCTGCGCATTGGCCGTCAGGCCTTCGTATCCTTCCCCAATTTCGCCCATTGGCGCGGGCGGCTGTCGCTGTTCTGGGGCGGGCGCATGCCGGTGACGCGCCTGCTGCCCGACACATGGTACGATACGCTCAACATCCACCATGTCACGGTCGACGATTTCCGCGCCCTGGTGAAGGATCGCGGCTGGACCATAGACGGCCAATGGTTCCTGAAGGGCGACCGGGAAACCACCCATGCGAACGCCAATCTGTTCGCGGAACATGCGGTGTTTCTGCTGCGGCGGTAAGCGGGAGGGGTGGAATCAGGACATCCCCCCTCCCACAGGCGGGAGGGGGCTAGGGGGTGGGCTGGCGCGGCATCTGCGTGAATTTTCAACGCCTAAGCTGGAAGCTCGCTGCGCTCGCGCCCACCCCTAACCCCTCCCGTTTACGGGAGGGGAATGTCTTGGATTTGGCCAAAATCCGCCAAGCCGGATCGATCAATTACCGACCGGCTGGCCATCCGTACGGCGCACCACGATGGTCGAGGAGCGTGGCTGCTGCCCCGATACCGGCCAGTTGCCGGTCGGATGCTGGATGTTGATGAAGAAGCTCTTGAGGTCCGGCGTATAGGCGATGCCGGTGATCTCGCAACCCACGGGACCGACCAGGAAGCGCTTGGATGCCTTGCTCGTCTGGTCGACATGGTACATCGAATTGTTGCCGAAGGCCTGGGTCATGTTGACCGCCGCACCGTTCAGCGTGCCCGCATTGCCGGTGAGATTATGATCGGTCTGGACCCACAGGCGGCCCTGCGGATCGATGCGGAGGCCATCGGGGCTGGAGAAATAATCGCCGCTGATGTTCCCCTTCAGGTTCGCTTCGGCCAGATTGGGATTGCCCGCCAGCAGGAAGACTTCCCAGGTGAAGCGGGTCGCCAGCGGCGAATCGCCATTTTCGCGGAACTTCAGGATATGACCGTGCAGGTTGGTCGTGCGCGGATTGGGGTTATCGGTGACGCGGCGGCTGCTATTGTTGGTGAGCGTGACGAAGATCGCTTGGCGGTTCGGCGCGACCGTGATCCATTCCGGCCGGTCCATCAGCGTACCGCCGGCGACGCGCGCCGCCGACTGGGCGTTGATGAGCACATCGGCCGTACTGTTGAAGCTGACCGTCGTGGGGGTCGGCGGGGTGGTCGACTGGCTGACATTGCCCGGGTCGGAGGCATTGGCGACCAGGCCATTCTGCCCCTGCACCAGCGCCCGCCATTCACCCGTACCATCCGCGTTGAAGCGCGCCACATAAAGCGTGCCATAGTCGAGCATGTCGATGTTCGACGCGCGGTTGCCGGTGCTGTAGGCGCGGTCGGGCACGAATTTGTAGATGCATCCCGGCGTCGAATCGTCGCCCATATAGAAGGCGACGCGGTTGTTGGCATCGTCCATATAGGTGGTATTCTCATGGGAGAAGCGGCCCATGGCGGTGCGCTTGGTCGGCGCGGCCAGTTCCTGATAGGGGTCGATCTCTACCACCCAGCCATAATTGTTGTTGGGCTGCGTCGGGTCGAGATAGTTGTTGGTCGTCTCCTCGCAGGTCAGATAGGTGCCCCAGGGCGTGCGGCCCGAGGAGCAGTTGTTGAGCGTGCCGCGGATGGTCGGGGAGAGCAGGCCCGCGGCGGGGCCGCCGACGCGATAGTCCGTGTTGCCGCTATAGCGCTTGTTGAAACGCGAGCCCGCCTTGACCGCGAACTTGCCGTCCGTGCCCTTGGCGACCTCCACGACGGAAACGCCGACCGCCGACAGGGCGATGGCCTTCTGGTCGGCCGTGGCGGTGGCGGCATTATAGGCGCCGCTGGAAAAGAGGATGTTGTAATCCGGCAGTTCATGGTTGATCGCCAGCAGGCCGCCGCTGTTCGGGTCGACGCCCGACAGTTCGAAAAATTCCATGCCGTCATGATTGCCGCCCGCCCAGAAATTGGTCTGGGCCGCGCTGCCGGGGAAGCTGCCGGGGGCATAGGCGGTGCCGGTTTCGACCGAGTCGCCTGCTTTCAGCAGCACATCGACGGTGTAGCCGGCGGGAACCGTGACCGTGTCGTTGCCGTTGATCGCGACCGGTGCGAAGTTGATGGCGTAGCTGGGCGCCGGGGCTGGCGTCGGCGTGGGCGTGGGTGTCGGCGAGCCGGAATCGTCATCGTCGCCGCAGGCCGTGAGCGCACCCAGAATCGGCAGCATGGAAAGGCCGAGCAGGCCGTTCTTCAGCACGGTGCGGCGCGCCGGATTGGCGGCAACGATCGATTCCAGGCTGTCTTCGCCGGCAGTGATCTTGGGCTGCGCATCGCGGAAAGCCGCGCGCGCCTCGTCGGTCAGATGAGACATGGATGAATACCCCTGTGTACAATCCGGGCTGTCGGCTGAACGCCGCGCCCTTGGCGACGGCGGCATGGCAGAGCCGCGTGACGACATGGCTGCAAAAGGGAGACGGATCGATGAAAGCTGTATGACCGGGCGGTGACAATCCCGGCTTCAGGCGGCGGAGAGGGAGGATTTCATGGCCGCAACGGGCAAACCCGCGCCCTAGAGCAGAGCGTTCACCTGCTCTATGAAGCGCAGCACGGAAATCGGCTTGGACACATAGGCCTGCGCGCCTGCCCCGCGAATCCGTTCCTCATCGCCATGGCCCGCATAGGCGGTGACCGCCATGATCGGCACCGACGACAATTGCGCGTCCCGCTTCAGCGAGATGATGAGGTCGAGCCCGCTGATATGCGGCAGGTGAATGTCGGTGATCACCAGGTCCGGATGGAATTCGCGCGCCTGCGCCAGCAGGTCACGCCCGTCGCGCAGCGGCAGCACCTCATGCCCGTGCGCGCGCAGCAGGTCACAAAAAAGTTTGAGATTGAGTTCGTTGTCCTCGACAACGAGCACGCGCTTTGCCACCAGTCACCCGCGTTTGGAGAAATCCGCAAACATAATGGAAGTGCGTCCCCCTAGGCCCGCCCTTCGTTGAGATCAATCATGCGTCCCGACATTAACCATGGCAAGCAACATATCCCAGACGAGACCCGGGAGCCATCCGTTCTGGCCCTGATGGCGCTGGCCTGGACACTGGCGGACGATCGCCGCGCCGACCGGCTGCTGGCGCTGACCGGGCTGGACGCCGATACGTTGAGGAACGGCGTGGGCGATCCGGCGATATTGAGTGCGGTGCTGGGCTTCCTGGCCGATCATGAGCCGGATCTGATCGCCTGTGCCGAAAGCATCGACAGCAGGCCGGAGGCGCTGATCGCCGCAAGGGAGTCCCTGATCGCATGACCCGCCCCCTGATCATCACCGACTGCGACGAGGTGCTGCTGCATATGGTGGTGCCCTTCCGGCAATGGCTGGACGAGAACCACAATGTCCATTTCGACATGCGTGAGCGCGGCTTTGGCGGGGCGCTGCGGCACAAGGACAGCGGCCAGCCGCTGGAGCGCGCGCTGGTGTGGGAATTGCTGATCGGTTTCTTCGATACGGAAATGCATCGCCAGACGCCGATCGCCGGGGCGGTGGAGGCGATGCGCCGCCTGAGCGGGATCGCGGACATCGTTGTCCTCACCAATATCACGGAGCGGCATCACCGGCAGAGGGAGGAGCAGCTCGCGACCCATGGCCTCCCCTTCACCGTCTATTGGAACCAGGGCGGCAAGGGTCAGCCGCTGGCCGCCATCGTCGCGGAGCGCCGGCCCAGCGTCGCCCTGTTCATCGACGACCTGGCCGAGCATCATGGCTCGGTGGCGGATCATGCGCCGGGCGTCTGGCGCCTGCACATGGTGGGTGAGCCGGAGATCGCCAGCACGATAGCCGCCGCGCCGCGGGCCCACGCCCGGATCGACGACTGGGCGGCCGCCGAAACCTGGATCACGGCCCGATTGGCCGAGGGTCCGGCGCCCGAAACCTTACAGACCACTCAAGGAGCATCCGCATGAGCATCGAAGCCCGCCTGACCGAATTGGGCATCACCCTGCCCGCTGCCGCCGCGCCGGTCGCCGCCTATGTTGCGGCGGTGGAAGCGAATGGCCTGCTGCATATCTCCGGGCAGATCTCGCTGTCCGACGGCCAGTTGATGACGGGCCGGCTGGGCGAGGATCGCGACCTCGACTATGGCGTCAAGGCGGCGCGGGCCTGCGGCCTCAACCTGATCGCCCAGATGAAGGCGGCGCTCGGCAGCCTGGACCGGGTCGAACGGATCGTGAAGCTGGGCGCCTTCATCAGCAGCACGCCCGAATTCACCGACCAGCCCAAGGTCGCCAATGGCGCGTCCGAACTGATGGTCGAGGTCTTCGGGGACGCGGGCAAGCATGCCCGCAGCGCGGTGGGCGTGCCGGTGCTGCCGCTGGGCGCGGTGGTCGAGATCGACGCGATCGTCCTTGTCCGCCCGGCCTGACGCCTTCCCCTTCCTGATCGCCCGCCCCTTCGCCCATCGCGGGCTGCATGGGGGCCGGATCAGCGAGAACGGCATGGCGGCTTTCGCGGCCGCCATCGCCGGCGGTTTCGGCATCGAATGCGATGTCCGCCTCAGCCGCGATAATGTGGCGATTGTCTTCCACGACGCCGTGCTGCGCCGCATGACGGGCGAGAATGGGGCTGTGCAGGATCATGATGCCGGGGCGATAGACCGGCTGATGCTGCCGGACGGCGGCGGCGTTCCCCGCCTTCGCGCTCTGCTCGACCTGTGCGGGACGGACGTTCCGCTGCTCATCGAGATCAAGGTGGACGGGCGGCATGTCGAACCGATCTGCGTAGCGGTTGCCGACGATCTCGCGCGGCGGCCCAAGACGCCGGCGGCCGTCATGTCCTTCAATCCCGTGGCGATGCGCTGGTTCCGGCGTCACCGTCCCATGGTCGCGCGCGGGCTGGTGATTACGGAGCAGGGCAAGCGCGGCTGGCGCGATAGAATCGGGCGCGCCCTTGCACTTTGGGCGGCGAAACCCGATTTTATCGCCTGTGACATTCGCGACCTGCCTTCCTCCTTATCCGTTGACGCCCGCCGGAGGGGCCTGCCCGTGCTGACATGGACGGTGCGTGGCGAGGAGCAGCGTGCCCGCGCGGCGCTGCACGCGGACCAGATCATCTTCGAGCGGTCGCATGACTGAGTGCGTGGCGCGCCTTGCCCAGGGCGTGGCCGAATTGCCGCGCGACGAGTGGGATGCCTGCGCGGGGGATGCCAATCCCTTCATGAGCTGGGATTTCCTGACGGCGCTGGAACGGTCCGGCAGCGTCGGCGGAAATAGCGGCTGGCAGCCCCTGCCGCTGGTCATCGACGGGCCGGATGGGCGGATCGCCGGCGCTGCGCCGCTCTATGGCAAGACCCATAGCCAGGGCGAATATGTGTTCGACCATGGCTGGGCCGATGCCTGGGAGCGGGCCGGCGGGCAATATTATCCGAAGATCCAGATCGCCGCGCCCTTTTCGCCGGTGCCGGGCCCCCGGCTGCTGCTGCGCGACGAAACCCTCGCCCCGGCGCTGATCGCCGGGATCGAGGCGGTGGTGCAGCAGAATGAGCTGTCCTCCGCCCATGCGACCTTCATCGCGCCGGAGCAGGTGCCGCTGTTCGAGGCGGCGGGCTGGCTGATCCGGGAAGACAGCCAGTTCCACTGGACCAATCGCGGCTATGGCGATTTCGGCGACTTCCTGGCCGACCTGTCGAGCGCCAAGCGCAAGAATATCCGCAAGGAACGTGAAAGGGCGGTCGAGGGGCTGGAGATCGTCCACCTGACCGGCGCCGCGCTGACCGAGGCGCATTGGGACATATTCTGGACCTTCTACCAGGATACCGGCGCGCGCAAATGGGGGCGCCCCTATCTGACCCGCGCCTTCTTCTCCATGCTGGGGGAAAGCATGGCGGACCGGGTGCTGCTGGTGCTGGCGCTGCGGCATGGGCAACCGATCGCCGGCGCGCTCAACCTGATCGGCGCGGATACGCTCTATGGACGCTATTGGGGCTGTACCGAGGACGTGCCCAATCTGCATTTCGAGCTATGCTATTATCAGGCGATCGACATCGCCATCGCCCGCCGGCTGAAACGGGTGGAGGCTGGCGCACAGGGTGGCCACAAGCTGGCGCGCGGCTATGCGCCGGAACCGACCTTTTCCGCGCATTTCATACCCAATGCCAGCTTCCGCCGCGCCGTTGCCGACTTCCTGGCGGCAGAGCGGCAGGGCGTGCAGCGCGACAGGATGTGGCTGACCGAAAGGACACCCTTTCGAAAGGGCGAGGCACGGCCGGACTGATGCAAAGGCGCTGTGGGCAGACGGTCAGGTCCGATCAAAGGCGCCCCGTACTCCTGCAAAGGCTGGAGAGTAGCCCCGTTATTTCCCGGTGGGATCATCGCACCGATCCGTTTGCATCGGCGCGGCCGCCCCAGGCTTTTGCCTTGTCGCCATTTCCGGGCGATCGGGCGATGCCCCTGCTGGAAATGCCTAGGCAGCCCGCAATTGCGTCGCGGCGATCAGCGCACGCGCCTGCCGCTGCGCTTCGGCGATTTCGCGCGCCGACATTTCCCCGGCCACTTCCGCGCGCATCGTCTGCCCTTCCTCGCTGCCCTTGAGCGCAGCGAGATTGAACCATTTATGCGCTTCGATCAGATCGACGGGCAGACCGCCCGTGCCACAGCTATAGGCGACACCCAGATCGAAACAGGCCTCCGCCGTTCGGTCGGCTGCCCCCGCGAAGCGGCTTTCCATCAGAAACTGCGCACTCTTCAGTCCATTAGCCATAACCGAATCCCCCTCATGGATTTCGACGCGATGGTTTTCGACGAGCGACAGGCTGCACCGGCAGCGGATAAAAAATGGTTAACGCGGCAGATACCATAGATCGGAGCCGCGATGATGCCATGGGCGGCAAAGGCAATGCCCCGCGAAGGCACTAAAGGGGTGGCGCGTCCGCGCGATTGTCCCTATAGCCACCGGCATGACCGATCAACGCGACGTCGCCGCAGCACAGCCGAAAAAGGACATAGCGTTCCATGAGTTCGTGATGCTGTGCGCCTGCCTGATGGCGATGAACGCGCTGTCGATCGATCCCATGCTGCCCGCCTTGCCCGACATCGGCCGGGATCTTTCGGTCCCGCACCCCAATGACCGGCAGTTGATCATCAGCGCCTATTTCATGGGATTGGGGGTCGGATCGCTATTGTTCGGCGTGCTGTCCGATCGATATGGGCGAAAGCGGGTGCTGGGCAGCGCGATGGCGCTGTTCATCCTCGCCTCCATCGCCTGCGCGGGCGCGCACAGCTTCGCCATGATGCTCGTCGGCCGGGCCAGCGCCGGCTTCTTCGCGGGGGCCAGCCGGGTGATCACCGTCGGCATCGTCCGCGACCGGTTCAGGGGCGATGCGATGGCCCGGGTGATGTCGCTGATCTTCGCCGTTTTCATGCTGATCCCGGTCATGGCGCCGACATTCGGCCAGGCGATATTGTGGATCGCGCCCTGGCGCTGGATCTTCTGGGCGCTCGCGATCCTGGCGACGGCCGTCCTGCTGTGGATGAGCATGCGCCTGCCGGAAACGCTGCTGCCCGAAAATCGCCTGCGCATGAGCGCGGGCACGATTTTCCGCACGGTCGGCACCATCCTGCGCACCCGCACCTCGATCGGCTATATGCTGGCGAGCGGCGTCGTGATGAGTGGCCTGATCGGCTTCATCCTTTCGATACAGCAAATTTTCTTCGACATATTCGGGGCGCAGAGGATCTTCCCCTTCGCCTTCGCTGCCATCGCCGGCAGCATGGGGATCGGCAGCCTGCTCAACAGCCGGCTCGTCTCGCGCTTCGGTGCGCGGCGGTTGAGCCAGACGGCGCTGCTCTGCCTGGTGGCGATCAATGTCACGCATCTGGCGGTGATCCTGACGGGGTACGAAACCATCGTCAGCTTCATGATCCTGCAGGCGGCGACGATGATGACCATCGCCTTCACCGCATCGAATTTCAGCGCGATCTCGATGGAACCCTTCGCAAGGGGCGCGGGCGTCGCCTCCTCCTTCCAGGCGTTCCTGACCACGGCCGTGTCGAGCGCGCTGGGCAGCCTGATCGGCCGCGCCTTCGACGGGACGACATTGCCTTTGACGCTGGGGCTGGCAGTGTTCGGCTCGATCTCCTTCCTGATCGTCGCCTGGGCCGAACGGGGCAATTTGTTCACGCGCCCCCATCATGGCGCGCTGCGCGATCCGGAATTCGAACCGCTGCACTGAAAAGGGGGCGGTGTGGCCGCCCCCCCTTCGTCGATCAGGCGTCCCGGCCGCCGGGCGTATGCGCGCCCGGCAAAGGCGGCACGGGCTGAGGCGGAATGCCGGCATCCTGTTCGTGGGTTTCGATCAGGCCGCGTCCCACATGGCTCTTGCGATAGCCATAGATGAAATAAAGCACGAGGCCGAGGCCGCCCCAGACCGGCAGGACCAGCTGGGCATCGAAGGGCAGGTTGAAGAAGAGGAAGATGCAGCCGACGGCCGCCATCGGGGCGATCACCCACACCAGCGGCGTGCGGAAAGGACGGGCGCGGCCCGGTTCCTTCACACGCAACACCAGCACGGCGATCGACACCATGAAGAAGGCGAAGAGCGTGCCGGAATTGGAGATGTCCGCAAGCTGACCCACGGGCAGCAGCGCGGCGCCGATGGCGACGAAGACGCCCGTCACCATGGTGACGACATGGGGCGTCTTGAACCGGGGATGGATGCTGGCCAGCTTTTCCGGCAGCAGGCCGTCGCGCGCCATCACGAAGAAGATGCGGGTCTGGCCGAACATCATCATCAGGATGACCGAGGGCAGCGCCAGATTGGCGGCAAGGCCCAGGGCATTGCCCACCACGGTCCAGTTGATCTCACGCAGCACATGGGCGAGCGCTTCGTTGGAGCAGACAAGGTCCTTCGCATGGGCCGCGGTGGCGCAGGCGGCGGCGAAACCCTGCGATCCGGGCGCGACGACGGCGCCGTCCGGGCCGAGCACCGGCTGCGCGCCGATGGCGCCGATCGCGCCGCCAGCCACCAGCAGATAGAAGATGGTGCACAGCGCAAGGCTGCCGATCAGGCCGATGGGCACGTTGCGCTGCGGGTTCTTGGTTTCCTCCGCCGCGGTCGAGACGGCGTCGAAACCGACATAGGCGAAGAAGATCGAGGCGGCCGCGCCAACGATGCCCATGCCGCTTGTGCCTTCCGGGCCGAACCAGCCATTGGGCGCGAAGGGCGAGAAATTGCCGGTGTCCAGCACGGGCAGCGTCAAGAGGACGAAGGCAGTGAGCGCTGTCACCTTGATGGCGACGAGCACGGCATTGACGCGGGCGCTTTCCGTGGTGCCGATCACCAGCAGAGCGGTGACGGCGAGCGCAACGACGATGGCGGGAATATTGATGACGCCATGGGAGAAATCGGCATGCGGGATGAGGCCGTTCATCGTCCAGACGGGCCCCGCCGAAAGCGCCTGTGGCAGTTCAAGTCCCGTTATGCTTTTGAGCAATCCCATGAAATAACCGGACCAGCCCACCGAAACGGCGCTGGCCGCGACCGCATATTCCAGGATCAGCGCCCAGCCCACCATCCAGGCGAGCAATTCCCCGACGACCGCATAGGTATAGGTATAGGCGGAACCCGATACGGGTACCATCGAGGCGATCTCGGAATAGCAGAGCGCCGCGAAGGCGCAGACGGCGCCCGCGATGACGAAGCTCCACATCATGCCCGGCCCGGCCTTTTGCGCGGCGGCGGCGGTCAGAACGAAAATACCGGTGCCGATAATCGCGCCGACACCCAACAGCGTCAGTTGAACCGGCCCCAGGGTACGGACGAGAGATTTCTTCTCGGCCGTGGCCAATATGGCATCCAATGGCTTTATGCGCCCGAAAATCATGGTGGAGCCCTTTATCTTTGAAGTCTTTTGCCCAGGCGACCGTTGCGGCCGCTCCCCTTTTGTGATGGAACGGAGACTATCGCCTAATCCGCCGTGCGCAAGTATGTTGCGCATTCAGGACATGGTGCAAAAGCGGTTCCCATGACGATGTTGAGGAGTGAAGCGTGGTCGAGTTGCTGCGGGCTGCGGGTTTGGGCGACGTCCTGCACGGTTTCGCAGGGCGGCGCGGTGGCGTTTCGACCGGAATTCATGCGGGCCTGAACGTCGGACTGGGTTCGGAGGATGAACGGGACGCGGTTCTGCGCAACCGGGATCTCGCCCGCGACGCGCTGCTGCCGGGTGCGGCGCTGGTGACGGTCCACCAGGTTCATTCGCCCGATGTGGTCACGGTCACGGCGCCTGTCGAAGCCGACGAACGGCCGGCAGCCGATGCGATGGTGACCGATCGGCCTGGTTTGATATTGGGGATTCTCACTGCCGATTGCGTGCCAGTGCTGTTTGCCGATGCTTCCGCCGGAGTCGTCGGCGCGGCGCATGCAGGGTGGAAGGGCGCCTTGGGCGGTGTCACGGATCGGACGATCGACGCGATGGAGGCGCTGGGTGCCGCGCGCGACCGGATCGCCTGCGCGATAGGGCCCTGCATCGGGCGCTCATCCTATGAAGTGACCCTGGATTTTGCAGAGCGCTTCGCGGCGGCGGATGCGGAAAATGATCGCTTCTTCTCAGCAGGGCGCGAGGGGCATTGCCAATTCGACATCGCCGCCTATGTAGCTGCGCGGCTGGCAGATGCGGGAATCGGCCAGATCGAACTGCTGGACGAGGACACCTATGGCCAGCCGGACCGCTTTTACAGCTACCGCCGTTCCTGCCATCGGGGAGAAGCCGACTATGGCCGGCAGATTTCGATGATCGCGTTGCAGGATTAGGAGCGGGAATCGGCCGCTCAAAGGACCGTGGCGGGATTCAAACCTCCGCGCACGCCTTCCGCGCTATTTTGCGGCGGAACGCTATTTGGGGAACAGGTCACGCATGTCGACGCAATGAAAGTCCAACACCGATCCGAAAGATCGATGGGACATGTTCATGGCTGATGAAATGGCATTTGAATTGCGGCCTCTGGTTGCGGGAGTAGGATTTGAACCTACGACCTTCAGGTTATGAGCCTGACGAGCTACCGGGCTGCTCCATCCCGCGACACTAGAGATCGCTGTGGAGGCCGCATTTATTGCGAATGGGTTAATGTGAAGCGCGAGCTATAATGCCTGGCGACGCCCTACTCTTCCGGGGCTTGAGCCACAGTACCATCGGCGCAGACTGGTTTCACGTCCGAGTTCGGGAAGGGATCGGGTGGGTCACAGACGCTATGGTCACCAAGCAATAGAGCTTGCGCTTCGGGTTTTAATCGGTGCCGTGCACTTGGGCGTTTCGGTTGAGAAACGCGTCATCAAATGAGTTGGTTTGTTTATCTGGCATGAGGTTGATCACCACGCTCGATGGCTGACGCTGGTTTGTATCCAGTGTTGTCATTGATGGTGGGACTCTCAGGCGCGATCAGAGCAATTAGGACCGGTTAGCTCCATATGTTACCACACTTCTACATCCGGCCTATCAAGGTCGTGGTCTACGACCGCTCGAAGAAATCTTATCTTGAGGGAGGCTTCCCGCTTAGATGCTTTCAGCGGTTATCCCGTCCATGCATAGCTACCCTGCTGCGCCCTTGGCAGGACGACAGGTACACCAGAGGCATGTTCAACCCGGTCCTCTCGTACTAGGGTCAACTCCTCTCAAATTTCGACGCCCACGGCAGATAGGGACCAAACTGTCTCGCGACGTTCTGAACCCAGCTCACGTACCACTTTAATTGGCGAACAGCCAAACCCTTGGGACCTGCTCCAGCCCCAGGATGTGATGAGCCGACATCGAGGTGCCAAACGATTCCGTCGATATGAGCTCTTGGGAATCATCAGCCTGTTATCCCCGGCGTACCTTTTATCCGTTGAGCGATGGCCCTTCCACGAGGGACCACCGGATCACTATGACCGACTTTCGTCTCTGCTCGACTTGTCAGTCTCGCAGTCAGGCGGGCTTATGCCATTGCACTCTAACAGACGGTTTCCAACCGTCCTGAGCCCACCATCGCGCGCCTCCGTTACTCTTTAGGAGGCGACCGCCCCAGTCAAACTACCCGCCACAGAGGGTCCCTGCACCGGATGACGGTGCGAGGTTAGACATCAGAAAACAACAGGGTGGTATTTCACCTATGGCTCCACCGGAACTGGCGTCCCGGCTTCAAAGCCTCCCACCTATGCTACACAGTTCTTTCCTAATGCCACTCTGAAGCTGCAGTAAAGGTGCACGGGGTCTTTCCGTCTAACCGCGGGTACTCCGCATCTTCACGGAGAATTCAATTTCGCTGAGCATATCCTGGAGACAGTGGGGAAGTCGTTACGCCATTCGTGCAGGTCGGAACTTACCCGACAAGGAATTTCGCTACCTTAGGACCGTTATAGTTACGGCCGCCGTTTACCTGGGCTTCAATTCAGAGCTTGCACTCCTCCTCTTAACCTTCAGGCACCGGGCAGGCGTCAGGCCCTATACGTCGTCTTGAAGCCGACTTAGCAGAGCCCTGTGTTTTTGCTAAACAGTCGCTACCCCCTGGCCTGTGCCCCCCACAAGTGCTTG